>NZ_JAHWYN010000005.1 GCF_019351435.1 Flavobacterium taihuense
GCTCACCTCTTCCCATCCCGAACAGAGTAGTTAAGCCCGCCTGCGCAGATGGTACTGCAGTTATGTGGGAGAGTATGTCGCTGCCTTTTTTTACTAAAACCCCGTTTCGAAAGAAACGGGGTTTTTTGTTTTACAATAGTTTTAAAAAAACAGATTTTTAAAAACTTAAATGGATCAGAAGTGAGACTTGGGGATTAAGTAAAAAGATTAGATAGTCTGGATAATAAAAAGTCAACTTTCCTTACCTCTCTAAACTGACTTCTAAAAGCTTTTATTTTTGCATTAAAAGATTCAGCAGCTGCATTCGTACTTCTATTGTCAAAATAGTTTAAAATTGACTTGCAGTTAAAAATATGGTATTGAGTAGGATATTAAAGTTTTTAAAAGCTGATTCCTCCACCAATGCCCTAGTTTGTTCATTGCAATGTGTTTGTCTTTATTGTTATTGTAGATGCCCCGAGGTTGCCGGATTAGGTTATTGGTTATTTTTATATCAGGATATAACCCAAATACCATTTTAACTTTTTCATTTTGACTCTCAGTCTATTTTTCGCTAGATTTATAACGTACATATTTGCTTCTGGCCAAAAGTTATTTTACAGAATTTCCATTAGGTAAGAGTTCTGGAGTATATATTCTATTTTCTCTTTTTGTTGTAACGTCAATTAATTAGTATAATCCATAGCTTCCCATCGATGTTTGATCTTAATCTCCTTTAATGCTTCCAAGGCTAATTTTTAGACATGAAATCTATCGGTTACCTGTACGGCTTTTGGGAAGCTATACTTTGAAATTAACTTCATAGAATTAGCCATATCCAATGTTATTTCTTTGACATAACATCTGCTTTTATAATCAATTTTACAGATGTGCTCTATGACTTGATCAGTCTTAGTTCCAGCAACAATTGCCACTAAGGAATCTTTTTTGCCTTTGGCTTTTTTGTTGGTCACAATAGTATAAAGTTCTCCCTGAGACAAAGCCACTTCGTCAATTGATAGATATGTGTTCATATTTTCAGGATAAAGAATCCATTGATAAGCGTGTTCACGTGAAGCCCAAGTGCTGAAGGAGCTCTGGTATTTTTTATGCTGTCTTTGGAGTTCCTTTCCGTTAACTCGCAAGAAACCTCCAATGGTGTGGCAGTCTGTAGTCTTTTATCTATTAATCTCTTTTTAAAAAGAAGCAAACTCCTGAGTCATGTGGCTTCTTTGGTTTCTAGCTGCCAATCTCTTTTAATAATTTCTCCAAAGGTTATATTTCTCCAACAACATCGTTTAATTTACATCTGAGAGCAAAGCCCTGAAGGGTAATCTCATCCTGAAAATCCTTTGATACCAGTGCAAATGCATCAAACTCTTATGAGGGCTTAGTTTTTTCCTCAAAATACAAATGTAATATTTCTTCTGTGTTAGTGGTAGAAACCACGTTAAGGTGTTATACTGAAAAATCAGGTAGCATTAATTTTAAAAGGTCTTTTGGGGCTTCTCGAATGCTTAGATTGTAGATTTCTTATTTTATTTTGATATTTGCTCCCAAAGGTTTGTTCTTGATACATTATCCTGTTTTAGGGCTAATGCCTGAAAATTGCGAATATTTCAGTTTAAGGCAAAAAAAAACTTCTCAATTTCTTGAGAAGTTTTGTGGGCGATGAGGGGTTCGAACCCCCGACCCCCTCGGTGTAAACGAGGTGCTCTGAACCAGCTGAGCTAATCGCCCTGTTTTATTAGGCTGCTATCATTTTGTGATTGCGAGTGCAAATATAGGCTAGTTTTTCGCTTATGCAAAACATTTTTAAATAAATTTTGCTTTTTATTTTAGGGAAACATTTAGTTTGCTGGTATTTAGTGTTTTAAAATCTAAATAATTTGTAGTGAAATTGGTTTTTATTCGGAAAATAGATGCTAAGAGCCTAAGTTGCTAAGATTCTAAGCTATAAAAGCGGCCAAGAGGTTATGAATTTTAAGGATTGTTGTGAAATTTTTCGATTAAACGGTAAAGGAATCGGTATTAATCCCTTTGATTATCATAATCCGTGGGTATTATGTCATCAGAATTACTCCTTTTTATTGTTTTTTGCTTCAATCCAGCGTGACATGTATTTGGTGCTGCTTAAAGTGTGATGCTGCAACAATGCTCCAAAGAAATTATCCAAACGATGTTGTGGTAAGTTAGAGCGTAAAAATTCAATTTTGCTTGCAAAATCATTTTCAAACATTTCTTTCGAATAGCGTTGATTTATAATGGCAATTCCGTTTTGTTGTGAGGCCGTCCAAAGTTTTTTGTCTTGATATAATTGCACGGCAGCTTCTGAAAATTTGATAACGTCATTAGTTACAAAACCGTTCCAAGGCAAATGTCCATGCATGGATTCGGAGCCAATAGTGGTGGTAATACTCGGAGTGCCACATTGCATAGCTTCAATTAATTTTCCTTTAATACCAGCGCCAAAACGCAACGGAGCCAAAACAATTCTTGCGTTTTGCGCTACTTCATTAGCATCGTTTGCTCGCCCTTTAATATGAAAACCTTCTTTTGGCTGGTGCAGTTGCATTACTTTTTGAGAGGGATATGCTCCGTAAATATGAAGTTCAGCTTCGGGTAGTTGTTTTCTCAGTAGAGGCCAAATCGTTTCTTTTAGATATTGAACGGCATTCCAATTGGGTTCGTGAAGAAAGTTGCCAATAAAAACAAAATTCTTTCTGATCTCAAACGAAGGAAAATTTTTAAAAGTAGCTTCTAAAATTGTTTCCAACAAAAAGGGTAGATAATACAGCAGTTTTTCATCAATTTTAAAAGTCGTTTTTAATATATCCATTTCGAATTCAGATATTATCAATGACAAATCACTTCTCAAAATACTGGCGATTTCTCTTTTGGCAATTTCTTCTTTTAATAAATCAACAAATTCAAATTTGCGTTTCTCCTTAAAAGCTTTCTGTCGGGCCAGCCTCAAACAATGCATATCTTCGGTATCCAATATTCGTAAGGCATAAGGGCAATTTTCGGCAACGCGCCATCCGAATTGCTCTTCCATCATAAAACGGTCAAATAAAACAATAGTAGGATTCATTTCTTTGACGAAAACATCAAAACTGGAACAGTTCAAAACAATTGATTTTTTTTTCACATCTAAGGACTTCAAATCAGCCATAAATTCACTGTCCATAGCCGGACTGGCAAACGTAATGGTAAATCCTTGTTGCTGAAACTGGGTAATCAACTGAAGCATTCGACCGCCAGCTGCCGAAGAATTGGGTTCAGGCCATACAGTTCCTATGATTAAAAGATTTTGAATTTGTAGCATAATAATTGGGTATAATGGTGCAAAATAATACAATTTAGGTGGTTAAAGCATCATTTTAAATGGAAATTCAAAAGGAAAAGACTAATTTTGCAGAACTAAAAATTACCTGTTATGCTAGGATTAAAATTAGTTACCGACCCGCGTTGGGTAAATATAGTAGAAAACAATATTGAGGAAATATTGACCGATCATGCTTGGTGTGAACAAAAAGCAGCCTCCAATGCCATAAGTTTGATTGCTTACAACTCGGAGTTAGAAGAATTGGTGACTGAACTATTGGTTATTGCAAAAGAAGAGTTGGATCATTTACAATTGGTACACAATTTAATAAAAAGAAGAGGTCTGACTTTGGGCAGGGAACGAAAAGATCATTATGTGAATGAGCTTTTCAAATTCATGAAAAAAGACGGTAGTCGCAAAGACGCTTTGGTGGATCGACTACTGTTTTCGGCTATGATTGAAGCCAGAAGTTGTGAGCGATTTAAAGTCTTATCCGAAAACATAAAAGATCAGGAATTATCTAAATTCTATCGTGATTTAATGATTTCAGAAGCCGGACATTATACTACTTTCCTTGGTTTTGCCAGAAAGTATGTAGACAATTTTGATGTCGATAAACGTTGGCAGGAATGGATTGAGTTCGAAACCTCGATTATTGTCAATTATGGTAAAAATGAAACCGTTCATGGGTAGCTATTCATAAATTTTTATTTAATTCATACCGCGCATATGGCTCCAGTCAATTACAAATCAATTTTTTTAAAGGTTTTTAAATACACAGGAATTACGCTTGTGGTGGTATTGGTGCTGATGTTCATTGCACCTTTACTTTTTGCCGACAAAATAAAAGAGCAGGTCAAAAAAACGGCTAATGAAAAATTAAACGGAGAACTGAATTATTCGGATGCCAATGTTTCCTTTTTTACTCATTTTCCATCCTTGACATTGACTTTAAATGATTTCAGTCTTAATGGATCGATTCCTTTTCAAAAAGAAAAATTAATCACTGCAAAAGAAGTAGCTTTTGGAATCAATTTGAGCAGTCTTATTTTTGGTAAAGCTATAAAAATTGATCAAATTTTTCTTTTAAATTCGTTGATTAATGTCAAAGTTAGCCAAAAAGGAGAGGCCAATTATAATGTTTACATATCCGAACCAGAAACTGAACCAAAAAAGGAGAAAGAAGAAACGGGATTAAAATTAGAGGAAATTGAAATCACCAATAGCAAAATTATTTATGATGATCGATCAACAAAAGTGCATATCGACGCAATAGGGTTTAATTATGTAGGAAACGGAGATTTAAGCCAAGCTATTTTTGCTTTGCATTCAAAAGCCAAAATAGAAAAACTGAACATCATTTATGAAAACGAACCCTATTTGATGAACAAAAAAGTGGATGGAGATTTAATAACTAAAATAAATACCAATTCGCTGTCTTTTGTTTTTGAGCAAAACGACCTCTTTATCAATAAATTGCTGGTTGATTTTACTGGAAAATTTGATTTTTTGAAAGAGGGTTATGATATTGATTTTAAAATAAAATCAAACAAAAGTAATTTGTACGATCTATTCACTGCTTTTCCTCCAAAATACATTACTTGGTTAAAAGATACCGAATTGAAAGGGAATGTAGATTTGTTTTTTACCCTTAAAGGAAAATACATTGCTTCCCAAAACATCGCTCCTGACTTGAGTTTAGATTTCAAGCTAAAAGAGGGATTCGTCAATTATAATAAAAGTGCTTTCCCTGTTTCCAATTTGAATGTGGATATCAGTACCAAAGTGGCGTCTTTGAATCCTGAACTTTTAGATTTGAATGTGCGGAACGTTTCTTTAAACGTAGAAAAAAATCAATTGAAAGCCCAATTGAAAATGAAAGGGTTGACCACTCCAGACATAGATATGGTTTTGAATTCCAATATTGATTTGGAAAAATTGAATCGTGCTTTAGGAATTTCTGACATTGAATTGAAAGGAAAACTAATTTCCGATGTAAAAGCCAAAGGTAAATACGATCAAAAACGAGGTCTTTTTCCAATTACAAATGGAAGATTGAATTTGATTAATGGTTTTGTGAAAACACCATATTATCCAAATCCAATAACTGATATCAATGTCAATACTGCGATTACCGATAAAAAAGGTACCTACAAGGATCTTTCAATGGTTCTGAAACCGGTAACTTTCTCTTTTGAGGGAGAACCTTTCTTGGTTGAAGCCGATTTGAAAAATTTTGATGATTTGAATTACGATATCAAGGCTAAAGGGATATTGAATATTAGCAAAATCTACAAAGTATTTTCGCAAAAAGGACTTGATGTAGATGGTTTTATAAAAGCTGATTTAGCTCTAAAAGGAATACAAAGCGATGCCGAAAAAGGAAATTACAGTCGTTTGCAAAACAAAGGAACCCTTGAAATCAGAAATATAAATGTGGCTACGGAGTACCTGCCAAAATCATTATTAATTAAGGAAGGGATTTTTAGATTCAAGCAAGACAAAATGTCTTTCAATACTTTTTTGGCTTCTTATGACCAGTCCGATTTTAAATTGAATGGTTATCTGCAAAATGTATTCAACTTTATAGCTTCCAAAAATGGAGTTTTGAGAGGGGAATTTACTTTAAATTCAAAGTATATCAATGTTGATGAATTTATGTCGAGTACTCCTGTTGTTTCATCTCCTGTTACAACTGTAGCTACTAATAATGCACCGCAACTTGCAACTCAAGAAACAGGTGTGATTTTAATTCCATCAAATTTGGATTTGCAATTTTACGCTACGGCTCACAAAATAAATTATCAAGGACTTATTTTGCAAGACGGAAAAGGTGCCGTAAAAATAAAGAATGGAAAAATGCTTATGCAAAATACGGGATTCAATTTAATTGGTTGTAATGTTGTTATGAATGCTGCTTACCAAGGAATGAATCCTAAAAAAGCAGTATTTGAATACAGTATAAAAGCTACCGATTTTGATATCAAAAGAGCCTACAAAGAAGTAAAAATGTTCAGGGAAATGGCTAGTGCTGCCGAGAATGCAGAAGGAATTATCTCTTTGGATTATAAAATAAAAGGAAGGCTGAACCAACAAATGATGCCTATTTATCCTTCTTTAATAGGAGGCGGGGTTCTTTCTATCAAAGATGTAAAAGTAAAAGGAATGAAAATGTTTAATGCTGTGAGCAAAACTACAGATCATGAAGCTATTAAAAATCCGGAGCTATCCAAAGTAGACATTAAAACTACAGTGAAAAACAACATCATTACCATTGAACGATTCAAATTTAAATTTGCAGGTTTCAGACCAAGAATTGAAGGTACCTCAAGTCTGGATGGTAAATTAAATATCAAAATGAGATTGGGACTACCGCCGTTAGGAATTATTGGAATTCCGCTGACAGTAACAGGAACCAAAGACAATCCAAAAGTAAAAGTGGGCAGAAAAGGGGATGAAATTGAGGAAACTCAAGATGTGGATTAAATTTTTCATGGAGTGTAATTTTTTATTTGTTGGCATATCAATGTTTGAAATGTGGATGGGTGGTTTTTCTAAAATAAAAAATAGCATTTTACATATAGATTAGCTTTAAAAGGGAATCTTTTTCTTTATTGTAAAAAAGGAGTTAGAAATACTTATTTATTTCTAACTCCTTTTTTTTGACTTCTGTTTTGTTCTAACCAACATTTTGTTTGCTAGATGTAAATTACTTGAAAAGCGCCTGGATTATGTAGCTTTTTTTTGTAAATTTATAAAGATTTCTTAATTGTTTTGTATAAGTGAAAAAGGTGTTCTCTTTATGAATAAGAAGAATCGCAAACTAGGAAATTTAATAAAAAAGAGAAAATGAACACTGTAGGCACAAAAAAATATTTGTTTTCAAAGGAAATAGATTCTTATTTTGAAGGTGTTTATAATGGTTACCGGTTTACAATTCGTTTTTTTAAAGAAGCTTTTACCTCTCCTTTTCATTTTCGGGAAATTATTAATCAGTGTTTTGAGATTGGATTAAAATCTCTTTCTTTAATAACACTTACAGGTTTTATTGTTGGAGTTGTTTTTACCAAACAATCGCGACCATCTTTAGAAAGTTTTGGAGCGGTTTCTTGGCTTCCATCATTAATGGGGATTGCCATAATGAGAGCTCTAGGTCCATTGGTAACCTCACTCATTTGCGCTGGAAAAGTAGGCTCTAGTATCAGCGCTGAACTGGGGTCAATGAAAGTAACCGAGCAAATTGATGCAATGGAAGTATCGGCTATTAATCCTTTTAAATATCTGGTAGTTACGAGGGTTATGGCTACAACTATATCTATTCCTATACTTTCCTTTTATTGCAGTTTTATTGGATTGATTGGTTCTTATTACAATGTTTCGAACGAAGAGGCGACAAGTTTGCAAGTGTTTTATCATAATGCTTTTACTAACATTTCTTTTCTAGATATTTTTTCATCGGTTACAAAAGCTTTGGTTTATGGATTTACAATTGGGATTGTTAGCAGTTACAAAGGTTTTTTTGCAACACATGGTACGCGAGGTGTTGGTAAGGCAACCAATCAAGCAGTCATACTTTCGATATTTCTCATCTTTCTTGAAGAGGTCATTATAGTACAAATTGTTAATTGGATTAGATACTTTTAATTATGGAAAAAGACAAAATTCAATTAATCAATCCAGAAGAAACTGTCATAAAAATAGAAGAATTGTATAAGTCCTTTGGTGAACTTGAGGTTTTGAAAGGCGTTGATTTGACGGTTCAAAAAGGTGAAAATTTAGCCGTACTGGGTAGGTCAGGTTCCGGTAAATCGGTTTTGATAAAAATTTTGGCTGGTTTATTAAAGCCTGATAGAGGAAATGTAACGATGTTGGGCAAACAACTGGGTCAATTGCAACCAAAAGAATTGGATGAATTGAGATTGCGTATGGGATTTTCATTTCAAAGTAGTGCCTTGTATGATGGAATGAGTGTGTTTGATAATTTGTCGTTTCCCTTAACCATGAATATAAAACATCTTAGCCGAAAGCAAGTGAATGATGCTGTTGAAGAAGCACTTGATGCGGTAGGTTTGATTGATAAAATTGAAAGAAATCCTGAAGAACTTTCTGGTGGGCAACGAAAGAGATTGGGTATTGCCCGAACATTAATTATGAAGCCAGAAATAATGTTGTACGATGAACCAACTGCGGGTTTAGATCCTGTTACTTGTGCTGAAATTAATGCCCTTATTGTCGAGGTTCAACAGCAGTATAAAACAAGTTCTATTATCATTACACATGATCTCACTTGTGCAAAAAATACTTGCGAACGCATTGCCATGTTGATAGATGGAACATTTTTAAAAATTGGAACATTTGAAGATGTCTTTAATACTGATGAAGAACAGATTAAAAAATTTTTCTCTTATAATTTTACACTTTAAGTTATGAACGAATCATCAAATAAGCGTGGTCTGTATGTAGGTCTCTTTATTTTTATAGGAATGGTATTTCTTTTTGGAGGCATTCTAATGGTTGGAAATCTTCACGAGACCTTCAAGAAAAAAATGCAATTAGTTTCTGTTTTTGACGAAGTAAACGGATTGCAAGCAGGAGCCAATGTATGGCTTTCGGGAGTCAAAATCGGTAAGGTAAGAAGCATTAGAATCAGTAAAAAAAGGAATGTTTGGGTGACTTTAGATATTGAAAACACGGCGCAAGAGTTTATCGTGAAAAATGCTAAAACTAAAATAGGAACGGATGGACTTATTGGAAATAAAGTTGTTATAATTTATGGAGGCACTGAAAATTCGCAAGCGGTAAGAGATGGAGATACCTTGATGGTTGGTAACACTTATTCTACAGAGAATATGATGAATACTTTACAGAAAAACAATGAAAACCTTTTGGCAATAACTACAGATTTTAAGAAAATTAGTCATAAGCTAACCACAAATGACGGAACTGTTGGAAAATTGCTAAATGACAATGTATTATATGACAATATTAATACAGTGGCCTTGTCGCTTAATAATGCCTCTGTAAATGCAGATAAATTAATTGCTTCCCTTAATGAATATAGTGCTAAATTGAACATAAAAGGATCTCTCGCGAATGATTTGGTATCTGATACCATTGTTTTTAATTCGATTAAAAAATCAGTTTCAGAATTAGAAAAGATGACCAAAACTGCCAATGTATTCATGGAAAATCTAAAAGTGGCTAGTAGTAATCCCAACTCAACCATAGGCATTTTGTTGCATGATGAAGAATCAGGAGCCAGTTTAAAAAAGACAATAGAGAATTTGGAAAGCAGTTCTGAAAAATTAGATGAAGATCTTAAGGCTGCCCAGAGCAGTTTCTTATTGAGAGGTTATTTTAAGGATAAAGATAAACAGGCAAAAAAATCGACTTCGTCAAAATAAAGCAATGTCAAAGAGAATTTGTATTTTTAAATAAAGAACAGTACAAATTGCTCAGCTAAATTTGTCAAAGCAATTTGTACTTTTTTTATTCTTTTTATTTTGAAGTACTTGGTAGATTATGGTAAATATAATCACCATGAATACCAGTGAAAACCAATTTTAATTCATCAAAAAAAGCTTTGCTGTCGGCTTCTTTTGGCCATGCAGCTTTTACTAATTCATCTTGTTTTTGATTGGATTTTTCAATATCGGCAAAAGAGTCATAAAAATAGGCTTCCATAAAATCTCTGCTGTCCGAACCCCAAGAATGACGGAAAGGATAATAACCTTTTATGAAAGGGTCTTTCAGGGTAATTTTTTCATTGTATTCCTTCATTCCTTTCCCTTTCCCGGTCATTGACATTTGCGATTTTCGGATGTAAACAATCATAGGTTCTTTTGTCGATGGTTTGAATTCTTTCATGCCTATTGTTTCAATCGAAGCGTAAATTTCGTCCGAGTGTAATGGAACATAATAGCTTCTGTGTTTGTCGAAAAAAGCAGTTCTCGCTTTTTCATCCGACCACGCTTTTTTCGCAAGTTCATCAGAGATAGCTTGTGCTTTTTCAATGTCTTCCCAGGTTTTGTAAACATTTACCAAAATGACTTCTGTGCTATTTCCGGTGTAATAGTGGGTGAGAATTTCCGAGCCAATTATTAAATCATTTTTGCTAGTTATTTTATCAAAATACTCTTGTTCCGTTGCCTTCCAATCTTTACCGTCAGTGTCTAAATTTCTGTGTAGGGTTGTCATCGTAATAAATACAGGTTTGGGGGGATCTTGAGCATAAATATTTATGCTTAGGAGGAATGTTAAAATTAACATTCCCAACGAAAAAAAAGGTCTCTTTCTCATAATAAAATAAAAATTAAATGATTAATTAACATAAAACACTTATAAATTTAATAAATTGTTAATCAAGTAGTTGTGAATTATTAATTTATTTTTAAAGAAAAAATTAAGAATTGTTTAAACCTCTTTATTTAAAGGCAATTCAGCCACTACAAAGGTACTACCACCAATATAGATGAAATCGTCTTTTGTAGAATTATTCTTAGCCTCGATATAAGCTTCTGTTACAGAATTGTATGCATTTCCTATAAGTGAAAAGGACAATGCTTTTTCCTGTAATTGATTCGCGTCTAAACCTCGCGGAATATTCGGTTTGCAGAAATAATAAATTGCATTTTTGGGAAATAAAGGTAATACTTCATTCAGCTCTTTGTCATTGACAACTCCTAATACAATATGTAAGTTATTAAAAGTCTCTTTTTGTATTTGTTTCAAAACAATTTCCAGACCGTTTTTGTTGTGAGCCGTGTCGCAAATTATTTTTGGGTTGTCGCCCAATTGTTGCCATCTGCCTAGTAATCCGGTGTTTTTGACTACATGCAGTAAACCTGATTTAAGGGTTTCGATACTCACCTTAAAATCAGTTTGCTCGTTTAAAATTGTGATGGTTTGGATAACCGTCTTTTTATTATGTGACTGATAATCGCCCAGTAAATCAGAAGGATTCGTTTCGGAAATCAAATCAGAAGCAAAATAGATTTTAGATTTGTTGGCAAACGCTTTTGCTAAAAAAACAGGCTGAGTTTCTGGCGTATATTCACCAATGACAACCGGGATTCCAGGTTTGATGATTCCCGCTTTTTCGGTGGCAATAGATTCGAACGTATTCCCCAAAAACTGTACGTGATCGATACCGATATTAGTAATTACCGATACCATTGGAGTAATAATGTTTGTCGCATCCAGTCTTCCGCCCAATCCCACTTCGATAATGGCGATATCCACTTTTTCTTTTGCAAAATAATCAAAGGCCAGTCCAACAGACATTTCGAAGAAACTCATGTCATTGGCTTCAAAAAAAGATTTATGTTGCTCAATAAATTCGCAAACAAAATGCTCGGAGATTTCAGTGCCATTAATTTTGATACGTTCCCGAAAGTCTTTTAAGTGAGGAGAAGTATATAAGCCTACTTTGTACCCCGCTTCTTGTAGGATGGAAGCCAGCATGTGTGAAGTAGAGCCTTTACCGTTTGTTCCTGCAACGTGTATGCATTTTATTTTTTTTTCTGGATTATCAAGATGATCTGCCAGTAGATTAACATTGGTTAAGTCTTTTTTATAAGCCGAAGCCCCTTGCAATTGATACATTGGAAGTTGACTAAACATCCAGTTTGTGGTTTCTTGATAGTTCATTATTTTTTGATAAAATAGTTGTAAATTGAAATATTTTTCGCTTTTTTTAGTTTAATATTACAGTTGAATTTTTTAATGCAAAATTGAAATATTTTTTAGAATTAATGATTATAAACCCAGAATAATATATGTTTAGTTTCATACAATTACAAGCTGATACTCTTGCCACGGCTGCCTCCAATGTTGTTATTGAAAAAATAGCACCAAATACCGAAATCTCTGTTTTAGGATTCATTCTAAAAGGAGGGTTTTTTTTAATTCCCATCGCAATTTTATTATTTTACACTTTTTATGTAATCATAGAACGGTATTTGTTCATCAATAAAGTATCCAAAGTTGACCCACTTTTGATGCGTGACGTACGCGATCATCTGACGGCAGGCAATTTCGATTTGGCGCGTTCTATTACCGAAAGAACCAATACAGCTTCTGGAAATGTAATCAAAGAAGGAATTTTATTGATTGGCCGTCCCATTGCCGAAATAGAATCGAATATGGATCGTGCTGCCGATATCGAGATTGCCCAAATGGAGCAACACTTGGGGCAACTCGGATTGATTGCGGGTATCGCGCCCACATTAGGTTTTATCGGTACGATTTCTGGGGTAATCAAGATTTTCTATAGCATCTCTGTAACCGAAAACATCAGTATTGGTAATATTTCAGGAGGTTTGTACGAAAAAATGATCAGCAGTGGTTCTGGTCTTATTGTTGGGATTATTGCCTACAGTGCCTATCACTTGCTGAACGGGAAGATTGATAATTATGCGCTAAAAGTGCAAAAGCAAATATTGGAATTCGTAAATATTATTCAAAAAGCATAAGTCATGTCTATCAAAAGAAAAAGAAGATTTCACGCCGAAGTAGCTACTTCCTCTTTGAGTGATATTATGTTTTTTTTGTTGCTTTTTTTTCTGATAATATCCACTTTGGCCAATCCGAATGTGATTAAAATGACGTTGCCAAAGTCAAAAACAAATGAAAAAACGAACAAACAATACATTAGTTTATCGGTTACCGAAGACAAGAAATTCTATATCGACAAGCAACCCGTTGCTTTCGAAGAGTTAGAAACCACTTTAATGTCTAAAATGAATACCCAAAAAGATCAAACGGTAATTGTTCGAATTCCGTTCAATTTGCAAGTGCAGGATTTGGTCGATGTATTGCAAATAGGAGTCAAGAACAACTTAAAATTTGTCATCGCCACGAGTCCGAAGTAAAATTCAAAATTTCGTTTTCAAAATAAGTTGGGCGTGACCGCAATATAAAATGGGGCTACTTTAGATTGCGTCTAGAGTGGCCCCATTTTATATTGCGGTCGGGCTATCCGCGCTACTTCGGTAGCTAGCTGCTATCCCTCACGCGTATAGCATAAATACGAGATCTTTAGTTATCCTAAGCCATTTTTATTTTAATAATCCTTCAATACTTTGAACAGTAGTTAAATGATATCCTGATTTAGCTTTTTCAAAAATCTGTTTTGCCCAAGCTTTTCCTTCGGGTGTTTTTACCATTTCTTTGTAAAGTGTCTGCAAAGAGCCCGTTCTGCTGGTCGAAATCATAAATTGCTCTATTGTAGGATAGGCTATAGTATAATGATGACGAATTGCAGGAACAAACCATTGACGTTTGATGACGAAGTTGCCGCCTTTTGTAAAGTTAAATTCGGTATCAATTTCGGCCATTTCTTTTGGTGTAATATCTTCAGGAAGATAATCTATGAAATGTTGTTTTTCGTTGGTCGACTTTATTTTTAGAGCCAAACCTTTAACACCTGTTTTCCTCCAATTTTTCTGAATATTGTCTATTGCATTAAAATCTTCAGAAAAAACCTTTGTTATATTTGATGGTAAGCCAGGTTTGTATATCCACTCTTCTACTTTTATTTTATTGGCAAGAGATTTGTCTTTTTTTATAAGATTATCATTTAAATAGCGCACAAAATCTTCCGTAGTTATAGATTGAAAAGAATGTGCATCGAAATAGTTCTTGATAAAAACATCGAATTTTTCACGTCCAACCGCTTGTTCAATTACTTTTAGAAAATCATATCCTTTTTCATAAGGAATGTCGCTTAAGCCATCATCTGCATTTCTTCCTGTAGTATTTATTTTAAGTCGAGTATCTGGGTTTGTGTTCCCAAATTCAACGATGTTATCAAGCAATACTTTACGGCTTAAAGCGTCCTGCATTTTTGCTTCTTTGACCCCAAATATTGCTTCGCCAATGCGATGTTCTACATAAGTGGTAAAACCTTCATTCAGCCAGATATCGTCCCAAGTAGCATTGGTAACAAGGTTACCGCTCCAACTGTGACCTAATTCATGTGCTAATAAACTAGTCAAAGAACGATCTCCAGCGATCACTCCAGGAGTTAGAAACGTTAAGTTTGGATTTTCCATTCCTCCGTAAGGGAAGCTTGGTGGAAGGACAAGTACATCATACCTGCCCCAGCGATAGGGACCGTATAGTTTTTCTGCAGCACTAACCATTTTACCTAAGTAGGCAAACTCCCAAGCCGCTTTGTTAAGTAATGAAGGTTCAGCATAAACGCCTGTTCGATCATCAATAGCTTTAAACTCAATATCTCCAACGGCTATTGCCATTAAATAGGAAGGAATCGCTTTATCTTGTTTGAAAGTATAGATTCCCGTATCGTTTTTTTGTTGTGGATTAACGGCACTCATTACTGCCATTAAATCTTTTGGAACGGTTATTTTTGCATTATACGTAAATCGAATGCCAGGAGAATCCTGACAAGGGATCCAAGTACGTGACCAGATGCTTTCACCTTGAGAGAAAAGGAATGGTTTCTTTTTATCTGCAGTTTGTTGAGGATTTAGCCATTGCAATGCAACAGCGTCTTTAGTTGTATTATAGTAAATATTGACTTTAGTCGTATTTGGTTCAATTGTGATATGAAGTGGCCTTCCGTGGAATTCAACTTCCTCCCCGAGTTCAAACTTTGTTTCTTTTTCTTCATCACCAAGAGTCACTTTAGTAATGTTCAACTTGTTTTCGTCAAATAGTATTTCGTTGCCTTTGCTTTTATTGTCAATTTGCCAAGAGGCTTTTCCAGAAATGGATTGAGATTTGAAGTCAATTTTAATATCAAGATCCAAATGCTTTACAACCGTATGATTGGGTTTTGAGAAAGAATGTTCGTCTTTGACGATTGTTGTTTTTTCGAAATTATCTTTTTTCTGACAAGCTAAAATGGTGAAAAAGATAGTAACTAGGAATGTTTTTTTCATTTTATGGAGGACTATTTTATAACTGTAAATAAAATAAAAAAATCCCGTTTGACGAATCAAAACGGGATTTAAATTATAAAAATAAATCTATTACGCCAGCATTGTAACTGGGTTTTCGATGTATTGTTTTAATGTTTGTAAAAATTGAGCTCCCGTCGCACCGTCAATTGTTCTGTGGTCACAAGCCAATGATAACATCATAGTGTTTCCAACTACAATCTGACCGTTTTTAACTACTGGTTTCTCAACAATTGCTCCAACTGATAAAATAGCTGAGTTTGGTTGATTGATGATTGAGTTGAATTCAGTAATACCAAACATACCCAGATTTGAAACAGTGAAAGTGCTTCCTTCCATTTCAGTAGGTAATAATTTTTTGTTTTTGGCTCTACCGGCAAGATCTCTAACGCTTGTGCCAATTTGAGATAAACTCATTGCGTCTGTAAATCTTAGGACAGGAACAACTAATCCGTCTTCAACAGCTACAGCTACCCCAACATTTACATGGTGATTGATGATGATGGCATCTTCTTTCCATTGTGAGTTGATTTTTGGATGTTTTTTCAATGCTAATGCACAAGCTTTAATTACCATGTCGTTGAAAGATACTTTTGTATCTGGAACGTTATTGATGATTGCTCTAGATTGCATTGCCTCGTCCATTGTTACTTCGATTACTAGGTTGTAATGAGGTGCGGTGAACAATGATTCAGCCAAACGTTTCGCAATGATTTTACGCATTTGCGAATTTTTGATTTCTTCGGTGAAAATTTCTCCAGCAGGTACGAATACTTTTGGAGCTTCTGTTTTAGCAGATTCAGGAGCTTTTGATGCTGTTGCACTTGGAGCAGTAGCAGGAGTGAAGTTTTCGATGTCGCTTTTTACGATACGACCATTTTCTCCTGATCCTTTCACTTGTGCTAATTGAATTCCTTTGTCATTTGCTATTTTTTTAGCTAATGGTGATGCCAAGATTCTTTTTCCGTCACTGACTGTTTCAATTACTTCAGCAGATTCTGATGTTGTAGCTTTAACTTCTTCTTTTGCTGCAGTTGCTGCTGGTGCAGTTCCACCTATTTTATAGTTTTCAGCGATTCCCGTAATGTCTGTTCCTGCAGGCCCTATGATTGCCAAAAGGCTATCCACTGGAGCTGTATTTCCTTCTTGAATTCCAATGAACAACAAAGTTCCTTCATTGAAAGATTCGAATTCCATTGTAGCTTTATCGGTTTCGATTTCAGCAAGAATATCTCCTTCCACAATCTTGTCCCCCACTTTTTTCAACCAAGTAGCTACTGTTCCTTCGGTCATAGTATCGCTCAAACGAGGCATTGTTACTACGATCACTCCTTTTGGTAAAGCTGCTGCTACTGGAGCTGTCGTAACAGCTTCAGTTGTTTTTGCTTCAGCTACTGTAGGAGCTGATTCTGCTGCAACGGGTGCTGCAGAACCTCCAGCGATTAAAGCTGATACATCTTCACCTTCGTTTCCGATAATTGCCAATAAAGAATCTACTGGTGCAGTTTCTCCTTCTGGGATTCCAATATATAAAAGTGTTCCTTCATTGAAGGATTCAAATTCCATAGTTGCTTTGTCGGTTTCAATTTCAGCAAGGATATCACCTTCGCTTATTTTGTCTCCTACTTTTTTAAGCCAAGCTGCTACCGTTCCTTCTGTCATAGTATCGCTCAAGCGAGGCATTGTTACAATTGTTGCCATATTGATTTATAATTTATGAGGTGTGAATGGATAGTTTTCTTGGTCGTACACTACGTCGTATAATTGTTGAATTTCAGGATATGGAGATTCTTCAGCAAATTGAACACATTCTTCAACTCTATCTTTTACTCTTTGATCAATTACTTCGATTTCGTCTTCTGTAGCGTATTTTTGATCTAAAATCACATCCAAAACTTGGGTGATTGGATCTATTTTTTTGTATTCTTCAACCTCCTCTTTAGAACGGTACAATTGTGCATCAGACATAGAGTGTCCTCTGTAACGGTAGGTTTTCATTTCAAGGAATGTTGGTCCGTCACCACGTCTTGCTCTGTCTATTGCTTCGGTCATTGCTTCGGCAACTTTTACAGGATTCATTCCGTCAACTGGGCCACAAGGCATTTCATATCCTAAACCTAATTTCCAAATATCAGTATGATTTGCAGTTCTTTCAACTGAAGTTCCCATGGCATATCCGTTGTTTTCAACAATAAAAACAACAGGTAGTTTCCACAACATAGCCATATTGAAAGCTTCGTGCAATGAACCTTGACGGGCTGCACCATCACCAAAATAGGTCATAGTAACTCCGCCTGTCCCATTGTATTTGTCTCCAAAAGCTAAACCAGCTCCCAATGGAATTTGGCCACCTACAATTCCGTGTCCACCATAAAAACGATGTTCTTTGGAAAAAATATGCATTGACCCACCCATTCCTTTTGAAGTTCCAGTTGCTTTCCCTAAAAGTTCTGCCATTACGCGCCTTGGATCTACACCCATACCAATTGGTTGAACGTGATTTCTATAGGCAGTAATCATTTTGTCTTTTGTCAAATCCATTGCATGTAAAGCTCCTGCTAATACCGCTTCTTGACCATTATATAAGTGTAGAAAGCCTCTGACTTTTTGTTGAATGTATAATGCCGCAAGTTTGTCTTCAAACTTTCTCCAAAGTAACATGTCTTCATACCACTTTAAATAAACTTCTTTTGTAACTTCTTTCATCTGAAATAATTCTTTTGCTTAAGTGTTATTGTATTATCAATTATGACCTAGTAACGCAAAATAGTTTCCTCACCACAAATTTGCGCCCCGAAGGGGTCGGGTTGCAAAAATAAGACATTCCTACTAAGAACTAAAATTTAAAAGCTAATTTTTAGTTTTTTTTTAAAGTAAACTTTTGTCAAACATAAAAGGGAGGAGATTTTTTAGGGATGCTGATTTGTGAATTGCACCTGTTTCGCCCATAAAATAGATTTCTATGGGGGTTTTTTGTCGAATCTCATATTCAGCGATGGATTGTCTGCAAGATCCACATGGTGGAATAGGGGTGACCGTTTTATTGCTCTCTGATGCGGCGGTGATTGCTATTTTTAAAATGGTTGCTTCTGGATAAACAGCGCCCGCATGAAATATGGCAACCCTTTCTGCACAAAGACCCGAAGGATACGCTGCGTTTTCTTGATTGGATCCAATAACAATTTCACCATTGTCTAGAAGAATAGCTGCTCCTACTCTGAATTTCGAATATGGGGCATAGGCATTTTTTCTAACTTCAATAGCTTTTCCCATTAAATACTGAATATCAGAAGGTAGTTCTTGGATTTTTTCAAAAACATTTATTTGTGAAGTGATTGTTATGTCTTGCATAAGTGACTGCTTTTTTAAAATATTTTTTGTAGTTATTTTGATCTATTTTGTTTTTATAGACTGATTTTTTTGATTAGGTAATTTGTTAAAAAGAAAAAAATCCAATTTCAAAATAATGAAGTTTGGATTTTTGTTTTGTAAGAATCAGGAAAAACTAAAACGTTTCGTATTTTTCTCCAAAATTAAATGTTAAAGAGAAGCGCAAAGTGTTTTCAAGAGGGTTTTGTACTTTAGAAGCCGAAAATAAGTAGGAAACATCTATTTTAACGGAGGTGTATTTGAAACCCGCACCAAGGGAGAAAAACTCTCTAGCTCCTTTATCTGGATTTTCATGAAAATACCCAGCTCGGAATGAAAATGCATCTTGATATACATATTCCGATCCTATTGAATAGGTAACTTCTTTTAGTTCTTCACTAAATCCACCTGGAGCATCAGTAAATGATTGAAATATTCCAGAAAACCACCCTATCGATTGATAGTTATCACTGTTTTGTTGTTTTTCTGCTTCATCTATTATTCCGTCACCATTTAAATCTTCTGGATATTGAGGAGTAGGAACCATTAATTTGGTTGCTTCTAAATTAACAGACACCTTATTGTATTCGTCTAATATAAAGTCAAATCCACCTCCTAGTCTCATGTTGGCTGGTAAGAAATTATTATTTAGATCATCATTATCATAGCTCATCTTGGGTCCCATATTCTGAAAATTAAAGCCGGCTCTCCATCTGCCATTGAAATCGCTATATGCGATTTCTTCTGATTGATAAAAACCAGCAACATCTACTGCAAAACTATTTGAAGATGAGGCATCATTATTTTCAGTAGCTACTTTAAGGTTCGAATTTATGAAACGACCTGCAACTGCCATGGAGAATTTTTCACTTAGTTTTAATGAATAGGATAAGTCTAAAGCAAATTCATTTGGGGATACTGTAATTGGTTGGCTATCAAAATCTTGTCTTAATTCAATGTCTCCTAAACCAAAATAGCGAAAACTTGCAGCA
The DNA here is from genome assembly GCF_019351435.1 of Flavobacterium taihuense. GTDB lineage: Bacteria > Bacteroidota > Bacteroidia > Flavobacteriales > Flavobacteriaceae > Flavobacterium > Flavobacterium taihuense. The sequence goes on from NZ_JAHWYN010000005.1 coordinate 19,593, forward strand.
AAAGCGCTTTTGTCACTATATTTATTATAATAGTTTAATTGGGCCAATGAAATATCATTTACTAAATCAGTTAAATAAGGTGTGTAACTTACTGCAAACCCGTGTTGATCTGTTGCAAAAGCATATTTTGAGGGATTCCATTGTTGAGAAAATCCATCTGTTGATGTGGCAACTCCGTTATCTCCCATACCTGCAGATCTAGCATCCCCAGCTACTAAAAGAAAGGGGACTGCAGTAGTAATTACATTTTCTTGAGCATGAATAAAGTTAAATGTATATAAAAAAGTTATTAGTAGAGTCGCTCTTTTCATTATTTAAAAAAAAATTAATTTAAGGTAAATATACTATAATATTAAAGAATTACAAGCTTTTCAATTTTTTCAACTCTCTTATTTGATAGAGTTGCTTTTACGGTGAGTTTATAAACATAAACTCCCTTTCCAATTTTATTACCAAAATCATCTCGCGTATTCCAAGAAATATCTCGGGACAAAAAACCTGATGTTGTAATGGTTTGATTTTTTGTCCATACCACTTTTCCTGTAATTGTCAATACTTGAACTTGAACCTCTAATGGTTCATTTGGCTTATTATGTGTGAACCAAAACTCAGTATAATTTACACAGGGATTTGGATAGTTTAATACATTTGTTAAAGTTACCGTTTCGTTTCCAACTACTAAAAATTGTATTTCACTTGTTGTCGGATTGTTATACACGTCCCAAACAGTAAAAGTGATTGTATGCAGTCCCACTTTTAAATTTCTAAAAGGAAAATGCAAGTTGCCTTTTGTGTAATTATCTATTTCTGTCTGATAATAGTCATTTAAGACGATTGGATTACTTATATCACCATCCAAAACAGCTGTAATATCATGACCTATTCCTGCGGCAGTATTTATGCCACTTTCATCCTCCATATAGGCAATAAAAATTGGAGATTCATTTGTAATGCCACCAGAAACAAAAGTTTCATCATTCATATATAACTTTACTTTTGGATTATTATTGTCTGCAACAGCATTTTCATTTACTCCTCCAACTTTTATAGTAGTGTCATAACCCCATACATCTTCTAGTAATTCATTTTTTTTGGCATAAAAACTTAATTTCCCGTTGTCTAATGGTATACGAATATCTTTAGGAACAATAAAATTATATTCGAATTGTCCATTTGTGACAGATGCATTTCCTCTAAAAATTGCTTCTCCTAATGTTTTAAAACTCATTGAAGGACTATAACCATCATTATTTAAGGTGTTTTTTGTTGTTGTTTTATCAAATAATATAGTCGATAAGACACCATTGAAATTTGTTATTGAAATGTTATTTTCGTCGGTTATCTCTCCTGTTACTTTCATTTTTGCCAATGACTTAAAATCAGGTATTGTTTGGTTTATGGGTATATCATTCACTTTAGTAATGATGACTTTTGGTTTAGGAATTGCAAGAAATATAGCTGGATCACCTATATAAAGGACTACGTTAGTTGCTGAATTTGGATTTTCATTTTTTGATATTCTCAAAGCTTCGGCGATGGAAACGTATTGATTAGAGCCATAGGATAGGAGATTTTTAGCAAAAACATCATTAAAGTTTTCGGCGCTAAATTGCGAAATTGACCTAATTGTTGATACTAGAGAAATAGCACCTCCTTTTGTATTCCAATAAATATATTCACCTGCTGTAGGTCTTGTAGGGTTGTCAAAACGGGAAAATTCACAGGTGATAGTTATAAATAAAGGATATTTGTATTGATTGTTTACGTTTTGACTGTCTGATTTATCCCAAAGTCTCTCGCTTGACAAACCATCTTCTCCTCCGTGTCCCAAATAATTAAAAACTAAAGCTCCTTTTTCGAATTCATTATAAAAATCAGATTTTGCTTTAGGGTATCTTTCGCCTCCAGCTGAAGCTTCTTGAGTGTAGGAGTCTAAAAATATTTTGGATACATTCAAAAAAGGTTTTTGATCTCTAATTTCATCCGCAAGTGCGTTTTGTCTCGATTGTAAAGTGTTGTCAGTAATTTTATCGGAGTCATCTGCAAGTGCAACATAATGGGTTCTCCAGTTACCGTATGATTTTTTATCGTAATATTCAATAACTTTATTAACCATCTCATCGGCTTGCAGAGTTGTGTTAACTAGCATTCTGCCAACAGCAATGTCAATTCCTCCGTAATAAGTAGTGACATTTCCTTCGGAATCATCCATTAGTCCATAAAAGTCATCAGAAGCAAAAGAGGCTTCTCCAATAGTATTGCTAATTAAGGATTCATATATTGGTACAATATTTGAGTTGTTTGTAATTCTGTTTTTATAATCGAAGGAAGCGTCGCCAAAAAGATTTACATATCGCAGTTTTTTTTCTGTAGAAGATGGATTCTCATAAATGTATTTAATGCAATTTCGTATAGCTGCTATATCTTGTTTTCCTGATGAGAATTCTTGGTAAATCGATTCGAGTGTGAGAACCTTTACATTTAAATTAGACTTTTTTTGATGAAAACTTGCTAATTTCTCTGCTTGAATTCTTAAAAATTCAGGAGTAATAATTACATAATCAACATCTTGGAACTGCCCTTGTGGGTTTTTAAAAACAGTACCTTTAATATTTGTATTTGATATTTTTGATCTGCTTTCCCTTAATGGAGTATAGTAATCATTTGGGTCAATTGCGATGTATTTTTTTAGCTCTCCAAGATTAGCTTTGAATGAAAAAACACTTTGGTTTGTATTCTCTATTTTGTAAACATTATAAATATCGGTTATGTCCCATATTTGAGAAATAGAAGTTGCGTTTGAAAAATTGTAAGAAACAATACCTGTGCTTGAACTTGATAAATCATATTGAAACTGAAATTGTTTTCCAAATCCTTGCAATTTACACTTTGCTTTTAAGCGAATATAATCTAAAAAACCTTTAGAACCAGGAATCCCATTATTGTTATAGGATAATTTGATTTTTATATCTGGAGTAGCTGGAAAAGATGTGTTGTTAGGAAGTGTTTCGTTAAAATATTGTATATCAGAACTGGTATTTAAAGCTGGAAATAAAACGGTTCCAACATTAAGTCCATTGGCGGTAACAATAAAAGAAGTGGGAGTATAGGCAGCTGCAGCCAAAGAGATGTTTAAAATCACAGGAATAGTAGTGTCTATATTGGGAAAATTAAAGAAAAATTCGTGGTCTTGATTAATTTCAAAAGATTCGCCAACCCACTGACGGCCTACCTGAGCTATGTTTTTTAGATCTACTTCATGAAATTGATATTCATCATATGTGTTTATGTTTAAAGTGCTAGGTGAAATAGGTTGTGAGGTGTTTGAAATTCTTTTGCCATCATCTCCATCTATTGTTATGTAGTAATAAGACTTTGTATCGTATAGGTTAAGATTGGTTAGACTTTCATCATTCCAATTAAAAACACCTTTTCCATAGAACAGTATATAATCATCATCGTTAAAAACGCCATCACTTTCACCTTGAATTTGTATTGCATTTTCGGTTAAGTCGTTTGGGTGGAATGCAGTATTGGCAAGTGGAAGCATTTCTCCACCATTACCATAAATTTTTATTTTCTTAGGGTTAACACCATTTAAGTTTAATCCTAATTCTTTTAAAAATTCTTTTGAAATTTTGTATACTCCTGATTTTTCAATGTAAAATCGATACCAATCGCCCGAGGCTAAAACAGAATTGCCAATAGAAGCTTTGTTCTTAATGGAAGTATTTTTTTTTGTAGATCCATTATTTACTGCATAAAAAAAGGATTTTAATCTTTTGTACCCTGAGTTGTCTTTTATTATGGGAGTGATTTTAAGGAAATTTTGAATGCTATTTCTTGACTTTGTAGCATAAAGAGTTGCTTTTATTGTGGAAGGGATGGTAGCTGGATTTAAATTTCCAAATTCAGACATTGAAAGAGGCTCATAAATTACATTAGTGATTTGAAGGCTTTTTTCATCAAGTTCATTGGAGGTGTTCAAATTTATATTGCAATATAGAGAGCGTTGGTAAGAGTCATAAAAATAGCTATTTCCTTTAAAAAAAGGAATTTGTAGTTTTGGGTTTCCAGAAGAAATTCCGCCATTTTCAATCCAATCTAAAGTAATACCTCCTTTTATTTGTGAAAAAGTTAAAATTGGAAAGAGTACAATAAAGTATAGAAGTATATTTCTCATGGAAAATGATAATGCTATGTAGTGTAAATATTTGCTAAAAGTATATAAAAAATATTAAAAGTCTTTTTTCTTGTTTTGTGTAATAAAAAATATATTTTTGCGTTTTTATAATATCTAAAAAAAACGTTAAAAATTAAGTTGGAAAGGGTTTTGTGATTTAATCTTTAATTATTACATTGCACGACCTAAATTTTAATAATCACCTACTAGAAACTATGAAAGTAAATAAAACTATCCCCTTAAAAATAATGTTGTCATTAGCATTAATATTGGGACTAGCTAGTTGTAGCAAAAAATCTAAATCCGATAGCGCTTCGAGGGGCACAGGATGGAATGTAAGCAGTTCTAAAGGAGGTTTTGCAAAAGGATCAACTCATAAAACGCAAGAGACAGGGCCAGGATTGGTATTTGTAGAAGGAGGAACTTTTACTAAAGGATTAGTTCAAGATGATGTAATGCATGATTGGAATAATGTGCCAAATCAGCAACATGTTATGTCTTTCTATATGGATGAGACTGAAGTTACCAATTTAATGTACCTTGAGTATCTTGAATGGTTAAAAAAAGTATATCCTCCAACTGAAGAAAATTATAAAAACATTTATGAAGGAGCTTCGCCCGACACTCTAGTTTGGAGAAATAGATTAGGTTATAATGAGACTATGACCAATAATTATTTGAGACATCCAGCATATGCCAACTATCCAGTGGTTGGGGTTAATTGGGTTCAAGCAGTTGAATTCAGTAAATGGAGAACTGATCGTGTAAATGAAGCTGTTTTGGAAAAAAATGGATATCTAAAGAAAAATGCTAAATCACTTGATGTTTCTGCCGAAAGTAATTTTAATACTGAAACATATTTAGCAGCACCTACAATGACTTATGGAGGAAATGAAGAAATTCTTCTAAAAGGAAAAGGGGCATCTAAAAAAGGGCCAAAACCAGGAAAAGACGGAAAAGTTATTGAAGAGAAAAATGTGTACGCGCAAAGATCTTCTGGGATTTTATTGCCAGAATACAGACTTCCTACTGAATCTGAGTGGGAATACGCCGCTGCAGCAGATGTAGGTCAAAGAGAATACAATATTTATAAAGGGCAAAAGAAATATCCTTGGTCAGGAAGTTATACTCGTTCTGGAAAAAGATCGAATAAAGGTTTTCAGTTAGCCAACTTTAAACAAGGTAATGGAGATTATGGCGGAATTGCAGGTTGGTCAGATGATGGTGCTGATATCACTAATGCTGTAAAAAGCTATCCAGCAAATGATTTTGGTCTTTATGATATGGCAGGCAACGTATCTGAGTGGGTTGCAGATGTTTACAGACCTATTGTTGATGTTGAAACAAATGATTTTAACTACTTTAGAGGTAACGTTTACACTAAAAATAAAATTGGAAAAGACGGAAAAATTGAAATCATAACTAATAAAGACATCGTTTATGATACTTTAAGTAATGGTAAGTTAGTTCCTAAATACCTAGCCGGTGAAATAGCTCAAGTTCCGGTAGATGAAAATGAGACTTATTTGAGACAAAATTTTAGTACAAGTGACAATATCAACTATCGAGATGGCGATAAGCAGTCTAGTAAGTATTATAAATTTGGAGGATCTGATGCTGAAAAAGGTAAAACTTCGGAAAAAGAAGTTATGTATAACGCTCCTGTTCACAATGTCAAAATTGACAGCTTAGGGAACATGGAAAGAAAATACGACAAGTCTAGCAAAAGAACTACTATGATAAATGACGCTGTTCGTGTATACAAAGGAGGTTCATGGAGAGACAGAGCTTACTGGTTGGATCCTGCGCAAAGAAGATTCTTTCCTCAAGATATGGCAACTGACTACATTGGATTCAGATGTGCAATGTCTAGAGTTGGTTCTAAATCAAATACTAAAAGATCACCAAGAAATTAGATTTTTTAAACCATACAAATAAAAAGCCCTTTCATTAGGGCTTTTATTTTTTAAACTATATTTATTATGGATATTCGATACGTTCATAGTTTGTTTTTGAAATGCAATTCGGTTTCAATAGATACTCGTAAAATTGAGGCTAACTCATTTTTTGTAGCAATAAAAGGTGATAATTTTGATGCAAATACTTTTGCCAAAGAAGCATTGGATAAAGGAGCATCTTATGTAATTATTGACAACAAGGAATATTATATCGATGACAGAACTATTTTGGTCCACGATAGTTTAGTTGCCTTGCAGGAATTAGCCAAATTTCACAGAAGCTTTTTGAAACTTCCTATTATTGCCCTAACTGGGAGTAATGGAAAAACAACAACAAAGGAGTTAATCAATGTGGTACTTTCGGAAAAATTCAAAACGAAAGCTACCATTGGAAATTTAAACAACCATATAGGTGTTCCGTTGACACTATTGTCTTTTGATGAGCAAACTGAAATAGGAATTGTGGAAATGGGTGCTAATCACAAAAAAGAGATCGCATTTCTTTGTGAAATCGCACAACCGGATTATGGATATATCACTAATTTTGGGAAGGCACATCTTGAAGGTTTTGGAGGAATTAAAGGTGTTATAGAAGGTAAGAGCGAAATGTATCACTATCTTTCAAATAATGAGAAATTAGTTTTTGTAAATCTTGAAGATCCTATTCAAGTTGAAAAGACAGCAAGTATAAAATCGTTTTCTTTTGGAGTAAATAAAATTGGGGCCAATGTCAATATAAATAAAATAGAAGCTGACCCTTTTGTTGTTATATCTTATTCTCAGGTTCGTATTTCCACTCATTTGATAGGTTTGTATAATGCCAATAATATTAATGCTGCAATCGCAATGGGAACTTTTTTTGGTGTGGAAGAACTTGCCATTAAACAAGCATTAGAAAGCTATGTTCCTGAAAATAATAGGTCTCAATTAATGACAATAAGAACGAACGAAATTATTCTGGATGCTTACAATGCCAATCCTAGCAGTATGAAAGTGGCTATCGAAAATTTTATTCTTTTAGATAAGAAAAACAAAATTGTTTTCTTGGGTGATATGTTTGAGTTAGGTGAGGAAAGTTTGATGGAACACAAAGGGATTGTAGATTTATTGATCAATGAAAATGATATTGCCTGTTATTTTATTGGTAAAGATTTTTATCAAAATAAAAAAGCAAGAGCAAACTTCTTTTTCTTTGAAAGTTTTGATGCTTTTTCAGCTTCTATTAAAAATGAAAAATTTGAAAAAAACATGATTCTTATTAAAGGATCTAGAGGTATGGCTTTAGAACGAACTTTGGAATTTATAAAATAAATTCTTTGGAATTTGATAGCTCCTTCAGTATTTCTGAAGGAGCTATTTTATTTAATACTCATCAAGTACCCAATTAAATTTTCTTTTTTATTTAATTCTAATTTTTTTCTTAATCGATACCGGGCTAGTTCTACGCCTCCTGTTGATATATTCATAAATTCGGCAATTTCTTTGGTAGACATATTCATTAATAAATAAGTGGAAAGATCCATTTCTCTGGGTGAAATTGTGGGGTGTTTTTCTTTTAATTTTTTCAGAAAATCAAAATGTACGTTCTTTAGGTGTTTTTCAAGGTCTTTCCAGCTCTTGTCAGTATGCACTTCTTTGGTAATACTTCTGTTTAATTTAGTGAATTGTACTTTCGTAGCTTCATCAAATGAATTGCTATTGATATCTTTTAATTTATGGATAATTCCGTTTAATATTTTATTCTTTTTTACTACCTGCAAAGTGTTGTTTACTAATTCTTTGTCTTTAGAAAGGATTTTTATTTGCAGTTTTTCATTTTCTAATTTTTCAATCTCTTTTTCAAGTTCATATTGTTCCTGTCTAATTTTAGTTTCTTTTTCTAAATACAACCTTCGTTGTTCAAGTGTTTCAAAATGCTTATTTTTTCTGATTTTTATTTTTATTCGCAATCGGATATAATACACAAATACTGCGACTAATAATAGGTAGAACAAGTACGCTAATGAATGTCTGTACCAAGGAGGATAGATTCTGAAGGCAATTGAAGTCTCGTCTGATTCAATTCCTGAACTGTTTCTCGCTCTTACTTTCATTGTGTAATTACCTTCTTTTAGATTGGTATATTCTTTTATGGAGCTAATAGACCATGCGCTCCAATTTTCTTCAAAGCCTTCCAGCTGATATGAGAATTCTAGGTTTTCAAGATTTTCATACGAAGGAGAAGAGAATGTAAATTTTACTTGATTTGATGCATAAGGTAATTTATACTCCTCATTTATATTCTGACTATTACCCAGATGTATGGTATCTCCCGGAAAGGAAAAACTTCTTATGAGGACTTTTGGTTTAGAAAGAGATCTATTTTCGATGGTGGAGTCATAGTGGGCCAGTCCATCAGTTAGTCCGATGAAAGTGTTTTTGGAATCGATTGTGTTTATCGACATGTAATTTGCTACTAGATTTCCGGTCAAGTTAGATAGCGGAGCTACGACATGTTTGTATTTGTTGCTTCCTGTTTTCATTAATGCTCCCATAGATTCATTAAAGATGTACCAAAGGTTTCCATTAGTGTCTTGCGTTAATTCCTTTATTTTTGGAATTGTCTTGAATATATGGGTTAAGGCCGGATTTTCTATAAATGTTGATTGAGTTGTAGAGTAGGTGTAAAATATATTATTGGATTGAAAATAAATTTTGCTATTTATTTTTTGAAGGCTTCCAATACCTAGGTTATCTTCTGAAAAGCGTGAGAATATTTTTATGGACTTTGCTTTTTTCAAATCATCGCTTATAGTGATTTGATAAATATAGGCATCTTTTTTTAGCCATAAATAACCATTATCTATTTCAAATGAATTTGAAGATTTATCGATGCCTTCTATTTTATTCCTGAATTTCATTCCTGAATTAGTTTTTTCAAAAACTGAAAAGCCATTGTAATTTGCGCCAATAAAAAAGCGGGAATGCCTAGGGATTGCTTTAAATGCAAAGTAGCCTTTAGGGTCTATATTTTTAATCATTTTGCCATCCTGTATAACCAACGCTCCTTTGTTGCTGGCACATATTAACTCTCCGCTTATTATTTGTACGTTCCAAGCTTGCGCAGTAGTTCCCTCGACAAGATTAAATGAGCCTTCCTTGAAATCGGTATTCCATGGATGATAAAACACGCCTTGATTCGTGGCAACATACAAGTAGCCTTTATATACAACGGAGGAATACACAGTTCCTAAATTATAGCTAAATCCGAAATAGGTTAAAAATGAATTTTCGTTTACATAAGCAATACCATTGTCCAGTCCCAACCATAGGTTATTGCTGTTGTCAATAAACGAGCTAAGCACAGTATTGTTTTGAAGCCCTTTACTTCGATTTATGTGTTGTATAATATTTCCATTTAAGTCACAAACAATAACTCCATTAAGTACCGTATTTATTACTATGTATTTGTTTTTGTAAAGAATACATCCCAGAGAGCCATTTTTTTTGATAAATGTATTGGCTTCGGTATTCCAGGGTACTACTTCATTATTTATAAGTAGAAATAATCCTTTGTCTAAAGTAGCTGCCAAGGTTGTATTTTTCTGTAATTGAATAATGCCCCAAACCTCGGTATTGTTCAAACTATTAGTTCCGTTAATGTAAACAAGTTTTCCATTTTTGTACTCCATAATTCCAGAAAAAATGTCCTGAATATACAGCCGTGAATTGGAAATAAATGAAAACTGAAATCTTTTAGGGGCATTTATGATTTTAATTTTATTATTCTTATAAATAAAGATTCTATTAAAGGATTGAAAAATAACTTCGTCTTTAAAAAGATGTATTTTCCAAATAAAGTCAATAGTATTTATTGTTTTTTTATCTAATAAATCAGCAATAGAAAAGTATTCAAGCTTCCCTTTTGAATTGGCTTTGAAATAACCAAACTCATTGTAACAACCTACGTATATTTTTCCTGTAGAATCTACTTTTAAAGATTTGATTGCATTTGAGTTTTTTGCTTTGTACTTGTTCCATGTTGAGCCATCAAATTGTAAAAGACCATCATTGTTTCCAAAATATAAATTTCCATTTTTATCTTGATCAATATTCCAGTTTTGAGTCCCTCCTTTGTACTCAGAGCGACTATAGTTTTTAATATGAGGCAGTCCAATTTTTTTTACCTGTCCCAAAAAACAGGAAGGTATAGTGATTAAAACAAATAGCGTAAATAGTCTAATTAATTTCATGGATTGTTCTTTATTGATTGTATGTAATTGTGTGTTTTTTTATAGGGATACACAATTTTTTTTGGTATGCTTTTTTGTTAGTATGCGGGTTTTAAAGCTGAATTTTAGTAGCTCTTGATGTATTTTAAGCTAAAGTATCTAATTTATCACAATTGTAGTGGTTTTTTTTAATTAATAATTTTTTAAGTAATAATTTTTTGTTTTTAAATTGTTGATAAATAATGTTTTAATTTTTTTTTGATGTGTTTTTGTAATATCACTACAACGTTTTTGATGTGTTTTTGTAGTAGTTTTAAATTATTGATGTAGAATTTTTAGGCTTACTATTGCAGTAAATAACTAATTAATTAACCAAAATAATCAGAAAAATGAAATTATTAAAAGTATTTATTTTTTGTATTTCGTCAATCTTATTCTCAGTTTATGGGTATGCACAGGAAGCTTCCATAAATGGAAAAGTAGTTGATGAAAAAGGTTTGCCAATTCCAGGGGCAACCATAGTATTAAAAGGAACATCATCATCAGTGGCGACAGACTTTGATGGTAAGTTTCAAATTAAAGCTCCAAAAGATGGAATTTTAGCGATCAGTTTTATGGGGTATAAAACGGTTCAAATGCCTATTAACGGTCAAACAGATTTACAGGTAAAAATGTATTCTGCAACACAAGACTTAAATGAGGTTGTAGTCGTAGGGTATGGTACTCAAAAAAGGTCTAATGTAACAGGTTCCATATCTAGTCTTAAGGCAAAAGCTCTGACAGATAATCCAAACACTGGTATTGGACAAGTTTTGCAAGGAAGGGTTTCGGGTGTTACAGTTATTGCTAATTCTGGAGAACCAGGAGCTGCATCAACAATTAGAGTTAGGGGTATAACTACTTTTAATAGTGACAAAGGAGGAAATAATCCTCTTTGGGTTGTTGATGGTGTCATTGTTGATAATGGTGGTATTGGTTCAATCAATCAATCGGATATTGAATCTCTTGAGGTTCTTAAAGATGCAGCTTCATTGGCTATCTATGGTTCTCGTTCTGCTTCAGGAGTTGTTTTGATAACAACAAAGAAAGGAAAGCAAGGTAAAATTAATGTTGCTTATACTGGTTTTGCAGGTTCTTTTTCTCCAGCAAAAAAATTAGACTTATTGAATGCAACTCAATATGCAACAATTATGAATGAGAAATCTGTTGCCGGAGGTGGAGGTTTAATTTATCCAAACCCGGCTGCTTTGGGAACGGGAACAGATTGGCAATCTACTATTTTCAATAAAGGTTCTATTCGTACTTCTCATGAGATCAGTTTTAGTGGGGGAAATGAGGTTTCGAGCTTTTACAGTTCTATTGGTTATCAAGATCAAGAAGGAATTGTTGCAACGGATATTTCGAATTACAAAAAATTGAATATGCGCTTGAACTCTACTCATAAAATATCAAAAATCTTTACAATTGGGGAATCTGTTGGCTATGCCCATGATAAATCTCAAGGAATTGGTAATACAAATAGTGAGTTTGGAGGGCCATTGAGTTCTGCTATCAATTTGGATCCAACGACTCCAACAGTAGTTACAGATCCAACAGTTGCTAATACTTCACCCTATAGTACTAATCTAGTGGTAAGAGATGCAAACGGAAACCCTTATGGAATTTCAAGCGTAGTGGGTCAGGAAATAACAAACCCATTAGCTTATATCCAAACTAGATTAGGAAACTATAGATGGTCTGATAATTTATTGGGGAATGCCTACTTGCAAATTAAACCTATTAATGATTTGGTTTTTAAGGCTTCATTTGGTGGCAAGTTGTCTACTTGGGGAGAAGAAACTTTTACTCCAAAAGCGTTCCTAAACTCTAATAATAACGTTACAGAGAATAGTTTATATCGTACAAATAATAGAAGTTTTGGTTGGAATGTGGAAAACACACTTACTTATACAAAACAATTGGGAGAACATAATTTTGTTGCATTGTTAGGACAAGGTGTATATGAAGACAATAATAACATCGGTACTACTGTAACTTATCAAGGATTGCCAGTGAACAATTTTCAAGATGCATCTTTTAACTGGGATATTCCAGCTAGTAAAAAAACGGGATCTGCTTATTCAAATGATCCTCATCGTGTAGTTTCTTATTTTGCCCGTTTGAATTATAATTATAAAGAAAAATATTTGCTTACGGGGGTAATTCGTCGTGATGGTTCTACCAATTTTGGGGGAAATAACAAGTATGGTAATTTTCCTTCTGTATCTGGAGGTTGGGTAGTTTCTAAAGAAGGATTTTGGAAAGAGAATTCAATTGTTAATATCTTCAAACTACGTGCAAATTATGGGATAAATGGTAGTGATGCTATTGAATCAAATAGATATGAATCTAATATTATTGGAGGGAGTAATTATTACATGGGTAATCCAGGCAGCATTGTTTCTGGTTATGGTCCAGATTCACCAGCCAATCCTGACTTGAAATGGGAATCGACAGCCTCTGCCGATATAGGATTTGATGCTACAATGTTTAATGATTTTAATCTGAGCCTTAGTCTTTATAATAAAAAAACTACTGATATATTGCAAGTAGTTGAGATTCCAGGTTATGTAGGAGCAATAAAAAACCCTGTTGGGAATGTTGCTGATATGGTAAACAAAGGGATTGAATTTGAATTGGGATACCATCATAAATTTGGAGAGTTAAATTTTTCGGCAAATGGGAACATATCCTATCTTGAAAATAAAGTAACTTTCCTAGGTAATGGAAAAGCTTTTATATCAAATGGAACTGCTACTTTTCAATCAATGGGTGATATTACAAGAACTGCTGTAGGGCAATCTTATAATTCATTCTATGGCTATCAAACAGCTGGAATTTTCCAGACACAGGAAGAAGTAAATGCTTACACAGGTTCGGCTGGAACACCAATTCAACCAGGAGCTAAACCAGGGGATTTCCGTTGGGTAGATAATAATCATGATGGAAAAATAAATGATGACGATAAAACTTTCCTTGGAAATTCCTTGCCAGCTTATAATTATGGTTTAACACTTAATCTAGATTATAAAGGGTTTGATTTTCAAGTATTTTTCCAAGGAGCTTCAAAATACAAAATCTTTCAAGGACTTCGTCGTTTGGATGTAGGAAATGCAAATTATCAAACAGATGCGCTAGGGCGTTGGACAGGAGAAGGAACATCTAATGATTATCCTCGATTAACTATCAGTGATACTAATGGAAATTTTGAAAAATCTTCTGATTTCTATTTGGAAAATGGTGATTATGTGCGTCTAAAATTAATGACTTTAGGGTATTCATTGCCACAAAATGCGATTAGTAAAATTGGAGCTACAAAAATAAGAATGTATGTTACGGGTCAAAACTTATTGACTTTTACGAAATACACGGGATATGATCCAGAAATTGGTGGTGATATTTCAGGTGTTGATAAAGGACTTTATCCTCAAGCTAAAGGTTTCATCTTTGGTGCTAATTTACAGTTTTAATAAAAAATATAATTATGAAAATAAATAGAAATAAGTATATATTAATTGCTACTGCAATTGTACTTACAATGGTTTCCTGTTCCGAAGACTTTTTGAATGTAGACAAATCAGGGAGTGTATCTGTTGATGATTACTATAAAACTCCAGAGGATGCTTATGCAGCTCTTGTTAGTGCGTATGATCCTATCAGAAAAAATTCTGGAGGTTTTGAAAATTATATAACGATGTTGAATGCAGGTTCTGATGATCATTATGCAGGAGGTGGATCAGCAACAGATGGTGCTGGAATACAAGCTTTCTCAAAATATACTTTAGATGCAAACAATATTCCAGGTAGTTTTTGGAGTGTTCCTTACCAAGGGGTCTTTAATGCTAATATCTTATTAGTAAAATTACCGGATATTCCACTGGATGAAGCTACAAAAACGAGATACATTGCGGAATTGAAAGGACTGCGTGCGTATTATTATTTTGATTTAGTAAGAATGTTTGGGAATGTACCATTGATATTAACTCCTATTACTACTTCAGAAGTATATACAGTAACTCAGGCGGCTCCTTCAGAGGTTTATGCTCAAATCGAAAAAGATTTAACTGAGGCAATTCCAAATTTGCCAATAACAATAACTTCTAAAGAGTCTGGTCGTTTGTCAAAAGGTGCTGCAACAGCTTTGTTGGGTAAGGTGTATTTGTATGAGAAAAAAAATGCTGAAGCTGCTGCACAATTGGCATTAGTTAACGGACCTACACCAGGGGCAACAAGTCCTTATGGTTATAAATTATTGTCAAAATTCAGTGATTTATGGGTTGTAAGTAACAAATTTAATTCAGAGTCTATACTAGAAATTTCACATACAAGTGAAGGAAATTCGGATTGGGGATTTTGGGGATCTGGAAGAGATGAAGGGAATACTGTGAATGTAATGGTAGGGCCTAGAGGATATAACAGAATGACAGGAGCACCAGATTTACCTTCTGGATGGAGTTTTAATCCAGTTACGGTCGATTTGTATAATTTTATTAAAACAGACCCTCGTTTTAACGCTACTGTTTTTGATGTACTACCTTATGAGGCTGAAGCTCAGGCGCAAGACCCTCCAACTCATGCTTACATTGCAGGATATCAGGATACAGGTTATTTTCTAAATAAATTTTTACCAAGACAGGCAGATGTAACAACAGGTACTGGAGCTCAGCCTTTAAATTATAAGCAAGACACTTATGCAATTCGTTTGGCTGATACTTACTTGTTGGAGGCAGAAGCTCTGGGTGGAACTGGAGCTAGAGCTCAAGCACTTTTAGATGCAGTAAGAACTAGAGTAGGATTGCCGTCTGTGCCTGTTTCACAAACAGCAATTATGAATGAAAGAAGATTGGAATTAGCAGGTGAGGGTCACCGTTGGTATGATTTGGTAAGAACTGGTAAAGCGGCTTCAGTACTTGCTAGTAGAGGATTTATTGCTGGAAAAAATGAAATTTTCCCAATTCCTTTTGGTGAATTAAAAAATACAAAATTGGTTCAAAATCCTAATTATTAATATTTAAAAAAAAAACATATTATGAATATAAAAATAGTTTTAAATAGATGTATTTATTTAATGTTGGCTATTATAACATTAAGTTCATTAGGAAGTTGTCAATCTGAAGATATCGTAGATAATGGATTGTCGGATGAAAATATAGATCCTGCATTTACAATACAACCTGTAGATGGTTCAGCTAATAGATTTACATTGGTTGCTCAAACAAAAGATGCATTGGGTTCAAAATGGGATTTAGGTGATGGTGCAGGAATGTATATTGGTAAAATGACTGAAAGCATTTTTCTTCCTGATGTGGGTACTTATGTCATTACTCATGGTGCTATTGGAAGAGGGGGTATCGTTAATACTACTACTCAAAATATTGTTATAGCTACACCAGATCCAGTGGCTGGTAATCTTCTTAAAGGTGGTAAACTAGCAGATGCAGCAGATTGGGAACAATGGACAATAGCAAATCCTGCTTCGAATGCCAGTCTAGTTTTTGCAAATGGATATGCTCTCTTAACTGCAAGTGGATGGGCTGGACAAGGAATGTATCAGGCTGTTAATGTTATAGCAGGTAAAAAATACATGATTGATATGGTTACTTCATCTACAACAGGCTGCAGTAATACTTGGTTTGAAGTGTATTGTGGCTACTCAGTTCCGGTACCAGGAACAGATTATTCCGAAGGCGGGAAATTGAGAGCCTTAAGTACTTGGGATGGTTGTGCAACAGCTCCTTTTTCTGGTAAGATTTCAGTTGTTGGTTGTAAACCAGAAAATAATTTAGGAATATTCACCGCTACAAAAACAGGCGTTGCTTATTTAGTAATCCGAGGTGGAGGAGAAGACATGAAGGCTGGTATCAAAATTCAAAATATAGAAATGAGACCATCATTGTAAATGATGTCCTCATGAAAAAATAAGTTAAGCTTAAGTTAGGTTTGAGTTGGTAGAATGGCCCATTCTCTATTGATTATGGGCTATTTTTTAAAAAATGACACAATAAGTTTGTATTTAAAAAAACATAAATGAAAAAATATCTCTCCAGAATTAATTTATTGATTGTACTGAATTACTTTTTTTTAATTTCCTGTAGTGGGTCAAATTCAGAAGAGTCTGTCGTAAATCAATCACCTACAAATCTAAAAGTTTCTTCTGAAATAGTTGGTACAGATGCACAAAATCCAAATGGAGACGGAAGCGGTGTTGTGAATTTTAAACTGTCGGCTACTAACGCAACATCCTATAAAATAGTCCTTGGCAATGGAGAAACAAAGGAAGTGACAAATGGAAGCTTTTCTTATACCTATAATGCATCGGGTACTAATACTTATGTGTTATATGTGTCTGCTTATAATGCGGGACAATTTGTTAGCAAAACACTCTCCATAACAGTTTTTGTTGGTTCAAAATTAGTATGGTCTGATGAATTTAATGCAGATGGTGCCCCAGATGCTTCCAAATGGACTTTCCAAATTTGGGATCCTGGGAATGTTAACAACGAACTTCAATCGTACACCAATCGTCCTGAAAACACAATTGTTCAAGGAGGTGTTTTGAAAATAAAAGCCATCAGAGAAAAATACGGAAAAGGTGATTTTACTTCTGGCAGATTAGAATCTAATGGAAAATTCGATTTTACTTATGGCAAAGTTGTAATCAGAGCAAAACTGCCTACTGGAGTTGGGACTTGGCCTGCAGTCTGGATGCTGGGCAGTAATATTGGTAGTGTTGG
The DNA here is from genome assembly GCF_019351435.1 of Flavobacterium taihuense. Classification (GTDB taxonomy): domain Bacteria; phylum Bacteroidota; class Bacteroidia; order Flavobacteriales; family Flavobacteriaceae; genus Flavobacterium; species Flavobacterium taihuense. Next base: position 36,718 of record NZ_JAHWYN010000005.1, read on the forward strand.
ATGGCCCGCATGTGGAGAAATAGATATTTTAGAATCTGTTGGAAAGGAGCCGAATGTAAATCATTCATCATTGCATTCTCCTGGACGTTCAGGAAATACTCCGGATACAGGAATAATAAACGTGCCGAATGACAATACCGAATTTCATATTTATACTGCAGAATGGACAGCAAGTTATATAAAGTTTTCTGTGGATGACAAGCCATTTTACACTTTTATAAATTCAGATAAATTCCCATTCAATAAAAACTTTTACTTAATTGTAAATTTAGCAATGGGAGGTAGTTGGGGAGGGCCTGTAGATCCAAATTTCACTTCCTCTACTTTGGAGGTAGACTATATTAGAGTATATAATTAGAATCGTTTTGTTTAAGTTAAGTGGTTTGGTCTTCATTAGCAGCTTCTGCTTTTTTTAAGTTGGGTAGAAGCTCTAGTGAAGAATTATCTTAGTACATTTATCGTAAGACTAACGAAAACTAATCAAAAAAAGAACACATGGATCTTTCTAAAAAAATAGCAATTTCAATCATTTTCATTCTAATGGGATTTTTTTCTAATGCCCAAACCTTGAAAGTGATGACTTACAATATTAGGTTGGATGTGGAAAGTGATGGAGAAAATGACTGGACACACAGGAAAGATTTTTTTAATTCACAGATTCAATTTTATGCTCCCGATATTTTTGGGGTTCAAGAAGCAAAACCCAATCAAGTATTGGATATAGCAAATGCGCTTCCGCAGTACAATTATGTAGGAATAGGAAGAGACGGAATAGGAAAGGGGGAATCCTCGAATATTTTTTATGCCAAAGAAAAATTCAAAATGATCGAATCCAATACTTTTTGGTTATCGGCAACTCCTGATACCATTTCAATAGGCTGGGATGCCGCTTGCAACAGAGTTTGCAGCTTCGCACTTTTAAAAAATAAGGAAACGAATAAATTGATTTGGGTTTTTAATACTCATTTGGACCACATTGGAGAAGTATCAAAAACCAAAGGATTAGAACTTATACTTTCAAGAATAGAAAAATTAAATAGTAATAAATACCCCGTTATTTTGATGGGTGATTTTAATTCAGAACCCGAAACAGAACGGATTATTGCATTAAAAAATAAAATGAATGATGCCAAAACAATTTCTAAAGAAAAACCTTTTGGACCCTATGGAACTTTTAATAATTTTAAATACAACGAAGTATCAACACATTTGATTGATTATGTTTTTCTATCAAAAAGCAGCCGCATTACAGTTAATAAATATGCTGTTATATCGGACGCTAAAGATTTGAGATACCCATCGGATCATTTCCCTGTTTTTATCGAAATTAATTACAAATAAATAATGAAAAATATTCATCAAGTAACTAAGCTGTTTTTTGCAATAGCCTTTTCAGTCATACATATCAGTTGTTCTTCTTCTAATGAAGGAGGCGATTCACCAGCTCCAAAACCAACCCCGAAGCCTCCTGTAGTAAAAAATGAAGTTGATTTTTGGTTGACCAAAGGGGATCAAACAGTGCTCTTGCAAAAACAAACCGGTATTTTAGCTTTTGCAAATGGAATAAATATTTATCCAAATATTGAAATTGACGATGCTCAAACCTATCAAACCGTTGATGGTTTTGGTTTTACATTAACTGGCGGAAGCGCACAAGTAATCAATCAATTGGCTACTCAAAAAAAGAATGATTTATTGCAAGAATTGTTTGGTTCTGGAGATAATTCAATTGGACTAAGTTATTTAAGAATTAGTATTGGCGCATCCGATTTGAATGCGACACCATTTACTTATGATGATATGCCAACTGGACAAACAGATGTAAGTTTGACAAATTTTAGCCTAGCTCCTGATAAAACTGATGTTATTCCGTTGCTTAAAGAAATTCTGGCAATTAATCCCAATATTAAAATAATGGGTTCTCCGTGGTCTGCACCACTTTGGATGAAAGACAATAATAATTTCGTGGGAGGCAGTTTGCAACCTCAATATTATGAGGCTTATGCCCAATATTTTGTCAAATTTATTCAAAAAATGAAAGCCGAAGGAATCACAATTGACGCTATTACTCCTCAAAATGAACCTTTACACGGGGGTAACAATCCGAGTATGGTGATGACAGCCTTGCAGCAAGCCGATTTTATAAAAAATAATTTGGGACCTGCATTTCAATCAGCTGGTATTTCTACAAAGATCATTACTTACGATCATAATTGTGATAACCCCCAATATCCAATTACGATTCTAAAAGATGCAGCAGCTTACCCTTTTGTAACCGGTTCAGCGTTTCACTTGTATGGTGGTGATATTAGTGCTCTTTCCACGGTACATAATGCATACCCTAATAAAGAGGTTTACTTTACGGAACAATATACATCATCTACAGGAGCGTTTGACGGTGATTTGAGATGGCAAGTCAGAAACGTAATTATAGGTTCGATGCGCAATTGGAGTAAAAATGCATTGCAATGGAATTTGGCCAATGATGGTGCTTTTGGGCCCCATACTTCAGGAGGATGTACAACTTGTAAAGGGGCACTAACAGTTAGTAGTACTGAATCATTTGTTCGAAATGTGGGATATTATGTAGCGGCACATGCGTCCAAATTTGTTCCAATGGGATCTGTTAGGATTTCCAGTACAATTAGTGGTAATTTGCAAAATGTTGCTTTCAAAACGCCAATTGGAAAAATAGTTTTATTAGTTGTAAATGATGGAAACACTGCCGCATTGTTCAATATTAAATACAATGGGAAATGGATTACTACTTCTCTTGATGCTGGAGCTGTAGGGACGTATACTTGGTAATTGATTAGCTTCAAAAAATTAAAAATAACCACCACATTATAGATTATGAAAAAAATAACCACCACAGTATTAGTACTAGCCTCTTTTTTTGCCTTTGGACAGCAAAAAAATAAAGCGCAAGTGCATCCTTTTTCTACAAAGGATAAAACGGTTGCGGTGTACACCACGGCCGAAAGTACTAACTTGAGATTGGCAAAAACAGACAATCTTACATTTTCAGAATTGGCGCAACCCAACGAAAGACAGATTTGTGTTTTTGTGAATCCAGATAAAACATTCCAGTCTTTTATGGGAATTGGAGGAGCTATAACAGATGCGAGTGCCGAAGTTTTTGCCAAATTATCCAATGAGAAGCAACAGGAATTTCTTAATGCATATTATAGTGCAGAAAAAGGAATCGGCTACAATTTGGTGCGTACTACGATTCATAGTTCTGATTTTAGTTCGGCAAGTTATACTTACATTGATGAAGGTGATACGGCATTGAAAACTTTTTCAATTGAACACGACAGAAAATATAGAATTCCACTGATTAAAAAAGCAATTGCTGCTACAGGCGGGAAAATGACGGTGTATGCAACTCCATGGAGCCCTCCTGCTTTTATGAAAAGCAATAAAGACATGTTGAAAGGCGGTACATTATTACCCGAGTTTTTCCAACCTTGGGCAACGTATTACACCAAATTTGTAAAGGCGTATGAGAAAGAAGGAATTCCTATTTGGGGAATCAGTACAGAGAATGAACCAATGGCGGTACAAACCTGGGAATCTTGTGTTTATACAGCTGAAGCAGAAAGGGATTTCGTAAAAAATTATCTTGGGCCAACTATGAAAAAGGAAGGTTTGGGGGATAAAAAAATTATTGCTTGGGATCACAACCGTGATTTGATGGTACAAAGAGCCAATATTGTTTTCTCTGATCCCGAAGCATCAAAATATATCTGGGGAATGGGATTCCATTGGTATGAAACTTGGGCAGGTGGTAATCCAATGTTTGAGAATGTTGCTAGAGTTCATGAAGCCTATCCTAATAAAAATTTAATGTTTACAGAGGGTTGTGTAGAAAAATTTGACTCCAAAAATTACCAATTATGGGCGAATGGGGAACGTTATGGAACTTCAATGATAAATGATTTCAATAATGGAACAGTGGGCTGGACGGATTGGAATATTCTTTTGGATGAAAATGGCGGTCCAAATCATGTAGGTAACTTCTGTTTTGCTCCTATTCATGCCGACACCAAAACGGGAGAATTAATTTATACTCCTTCGTATTATTATATTGGACATTTTTCAAAATTTATTCGTCCTGAAGCCAAAAGAGTTAGCACTGCCGTGAGCAGAAGCAGCTTGTTGAGCACTTCATTTTTGAATAAAGACGGAAAAATGGTAACGGTTGTGATGAACCAAAGTGAGGCTACCGTAATTTATAATTTGTGTGTAGGAACTCAAGCTACCCAAATTACCATTTTGCCAAATGCAATTCAAACTTTGGTGTATTAAGTCAATAGATTGATCTTTTTTCTCATCGATTTAAGTATAAAACTAATTACAAAATATAGCCTAAAAGGTCAATAAGACCTTTTAGGATTGCTCCTTAAAGATGATTTTTATTAACACTAATTATTTTTATCATTGAATCTATTGATGTTTGTTTAAAAAGTAATTTTTTTTTGATATAAATTCTTTTGTATAATCTCTATCTAATATTAACTAACCAAAAATCATGAATAATAAACCAAAAACTATAAAAAACAAGAAACTTAAACTTTTGCAAAGCGCGATTTGCACGATGCTTTTATTATTTTGTATACAAGTAAATTCTCAGAGGCTAACCGTTTCAAGCACAGGAGCCAAGATACTAAAAGACGGAAACCCTATAACCTTAAGAGGTGTGAATTTTGGGAATTGGCTTGTTTGGGAGGGATATATGATGAATATTGAACCTGGAGGTAGTGTAAGAGAAAAATCACCTACTCAAATTAGAGGATTATTTAAAGATCTATTTGGAAATGATGAAGGGAAAACGGTAAGTTTTGAAAATAATTGGAGAAATTCATATATCACAAATTCTGATTTTGCACAAGCAAAAGCGCTAGGTTATAATGTTGTTAGAATCCCTTTTGCATACAATATGTTTTGGAATCAAAGTACAGGTACTCTTACAAATGATGGGTTCACTTGGCTAGATAAAGCGGTATCATGGGCCAAAAATAATAATATTCACGTAATACTTTGTTTGCACACAGCCCCAGGATATCAAAGTACAAGCTATACTTGCGACAATCCAAACGGAGGAACACCAAATTTTTGGAACAACTGGAATAATGTTAACATAGCTGCGAGTATTTGGAATCATATAGCAAATCATTATAAAAATTTTGTTGGTAATGAGTGGATTGCAGGTTATGATTTGCTTAATGAACCTCTTTTGGACAATGGAAATGGTCAAAAAAGTAGTCTAATGGCGTCATATAAAGTAATGACTGCAAGAATTAGAGAGGTCGATTCAAATCATCTCATTTTTGCTCAAGGGAATTATTATGGGAGTGATTTTTATGATATGTTACAAAGATGGGACTCTAATCTAGTATTCGAAAATCATTATTATGGACCTCAAGGTCAGTCAGATCCAAATCCTGATTTAAATTTAATAAAAGGACAAGGTACGGCATTGAATATTCCTGTTTGGACAGGAGAATTCGGAGAGAATACATTGGATTGGATTCGTGATGCCAGAATAGATTATGATGCTGCCAATGTTGGCTGGGCATTTTGGGCTTGGAAAAGACAATATACAGATCGATCTATTTACTCCTTTCCAGGTACTCCAAAATGGGATGCACTTTGTAATTATGTGAAATTTGGAAGTGCCAAACCTAGTATAGCTGATGCTGTAACGGCAACTAATGAAATTTGTAATAAATCTTTATTATCCAATTGTAATTTGGTAAGCTCATTACAAGACAGGCTCAGACCTATTGCTCCAATTGGAAGCGTAATATCACTCCAGAATAGCGGCAAATATGTTTCGTCAAACAATAGTGTTGGAGTGGTAACTGCTGATAGAAGCACAGCTCAGGGTTGGGAAAAATTCACCGTTGTTAATGCGGGAGACAATAAAATTGCACTAAGAGACAGTAATGGGAAATATATGAATTCGCAAAACGGAGCTTCACCTGTTACGTCCAACAGTACCGCTGTGAATGGATGGGAGTCATTTGAATGGATTAATGTAGGGCAGCAAATTGCCTTAAAAGGATTTAATGGAAAATTTCTTTGTTCTGAAGGTGGTGCAGCTTCAGGAATGAATTGTAATAGAGAATCTGTGTCTGGTTGGGAATCTTTTAATTACGCTTCAACTACTGCGAAATTATCGGTTGAAAAGAGTCAAATAAAAGATAATGAATTTACTGTTTATCCAAATCCGGTTTCTGATAAATTGAATTTTAGCGTTCCAGAAGGCTTTACCAAATACACTGCACAAATTTTTGACCTTACTGGAAAACAATATTCAATCACAAAAATCGATTCAAACGAAACAACAAATTCGATAGACACACGTAATTTATCTGATGGTGTTTATGTTTTACGCTTGGACAATAACCGGGAAGTTAAATCTTCAATTATTATAAAGAAGAATAATTGATAAACAATTATTAGAGTAGCAATTTTTATTCTTTTTCAAAAAAAAAATGTTATTATCTTATCAGTAAAACAACTATTTATAAAAATACACAATTTCAAAGGGTTATGAAATTGCAATTTTTTATTGTAAAAATTAAATCTTTTTTCATGAAATTTTTCTCATCAATACTTATTACTTTCTTACTTTTTGTGTGTAATTGCTACTCGCAAGGTTTTTTGCATAGAGACGGACAAAAAATTGTAGATGGCAACGGTAAAAATGTCGTTTTGCGTGGTTTGGGAGTTGGAGGCTGGATGGTTCAGGAAGGCTATATGATTCAGACCGGTGCATTTGCGGGTCCTCAATATAAAATCAAACAAAAAATTACAGATTTAATTGGCGAAAAAGGTACGGAAGAATTCTATAAGGCCTACAAAGCAAACGGAATAACCAAAAGAGACATTGACTCTTTGGCGGCATGGGGATTTAACTCTATTCGATTGCCGATGCATTACAATTTATACACATCAGCAATTGAAACCGAGAAAGGCGGACAAAATACTTGGTTAGAAGAAGGGTTCGAGATGACCGATGATTTAGTAAAATGGTGTGCTGCCAATAAAATATATTTAATTCTTGACTTGCATGCGACTCCCGGAGGCCAAGGGAAAGATGCTGCAATATCCGACTATGATGATTCAAAACCATCACTTTGGGAGAGTGCTGCAAATCAGGACAAAATGGTGGCGCTTTGGGAAAAATTAGCGCAGCGTTACAAAGACAATCCTTGGATTGGGGGTTATGATATTATCAATGAGCCCAATTGGAATTTTACCGGAACCAATCAAAACGGTTGCGACGAAACTTCAAACGCTCCTTTAAAAGCGTTGCAGGTTAGAATCACAAATGCAATAAGAGCTATTGATACCCATCACATGATTATCATTGAAGGGAATTGTTGGGGGAATAATTACAAGGGTATGTTCCCGCTTTGGGATGAAAATATCGCATTGAGTTTTCATAAATATTGGAATCAAAATGACACTGCTTCAATTCAAACGATGTTGAATTACCGAACCCAGTACAATGTTCCAATTTGGTTGGGCGAAAGCGGGGAAAACTCGAATGTGTGGTTTAGGGAAGCCATCTCTTTGATGGAATCCAATAATATTGGTTGGGCTTTTTGGCCAATGAAAAAGATTGAAAATTTAGCAGGAGTTACTTCGGTTACAAAAGCTCCGGATTATGATAAATTATTGAATTATTGGAAAAATGGTGGAGAAAAACCCAAACCAGATTTTGCCAAAAAAGTATTGTTGCAAACGGCTGAGAACTATAAAATGGAACATCTGACCATCAGATACGATGTGATTGATGCGATGTTCAGACAAGTGCAAACTACAGCTGTCAAACCATACAAAAAACACAGTTTACCTGGAAAAGTATTTGCAACCGAATTCGATTTAGGGCAAAATGGTTTTGCCTACTCTGATAAAGATGTGGCAAATTATGATGGAACTAAATTTACACAATGGAACAAAGGAGGCAAAATAAGAAACGACGCTGTTGATATCGTAGCCTGTACGGATAAATCAACAAACGGTTTTCAAGTCTCCTTTATTGAAGATAATGAATGGCTGCAATTTACAGTTGATGTAAAAAAACAAAGCATTTTTGATGTTATAGTTCGGTATTCCAGCGAAAAAGCGGGCGGAAAATTGTATTTGGAACAGGATGGAAATAAAATTTCGGAAAGAATAGAGCTTCCAGTTACTGGAGGAGAAACAATTTGGGAAACAATTGTGCTAAAAAATGTAAAGATGAATCAAGGAATTAATAAAATCCGCGTTCAATTTGAAGGAGGAAATTTTAATCTTAATTTTTTAGAGTTTAAAACGGCTAAATAAAATTTAAAAAATGAAAAAATCAATAACATTAGCAATACTATTCCTTTCGTTTTCTGCCTTTTCGCAGCAACAGACGATAGATCAGAAAGTGGAAACTTTGCTAAAGAAAATGACACTCGAAGAGAAAATAGGGCAGCTCAACCAATACACAGGAGACAATGCCGCTACAGGACCAATTACGATTAATGCCAACAAACAAAGCGAAATCAAAAAAGGCCTAATCGGTTCGATGTTGAATATTATGGGAACCAAATACACGCGTCAGTACCAAGATTTGGCGATGCAATCCCGATTGAAAATTCCATTGTTGTTTGGTCTGGATGTGATTCATGGATACAAAACGACGTTCCCTATTCCACTGGCCGAAGCGGCAAGCTGGGATTTGACTGCGATTGAACTTTCGGCCAGAATTGCTGCGACCGAAGCAGCAGCTTCTGGAATTCATTGGACATTTGCGCCAATGGTTGATATTTCTCGTGATCCGCGCTGGGGCAGAGTGATGGAAGGTGCAGGAGAAGACACCTATTTGGGTTCAAAAATTGCCTATGCAAGAGTCAAAGGATTTCAAGGAAACTTGGGTGATGTGAATTCGGTTATGGCATGCGTTAAACATTTTGCGGCTTATGGAGCAGCCGTTGGAGGACGCGATTACAACTCGGTTGACATGAGTAACAGAATGCTTTGGGAAACCTACTTGCCTCCTTTCAAAGCAGCTCTGGATGCGGGGGCTGCCACTTTCATGAATTCGTTCAACGACCTTAACGGAATACCAGCGAGTGCCAATACTTATTTGCTAAGAGACATCTTAAAAGGAAAATGGAATTTCCAAGGTTTTGTGGTTTCCGATTGGGGTTCGATCGGCGAAATGGTGAATCACGGTTACGTAAAAGACAATAAAGAAGCGGCTCTAGCCTCTATAAGTGCGGGAAGTGATATGGATATGGAAAGCAATGCCTACCGTTATAACTTGGAACAATTGGTAAAAGAAAACAAAGTTCCAGTTGCCTTAATTGATGATGCCGTAAAAAGAATTTTGCGCAAGAAATTTGAATTGGGATTGTTTGATGATCCGTATATATTTTGCAATCCAGAACGAGAACAAAAAGAACTAAATAATCCAGAACATACCAAAGCCGCTAGAGAAATGGCTGCCAAAAGTATTGTGCTACTGAAAAACGAAAGAGATGTTTTGCCTCTCTCCAAAGGACTAAAAACGATTGCTTTTATTGGTCCAATGGTAAAACCCAAAAGAGACAATCATGGATTTTGGGCTGTGGATGTAAAAGAGGCAGATTCGACATATATCGTTTCCCAATGGGAAGGTTTAGAGAATAAAGTAGGCAAAAGAACCAAAATTTTGTATGCCAAAGGATGTGGAGTCGAGGACAAAAGCAAAGACGGTTTTGCAGATGCGTTGAATGTTGCCAGTCAAGCTGAGGTGATCATTTTGAGTATCGGAGAAAACTTCAATAAAAGCGGAGAAGCCAAAAGTAAAAGCAACTTGCATCTACCAGGTGTTCAGGAAGATTTAATCAAAGAACTTCAAAAAACGGGTAAACCTATTGTTATTTTGATTAATGCAGGAAGACCACTTGTTTTTGATTGGATTGCCGATAATATACCAACTATCGTGTATACTTGGTGGTTGGGCTCTGAAGCAGGAAACGCAATCGCAGATGTTCTTTTTGGGGATTACAACCCTTCTGGAAAATTACCAATGTCATTCCCGAGAAACGAAGGACAGATTCCAATTTATTACAATTATTTTAGTACGGGGAGACCTTCTATTAATGAAGATAAAGTGTATAAATCGGCCTATATTGATTTGCCGAATTCTCCAAAATTTCCATTTGGATACGGATTAAGCTATACCACTTTTGAATATTCGGATTTGAAATTGTCTCAAAAGGCAATGAAAAACAACGAATTAATTACGGTTTCGGTAAACATAAAAAATACGGGAAGCGTAAAAGGGGAAGAAGTGGTTCAACTGTATTTGAGAGACAAAGTGGGATCAGTAGTACGTCCAATAATTGAGTTGAAAGATTTTCAAAAGATTACTTTGAATCGCGGAGAAACCAAAACAATTCAGTTTACTATTGACAATCAAAAGTTGTCTTTTTATAACAATGCATTGGAGTTTGTTTCAGAACCAGGTGATTTTGATTTAATGATTGGTTCGTCTTCGGCAGATATTCGTTTGAGAGACAGTTTTGAATTGGTAAAATGAAAGATATTCTAATGTTTCTTCTAATGCCCTTTATACTTTTGGCACAAGCCAAAAAAGACACCGTCAGAGTATTTTATTTGGGAGGTCAGTCGAATATGCAAGGGTATGGTTATGTAAAAGAGCTTCCGGATTCTTTGAATAAAAAAAATAAAAATGTATTTATTTACCAAGGAAATCCTGTCGGAGATAATGATAAAAACGGAGGATTAGGAAAATGGGAGGTACTTCAGCCCGGTAACGGAACTGGATTTGCCTCTGATGGAAAGAGCAATACACTTTCGGATCGATTTGGGGTGGAGCTTTCGTTTGCCAAAAAACTGCAGGAATTATATCCAAACCAAAAACTGGCCATTATAAAATATGCCAGAAATGGATCTTCGATTGATAGCAGTGGAACTGCTTATTTTGGCGCTTGGGAACCTGATTTTAGAGGAGGAAAAGGAATCAATCAATACGATTATTTTCTAAGAACCGTAAATAGCGCTATGGCTGTGCAAGACATAAACAGCGATGGAGTTGAAGATGTTTTGATTCCAAGTGGTATTATTTGGATGCAAGGAGAAAGCGACTCCGATAAAACAGAACAAATTGCCATTCAATATTATGCCAATTTGAAACGATTGATGGAACTCATGAGAGCGACATTTAGAAATAATGATTTGCCTATTGTTATTGGAAAAATATCCGATTCTGGGGATGATGTCGATGGTAAAGTTTGGGGTTTTGGAGAATTGGTGCAATACGGACAAGAAAAATTTGCCGCTACCGAACCAAATGTAAGCATTGTGCGAACGACAAGCACTTATAAATATACAGACAAGTATCATTATAAAAGTGACGGTTATATTGATTTGGGAAAAGAATTTGCAAAGGCAGTTTTCCTTCTGAATAATAAGAATACAAAAAAGACTAAAATTGAGTCTTTGAATTGAAAGATTTTCAAAAAAATATAATAATGCATTAGAATTTATTTTGGTACCAGGTGATTTTGATTTGATGATTGGTTCTTCTTCGGCGGATATTCTGTTGAGAAACAGTTTTGAATGAGTTAAAAGATATTATGAATTGGTCATTGGATATATACTAACAGTTTTAAGAAAATCTATTAAGTCGTTTGATTATAAAATTTCAAATGTAATAATTGATGTAATCTTGTTCGCTTCATTAAATGTTAAAAACCAAGTTGTTATTAGTTGATGACCATCCAATGACTGTTGATGGTTATGTTAGCATACTTTCTAAATTAGAAAGCAATTCTTTTTTGATAGATGTTATTACTGCTTTTTCTTGTCAGGATGCATACATAAAGATTATAAATGCTTATAAAAATCAAAAATACTTTGCAATTGCTTGCTTAGATATTAGCTTGCCAATTTATGAAGAAAAAAATATATATTCTGGGATTGATTTAGCACTTTTGATCAGAAAACATTTTCCTGATTGCAAAATAATACTCTTAAGCATGCATAGCGAAGTTGTTCTAGTACAAAATGCTTTTCAAAAAATAAATCCAGAAGGATTTGTTTCAAAAAATGATCTTACGGCTGATTTATTTATTGAAGTATTTCAGTCTATTCTTGCCGGAAATACGTTTTACAGCACAACCATTAAAAGAGTTCAAAGCGAAATCATAAGTAAAGAATTAAATTTTGATGCTACAGATTGTCAGATATTGGATTTGATTTCTCGGCGAATCAAAACCAAAAACATGACAAACTATATTGATATTTCTTTAAGTTGTATTGAGAAAAGAAAAGCTAATATTAAAAGCAGACTATTAAAAGACAAAGGTAATGATAGAGAAATAATTATTCAGGCTAAAAAAGCAGGTTTAATCTGACTTGATTTTAACATAAAACCGTAATTTTTTAACATAAAAACCATAAAATGATTTGAAGTAAATGTGATTATTTTGAGTAATCTAACAAGTTGAAAATCATGGATCAGCAGTACGCAGAAAGCGAACAAAAAATAATCAATCAGAATGTAGAATTTAAACATAAAATAGGAATAATAATTTGTTGGTATGGTGCTTGGCCATGGTATTTTAAATTTTTCTTGCATTCTGTAAAATTTAACCCGTCAATTGATTTTTTAATAGTTACCGATGAAACTATTTTAAATGATTTGCCAGTTAATGTTAAACTGGTAAAAAAATCCTTAGAAGATATTCGTAAGCTAGCGACTGAAAAAATGGGGTTTGAAGTATCACTTAGATCAGCATATAAACTTTGTGATTTCAAACCTGCTTATGGGGAAATTTTCAATAGTTACTTGAAAGAGTATGATTTTTGGGGACATGGTGACATAGATATTATATTTGGAAGTATTAGAAATTTTATCGATGAAGAAGTATTAGAAAATCATGATGTAATAAGTGTGCATAAAGATTACATACACGGTTGTTTTGCACTTTATAAAAACAAGCAAAACATTAATACTTTATATAGGTCTAGTCAAGATTTTAAAAAAGTTTTTTCAACAGATCACAGTTATGCTTTTGATGAATGTAATGGGTTGAATTATTTTCTCTCAATAGGAAAATCTTTACAGGATATTCCTTCTGAGATAGAAAGTATGACACATATTGTCAAAAAAAAGCATGAATCTAAAGAGATAAACGCCTTCTTTAATTTTTGCTTACTTGAGCCTCTTATAGGTGATATTAGATGGAATAATGGAATATTAACATATAATAATCAGATAGAGACAATAGCCTATCATTTATATCATTTCAAAAAAGAGCCGTATTTAACAATTCCATCAAAAGAAAAAGTAATTAAAAACTACTTCTATATTGGAAAAAGTGGTATTTATATTTATCCCAACCAATATTCTCTACTAGCATTATCTCAAAGATTAAAAGGATCTTTTAAAAAATATAATTTTCTCGTGAGTTTCCATATGAATTGGTTAAAACGTTGTAAAAAAGCAACTCCCATAATGCAAAAAAGTGATGTTAAATGTTTGGATAAGATAATTGGGCGGTATAAAAATTTCAATACAGAAATCATAATTTTAGAAAAAGATAACTCAATTTATGTTAAGGCAAATGATGAAGTGGAAAAACTCATATATGAAGAGGACAGCTTAAAATTTCTAATTAAGGAACAATACATTACTGTTGAGTTTGGTAAAATAGTTGATAATAAAGAATGTTTTATTACGACAGACGGGAAAAAAATCAGACACATGTATTATAAACAATTTGATGTTACATCATAAAAACATATTTACGAAACTGGATATTGCTTGTATGCCTTAACGCTATTTTGTTAGAAAGATGAAGTGTAATCTCTAAATAAAAAGAAATGAGAGACAGATTAAAAAAGATTGGATTAGCCACATTGCTTGGGCTAAACTTGGTGGCAGTGGGTAAAATGTCCACGGGTAATTACCAAAAAATGGGAAATCAGTTAGTTGAAGACTCAAAAAATGCAAAACTTGCATATGCTTTAGGTGGCGGTTCTTTTTGGCAAGGCGCTGGAGGGGCAGCTGGTTGGCTTATTGGTGGAGCAGCTGGAACTTATATTGGCGGCCCATGGGGAGGCTATGTAGGCATGGTCCTGGGTGCTGGTGCAGGGGCATATTAATAAAATTCATTAATTGAGACCTTAGATAGAGCGAATAAAATCTGGTTCTTGAAATATTCGCTCTATTTATTTCAATACATCTAAAACATAAAAAATGAGTGAAACAATAATAACCTTGTTACTAAAATCGTTAAAAATAAGTTCCGCTTTTACTTTTCTACAAGTCATTGTGATTTATATTCCTTATCTTTTTATTGGTAAAATTAAAAGAAAGATTATTAGCCAACTTCTGTTTTTTAATGTTTTTGATTTTATTCTTTCAGGTATTTATCTATTTATTGTGATTTTCATTTTTCAATTGTTAGGAATTGTGGATGATAATAGTTTGTTTAAAACTCAGCACCCCGTTTTATATTTTATGCTTGGAGGTTTTGCTATGACATTGGCTAATAGTTTCTTTGCACTTCTTTTTCCAATAATATTAAAAAATCAAACCAATCGATTAGAGGTACTGCCAAAATATAGTCAATTGTTGCAAAATAAATTTGGCGCGGTTATTCCTGTTTATACAACTAAAAAAAAATGTATTAATGCCTTCGCAATTGGTTTTTTTTCAACAAATAAGATTATTGTATTGGGAAATGAGCTTATAGCCAATTGTGATGAAGATGAAATTGAAGCAATTTTATTCCATGAATATGCACATCATAAAAACAAAGATCTAATACATTTTTATCTGCTTCTTATTTTTTCATGCTTATTTTTTTTATTTTTCAGGGAAAACTTTATGATGTTGCTGAAAAGTATACTACCATTAATTAATGAGGGGCTTGCAATTGCAATTTACGGAGGACTTTATGGCTTAATTTTTAGTATAATTTTTTCTCGTATAAGCCATAATGCAGAGTATAATGCAGATTCTTTTAGTGCCCAAAACACGAGTAATAATTCAATGGTTGAAGCGCTAAGAAAAATATCATTTTTCACTGAACATCTTATTGATAAAGGAGGTATGACACATCCAAGTCTTATAAAGCGTATTGATAATATAATCGGGACTAAAAAGTAAAAAGATGAAGGTGTCAATATGCTTGTTTGCTTGGTTGTTGGGAGTCTTTATAGCATTTAATATGTACCATTCTTTTATGAAAGCTAGTGAAAACCAGCAAATAATATCTAATAACCATAAAAAAAATAAGGTTTTTGCAAATATAAATAAATCAGCAGAATACCCTTATTTTAGTCGAGTTTCTGATCTTTTTATTCATAACCTTTGTGTTGCTTTTCTTTTGTCAATAGGAGGCTTGTTTACGGCGGGTAGTTTAAGTATTATAGTGCTTGTATATAATGGATTTTTAGCTACATCAACAATACTTTATGTTTCTAATTATCAAAAATTAACTTTTATTTTGTCAAGGCTTTGGCACGCCCCATTTGAAATTGTTGCTCTTATTTGGTTTGCAAGTATTGGATTATCGGGAGCAACTTTATTCTCGCGTTTCTTGAAAAAAGAAAAGATTTTATTCTATGATTTGTATCTATTTAAAAGCGTTTGGAAACCCATGATTTTACTGTTTATAGCAGCTTTAATTGAAGCCATTTAATACTTTGTTATGCAAAATGAAAGGAAAGAATTGACAATAGTTCTTGTTGGATATATTTTATTGTTATTGGTTGATGGTATTATTAGAAATTATATGATTTCAAAAATTCTTCCAGAATCTTACCAATCAATATCAAATGTTATAAATGGATTTAGTTTATTTTTCTCCACAATATTTATGTTTATAGTAGTGTTGTTATCGATGACATTTACATTTTTATATATTGCACTCTTTAAGGATGATTTTGGTTATTCTTTTTTAATTAGAGCGTGGGTAAATTTATTAGCGGTTGATATTATTTTTGGAATAGCTAAGTTTTCTTTATTATGGATATTGTTGGACGATGAACTTTCAGATTTAGTACTCAATGATTCTGTGTCCTTAGCTTTATCTAGATTGCCTTATACAATTGTTTGTTCACATATTGATATAATAACAGTTTATATTTCAATTGTTGTTTTTTCAATTTCATTATATCTTTCAAATAAAAGAAATCGCTTACATTCAATAATATTAAGTTCTTTATTGTTGTCAATGATGTTGCTATTATATTATAAATTTATTTAGTATTGGTTGCAAAAGATATACTAATCAAAGTGGCCTCTAACCTTGTTAAACAAAAAAGCGATACAATTCCTCCGAATCGTATCGCTTTTTTGTAAAAAGTTACCATTGGCGTTTATAAAAAGTTCAATATTTTTTTCTTCTTTTGAAGATAGTATCGGGGGAGATAATGTGGTATTTATAAAGAACTTTTTTGCCAATGGTAGTATATAACTATTTGACTGTGATGAATGCTGATTTATACGTTAGCATTTTCTGTTTTAGCCAAAGTCTTGTCGGTTCATCATATAATTTTAAAGACGCATAAGCAAGTAGAATAGCCCCTGTTAATGTCAATAAAGCAAAGGGAAATGCTTCTTGAAAGGAAGGTTTATTGCCAACAGCCCAACCCGTATAAATATAGATCAACGGATAGTGAGTTATATAAATGGGATAGGATATATCACCTAGAAATTTACAGATTTTTGTAGAGTACTTGCCCGTTACTTCACCACTTGCTCCTATAAATACTATTAATGGAAAAATGATAATGATGCTCAAAGAATCGTATAAACCATTCATCCATAAATTTTCGCTTCCGCCAATTCTTGGTATTGCGAGCACAGCAATCGTCAATAAACTAGCCCAAAAGAAACCATTTTTAATAGTTGTCAGTTTTACGATGCGATGCAATAATAACCCTCCAAAGAAAGGAAATAGCAAACGTGAAAAACCAATATGAAGTTGTGCAGGTTCTAGCGACCAACCACCAATGACATCGCCATTTGGACTTGTTACCGCAAGATGGATTAAAAGACAACCCGACAAAAATACCAAAACGGCAAGTGCTGTATTCGAAAATTTGCGTACGAATAATGCATAAAGAATATTGCCTATATATTCAAAAAACAACGACCAACCTGGGCCATTTAATGGGTGCATTTCCTGCCACCCTCTTATGTCCATTGATATTGGCAAAGGAATCAACGTAAATCCGATAAGCATGACGATAAAGGTTCTCCAAATGGGCACTTCGTGAATCGTTGGCCACAGCACCGAATCCTGAAAATAAAAACAAACGGCTCCAATAATCATTCCCATAATCACCATCGGTTGCAGTCTGACAAGGCGAATTTTAAAAAAATCAGTGATACTCATTTTGCCCCAGCGATCATCATAAGCATAACTAATAACAAAACCAGAAAGCAGGAAGAAAAAGTCAACCGCAAGATAGCCGTGGTTGATGACTTGATCCAGATGACTGGTTGCATGAGCTTCAAAAATATGGAAGGCAACTACCATAATTGCCGCCACACCGCGTAAGCCGTCAAGTATAGGATAATGTTTTTTTGAAATTAATGAAGTAGTTTTTTTCATATATAAATTGGCTTTTTTTTAAAATGAGGCTGTCCGACAGAGACAGCCTCAAACATTAACAACTAACAACTAATAAATAATCAAATAATACAGGTTCTTTTTTTAATTGCCATTGGCGCTTTTTAAAATAGCTTGCAAGTTTTCTTCCGTGAATTTCCCTCCAGAAAGCAATATAAATTTGCTGATTGGCATATCGCCCAACATCGCTTGCAAAAAGGATTCCGCTTTTTTCTCCTCTTCCGTTACTGCTTTTTTGTTACCACCAGTAAAACTTTTGGTAAGCTGCTCGTATATAGCTTCACTATTTTGTGTGTTTTTGAATTCTTTGAACATGGAGTTGCGGGTGAAAGCAATTTTGGCTGTTTTGGTCGATTGAATTTCAATGGTTTGTTGCAAAGGTAAATCTCTTGAAGAAGATCCTACACGAATGTCAAACTTGCCTGATTTTATTACCCATTCGTGAGCAGTTGTGCTGTAATAAGCAAAATCACGAGAGGTTAAATGAAAGTTAACCGTTTTTTCCTCACCTGGATTAAGTGCTATTTTTTCAAAATGTTTCAATTCATTTTCAGGTCTGGAAGTTTCAGTCGCTTGTTCGTGCACATACAATTCTACTACTTCTTTACCAGCCACTTTACCGGTGTTTTTCACTTGTAATGAAATGATAATGTCATCGGTATCTTTGGCAAGCATTGTATTGGCTTTAATATCAGAATAGACAAAAGTCGTATAACTCAATCCATATCCGAAAGGGAAATTTGGTTCGATTTTCTTTTTGTCATAATAACGGTATCCAATGAATATTCCTTCTCCGTAATTAGCGTTTCCATCTTTCGAAGGAAAATCAATAGCAGTTGGGGTATCTTCCAGACGCATCGGGAAAGTTTCGGATAATTTTCCGGAAGGATTTACTTTTCCGGTCAATACATCAGCGATTGCGCCACCACCGGCTTGTCCACCTAGATAAGCTTCTACAATGGCCTGCACGTCTTTTTTCCAAGGCATAGAAACTGCCGAACCATTCATTAAAACGACAACAACATTTTTATTGGCTTTGGCAACAGCTTCGATCAATTGATTGTGTCCAGCAGGCATATCCATGTTTGCGCGGTCGTATCCTTCGGATTCATAAATGTCAGGTAAACCCGCAAAAACGATAACAGTTTCAGCATTTTTAGCGTTTTGTACTGCTTCTGCAATCAAAGTTTCATTAGTTGTTCCGTCTGTTGCATACCCTGCAGCATACGAAAAGGTAGTTCCTTTATACAGTTTTTGCAACTCATCGTAGGCATTTTCGATTTGGGTTGGTTTTACTTGTGAACTTCCTGAACCTTGGTAACGCGGTGTTTTTCCGAAAACACCAATAATTGCAATTTTGGTAGTCGAAGAGGATAGCGGTAAAATAGAGTTGTCATTTTTCAATAAAACAATACATTCTCCACTCACTTGTCTTGCCAGTGCATTGTGTTTGGGTTTGTCTACTACAATTCCTTGCTTATGGCTGTCTTTTGCTTTAAGCGTAACCGCAAGGGTTTCAGTTACGATTTCATCTAATCTGGACTCTTTCAAAGTTCCGTTTTTTACCGCTTCGATGATTTTTTTATTGTTATATCCTCCACTTGCTGGCATTTCTAAATTCAGACCTGCTTCTACTCCCAATGGTCTTTCGTTTACCGCTCCCCAATCGGAAACGACAAATCCTTTGAAACCCCATTTTTCTTTTAAAACATCATTCAATAAATATTTATTTTCTGAAGCATAAACGCCATTCAATTTATTATAGGAACACATTACTGTCCAAGGTTGTGCTTCTTTTACTGCCATTTCAAAAGCAGGAAAGTAGATTTCGTTTAAGGTACGTTCATCTACATTAGAACTATTGGACATTCTTTCAAATTCTTGATTGTTGGCAGCAAAATGTTTCATCGAAGTTCCTACACCTTGGCTTTGGACTCCGTTTATAAATGCTGTTGCGATTCTACCCGCCAAAATTGGATCTTCCGAAAAGTATTCAAAATTACGTCCACCCAATGGAGATCTTTTCATATTAACGCCTGGTCCTAACAAAATCTGAACATCATTAGCTTGAGATTCTATGGCCAAAGCTTCTCCCATTTTTTGAGCCAAAGCAGGATTCCATGAGGAAGCTAAAGCTGAGGCGGTAGGAAAGCAAGTGGCTGGGACACTATTGGTAAAATCAAAACCCACAGCTTTTCGTAAACCGTGCGGGCCGTCTGTCATAAATATAGAAGGAATTCCCAATCTCGGAATCGCTTGTGTTGACCATGCCGTTTCACCAGAACATAAAGAAGCCTTTTCTTCTAAAGTCATTTGTGAAACTAATTTTTTGGCTTTATCTCGATAATCGGTCGTTTGGGCATATGTTGCTATAGAAATGAAAATTCCCATAATAACCAAAAATGTATTTTTCATAATTATAAGTATTTGGTTTTTAATAAAATGCTATGTGTTAATATGACGCAATGTACATTTAATTTTAATACAAAAAACTTTTTTGCTAAAAAAAATGAATTTGAATAAAGATTTACATGAACTTATCAGTTTTTTCAGATAATCTTATATTTTTTGGAATCAATTTTTGAAATTCATCATCAGTCAGGAAACAATTTTCGCAGTCAAAGTAAGTTTCAATGGCAAAGATTTATTTAGTTTATTTTCTATACTAAAAATGAACTAAATTGCGGCGTAATAATGAATAGGAATATCAATACCACAAAATCATGTTAAAAACACATCTAAAAAGCAGTAAAGAGTATCAGCCCGGATTGTCTATTGATTGTGTAATCTTTGGTTTTGATGACAATCAACTCAAAGTTTTACTGATTAAAACAGGATATGATAACAGTTGGTCTTTGCCGGGCGGATTTGTTTCTATTGATGAGGATATTGATACTGCTGCTGTCAGCATCTTGCAGGCCAGAACCGGTCTTAAGGGTATTTTTCTAAGGCAATTTGCCACTTTTGGCGCTGTCAAGAGAAATCAGAACCATTTTAGCAGTGATGCTTTGGCCTATTTTGGAATACCTCTAGAGGAGGAAAAATGGTATAAGAGTAGGTTTGTGACCATTGGTTATTATGCGTTAGTCAATTTTTCAAAAGCAATTCCACAACCCGATAATCCCGGGGAAATGGTGGAATGGATTGATCATCATGAAGTTCCAAAATTGATCTTGGATCACAGGGAAATTTTGGACAAAGCCTTGGAAACTTTAAGAACCGAATTGAATTTAATGCCAATAGGTTATAATTTACTTCCTGAAAAGTTCACTATTCCCGAACTGCAAAAATTATACGAAACCATATTAGGGAGAACACTTGACCGAAGAAATTTTCTCCGAAAGATAACTGCTATAGGTATCCTGACCAAACTGGACGAAAAGAAAAGCAACGTAGCCCACAAAGCTCCAAATCTATACAGCTTTGACAAAGATAAATATGAAGAAGTCTTAAAGAATGGTCTCACGCAAGGTTGGTGATTTTTAGAGTTTGCTTATTCAATAAAGGCTATTCGATAAGAATTCTTGTCCTTACAAAAAGTAAACCTGTAGAACAGATCCCGGTAATCGAATTGCTTAATTACTTTTTTTGGACAAGATAAAAAGAGATAACGTACAGCGGACAATTGTTGATGGAATGCAAAAGAGTATTTCTCCTAATTGCTCTTTTAATTCAAATTGAAATTGTAAACAATCTTGCCTACTTGTTTTTCTGGAGCATCGGAGCTAGCGTCCCATTTTGTATTCATTGCAGCAATTCGGGCTTGATCCAGTAAGCATTTTGCAGTATTGGTTGTGCCTTTTATACCCGCAACAGCATTTATTGTGTTTCCGTTTCTATCCACCGAAACTTCTACAACTACTTTTCCAGATTCATTACAAGTGTATTTGGGAGCGGGCTTGGAGAGTGCTTTTCTATTGCCGAGCGAATAGCCTGATCCGCCTCCTGTTCCTCCACCAGAGCCACCGCCACTTCCGGGGCCATAACCGCTGCCATTGCCAATACCGTTTCCGGTTCCATTGCCTCC
Source organism: Flavobacterium taihuense (assembly GCF_019351435.1). Classification (GTDB taxonomy): domain Bacteria; phylum Bacteroidota; class Bacteroidia; order Flavobacteriales; family Flavobacteriaceae; genus Flavobacterium; species Flavobacterium taihuense. The sequence continues at coordinate 58,393 of NZ_JAHWYN010000005.1, forward strand.
GCCTGTACCGCCACCAGAACCGCCTGTGCCATAATAACCAGTTGCGGCCAAACTGCCGTTGGATTTTCCTTTGTTGCCAGCGGTTTTGTCGTCGCCGTCTCCACCTTTTTTGGAGCCTTTTAGAATGCTGGACAAAGCATCGTTGGTAGAATTGGAAACTTTTGGTTTAACAACTTCTGGCTTGATCTCGGGTTTGACAACAACTTCTGTTTTTTTAGGTTTTTCTTTTTGCGGAATAACTACACTTTCTTCGGTGGCATTTTCTTGAGATAAAATGGCTTCGTCAGGAGTACTTTTAACAGGAACTTGTTTGGCTTGGTTTTGCACATTCAAAACCTCGCTTTGCGTATTTTTTCCTGATCCCAAATCGCTATCACCAAAGTTTAGGGTAACGCCACCGCCACCACCGCCAGCAAGTGCTACATTGTTTTCTGGATTATAGGGTGGCCAAAAGCGAATGAAAAACAGCAACAGCAATAAGGATGCGTAAATGAGTATGGATAGGGCTAATGATTTCTTTTGATCGTTGGAAAGTGTAGAACTCATTGTGGAAATTGAATTAAAAAAGTGTACTTATAAAAACGTTGAAAAGTACTAAAAATTGTTAGAAGTAAAAAGTATGGTTCGGACTATTTGTTGAAGATAGAGTTTTTATTATGTCAAGCAGAAGTAATTGAAAAGTGGTTTTAAAATAAAATGCCACAATTCTATATTTCATAGTAATTGTGGCATAAAATGTAATGTATTAATAGATTTAATCTAAGCCTTCAAGGAATCCCGTATGAGCGCTTTTAAGAGCAAAATTTGAATCATATAATAGAGGCCAATCATTTCCTGCGTGATTTAAGTCCGTACTATATGGAATCCAGGATTCATTATCCTTCATTCCCCAAACGGTTAAGGCATATTTGTTTGCAGCAGGAATCGCATTGTATATTTTGACGATCTCTTTGTATTTTTCTTTTTGTGCTAGTCTTCTTTCATTGGTAAAAGAGCTGATGTCATTTGCTGGATTCACTTGTATGTCTAACTCCGAAACGTGAATTTTTAAACCTTTAGCGACAGCTCTATTAATATCAGTTTCGATTTGAGTTTTGGTTGGACTTAAATAAGTGTTATGCATTTGATAACCTATTCCATCGATAAGATTACTCGCTTTTAAATCATCCACTATTGAAAACATTTTATTTTGTTTAGCAATGTTAGTCGAAGTAGCATAATCGTTATAAAACAATAATAGGTTTGTATCTCCTGCCGCATTTGCTGCATCTCTAGCCCATTTAAAGCAATCTTTAATATAGTTTGGCCCCATTCGTTGAAGAAAAATAGTGTTTCTCAAGTTACCGCTAGCATCATCTACAGCTTCGTTTACTACATCCCAGGATTTTACTTTTCCTGCATAATGAGTAACAACATCCGTAATGTATTTTTTTACTTCGGCAGCAAATTCTGCATCGGTACCAGAAAAATTAGTTAACCAATTTGGTACTGCAACATGCCATACCAAGGCATGACCATGAACATTGATACCATTAGCATTTCCGTAAGCGACAATTTTATCTGCGGCAGTCCAATTGTAAACACCGCTTGAAATTGAAATTGGATTCATTTTCATTTCATATTCAGCCGAAATACTGCTAAATTCATTTTTTAATATACCATCATATTTGCTTCCGCTGTCCAATTGATTTGCCTTTACAGCCATGCCTACAAAAAAGGGATTAGCTAATTTATTTGCCTTAACTTTTAGAAAAGTAGGATCCTCAGGAACGTTGCTTGTACCTGTCGTCACAACACTAATCACATTCGAATATCCAGAAATCTGCGAGTCTCTTTTAGCTCTAACTCTGTAAAAATATTGAGTGCCGCTATTTAAACCAGCTACGCTTTCATTCAAATTAGACACTGATTTTGAATTGTAATTTGCCACGAACGTTGTAAAATCCGCGCTGGTAGAAACATCCAAAAGGTAACTTTGAGCGCTGGAAACAAAACCCCATTTAGCTTTAAAACCAGTATCATTTATATCTGTGGACGCATTTGCTATAGGGGTAGTTAAAGTATCTGCAATTATGTTATCCTCTTTTGAACACGAATTCAAAAAAAGCATAATGCCAGTTAAAACTAGTAAAAATTTATGTTTCATTTTTTTATATTTTTAGAATACATTCAAGAAAAATATTCTTTATCGTTTTTATAATTTAATTTATAAATTCAGTTATTACAAAAAAGGTTGCCTTTGATCACAACCTTTTTGAAGTAAAAAACCAAACTTAAAACCAATAAATTATTTGTAACGAACCTTAATATTATCGTATTTTATTGTGCTAGGATTAGGTGTGTCACCCTGAGCGATTCCAACCTTAATTTCGTTAACTTTAGAAGCATCTAACGTCGCGGCTGAATTGCCCCCAAATCCATAATTATCTTTAAAATCAGAAAGTAGTATAGTCTTAGTAGACCAATTTACATCCGTTACTTTGAAATTATAACCGTAGTTTATGCCTTCAATAGTGTTCAATTGAATAGCAAATTGTGCACCTACAACATTTGCACTTACATCGATATCTATAAAAGTTCTTGTTGCATCTGTATTTGTTGCACTCAAGAAATTAGCTCCACCGCCACCGCTGCTGCCGTTGTAACCATTTGCAGTCGAACCAGTCCAAGTAAGCGTTGCATAATTACCTGTTGGTCCGCCCGAAGTACTTGCATTAAAAGAAGCAACATCTCCATAAGAGCTCCAAGATTCTCTGGAACCACCTCCATCAAAATTAGATACCAGTACTACTTTTTCAAAATCAATTGTTTTTTTTGCTGTTCCTCCTGGAGTAGTAATTGCCAATTCTTCACCAGAAACTGCATTTGACGGTAAACCGATGATAATTGAAGTAGATGAACTTACGGTATAACTTACTGCTTTTCCCCCTACGGTTACCGACGAAACATTATAAAACCAAGTGCCCTCAATTGCAAGAGGAAAACCAGGTGTTGCTACAGCAGGAATTGTTTTTGTAATAGTTGGATTAGGCTGTAAAATCTCTATATCCTTAGTAACCGAACCCGTTGCAGTTACAAATGTAATGGGTTGTACCCCAAATCTGCTTCCGAGTTCATCATCAAAAGGGATAGTGAAAATAAACGCTTTATCTGAATTATGGTTAGGATTGAAACTGATATCAATTTTATTATCAAGAGTGATTTTTTTTAATCCAGACAATCCTTCGCCTTCCACTCTAATTTGTCTGAGTGGAAAAGTTTGATTTAGTAAATCACCAGGTTCAGAAACCATTGCGTCTACGTTTGCAGTAACTGCATCGTCATTTTGACATCCAGTAAACGAAGCCAAAATCAAAAGTACTATAATGCTATATTTTATTTTATTGATCATCATATGAAAATTAATTAAAGTTAAAAGGAACTGGAGGTTCTAACAATGATGGATTAGTATCAATTGCAGATTGAGGCAAAGGCAATTCAAAATAATCGCTTGTTGGAGTTATTTTTCTGGAAACTAAAACCGTTCTGTCATCATCAGAATAAAACCCAACTTCTTGCTGCGAAATAATTGCAGTTGCTTCAGCTAAACCACGACGTTTTAAGTCAAAGAAATATTGCCCTTCAAGTGCAAACTCAATTCGTCTTTCATTAAACAGATCGTCTCTTGTAAGTACTGTTTTGATTGGTAATCCTGCTCTAGTTCTCACTTCGTTGAAGGCTTTTAATGCTGATCCATCTGCTGTAGAATTGGCTCCAGCCAAAATCGCTTCGGCATGCATTAATAAAACATCAGAGTATCTTAATATAATTGTGTTTTGTGATGTTCTCATAAAAAACACATCATTTCTTTCTGCAGCAGAACCTACAATATACTTTCTGAAGTTAGCTGCCGTAGATGAAAGTATTTTTTTATACTTGAAGCCGCCTTGTTCTTTTAACAATTCAGGATAAAAGTCACCATCGGTCATGATTGTATTCTTTTTTCTGCTATCCTTTGATTCAAATCCTTCTTGCAATGAAATAGAAGGCAAGTAAACTCCCCAACCGTCACCACCGCCAGTTATTCCAGTACCATTAGGAACAATGTATGCTTGATTTGTATTTTGAGTTCCCCATTCTGTAGCAATTGCTTTCCATTGTAGCGCAAACATACTCTCGGCACTATTATTGTTTTCCGGACTGCTAAATAAGTTTCCATATTCCTGAATTAGAGAATATTGTGTTCCCATAATTTCTTGGGTTAAACTAGCACATTCTGCATATTCGTGTAGCGTTAAATGTACTTTTGCGAGAACACCCATGGCTACTGTTCTATTGACATACCCTTTCTTTAATGACTTCTCAGGTAAATTTGCAGCAGCATACTCTAAATCTAGTTTTATAAATTTATAAACATCTTCAATAAGATTTCTCTTTGGCTGTGCTGCAGAACCTGCTTTATCGATGATAGGCACAGCACCGAAAGTCCTTACCAGATAGAAATAGGCATTGGCTCTCATAAATCGTGATATTGCTATCGAATTTTTGTATGATGCTTCGGGTAATTCGCTTTTTCTGTCCTCAACCAACTTCATTAAATTATTTGCTTGATCGACAACCGAAAATAAAGAAACGTATCCTTCGGTTAAAATTGGATTTTGTGATGTTACCTGAGCATTTAGAAATTGCGCATAAGCACCATCAAATGTAAAAGCATTACCAGCGTACATATCTCCTACAGCAATTAAGAATTTATCATTAAAAGCAAACCAAGGTTTGAAGTATAAACTCTCGGCGATTCCGTCAAAAGCTGTAATTCCTTCCGGTAAATCACTAGGTGTTAATTGATTTTCAGATGGAGCATCCAAAAATTCATCTGAACAAGAAAACAGAGACAGCAATGGTATGAGCATTCCCATCATAAAAAGTTTAAAACGTTTTTGCATAACTATTATTTTTTATGTTAATGACTATTAATCATTAAGTTAGATACTATTTTATTTAACTTTTAGAATTTTAAATCAACCCCTATAGAAGTCGTTCTTGGAACAGGGTATCTTCCTAAATCAATACCGCTCAATGTTATGTTTTGATCTAAATTTCCTAAGGCAGGATCAAATCCAGAATATTTTGTAAACGTGTACAGATTTTGCACATTTGCATAGAGTCGAACACTAGAGAAAATTGATTTTTCGAAAATCTTACTTGGCAGATCATAGCTCAAAGAAACATTTTGAATTCTTAGATAAGAACCATCTTCAACAAATCTGTTCGAAATTCTGCCATTCCCATTTGGATCAGTAAGCGTAATTCTTGGCACATTTGTATTTTCATTTACTCCTGGTTCAAATGAATTTAAAGCATCAGTACTTACATTTGCGTATCGATCTCCAAATCCGGGATAGATACCATCTATATAATGGCGTGTAAAGTTGTAGATTTCGTTGCCTTGAGTTCCTGTTAAAACAATTCCTAAAGTGATGTTTTTATATTTGAAATTATTTGTAAATGAATACGTAAAATCAGGAATTGCACTTCCTATTGCTGTTTGATCTTTAGCGTCAATTTTTCCATCTTCATTAAGATCCTTAAAGCGGATATCACCAACAGCTGTCCCTGTTTCCTGAGTAGGTCCTGATGCTAATTCTGCATCATTTTTAAACAATCCATCGGTAACATATCCATAAAATTGCCCTACTGGTTCTCCTTCTGTAGTTTTAGTAACGGTATATAAATCGAATTGTACTTTTCCTAGCAAAGATTTGCCTTCACCTTGAAAACTAGTCAACTCATTATTGTATTTTGATAAAATAATGGTACTATCCCAAGTAAAATTTTCTGTTACAATATTTCTTGTATTCAATGTAAATTCTACTCCTTTAGTTTCAATTTCACCGGTATTCAAATAGTAGTTAAGAGCACTTTGATTGGATTCGTCGTTGATTTGTTTTGTTAAGAAGTCGGAAGAATTTTTAATATAATAATCAAATCCAAACTTTATTCTGTTATTGAGCATATCTAGATCAAGACCGGCATTGAAAGATTTTAGGGCCTCCCATTTAATATCAGGATTACCTAAGTTATCAATTGTTGGAGAGGAACCACCAAATGGAGATGGAGTTAAAGTTAAAATGGTTTGGTATCTATTGGCTGGAATATTTTGATTTCCTACCTCACCGTAACCAACTCTAAATTTCAAATAATTTATGGTATTTGATAATGGTTCAAAGAACTTTTCGTTACTCACAGTCCAACCTCCAGAAAATGATGGAAAATAACCCCATTTATTATTAGGTCCAAAGTTTGAAGAAGCATCGGCTCTTAAAGAAGCTGAAAAAGAATATCTATCTAAAAAACTATAATTTAATCTCGAAATATAAGAAGTCATGGACCATCTGCCAGAACCATTTTGGTTTAAAGCAGTATCAATATCACCTAAGTTTAAGTTGGTAAAATCTTTACTTAAAAAATCTCCAGTTCTATAACCGCTTAAGTATTCGTATTGACTTTCTTGAGCCTCTTGACCTAATAGAAAAGTGAAGTTGTGTTTGTCATTGAAAGTTTTATTATAAGTCAAATAATTTTTGATGCTCCAATAAAAGCTTTGATCTTGCTGCTTGAAAGATTTGTTTAAAAGTTCAGATACATTTCCTAAAGTATATGCGGGTGCAAAAGAACTGCTTTTTGCAAAATTCAAATCATATCCTAATTCGGATCTAAAAACCAATCCTTTCGTAAGAGTAAAATCAGCAAAGAAATTTCCGTTGATTTTATATCTGTCGTTTTCCGCATTATTGTATTCAGCCATAGCAATTGGATTGGTTGTCTCATTTGCCGAAGAGCCTAAACCAGAGGTAGGACCCGCGTAAGAACCATCAGTATTTCTAACCGGTAATTCTGGAGATTGTCTTAGTGTATTCATGACTAAACCGCCTCTATCATCGTTTCTTACTACGGTTTGAGAGGATTTACTCAATGCAACATTATTACCAATTTTCAACCAGGATTTAACATTCGAATCTATATTTAATCGCATGGACATTCTATTGTAATCTGAATTGAGAACAACTCCTTCCTGATCAAAATAATTTAACGAAGTATAATATCTTGTTCCGTCTTTTTCACCTGAAAATGACAACTGATGATTGTACATTAAAGCAGTTCTAAAAAGTTCGTCTTGCCAGTTTGTTCCCTCACCTAATAAATCTGGTTTTTGATATTGAAAAGGAATAGGTTCTCCACTTAATGCGAAAATTTTTGTTTGATACTTAGCATATTCTGGTAAGTTTAAAACATCAACAAAATTGGTTACTTGTTGAATCCCCATATAGGTTTCATAAGCAACTGTAGATTTTCCTTTTTTTCCTTTTTTGGTGGTAATCAAAACAACTCCGTTAGCTCCATTTGCTCCATAGATTGCTGTTGATGATGCATCTTTTAAAATGTCAATAGATTCGATATCAGCAATATTCAAACTAGACAAAGCCGAATTTTTTGTTTGTCCGCTTCCTCCTCCTAATGCGCTAAATGCAAAAGAATCATTATTCTTATCTGCGAATATTGGAGTTCCATCTATAACATATAATGGTTCGTTTCCATTAATAGACGTAATTCCTCTAATTTGAACAGAAATTCCTCCTCCGGGCGTACCCGAATTTTGACTCACAGTTACACCCGCTGCTTTTCCTACAAGTGCTTGATCAATAGATGTAAAAGGTTTGTCTTGGATTTCCGAAGCTTTTATGGATGAAACGGCGCCAGTCAAATCTTTTCGTTTTGCGGTTCCATATCCTATAACGACCACTTCATTTAATGTTTTGGTAACCTCATTAAGACGCACAACTAAATGTGTTTGGCCGTCAGACTCAATTTCTCTTGTTTCGAAACCGACGAAACTAAAGATAATTTTGGATTTTGCGGGTACTTTGTCCAGAGTAAAGGAACCGTCAAAACCACTGGAAGCTCGGATTGATGTTCCTTTTACGGCAATATTTACACCAGATAAGGGCAATCCAGAAGACTCCACTTTACCTTTAATAGTCTGCCCAAAAAAGGAAAATCCAGACAGTATTAAAACTAGCGTCACTAATTTTTTAAATAATTTTTTTTTCATGAAAAAGTTTGTTTTGGTTAGGTTTATAAGCTTGTTTATTTTCTAATAATCTATAATTTGAATCTCTTTTCTTAAGAGATAATTTCTTTTTTTAGAAAATAAAATTCAAACTTTTTAAAAAATATACATGACCAAAACTAGCGTGTTCGTTACCGAAATTATAACACGTATGATGCATAATCTAGTACATTTGTTGCAGAAATGAATTGGAAACTATCTAATAACGAGCGATGAAAGATTTATAGGGCAAAATATAGTTTTGTCACATTCATAGAAAAATTCCGTTATTAATTAATTATAAAAAAGAATAAGGAAGAAAATTATGTTTTTGATAATAATTGAAGAAACAATGAATAAATAGTTGAAGTCAAAACAGTCTAATAGTTTTTTCTTATTCCCTAAAGATGATTTAAGTGCATAAAAAGGATATGAATTTACTTATTTCAAGACCAAAAAAAAAGGTAATTCATCATGAATTACCTTTTTTAATCGTTGCTATTGCCACTATTCATTCGTTTTGGTTCTATCCTCATCACTTTTGTGTGTTGGAAGATGACCGTATTTTTCTTTAAAGCATTTTGTAAAGTAGGAGGGAGATGTAAATCCTACTTTATAGCTTATTTCATTGATGTTGTTATTTCCTAAGGCTATTAATTCTTTGGCTTTTTCTAATCTTACATTTCGAATGAACTCATTTACAGATACTCCAGTGAGTGTTTTTATTTTTCGATAAAGCTGGCTTCTGCTCAAGAATACTTTTGAAGCCAATATCTCAACACTTAAATCCGATTCGTTGATATTTTCGTGAATAAAATTCAATATTTTTTGAATAAAATCATTGTCTATTGTGGTTGTTTTTGCCTTTGTTTTTTTAGAAATTCCATGATAGAATTTATTGAACATAATCTGTCTGCTCGTGAGAAGCTGCACCAAACTGGACCTTAAAATATCCATGTCAAAAGGTTTGCTTAAATAAATATCGGCACCAGAATCTATTCCTTCCAGTTTGTCTTTGACCATAGCTTTTGCGGATAGCATCAATAATGGAATATGACTTGTTTTTATGTCTTTTTTTATGTTTTTACATAATTCCAAACCATCCATAATAGGCATAATAACATCTGTCATAATTATATCCGGAGATTTTTCTAAAGCCAATTCCAATCCTTTCTGACCATTTTCTGCAACAAGTACTTTGTATTCTTTTTTCAATTCATTTTTTAAGTAATTCCTCAATTCGGTATTGTCTTCAACGATAAGGATGGTGTGCACTTTTTCTGAAGCAGGTTCACTGGGGTTTTCTTTGTTTAGAATTGATAAAAGGTGTGGAGTTATTTTCGCTTCTCTTTTGAATGCATCTTTAACAATTTCATCTTCGGTAAAGAAATCATTTCCTAGCGGAAAAGTAACAGTAAATGTTGATCCAATTCCCAATTCACTTTCGACTTCAATTTTCCCTTTATGCAATTCAACAAATCCTCGAACGACCTCTAATCCAATTCCCGTACTGCCATAATAGGCTTTACTTAAATTGTTTACTTGATAAAATCGATCAAATATTTTTTTAATATCTTTTTTGTCTAATCCAGCGCCGGTATCGGATATTGCAATTTCAAAATAAGGAATTTCTTTTTCAATATTGGTTAACGGGAATTGCTCTGTTTTTTGTGATGCATTTATTTGAACTTTTATAAATCCATGATCGGCAGTAACTTTAAAAGCATTGGATACAATATTAAAAATAATTTTCTCAACCATTTTTGGGTCTAACCAATCGTGCAGTTCGGCTGTGTTTGATTCAAAAGCTAAGGTAATTCCACGGCTAGAAGCTTCTTCGTTAAAATACTCAATAATGTCCTTCGTAAAACAAACTATTTCTATTTTTTGCACTTGTACAACGACTTGATTGAACTGTAATTTATTGAAATCCATCAATTCATTTATCAGTTTTGAAAGACGATCAGAACTTTTGTGCATGATTTGCAGTTTATTCACAACATCATGCGGTAATTCTAAACTTTTATTTTTGATAAGATCGGCTAACGGATTTAGGATCAAAGTCAAAGGCGTTCTGAATTCATGGGAGATATTGGTGAAAAATTGTAATTTTTTCGTGTTTAATTTTTCTATTTGCTTTGCTTTATCCCTTTCAAATTTTATTGCTTGTTTTTCTTTAAATCGATTTTGAAAATATTTATTAATACCGTAAAAGGTCCCTGCAATTATTAAAAAATAGAAAAGATAAGCCCAAGATGTTCTCCACCAAGGCGGTAAAATTTCAATATAGAGTTGCAATGGTTTTTGATTCCAATTCCCGCCTCGCGCCGCCGACTTGACTTTAAAAACATATTTTCCGGGAGCCAAATTCGTATAAGTTGCTGAACGTTTATTTCCTACATAATTCCAGTTTTTTTCAAAACCTTCAAGATAATACGCATATTCATTGGTGCTTGGGTAGGAATAATTGAGGCCAATATATTCAATAGTAAATACTGATTGGTCGTAGTGAAGCGTAATATGATCGGTTTCGGATATTACTTTCGACAAAGGAGATTGTGGCTCATTTGGATGAATCGACTTGTTGAATAATTTAAAATCATTCAAATAAAGCAAAGGTTCTTTTATATTAGTTGAGGCTTTATTAGGATTGAAATAATTTATTCCTTCATAACTTCCAAAATACAAATCACCATTTTTGTCATTCAAGACTGCATTATTATTAAAGTCGTTACTTAAAAGGCCATCGTCGGTCGAGAAATTTATTGCTTTTTTGTTTTTTAGATCTAATTTGGTTATCCCTGTTTTTCCGCTAATCCAGATTGTACCATCACGGGATTCAGTTATAGCAACTACTAGTTTTTCTTTGAATCCTGGAAAATCACTGTACCAGGCTAATTTATTATTTTTTCCGTCATAACTAAACAAACCAGAACCAGCTGTTCCTATCCAAATAATTTTGGTTTTGGATTCATAAAGAGACAGAATCGTATTGGTGCTTTTATTGGATTTTATGCTTTTGGACATTACATTTTTCATCGATACAACAGAAAAAGTGGCATTTGAATTTCTGCGAACTTGGTATAAACCGTCTATTGTAGCAACCCATATTGCATTTCTAGAGTCTACTAAAACTTTTCGGATGTTAGCGGTGTTTAAATTGTTAGTGACAAATGGTTTTGAATCACAATGATGAAATTCATTTTTTAGAGGATCATAATAGTGTAATCCTTTCATGTAGGAACCTATCCAAACTATTCCTTTAGAATCCTCCGAAAAACTAAAAATTTGGTCAGATGTCAAACCTATTGTATTTTTCGAAGTGAAATTGACAAATGTTTTTGAACCTTTTTTCAAAAAATAGATGCCATCATTCCAACTTCCTAGCCAAATATTTTGCTGGCTATCTATAAAAACGGTTAAGATATTAGTACTTGTAAGTCCGGAATAATTTTTAGCATCTTGATTGTTAATGTGCTTAAAAACTTTAGTAGAAGGATTCAGAACATCGACTCCACCGCCCTCCATACTAATCCATAACTTGCCAGAATTGTCTTTTTCGATTCCAGTGACTGAGCTTGTTTGCAAAGAATTAGTGTTGGTTGGAACACTTTCTATAGCATTAAATTTAGCATTTCGTTTATCAAAAATCCCAACTCCTTTGTTGTAATAACCGAGCCAAATACGTTTGTCTTTATCTAAAAATAAGGACCAGATAGAATTGGATTTTAAACTATGGCTGTCCGATTTACTATTTAGATACCGATGTATTACATTTCCTTTATCACTGATTAAAAATAAGCCGTCATTTTCGGTGCCACACATAAGGGTATGAGAGTTGACGCCAATTACCGATAATATTTTATTTTTTGAAATTTGGAATCTGTCGATTTGAGCCATTTTTTGATTACTCGAAATTTTAAGTAATCCGTTGGAAATTGTACCAATCCATAAATTTTCAGAGGCATCAAGATATAAAGTTTCTATAGGATCTGTGACCGATATTTTTTGTGTGTTCCAAGTAAATTTTTTCACTTTGTTACTCCTAGAATCATATTCTATTAGCCCTAAATCTGTGCCTAGATAGAGAATTCCTTTTTTGTTTTTTACAAAACAGTTAATCTTACTGTCACTGTTTAATGGTGAGTTTAATTGGATAGACTCCATTTTAAAGGTTTTCAAATTTAATTTGAATAATCCGTGGGCATAAGTACCAACTAGAAGATTGCCTATGTTGTCCTGAATAATGCTTTTTACGGTTACTATATTTTTATATCCTTTTGTAAATGCATTTTTTAAGTCTATATTTTCAAATTTGTTTAGATTTCGATTATAGAAACACAGACCTTCATCTGTACCAACCCAAAGTCTATTGTATGAGTCAATGTAAGTTGCATAAATTAAATTACTGTTTATGGCGTTTTTGTTTTTCCAATCATATTCGTAGTTGGTATAATTTATACCGTCATATTTATACAATCCTGCACCATCGGTACCAAACCACATAAAACCATAATGATCTTGTGATATACTCGAAACAGCTCTTTTTGACATTCCCTCCTTTATACTAAGAAACTGAAAATTCTCGAATCTGTTTTGAGAAGACAAACTCGACGTGATAAAGAGGAAAAAGAGGAATATAGTGCTTTTTTTGTTACTGAACATTGTGAAATAATTTGGGTGTAAATGGCGATGCAATTTATATCAAAAAAAACAGATTATACCAATGAAAAATTTCGCCACTCTCGATTGTTATCGGGTGTGGCGAAAAATAGTTTAAACCATTCATTAACTGTTTTTTAGTAAAAAAAAACTAAACACTTAATAGCGAAAAAGTACTTATGTCTGGAATAGGCAAATGAATTATTTTATAAAGTAGGCCTACTGCAATTCAAAGTGACCTTCCAGTCCTTTGTCAGAGCTTCCTCCGACCATAATTTTGAAAGTACCAGCTTCTACCAAATAGTTTCCATCGTTATCAAAAAATCCTAGCTCTTTATCAGTTAGCACAAAGGTTACTGTCTTGGTTTCTCCTTTTTTCAGATTGATTAATTCGAATCCTTTTAATTCTTTTACAGGTCTGGCTAAACTAGCAGCAACATCTTGGATGTATAATTGTGCTACTTCTTTTCCGTCATAATTTCCAGAGTTTGTAACATCTACGTAAACTTCTACAGGCTCTCCTTTTGCAAAAGCGGCTTTATTTATTTTTAGATTTTTATATTCAAAAGTGGTATAGCTCAATCCGAAACCAAAAGGGAATTGTGGTGTTTTCTCAACATCGGAAAAGTGCGACCAAAATACATTTTTATCAACATCTGTTGGTCTTCCGGTGTTGTAGTTGTTGTAATAAATTGGACATTGACCTACGTTTCTAGGGAAGGACATTGGCAGTTTTCCACTAGGATTGTAATCTCCATACAGCACTTGAGCAACCGCATTTCCAGTTTGTGTTCCTAGTTGCCAAGCCTCTACAATGGTAGGGATGTGTGTTGCTGCCCAAGGAATTGACAATGGTCTTCCATTATTTAAAACTAAAACAATATTTGGATTTACTTTATAAATTGCCTCTAATAATTCTTGTTGGTTTCCAGGTAAATCCAGATTGGTTCTGCTGCGAGCTTCACCAGATTGAAATCCGTGTTCTCCTAAAACCATGACTACCACATCAGCAATAGATGCTGTTTTTTTGGCAGCTTCAAATCCGCTTGTATCGGTGGTATTGAAAACCAATTCGTCTAAGAAAGTAGTTTTTCCAACGGTTAAATCAGATCCTTTTTCATAGGTTAATTGATTGTCTTTGTATTGTTGCATTCCTTCTAGAACAGAAACAGCTGTATTGTCATCTGAAGCAATTCTCCAACTTCCCAATGGGCTGTTTTTATCATTGGCCAAAGCTCCAATTAAAGCAATTTTTTGTCCTGATTTTTTTAGCGGAAGCAACCCTTTTTCATTTTTTAAAAGGACAATCGATTTTTTGGCCATATCCAAAACACCTTCATTGTTGGCTTTGCTTCCAATGGTTGCCTTCTCCCTTTTTTCGTCACAATATCTATACGGATCGTCAAATAATCCTAACTCAAATTTCACACGCAAAATTCTGCGAACTGCATCATCAACCAAAGCTTCGCTGACCTTACCGGTTTTTACTAAATTCACCAACTCTTCCACATATAAATGGGATTCCATATCCATGTCAGAACCCGCGTTTACTGCTTTTTGGGTAGCTTCTGCACCATCTTTTGCAAATCCGTGTGCAATCATCTCACGAACCGAAGCCCAGTCTGAAACCACAAAACCGTCAAATTTCCATTTTCCTTTTAGAATATCCCTTTGTAAAAAAGAATTCCCAGTGGCAGGAATGCCATTTAGAATATTAAAAGAGTTCATGAACGTGCGGACACCAGCATCTATAGTTGCTTTAAACGGAGGTAAAACCGTGTTATATAGTTTAGAATTACTAATATCTACAGTATTATAATCACGACCGGACTCGGCAAAACCGTAGGCAGCAAAATGTTTTGCACAAGCCGCAATCGTGTTTACTTTAGCTAAATCAGCTCTGGAATCTCCTTGGAAACCAGTTATTCTTGCCGTAGCGATTTTACTTCCTAAATAAGGATCTTCTCCAGCCCCTTCCATTACACGTCCCCAACGCGCATCATTAGAAATATCGACATTAGGCCCAAAAGTCCAGTTAATCCCCACAGACGAGGCTTCATCCGCCGCTATTTGAGCTGATTTTTTTATTGCTTCCATATCCCAGCTTGCTGCTTCTGCTAGCGGAATTGGACTTAATGTTTTGTACCCGTGAATTACGTCAAACCCAATAATCAATGGAATGCCCAAACGAGTTTCTTCCACCGCAATTTTTTGAACTGCTCTTACCTCTTTCACGCCACGAACAGTAAGCATTGAGCCTACCCAGCCGTCACGCAAATGTTTGTATTTTAATTCGGCATTTCCTCCTTTGGGGGCAGGGCCTGTCACTTCCCAAAAACCATTGTACTGGTTCATTTGACCCACCTTTTCCTCTAGAGTCATTTGCTTCATTAGTAAATTGATACGCTCTTCTATTGGCTTTGTTTTGTCTAAATAAGACTTTTTTTGAGCGTTAATAGTTCCAATTGTTAGTAAGGTATAAAGCCCTATGGTTATTGTTTGTTTATATGTCATTGTATGGTTTATTTTCTTTTTGGCCCCCTTATAGATAAGTTATGAATATGTAATTTATTTTAGATTGATCTTTTATAGACTGTAACGTCATCTACCCACATCATGACAGTAGAAAATAAATTTATTTTATTCGGATCTATAAAATTCGAATCATTGGATCCTACATTCAAATTGAAAATTATATTATGCGGCCCAAAATTATTTAAATTAAGCTTAGATACGCTACTATTAGTATAGGTTGAAACAGTCGCTCCATCTAATTTTATAGTTACCGTAACCACGTTGTTTTTCATACTCCAAAAGGACTCGTACAAATGCCATCCGTTATTCCCATTTAGATTAAATGTACTTGGATAGTTTCTTTCAGCTGTGTTTCCTAATTGGTTTGTACCCGAAGCTGTTCCATAAAAAAGATTAGAAGTAAAGCGAGATACATTTGGCGCAAACGAATAACCTTCCATGATGTCAATTTCACCTTGAACTGGCCAAGCATTTTCTTGAACACTCCAGAAAGCAGGCCAAGCCCCGTAAGTGTCTGTGAATGATTTATAGTTAGCACCATCCATAGCTATTAATTTAATATTAGCGGAGAGCATGTATTCTGTGTTGTTTTCTGGCTTATACTGATAGTTAGACTTAATTAGACCCGATTGATATTTTGTTGCACTTAGCTTCGTGGTCTTAATTTCTAAACATCCTTTTCCGTCTCTTGTTTGTATTGAAGGCACAGAACTGTTATAGTCACAATATTTTGAGTTATAATCAGTACGTTGTGCTTTTGTCCATTGTGAAAGTGTAGCGCCCACATTAAAAGTGTCTTCAAATTGTTTTACCCAAGGAGCAGCAGCGACTTTACTGGTATTATTATTTGGTGCAGTACTTACTGATTGAGTTTCTGTTTCAAGAGCCGGATTGTCAGAGCAGGATGCAAATCCTAATGCAATTGATAGTGCTAATGTAATCATACTTATTTTTTTCATGATTTCCTTTTAATAATTATTTTTTTGGTTATAATAGGTTGTAATTTGAGGGTTGCATTAGTTGTTCAAGTTGTTTTTATAGAATTAAAGGTTGTTTTTAAAGTAATATTATTTCGAAAATTTAAATTCGGAAGATATTGTTTTACTGTAGTTAATGTACTGTCAAACAGTGAAAATATTTTGTATAAAAGTAGATGTATATTGAAAATGCTGGTAGTAAATTTGAAGCATAATATAGCATAAATGATGTATTTAGTAACTGTTTTTGGTTGGATTGGCCATTGATTGGGGGTTTTGCAGCAATTCGATATTTTTTTATAAAAAGTAAACCCAGGACCTACAGTAGATTTCTATTGCGGATTCTGGGTTTAATAAGAAAACTTTATAAACAAAAAAAACACGGAGCAAACAGTTTTAAATCTGTTCAATCCGTGTTGACTATTTTGAGTCAAATGATTGTATTATGTCAATTGCTTTAAAGCAATTTCAAATGCCGTAGCACTAATGTTTGTTTTAGAGTTGTTTAAGTCGTATGCTTTGGCAATGGCTTTTTTGATTGTTTCGGAAGTGTCGTTAAAAATGGCTTCGTCAGTCATTTGTACTTTTTTCTCCATGAAATAAGCAAAAACTCTAGCCATTCCACAATTCGAGATAAAATCAGGAATTAAGCTCACTTTGTGATCTACCTCTTCCATAATGGAACCGAAGAAAATTTCTTTGTCTGCAAATGGAACGTTGGCTCCACATGATATTACTTCCAATCCATTCGCGATTAAGCTATCAATTTGATTTTGGGCGACCAATCTTGAAGCAGCGCAAGGTGTAAATATTTCGGCACCAATAGTCCAGATTTTTTGGTTGATTTCCTCAAAAGGAATCATTTTATCGGCAACCAATTTGTTTCCGTCTTTAGCAAGGAACAATGCTTTTATTTCTTCAAAAGTAAAACCTTCTTCGTTGATTAATCCTCCGTCTCTATCAATAATACCAATAATTTTGGCTCCCATTTCGGCTAAATAAAAGGCTGCAGCCGATCCTACATTTCCGAAACCTTGTACGATGGCTTTCTTCCCTTTGACAGAACCACCATAAATATCGTAGAAGTGGCGTACTGCTTCGGCAACGCCATAACCGGTAATCATATCGGCAATGGTATATTTTCTGGTTACATCAGGTGAGAATTTTGGGTTTTCGATTACTTTAATTACTCCTTGACGCAATTGTCCAATTCTATTGATTTTATCGGCTTCGGTAGGTTTGAAGTGTCCGTTAAAAACACCTTCCTGTGGATGCCAAACACCACATTCTTCGGTCATTGGGATTACTTCGTGAATCTCATCCACATTCAAATCGCCACCTGTTCCGTAATAACTTTTTAATAATGGGGAAACCGCTTTGTACCAACGTTGCAAAACACCTTTTTTGCGAGGGTCGTTTGGGTCAA
Source organism: Flavobacterium taihuense (assembly GCF_019351435.1). Classification (GTDB taxonomy): domain Bacteria; phylum Bacteroidota; class Bacteroidia; order Flavobacteriales; family Flavobacteriaceae; genus Flavobacterium; species Flavobacterium taihuense. Next base: position 76,082 of record NZ_JAHWYN010000005.1, read on the forward strand.
AATTGATTCCAGATTTAGCACCGCCAATCGCTGGTCCAGAAACTGAAAATTTCACTTCCATGGTTTTTGCCAATGACAAAACCTCATTCATATCAAGCCCTTTTCTCATTCGGGTTCCGCCACCTGCAGCTCCACCACGAAGGGAGTTGATTACAGTCCAACCTTCAGCCTCGGTTTCGGAATCTTTCCAGTTGAAAATAATTTCAGGGGCTTTATTTTCAAATTGCTGCAATAAATCTTTCATATTATTGTGATATATTTATTTTTGGCAAATATATAAAAGGTTTTATGAGAAATATGTATTTGATATTTTTTTTTTTTGCACTCGCAATATCTCCATAAAAAAAATGCTTCTATATCGTAAATAGATACAAAAGCACTTTTATTTTTAAGGTCTTTTATGCAAAATTAGCATGATGGTATTGGTATTGGCAACCAATTTTAAATCATGCTCATTTTGTAAATGTGGTATTTATATGTTTTGTGAATTGCAAAAATGGGTATTAGATACCTAATAAACTATTTTTCAAATCTTCATCAACTGGTTTGTCTCCCAACCAAATTCCGAAAAATACTTTCTTGAATTCAATACCTTCAACTTTTCCTTTTAATTCACGGTTTTTTATCACCCAAACTGATTTGTCGATTGGATTATAAGTTAATTCGAATACATCCCCTTTAGTGATTTCATCAGATAAAAAACTTTTCAATAATTCCATTTTTGGTTTTAAAGCTTCGAATTTGTCACCTGCTGATTTTTCGAATCCGGCATTCATAGCTCTAGTTAATTTACCAGATGAAACCAATGCAGAAGTAATTTCGATACGAATTGACATTTCTGAGTTATCATTGATGATTTCTTTCGGATCTTGTGATAATTGACTTAAATATAAAGCTTGGATATATACTTCAACCCACATTTTTGATCTGGACCCTGCACCGTTCAGTTGTAGTGTTTTGTTTTCAAATTTCATTGTTCTAGGGATAGTTACCCCTTCAAATACGATTTGTTTTTGAGCATTTGCCTCAGAGAATAAGGAAGAAATAACTAATGTTATTACCAATAATATTTTTTTCACAATGATGATAATTTATAATTTCGAGCAAAAATAATGTTAAATTATCATAAACGACAGGTCGTGGCAGCTTTTTTTTATTAAATGTGTATTTTATAACGTTGTAGTTCATTTTTTCTTATAAAAACGCAATGATCTAGTAAATAATCACTTACATTCAAAGTAGGAAAATGTATTAAGTTTGTGTTTCTGATTATTCTATTGCTGCTTATTGAACATTTGTTAATAGAGATAAGAGAGAAAATGATTAAAATATTTTTATTAAAAGATAGAAAGCTTTTTTTAATAATTATAAATTATTCCGGAACTGTGATCGTGTTTCGCGCCAGTTACGCTTTGAAGCGCATTTATCTCCCCACGTATTTTTAAAACTCCTAGTAATGCAAAAATTAGTGCTTCTTTGAATTCCAGGATTTTTTTCGACGGAATAATCACATGCATTTCTGGCAAGTGAAATTGAATCCTTTCAATTAGAAAGTTATTATAAGCGCCACCTCCAGTAGTTAACATGCTTCCTTTTTTATTGGGCAAAGCCAATGCTATTTGAACGGCAATATGTTCTGTATAGGTGTGCAATTTATCTTCAATGGATATTGGGTAACGTTCTATGATGGGTAAAATAATTTTTTTTACAAATTCAAAGCCCAATGATTTCGGGTGTTTTTTTTGATAAAAATCCAAAGCATTTAATTCATTCAGTAAATCAATTGAACAATTGCCTGTTCTTGAAATTTGACCTTTGTCGTCATAATCCATAGCCAACTGATTGGCATAAAAATTAAGCACCGTGTTGACAGCCGAAATGTCAAAAGCAATTCGGGTCTTGTTTTCTTCAAAAGACACATTTGAAAAACCGCCAAGATTCATACAATAATCATATTCCGAAAATAAGATGCCATCTCCAATTGGAACCAACGGTGCACCTTGTCCTCCTAATTGCACGTCTTGGATTCTAAAATCGCAAACTACTTTTTGCTGTGTCAGTTTTGCAATTTCAGGTAAATTTCCAATTTGAAGTGTAAATCCATTTTGTGGCTGATGCAAAATAGTGTGTCCGTGGGAACATACCGAATCTAAATCTTGAATGTCATGCTTATTTATAAATTGAACAATGATGGAAGCCAGAAGTTGAGTATAGTTTTTATTTAATTCTTCAAGTTGGTTTTCAGTGTAATCTACTGCTGTTTTTAAAGTTGAAATCCAACTAGAATCGTAAGAAATGGTTTCGCATTCCAAGATTTCAAATGCCCATTTATCATTTTTTATTTCGAATTGAATATGAGCCAAATCGACTCCATCAAGCGAAGTTCCTGACATCACTCCGATAACGTTATAGTAATCTTTTTTCATAGGCCAAATTTACGATTCAAAATTGAAAAATTCATAATTAAAAATTACCTTTGACAACATTTTTAAAACAAAAACCAATTTTTATTTTATATTATTATGGATTTTAATCTAACCGAAGAACAATTGATGATACAGCAAGCAGCGCGAGATTTTGCTCAAACTGAATTGTTGGAAGGCGTAATAGAAAGAGATGAGCACTCTAAATTTCCTACCGAACAAGTCAAAAAAATGGCCGAGCTAGGTTTTCTGGGAATGATGGTTGATCCAAAATATGGAGGTTCAGGTCTGGATAGCGTTTCTTATGTTTTAGCCGTTTCAGAAATTGCCAAAATTGATGCATCGGCAGCTGTAATTATGTCTGTAAATAATTCATTGGTTTGTGCAGGATTGGAAAAATATTGTAATGAGGAGCAAAAGATGAAATATTTGGTTCCTCTTGCCAAAGGAGAGGTAATTGGAGCATTTTGTTTATCGGAACCAGAAGCTGGATCAGATGCAACTTCTCAAAAAACTACAGCGATTGACAAAGGAGATCATTATTTATTGAATGGAACCAAAAACTGGATTACTAATGGCGCTTCGGCCTCAACTTATATAGTAATTGCTCAAACCGATGTAGAGAAAGGACATAAAGGAATCAACGCTTTTATTGTTGAAAAAGGTTGGGCTGGATTTGACATTGGTCCGAAAGAAAAGAAAATGGGTATTCGTGGTTCAGACACACATTCTTTATTGTTTAATGATGTAAAAGTACCTAAGGAAAATAGAATTGGAGCTGATGGTTTTGGATTTAATTTTGCAATGGCAGTTTTAAACGGTGGAAGAATTGGTATTGCATCCCAAGCATTAGGAATTGCAACAGGAGCTTACGAATTGGCCTTAAAATATTCACAGGAACGTAAGGCTTTTGGAAAAGAAATTTTCAAACATCAAGCCATCGCTTTCAAACTGGCTGATATGGCAACTCAAATTTCGGCTGCCAGATTGTTGTGTTTTAATGCGGCATACCAAAAAGATGCAGGAATGGACATTTCCCAATCAGGAGCAATGGCGAAATTGTTTGCTTCTCAAACTGCTATGGATACTACTATTGAAGCCGTACAAATTCATGGCGGAAATGGTTATGTAGCCGAGTATCATGTAGAGCGTATGATGCGTGATGCCAAAATTACTCAAATATATGAAGGGACTTCCGAAATTCAACGTATTGTGATTTCAAGAACCTTAGTTTCATAATTATTTTTTTTACTCAATATATAAATCCAAACTTGAATTTTCGAGTTTGGATTTTTTATTTGGTAGATGCATTTTTTAAAAGCGACTTTGTTTATTTTTACACGAATTAGCAACACACTTTTAAATAGTTATGTACGACGAATTAAAATATTGGTATCTTCGAGATCACAAATTATTTTGGACATTGAGTATGTCACAAATTAAGCAGTTGTGCATCATTACAGGTTTTAAAAAAGCCAAAAAAGGTGATGTTATCTATTTTTCTTCCTCCGATGTGCCTCGGGTTTTTCTACTTAAAAAAGGAAGTATCAAAATTGTTGCTGTCGATGAAGACGGGAACGAAACCATCAAAGATATTATTCAAAAAGGCGATTTGTTTGGCGAACTGACTTTGGAAAATGATGTGAATTCCAATGAATATGCAAAGGCATTGACCGATGAAATTATTATTTGTAGTTTCCTACTTTCCGATTTTGAAAATTTATTGCTTCAAAATCCTAGTTTGGCGTTGTCATATACCAAGTTTGTAGGATTGAAAATGAAGCGCATTAAAAACAATTATGCTAATTTAATTTCTAAAGATGCCAAAACCCGGTTGTATCAATTTTTAAAAGATTGGGCCGAAAGAGAAGGCAAGCGAACGGATAATAGAGTTGTTATTGAAAATTATCTCACCCAGAATGATATGGCTCAAATTATTTGTACTTCAAGACAAACAACCACTCAATTGCTAAATGAAATGGAAACTAATGGATTGTTGTACTACAATCGTAAAGAAATTATCATTGAAGATATTACCAAATTATAGTTTTCTAACTTCTTCTTTTGAGGAAGGAAAATTGTCCACCACCTTGCGTTTATTATCCATTTTATAACTTTTAAAGCTGTTGCATCTTTGTAATGTCAATAAAGACAAGCAATTTTTAAAAATAAATAAGATGACAACTACAACATTTTCAGTTCCAACAAGATCAGAAGTTTCAGAAAACAATCAAGTAATTTTTGATAATTTACAAAAAGCATTAGGATTTGTTCCCAATTTATATGCTACGATTGGCTATTCAAAAAATGGGTTAGAAAAATATTTGGCCTATCAAAATGCTAAAACCTCTTTGTCCAATAAAGAAAAAGAAGCGGTAAATTTAATTGTAAGCCAAGTTAACAATTGTATTTATTGCCAAAGTGCCCATACCGTTATTGGGAAAATGAATGGTTTTACAGATGAACAATTGTTGGACATTCGTAAAGGAAAATCTACTGATGCAAAATTGAATGCTTTGGTTCAATTGGCAGCTGAAATTACACAAACAAGAGGAAACGCTAATTCAGATTTAGTAGATGCTTTCTTTGCACAGGGTTTTACAAATGAGAATTTAGTAGATTTGATACTTCAAGTGAGTGATAAAACAGCGTTGAATTATCTACATAATTTGACACAAGTGCCAGTTGATTTTCCTTTGGCACCCGCTTTATAATTTTTATTTTTTTGAAATCAAAAGATGCAAATCAATTTAATTTGGTTTGCATTCTTTTTAAATAAACTCAATTATCATGGAACAAAGACATCCACTTCCTCCATTTAATATGGAAACTGCCTTGCAAAAAGTACAATTGGCCGAAGATGCCTGGAATAGTAAAGATCCAGAGCGTGTTGCTTTGGCCTATACTGTTGATACGGAATGGCGTAATAGAACCGATTTTATTAATGGTCGTGAAGCCGTAAAAGAATTCCTGAAAGGCAAATGGGAAAGAGAACTCGATTATAAACTCAAAAAAGAATTATGGGGTTTTCGCGAAAATAGAATGGCAGTTCGTTTTGAGTATGAATATAGAAATGCAGCAGGACAATGGTTTCGCGCCTACGGAAATGAGAACTGGGAATTTGACGAAAATGGTTTGATGCGCAAACGCTTTGCCAGTATCAATGATTTGCCAATAGAGGAGAAGGATAGAAAATTTAAATAATTGTCATGGCTGAGAATCTTAAAAACCAATTAAAAGATTCTCGTTTGAATTAAATTTGTTTATAAATTAAATAGTATGATAGATCAATCCACGTTTACTTTAGTCAATCCACAAAACGGAAATTTGGCTTTCAAACTTTTTTCTTTTGAAAGCATTTCTTGTTTTGATCATATTCAGCGATTGAATTATTATTCATTAATTTGGGTTCAAAAAGGGGAAGGTAAAGTAAAAGTAGATTTTTCAGAATATGATTTTTCAGAAAATCAATTGTTGGCTTTTGCACCCTATCAGCCTTTTATGTTATCATCTGACGTTGCTATAGAAGGGAAAGTAATTCATTTTCATCCCGATTTTTTTTGTATTATGAAGCACCATGACGAAGTAGCTTGTAATGGGGTTTTGTTTAATAATATTTATGAACCACCGTATGTGTTGATTGATGAGGCTGCTAAAGCCACATTCAATATGGTTTTGGAACAAATGAAGATTGAAATGCAAAATCCTGCGTTAGCACAATATGAATTGTTAATTTCCTATTTGAAAATTTTCCTCATTACCGCTTCTCGACTAAAAAAAGAACAGCAACCAAAAGAGTCTGCTCCAATAGAAGAAAATACGGCACCATTTATTCTTCAAAATTTAAAAAATTTCATTGAACAAAATTTCAAAACCAAACATTCTGCCAGTGATTATGCTGATTTACTTAATATTTCTCCAAAAGCTTTAGCGAAAATCACCAAAAATCACTTCAATAAAACATTGACCAATTTAATTGCAGAACGCATTATTATCGAAGCTAAACGTGAATTATACTTGACAAATAAACCAGTCAAAGAAATTGCCTATGAACTCGGGTATGATGATGAACATTATTTTAGTCGCTTTTTTAAAACCAATGCCGAAGTTTCGCCTCAAATATATCGTGACACGGTTGGTTTTGCCAAGGCAGTCAATTGATTTAGAAAAATTTGCCTCCAATGTAAACTACCCGACATTTTAGCTTTTTTTACTGCTTTACATTTGTAATATCAAAATCGATAAACAAAAAAATAGTTATTATGAAAAGAGTAATAGTACTGCTGTTGGTTGTCTTCGCTTTCTCAACCACATTTGCACAAAGTGCAAGCAAAAAACTATCCGAATATAATTTGGAAAATAAAGTTGCCATTCAAGGCTTCGATCCCGTGTCTTATTTTAAACAAAATAAGGCCATGAAAGGGAGAAAAGAAATTTCAATTACTTATGATGGAGTGATGTATCAATTTTCTTCAACTGCAAATAAAGAAATTTTCTTGAAAAATCCAGCTTCCTTCGAGCCACAATACGGTGGTTGGTGTGCTTATGCTATGGGAAGTGCTGGAGAAAAAGTCGAAATTAATCCGGAAACTTTTAAAGTTATTGATGGCAAATTGTATCTGTTTTATAATGCTTATTTCAACAACACCCTAAAAAGCTGGAACAAGGATGAAACCAGTTTGAAAGTAAAAGCTGATGCCAATTGGAAGAAAATTAAAAAATAGAAATCATGAAAATATCAATTGTACAATGGTTGTTTCGGCTAACTGCTGCAATCATTTTATTGCAAACGCTGTATTTTAAATTTACGGCTGCAGAAGAGAGTGTTTATATTTTCTCGACCTTGGGAATAGAGCCGTATGGCAGAATTGGATCGGGAGTAGCCGAGTTAATCGCTGCTATCTTAATTCTGATTCCAAGAACAACTTTATTGGGGGCTTTGTTGGGTGCAGGAGTAATGCTTGGCGCTATTTTTTCGCATCTTTTTGTATTAGGAATAGAAGTGAAAAATGATAGAGGAGAGTTATTTATTTTAGCAATAATTACCTTTCTTTGTTGTCTTGCATTAATTTATTGGAATAAAAGTAAAATGATTAACCTCTTAAAATTATAATATGCTAATTCCATCTATAAATAATAGTCTTGATGAATTGATTGAATTGCTCAACCAATTGTCTAAAGAGGAATATTTGGAACCTTGTTTTGAATTGAGTGGCTCTAGTATTGGTGAGCATACTCGGCATATCGTTGAAATGTTTCAGTGTTTGAATCGGAATTATAATTCAGGAATCGTGAATTATGATAAAAGAGATCGAAATAAACTGATTCAAACCAATACAGATTTTGCAATTCAAGCAATTTTGGATGTCAAAGACGGTATTTTAAAAGAAAATAAAAATTTAGAATTGCACCAAATGATGGATGGTATTGCTATCAAAATTTAAAGTAACTATTACCGAGAGTTGCTATATAATTTGGAACATTGTATTCATCACCAAGCATTGATTAAAGTAGCAATTTTAAAGTCTGAAAAAATAACGGTTGATTCCAATTTTGGGGTGGCTCGTTCAACAATCGAATACAGGAAACAATGTGTACAGTAAGTTTTGTTTGCTCGAATGGTAAAATTATCATTACGTCCAATCGTGATGAAAAAATAATGCGACCGACTGCAATTCCGCCCAAAAATTACACCTTGAACGGAAAAAATATTATTTATCCAAAAGACTCCAAAGCAGGGGGAACTTGGTATGTGGTAGACGAAAACGGAACCGTTTTGGTCTTACTCAATGGAGCCGATGAAAAGCATGAAGTTCAATTACATTATCGAAAAAGCCGCGGTTTGATTGTGCTAGAGATGATTAGTAGTGCTTCGCCAAAGCAATTTTGGGATGAAATTGATTTAGAAAATATCGAACCTTTTACATTAGTTTTGTTTCAGGAAAAACTGCTTTTTCAATTGCGCTGGAATGGAGCCGAAAAATCAACTACAACTTTAAATACTGATAAAAATTATGTTTGGTCTTCGTCAACCCTTTATTCAAAAGACATTCGAGAGCAGCGTTCGAATTGGTTTTATTCTTTTTTAGATGCCAATCCTGAAATTACACAAGACAAAATGCTGCATTTTCATCGTTATACGGAAGAAAATAACAATGAACATGGCTTGGTAATTAATCGAAACAATCAATTGAAAACATTAAGTATTACCCAATCGGTAATTGAGAAGAATAAGGTTATTATGAATTATTTAGACTTGATTGCTGAAAAAGAATATTCTAAAACGTTTATTTCCATCTAATAACTTTGATAAGTTTATAAAATAATTACAAAATTGAAACTATTCTTTCACAAATTGACACACTGGGAGTATTGGCCTTTTCAAATCGTTTATATACCGATTTATTTCCTATGGGCGTATTATTCGATTAAGGCGAAATCTATTTTTTTCTTCAATGCTTCCAATCCAACCATTAAAAATGGCGGTTTTATGATGGAAAGTAAAAAGCAAATTTATAATTTGATTCCTCAAAATTATTATCCCAAAACCGAATTGGTGAAAGCCAGAACTTCTGTTGAAGAGATTAGTAAAATATTAGAAAATGCAGGAATTAAATATCCTTTTATTGCCAAACCGGATATTGGTTTGAGAGGGTCTGCCGTTAAAAAAATAGTAACTCCAACCGATTTAAAACAGTATTCTGAAAGTGCTTATTTTGATTTTATTGTGCAGGATTTGATTCCGTATGAAAATGAAGTCGGTGTTTTTTATGTACGCTATCCACACGAAAAGAAAGGAAGAATTACAGGTATAGTCGCTAAGGAATTTCTAATAATTACCGGAAATGGAGTGGCAACTATTGAGGAATTGATAAAACAAAATCCTAGATACGAATTGCAGTTAAAAGTGCTAAAGCAAGAATATGGAAGTAAATTGCAGACGGTTTTGCCTGTAGGCGAAAAAATAAATCTTGTGCCTTATGGGAATCATGCTCGTGGAGCCAAATTTATAGATGGAAGTCATAGGGTAACACCAAAACTTACCGACACTTTTAACGAAATGTGTATGCAAATTCCTGGTTTTCATTTTGGAAGGTTGGATATAATGTACAACACTTTTGAGGAATTAGAACAAGGGAAAAGTTTCTCGGTGGTCGAGTTAAATGGAGCAGCAAGCGAGCCAACTCATATTTATGACCCTGAACATTCCTTGCTATTTGCTTGGAAAGAATTGGCAAGGCACATTACCTATATGTATGAAATAAGTGTAGCCAACCGTAAATTGGGCTTTCCGTATTTGGCACACAAAGAAGGGATGAAAGAATACCGTTTGCATCAAAAGCAAAATAAGAGAATTGTAAATTTCCAATAAATGAAAGCTATAAAAAATTTAATTGTTGGATTTATTGTGAGTTTTTTAGGTTCGCTACCCTTGGGTTATTTGAATATTATTGGAGTTGAGGTTTTGTCTAAATTAGGAATAAACGCTTTGGTTTCTTATTTATTGGGCGTGATTGTTATTGAAGCAGTTGTCATTTATTTTACTGTTATTTTTTCAAACCAATTGGCAGAAAATAAAAAATTGATGAAAAGCATCGATTTCTTTGCGGTCTTTTTTCTTTTATTGATTGCTTATGTATTTTATGCCTATTCGAATCAAACGACTCAAGAACATAATTATTTGGAAGATTACATTCAATATTCTCCCTTTTTGATTGGGTTCGTTTTATGCGGATTGAATTTTCTTCAAATACCTTTTTGGATGGGTTGGAATTTGTACCTAATGAATGCCAAACACATATCGTTATCCAAAAAACTTAAATTTCATTATATTTTTGGTACTTTACTTGGTGCTTTTTTTGGAATGCTAGCTGTAATCGTTTTATTGGATTCGCTTTCCCAAAAAATATTGAATTATTCCAAAATTATTATACCAATTGTTATACCATTGTTTTTTGTAGTCTTGGCTTGTTTTCAGGCCCGAAAAGTCTATAAAAAGTATTTAAAAAAAACCGCTACATTCTAAAAAGAAAGCATTTAATTTTAACCATATAAGTCATATAAGTGAAGAAGAAGGATGGTTTTTGAAATCAATAAAAAAAGTGATTATAAGTAAAAAAATTTTTTGAGTTGTAATTATACTAAAATGAACTTTCGATTTTACTTTATTTTATTCAAATTAAGCTTATATGACTTATATGGTTTAATATTGCAGCCAACAAAATGCTGTTAATTTTAGTATTAAGCTAAGAAAACAATTAGATAGAAGGTTGACTCATATCATAACCCAAAATAAAATAGTTGTTATTGTTGAATTCAAAATCGCCAATAATAGCCCATTTCAGTTTTTCAATATGTGCTTTTTGAGAAGGTATATTGGTTTTGTTGATAAAAGTTATACTTATTGGAAAACGTTTCACAAGGTGTGTTCTCATAAAATCAAAGAAAGGATTAATTAAACCTTTTCCTCGATATTTTTTGTCAATACAAATAGGACCATACTGAAAAGTATTGCGATCAGTCATCTTAAAATCTTTGAAAGAAAGACCAGGCAGCATTGGAGTCATATGATTAAAAATAGCCCATTGACTGAAATAATCCCAACTTGCAGCAAAGATATAAGCAATAATTTTGTTGTTGTCTTTGGCAATAAACAAACCTTCTTGTCGAATTACTTCTTGCAATTGATCTATCGAAAATGGAGTGGTTACAAACCCTGAAGCCTTTTCTTCTTCGGTCATATTCGAAACTAAATAAATGCTTTGTAAGGCTATTACTCCTTCAATGTCTGAATTTTTTGCTACTTCAAATTGTATGTTTTCAATCATTTTTATAGTTCTAGATGGGTTGTTTTTTTGCAAAAATAAGTAAAAGTCTAGTGTTGTTTTTTAAATATTCCAGTATTATTTGAGATCAATATCTTTTTTTAGAATTTTAATTTCTTCTTTTGGCTCTTTGACTCGGATATTGATTTTCTGGTACTTCTATACTGCCCCATTTCTATCGGCCAAAATATCCGGTTTAGCTTGGATTTACGAAAGTAAAAAACAATTGGCAGTATTCGTTTTTTTTTAATGAAACTCCAATTTTTACGGTTCTTATTTTATTTTTAGAGTTGTATTTTTTGTCTTTTTATAAAAGGATAAAAATATATTATTTAAAATTTAAAAGTACAGTTTTTTAACTGTTTTGACTATTTTTGCTACATGAAAAATATTATTATTACGGGAACAAGTAGGGGAATAGGTCTTGAGTTGGCTTTGCAATTTGCCAATGCTGGACATCAAGTGCTTGCTATTTCAAGAAAAATAAATGAAGCTTTGCTTTTACATAAAAACATAACATGTCTCTCAGTAGATATATCGAATGAGGCAGAGTTGCAAAAAGTGTCAAATTTTCTGTCTGCATCTTGGAAAAGCATTGATGCTGTCGTTCATAATGCTGGTAGCTTATTATTAAGACCTTTTTCGGAAACGACACAGCATGATTTTGAAAATATATATAAAGTCAATGTTTTTGGCGTTGCTAATTTGACACGCATTTGTTTGCCTTATTTGCAAAAAGGCAGTCACGTAGTAACCATAAGTTCTATGGGGGGGGTGCAAGGAAGTCTTAAGTTTGCTGGATTGGCAGCTTACAGTTCCAGTAAAGGAGCTGTGATTACGCTATCTGAGTTACTGGCTGAAGAGTATAAAGAACAGGGGATTTCTTTTAATGTTTTGGCATTAGGATCTGTACAAACCGAAATGTTGCAAGAAGCATTTCCTGGATATCAAGCGCCACTATCAGCTAGTGAAATGGCCAATTACATTTATGATTTTACGCTTACGGGAAATAAATATTTTAACGGTAAAGTTTTGCCAGTTTCTTCGACAAATCCGTAAGAATTGTAAAATTCTAAATTCCAACCCAAATCCTTATAACTAGTTTTGCCAGAAACACTTTTAAAATATTTGCCGGAACATGCCGTAAAGCCAGTTTTTGAACTGATTGTTACGCATCAAGTGCATCTCAAAATTGTAAATGAGAGGCAAACCCGTCACGGAGATTATCGAAAAGGTTTGAATGGGAAGCACGAGATTACGGTTAATTCCAGTCTCAATAAATACAAGTTTTTGATTACGTTGATTCATGAAATTTCACATTTGGTGGCATTTGAGAAATTTGGTAGACATATTAAACCACACGGAGATGAATGGAAACATTCTTTTCAAAGGTTGATGATACCGTATATTCGACCAGAGATTTTTCCAAATCATTTGTTACCTTTGTTGGCTAGGCATTTCAAAAATCCTACTGCAAGTAGCGATACTGATGCCACATTAGCATTGGCCTTAAAGCAGTATGACAAACCAAATGATAAAAACTATATCTTTGAGATTCCTTACGGTAGCGTTTTTAGAATCTCTAATGGTAAAGTTTTCAAGAAGATAGCCATACGAACCAAGCGATACGAATGTTTGGAAGTTAGCACCGGGCGTCTGTATTTATTTAACCCCAATGCCGAGGTAGAGTTGTTACCCGGATAAAAATGATTTGCTGTTAGGGCAAATAAAATAAAATAAAATGAACAAAAATTATTACGCAATATTGATGGCAGGAGGAATCGGTTCGCGATTTTGGCCAGTAAGTACGAGAGAATTTCCGAAGCAATTTCATGATATGTTGGGTTCAGGGGAAACTTTAATTCAGAAAACTTTTAGTAGATTATCACAAATCATTCCGAAAGAGAATATTTTGATTCTGACTCACGAAAGTTACAATGATTTGATTTTGGAACAATTGCCAATGGTAACTCAAGAACAAATTGTCTTAGAACCTGCGATGAGAAATACGGCTCCTTGTATTTTGTACGCTTCTTTGAAAATAAAAAAAATAAATCCAAATGCAGTGATGGTCGTCGCTCCAAGCGACCACTGGATTGAAGATGAAATGCAATTTGTTGCCAATTTGCAACGTTCTTTTGATTTATGTGAAAGAGAAGAATCGTTGATGACTTTGGGAATTTTACCAACTGCTCCAAATACTGGTTATGGTTATATTGAATTTGATAAATTAGATAGCCGTTCGATAAAAAAGGTTGTCCAGTTTCGAGAAAAACCTGATTCCAAAACAGCAAAAGGTTTTATTCAAAGCAGAAATTATTTGTGGAATGCCGGTATTTTTATCTGGAGCGTGCGATCTATTTTGAAAGCTTTTGAAGAATTTCAGCCAGAAATGTTTGCTCTCTTTATGGAAGGGTTTAATGTATATAATTCGGATAAAGAAAGTGACTTTATTCAAGAGAATTATCCTAAAGCAGCTAATATTTCCATTGATTATGCTATCATGGAAAACGCCAAGAATGTCTACGTCCTTCCAGCTACTTTTGATTGGAATGATTTAGGGACTTGGGGATCACTACATGAGAAACTACCAAAAGACGATAATAATAATGCCGTTGTAAATGCAGTAGTTTTGCTGCAAAACGCATCGAATAATATCATTAGAACAGCTATAGGAAAACAAGTAATTGTTGATGGACTTGATGATTACATTATAGTAGATAAAGATTCAGTCTTGTTGATTTATCCCAAAAGTAAAGAGCAAGAAATTAAAGCAATTGTATCTCAGTTGAAATCCTAAAAAATATTTTTTATTCCTTTTAAATCAAAAAAGTGACTTCTTAAGAATCTTGGGGAAACTCAATTTTCAGAAAGGAATCATTTTTTTGTTTTATAAAATAGCCCAAAATAATATGTCTAAAAACGAAAATCAATTTCTTATCTATCTCGCTTTTGCGGCTATTTTTATTATTTGGGGAAGTACTTATTTCTTTATCTTTTTGGGACTTGAAACCATTCCGCCATTTATGTTGATGGGAATGCGATTTGTAATTGCGGGTTTACTTTTACTGATTTTAATAAAAGCGCAAGGAAATTTAAAGAAACCAAGTAAGGAAGCCATACTCAAAAATTCAATTTACGGAACTCTTTTACTTGTTGGAGGAACAGGGTCAGTCATGTGGGCTGAGCAATTTGTTCCTTCTGGAATTGCTTCAATAGTAGTTTGCAGTTTGCCTTTTTGGTTCTTGATTTTGGATTATCCAAAGTGGAAAGAAAACTTTTCAAATGTTAGTTCGCTTTTGGGATTGATTATTGGTTTTGCTGGGGTTATAATTCTTTTTGATGTCAATGAATCTGTTTTTTCAGACCATTTTGTTTTGGGGGTAATAGTAATTATTGCCGGAGGAATATCTTGGGCATTGGGTTCTTTGTTTTCTAGATACTACCCTACTGATTTACCTACCTTAATGAATGTCGCTTTACAAATGATAAGTGCAGGCTTGTTTTGTTTAATACTATCATATTTAACGAAAGAGACTGAAGGTTTTGTTTTTAGTAATATATCTTTAGCTTCTTGGTTGAGTTTGGGATATCTTATCGTTTTTGGAATACTCGCTTTTGTTGCTTATGTATGGCTAATAACCAAGCGTTCCTTGATACAAGTTGGGACTTACGTATATGTAAACCCAGTTATAGCAGTTTTCTTAGGTTGGTTATTTGCCAAAGAAACCATAAGCACAAAACAGATACTTGCCTTAATAGTGATTCTAATAGGTGTGGTTTTAATCAACTGGGTTGGTTATCGAAAGACTTTATTCGAAAAAAGTAAAGCCTAATTTATCCTTTTAAATAGGCTTCTCTTACTTTCTTGAATAATTCAGAAGAATATACAAATTCAACAATAGCTTCATTTTCGGTAAGGAAAATGTCTTCTTTGTTTCTTTCCCAAGATTTTGTTCTTTTAAAGGATAGAATGTTTTTTTAAATTTTACTACATAATTCCTTGAGTGGTTACTCATAGTTTATTTGCAATTCAAATTATACCATAAATGAATTATTGTTGAGTCTAATGCAACTATTTAATTAACTATAATTTAACATGAAATAGCTTAAAAATAATTATTTTTGAGAGAAATGTCTCTTAATTATAATATGAAAAAACAACTACTTCTAATTTTATTATTCTTAAGTATAAGTTGTGAGCCATTAGAATTTTATGGAGATACCTTTTATACCGTAAAAGGAAAGATAACAGATGCAAATGACAAACCTGTTTCAAATCTTAATTTAAAGGTTTATGCTCGAATAATTATTTATGATAATTCTTTAGGAAAAGATGAAGATGAGGTAGTTATGGCCTATGGAAAAACAAATCAAAATGGGGATTTTCAAATTACTTTCCCAAAATCAAACACAGTAAATTTTTTACTCATAGATAACGACTATAAAATAATTGATTCAATACAAACAAAATCATACGAATTAAATGCGGCAAAATTAGACTTTAATAAAATGTATGATTATACGTTTGATTTACAAAGTATTAAAGTTATTAGAGAATGAAAAAATCACTTGTCTTCTCTTTTTTATTTCTTTCCAGTTTCATACATTCTCAAAACGCAGAAACACATTTCGATAAATTAGTATCTTTTGGGTTTTCAATAGGATTTAAAACCTATATGGGGAATAATTTTATTGCAAAAACATATAATGATAGCTATCCAGTAGCTACGGGCAGTAGTGTTAATGTTTGCAAAAATTTTGGTGCAGGATTCTATTTCAAAAAAAATAGTGCCTCACTACAAACAACTCAATATGTAGGAAACAGTGTTAAGGGAACCTTTATAGAATGGGGTTTTTATTCTTGTTACTATGCTCAACTTAATAATAAATGGCTTTTTGTGCCAAAAATTGGAATAGCGACTTTTAATCTAAAAAATGAATTATATCCTTATTTGTATAGCTCTAAAAAAAAGTACTACACTACTGGAACGACCTATTTTATTGCACCCGAAATCAATTATTTTCTCCATAATAATATAAGTCTATATTCGAGTATAGGATACGGCATTATTGATTTGTCAAAAGTAAGAGCAAGTTCTTCATTAGATATAAACTACACTTCTTCAAATCAACTTAATCTTGAAGTAGGAATACGATTTTGGTTTGGCAAAAGGTAATAATTATACTGCAACTATTTTTGAACGTAAAATAATAAAGATGAATAACACCAAATAAACAATAATTATGAAAAAACTATTTTTTTTATTCGCAACAATTACATTACTAATCTCTTGTAACAAAGACGATGACAAGCCCATGAACCCAATTGACCAACTACCACCTGCGACACAAATTGGTGCGAATACTGCTGGATGTTTGGTAAATGGGGAAGCTCTTTTACCAAAAGGAACTGGAATAATATTGAATTGTTTCTACCAAGATGGATTGAATTTTGGGTTGTCGATTACGGAAAACAAAAATAATATTCAAAAAAGCATTGGAATTGCCAGTTTAAATCAAAAACTAGAAGTAGGTCAGACATATCAACTTACAGAATATAAGTCTAATACAAAATATGGTAGTTATATTATTTATTACTCTGATTTTAGTGAAGACAAATATCTAACTACATTATTGGTAAATGGAGAACTAAAAATCACTAATCATAATTTTGACAAAGCTATAATTTCTGGTACATTTTGGTTTGATGCGATAAACTCTGAGGGGAAAGCTGTTAAGATAAGAGAAGGGCGCTTTGACATGGAATATTAATGCAATATAAATCTATAAAAAAGAGAACTATCAGCTAGGCTGGTAGTTTTAAATTTAAAAAAACAATCACTTAACTACCATTTAATTAGAACCAAAACTATGAAAAAAAATGTATTATTTCTTTTTTCTCTCTTGTTTTCTGTATTTACAAATGCACAACAAGATATCAACACTACTTTTGCGACACAAATGAATACTGTGTTTGGATCGTTGGACAAAACCAAAGTACCCCACGGTATCCTGCTCGATTATGGTATGGAATTTACCAATGTGCCTGCTTACAACGGTACACTTACGGATAGTACGTATTCAGACAAATCTAGTTTAAAACAAATCTACAATACTTTGCTTTCTAGTAGAGTAAGGGAATTGAGTACCGCATGGATAACCCCTACAGAATATGACACTAGATGGAATAGTAATAGAACTGCTGGTGTGATTGCTTTAAGTGGTTTGTATTTTAAATATTCACAGTTTGCGAGTAATGCCCTTACTGCCAATAAAATTACATTGTCTAGCAATAAATTTTATGACAAGGTAATCAGCGGTATGTGGCAAAATCCGTACGAAGAGTTACAGACTTTTGCAATGGCAGCTCCTATAAAACAATATGACGAATTGAGTATGCAGGTTAAAATCCCATCAAATATATTTATTTCTAATTATCAGAACCTTATCGCAAGCATACAAATAGATTTTGATAACGGTCAAGGATATGTAACTGTCCCTTACAATCAAAATATTGCAGTTAGTTATACATCGTATGGTTTGAAAATTTGGAAGTACAAACTCAACCTGACCAATGGCACCTCTTTATACAATCAATCTAGAATGAAGATTGGAAAAAATTCAACTAATGGACAAATAGGACTTCCAGTCCCTCCACCCTGTCAAACCTGTAGAATCTCTGCAACTGAAAGTCCGGTAAGCATAACAGCTACAATTCCTTATTTAGGAGGATTGGGAACTGTAAAACTTACGATTGATTATGCTGGAGACCCTAATCAGGGACTCAAAAAACCGCTAATTGTAGCCGAAGGATTTGACCTTGGTGTAGTATTGAATCCTGAAAAAGCGTATGGAAACAATACATATGCTACTTTTAGGAATACACTTTTTAATTCATTTAGTTCAGAATTAAAAAATCTAATTTATGAAGACAATAAGCAATACGACATTGTTTATGTAGATTGGGACAATGGCGTAGATTATATGCAACGCAATGCTTATGCGCTTGAGGCCGTTATAAATTATGTGAATGCTAGAAAAGTTTTGAGTGGAAGTACTACGAAAAATGTAATTTTGGGACAAAGTATGGGTGGTGTTATTGCTCGTTACGCCCTTGCAGATATGGAGCAAAGAGGTGTGGATCATAAAACGAGTTTATTTATCTCGCATGATGCACCACAACAAGGAGCTAATATTCCGATTTCTTTTCAGTATATGTTTCGTCATCTTACTAGACAGTATGTAAAATCTCCTTTATTATTGTATGGAGGAGAAACGTTTTTGCCTATGCATACAGATTCCCAACCCGTTTCTTCGTATTTATCCATTCTAGATGCTCCAGCTTCTAAACAATTGATAGCAAATTTTGTAAATCCAAGTTACACAATAGACAATTCAGAAAACACTTCTTTCTACAATGAACTAAAAGGTAAAGGACTTGCTAATAGCGGAGGTTACCCTGTACAATGCAGGAATATAGCTATCAGTAATGGTAGTGAATGCGGTACAACCCAAACTTTTAACCCAGGAGACGATTTGGTCAATTTTCAATTGAATAAAGGGCTATCCTTTTGGGGGGATTTATTAAGTTTGGTTTATAATCCTTTAGGTGGTGCTATAGGTGGCGATTACATTGATAGAGATTTGTATGGTGTAGCGGTTTTAGGAGCTTTTCCTGGACATTCAAAATATAATGTTGATTTTCAGGCAAAATCATTATATGACAGTTCTGGAAACCAAATATATAAAGGTCGTGTATCTTATACCAAGAAAATTCTTTGGGCTCTAAATATCACAATTGACATTACTAATGTAACGAAAAATCAACCATCGGCTACTTTACCTTTTGATACTTATGGAGGAGGTTATTTTGATACAAAAACTCTTGCGGGGACAGTTAGCAGTCCAAATCTTGTTATAAGAGATCATTTTGGTTTTATTCCAACAGCAAGTGCTTTGGATATTGGAAAAAGAAACGTTCCCTTAATTGATGTGGACTACAAAAAGTCCTATGTTGGAGCAATACCACTTGTTGCCCCCAAGAATAGCCCGTTTGCCAATTTTACCACAGATTTTGATAAGGCAAACCCAAATGCACACAACAAACAGCACATTTCATTTGACACTAGGAACGGAAAATGGTTAGCATCAGAACTAAATGCTTTGAGCAATGCTAGTTTAATCCCTGAAAAAACGGATTGTTCCTATATCTGTTCAGATTCTCAAATCACAGGAAACGCTGTATTATGTAGTAGTGGCACATATTCTGTTCCTAGTGGTGCTACATGTAGCTGGACTATCGCAGAAGGTGCAAATTTGGTAACACTTTCGGGAAATGGAACAAATCCAGTTGTATTAAATCCCTTATCAGCATCAGCAAGTGGTAAAGTTATTTTAAGTTCTTATTTTGGAAATAGTAATTGTGGGTATAAAACTTTGACTAAATCTATTTTTGTTGGTAAACCTAGCATTGAAATAAAATTAACATCTGATAGTAATTATGCTACTATAGATTTGGTCAGTGCCAATAATGTTGATATTACACAACAAGGAATTACATCAACAACGTGGACTAAGATAGCATCAACCAATAGTGGTAATGGTGGGGGAAGTGGTCTTAGTGGTTTTGGGAATGGACCAAATTTTAATTGGACAATAACTTTAGTAATTACTGCAACAAATGCATGTGGAACTACTTCTATAACAAGAGTTGTTACCTGTGCTCCACCTGTTCCTTGTGATAATGCCTATAATTTGGTTGCAAAATCATCAAATGGGTATGTTGCAAATAAAATAATTGACCCTTGTGAAGGAATTACAGGTCCCCAGAAAACAAGTATTCAAACTACAAATGTTTCTGATAAAGAAATAACTTCGGCAAAATTATATGATATTTATGGTGCGGAAATTAGAAACTATAAGACAAATGATTATTTTATGGATGGAATAAAGAATGGTGTTTATATTCTAAAAGTTCAAATAAAGGATGTCATGCTTACAAAAAAAATAATTATAAATTAAATCTCAAAAATTGATTATATTGTTTAAAATGGTTTTGAGTTTTCTCAAAACCATTTTTATTTCAAACATAAAAGTTAAAAACCTACCCTTTCAAATACGCTTCTCTTACTTTCTTGAATAATTCAGAAGAATAAACAAATTCAACAATAGCTTCATTTTCGGTAAGGAAAATATCTTCTTTGGTTCCTTCCCAGGCTTTAACGCCATTTTTTAGAAATAAAATTTTATCGCCAATTTCCATTACAGAGTTCATATCATGGGTGTTTACGACCGTTGTGATATTGTATTCTTCTGTGATTTCCCGGATTAGGTTGTCAATTAAAATTGCGGTATTGGGATCCAATCCTGAGTTGGGTTCGTCGCAAAATAAATATTTTGGATTATTTACAATGGCACGGGCAATAGCGACCCTTTTTTGCATTCCTCCTGAAATCTCAGAAGGTAATTTTTTGTGTGCGCCCACTAGGTTTACTCTTTCTAAAACAAAATCAACACGTTTTTGAATTTTAGCATTGCTGTCATTAGTAAACATTTTTAGAGGGAAAGCCACGTTCTCGGCAACAGTCATACTGTCAAAAAGAGCACTTCCTTGAAAAAGCATACCAATTTCGGTGCGGATTTCTCTTTTTTCATCGGCGCTTAAATCAGAGTAAATACGTCCGTCAAAAGAAATGGTCCCTACTTCTGGAGTGTGAATTCCCAATAATGATTTTAATAAAACGGTTTTTCCAGATCCACTTTGACCGATAATCAAATTGGTTTTTCCTGCTTCAAAAACACTGGAAACTCCTTTTAGAATTTTGACACCGCCAAATGATTTTTCTATGTTTTTTATTTCTATCATTTTGTTAAAAGTAATTGGGTAATAATATAATTTAGCAAGATGATGGTAACCGAAGTCCATACAAAAGAGACCGTACTGGCTTTACCAACCTCAAGTGCTCCACCTTTCATATAGTAGCCATGAAAAGATGGTATAGTCGCTAAAAGCATCCCGAAAATAAAAGTCTTGGTAAATGCATAAACAATGTGGAAAGGAATAAAATCTCGCTGTATCCCTTCGATAAAGTCAATACTGGCGCCAAAACCTCCATAAACTGTTGCGATATAACCACCAGCTATGCCTAAAAACATTCCGATACCAATAAGGAAGGGATATAAAAGTAAAGCTATAATTTTAGGAAAAACCAAATAATTAAGAGAGTTAACCCCCATTACTTCTAGTGCGTCAATTTGTTCGGTAACGCGCATCGATCCTATACTGGAAGTTATAAAAGAACCCATTTTTCCGGCCATAATGATAGACATGAAAGTTGGTGCAAATTCTAAAATTACAGACTGACGTGTGGCGTACCCGATAAGGTATTTTGGGATAAAAGAGTTGGTAAGGTTCAAAGCGGTTTGCATAGAAACAACTCCACCAACGAAGAAAGAGATGAAAGCAACAATTCCCAATGAATCAATAATTAAATCATCGACTTCTTTGAAAATTAGACCTTTCATGACAGACCATTTTGTTGGTTTGTTGAAGATTTCTTTCCACATTAAAAAATATTTCCCGATTTGGGAGGTATAGCGAATAAGCATCATTTTTTAGTATTCAGTTTACAGGTTGCAGTATTCAGAAAAAAATACAAGTACGCAAAAATACTGTATTTTGTTGGAATTTTAGATTTTGTTTTTAATTCAGAAGAGTATAGTATTAAAACAATTTTTCTTTCATTTTTTGTAAACGATAGTTTCTTATGAAACGGGCTTGTTCGTGGGTTACCAATAAAGGTGTTTTTGCTTTTTGTGCTTTCCAAAAACCTTTGATGTAATCGAGAAAGAGAAGTGGTTTTTTCTTCATCATGGCCAATTTTACCGATGCAATTGCTGTAATCCAGAAACCGTATCCAAGTGTGTAAAAAGCTTCTCCTTGTTTGTAACGAGCTGTTTTACTGTAATTGGCTCCGGTTGGTTTGAGGTGTTTTACGTGCAAAGAGGAGTCTGTGACTACTTTCCAATTGTAGAATTTACAAAGTAATTCATCTACGGTATCCCAACCCATTGCGGGTTTTAAGCCTCCAATTTGCTGAAAGGTTTCTTTTCGATAGGCTTTTAATGCACCTCGAATATGGTCTTTATCGGTTAGGTTTTCTAAAATCCAATCGCCATTTTTTTCAATGTAGCAAAATCCGCCTGCCATTCCAATTGTTGAATCGGATTGAAAATGTTTAATTATGGTTTCGAAGTAATTAGAAGGAAAAATTAAATCGGCATCAATTTTTACGATTAAATCATAATCTTCGTCCAAAGTTTCAAATCCTTTTTGAAAAGCTTGAATTACCTTGCTTCCGGGTAAATGTATTGCTTCGGAGGTTTTGTTTACCAAAGTAATAAACGGATGGTCTTTGGCGAAAGCCAAAACAATTTCGGCCGTTTTATCGGTAGAATTATCGTTGACAATCACTACTTTTTTTGGTAAAACAGTTTGCGAAATCAAGGATTGCAAGGTCAAAGCGATAAAGGCTTCTTCGTTGTAGGTCGGAATTACGATGTAGTATTTCATTTAAAAAATTTTAGATTTTTGATTAACGGTTTGTTGCAAAACGTTAATCAAAAAGCGTTAATCAGTAATCTTAACTCTGAATTTTTTCCGCGTAAACAATGTAATATCTGGGAGTGAAAAATCGCAATAATGGGCGAAATCCAATTTTTTTAACTGGATGGGTGAATTTCTCTCTATCAATGATTTTCCATCCTGTTTTTTCCAATAACCAGTCCAATTGCCAGTCTTCAAATTCGTGGTAATGTCTGTCCCACATATCCGTTTTACTGCGATAAGCTGATGAAAACCACAATCGCAAGGGGATTGATATTACTAATTTGTCCGATTTGATTTCGGTTAAAATAGTATAGGGATTGAGTAAATGTTCGAAAATTTCAAAAGCCGTTACCACATCTTGTTTTCCTTCGGAAAAAACACTTTGATTTACGTCCAAATCTTCGCCAGTAGTGTTTTTTACGGTGAAGCCTTCTTCTTTCATGATTTTAGAAAAAGGATTGTCAACTCCCAAATCTAGTATGGTTTGCGAGGTGTTGATATGTTTTTTTAAAAATTCTAAAGTATGTTTGAATCTTTTATTGGGAAACGTTTTTTCGTACATGTTTTTAATTTTTAACTATCGCTTTTGCTTTAGAGTTTGCAAATATAAAGATTCTGTTTCTTATACGGTTTGTAATTTCAAATTTGTCCAAGAATATCTATGTGGATAAGAGATTTGTATTTGATTTTGCTTTTAAAAAAAAAGCCCACTGCACAAAAAATAGTGAGTGGACTTAAAATAAATAAGCGTACAGCTTAGTTTAATAGCGATAGACAAAGGCGTTGATATTCATTCCTGCTCCCACAGAAGCAAAAATGAGTACATCTCCTTTATGGATTTCTTGGTCTTCGATTTGGCCTCTTATCAAAAGATCAAAAAGCGTAGGAACGGTTGCAACACTACTGTTTCCAAGTTCGTGTATACTCATTGGCATAATGTCTTTTGGAGGAGTTTGCCCATATAATTTGTAAAAACGGTGAATGATGGCTTCGTCCATTTTTTCGTTGGCTTGGTGAATAAGGATTTTTTTAACATCATCAATTCCTAAACCACTTTGATCCAAACAACTTTTCATGGCTGCTGGAACTTGGCTCAAGGCAAATTCATAGATTTTACGACCGTACATTTTGATGTACTTAGTGTCTGGGTCTAAATCTGGGTTGTATGATTTTCCGAAGTAAAGGAAATTCGCTTCTTCGGCAGCATAAGTTGCACTTTCATAAGATAACATTCCGGTTTCATCATCTGAGGCTTCTATAACAGAAGCTCCCGCACCATCAGAGTAGATCATAGAATCTCTATCGTGAGCATCTACAACACGGGATAAAGTTTCGCCACCTATGACTAGACATTTTTTGGCCATGCCTGATTTTATGAATGCATTGGCTTGCAATACGCCTTCAATCCAACCTGGACAACCAAAAAGAATATCGTAAGCGACACATTTTGGATTTTTTATCTGTAATTGGTGTTTAACTCTAGTTGCCAAACTTGGAATTATATCCGATTGGGATGTACCAAATTTTACATCACCAAAATTGTGTGCAAAAATGATATAATCAAGTGTTTCAGGATCTATTCCTGCATTTTCTATTGCTTTTTGAGAAGCAAAAAACGCTAAGTCTGAGGCAGTGTATTTATCCTCGGCATATCTTCTTTTTTCGATACCCGTAATACCTTTGAATTTGTTAATTACGACTTCGTTTGGATAAGCAAAAGGAGAACCATCTTCATTTAAAAAAACATGTTCACTAAAATCGGTGTTGCTAATCTTTTTCTCAGGAATATAGCTTCCTATACCAGTTATTTTTATTTTCATTTTGATAATTTCCAGAATAAATTTTGGCTAAATTAATTATAATAAATGTATAAAGGGCAAAATATTTACTATGCATGCATATAATTGCAGAATATTAAATATATGGTAAAATTATTGAATATATTTTATTGAAAATCATTAAATGATGCATTTTATTCTTGGAATCGCTATAAATAACAAAGTGGGTTTTTTTTGTTAAAAAGTCAATTCTCTCTTTTGCAAGGATAAATATCATTTTATTTTAAATAAAAAAGTTTAGCTATTAAATGCTGATTTTGTTTAAAGTAGCGAGGACTTTTTTGGAGAATATTTTATGAAAATAAAATAGGTGATGTAGCCCTGATGGGAGCGGCATCCCATCTTGTTTTTTCGACGAGATGGATATAGCGGACAGCAGGAGTGATGCTGATGAATAATGGTAAACTTCTGCTCCTAATTTTTCTTCAGAATTCTAATAAATAAAAAACCCCTTTCAGTTTTTTGCCGAAAGGGGTAGCTTATTCTTTTTAATTTAAATTTAATGAAAAATTATTTTATAGTTGTTATTACTATAACGCCGCTAGACCCTTGAGATCCGTAATAAGAAGCTTCAGCACCTTTCAAAACCCTTATTGATTTTACATTATTAGGAATAAGATAATCAATATTTGAAACTATCATCCCGTCAACAACAAATAATGGCTCTGAAGCGTAATTTATTGAACTAACTCCTTGAATGGTTATTTTGTGATCTCTTGAGACGGTCACTCCCGCTACTCTGCCTCGTATCATGTCATAGATGGTGTTGTAATTACTCTTGTCACCTTGGGTATTTTTACTTTGAGATTTGGCAACATATTTGTCCTCTGATTTTGAATATGCAATTGAAACATCAGTCCCTTTTTCTATTTTTTTTGATTGATCAGCTTCTAAAAACACAAAACTCATCTTGGTTTCATTGTTGTATTTGGAGGATAATAATCCATATTCGTGAGAGTAAACATTGATTGTACTCACCTTTGCAGGAACCAAAACCTCAAAATCACCATCCTTATTTGTTACGACTTTGGAGTATATGGAATCCAAATATATTTTAGCTTTTGCTACGGGTTTATTGTTAAAATCGACAACCTTCCCAGTCAGTTTATTTTGACCATACCCAAAAAAAACAAATGACAAACAAATAGTAAGTAATATTTTTGAAATGTTCATAATGAAATTATTTAATTAAGGATTAGGGAGTTAAGTTATTTAAAAAAAAATGAATAATCAGTACTGTATTGAAATTTTTATCCATTTCCGATAGTGCCGATTTGCCAAAGCTGTTTTTTTATAACTATTAGAGCGCATACAATTCTATAGACATTCACGGAAAAAGGTACTATCTTAAAAAACGCAAAAGGCAGAGACATTTTACGTAACGCATAAGGAGAATTCGATGGCGGATTTGCAATCCGTGTACCACCCAATTATTAAGTTTAACTTGTTTTGCAATTCTTTTTTGCAATTCTTTTTTGTCGCTGCTCTCACTTTGTCGATGTACTTTGTGTGCACGGATTGCAAATCCGCCTATCGGGTTTTGGGACTAAATTAAACCCATTATTCGGATTTACCAAAACATCCCAAATACAAAACCAACTTTCCGTTTAGCCAATTGCCCAAATCCGTTGTAGTAGCTGTTAGCAGATGTTTTTTATTTAGCCTAAATTTCCTTTTTTGACTCTGTTTCTCCTATTTTTCTTTTCTTCAGCGAGAATTTTAATTAAGTTAAATCGATCTTTATTAAAATAAATTGCCTTAAAACGTACATCAGAATCAAAAGCTACAGAATGAATTTCTGTAATAATTTCTTCTGATAAATTAATCAATATTTCAATTTCTTTAAATCGAATATCTAATAATTTTAAATCATCATTTTTACGATCTTTGTGCGCATAAACTTTATTTCTTAAATTTAAAACGTTCTTAATTAATTTTTGGTTGTCCAGTAATATTTTCTCCCAGTTTTGAATCTTTTCTTCTAATATTCCTATATCACCAAAAGATTGATTTCTTTTTAGTTTGTTTATAAAGTGATTTAAATTATACACATCATTTTTGGAATTGCTAAAAAGTTTAGAAAGTTCAATTATTGTCATTCGCCATAATATGTGACGTATAAATTTAAAATCCCGAGATTCATTTAAGAATTCTGATTCATCTTCTGTTTCAGGTTTATGAAAATAAAAAGCATATCCAAAGCATTCTTTTGAAAATGTCGATATCTCCCAAATACTGTCAATATTTTCTTTTAGTTCTGTTTTTTTTATCTTCATTTTCTTTTAAAATATCTGCTAACGTTCTGGCACTACAGCGGGTTTGGGACTAAATTAAGCCCTATTTTCGGATTTGCCAAATCATCCCAAATACAAAACCAACTTTCCATTTAGCCTATTGCCCAAATCCGTTGTAGTGGCTGTTATGGGCTGTGTTTTTTACTCCGTTATTCTGATTATAGAAAAATCATCAGTCGGTTTCAATCCAAATTCATTTTCTAATATCTTTAGTTTTAGATTAAGCATTTCGTCTTTTTCACAATTCGTTTTTTCGGTTGTTAAAAACTCAATTACATTAATTTCCTCTTTAGATTTATTCGGTGCTAATTGCTCAAAAGTAAATATTCCGTCAGTCGAAATACTTAAGTCTGTTATTTTGTTAAATTCAATTTTCTGTTTTTGAGAATTATAGAACGTTTCAAAATCCTCGGATAAATGAAAACCTAAATAATCGGGTTTATTGTCTTGTTCAAATTCAGTTATTTCTCCATTAACATTTACAAATCCATCTCCAATTGCTAAAATTATTCCTTGTTCATTATTTTTATCAATCAGCATTATAATTAAGGTTGTCAATAATTCTTTGGAGTCAAGCATTAATTGATTTTTTACAATTTTGAGCTCATTTAATAAATCTCGAAGAATAGTTTTTAAGTTTTCTTCAATATTGAGTTCTAATTCATTTTGTTCAATAAATTCTTTATAACCTTTTTCAATGCAAATTTTCTTTAGAATTTTTCCAACTAGAGTAGAAGCAAAATGACTTTCCAATGCAGTTGTGCAACCGTCCATTACTGCGCAAAGAATTTTATTTTTTCCATATTCTCCAATATACAAATGGTCTTCACAATTATTTTGATGATAATCTCCGATTTGTATTGCTGAATATATTTTCATTTATGGATTTTCTGTTTTTTAAAATAATATGTCTTCTGTTTTCTGCTAACATAGCCCATAACTTGTATGTATGTGTCACAAAGTCACATAAAGGCAACCATAATTGGGTAGCTATCCTTGTCAATCCCTACTTATTATTTTCTCAAATATATAACATAAAGATTATAAAACATCTATAAGACTTTTGCGGTTACTCTATTTTATGAATCTTTTTAAACAGATCAAGTTGTGTTTGTAATGTTTCTATTTGTTTCTCGTTTTCGGCGAGTTGGTTTTTCAATTCCTTTTCGGCTTTGGTTTCATAAGGGATGGCCAGTCTTTCGCCCAGTTCCATCAAAAAATTATGTTGTACGGCCTGCGAAATACGCCATAATATGGCAAACTGAAACGACGACTGCTTAAAATACTGGTTGAGGGTAGTAGGCAAGACCTGCAAAAAATCCGATACTTCTTTCTTCTTGGTTTTGTTTTGCTGAAAGTGCCACTTGATAAAGTTCCCTAGAGGTGGTGAGTCATTTTCTCGTAGCTGCTGAAATTTTTTTTTGAGTTCCATCCTGTTGTTTTTAAGTGTTGTAAGGTCAAATATACAATTTTTTATAAAAAGTGGTGTTTATGGCTAACTAAATTGGTGTTTTTGAATAACTAAGTTGGTTGTAAAGCATAACTAAAATAGTTTTAAAGCATAGCTTTGTTGGTGTTTTTACATAACTTAGTTGGTTGTAAAACATATATAATTTGGTTGTAAAGCATAAATTAGTTATTTATAAACACTAGTAGAGTTGTGTAAAAACACCAAATTAGTTGGTTGTTATACCTAACAAATGAAAGATATGGATTGGTGCTTTACTTCAAAAGTAATTGAACTTAGTAAAAATCGTTCTGAAAAGAGCATAAAAAAACGCTTCTTTATACAAGAAGTGTTTTGTGATTATTTTCTATTGCAAAACGATCAATTCGGAGTTGAAGCACGAGTACCCGCGCCTCCCTGTCCTGCAAAGCGTTGTTTGAGTTGTGATACAATAGCATCGGTACCGGCTACACCAGCATCGGCGGCAGAACCAAAAAGTTTGTATAATGTAAGTGCCGATGTATAGGCCTCGCTGCCGGCCAGTAATTGGGTGTCTTCCATTTTTTCAAGCAGTTGTTTGGTCATCATAATAATTTCGTCCAATTGGGTGAAAAGCAGCATGTCATTTTGCATACCGCCTACCGATACATAAGACGGTATTAATGTGGGGTTGTTTACTCCGGCATTAATAGCGTCCTCGGTAAAAGCTTTGTTGCTCACGTTGATCGACGGAAGTGCTATGCGCTCCTCGGTAGTAAGCCCCACCAGAAAAGGAAGGTTTGTAGTAATGGTTTGCAAGGCTGTTTTTACAGCTGTTATTTGTGCAGCAGTGGCAGTGGTGTTAATTCGGTTGTTGGTTAGATTAGCCATAGAATGATGGTTTAAAAGGTTATTTGTTAAGCTAATATAGGAAATTTAGCAATTAATAATAAAGTACACTAAAGTATTTTCTGATTTAATTAAAAGAAAGAGATGCAAAGACTTTGATTGTAGAATTACTTACAGGGATGCTTCCTCCGTAGGGATGCCAATCTTGCCGCGAGAGAATTTTGTGGAGAGACATTATTTTGGTATGACTCGTAGAGAATAGTTCGCAATATTATTCCGCAAGCCATTCCACAATATTGTCATCTCGACGGAGGAGAGATCTTCACAAGTAGCTCCATATAGTATTGTGTTTACATCGAGGAATATCTCAGGGAGATTCCTCCTTCGTTGGAATGACAATATTGCTGCGAGAGAATTTGAGGTGAGACAATATTTTGGTATGATTCGTAGAGAAACTTCGCAATACTATTCGAACAAGTGATTCAAAAAATTAAGTTCAGGATTGATTGTCTTAATAAGATCCAATTTCTTTTCTTTTCTCCAACGCTTTATTTCTTTTTCACGCGCAATGGCTTCTTGAATCCAAGTAAATTTTTCATAGTAAAGTAAAAAACATACATTATAGCTTGATGCAAAAGTTTTATTTTTTGAAACAATATTGTCTTTGTGTTGCTCTAAACGTATTTTCAAATGATTTGTAACACCTGTGTATAAAACAGTTCTTGCTTTATTGGTGATTATATAAATGTAGTAAGTATGATATCCTTCTTGAAATTGCATAAAACTAAAATAGTCTTTTTTTTACAAATGCAAAAGTGTTTTAAAAACATTAAGAGATAAACAATATTATGGAATGGCTTGTGTTTATTCCTTCTCCGACACGAATGACAATATTATGGTAAGACAGTATTGTGGAGATTTGCTTCGCTTGTTCGCTTTCGCTCGAGTCTCCTCTGTCGGAATGACAATATTGTGGTAAAACTTTGTCATTACTTTATTTTTTTTAATCTACTTCTGTATTCAATTTCTAATAATCTACATCACTTAATGTTTGTCATCTCGACGAAGGAGAGATCTTCACAAGTAACTCGACAATCTAAGTAAAATCAGTCTGTTATTCTTTACTTGAATTTTGTATTAAAATGCAGAACGACCAGTTAGTGGTGAGACAATATTGCGGAATGGCTTGTGGAGATCTCTCCTTCGTCGAGATGACAAGATTAACGATGCTGATTGCGGGGATTCCTGAGGCAATTGGTTATCGATTCTATCCTCCTCTGTAGGAATGCTAATTTTTTTGGAAAACACCTTATGAAAAATTAAAGATGTAAACTAGCCCTGATGGAAGCGGCATCTCCCGATTTAGAAAAACAAGGCTTTTTTGCCGTAGTTTTTGTTAATCGGGAATACAGCGGACAGCAGGAGTGATGTTGAGGAAAAACTGAAAACGTCTGCTCCTTATTTTTTTAGGATTATAAAATGAAAAACCCTTTCAGTTTTTGAGTACTGAAAGGGTTTTGTATAATCTGTAATCTGAGACCTGCAATCTAGCTTTCCATGTAAGCCTCAATAGGCGCACAGCTGCATACTAGGTTTCTGTCACCGTAAGCATCATCGGCTCTACGAACGGTAGGCCAGAATTTGTTTTCGGCGATGTAATCCAGTGGGAAAGCGGCTTGCTCTCTGCTGTATGGGAAATCCCAAGTTTCGGCAGTAAGCATGGCTAATGTATGAGGAGAATTTTTCAATACGTTGTTGCTGTCTTCGATAGTTGCTGCTTCGATTTCTTTACGAATAGAGATCATAGCATCACAAAAACGGTCTAATTCTTCTAGGTTTTCACTTTCGGTTGGTTCGATCATCAAGGTTCCTGCCACTGGGAAAGAAACGGTTGGTGCGTGGAAACCGTAATCCATCAAACGTTTTGCGATATCGGTAACTTCGATTCCTTTTTGTTTGAAAGGACGACATTCTAAAATCATTTCGTGAGCGGCACGACCCATTTCACCAGAATATAAAGTGTCGTAATGACCGTTTAATTTTTCTTTGATGTAATTGGCGTTCAGGATAGCATGTTCTGTAGCTTCTTTCAAACCGTCAGCACCAAGCATTGTGATGTAACCGTAAGAGATCAAACATACCAATGCAGATCCCCAAGGTGCTGCAGAAATACCGGTGATGGCATTGTCTCCTCCTGTTGGGATAACTGGGTTTGATGGTAAGAATGGAACTAAGTGCTCGGCAACGCAAATTGGTCCTACACCAGGTCCACCACCACCGTGAGGGATAGCGAATGTTTTGTGAAGGTTCAAGTGACAAACGTCAGCCCCAATGGTTGCTGGGTTGGTCAAACCAACTTGTGCATTCATATTGGCACCGTCCATGTATACTTGTCCACCGTTTTCGTGGATTAATTGTGTGATTTCGATAATAGCGCTTTCAAAAACTCCGTGAGTCGATGGATACGTAACCATCAAGCACGATAAGTTGTCTTTGTGCAGGATTGCTTTTTCGCGTAAATCATCTACGTCTATATTTCCGTTTTCCAATGTTTTGGTTACGATTACTTTCATACCCGCCATAGCTGCTGAAGCCGGATTGGTTCCGTGAGCCGATGATGGAATTAAAGCAATGTTTCTGTGGTGATCGCCACGAGATTGGTGGTAGGCACGAATTACCATTAATCCAGCATATTCTCCTTGTGCTCCTGAGTTAGGTTGCAAAGTGGTTCCTGCAAAACCAGTAATTACGTTTAATTGTTGTTCTAGTTTAGACAACATTTCTTGGTATCCTTGTGCTTGGTCTAGCGGTGCAAAAGGGTGAATGTTGTTCCAAAGCGCATTGCTCAATGGCAACATCTCTGAAGCGGCATTCAGTTTCATCGTACAAGAACCCAAAGAAATCATCGAGTGATTCAATGATAAATCTTTACGTTCCAGCATTTTGATGTAACGCATCATTGCTGATTCAGAGTGGTATTGGTTGAAAACATCGTGTTGTAAAAAAGATGATGTTCTGTTTAAATCCTCTGGAAAATGAATGGCTTCTGATAATGTTTCGATTGTTGTTGCTTGGGTACCATTTGCAGCAGCGAAAATTCCAACAATTTTATTGATATCGGCAATACTTGTAGTTTCATTCAAAGAGATTGAAACGGTATTGTTGTCTATGTAGTAAAAGTTTACTTCGTTTTGTTCTGCAATCGTGCGTACTTTTTGAGCATCGGCTTTGATAACGATAGTATCGAAGAAAGCAGTATTGGTTTGTTGCAAACCTAGTTTTTCCAATTCGTTAGACAAAGTGGCTGTCAAAGCATGTACTTTATCGGCGATGTATTGCAAACCTTTTGGTCCGTGATATACGGCGTACATTCCAGCCATAACCGAAAGCAAAACTTGCGCAGTACAGATATTGGATGTCGCTTTGTCACGTTTGATGTGTTGCTCACGAGTTTGCAAAGCCATACGAAGTGCGCGGTTTCCGTTAGTATCAACCGTTACCCCGATGATTCTTCCCGGCATAGAACGTTTGTACTCGTCTTTGGTAGCAAAATAAGCAGCGTGTGGCCCACCATAACCCAACGGAATTCCGAAACGTTGTGTGGTTCCAACCACTACTGCAGCTCCCATTTCTCCTGGAGGCGTTAGTTTTGTTAAGCTCAATATATCGGCAGCAACGGCTACTTTTATTTCATTTGCGGCAGCTTTTGCAATAAATGAAGTATAGTCATTTACTTGACCGTATTTCCCTGGATATTGAAGAATTGCTCCAAAAAAGTCTGATGAGAAATCAAAAGTTTCGTGGTTTCCAACAACCAATTCTATTCCGATTGGAGTAGAACGAGTTTGTAAAACCGATAATGTTTGAGGCAATATTTCTTCAGAAACGAAGAATTTGTTGGTATTGTTTTTCTTTTGGTCGCGTGATCTTACGTCGAAAAGTAATGCCATTGCTTCGGCAGCGGCAGTAGCTTCGTCCAATAAAGAAGCGTTGGCGATTTCCATTCCGGTCAATTCCACTACCATCGTTTGGAAATTCAAAATAGCTTCCAGACGACCTTGAGCAATTTCGGCTTGGTAAGGAGTGTAAGCCGTGTACCATCCTGGATTTTCAAAAATGTTTCTTTGAATAACCGCTGGAACAATAGCTTGATTGTAACCTAAACCAATGTAAGATTGAAACATTTTGTTTTTGCTTCCCAATTGAGAGATATGATTGGAATACTCATATTCGGTCATAGCTGGGTCTAAAGCAAGAGGTGCTTTTAGACGAATATCATCCGGTAGTGTTTCATAGACAAGTCGCTCTATGGAGTCAACTCCTATGGTTTTCAACATGTGTTGTAAATCTGTTTCTCTCGGGCCAATGTGTCTTAAAGCAAAAGAATCTGTTTTCATGTGTGTAGCTAATATTTATTTTTTTAAGTCTAAAGGAAAAGCCAGATTGTTTAAATATTCATTTATATTTGAATTTTAAGTTCAATCCAGACTATTTAGTGTAGAAATAAAAGCGTTATGTTTTTTTGTGGTGCAAAAATAAATATTAATCTCTTAATAAAGCCCTTTTTTAACTTGATTTTATAGGGATTTTTCAACTAATGGACTGATTTATTAACAATTGATTAAATTTGTTAAATGAAGGTTTTAAAAAGTATTCTCCAATTTTACATAAACGGCAGCATACATGTTGGTTTGTCTTGTTTTGCATTGGTACAAATCACCCAAATGGTATTCCACATTTCACAACAAAATGCAATGGGTTATTTTGTTTTTTGGGGAACTGTAGTAGGTTATAATTTTGTGAAATATGAAGAATTGGCCAGAGCCAAGAAAATAAAAAAACGCAAGCAATTACGATGGATTGCGCTGTTTACTTTTGGTTCTTTTATAATGGTGGGTTATTATTTTTTTCTGTTGCAACAAATTACCCAAATAGTGGCTATTGTTTTTCTGGGATTGACGATGCTTTATACCCTTCCGTTTTTTCCGAATAGAAAAAATGCCCGAAATTGGGCAGGAGTAAAGATTTACATTGTATCGTTTTGTTGGGTTGGAGCAACTGTATTTCTGCCTTTATTGAATGCTGGCATTTCGCTTAACGCTAA
This sequence comes from Flavobacterium taihuense, assembly GCF_019351435.1. Lineage (GTDB taxonomy): Bacteria > Bacteroidota > Bacteroidia > Flavobacteriales > Flavobacteriaceae > Flavobacterium > Flavobacterium taihuense. The sequence continues at coordinate 110,452 of NZ_JAHWYN010000005.1, forward strand.
CATTGGTGTACTGTCAACACAACGATTTATCTTGATTTTTGTTTTGATTCTCATATTCGAAATTATCGATTTGCGACATGACAATCCCAATTTAAGAACCGTGCCGCAACAAATAGGAGTGAAGAATACCAAGATATTGGGTTTTGCTTTATTGGCTCTTTTTTGTGTATTGGAACTTGTAAATATCAATTTCAATTACAATATTGAATTTTTGAAATTGAAATTGAATTTTGACATTGCTATTGCTATCGTGATTACTCTTTTTCTGTTTTTCGCCAATGAAAAGCGCACGAAATATTATACTTCATTTTGGGCAGAAAGCATTCCGATAGTTTGGTGGGTGTTATTGCTTTTTATTCAATAAAAAAACCGAAGCATTGCTACTTCGGTTTTTATTTGCATTCTAAAATCTTAATTGCTTCGGCTGTTCGCTATCGCTTGGGTCTGCAATCTTTTATAATAACCCCGCTCTCTTCAATAGCGCATCCGGTTTTGGTTCTTGCCCTCTAAAACGTTTGTATAAAATCATAGGATGTTCTGTTCCTCCTTTTGAAAGTACATTTTCTTTGAATTTCTCGGCTACTTCAGTGTTGAATATTCCTTCTTCTAAGAAATAATCAAAGGCATCGGCATCAAGAACTTCGGCCCATTTGTAACTGTAGTATCCAGAAGAATATCCACCTTGAAAAATATGTGAAAAGGCTGTACTCATTGCGTTTTCTTTTACGTCAGGATACAATTGTGTCGAAGCAAATTGTTCAGTTTCAAAAGCTTTGATGTCAGTTATGTTTGTAGGATCCTGTCCGTGCCAACCCATATCCAGTAGTCCAAAACTCAATTGACGCATGGTTGCCATCCCTTCTTGAAAACTAGCACTTTCTTTAATTTTTTGTACATATTCCTGCGGAATAACTTCTCCAGTTTCATAATGGTGTGCAAACAAAGCTAATGCCTCCGGTTCATAACACCAGTTTTCCATAATCTGACTTGGCAGTTCCACAAAATCCCAATAAACGGATGTTCCCGAAAGATTCGGATACGTAGTATTGGCTAACATTCCATGTAATCCGTGACCAAATTCATGAAATAAAGTCGTCACTTCATTAAATGTCAAAAGCGACGGTTTGGTTTCGGTAGGTTTTGTAAAGTTGCATACATTCGAAATATGTGGTCTTTCGTTTATGCCGTTTTTGATGTATTGTGATTTGAAAGAAGTCATCCAAGCACCGTTTCGTTTCCCTTTTCTCGGAAAGAAATCGGCGTAGAAAACAGCGACCAATTCTTTATTTTTGTCTGTTACTTCATAGGTTGTAACTTCTTCGTGATATTTATCGATATCGAAAACTTCGGTAAAAGTCAGTCCGTACAGTTTTTCGGCAATGGTGAAAGCACCTTTTAATACTTTCTCCAATTGGAAATACGGTTTCAATTTCTCATCATCCAAATTGAATAATTGTTGTTTCAATTTTTCCGAATAATAAGCGCCATCCCATTTTTCAAGCTGTTCGATACCGTCTAATTCTTTTGCGAAAGCCGATAATTGTTCAAATTCTTTTTCCGCGGCTGGTTTGGCTTTGGCCAATAAATCATTAGAAAACGACAATACTTTCTCTGGACTTTCGGCCATACGTTCTTCAAGAACAAAATGAGCGTGAGTTTTATATCCCAAAAGATTGGCTCTTTCGAAACGCAGTTTGGCAATTTTTAAAACAATCTCTTGATTGTCGAATTCATTGTTTTGAAAACATCTTGCGCCAAAAGCAATCGCCATTTTTTTGCGTAATTCACGGTTGTCGGCATAGGTCACAAACGGAATGTAACTTGGATGATCTAAGGTGAAAATCCAGCCTTCTTTTTCCTGGGCTTTCGCCAATGAACGAGCCGCTTCAATTGTCCCTTCCGGTAAACCTGCCAAATCTTTCTCGTCAGTAAGGTGCAATTCGAAAGCATTGGTTTCAGCCAAAACATTTTCGCCAAATTGCAGGCTCAGTTTTGATAATTCTTTATCAATTTCACGCAGCTGATTTTTCTTATCTTCGGGTAAATTAGCTCCATTTCTGGAAAAGCTTTTGTATTGTTTATCAAGAAGCGTTGTTTGCTCCGGATTTAGATTCAAAGATTCTCTATTTTCATAAACACTTTTTACTTTGGCAAATAAAGCGGCATTCAAGCGAACATCATTTCCAAATTCAGATAATAGAGGTGAAACGTCCTGAGCAATTTTTTGCATTTCGTCACTCGTTTCAGCCGAATTTAAATTGAAAAAGATACTTGAAATCCTGTCCAATGTATCTCCGCTAAACGATAAAGTTTCAATAGTATTTTGAAAAGTAGGATTTTCTGTATTGCTGACAATAGCGTCAATTTCTGCTTTAGCCAAGACGATTGCTTCTTGAAAAGCAGGAAGGTAATCTTCGTTTTTTATTTTAGAAAATGGCGCAGTGTCTAGCTTGGTGCCAAATTTTTGAAGTAGTATGTTCATGATTTTAGACTCTATTTTGTTTCAAATAATTGGTTGTTATAGTTTTATGTTTTTTTATTTTGAAAATTAAAACAAGAAAAATTTGTTAAAATTTTCAAATGACGTGTACTTTGTCGATTATTTATGTACTTTTGTCGAGTAATTAATTAACACATGAATTAATTCAGTCGAAAATATAAACTCTTTTTGTCCCAAATAAAAAGAAAACAATATTGATAATACTAAATTTCCCCGAGTTTAGAATTTTGCAATATCAAAAAAGCTCCTTTTTTTCAGGAGCTTTTTTTTATTTATTTAAGTTTTCAGAAGATTGATATACTGCTTCTTTCAGCCCTTCTTTATAGGCAATAATCTTGTCTAGAATACTTTTGTCGGAACTACCTATGATTTGAGCAGCAAGAATTCCGGCATTTTTTGCTCCGTTTAAAGCTACGGTGGCAACGGGAACACCTCCAGGCATTTGCAAAATAGACAAAACGCTGTCCCATCCATCAATTGAGTTGCTTGATTTTACAGGGACACCAATCACTGGTAACGGAGACATCGAAGCTACCATTCCTGGCAAATGTGCGGCTCCGCCAGCTCCGGCAATAATTACCGAAATACCGCGAGTATGTGCATTTTTGCTAAAATCAAATAATTTTTCAGGGGTTCTGTGTGCCGATACTATATCGACTTCTACCGCTATATCAAATCCTTTTAAAATGTCTATGGCATCTTGCATTACAGGCATGTCTGAAATGCTTCCCATGATTATGGCTACTTTGCTCATTTGTTTTTATGTTGAATTTTGAATTATAAAATTTAAATTAAAACAATTTAGGGTTTCATTTAAAATTTATAATTCAACATTTATAATTATTTTTTAACTGATTACTCTTATTGTATTCTTGACATCTTCGGCTATTTTTCTAGCTTTGTTGATGTCTTCGTTGACAATCGTAACGTGTCCCATTTTTCTAAAAGGACGGGTTTGTTTCTTGCCGTAAATGTGTGGTGTAACACCATTCCAACCTAATATTTTCTCTATATTTTCATAAACTACATCTCCAGAGAAACCTTCAGCGCCCGAAAGATTAACCATAATTCCGGCTACTTTGCTTTCTGTATTTCCTAAAGGTAAATCAAGAATCGCTCGTAAATGGTTTTCAAATTGAGAAGTATAACTCGCTTCAATAGAGTAATGACCTGAATTGTGTGGGCGTGGAGCTACTTCGTTTACCAAAATTTCATCGTCTTCGGTTTGAAACATTTCAACAGCCAAAAGTCCAACGTGATTGAATTGTTGAGAGACATTCAAAGCGATTGCTCTAGCTTTTGTGGCCACTTTTTCGTCAATACGAGCAGGACAAATTACATACTCTACTTGGTTTGCTTCGGGATGAAACTCCATTTCTACCACTGGATAGGTTCTTATTTCTCCTTGAGGATTGCGGCAAACTATTACGGCCAATTCATTTTTGAAAGGTACCATCGTTTCTGCAATACATTCCACATTTGGTAGATTTTCTAAATCGGATGTTTGTCTAATGATTTTTACGCCGTTTCCGTCGTATCCAAATTCGGTGCATTTCCAAACAAAAGGAAATTTTATATTAGATTCAACAATGTCAATTACTAGGTCTTTTAAAGTAGCATATCTTTTGAAAGGAGCTGTTGGAATATTGTTTTTAATGTAAAAATCCTTTTGAATTCCTTTGTTTTGAATCAATTTCAGTGTTTTTGGAGAAGGATATACTTTTATTCCTTCGTTTTCCAATTTCTCTAAAGCCTCAAGATTGACCAATTCGATTTCAAAAGTCAAAACATCGACTTGTTTTCCAAAATTGTAAACTGTTTCAAAATCCATCAAGTCGCCTTGAAAAAAATGATTGCACGCTATTTTGCATGGTGCTTCATCGCTAGGGTCAAGAACATACGTTTGTATGTCAAATTTTCTGGTGTCAAATAAAAGCATTTTGCCTAATTGTCCGCCACCAAGTATACCTAATTTAAAAGAGGATGAAAAATAATTCATTGTGATTGTCTTTAACTTTGTCTGTTGGGCATATTGCCTAGTGTGTGCAAAGATACTTTTTCCTGATCGAATAGGGAAATGCTATTTTATTTTCTTCAAAACTTCTTTGGCAACTGCTTTATAAGCAGCGCTATGATTTGAAAAATCTTTGGTAATTATCGTTTGCAATTCGGGATGAATCCAATCGTAATGTTGTCCCAAAATGTATAAAGTACGCATTGAATAGGCTTTGGGAGCTACTTTAATGTCGTTAATGAGCCAGTCAAAAGAGCTTTCTGTGATTTCTTCCAAATGTTTTTCCGAGAGCTGTATTTCTTTTTTCTTAAAATGAGAATGCACTAAAAGTTGACAAATCTTTGCCGCAGGACGTATGGCCCTTTCTTCTTTTAGGTTTTTAATATTGGAACAAAAAAAATCAAGATGATCTTCAAGCCATTCCAGTTTTTGGTAACAAACAAATTCCAAAACCCAAAAAGCTTTAGATGCATTTTTGTCCGAAACTTCAAAACATAGTCGAATCAATTCCGGAAAAAGTTCAGGATTGTCGAGTACTTCATTAGCATATTTTTGTCTATTGACTCTATATCCGGTTACATATTCTAATTTTTTTTGAAATTCGGTGACCATCATCGGTATTTTTGGTTTAAAAGTACAAATCAATTGACAATTGTCAAAAGTGAAATCCCTATCTTTGCAAAATATTTTAAAACATAAAACTGTGATACAACTACACGATAAACAATTTGTTCCGTTTATTTCAGCCAAAGAGATAAACTTTGCTATTGAAAAAATGGTAGCACAAATAGAAGACGATTTTTTTGACGAAACACCAATTTTTATTGGAGTATTGAATGGTTCTTTTATGGTAGTTTCCGATTTTTTAAAATTATACAAAAAACCATGTGAAGTTTCTTTCATCAAGTTAGCTTCTTACGAAGGAACTTCTTCTACAGAATCGGTTAAACAATTAATTGGGTTAAACCAAGATTTAACAGGGCGAACTGTGATTGTTATTGAGGATATTATTGATACAGGAAACACTTTGGAAGAATTAAAAAAATTGTTTAAAAGCCAAAACGTGAAGCATTTTAAGATTGCAACGCTTTTCTTCAAACCGGATGCTTTCAAAAAAGATTTGAAAATTGACTATGTGGGTATTCGAATTCCCAATAAATTCATTGTTGGTTTTGGTTTAGATTACGATGGTTTAGGTCGAAATTTACCCGAAGTATATCAGTTAAAAGAATAAAAAAGAATAATAAAAATCATATATAAAAAGGAATGATCAATATAGTTTTATTTGGAAAGCCAGGAGCAGGAAAAGGAACTCAGGCAGAGTTTTTAAAAGAAAAATACAAATTAACGCACATTTCAACCGGAGATGTTTTTCGTTACAACTTGAAAAACGACACTCCATTAGGTAAAGAAGCAAGAGTGTATATGGATGCAGGGGATTTAGTTCCAGATGAGTTAACTACCAAAATGCTAATTGATGAGGTAAACAAACATTTGGATTCCAACGGAATTTTATTCGACGGTTATCCAAGAACAATTGCTCAAGCGGAAGCATTAGACGCATTTTTACCAACAATTGGTTCAAGCGTAGCTGCAACAGTAGCACTGGAAGCTGATGATAACATTCTGGTAGCAAGATTATTAGAAAGAGGAAAAACCAGCGGAAGAGTAGATGATCAGGACGAAGAAAAAATCAGAAACCGTTACCAAGAATACAACGAAAAAACAGCTCCATTAATGGGGTATTATAAAGCTCAAAATAAGTTTCACGCTGTAAATGGAATAGGGTCTATTCAAGAAATTACAGAAAGATTAACAGCAGTTATCGATAATTTGTAGAAGCAATTTCCAGCTGTACGTTTCAAGTCCGCGTCCCGTTGTTTATTTTTCTAAAGCGTCCCATAAGCTTCTTTCAGTCGCTTTTGTGTCACTCATAAAAATTAAACAACGGGACTGTGGGCTTTTCACTTCCATCTGGGCTATTAAAATAAGATTACACAATAACAAGGTTCTAAGAATCAAAAGTATAAACGAATTATCTAAACATTGGAAATAGTAATAATATTTTTTCTGATACTCTTAAATGGATTTTTTTCTATGTCTGAAATCGCATTGATTTCGGCCCGAAAAAACAGGTTGGAAACCGCGGCAAAAAAGGGTAACAAAAGTGCTCAAATAGCTTTGGATTTAGCCAATTCCCCAAATAAGTTTTTGTCAACAGTACAAATAGGAATAACATTGATTGGAATACTTACCGGTATTTATAGTGGGGATAAAATCACCGCGGATATGGAGGTATTTGTAAAAGGATTTCATGTATTGATTCCGTTTGCACGATCAATTGCGGTTGGAATTGTTGTTGTAATATTGACGTTCTTTTCTTTGGTGTTGGGAGAGTTATTGCCTAAACGAATTGGGTTGAATCATCCAGAAGGAATTGCCAAAGCTGTGGCGTGGCCTATGAAAATTGTTTCTATAATTACCGCACCTTTTATATGGTTGCTAACAACTTCGACCGAATTTTTATTGGATGTGCTGCAAATAAAACCTACAGCCGACGGAAAAGTAACTGAGGAAGAAATAAAAGCCATTATCAAAGAAGGGACTGAAGTTGGTGAAGTTCAAGAAATAGAACAAGATATCGTGGAGCGTGTTTTTCATATTGGGGATCGGAAAATCAATTCGTTGATGACGCACAGAAAATCGGTTATGCTCTTGCCTTTACACGCTGATAAAAATAAGGTAAAGGAATTTATGCTAAAAGAATTGCATTCCATTTATCCTGTTTATGGCGAAAATCACGATGATATTGTGGGAGTTGTAAATTTGAAAAATATTTTCGCCCATTTTGAAAACGATAGTTTTAATTTGGCCGAAATCATGACCGACGCTCCTTTTATGATGGAGCAAACCACGGCTTATAAGGCATTGGAGCAGTTCAAGGAAACAGGAATTCATTATGCACTGGTTTCGGATGAATATGGAGTTTTTCAGGGGGTAATTACGTTGAATGATATTCTTGAAGCACTGGTTGGTAATGCTTCCGATTTTTATAAGGACGATTTCCAGTTAATCGAAAGAGAGGACGGAACCTGGATGGTAGACGGACATTATTCGCTACACGATTTTCTGACGTATTTCGAGTTGGATGATTTGATAAATGATTATGAAGTGACCACCGTAAGTGGATTAATAATGACCGAATTATCTCGTATCCCAAAAGAAGGAGAAAAGTTGATTTGGCAAAAATTTGAGTTAGAGGTCATCGATATGGATGGCGTGAAGATTGATAAAGTAATGGTTAAATCATTACAAAAACAGAAATAAAAATAGATGGCTGATGGTGATGGTAGTTTGATTTTTTTCATTCTAAAATCTAAAATCTAAAATCTGAAATTGAGAAAAATGACAGAAGGGAATTTTGTAGATTACGTAAAAATTTATGTTTCTTCAGGAAAAGGAGGAAAGGGATCTACGCATTTGCATAGAGAGAAATTTATTGAAAAAGGTGGACCAGACGGTGGTGATGGTGGTCGAGGCGGACACGTTTATCTAGTGGGGAATAAAGGTCTTTGGACTTTGTTTCACCTTAAATTTGCACGTCATATCAAAGCAGGACACGGTGGTGATGGTGGTGGAGATAGAAGTACTGGTGCCGATGGAGATGATAAATACATTGAGGTTCCGTTGGGGACTGTTGTAAAAGATAAAGAAACAGGTGAAACCCTTTTTGAAATTACCGAAGACGGAGAGAAACAAATTCTTTCTCGCGGAGGTAAAGGAGGTTTAGGAAACTGGCACTTTAGAAGTTCAACGAATCAAACGCCACGTTATTCTCAACCAGGTTTGCCAGGTGTTGAAATGGATGTGATTTTGGAACTTAAAGTATTGGCCGATGTAGGTTTGGTAGGTTTTCCTAATGCAGGTAAATCCACGTTATTATCTGTGTTGACTTCTGCAAAACCAAAAATTGCCGATTATCCTTTTACAACTTTAAAACCAAATCTTGGAATTGTGGCTTACAGAGATTTTCAGTCTTTTGTAATTGCCGATATTCCCGGGATTATTGAAGGTGCGGCCGAAGGAAAAGGATTGGGTCATTATTTCTTGCGTCATATTGAGCGTAATTCAACGCTGTTGTTCTTAGTTCCCGTTGATACTCCAGACATTAAGGCGGAATATGATATTCTCGTAAATGAATTGACCAAATACAATCCAGAAATGTTGGATAAAGAACGTTTATTGGTGATTTCAAAATGCGATATGCTGGATGATGAATTAAAAGCTGAATTGAAAACCGAATTAGACGTTGCTTTCAAAGACGTTCCTTATATGTTTATCTCATCAGTAGCCCAACAAGGTTTGACCGAATTGAAAGATAAGTTATGGAAAATGTTGAATGACTAAAAGTCAATGTTTTATAATAAAAAAGGTGTTCTAGCGATAGAACACCTTTTTTGTTTTTTAAACAATTCTTAAATTTTGGTTAATTTAGAAGTGGTTTATTGTGTTTATGTTGGTGAAACTTTAGTGGAGTTGTCAAAATGATTATATTCGCATCATCTAAAAATTATTCAGATATGAAACTGTCAACAAACTAATTAAAAAAAATAATTGGAAAAGACGTTTCATGTTTTAAAAACCAAAAAATATATTTATGAAAAAAATTGTATTATTCTTGACCATGTGCCTAATGGCTTTTCCTGTAAGAGCCGATGAAGGAATGTGGTTTTTGATGTTTATTGAAAGATTAAACCATAGAGATATGGAAAAAATGGGCTTGCAATTGACAGCCGAGGAGATTTATAGTATCAATCATCACAGTTTGAAAGATGCTATAGTACAATTTAACGGAGGTTGTACTGCCGAGATTGTTTCCAAAGATGGTTTGGTATTGACCAACCACCACTGTGGATACAATGCCATTGCAGAACTTTCTACAGAAGAACAAAACTATTTAAAAAATGGTTTTTGGGCTAAAAACCGAAGTGAGGAGTTAAAACCAAAATCATTATACGTACGTTTCTTTGTTCGTATGGATGACGTTTCTAAAAGAATTTTATCAAAAGTAAACGATAAAATGAACGAAACAGAACGCAATAAAGTAATCCAACAAGAAATTGCACTGATTGAAAAAGAAAATAATGAAGGCGGAAAATACACAGTATCCGTTCGTCCATTTTTTCAAGGAAACGAGTATTACTATTTTGTTTACCAAGATTATAAAGACGTTCGTTTGGTAGGGACACCAACGGAAAGTCTTGGAAAATTTGGTGGTGATACCGATAACTGGGAATGGCCTCGTCATACTGCCGATTTCTCTATGTTTAGAGTGTATGCCGATAAAGATGGAAATCCAGCAGAATATTCCAAAGACAATGTGCCTTTGCAACCGAAACACCATTTGCCAATTAATATTACCGGAGTAAAGGAAAATGATTTTGCAATGATTTTGGGTTATCCTGGAAGAACGAATCGTTGGATGCCGTCAGGAGGAATTGCACAAAACGTTGGGTATGCTTATCCAGCTTGGGTTGAAGGTGCCAAAACTGGAATGGATAACATGAAGAAGTTCATGAAACAAGACGCAACTGTAAACTTGAAATATGCTTCTAAATATGCTTCAACTGCCAATTATTGGAAAAACCGTCAAGGGATGATTGATGCATTGACTAAAGCAAAAACAGCTGCTACAAAGTCAAGTGAAGAAGCTAAATTCAATGCTTGGGCCAATAAACCTGAGAACGCGGGTAAATACGGAAATGTTATTGCTACGATAAATGACTATTATGCAAAGACAAATTTGAAATCACGTCATGACAATTATCTTACTCAATTGATGAGAACCACTTCTTATGGTGCCGGGCCATCTGTATTGGGTAATGCATTGATTGGTTATTATAAAGAAAATGAAGCCAAAAGAGCCGAAATGCTTCCTAAGATAAATAGTTTAATTGATAATTATTTTGGGGAATTTTGTGCTCCTTTGGAAAAAGAAGTTCTTACAGCCCAATTGAATTTGTATGCTGCTAAAGCATCAGAATATGGTTTAGCTCCAGTTGTGGCTAAAATGAAAGAAACTAATAAGGGCAATTTTACTGCTGATGTTGATAAAGCAATTGCTGGAAGTGTTTTTGCTAGTAAAGAATCGGTTGTGGCTTTTATGAAAGATGCAAAACCAGAAGCAATTGCTGTTGATCCGTTGTACGTAATTTCAAATGATTTGGTAACAAAAGTCAGAGCCAAATCTGAAGAGCAATTAAAATTAGATGACGATTTTGCTATCGCTTACCGCAAGTTAGTGGAAGGTTTAAGAGAATCAAAATTGAATAGCATTCAGTATCCAGATGCCAACTCTACTTTGCGTTTAACGTATGGTAAAGTTCGTTCCTTGCCTGCTGACAAACGCAATGATGCCAAAATAAATAATTATACCACAATGACAGGTATGGTTAATAAGTATAAAGCAGGAGATGCCGAGTTTGATTTGCCAGCTCGTTTGCTGGAATTAAACAAAGCTCAGGATTTTGGTGAATATGCCGATAAAGCGGGATATATGCCTGTAAATTTCTTGACTGATAATGATATTACTGGTGGGAATTCAGGTTCTCCTGTATTAAACGGAAAAGGAGAATTAATCGGTGTGGCTTTTGATGGCAATATCGAAGCAATGGCAGGTGATGTTATTTTTGACAAAAAACTACAACGTACCATCAATCTTGATATTCGTTTCGTACTTTGGATTATTGACAAATATGCAGGTGCTCATAACATTATTGAAGAAATGACTATCATAAAAGATTCTCAACCATAACAAAAACAGCATATTGTTGAAAATATAACCCTGTCTCGTTTTAAATGAGACAGGGTTTATCTTTAATTTGTGTTGTAGAGATACACTGCAGTGCATCTCTACGAAATGCATTTCCGCAACAATGCATCTCCGCAAAAATTAATCATTATATGTATCAAATAGGAACTGTAGGGTTTCATTAATGTTGTTGGCTTTCATACTTGGGTATTTTATAGGTGCATCCAGCCAGTTTTCGATTATTAGATCAAAATCATCGCCCACCTCGTAAACAACAGGAACACCCATTTTTTTGAGAGCAGCAGCATTGCATTCTTGTTCATAATGTTTTCTAATTGGAATCGAAAGTATTTTTTTGCCTAGATATAAAGCCTCTGCAGGTGTTTCAAATCCTCCACCCGTGATAATTCCTTCGCATTTTATTAAACTTTTATTGAAGTATTCTTGATTTACTGGAAAATAAGTGACGTTTTTTATAGTGTGCTTTACTTTTACATCATTCAAAAACCAATGAAACTTTAGATTAGGAAGCCTGTTGAACGCCTTTTCGAGGCAATCCTTTTGGAAGGAAGGTAAATAGACGGTAATATGTTCTGCGTTTTTCGGTTCTGCGTTTAGGATTTCATCTTTGATGATTGGAGGATAAATAAAATCATCGTATTTGTCAAAATGCAATCCAATATTTTTTGGTGAGGGAGCGTAATGCTTTAGTATCATTTCACCCATGATACTTTTCTTTTCGGGTCTAGGAGTTTTTGGAGATATGAAACTGGCTTGGTGCCCAAATTGTATCGAATGTACTTTTTGCATTTTGCAGGCCAGTGCAGTAATCGAATCAAAATCATTAATTACTACATCGTAATTTTTCAGAGGTAAAGCATTAGCATCTTTATAGATTTGTTTGGGTTTAATGTTTTTGGCAATATCCCAATAATCAAGTCCTCCACATTTACTGTAATGTAAACTACAGCCTTCGCTTTTGAATTTTATGGGCAAATTGACATCCAGACTGGCATTGTTGCCACTCATGAAAAAATCAACTTCGCCAAATTTTTGCAGATAAGGGTATAATTGTATGGCTCTACTGATGTGTCCGTTGCCTGTTGCCTGTATAGCGTAAAATATTTTCATTGCTGTATGTTTTTTTAAGAAAGAATCTTGTTAACAATGTCACTAACCTCTTTTTCCTCATTACTGTCAGCATCCTTGTAATGCTCTTTTTTGTAATGATAAAGGCTCCATTTTTGCTTTTTATATTCTAAAGCTGTCAGGTTTTCAATCCAGTCGCCACTGTTGAGGTATAATACTTTTCCCTGTTCGTTTTCTACTTCCTTCATTTGGGGTTTGTGAATGTGTCCGCACACTACATAACTGCATTTTTTTTGAATGGCTACATCGGCAGCGGTAGTTTCAAAATTGGATATAAAAGAAACTGCTTTCTTGACGCTGTCTTTAATCATTTTGGAGTAGCTTCTCTTTTCTTTGCCCAAAATGCCCAAAAACCAATTAATCAAACTGTTGATTAGAATCAGTAAATCATAGCCTTTTCCTCCTAATTTGGCTAGGATTTTGGCGTATCCTTGCGTCGAAGAATCAAATACGTCACCATGAAAAATCCATGCTTTTTTGCCGTCTAAATCTAAAGTGAGTTTATCGACCAATTCGAAATTGCCTAAAATAAAATCAGAGTATTTGCGCAATGCTTCGTCGTGATTTCCAGTAATGTAAATAACCCGAGTACCAAGATTCGACATTTTTATGATCTGTCTCAAGACATTCATGTGGGAAGCCGGAAAGTAACTTTTGGTGAAACTCCACATATCGATAATGTCTCCATTAAGAACTAATGTTTGTGGGTTTATTGATTTTAAATACTGCAATAATTCTTTGGCGTGACATCCATAGGTGCCTAAATGCACATCACTTATGACCACCAGTGGAATCTTTCTTCGTCTTTTCATATTTAGTTTTTACGAAAGTAAGACTGGTATGTTATTTCAATGTGTTCTTAGTATTATTTGTATATAAAAATACAGTGTTCAAGTTTATTCCAGCATTGTTTTAACTACAAATTTTTAAGGAATAATATTTTTGCAAGCGCAACTCTCAACTTTGGGGAGTAATAAGGGGTGGTTTGTAGTAGCACTGGTGTTATATAGGATGTACTGCTCCTGCTTTGTGTGGGAGAAATACTCCCTTTTTTGGAGAGTGTAATGGATACTTTTATATAGGTGAAGGAGGAATAATGGGGCGTAGTAGCCCTGTTTCCAGTATTATTAATAGTGGCTTTACAGAAATGATCTAGCAATATCAATTGCATTGAAATAACAATAAATTCATTTATATTTGAAGTAAAAAACAAGGCACTGTCACATAAAGTTACTTCGATTAAATGGGGTATGTGCGATTTTATCGGAAATATATACAAGTTGTATGTCACTTTAGGAAACAACGGTATCAACAAAATCATTAAAAAAAACATAAAATGAGCATTTCAAAATCAGACAGACCAGCGCTAATTTTAATAGACATTCAAAAAGGGTTTGATAATGTCGAATATTGGGGCGGACAAAGAAACAATCTTGATGCGGAAAATAACGCAGGCGAACTTTTGGAACTTTGGAGAGAAAATCATCTTCCAATTTTTCATATCAAACATTGTTCTTCAACGCCGACTTCTTTGCTAAACGAGACAAATGAAGGAAACGAATTTAAAGACATTGTAAAACCAGTTAACGGAGAACCAATTATCAAAAAGAATGTGAATAGTGCTTTTATCGGGACAAACTTAAAAGAGCAACTTGACAACGATAAAATAACGAAACTTGTAATTGTAGGTTTGACAACAGACCATTGCGTTTCAACGACTACGAGAATGGCAGGAAATTTCGGGTTTGATACTTTTTTGGTTTCTGATGCGACAGCTACCTTTAACAAAAAAGGACTTGACGGACAAAATTTTTCAGCAGAATTAATTCACGAAACAGCTTTGGCGAGTTTGAATGGCGAGTTTGCAACCGTCGTAACAACAGACTTTTTAAAACAAAATATTTAGACATTCGGTGGAAGAAAAGCGAATGCGCAACAGTTAATACAACAGATTTGGGTAATTTGCTTAATAGAAATTTGGTTTTGTATTTGGGCGATTTGGCAAATCCGAAAACAGGGCTTAATTTAGTGTTAAATTGCTTGTGGTAAATATGTTGTATTTAGTTTTATTGCTGCAATCTGTTATGACGAAACATACTCTTTAACGCACTATAACTATTTAATAGCCTAATTTATGACATCACTTTCCAATACCAGAATCGAATCCATTGACTTACTAAAAGGTTTGGTGATGGTCATAATGGCACTCGACCATGTGAGGGATTATTTTCATTATTCGGCTTTCTTTTTTGATCCAACAGATCCCATTCAAAGTAATTTGCCCATCTTTTTTACACGATGGATAACTCATTTTTGTGCGCCTACCTTTAGTTTTTTGGCTGGAATGTCCGCATTTATGGTTGGAAAAAGGAAAACTAAGAAAGAGTTATCTGGTTTTTTATTCAAAAGAGGACTTTGGTTGGTTTTTATAGAGTTGACGGTTGTTGGTTTTGCTTGGTTTTTTGATGTTCATTTCAGGACTTTTGGCTTGCTTGTAATATGGTCATTGGGAATTAGCATGATAGTCTTGGCGGCTTTAATTTATTTACCAAGAACCTATATTCTAATTTTTAGCTTGCTGCTTATTTGCTGTCATAATCTGTTTGACAACGTTCATTTTTCGGGTAATGTATTGTGGTCTCTTATTCATGAACAAACTTTTTATTCACTATCTGAACATACCCAACTATTGATTGGATACCCACTTGTTCCATGGATTGCAGTAATGGCTTTAGGGTATTATTTCGGTGCTTTTTATGATAAATCTTTTGACAGTAATAAGCGAAAAAAATTATTCAACTATATTGGAGGAATTGCAATTATCGTTTTTATTCTATTGAGATTGACAAATTTGTATGGAGACTCAAGGCTGTTTGAACAGTATGATACTGTATCCCAAGACTTGATTTCTTTCTTGAATCCAAGTAAATATCCTCCATCACTTTTGTATGTATTGATGACTTTGGGGGGAGCTTTCTTATTTTTGGCTAACACTGAAAAACTCAAAGGAAAGATTGTGGATTTCTTTTCCACTTTCGGAAGAGTTCCTTTTTTCTATTACATTCTACATCTCTACATCATTCACATAATAGCAATGATTTTTGCAGAACTGTCTGGTTTTGGCTGGCAAAAATTTATTTTCTCCACATGGATCGGATTTGAACCCAATATGAAAGGTTATGGTTTTAGTCTTTGGTTGGTTTACACCGTTTGGATAGGAATTATTTTGATGCTTTATCCCTTATGTAAAAAGTTTGACAAATATAAACAAAGGAACAAGGAGAAATGGTGGTTGAGTTATTTGTAATAAATAAATTCCAACTAGTTTTCCTTTTGATAAAAAAGAATTGTGTTAATCAATAAATGAATTTTATGAATCCTAAGGTTGATTTTTATTTTGATAAATCCTCAAAATGGCAAACAGCATTGGAGCAATTAAGAAGGATTGCTCTGGAATGTCATCTGACAGAAGAATTGAAATGGGGGTGTCCTTGTTATATGTTTCAAGGGAATAATATCGTTTTAATTCATGAGTTTAAAGAATACTGTGCTTTTTTGTTTTTCAAAGGGGCTTTATTGAATGATTCTAATGGTATCTTGATTCAACAAACGAAAAATGTACAGGCAGCGCGACAGATTCGGTTTACTAATGTTCAGGAAATTGTGCCAATGGAATCCGTCTTGAAAGCTTATATTTATGAAGCTATTGAAGTGGAAAAAGCTGGTTTGGAAGTTGAATTTAAAAAGACCGAGGAATTTGTCGTAGCCGAAGAATTTCAAATAAGACTAGACGGATTCCCCGATTTGAAAAAGGCTTTCGAAGGTTTAACATCAGGAAGACAGAAAGCATATCTGTTGTATTTTTCGGCACCCAAACAATCCAAAACCCGGGAAGCAAGAGTTGAAAAATGCATATCGCAAATTCTTAATGGAAAGGGATTGAATGATTAGTAAATTTGAATAAAAAATAAAGACATCAAATTTAACCCTTAAAAAAATCATGCCTGAAATATTTAAAAATCATCTAGAAAAATTCATCGATATAGATGAAAGAGAATTTTCTGCTATTTTAGCTTTTTTTCAGATTAGAAAAGTAAAGAAAAAAGAGAATTTGCTTGTGGAAGGACAGATTTGTAAATCACATTATTTTATGCTCAACGGTTGTCTGCGCAAATTTTTCATCAATGAAAAAGGAATTGAACAAACCACAGAATTTGCCATTGAAAATTGGTGGCTAACAGACAATTTTGCTTATGAGCGAGGTTTGTCAACAGAATTTTACATTCAGGCAGTAGAGAATTCTGAGATTTTAGTCATCGACCGTGAGGCACAAGAAGAATTATTAATCGAATTTCCCAAAATGGAACGTTATTTCAGATTTATTTACCAGCGGGCGTATGCTGCTGCACAAATACGTCTAAAATACCTTTATGATTTTTCGAAAGAAGAATTCTATGATCACCTTTGCAAAGGACATCCTGAATTTGTACAACGTATTCCTCAATATTTGATTGCTTCTTTTTTAGGGTTTACTCCAGAATATTTAAGCGAAATCAGGAATAAAAAGCGTTCTTAAACTGGTTTAAGTTTTTTGCAGTATCTATTCCAGAAATTTGTCCTGTTAATTTAAAACAAAAAAAATGGAAAAGAGAATAAACATCAACGAAGTAGAACCTCAGGCTTATAAAGCCATGTATGCTTTGGAAGGGTATTTGGCAACATCTCAATTGTCAAAAACACGTAAAGAATTAATAAAAATTAGGGCTTCCCAGATTAATGGATGTGCGTTTTGTATTGATATGCACACGAAAGATGCTTTAAAATACGGAGAAACTAATCAACGTATTTTTTTACTGAACGCTTGGCGTGAAACCGATTTATTTACAGAGGAAGAAAAGACAATTTTGGCCATCACCGAAGAAATCACTTTGATTCATAATCATGGTTTGTCTGATGAAACGTATAAAAAAGCAGGACAAGTTTTTGACCAAAACACAATCGCTCAAATTATAATGGAGGTTGTAACCATAAATGCATGGAACAGAATTGCAGTGAGTACACAATTGGAGCCAGGGAAATAAAAGACTGTTAATGGCAGAATGATTGAAAAGCGCAAAAGATCAAGACTTTTGCGCTTTTTTTATGATTAAAGCGCAAGTCGTGCAATGTTTCTAGCCGTAATATTGATTTAATTCCAATCCTATTTTTAAGTTAAAAGATCATTATTCGTTTATAAATTCTTTATTTTTGGAGGATGAAACTACTGGCAAGCTTCTTTTTGTTATTTCCAATACTATTATGTTCCCAATCTTTTGAAAAAGGGGAAAAATTGTTCGTTGACGGGAAATTCGATCAAGCGCAACCTATTCTGGAAAGCTACCTAAAAAGTAATCCGTCAAATCTTAAAGCAATAGAGTATTTGGGTGATATTGCAGGATATGATAAGTCTTGGGATAAAGCGATAGGGTATTATAAAAAACTAAAAATATTAAAACCCACCGAAGCGAATTTTTATTACAAATATGGAGGAGCTTTAGGAATGAAATCATTGGAGGTTAATAAATTTAAAGCCTTGGGAATGATTAGTGAGATAAGGTCTTCTTTTGAAAAAGCCATACTGTTAAATCCAAAACATGTTGAAGCGCGATGGGCATTAATCGAATTAAATTTGAAACTGCCGGGGATTGTTGGTGGAAGTGAATCCAAGGCTATTAAGTATTCAACAGAATTAAGGGAAATATCTCCAGTTGATGGGTATTTGTCACGAGGTCATATTGAGGAATATTTCAACAGATATAGCAGTGCTGAACAGCAATACAAAAGAGCTATTTTGATTGGAGGTTCTAAGGTTTGTTATCAAAAATTGGCCGATTTGTATAAAAACAAAATGAAACAACCCGATAAATCCAATGCCATTTGGGAAGAGTATAAAAATAAGAAATAGAGTAATCGATTATTAGATAAAAGCAATATAAAGAACAATAAATGAAAACACATTTCATTGCCATAGGCGGAAGCGCAATGCATAACTTAGCATTGGCATTATACAACAAAGGATATCAAGTTACGGGAAGTGATGATGCTATTTTTGAACCTTCAAAATCAAGATTGGAAAAAAAGGGAATTATGCCTGCAGAGTTGGGGTGGTTTCCAGAGAAAATCACTTCCGATATTGAAGCCGTAATTCTTGGAATGCACGCCAAAGCTGATAATCCAGAACTCTTGAGAGCTCAGGCATTAGGACTAAAAATTTATTCGTATCCAGAGTTTTTATACGAACAATCCAAAAATAAGACCCGTGTTGTTATTGGTGGTTCTCATGGGAAAACGACTATTACCTCAATGATTTTGCACGTGATGCATTACCATAATATTGAAGTGGATTATATGGTGGGGGCTCAATTGGAAGGTTTCGATACAATGGTGCATCTTACCGAAGAGAATGATTTTATTGTTTTGGAAGGCGATGAATATTTGTCTTCACCAATTGACAGAAGGCCTAAATTTCATTTATATCAACCCAATATTGCTTTGATTTCAGGTATTGCTTGGGATCACATCAATGTTTTTCCAACTTATGATTTTTATGTAGAACAGTTTGAAATTTTCATTGATAAAATTACAAATGGTGGTATTTTGGTTTACAATGAAGACGATTCTGAAGTGAAACGTGTTGCCGAAAAAGCAACTAATCCTATTCGTAAAATACCATATACAACACCAAAATACGCGGTAAAAGACGGTGTGACACTTTTGGAAACCCCAGATGGGCCTATGCCTATTGAAGTATTTGGTGCACATAATTTAAATAATCTGGCTGGAGCCAAGTGGATTTGCCAAAATATGGGAGTCGATGAAGCCGATTTCTATGAAGCTATTGCCAGTTTCAAAGGGGCATCCAAACGTTTGGAAATAATTGCTGAAAGCAAAACTAAAGTAGCCTACAAAGATTTTGCGCACTCGCCGAGTAAAGTCTCTGCGACAACGAAAGCGGTAAAAGAGCAATATCCAAACCGTACTGTTGTGGCTTGTTTGGAATTGCACACGTACAGTAGTTTGAATGCCGAATTTTTGAAAGAATACGAAGGCGCACTCGAATATGCTGATGTTGCTGTTGTTTTCTATTCTCCGGATGCAGTCAAAATTAAGCAATTAGAAGAAGTGACCTATGAACAAATTGCCAAAGCTTTCAATAGAGAAGATCTGATCATTTACACGAATCCAAAAGATTTTAAAGACTATTTGTTTAATCTAGATCTGGAGAATTCAGCTTTATTGCTGATGAGTTCAGGTAATTATGGAGGTTTGAACTTTGATGAGGTAAAAGAATTGATAGCATAATAAATTATTGCATAGAATGTATAATGTGCTAATTACGATTTTGTAATTGGCACATTTTTATTTTGCATATTTTCCTCAGAATCTTTATCAAAATAAGAAAAGAATTTTAATGTATGATTTTTCTCTTTTTTTAATATATTAGCCAAACTAAGAATCTAGATATATGGACTCAAAAATAAAAGTTGTAAAAACAACCAGCGAAAACCCTGATTTTTTATCGTTGATAAAGACATTTGATGCGTATTTATGGGAACGTTACCCCGAATTGAAAGCCAATTATTGGGGAAATAATATCATCGAATTGAATCCAAATGTTGTCGTTATTTATCGGAACGAAAAACCGGTAGCGTGCGGCTGTTTCAAGAAATATGATAAAATTGCAATTGAAATAAAACGGATGTTTGTTTCTCCAGAAGCGCGCGGATTAGGTTTGGCTCAAAGGATATTGCAGGAATTAGAGCTTTGGGCAACGGAATTAGGTTATTCTGTTTCTATTTTAGAAACCTTGCATAAACAACAGGAAGCGATTAGTTTGTATCAAAAAGTTGGATATGCTATTGTCGATAATTACGAACCTTATGTGGATTCTGAGAATAGTGTTTGCATGAGAAAACAAATTTAGAAAATAAGCCTATGTCGGAAACTTCATTTTTCCCAATTACTAACTGGTCAGAAGACGATAAACCTAGAGAAAAACTAATGCTCAAAGGTAAAAGTGTTTTGAGTGATGCCGAATTGATTGCAATATTGATTGGTTCTGGAAGCCGAAATGAATCGGCGGTGGGTTTGAGTAAACGAATTTTGGCAAGTGTAGATCATAATTTGAATGCTTTGGGAAAGCTATCTATTGCACAATTAATGAATTTTAAAGGAATTGGCGAAGCCAAGGCGATTTCGATAATTGCCGCAATGGAGTTGGGGAGGAGAAGACGAAGTGAAGAAGCAGTTGAGTTAACAAAAGTAACATCCAGTAAAGCGGTTTTTGAAGTGATGCAGCCCATAATAGGAGAACTGCCCCATGAAGAATTTTGGGTTTTGTTTTTGAATAATTCCAATAAGATACTTTCCAAATCACAATTAAGCAAAGGCGGAATGACGGGAACAATGGTGGATGTCCGAATTGTTTTTAAATTGGCTTTCGAGCAAAATGCAACGGCAATAATTCTCACGCACAATCATCCTTCCGGAAAATTGCAAGCCAGCGATGCCGATATTCAAATAACAAAAAAAATTAAAACAGCAGGGCAGCAATTAGATATTCCTGTATTGGATCATATAATAATTACAGAAAAAGGGTATTATAGTTTTGCTGATGAAGGGATATTTTAAATAATTTGTTTCAGTTGGACATTTGTCGTATATTTGCGGACAAATGTATTTTTATGGAAGCGATTAAGTTAAAACCAAGAGAAGCTATTGATAAAGCCGTTAGAGTTTTAGTCAATAGAGTGGAGCAGGAGAGGGGATATAAGCTTTTGAATAAGAAGATTACTTATGATGAGTTTTTGAAAAATAGAATGCTAATTATTCATTCTATTCGCGAAGGAATTCCGTATGAACTTTTCAATTTGATAAAAGAAATAACTCCTTTTAACGAGGAGGATTGGGCTTCATTTTTAGGGATTTCTACAAAATCACTTCAAAGAAATAAAATCAAAGAGGATTTTATTTTCAAACCGTTACAATCCGAAAAAATATTGGAATTGGCTGAGGTAACTTCTTTGGGGAATACCGTTTTTGATACTGAAGCACAGTTTTATTTGTGGTTAAACACACCTTCATTTGCACTTGGAAATCTGCAGCCTATAGAATTACTCAAAGATTCTTACGGCAAAGAAATGGTGGTAAATGAATTGAATAAAATTGACCAAGGGATTTTTGTATAATGGAAGTTTTTCGGTTAGCACGCAAAAAATATCCCATTGAGTTATCCGGAAAAGGCGCGTCAATTTCGGGAGCGCGTTGGAATTCAAAAGGGACTGAGATTATTTATTGTGCCCAAAATAGGGCTTTGGCAATGGCCGAAGTTTTAGTCCATCTTTCATTGGCAACATTACCCAATGATTTTGTAATGTTAACAATTGATATTCCAGATACTATTTTGGTTGAAGTTTTAGATCTCAATAAAGTAAATTTAGATTGGAATGTTTTTCCTTGTACCTTTGAAACGCCTCTTTTGGGAGATGATTTTATAAAAAGAAATAAAGCTTGTGTTTTAAAAGTACCTTCTGCTGTAGTAAAAGGCGATTTTAATTTTTTGATTAATCCGTATCATTTTGATTTTTATAAAATTAAAATTATAGAACAAGCCGATTTTCCTTTCGACAAACGAATTTTTAAATAATAGCATTACATGTTTTCTACTAAAATAACCGATATATTTTTCGACTTAGATCACACACTTTGGGATTTTGATGTCAATTCGGAATTGGCTTTTGAAGCTATTTTCAAGAAAGATCACCCAACGATTCAAATAGCTGATTTTATAGAGAAGTATGCTCCCATCAATCAGGCTTGTTGGAAGTTATACCAATATGATAAAATAACGCATGCTGAATTAAGGTATAATCGTCTTAAACATACTTTTGATGCTTTGGAATATTTTGTTTCCGATGATCAAATAGAGAGTATTGCGCATGATTATATTGAGTTATTGCCGGAAAATAATCGTTTGTTTGATGGCACAATTGAAGTGCTGGAATATCTTGAAAAAAAGTATAAATTGCATATTATTACCAATGGCTTTGCCGAGGTTCAGTACAAAAAAATTAACAACTCGAATATTGCGGGATTTTTCAAAACAATAACCAATTCGGAGATGGCGGGGGTTAAGAAACCTAATCCTGTTATTTTTGAGTATGCTCTTAATCAGGCTCAAGCCAATAAAGAAAATAGTATAATGATTGGTGATTGTCTAGAGGCAGATGTACAAGGAGCTTTAGATGCAGGATTGGATGCTATTTTTTTTAATGACAAAAAAATTAAAGTAGAAGAAAATATCAAGCAAGTAACACGTTTATTAGAATTAAAAAAATATTTATAAATCATGAAAACTAAATTTCTGTTCCTATTATTATTATTATTTATTTCAAGCTATGGTTTTTCTCAATCGGTAAATGATTATGTAGCTGTTATTGTGCCTGTAAAGTATGATTTTGTGAAACAGGAAAATCAATATCGACTCAATACATTGACAAAATTCAATTTGCATAAAGCAGGTTTTCAGGCCTTTTATACCAACGAAGCCATTCCAAAAGAGTATAGTGATAGATGTAGTCTTTTAAACGTGGATGTATTGAAAGAAAATGGTTTTTTGATAACTAAATTGTATGTAATACTTAAAGATTGTAATGGTAAAGTCATTTTTAAATCTGAAGTAGGGAAAAGCAAAGAGAAAGATTATGAAGTAGCCTATGCCGAGGCACTAAATGCAGCTTTTACCTCCGTTTACGCGCTACACTATAAATACAACGGAAAAGCAGTTGTGGCTAATCAAAATGCATCAGTGGTATCTCCTGCTATAGTATCAGTTGTCTCAATGGCTGTTCCAGTGCCTACTGCAGCCGTTGCCGTAAATGTGCCAAGCAGCAGTGCCGAACCGGATGGTTCAGTTTTGTTTGCACAGCCTATCAAAAATGGATTTCAGTTAGTGGACAGTACTCCAAAAGTGGTTATGAAAGCATACAAAACCACTAACCCTGCAATTTATTTAGCATCTAAAGGCGATATACAAGGAACGTTGGTTCTAAAAGATAACCAATGGTACTTTGAATATTATGAAAAAGATACTTTGATGTCGGAAAAAATAAAAGTGAAGTTTTAATCTTCTCCAGTTCAATTCCCGGAAGCTCTGCTTCGGCAGTGGAGAGTTTTTTAAAATAAAACCTCGGTGGCTCTGCTCCGAGGTTTTTATTTATAGAATATTCTCTAATCTAAATTTTGCATTCTGAAATCTGCAATCTAAAATCTTAATACCCATATTTATTCTTCCAACGATTTTTTAAGAATTCACGAGTCGTATTTTCTCGGGAATTAGTTCCTGGAACATAAATTGGGGTGTTGCTTAGAGCGTCTGGTAAGAATTCCTGCTCGGCAAAATTATTGGCATAATCATGAGAATATTTATAATCCTCGCCATATCCTAATTCTTTCATTAATTTGGTCGGAGCGTTGCGCAAATGTATAGGTACAGGTAAATCACCAGTTTGTTTAACTAATTGTTGAGCGGTTCCAATTGCCAAATACGAAGCATTGCTTTTGGGTGAAGTGGCAAGATAAATAGCGCACTGACTCAAAATAATCCGGCTTTCTGGATAACCAATGGTAGAGACTGCCTGAAAAGCATTATTGGCCATAATAAAAGCAGTTGGATTTGCATTTCCAATATCTTCACTGGATAAAATCAACATTCTACGCGCAATAAATTTCACATCCTCACCACCTTCAATCATTCGTGCCAACCAATAAACAGCACCATTGGGATCACTCCCCCGTATCGATTTTATAAAGGCCGAGACAATGTCATAATGTTGTTCACCACTTTTGTCATACAAAACCGTATTTTGCTGGACCAATTCAAAAACGCGGTCATTGGTGATTAAAACTTCGTCATCAGCAGAGGCATTTACGACGAGTTCAAAAATATTTAATAGTTTGCGTCCATCGCCGCCGGAAAGCCTTAACAGTGCTTCTGTTTCACGCAGTTCAATCTTTTTTGTGGACAAATGAATATCTGTTTTCACAGCTCTTTGCAACAAGTGTTCTAAATCTGCCTTAGTAAACGCATTCAAAACATAAACCTGACAACGCGACAATAAAGCGGGAATAACTTCAAAACTCGGATTTTCGGTAGTAGCACCAATAAGGGTAATCCATCCTTTTTCAACAGCAGCCAATAAAGAATCCTGTTGTGATTTACTAAAACGATGAATCTCGTCAATAAACAAAATAGGGTTTTTGGCGGTGAATAAACCACCGCTCTGTCGTGCTTTTTCAATCACATCCCTAATGTCCTTCACTCCAGAGTTGATAGCACTCAAGATATAAAATGGACGTTTCGACTCTTGGGCAATAATTTGTGCTAAAGTTGTTTTGCCCGTTCCAGGAGGCCCCCAGAATATTAGGGACGGGATAATCCCTTTAGAAATCTGTTGCGTCAACGAGCCGTTTGGTCCAACCAAATGGGATTGACTGATGTAATCTTCTAGTTTTTGTGGGCGTATGCGTTCTGCCAGTGGTGCTTCCATGCGGTAAAATTACGCAATTTTCAGTTTTTATAAGTATATTTTTCAGGAGCTATTCCTGCTATCCGTTTCAATCTCCCTAGCCGAACCCCGGCCAGGGAGGATTTTTACTTCTATCAGGGCTAGGGCATTCGTTTTCAGAACCAAAATTATTTTTATATGACAAAATAGCACTAAATTGCTTTTGGATACATTTTTGATTTGTTTAATGGGTATTATAAAGCAAAAAAATAATCTGTCTAACGAATCTAAGAAGTCTAACAATCTGAGTTGTAAAAAAAAATGGAAGAAAATCATTTTAAATTCACAAATGCCGTTATAGGAGTACCACTTTTTTTCGTATTGTTCCTCTGGTTTGTTTATTGGTTAGAAATTCGTTTTGGTTTCGATTTTGATAACAACGGAATTTTGCCAAGAACTTTTTCTGGATTACAAGGCATTGTTTTTAGCCCATTCATTCATTCGAATATTGAACATCTTTATAATAATTCGATTCCTTTATTAGTGCTATTAGCAGCGCTATTCTTTTTTTACAGAAAAGAAGCATTTGGGATACTAGTTTACGGAATTTTACTTTCGGGAACACTAACTTGGATTATTGGAAGGGAAAATTACCATATTGGTGCCAGCAGTTTAATTTATGTATTGGTTTCTTTTATTTTTTTCAAAGGAATTCAAACCCAGTATTATCGATTGGTAGCTTTATCACTCACCGTTGTGGTGCTCTATGGTGGAACGGTTTGGTATGTTTTTCCAAAAATTGATGAAACCATTTCTTGGGAAGGCCATTTATCCGGATTGATAGTCGGTTTTGTACTTACTTTTTTCTACAAGAAACCAGAATTCAAGAAAGTAATAAAGTACGATTGGGAACGCTCGGATTACAATCCGTCAGAAGATAAATTTATGCAACGCTTTGACGAAAACGGAAATTTTGTCAATCCACCAAAGCCTGAAATTATTGAGGAAACTGCATCTGAAATCAGTCCTTTTTTTCTTTCGAATTCGAATGTAGTTTATGATTTTGTAGAAAATATAGAGGATATAAACGAAAAAAATGAATCAAAACCAGAGTCTTGATTCATTTTGTGTTTATTTCTTGAAGTGAAATTTTTCAATCCAAATTCTGTAATTTGAATTATAAAATCCGCAATCTTTTAGCTTCGTTGTCTAACTGCTTCGTATAAAAAAGCGCCACAGGCTACCGAAACGTTTAGAGAACCAATAGATCCAAACATAGGTAGTTTTGCTTTCTCGTCAACGATTTTAAGAACAGATGGATTTACTCCTCTGTCTTCTGATCCCATAATAATTGCTACAGGTTCATTCAAAGAAATATCATAAATATTTTGTTCAGTTTTTTCGGTGGCAGCAACGGTTTTGATTCCGCTGGCTTGCAAAAGGAAAATTGCATCTTTTATGTGCTCCACTTTACAAATCGGAATATTAAATACCGCACCTGCCGAAGTTTTAACCGTATCTCCATTTACTGGAGCCGAACCTGCTTTTTGAACAATGATTCCATTTACTCCTGTACATTCTGCTGTTCTGATAATAGCACCAAAATTACGAGCATCCGATATTTGATCCAAAATTAAAAACAAAGGTTTCTTACCGTTATCAATAACTGTTTCTATTAAGGTTTCCAAATCAAAAAAGGAAATAGGGGAGATGGTTGCTACTGCACCTTGGTGGTTGTTAGGAGTAAGTCTGTTAAGTTTTTCAACAGGTACATAAGAGAAATTGATATTGCCACGTTTCATCACTTTCATCAAGTCTTTCATCAGTTCGCTACTTGCTTCCTTTTGAATATAGACTTTATCTACCGTTGCGCCCGCTTGTATGGCTTCAATTATTGCTCTAATCCCAAATATTTGATGTTCTTTTTCCATGCGGCAAAGTTAAGTAAAAGGTTTGTATAAAAAAAACCACCAGCAAGGCTGGTGGTTTAGGTGTATTAAATTTATGAAATAAATTAGTTTTTATCCCAGAAAACATGTGATTTTAACTTGTCTCCACCAGGGATTGAAGCAGATGCCGCTTGCCAATTTGCACCGTTAACTGTTTGTTCATTAACAGGGTAGTTTAACCTTTTTGGAACTTGACCTTCAGCTTCAGAATATGCATTTGCAGGAGCAAGTAAGGCAGGGATATCTAATCTACGATAAGCTGTCCAGGCTTCAAATCCTCTGTTATAAAATGCAATCCATTCTTGTTTAGCAATTTTATCTTTACCAGATCCTGGAGATGTAAAAGCAACATTTGGGTCTAATAAATAAGCTGCTGCTTGATCTTTAATACCCCAATTTTCAAAAGAAGCAGTAATTGCTTGGTTGTAATAATATTCAGTTGAATTTCCAACTGAAAATCCATTTAAAGCAGCTTCGGCTAGATAAAAATTCACTTCAGTTGCTTCCATTAATAATGAAGGGAAATCTGGAGCTGTTAGAATAGGATTTACGTGAGAAAAATTCGTGTATATATTTGTGTAACCATATTTTCCTCCTTTATAAAGTCCAGAACTTAATGGTGTAAAATATTGCGCTCTTCTAGGGTCATTTAATGTATTCATCTCATTTACTATCGTTGCAGCAGGAACAAAATCATTTCTGCCAGATGCTACTAGATTTTCGTAAATAGGATTGTAATTTGGAGCAGATACAGCATATTTAAATGCTGCATTATTTCCATTTGTTGTTATTACTCCACCGTTGTAACCACTTTCAATTGTGCTTTTTGCTAATGTAGGATTCGTATCAATAAGATTAACTCCTAGTTTTACTTTTAATGAGTTTGCAAAAAGTTTCCATTTTGCAACATCACCTTTGTAAACAATATCACCTGTACTAAAAGATTTATTGCTAACGTCTAAATTTGCTATAGCTGCATCTAATCTTGTAATTAGTTTTGTATAGATTGTAGCTCCATCCTCATATTTAGGTAAAACATTTGTTTTTGGTTGTAATGCATCTGTATAAGGTACATTTCCAAATGAATCAACTATTATTTGATAGGTGTAAACTTCAAAAATTTCTATAATTGCAAGCTTGTTTTTTTGCTCACTTTGAAATTGTGAATCAGAAACTCCAGTAGGTGCAACTTCAGTTGGAATTACCTCTTTTGCAGATTCTAAACCACCAAGTACAGTAGCATATAAAATTCTCCAATGACGATCAGGTATTGATCTTGAGCTTACTCTATATCTTGATTCTGTGGTGTACTGTGTTGCTGCTAAGTACTGAGGGAAATATCTAAATATGGCACCTTCATTTACACTAGGGCTAGTCAATTGATCTGTTAACGCTTTTTGAGAATTTGCAAATAAAGTAGCTGCCGGAACTTCATAAGCCGCATCTTTATTCTCGTTAAAAGTGAGATCATCGCTTACACAACTTGTCATTATTAATGACAATATTGCTATTGAATATATTATTTTTTTCATTTTTTTAGAATTTTACTTTTAGGTTAAAAGAATATGTTTTAACTGATGGCATAACTCCAGACTGAAATCCCTGTATATTACCCGCAGAGGTTCCAGCTTCAGGATCTGCGTCCGGTAAATTTTTGTCAATAATCCAAACGTTATTACCAATTAAACTGAATGACATATCTTTAATAAAGCTTTGTCCAAGATATTTTGAAGGGAAAGAATAGGTTAAACCTACTTCTCTAAGTTTAACATAAGAAGCATCATATACAAAATTGCTATTCGGATTTCCGGAAACTCCAAAACCCATACCGCTTGCTTCACTAGAGTCAGATGCATCTACACGAGTTGTGTTGGTAACGTAATTCCCATTTGAATCTAACATAACACCTGGGTTGATATACCCACCACCATCAGCTAAAGTATTTCTAACTGGATTGCCTAAGTCATTGATGTATGCAGTTTGAACTCCTTGACCTGTGTCTTGTCCGTATGCCTGATCAAGTGAGAAAACGCTTCCTCCCTTTTTCATATCAATTAAAAAGTTAAAAGAAAAATCTTTATAAGTAAATTTATTTGACATACCACCTATCCATTTTGCCTGAATGTTACCAATTATTTGATTATCGACAGTTACGTAACTTCCATCTGCATCGACAATTTTATTTCCATTAGGATCACGAGCTATTCCTTGTCCTCTGATGGCACCATATTGTTCGCCAACAGTTGCATTAAGGGTAACATTTTGATTCCAACTAGCCAATTGAAGATTTGTTCTTCCTTCGTTTAATGAAACAACTTTATTTTCGTTTTTTGACCAGTTTACATTAACTTGCCATTGGAAATCTTTAGTTTTAATTGGATATCCTCCCAAAACTACTTCAATACCTCTGTTTTCAAGTTCACCAGCGTTGATCTGTGAAAAGCTATATCCTGTTGATGGAGATTGAGGCACGTTGAAAATTTGGTCTACTGTATTAGTTTTGTAAACAGATAAATCCATAGTTAATCTATTGCTGAACAATGAAGCTTCTAAACCAGCCTCCCAGCTTCTTTGTGTCTCAGGTTTTAAGTTTTGGAATTGAACAAATGTAGCGCTGTTTTGAAATAATGGATTTCCATTCAATAAACCATTATTAATTCTTGCACCCAATTGACCAGCAGCGGGATCATTTCCAACCTGCGCATAATTAAGTCTCAGTTTTCCCAAAGATAACCAATCTGCTTGCAATAGTTCTGAAAAAACAAAACTTGATCCAATAGAATAGTAATCATAAGTATTGTTGTCCACATATAGGCTTGTTGATTGATCACGACGATATGATCCTTCTAAGTATACGGTTTTGTTGTAATCAAGCGAAGCCTGTGCATACAATCCTGATTTTTCAGAATTTATTTCGGTTTCTACTGGGGCAACAAATTCCTTTGAATTTGCTAATGTGTAAAGTCCTGGTTTAACAAGACCACCAGTAGTTGATCCGTTAAATGAATCAACTCTTGATTTCACAAGTGTTGCTCCACCTAATACTTTACCACTAACAGTAGGGCTTAATTTAATATCATATGTAGCTATGAAATCATATGTTTGTTGAAGAAATGCTCTAGTGTATAAGGAATATCCTGAAGATTCACTAATTTGACTAATTCCAAATTCTTCTGCATGACTTCCAACCTGTTTTCTAAGCTCTTGTCTGTCGTTAGAGTTGTCGATTGTTGCTCTACCTAATAAGTTTAAATTTTCGGTAACGTCATAGCTCAAGTTTGCTCCTGTTGTGATTCTACGTCTAACATCGCTTTCGTAGTTTTCGTATCTGTCCCAATATGGATTATTCCAATATGCAGGTTTTAAATCGCCTGATAGTGGGTCATTCATATTCCAGGTAATGTTATCATTATTTCTGAAATATTCCTGTTTTAACTCTTTTATGTCAACGTTAGTTTGCCACCATTGTCTAAATCCACCTATAAAATTATCTCCATAACCTAAACTATTTCTACCAATAGTATTTTGATCAGTAAAGGTAAAGAAAGCTCTTGCAGTCAATTTATCACTTAAGTCTCTAGAGAAATTACCATTAAGAACGTTTCTTTTAAGGCTGCTATTTGGTAAAACCCCTTTGTCTGAATTATTCGTTATGCTTAAGTTAAAGGCACTTTTGTCATCACCTCCATTTAGGTTCAAACTGTTTATAGTGTTAAATGCTTTTTCAAAGAAAGTGGTAGGGTCATTTGTTGCTGCAACCCATGGAGTTGCCTTTCCAAAATTAGCATTTCCTGGCGCAAAAGCATTCCATTGGTATGCTGGTAGGCCATCAAAAGCATTACCGTAAGAAATGTCGTATCCAGTTGGTACAACTCTGTCATCAACACCATCGCCGTCAACATCTGTATAAGTGAAGTTATCATGACCATCATAACCACCACCACCATATTGTTTCTGGTAATGAACGAATGTAGATTTATCAATTACTCCAACGGATGCAGTTGTGCTGAATGAAACGCCCAGACCAGCATTTTTCTTTCCTTTTTTAGTCGTAATCATAATTGCTCCGTTGGCAGCAGAACTACCATATAAAGCTGTAGCAGCGGCACCTTTAAGAACGTTTACAGATTCTACGTTATTAGGGTCAATATCTGATGCGGAGTTACCAAAATCAAATCCGTCTCTCCCTGTTTGAGTATCTGAATCATTTAAATTCGCATTGGCTAAAGGTACACCATCAACAACAATCAAAGCTTGATTATTTCCTGTGATACTTTTTGTTCCTCTTAGTACAATGTTTGTCGATCCTCCAAAATTTGAATTGCTTCTTATTTCAAGACCTGCAACTTTTCCAGACAGATTGTTCAAGAAATTTGTTGTTGGTGCAGTGTTAATTGCAGCAGCGTCTAGTTTTTGAGATGCATAGCCTAAAGACTTCTTTTCTCTTGAAACACCTAATGCAGTAACTACTACGCTTTCTAATTGTGTAGCATCACTTGCTAATTTTACATTGACTGTAGCTGAACTTGCAGATTTCTCTGAAGTCTTCATTCCAACGTAGCTAAATACCAATACATCGCTTGGTGCTGCTTTGATAGAATATTTTCCATCAAAATCTGATTGAGTTCCATTTTTTGTCCCTTTCACTAATACACTCACACCTGGTAAAGGCATGCCTGCATTGTCGGAAACAATCCCTGAAACAGATCTTTCTTGCGCAAAAGTTAGTTGCGCCACTAGTACTACTAAGAGTACTAAGAATCCATTGAACTTTAGTTTCATTTTTAAATATTTTGAATTAGTGAGGCAAAAATCATAATAATTTGTTAACTATCCTAATATCTGAAACTCTTTTTTTTGTTAAAGCTAAAATTTAACATTATAACTTATCGTTATGTTTGTGTTATAAAATTTTATTTCTTCATTTTTTGTCTTACCATTTGTAATAGCGAATTTTAATAAGCCGTTTAGTGTTTGCAATCCAAAACCGAGTCCTATGCCAAGAAGTTTTTCATTTTTGTTTTTTTCTAGTGGTGCTGTTGGGTCTTGATAATAACAGTAATCTAGTATTGAATTGAAGTATAAATTTGGGGAAATCAAATATCGATATTCAGTAATTAGGGCTATCATTAAATTGGCTTGTAAGCTATTTTCTGTAAATCCTCTTATTGAATTAACTCCGCCAAAACGAAATAATTCATTCGTGAGGTAAGATTCGCTTTTTAAATAATAATTTTGATTTTTAACATTTATAATATTTTTCTCATTAATATAAAAATCATTCATTATGTTAAAATTTCCAAAATTTTGTTTTAATGAGGTGTCTGTGGTTGTGCTTCTATTTCCAGTGCCGATTCTTATGTTTACGCATGATTTTATAGGGAATAGGGTGTTTTTTTTATTAATGTTTTTTATTTCTATAGAAGTGGTGTAAAAAGTGTTTTTAAAATCCGTTAAGTTGGATGTGTTAGAGTTTTGAATTTCGCTTGATTCTGTTGATTCATAGCCTAGGTAGATCCTTCTGCTGTAATCTAAGGAGTAGCCGAGATGTAAATCTGTTTTGGAATTTTGAAAGATGCTATCTTGTTTGAAAATATTAATTTGTGCTTTAAGTGCTATTGAGGTATTGAGTAAGTATGGGATGTCCAAGCTCGCAGTGAAGAGTTTTTGGTTATTTCCGTCATTTTTCCAATAAATAGATAGTTCTTCTCCGTGTTTAAGTGAGTTTGTCAAAGTTAAGTCAAGGTATCCGTTGAAACGTATTTTATTGTTCTGGGAATTATTGAAGCCTATGTAGCCATCAAAATTATTTGCCTTTCTTTTTTCTAAATAAACAAATACTTTGGTGGTGTCATTTGTGAATAATATTTCTGGAAATTTAATTTGATTTACAAAATTGAATTTTTCAAATTCAGCATAAATTTCTTTTACCGATTGTTGGTTAAAAAGTGTGTTTTTGTATTTTTTGGAGATTTGTTTTTTGGCTCCTTTTGGAAATATTTTTTTTTGTTGTTCGTTGCTGTATTTTATTTCAATGGTATTTAGGACTCTTTTGGTCCCTGTAGTGATTGATAAATCAGCATAAAGATTTTGTTTTTTGTTTTGAATATTAATGAGTTTTACTTTTGCAAAGGCAAAGCCATTTTGTTCTAAGTTTTGTGTAGTATGTTTTAAAAATGATTCTGTTTGAGAATATGGTAATATTATACTGTCTTGATTTGTGATTAAATAATTTGGTAGAAATGAGGTGTTTTTTATACCTATATATATATGTATGTTTTTAAGTTGGCTTCCTAGTGAAATTTTCGCAGAGTAACTACTGTCATTTTCTTTGTTTTTTTTAAGTATTTGGTTTTCTAGATACCCGTTTTGAGTTAATCTTTTGCTTAATAAATTTATTTCGTTAATGACTTGTTTAGTGTCTTGGTGTTTTGTCTTATATGTAACGGAATCTATGATTTTTGTTTCGATGGGTGTGGTTCCAGTTATTTTTAATTGGAAAGTTTGGCTATAGGATGTGATATAGCTTAAGAGGAATGATAAAATGAGAATTTTAGATTTCAAGTTTTATTTTTTTATGGGAAGTGTTGCAAATATCAGTTCTTTGTTGGAATAATCATAATAATCTCTCATTGAAGTTTTTGTGTTGTGATGTCTTTTTTAGACTCAAAATGATATTTGTTCGGGTGAGTTTGTATTTTGTTAGTAAACAAATAATTACTTCTTCAGAAAATAAATGAATTATGGTTTGTAGAGTGAAAATTAATTTATACATTTGCAACCCCGTAAAAAGCGGGATTTTAATATAATAAGAAATTTTTAGTATTAATTATGCCAACAATTCAACAATTAGTAAGAACAGGAAGAACTCAGATAACTAAGAAGAGTAAATCGGTTGCTTTAGATTCTTGTCCTCAAAGAAGAGGGGTTTGTACGCGTGTTTACACTACAACACCAAAAAAACCAAACTCTGCAATGCGTAAAGTAGCGCGTGTACGTTTGACAAATGGTAATGAAGTGAATGCCTACATCCCTGGAGAAGGACACAATTTACAAGAGCACTCGATAGTATTAGTTAGGGGTGGAAGGGTAAAAGATTTGCCAGGAGTAAGATATCACATCGTTCGTGGTGCGCTTGATACGTCAGGAGTAGCAGGAAGAACGCAAAGAAGATCTAAGTACGGAGCAAAACGACCAAAAGAAGCGAAAAAGTAATTTAAAACGTTATTCCTGTAGAGGTACGATTCGTCGTGGCTGTGTGGGTATGAAATTTTATTAAAAAAAAGACATGAGAAAAAGAGCGGCAAAGAAAAGACCACTTTTACCAGATCCAAGGTTTAATGACCAATTGGTAACACGTTTTGTGAACAACTTGATGTGGGATGGTAAGAAATCAACAGCTTTTAAAGTTTTTTATGATGCAATTGACATTATAGAAACGAAAAAGCAAGATGCAGAAAAACCTTCATTAGAAATTTGGAAAGATGCTTTAACAAATGTTATGCCTCACGTAGAAGTACGTAGTCGTAGAGTTGGTGGAGCTACATTTCAAATTCCAATGCAAATTAGACCAGACAGAAAAATATCTATGGCTATGAAATGGTTGATTCTTTATTCAAGAAGAAGAAACGAAAAATCAATGGCTCAAAGATTGGCTTCAGAATGTTTAGCTGCGGCTAAAGAAGAAGGAGCTGCTGTTAAGAAAAGAATGGATACTCACAAAATGGCAGAAGCTAACAAAGCATTCTCTCACTTTAGATTTTAATTCTTAAGAAATGGCTAGAGATCTTAAATATACAAGAAATATAGGAATTGCTGCTCATATTGATGCTGGTAAAACAACAACAACAGAGCGTATATTATTCTATACTGGAAAATCACATAAAATTGGTGAAGTGCACGATGGTGCTGCGACAATGGACTGGATGGCGCAAGAGCAAGAAAGAGGTATTACAATTACTTCTGCTGCTACTACTTGTGAATGGAATTTTCCAACTACACAAGGTAAAATTTTACCTGAAACATTGCCTTATCATTTTAATATTATCGATACCCCAGGACACGTTGACTTTACAGTTGAAGTAAATCGTTCTTTGCGTGTACTTGATGGTTTGGTTTTCTTATTTAGTGCTGTTGATGGTGTTGAACCACAATCTGAAACTAACTGGAGATTAGCAGATCAATACAGAGTGCCACGTATTGGATTCGTTAATAAAATGGATAGACAAGGATCTAACTTTTTGATGGTATGTCAACAAGTAAGAGATATGTTGAAATCAAATGCAGTTGCAATCACTTTGCCAATTGGTGAAGAAAATGATTTCAAAGGTGTGGTTGATTTAGTTAAAAATCAAGCTATAGTATGGCATGAAGAAGGTTTAGGGGCTACTTATGATATTGTGCCTATTCCTGAAGATATGCTTGAAGAAGTAAAAGAATACAGATCGATTCTTATTGAGGCAGTAGCTGATTATGATGAGACTTTGCTTGAAAAATTCATGGAAGATGAAAACTCTATTACAGAGGAAGAAATCAACATTGCATTAAGAGCAGCTGTAATGGATATGGCTATCATTCCTATGATTGCAGGATCTTCTTTCAAAAACAAAGGAGTTCAATTCATGTTAGATGCAGTATGTAAATATTTGCCTTCTCCAATGGATAAAGAAGGTATTACTGGAATTCATCCAGATGATGCTGAATTGTTAGAAGAAGATCAAACTAAAATATTGCGTAAGCCAGATGTTAAAGAGCCATTTGCTGCTTTAGCTTTTAAAATTGCTACTGACCCATTCGTAGGTCGTTTAGCTTTCTTCCGTGCTTACTCAGGACGTTTAGATGCTGGTTCTTATGTTTTGAACACTCGTTCAGGAAACAAAGAAAGAATTTCACGTATCTACCAAATGCATGCTAACAAGCAAAACCCAATCGAATATATTGAGGCTGGTGATATTGGAGCTGCTGTTGGTTTTAAAGATATTAAAACTGGAGATACATTGTGTGATGAAAAACACCCAATTATTCTTGAGTCAATGAAATTCCCTGCGCCGGTAATTGGTATTGCTATTGAGCCTAAAACTAAAGCTGACGTAGATAAAATGGGTATGGCTTTGGCTAAATTAGCTGAAGAAGATCCAACATTTACTGTTAGAACAGATGAAGCTTCAGGGCAAACTATTATCTCGGGTATGGGTGAGCTTCACTTGGATATCTTGGTTGATAGAATGAGACGTGAATTTAAAGTTGAAGTGAACCAAGGTGAGCCTCAAGTTGAATACAAAGAAGCGTTTACTAAAAAAGCACAACATAGAGAAACTTACAAGAAACAATCTGGAGGTCGTGGTAAATTCGGTGATATCGTATTTATTTTAGAGCCTGCTGATGAAGTGGATGGTAAAACTCCAGTTGGATTACAGTTTGTGAATGCTGTAAAAGGAGGTAACGTTCCTAAAGAATACATACCTTCTGTTGAAAAAGGTTTCCGTGAAGCTATGAAAACTGGTCCTTTAGCAGGATACCAAGTAGATAGTTTGAAGGTTACTTTGTTGGACGGATCTTTCCACCCTGTCGATTCTGATGCACTTTCTTTTGAGCTTGCAGCAAGAATGGGTTATAGAGAAGTAGCTAAAGCTGCAGGAGCTGTAATTCTTGAGCCAATCATGAAGATGGAAGTGATTACGCCGGAAGAAAACATGGGAGATATCGTTGGTGATATTAACCGTCGTAGAGGTCAGGTGAATGATATGGGAGATAGAGCTGGTGCTAAAACTATTAAAGCTGATGTGCCTTTATCAGAGATGTTTGGATATGTAACTACATTAAGAACGTTATCTTCTGGTAGAGCAACTTCAACAATGGAATTTTCACACTACGCTGAAACACCTTCTAATATTTCAGAAGCAGTTATCAAAAAAGCAAAAGGAAACGCATAATCTTTAAGAAAATGAGTCAAAAAATCAGAATAAAATTAAAATCTTACGATCATATGTTGGTAGACAAGTCTGCTGAAAAGATTGTAAAAACGGTAAAAACAACAGGTGCTGTTGTAACTGGTCCAATTCCATTACCAACACACAAAAAACTTTTTACAGTATTGCGTTCTCCACACGTAAACAAAAAAGCAAGAGAGCAATTTGAAGTAATGTCATATAAGAGATTAATTGATATTTATTCATCTTCATCTAAAACTATTGATGCTTTAATGAAGCTTGAATTGCCAAGTGGAGTTGAAGTTGAAATCAAAGTTTAAGTACTTTAAGAGTAAAAAGGAACGCCGTTTTTAGGTAAAAAATATTTTTTTGGTTTGTGTGTAAATAAGTTATACATTTGCACCCACTTAAAAAATAGGATTTGCTTAAAAGCTGCGTTCTATATTTATATTTAATAATTAATAATTAATATTTATGTCTGGGTTAATTGGTAGAAAAATCGGCATGACTAGTATTTTCGACGAAAACGGGAAGAATATTCCTTGTACAGTAATCGAAGCTGGTCCATGCGTTGTTACCCAAGTCAGAACCAAAGGTGTTGACGGGTATGAAGCGTTGCAACTTGGTTTCGATGACAAAAACGAGAAACATTCCACAAAAGCGGCTGTAGGTCACTTTAAGAAGGCTGGAACTGTAGCTAAGAAAAAAGTCGTTGAATTCCAAGATTTCGCAACAGAACAAAAATTAGGAGATCTTATTGATGTTTCTATTTTTGCTGAAGGAGAATTTGTAGATGTACAAGGTGTATCTAAAGGTAAAGGTTTTCAAGGGGTTGTGAAACGTCACGGTTTTGGTGGTGTTGGTCAAGCAACTCACGGTCAACACAACCGTTTAAGAGCGCCAGGTTCTGTAGGAGCTTCTTCTTATCCATCTAGAGTATTCAAAGGAATGCGTATGGCTGGAAGAATGGGAGGAGATAATGTAAAAGTTCAAAACCTTAGAGTTTTAAAAGTAGTTGCTGATAAGAACCTACTTGTTGTTAAAGGGTGTATTCCTGGTTGCAAAAACTCTTATGTAATCATTCAGAAGTAATGGAAGTAAAAGTATTAGATTTCAACGGAAAAGATACTGGAAGAAAAGTTCAACTTTCTGATTCAGTTTTCGCAATCGAACCAAATAATCACGCTGTATATCTTGATGTAAAGCAATATTTGGCTAATCAAAGACAAGGTACTCACAAAGCTAAAGAAAGAGCTGAAGTTGCGGGAAGTACACGTAAGATTAAAAAACAAAAAGGAACAGGTACAGCTCGTGCGGGTAGCGCTAAAAACCCTTTGTTTAAAGGTGGAGGAACAGTTTTTGGACCTAGACCAAGAAGTTATTCATTCAAATTGAATAAAAACTTGAAACGTCTTGCTAGAAAATCTGCATTTTCAATTAAAGCAAAAGAGTCGAATATAATCGTACTTGAAGATTTTAATTTTGAAACGCCAAACACTAAAAATTTCATTAATGTTTTGAAAGCTTTAGAGTTAGAAAACAAAAAATCACTGTTTGTGTTGGGTGATACGAATAAAAACGTATATTTGTCCTCACGAAATTTAAAAGCTTCAAATGTTGTAAGTAGCTATGAATTAAGCACTTACGCTATTTTAAATGCTAATAATCTAGTGCTTTTGGAGAGTTCTTTGGAAGTAATTGAAGAAAATTTAAGTAAATAATAGGATATGAGCATCATAATTAAACCTATAGTAACGGAAAAAGTAACCAAAGAAAGTGAAGTTTTAAACCGCTTCGGATTCGTTGTTGACAGAAAAGCAAACAAAGTACAAATTAAGAAAGCTGTTGAGGCTGCTTATGGAGTAAATGTTTTGAGTGTTAATACAATGAATGTGAGACCGGATAGAACTACAAAATACACTAAAAGTGGTTTGATCAGTGGAAAGACTAACGCTATTAAAAAAGCGATTGTTCAAGTACAAGAAGGAGAAACAATTGATTTTTACAACAATATCTAAGATAAAATGTCAGTAAGAAAATTAAAACCTATTACCCCAGGTCAGCGATTTAGAGTTGTGAATGGTTATGACGCCATTACAACTGATAAGCCGGAACGCTCTTTGATAGCGCCGATAAAAAACTCTGGAGGTAGAAATAGTCAAGGAAAGATGACCATGCGTTATACGGGTGGTGGTCACAAGCAGAGATATCGTATCATTGATTTCAAACGTACAAAAGAAGCAATTCCGGCTACAGTGAAATCTATTGAATACGATCCAAATCGTACTGCGTTTATCGCTTTATTAGCTTATGCTGATGGTGAGAAAACTTATATTATTGCTCAAAACGGATTGAAAGTTGGACAGAAAGTAGTTTCTGGACCAGAATCTCAACCTGAAATTGGTAATACTTTACCTTTAAGCAGAATTCCTTTAGGAACTGTTATATCTTGTATCGAATTGAGACCAGGACAAGGGGCTGTAATCGCTCGTTCTGCTGGAACATTTGCTCAATTAATGGCAAGAGATGGAAAATATGCTACAATTAAAATGCCATCAGGTGAAACAAGATTAATCTTGTTGACTTGTTCAGCTACAATTGGAGCAGTTTCTAATTCAGACCACCAATTAGTTGTATCTGGTAAAGCAGGTAGAACAAGATGGTTAGGAAGAAGACCTAGAACAAGACCTGTTGCAATGAACCCTGTCGATCACCCAATGGGTGGTGGTGAAGGACGTTCTTCTGGTGGACATCCACGTTCAAGAAATGGAATACCAGCTAAAGGTTATAGAACTCGTTCTAAGAAAAACCCGAGTAACAAGTATATCGTAGAACGTAGAAAGAAATAATAAGATATGGCACGTTCATTAAAAAAAGGACCTTTCGTTCATTATAAGTTAGACAAGAAAGTTGCAGAAAACATCGCAGGTGGAAATAAAGGAGTGGTTAAGACATGGTCTAGAGCTTCTATGATTACTCCAGACTTTGTTGGACAAACAATCGCAGTTCATAACGGTCGTCAATTTGTACCAGTTTACGTAACAGAAAACATGGTAGGTCACAAATTAGGAGAATTTTCACCAACTAGATCTTTTAGAGGTCATGCTGGAGCAAAAAATAAAGGTAAAAAATAAGAAGCAATGGGAGTTCGTAAAAGAGAAACAGCAGATGCGAGAAAAGAGGCTAATAAGTCTATAGCTTTCGCAAAATTGAATAACTGCCCTACTTCACCTAGAAAAATGCGCTTAGTAGCGGACTTGGTAAGAGGTCAGAAGGTAGAAAGAGCACTTAACATATTAAGATTCAGTTCGAAAGAAGCTTCAAGAAAATTAGAAAAACTATTATTATCTGCAATCAATAACTGGGAGCAAAAAAATAGTGAAGGTAATCTTGAAGAAGCTGGATTATTTATTAAAGAAATCCGTGTAGATGGTGGAATGATGTTGAAAAGACTTCGTCCAGCTCCACAAGGAAGAGCACACAGAATAAGAAAACGTTCTAACCACGTAACAATCGTGCTTGGAGCTATCAATAACACACAAAGCAATTCTTAAGCAGCATGGGACAAAAGACAAATCCAATTGGAAATAGACTTGGTATCATCAGAGGATGGGACTCAAACTGGTATGGTGGAAATGATTACGGTGATAAATTAGCCGAAGATCACAAAATCAGAAAGTATATCCATGCTCGTTTATCAAAAGCTAGTGTATCGAAAGTAATCATCGAGAGAACTTTAAAACTTGTAACCGTTACTATCACTACTGCAAGACCTGGTATTATTATTGGGAAAGGTGGACAAGAGGTAGACAAGTTGAAAGAGGAACTTAAGAAAATTACTGACAAAGAGGTTCAAATTAACATCTTTGAAATAAAAAGACCTGAACTTGACGCGTATCTAGTTGCTACAAGCATCTGTCGTCAAATCGAAAGCAGAATTTCTTACAGACGTGCAATCAAAATGGCTATTGCTGCTTCTATGCGTATGAACGCAGAAGGTATCAAAGTTTTGATTTCTGGTCGTTTGAATGGTGCAGAGATGGCTCGTTCAGAAGGTTTCAAAGAAGGTAGAATTCCTCTATCAACTTTCAGAGCTGATATTGATTATGCTTTGGCTGAAGCTCATACTACTTATGGTAGAATGGGTATCAAAGTATGGATCATGAAAGGTGAAGTTTATGGAAAGAGAGATCTTTCTCCACTTGCAGGAATGGATAAAAAACAACCTGGTGGTGGTAAAGGTGGAGATTCTCCTAGAGGAGACAGAAAGCCTTTTAATAAAGGTGGAAAACCAGACGCTCGTAAACGAAAGTAAATTTTTAAACTAAAGAAAAATGTTACAGCCTAAAAGAACAAAATACCGTAAGGTACAAAAAGGTAAAATGAAAGGAAATTCTCAAAGAGGACATGAACTTTCTAATGGAATGTTTGGTATTAAATCTGTACATGAAGATGGAATGTTCTTAACCTCTCGTCAAATCGAAGCTGCGCGTATCGCTGCGACTCGTTTTATGAAAAGAGAAGGACAATTATGGATCAAAATATTTCCAGACAAACCTATCACTAAGAAACCTCTTGAGGTACGTATGGGTAAAGGTAAAGGTGCCGTTGAATATTGGGCTGCCGTTGTTAAACCCGGAAGAATTATGTTTGAAGTTGGAGGAGTTCCGTTGTCAGTTGCAAAAGAGGCGTTACGTCTTGCAGCACAAAAGCTTCCAGTAAAAACTAAATTCGTAGTTGCTAGAGATTTCGAAGCATAATCTATATTATATTATGAAACAATCAGAAATAAAAGATCTTTCTGCAGCGGAGTTGCAAGAAAAACTTAGCCAAACTAAGAAGGCATATGCCGACCTAAAAATGGCTCACGCTATTTCTCCAATTGAGAACCCACTTCAAATTAGAAGTGTAAGAAGAACAGTTGCAAGATTAGCTACAGAACTTACTAAAAGAGAATTACAATAATTCTGCTGAAAGATGGAAGAAAAAAGAAATTTAAGAAAAGAAAGAGTTGGGGTTGTTACTTCAAACAAAATGGATAAATCCATTGTGGTTGCTCAGGTAACTAAAGTAAAACACCCATTATACGGTAAGTTCGTGTTGAAAACAAAGAAATTTGTTGCACATGACGAAACAAACGACTGTAACATAGGAGATACTGTAAGAATTAGCGAAACGCGTCCTTTGAGTAAATCAAAATGTTGGAGATTAGTTGA
This sequence comes from Flavobacterium taihuense, assembly GCF_019351435.1. Taxonomy (GTDB): domain Bacteria; phylum Bacteroidota; class Bacteroidia; order Flavobacteriales; family Flavobacteriaceae; genus Flavobacterium; species Flavobacterium taihuense. The sequence continues at coordinate 152,565 of NZ_JAHWYN010000005.1, forward strand.
AATCCTAGAAAGAGCTAAATAATTATGGTACAACAAGAATCAAGACTAAAAGTAGCAGATAACACGGGAGCAAAAGAAGTTTTAACTATTCGTGTTTTAGGAGGTACCAAAAGAAGGTATGCCTCTGTTGGAGACAAGATTGTAGTATCTATAAAAGATGCAACACCTAACGGAAACGTTAAAAAAGGTGCTGTTTCAACTGCAGTTGTTGTACGTACCAAAAAAGAAGTGAGAAGAGCTGATGGTTCTTATATCCGTTTCGATGATAATGCATGTGTTCTTTTGAATGCTGCAGGTGAAATGAGAGGAACTCGTGTTTTTGGTCCGGTAGCAAGAGAACTTCGTGAAAAACAATTCATGAAAATTGTATCATTAGCACCAGAAGTGCTTTAATTCGTTTTAAGATGATAAAGCTAAAAATAAAATCAGGAGACATCGTAAGAGTAATTGCTGGAGACCATAAAGGTGCTGAAGGTAAAGTTTTACGTGTTTACCGTGAGAAAAACAAAGCAATTGTTGAAGGTGTAAACATGGTTTCTAAACATACGAAACCTAGTGCAAAAAGCCCTCAAGGTGGTATTGTAAAGAAAGAAGCTTCTATTCAAATTTCTAATATATCTCTAATTGATCCTAAAACTAAGGAAACAACAAGAGTAGGTATCAGAGTTGAAGGAGATAAGAAAGTAAGATTTTCAAAAAAATCTAATCAAGTACTATAGTAATGGCATATATACCTAGACTAAAAGAAGAATATAAGAGTAGAGTTATCTCTGCTCTTAAAGAAGAATTCGGTTACACAAACGTAATGCAAGTTCCAAAATTGGAAAAAATCGTTTTGAGTAAAGGAGTTGGTGCAGCAGTATCTGATAAAAAATTGATTGACTATGCAGTTGATGAATTGACAAAGATAACTGGACAAAAAGCAGTATCTACTATTTCAAAGAAAGACGTTGCGTCTTTCAAATTGAGAAAAGGGATGCCTATTGGAGCAAAAGTTACTTTGCGCGGTGAAAGAATGTATGAGTTTTTAGATAGACTTATTACTTCAGCATTACCACGTGTTAGAGATTTCAGTGGTATTAAAGCGACTGGTTTTGATGGTAGAGGAAACTATAATTTAGGTGTTTTAGAGCAAATCATTTTCCCTGAAATTGATATTGACAAAGTAAATAAAATATCTGGAATGGACATTTCTTTTGTTACTACTGCAAAAACTGACAAAGAAGCAAAGTCATTGTTGGCTGAATTAGGTTTACCTTTTAAAAAGAATTAAGATATGGCTAAAGAATCAATGAAAGCCCGTGAGGTTAAGAGAGAAAAAACGGTAGCTAAGTATGCTGAGAAAAGAAAAGCTTTGTTAGAAGCTGGAGATTTCGTAGGTTTGCAAAAATTACCGAAAAATGCTTCGCCAGTTCGTTTGCACAACCGTTGCAAATTGACAGGTAGACCAAGAGGGTATATGCGTCAATTCGGTATTTCACGTGTTACATTCCGTGAGATGGCTAATAATGGATTGATACCAGGTGTTAAAAAAGCATCTTGGTAGAAAAAATATTCAGACGTGAGTAATCACGTCTGTTTTTCACATTTATAAACTGGTTTCAGGTTCGATTACTTTTAATCGAAAACCGTTACCGCAAATCAATACTTATGTATACAGATCCAATTGCAGATTATTTGACGAGAGTTAGAAACGCTGTGGCTGCAAACCACAAAGTTGTCGAAATTCCAGCATCTAATCTAAAAAAAGAAATAACAAAGATCTTATTTGATCAAGGTTATATCTTAAGTTACAAATTTGAAGACAACGCTGTTCAGGGTTCAATCAAAATCGCTTTGAAGTATGATAAAGATACTAAAGAGCCAGTAATCAAAGATATCCAAAGAATTAGTAAACCAGGTTTACGTAAGTACGCAGGTGCTTCTAAAATACCGAGAATCCTTAACGGATTAGGAATTGCTATTGTTTCAACTTCAAAAGGGTTGATGACAGGGAAACAAGCCAAGCAATTAAATGTTGGTGGAGAAGTAATTTGTTACGTATACTAATTTTAAAGACTATATAAGATGTCAAGAATAGGTAAAAGCCCAGTAACAATACCAGCTGGTGTAACTATTACAGTTGCCGACGGTATTATTACAGTAAAAGGAAAAAACGGTCAACTTACACAGGAGTTTTCGGACGTAACTGTAACGGTTGAAGGAGATCAAGTTCAAGTTGAAAGATCTTCTGATCATAAAGACCAAAGAGCAAAACACGGTTTGTATAGATCTTTAATTAATAACATGGTTATTGGTGTAACAGAAGGTTTTACAAAATCTTTAGAATTGGTTGGAGTTGGTTATAGAGCTTCAAATCAAGGTCAAAAGTTAGATTTAGCGCTTGGGTTCTCACACAATATTGTTTTAGAAATAGCTCCGGAGGTAACTCTAGAAACTATATCTGAAAAAGGTAAAAACCCAATTGTAAAATTAACATCATTAGATAAACAACTTTTAGGTCAAGTTGCGGCAAAAATTAGAGGTTTCCGTAAGCCTGAGCCGTACAAAGGAAAAGGTGTTAAATTTGTAGGTGAAGTATTAAGAAGAAAAGCAGGTAAATCAGCTTAAAAAATAAGATTATGTCATTAACAAAACCTGAAAGAAGACAACGTATTAGATTCAGAATTAGAAAAACGATTAGTGGTACTGCCATTAAACCGAGACTATCTGTTTTTAGAAGTAACAATGAAATTTACGCTCAATTAATTGATGATGTAAACGGAGTTACTATATTAGCTGCTTCTTCAAGAGAAAAAGAAATAGGAAAAGGTACGAACATTGAAGTGGCTACTGCAGTAGGGAAACTTGCAGCTGAGAAAGCTTTGAAAGCAGGTATAAGTGAAGTTACCTTCGATAGAGGAGGTTATTTATACCACGGTCGTATTAAATCATTAGCGGAAGGCGCAAGAGCGGCTGGACTTAAATTCTAATATATTATGTCTAATAAATACAAGAATATAGAGTTAGTAAAACCAAGTGGTCTTGAATTAAAAGATCGTTTGGTGAGTGTAAATCGTGTTACTAAGGTTACAAAAGGGGGTAGAGCTTTCGGTTTTTCTGCTATTGTAGTTGTAGGTGATGAAAATGGAGTTGTAGGTCATGGATTAGGAAAATCTAAAGACGTTTCTGAAGCAATTGCGAAAGCAGTAGAAGATGCAAAGAAAAATCTAGTAAAGATTCCTTTGAATGGACAATCAGTTCCTCACGAACAAAAAGGTAAATTTGGTGGTGCACGTGTGTTCTTGATTCCGGCCTCTCATGGTACAGGAGTTATTGCTGGTGGAGCTGTTCGTTCAGTTCTTGAATCAGTAGGAATTCATGATGTATTATCTAAATCACAAGGATCTTCAAATCCTCACAACGTAGTGAAAGCAACTTTTGATGCTTTATTACAAATGAGAAGCGCTTATACTGTTGCAAAACAAAGAGGTGTTTCTTTAGAAAAAGTTTTTAAAGGTTAATTCAAGGAAATTATGGCTAAATTATTAGTAAAACAAGTTAGAAGCAAAATCAACTGCCCTCTTACTCAAAAAAGAGGTTTGGAAGCTTTAGGTCTACGTAAAATGGGACAAGTTGTAGAGCATGACTCAAATCCTACAATCCTTGGGATGATAAATAAAGTTAAACACTTAGTTTCTGTTGAAGAAGCTAAATAACAAATACTGTTATGAATTTAAGTAACTTACAACCTGCTGAGGGTTCTACACACAATCAAAATAAAAGATTAGGTAGAGGTGAAGGTTCTGGTAAAGGTGGTACTTCTGCAAGAGGTCACAAAGGAGCAAAATCTCGTTCTGGTTATTCTAAAAAGATTGGTTTTGAGGGTGGGCAAATGCCACTTCAAAGACGTGTGCCTAAGTTTGGTTTCACTAACATCAATCGTAAAGAATACGAAGGTGTTAATCTTGATACTCTTCAATTATTAGTTGATAATGGAGTAATTACAGATACTGTTGATATGACAGTTTATGTAGCTAATCGTCTTGCTACCAAAAATGAAATCGTTAAGATTTTGGGTAGAGGAGAATTGAAAGCAAAATTAAAAGTAACTGCTCACAAATTTACTGCTACTGCAAAAGCTGCTATTGAAGCTGCTGGTGGAGAAGCTGTAATCATGTAATATTACAATTAAGATGAAGAAATTTATTGAATCAATAAGTAATGTTTGGAAAATAGAAGAACTAAAAAATAGAATTTTAATTACTTTAGGTCTGCTTCTTGTTTATCGTTTTGGTGCACATGTTACACTACCTGGAATTGACGCAACTCAATTAACTGGATTAGCTGGACAAACCAAAAATGGATTAGGATCTATTCTGGACATGTTTACCGGAGGTGCATTTTCTAAAGCTTCAGTTTTTGCTTTAGGGATTATGCCTTATATTTCTGCATCTATTGTTGTGCAACTTATGGGAATTGCGATTCCCTATTTGCAAAAGCTTCAGAGTGATGGAGAGAGTGGTAGAAAGAAAATCAATCAAATTACCCGTTGGTTAACTATTGTTATTACCTTGGTACAAGGGCCAACTTATATCTACAATCTTTACAGAACTTTACCTAGTTCAGCTTTTATTTTAGGGTTTAACTCTTTTGAATTTTTATTTTCATCAGTTGTAATCTTAGTTACGGGTACGATTTTTGCCATGTGGTTAGGAGAAAAAATAACTGATAAAGGAATTGGAAACGGTATTTCTCTTTTGATAATGGTTGGTATTTTGGCTAGGTTGCCACAAGCTTTTATTCAAGAATTTACAACAAGAGTAACTAATAACAATGGTGGGCCAATGTTATTGGTAGTTGAGATCATTATTTGGCTACTTGTAATTATTTCTTGTGTATTATTAGTAATGGCGATTAGAAAAATTCCAGTTCAGTACGCTCGTCGTACAACATCTGGTGATTTCGAACAAGATATGATGGGTGGTAACAGACAATGGATTCCATTAAAGCTTAATGCAGCTGGTGTAATGCCTATAATATTTGCACAAGCGATTATGTTTATTCCTGCAGCTGTTGCTGGTTTGTCTAAATCAGATGCTTCTCAATCTGTTGTTGGTGCTTTTAGTAATATGTTCGGGTTTTGGTATAATTTAGTTTTTGCAACTTTGATAGTTGTTTTTACTTTCTTTTATACTGCGATTACAGTTCCTACTAATAAAATGTCTGACGATCTAAAAAGAAGTGGTGGTTTTATACCTGGTGTTAGGCCTGGTGTTGAGACTTCGGATTATCTTGATAAAGTGATGTCTTTAATAACTTTTCCAGGATCTTTATTTCTTGCTTTGATAGCTGTGTTCCCAGCAATTGTTGTAAGTCTTATGGATGTTCAACAATCTTGGGCTATGTTTTTTGGAGGGACTTCATTGATAATTATGGTTGGAGTTGCAATAGATACTATTCAGCAAATTAATTCATACTTGTTGAATAAACATTATGATGGTTTAATGAAAAGTGGTAAAAATAGAAAAGCAGTAGCTTAACTTATGGCAAAACAATCAGCAATAGAACAAGACGGATCAATCATTGAAGCATTGTCAAATGCGATGTTCCGTGTAGAGTTAGAAAATGGACATATTGTAATTGCTCATATTTCTGGTAAAATGCGTATGCATTACATCAAATTATTACCTGGTGATAAAGTGAAACTAGAAATGAGTCCTTATGATTTGTCAAAAGCAAGAATTACTTATAGATATTAAAGGATATTCACTATGAAAGTTAGAGCATCAGTAAAAAAGAGAAGTCCCGAGTGCAAAATTGTGCGTAGAAAAGGGAGATTGTACGTAATAAACAAAAAGAATCCTAGATTTAAACAAAGACAAGGATAATTATGGCAAGAATAGCAGGGGTAGATATCCCAAAAAATAAGAGAGGTGTTATAGCACTTACCTATATCTTCGGATTAGGAAATAGTAGAGCAATTGAGATTTTAGAAAAAGCTCAAGTTAGCCAAGATAAAAAAGTTCAAGATTGGAATGATGACGAGATCGGAGCAATTCGTGAGGCGGTATCTGCTTACAAAATTGAAGGAGAATTACGTTCTGAAGTTTCTTTAAACATCAAACGTTTAATGGATATTGGATGTTATAGAGGTATCCGTCACAGATCTGGTCTTCCATTAAGAGGACAAAGAACTAAAAACAACTCTAGAACAAGAAAAGGTAAAAGAAAAACTGTTGCTAACAAGAAAAAAGCAACTAAATAATAAGTAATATGGCTAAAGCAACTGCAAAAAAACGTAAAGTTATCGTTGAATCAACGGGTGAAGCTCATATTTCTGCTACCTTCAATAACATCATCATTTCTTTGACTAACAAAAAAGGTGAAGTTATTTCTTGGTCTTCAGCTGGTAAAATGGGTTTTAGAGGTTCTAAAAAGAATACTCCATACGCAGCTCAAATGGCAGCAGAAGATTGTAGTAAAGTAGCTCTTGAGGCTGGACTTAAAAAAGTAAAAGTTTATGTTAAAGGACCAGGAAACGGACGCGAGTCTGCAATCCGTTCTTTGCATAACGGTGGAATTGAAGTTACAGAGATTATCGATGTTACTCCAATGCCGCACAATGGATGTCGTCCTCCAAAAAGACGTAGAGTTTAATACTCAAAAATAATTATAGTATAACCTAGATTGAAAATAGATTATCGAAGGATAAGACCTGAATTCATAATCTCAATCTTAAACAATTTAAAATGGCAAGATATACTGGTCCTAGTACAAGAATCGCTCGTAAGTTTGGCGAGGCAATTTTCGGAGACGATAAAGCTTTCGAAAAAAGAAATTATCCACCTGGACAACACGGGATGGCTAAAAAAAGAGGAAAAAAATCTGAATATGCTGTCCAGTTAATGGAAAAGCAAAAAGCTAAATATTCTTATGGAATTTTAGAAAAACAATTCAGAAATTTATTCGAAAAAGCATCAGCTACTAAAGGTGTAACTGGTGAAGTGTTGTTGCAATTGTGTGAAGCAAGATTAGACAATGTGGTTTTTAGAATGGGTATTGCTCCTTCTAGAAGAGGTGCTCGTCAAATCGTTTCTCACCGTCACATTACAGTAAACGGAGAAAATGTAAATATTCCTTCTTATCACTTGAAACCAGGTGATGTAGTAGGTGTTCGTGAAAAATCTAAATCTATAGAAGCTATCGAACGTTCTTTATCTAATTCAAGTCATGTTTACGAATGGATTACATGGAATAATGAAACTAAATCAGGTACTTTTGTTACTGTTCCTGCTAGACTTCAAATTCCAGAAAACATCAAAGAACAATTAATCGTAGAGTTGTACAACAAATAATAATTGACTTAGTCGAAATTTATGGCAATATTTAATTTTCAGAAGCCCGATAAAGTTATCATGATCGATTCAACCGATTTTGAAGGTAAATTTGAATTTAGACCTTTGGAACCTGGTTACGGATTGACCGTTGGTAATGCACTTAGAAGAGTTTTGCTTTCAGCATTAGAAGGTTATGCAATTACATCTGTTCGTATAGAAGGTGTAGATCATGAGTTTTCTACTATTTCAGGAGTTGTTGAGGACGTTACCGAAATTATCCTTAATCTTAAACAAGTGCGTTTCAAACGTCAAATTGAAGATATCGATAATGAATCAGTTACTATATCTGTTTCTGGTAAAGATCAATTAACAGCTGGTGATTTTCAAAAATTTATTTCAGGTTTCCAAGTTTTGAATCCAGAACTAGTTATTTGTAATTTAGATAGTAAAATTAAACTGAATTTCGATTTAACTATCGAAAAAGGTAGAGGATATGTTCCTGCTGAAGAGAACAAAAAACAGAATGCTGCAATAGGAACTATTTTTACTGACTCAATTTTTACTCCTGTAAAAAATGTGAAGTATGCAATTGAAAACTTCCGTGTAGAGCAAAAAACAGATTATGAAAAATTGGTTTTTGAAATTAAAACTGACGGTTCAATTAATCCTAAAGATGCTCTTACAGAAGCTGCAAAAGTTTTAATTCACCATTTCATGTTGTTTTCTGATGAAAGAATTACACTAGAGGCTGACGAAATTGCACAAACAGAATCGTATGATGAAGAGTCATTGCACATGAGACAATTGCTTAAAACTAAGCTTGTTGATATGGATCTTTCTGTTAGAGCATTAAATTGTTTGAAAGCGGCTGAAGTTGATACACTTGGTGATTTAGTATCGTTCAATAAAAATGACCTAATGAAATTCCGTAATTTCGGTAAAAAATCTTTAACTGAACTAGACGAACTAGTTGCGATTAAGAATTTAACCTTCGGAATGGATTTGGCAAAATACAAACTAGATAAAGAATAATCTAATCCGCTGCGGCGGATTAAATTTCATAAAGCAATGAGACACGGAAAAAAATTCAATCACTTAAGCAGACAGACTGCACATAGAAGTTCTATGTTAGCTAATATGGCTTGTTCTCTTATCGAGCACAAACGTATTAACACTACTGTTGCTAAAGCTAAAGCGCTTAAACAATTTGTTGAGCCGCTTATAACAAAATCAAAATCAGATACAACCCACAATCGTCGTATCGTTTTTGCTTACTTACGTAGTAAATATGCAGTAACTGACTTGTTCAGAGATGTTGCCGCTAAAGTAGGAGACCGTCCAGGTGGATACACTCGTATCATTAAAGTTGGAAATCGTTTAGGAGATAATGCTGATATGGCAATGATCGAATTAGTAGATTTCAATGAACTTTACAACGGAGGTAAAAAAGAAGTTAAAAAAGCAAAAAGCCGTCGTGGTGGAAAAGCTAAGAAAGCAGACGAAGCAACTGAAGCTCCAGCAGCTGAAGCTGAATCAACGGATGCTGCTGAATAATTATGAAAATAATCATTCGATAATAATCAAGGATAAACTATTTATAGTTTATCCTTTTTTTTTGATTTTTTTTGACTGATATTTAGAAGTACGTTAGACGGTTTTGCTATATTAGGATATTATTTCCTTTCTTTTTTGAACATTTTATTGCCTTTTTGTTACTCTGTAGTATAGAGTATTAAATTACCCGAATTATTCAAAAAAAACATTGCATCCACTGTTTTAAAAAATTAAATTTGCACAATATTTAAATTAGGCATGAAACGAGTTTTTCGAGTTACATGAGACAAATAAAAAAATAATAGAAATCGACGAATGAAATATACAACACGAAAAAGCGCTATTCTTTTATTAAGTGACGGAACCATTTTCCATGGTAAATCTATTGGAATTACTGGAAAAACATTTGGGGAGGTTTGTTTTAACACTGGTATGACTGGATATCAAGAGATTTTTACAGATCCTTCTTATTTTGGTCAACTTATGGTTGCTACAAATGCTCATATTGGTAATTATGGGATAAATGACAAGGAAGTTGAATCTAGTAGTATTAAAATTGCTGGTTTGGTTTGTAAAAATTTTAGTTTTAATTATTCTAGAACTGATTCATCAGGAAGTTTAGAAGATTATTTTGCGAAGCAAAATTTAATTTGTATTTCAGATGTTGATACTAGAGCATTAGTAAGTTACATACGTGAAAATGGAGCTATGAATGCGGTTATCTGCACAGATGATACTCCTGTTGAAGAATTGAAAACATTATTAGCCGAAGTTCCTGATATGGAAGGATTAGAATTGGCTTCTAAAGTATCTACTCTTGAGCCTTATTTTTATGGAGATGAAAATGCTACTTATAAAATAGCAGCTTTGGATTTAGGAATAAAAGAAAACATTTTGCGCAATTTAGCTAAAAGAGATTGTTATATTAAAGTTTTCCCATATAATGCCACTTATTCCGATTTAGCTTCTTTTAATCCAGATGGATTTTTCTTATCCAATGGTCCTGGTGATCCAGATCCTTTGGATAGTGCAATTCAAGTGGCAAAAGATATTCTTGAAAATAATAAACCATTATTTGGTATATGTCTTGGACATCAGGTTATTGCTTTGGCAAATGGTGTATCAACATATAAAATGTTTAATGGGCATAGAGGAATTAATCATCCTGTGAAAAATGTAATAACCGGTAAAGGTGAGATTACTTCGCAAAATCATGGTTTTGCTGTAAATAAAGAAGAATTGGATAATCATCCTGATTTAGAAATTACACATTTGCATTTGAATGATGGAACTGTTGCTGGTATGAGAATGAAAAATAAAAAGTGTTTTTCTGTGCAATATCACCCAGAAGCAAGTCCAGGTCCGCACGATTCTTCTTATCTTTTTGATCAGTTTATTGAAAATATTAAATCTGTATAAGACTAAAACGTTATCGTTAATAAATAAAAGGATATTAACGTTTCTATAATAAAGACTTGTGATTTTTTTTACTTAATTTTGAGTAAAATACAAATTAATAACATAAAAAATAAGAATAATGAGTATTATTATTAAAATTCACGCAAGACAAATTTTTGATTCAAGAGGTAATCCTACTGTAGAAGTTGACGTAATTACTGAGAATGGTGTTTTAGGACGTGCAGCTGTTCCTTCTGGAGCATCTACAGGAGCGCATGAAGCTCATGAATTACGTGATGGGGGGAAAGCTTTCTTAGGAAAAGGAGTTTTGAAAGCGGTTGAAAATGTAAATACTAAAATTGCTGAAGAGTTAGTTGGAACTTCTGTTTTTGAACAAAATCTTATAGATCAAATGATGATTGATTTAGATGGTACTCCAACTAAATCAAATTTAGGAGCAAATGCTATTTTAGGAGTTTCTTTAGCTGTTGCTAAAGCTGCAGCTGAAGAGTTAGGATTGCCTTTATACAGATATGTTGGTGGTGTTTCTGCTAATACTTTGCCTTTGCCAATGATGAATATCATCAATGGAGGGTCGCATTCTGATGCGCCTATTGCTTTCCAAGAATTTATGATTATGCCAGTTAAGGCTACTTCTTTTGCTCAAGCTTTACAAATGGGAACGGAAATCTTCCACAATCTTAAAAAAGTATTGCATGATCGAGGTCTTTCTACAGCTGTTGGTGATGAAGGAGGTTTTGCTCCTACATTAGCAGGAGGTACTGAAGATGCTTTAGATACAATCAAAAAAGCGGTTGAAGCTGCTGGTTATACTTTCGGAGAAGATATTATGGTTGCTTTGGATTGTGCTTCATCTGAGTTTTACAAAGATGGTAAATATGACTATTCTAAATTTGAAGGAGCAACTGGTAAAATCAGAACATCTGCTGAACAAGTTGATTATTTGGCTGAATTAGCCGCAAAATATCCAATTATTTCTATTGAAGATGGAATGGATGAAAATGACTGGGATGGATGGAAATTATTAACCGAAAAAATTGGTGATAAAGTTCAATTGGTTGGAGATGATTTATTTGTGACTAATGTTGACCGTTTGTCAACTGGTATTGAAAAAGGAATTGCTAATTCTATTTTGATAAAAGTAAATCAAATTGGTACTTTAACCGAAACTATCGCTGCTGTAAATATGGCTAAAAATGCCGGTTATACATCTGTAATGTCGCACCGTTCAGGAGAAACGGAAGATTATACTATTGCTGATTTGGCTGTTGCATTAAACTGTGGTCAAATTAAAACAGGATCTGCTTCACGTTCTGACCGTATGGCAAAATACAATCAATTATTAAGAATTGAAGAGGAATTAGGGAATTCTGCATATTTTCCTGGGAAAAAGGCATTCAAAATAAAGTAATTGTAATGAAATTATAGTAATTGAGCCATTCGTCTATGATGAATGGCTTTTTTATTGAATATTTAACAAATTCAATGTTCAATTAGTTTTTAAATTAATGTGGAATTCCTTAGATTTGGTAAATTATAAATTAAATTTTATTTCATAAAAAAATATGTCAAAAATAGCAATATTAGAAATAGATGGTAATAAATTTGAGCTTCCCGTTATTGTTGGAAGTGAAAATGAAGCTGCCGTAGATATTAGTAAATTACGTGATATATCTGGTGTGATTACTCTTGATCCAGGTTATAAAAATTCAGGTTCTTGTAAAAGTGAAATTACCTTTTTGGATGGTGAACTTGGAATTTTACGTTACAGAGGGTATTCAATTGAAGAATTGGCTGAGAAGTCTCACTTTTTAGAAGTTTCGTATTTAATAATTTTTGGAGAATTACCTTCTGTAGAAAGATTAGAGCAATTTGAAAATGATATTAGAAAATTCACTTTGGTGAGTGAAGAAATGAAGATTATTTTAGATGGTTTTCCTAGAACTGCACACCCAATGGGAGTATTGTCTGCTTTGACAAGTGCTTTGACAGCTTTTAATCCTAAGTCAGTAGATGCCGATAATGAAAAAGATATGTATGACGCAGTTTGTAAAACTATTGCTAAATTTTTAGTTATTGCTACTTGGACTTATAGAAAAAGTATGGGATATCCTTTAAATTATTATGATAATACAATAGGGTATGTTGAGAATTTTATGAATTTGATGTTTAAGTTGCCTACAGGGCCTTACACAGCAAATCCTATCATTATAGATGCATTGGATAAATTGTTTATTCTTCATGCTGATCATGAACAAAATTGTTCAACTTCAACAGTGAGAATGGTAGGTTCATCACATGCTGGTCTTTTTGCATCAATATCTGCTGGAGTTTCTGCTTTGTGGGGGCCATTACACGGTGGTGCAAATCAGGCTGTTTTAGAAATGTTAGAAGAAATTCATGCTACTGGTGGAGATGCCGATAAGTATTTAGCGAAAGCGAAAGATAAAAATGATCCTTTCAGGTTAATGGGATTTGGTCATAGAGTTTATAAAAACTTTGATCCAAGAGCCAAAATAATAAAAAAGGCTGCTGATGAAGTACTTGCGACTTTGGGAGTAAATGATCCGATTCTTGAAATTGCTAAAAAACTGGAAGTTTCGGCATTGGAAGATGAATATTTTAAGTCAAGAAATTTATATCCTAATGTTGATTTTTATTCTGGTATTATTTACAGAGCTTTAGGAATTCCTACTGATATGTTTACAGTATTATTTGCAATTGGTCGATTGCCTGGTTGGATAGCCCAGTGGAAAGAAATGAGAGAAAATAAAGAGCCAATTGGTAGGCCAAGACAGATATACACTGGTTATCCTTTGAGAGAATATGTTAAATCATAAATCAAGAAATAGTTTATTAAAGCTTCACTTTACGGTGGAGCTTTTTTTTTTATCTTTGGCAAAAGTTTAAAAAAATGCTAGAATTAAACATAAAAAATGAGACCTCAAAATTGAGGGTAGTGGTGCTAGGTTCTGCTGTTAATAATGGGCCGACGCCCATGGCTGAAGAAGCTTATGATCCTAAATCCTTAGAACATATTTTAGCCAATACTTATCCTATAGAGGCTGATATGGTTGTTGAAATGGAAGCCTTTAATTCAGTGTTTCAAAAATATGGTGTAACGGTTTTACGCCCAGAAATTATAGAAAACTACAATCAGATATTTGCAAGAGATATTGGTTTTGTGATTGATGATATTTTTATTAAATCTAATATTTTACCGGATCGTGAACGAGAATTGGATGCCATCCAATATGTAATTGATCAAATGAATCCTGCAAAAGTAGTTCGCCCTCCCGAAGAAGTTCATATAGAAGGAGGAGATGTAATGCTCTGGAATGATTATGTTTTTGTGGGAACCTATAAAGGCAGTGATTATTCAAGTTATGTTACAGCCAGAACCAATTGGCAAGGTGTTAAATTTATAAAAGAGCTGTTTCCTAATAAAATTGTGAAAGAATTTGATTTGGTAAAATCAAGAATTGAAGCTCGTGATAATGCTTTGCATTTGGATTGTTGTTTTCAACCTGTAGGTAAAGATAAAGGGATTATATATAAAAGAGGTTTTAGAGAAGAAGCGGATTATATGTTTTTGGTTGATCTTTTTGGGAAAGAAAACCTGTTCCATATTACTCGGAACGAAATGTATAATATGAACTCCAATGTGTTTTCTATAGATACAAATGTTGTTGTTTCTGAAAAGAATTTCACAAGGCTAAATAATTGGCTACGATCGAATGGGTTTGTAGTGGAAGAAATTCCGTATGCCGAAATTGCGAAGCAAGAAGGATTATTACGCTGTTCCACTTTGCCATTAATAAGAGATTAATAATTCGTTTAAGGTTTTATTGTGTAACTTTAAGCAATAGATTCTTTTAATGATAATACAATAGAAATATGAAACAAACAACAAACTCCATTTTGATGATTCGGCCAGTTGCATTCCGTATGAATGAACAAACAGCAGTGAATAATTACTATCAAAAAGTATTAGACGGTCTTTTGCCAGCAACAGTAAACGCAAAAGCACAACAGGAATTTGATGTTTTTGTTGAAAAGCTTCGTGCCGTTGGGGTTGATGTAACTGTAGTGGACGATCTAGAAAATGCTGATACGCCAGACAGTATATTTCCTAATAATTGGATTTCTTTTCATGAAAACGGAGATGTAGCATTATATCCTATGTTTGCTGAGAATCGTAGGTTAGAACGTCGAGAAGATATTTTGGATACTTTGGAAGAAAAAGGATTTGTAATAGAGAATATTATGGATTATACTTCAGCCGAAGAAGATGGCTTTTTCTTGGAAGGAACAGGAAGTTTAGTGTTGGACAGGGAAAATGGAAAAGCATATTGTGCACTTTCTCCTAGGGCTGATGAAGAACTGTTTATTGAGTTTTGTGAAGATTTTGAATTTACACCAGTAATTTTTGAAGCCTTTCAAACTGTCAATAAAGAACGAAAATTGATCTATCATACTAATGTAATGATGTGTATTGGTGATACTTTTGCAGTTATTTGTGCTGATTGTATCGATGACAAAAAAGAACGTAAAATGGTTCTTGATAGTCTTAAAGGTGATGAAAAAGAAGTGATTCTAATTACCGAAGAGCAAGTGAATAACTTTGCTGGAAATATGCTTGAAGTTAGAGGTACTGATGATAGGCGATATTTGGTAATGAGTGCTTCAGCTCATCAATGTTTGACCAAAAAGCAAATTTCCCAGTTGGAAGAACATGTGACAATTTTGAGTTCAAGTCTAGATACTATTGAGGCTTGTGGTGGTGGAAGTGCTCGTTGTATGATGGCCGAGATTTTTTTGCCCAGAGAATAAAAAAAATTAAATTCCAATAAAAAAGTCCAATTTTCAAATGCTGTAAATTTTTGAAAATTGGACTTTTTTAATGATTGTATTTTAGAATTACATCAAATTTCCTTTGATGATATTGATTAGTGCACTTACAATATATTGAATGCCAATTGCAATTACAATGAATCCAACAATTCTGGAAATCGCAACAATACCTGATGCTCCAAGTAATTGCGCTAAAAAGTGTGCACTTCGCAGAATTATAAAAATAGCAATAGCGATCGCGAAAATTGCTAACGAGGCGATTATGAGTTCGTTAGTAGAATTGTGTTCTTGGTAAAAAGCAATTAAAAGAGAGATGGAGCCAGGGCCAGCAAGCATTGGTATGGCCAATGGAGTTAAGGCAATATCATTTCGTTTTTGAGCATCGGTTTCTATCTTTTTATTTATTCCTCGCTTTTTATTGAATTTCCCAGAAAGTAAAGAAAAACCTGAACTTACAATTATTAATCCACCTGCAATCCTAAGGGAATCTATACTAATGCCAAAAAAACTTAAAACATATTTCCCTATAAAAAATGATATTATTAGGATTAGAAAAACATTTATGGAAGTCCATAATGAGATTCTAGAACACTCTTGTTTAGAATCACCTTGTGTAAGACCAACAAATATTGGAACGGTTCCAATGGGATTTAAAACAGAAAATAAAGCAACAAATAAGTAAATAAATAAATCCATTCAGTTTTGATTTTTGATTGTAAAAATACGATTTTTTGTATAACTAAGTTTAAACGAGCGTTAGGTTATTGTTTATTCCAATGAATGAAGAAGTAAATTCGGAACAATTAGCTGTAATCTTTAATGGCAATTTCTGGGTTTAGGATAAGTATTTAGTTAGTGCTTAATCCTTTTTGATTACTTTTGTAGCTTATATAGATTTAAAATGACAAAAAACAAAAAAACATTAGTCCTTGGAGCTACTCTAAAGTCTGAAAAAGCAGCTTTTAAAGCGATTGAAATGCTAGTTGCAAGAGGACATTCCGTTCTTGCTTTGGGACAAAATACAGGTGAAGTATCGGGAATTAAAATAAATACCAAAGCGATTCCGCTTAAAAATATTGATACCGTTTCATTGTACATTAACCCAGCACGCCAAAGGGATTATTACAATTATGTCATTGAAGCTAAACCGAAACGAGTGCTTTTTAATCCCGGAACCGAAAACCCGGAATTTTATCAATTGTTGGAATTGAATAATATAAAGTATGAAGTGGCTTGTACATTGGTTCTTCTAACATTAAATAAGTATTAATTTTTTTAGAACCTGTTCTGGCTGTCTGCCGTACCTTTTTTGTTACGTCTTTAGTGATGAGACAAAAAAGGTAATTGCGAGAGCAATTTGATCAGCTGGGGTTAAGTCATAACAATCAACAGTTTTAATAGAAACAATTTGGTTTTTTTGTAATATTTGGTATTTGCTTGTAGTAAAAAAGTAATGGCAATGTTTGTTTCAAAGCGCGTAAATTGTCTTTATAAAATAGATTCAATTTTCTAAATGGCAGTTTGTCAAATTGCTTACTTTTGTACCCATGGAATTTTCTTCGAAACTAATAGAAAAAGCAGTTAATGAAATGTCTCAATTGCCAGGAATTGGCAAAAGAACCGCTTTGAGATTGGTGCTTCATATTTTAAAACAGCCCAAAGAACAGGCCTCTTTTTTGGCTCAAGCATTGGTAACAATGCGTGAGGAAATCAAATATTGCAATAGCTGTCATAACATATCGGATAGCGCTGTTTGCGAGATTTGTGCCAATACCAGCCGAAACCATCAAATTATTTGTGTTGTTGAGGATATTCGGGATGTAATGGCAATTGAAAATACAGGACAATTTAGAGGGATTTATCATGTTTTGGGAGGTAAAATTTCACCCATTGATGGAGTAGGGCCTAGCCAACTTACTATTAATAAATTGGTAGAGAAAGTCAAGTTGGGCCAAGTAAAAGAAATTATATTCGCATTAAGTTCTACTATGGAGGGTGATACGACCAATTTTTATATCTATAAACAAATTGCAGATTTGCCGATAGTGGTTTCAACAATTGCTAGGGGAATTGCAGTCGGAGACGAATTAGAATACGCTGATGAAGTTACCCTTGGTAGAAGTATTTTGCAAAGAGTGCCTTTTGAAAAATCATTAAAAACCAATTGAGCAGTTTATTAAGCGCAATGCTTTTTAAATACTAATTGAAAAACTATATTTGTTACTAAATTAACACGAATGAATAAACGTTTAGTCTTTATTTTTTTATTTATCAGTATGTTATTTACATCCTGTATTCCAGTAAAGGATTTGGTTTACCTTCAAAAAAAAGATAACTCATCCAATGAAGGACCAGTTGTAATGGTGGAATCAAAACCCTATCGTTTGCAAACGCATGATGTATTGAGTATTACAATCAAAGCCTCAGATCCCAAACTGGTAACTATTTTTAATCCAACAGCATCTGGTTCTGAAACAGATCAATCCGAATCTGGTTTGTATTTTGATGGTTTTACAGTTGATGACCATGGAAATATTCGAATTCCTGTTTTGGGAGAGATGAATGTCATGGGGTTTACCTTGGAAGAAGTGCGTGTTAGTATTGAAAAGCAATTGTTAGCTGACTATTTTAAAGATAATGCCAGTATTTTTGTAGTGGTTAAATTAGCTGGTTTTCGATATACCATTAATGGCGAGGTAGGAAGCACAGGAACTAAAACTTTGTTCCAAGAAAAAGTAAATATAATGGAAGCTATTGCCAATGCTGGAGATATAACCACGACCGGGGATAGGAAAGCAGTAACTATCATTAGGCAAACACCAAATGGAACAGAGATGAAGGATTTGGATTTAACCAATATCAATGTGATGAATTCTCCTTATTATTTTTTGCAACCCAATGATTATATTTATGTAAAACCACTAAAGCAAAAAACTTGGGGGACAGGGAGTACTGGAATTCAATCTTTGACTACTATTATTACATTATTGTCTTTAGTCTCGACTACTTATTTGTTGCTTAAAAAATAAAACCAGTTACCCTATATGTTAGATATTAAAGATTTTACGGTTTTTGAAAATCATTCCAGTTTTGATTTTAAGGGTTTTTTGATAAAGATAGTAAGTTATTGGAAATGGTTTTTAATATCCTTAGTTGTAGCATTAATGATTGCCTATCAAGTTAATGTGCGCAAAGAGAAAATTTATGAAATTGAGACTTTGATTTCTGTAAAAGAAGAAACAAACCCGCTTTTTACTTCAAATACGAGCTTGGTATTTAATTGGGGTGGAGCTTCAGATCAAATTCAAACTATTTCGACCACCTTGCAATCTCGATCTCATAATGAATTGGTAGTAGATAAGTTGCAATTTTATATTGATTATTTGAAACAAGGCGAATACAATCTTGTAGATGCTTATGGAGCAGTACCCTTTTATGTAGATATTGATAAAAAGCAAGGGCAAATAGCAGGGAATCTTATTGCAATTAAATTTATAAGTGAAAATGAGTACGAAATAAGGATTCCTTTTGAAGGAACTTCTGTTTCATTAATTCATTATTGGGATAATAGTCGAAGCAATACTTCAGTTGTTGAGGGCGAGTTTGTAAAGAAATACAAAGTGGGTGAGCAGGTTTCTTTGCCGTTTTTGAATTGGAAATTGCAAATTAAAGATAATCCTGGTTTGTACAAAGGGAATGAATATTTTGTTAGGTTCAATAATTTTGACGGTACTGTATCTAGCTATCGAAATTTAAATGTTAAATCGGATGACAAAGGAAGTTCTATAATCACTTTGGGCATGCAAGGCACCAATAAAGCCCGAATGGTCGAATATCTTAATTCTACTGTTAAGATGTTAATGAAGAGGCAATTGGAGAGTAAAAACCTGTTTGCCATAAATACGATTAGTTTTATTGATAGTACGCTTGTTGCTATGGAATCTAATCTGAAACAGACTGGAGATGAACTAAAATCTTTTCGAAAAGGGAAAAATATTTATGAAGTTGAAGATGGAGGTGGAGCTAAGTTTTCGGATAAGATACTTGGTTTTGATCTAGAGAGAGATGCAGTTAATAGAAAAATAACGTATTATAATTCATTAAAAGCTTATTTAAAAAACAGTGTAGATTATTCAAAATTGCCAGCACCATCTGTCGCTGGAATCGAGGATCCTAATATTGTTGTCAATGTGTCCAAATTAATAGCGCTGTCTACCCAAAGATCTGAAATGGCATATGCTGTCAAAAGCGAGAAAATATTTAGAGATTTTGATAATCAAATGGAAGCAATTAAGAATGTTTTGTTAGAAAATATAGTTTCGGTAAAAGCTTCATTGCAATATGATTTGGCAATTGTCGAAAGCAAAATTAATCAAGCGGAAAGTAAGATCAAGAGCCTCCCGGATGATCAGCAAGAATTAATAAAAATAAAAAGGAAATACGATTTAAATGATAATATTTATAATACGTTTCTTCAAAAAAGAAGTGAAGCTGATATTGTAAAAGCAGCCAATTTATCGGACATTCATTTTATAGATCCAGCAAAAGATATTGGCGGAGGACTTGTTGGACCTAAGACAGGAGTGAATTATGTGTTGGCTTTGTTTCTTGGATTACTGCTTCCTTTGTTGTTTATTGTTGTTCTTTTCTTTATTAATAATTCTATTCAGAATCCAGAAGATGTTAGTAGTCATAGTAGTATACCTTTGATTGGAGTTGTTGGGATCAATACAGACCATAATAATTTGGCTGTTTTTGAAAAACCTAAATCTGCATTGTCAGAATCCTTTAGATCGATTCGTTCTTCCCTTCAGTTTTTGTATAAAAAGAATAATGTTGCTGGAGCAAAGACACTAATGATTACCTCTTCAGTAAGTGGTGAGGGAAAAACATTTTGTTCTATTAATATTGCTACCGTTTTTGCTTTGAGCGAGAAAAAGACAGTGATTGTTGGATTGGATTTAAGAAAGCCTAAGCTGTTTACTGAGTTTAATTTATCTAATGATGTGGGAGTTGTGAATTATCTTATAAAGCAAAAAAGTTTGGATGAAATTGTAAACCATACCTCTGTTCCTTTTCTGGATGTCATCCTTTCTGGTCCAGTTCCGCCAAATCCTTCCGAGTTAATTTTGAGCGAGGGAATGAAAGAGTTGATGGACGAGTTGAAAGCAAATTACGATTATATTATTTTGGATACGCCTCCTGTTGGTTTGGTAGCAGATGCTCTTGAATTGGATCAATATTGTGATGTTACTTTGTATATTGTAAGACAAAATTTCACTAAAAAGGAAATGATAACTTTGCTTAATAATAGGGTTAACCGAGGAGAGCTTCATAATGCCAGTATTATTTTGAATGGCTTTGAGAACAAAGCAAAATATGGTGGAGGTTATGGATACGGCTATGGTTATGGAAATGGTAATTATTCAAATGGTTACCATGAAGAGGAAAATAAAAAAAGTATTTTTAAACGAATATTTAAAAAAAAATAACGGTATAGTTCATTTTAAACTGACTAAGGAATGATTGAAAATAATAAAAATAAAATACTAATTACTGGAGGAGCTGGATTTATTGGTTCTAATCTTTGTGAGTATTTTTTATCTAAAAATTATAAAGTGGTTTGTTTGGATAATTTTGCGACAGGCCATCGACATAATTTGAAGGATTTTATAAACAACGAAAATTTCAGTTTAATTGAGGGTGATATAAGGGATATGGTAGCATGTCAACAAGCAGTGCAAGGTATTGATTTTGTATTGCATCAAGCTGCATTAGGTTCAGTTCCCAGATCGATAAATGATCCAATTACTACGAATGATGTCAATGTGTCTGGTTTTTTGAATATGTTGGTTGCTGCAAGAGACGCTAATGTAAAGCGATTTGTATATGCAGCTAGTTCGTCCACTTATGGAGATTCTGAGGGTTTACCAAAAGTGGAAGAAGTTATAGGAAAACCACTTTCTCCTTATGCTATTACAAAATACGTAAATGAGTTGTATGCCGAAATTTTTAGTAAAACTTATGGACTGGAGACGATAGGATTGCGCTATTTTAATGTATTTGGAAGAAAGCAAGATCCCAATGGTGCTTATGCAGCTGTTATTCCAAAATTTGTGATGCAATTGATGCAACATGAGAGCCCAAAAATAAATGGAGACGGAAATTATTCCCGCGATTTCACCTATATTGATAACGTAATTCAAATGAATGAGTTGGCGATGACTACTCAAAATCCAGATGCAATAAATACGGTTTACAATACTGCTTTCGGGGATCGAAATACCTTAAATGATTTGGTAGGTTATTTGAAAACTTTTTTAGCTGAGTATGATCCAAAGATTACAGATGTAACCATTGAGTACGGACCTAACAGAGCGGGAGATATTCCCCATTCATTAGCCAGTATTGATAAAGCCAAAACAGTTTTGGGTTATAATCCTAAATTTTCTTTGCAAGAGGGATTGAAGGAAGCAGTGGGTTGGTATTGGGAGAACCTTGGCAGTTAGCAGAATTTAGATGGCAGAATATAGGGAATAGAAAGTAGATTTCAGAAAATACAAAATAGGATAAAGAGAATAGAAAATATAATAGAGTAAATATAATAGAGATATGAAGATTACAAAAATTTGTTGCATCGGAGCAGGATATGTTGGAGGGCCGACAATGGCCGTTATCGCACAAAAATGCCCTCATATTCAAGTTACAGTTGTCGATTTGAATGAAGAAAGAATTTCAGCATGGAATGATGAAAATACAGATAATATTCCAATTTACGAACCTGGTTTAGATACTATTGTTGCTGAAGCCAGAGGAAGAAACTTGTTTTTTTCTACAGAAGTAGATAAAGCAATAGATGAAGCTCAAATCATTTTTATATCCGTAAATACACCAACAAAAACGTACGGAAAAGGGAAAGGAATGGCTGCCGATTTGAAATATATTGAATTGTGTGCGCGACAAATTGCTAGAGTTGCCAAAAGCAATAAGATTGTTGTTGAAAAATCAACATTACCGGTGCGCACCGCTGAGGCTATTAAAAGTATTCTTGACACTACCGGAAATGGAGTGCAGTTTCAGATATTATCCAATCCGGAGTTTCTTGCCGAAGGAACTGCAGTTCAAGATTTATTGAGTCCTGATCGTATATTGATAGGAGGAGACACTACTGAAGAAGGACAAAAAGCGATTCAAGCTTTAGTAGATGTGTATTCGAATTGGGTGAGTCCAGAAAAAATATTGACTACCAATGTTTGGTCATCAGAGTTGTCAAAATTGACAGCCAATGCTTTTTTGGCACAAAGAATATCTTCTATTAATGCGATGTCCGAGCTTTGTGAAAAAACAGGTGCCGATGTCAATGAAGTGGCCAGAGCCATTGGAATGGATAGCCGAATTGGTCCTAAGTTTCTGAAAGCTTCAGTCGGATTTGGAGGTTCTTGTTTTCAAAAAGACATTCTAAATTTGGTTTATATTGCAAAATCATACGGCTTGAATGAAGTTGCCGATTATTGGGAGCAAGTTATCATTATGAACGACCACCAAAAGCGACGTTTCTCCAATAATATAGTGCAAACGCTATATAATACTGTAGCTGATAAAAAGATTGCTTTCTTGGGTTGGGCTTTCAAGAAAGATACCAATGATACCAGAGAATCTGCAGCGATATATGTGGCAGACGATTTGATTAATGAACAAGCAAAAATTGCGGTATATGATCCGAAAGTGTCTCGCAAAAAGATGGTAAATGATTTGAATTATTTAGAAACAAGAGCGGCAGAAGAAAATGAAAGAAGTATATTTACTTTTGAAAACCCATATTTGTCTTGTGAAAACGCACATGCCATAGCCATACTTACGGAGTGGGATGAATTTGTAAATTATGATTGGCAAAGGATATATGATGGTATGCAAAAACCTGCTTTTGTTTTTGATGGAAGAAATATATTAAATAAAGAAAAATTGGAAGCTATTGGTTTTGTATATCAGGCTATAGGCTCTTAGACGCTTGAAAGTTTAAGATTGATAAAAATAGTGATACTATATTAGAAAGGGTAAAATATAGGATTAAATTTCCAAAAGTATAAAAGGGCTAATTTTTTAAAAGTTAGTCCTTTTTTATGCTTTTTTGTTTATTAAAAGGGGGTTTTAATCATTTGGATAATGCTGAGTAAATTTTTTAAAGGTGGGAAGAGGGAAAGCAAAAAGTTTTATTATTTTTAGTTTAGAGGCTTTGCGTCAAAAAGGAGCTTAACTGAAAGACATTCACTCAGTGTATGGAAACTCCTAAGCAACAGCCGCAGCAAATCGGTAGTAACGACTGAGGCAGGCGCCATAGCCAAAATCAAATATTATTCAGGTATAACTGCTGTAGAGGTTATAGAAAAACCGAATCAGAGCCTGCAATTTATTACCTATATTGCTGGATCGCCTTATGATGCAGCAGTAGCTCTCGAAAAAACATATACAAATAGCGGCGGTAACTACACACCCAGTACACAAGAATATTTATATTTGCATAGAGATTATCAAGGTACCATTTTGGCTATTTCCGGCAATGGAGGCATCATCAAAGAAAGAAGACAATATGACCCTTGGGGACTCCTCAAAAAACAGTATAAAAACAATGTTGAAGTACCTGCAGCGACTTTCAATAATGTTGATTTTGAATTATTGACGGATAGAGGTTATACGGGACATGAGCACTTCTTTTCGGTAGGAATCATCCACATGAATGCCCGAATTTATGACCCTATACTGCATACGTTCTTATCACCCGATGCACTCATTTCAGATCCTAGCAACCCACAAAATTACAACCGCTACGCCTACGCATTAAACAATCCGTTGATGTATGTTGATTATAACGGTAATGAACCTATTACGGCCACTGTATTGGTTACTGCTGCTATTATTGGTGCTGTTATTAGTGGAGTAACTTATGTAGGGATATCACTCTATAATGGTACAGCTATAACTTGGGGAGGATTAACTAAGAGTATTTTGGTAGGTGCTATTAGCGGGATGGCTACTTGTGGCATTGGGGCAGTTGCTGGTTCGATTTTTAGTAACTCTGCAACAAGTTTTTTTCAAGGAGCGTTACAAGGAGCAGTTACTGGCGCTATTACCGGTACGGGTGGTGCTTTTATAAATGCTATTCTTGATGGAGATAACCCAACACTGAAGGCTATCCTTCAAGGAGTATTAACCGGAGCAGTCGTTGGTGGGATTATTGGTGGAATTCAAGGAGGTTTAAGGGCTCAAGAACAAGGATTAACCTTTTGGAAGGGGGAAAAATGGTATGAGGTAAAAATTGGATCAGGAAGACTTTTTAGTTCCTCTTCAACAGTTGATTTTTCAAGCCCAAAATGGGATGTTGACCAAAGTTTGAATATTTCTCAAACTAATCAAAAGGGCCATTGGGATTGCACAGTAGCTTGTAAGCAATCAGTAGATAAGTATTATAATGTTTTAGGACAAGGAAAAAATAATTCCAGTTGGCTAAACAGGGCAAATATACTTGATAGTAATGGTAAGGTGGAATTAAAAACACACAAATAATGGGATATTATAATGGTTCTGGATATTCAACTAATCCATTAGGGAATGGCTATTTTGAAAACTATAATGCTAATAATGCACTACCTTGGATGTCTAATGAGATGCAACAAAATAGAATAATTCAAATTGGTTGGAAACCAGATGGAGTAAATGGACACGCAAGCTTAGTAACTAGACTAAGATATTTATCTGATTTTTCTAAATTTAGAATTGATTTAATGAATCCAGATGGAGGATCTACCATTTTAAAAAGTTTAAAAAGTGTTCATCAAATATTTAGTGTATGGAAATAATTAAAAAAATGTTTTTGTTGCTCTTGATTATGATTACATCTATTGTTTCAGGTCAGAAATTATCAAAAAATGAGAAAGAAGCTTTTTTGATAGGGATGTTTAACTATTATGGAGGATGTATAAACATACCAAATCATCCAACTTTAGATAAACGATTGACTTATTTTTTTAAAAGCAAGAAAAACCTAGTACAAATTTTTTCAGATACTTTAAAAAAATACTCATTAGAAAATGATTTAAAATTTGAAATAGTTGAGGGTGAATCATTTACTGAAGTTTATTTAAGAGATACGATCAACCCTTTTGAAAAATACTTTAAAAGAATTAAATCAGATAATGGATATTCTGATAAACAAAGTGATAAGGATTATATTGTTTACAATTTAGAATTAAGGAAGAAAAAACTATCAAGCGAAAATCAAAAAATATACTTTTTACTAGGAGCGTTTATAAATTGCGGAAGTATAAACTCAGGAGGAGAATATATTTACGGTTATCCAAGTGAAAAATATATAAATTATATCATTTATTTATTAAAGGATTTAGATGAAAAAATTATAGAAATTTCAACAAGTAGATATAAAGTACCAGGTGGGAAAGGCGTTTCTTTTATTCCTAGAGGCAAATTAAAAGATATTTTAGAAAAAAATATGGGTTTGTGGGAGCAAAATATTATAAAGGAATTGACTTCCATTGAAAAAGACTCCTCCAAAAGGCGCGAGCATTAAGTAACATTGAGCTAGTGCGGGCTAATCCCCAGATGGCTCGGATATGTCTTCGCAACGATAGTGCGGTTTTGCAACTCCGATCGCTCGGGTGCAATCCGTACCCGCAACAATTAGACACTAAAGTAAGCATACTGTAAAAAAAGAGCTGCAATATGATTTTGATTCTTGTAGCTCTTTTTGTATTTTTAAATAAAAAAATATGTCCACAAAATACAAGGCAACAGCTATAGAAGAAGCTTATTTTATAAGCATAACAACTGTCGGTTGAATAAATATATTTACACGGCTTAACCCAGATGGCTCGGATGTGTCTTCGCAACGATAGTGCGGTTAACTATATTCACAATAATCCTGTAAAAGATAAAGTTGTCACTTTGCCAGAGGATTACTATTTTAGTTCGTCAAGTAATTTGCAGGATTAGATTATGAGTTAGAAGTAATTTTGTTAGATTTGTTTTAGTTGCCAATTGGAACGGGCACAGAATGCAATTCTGCGCTATCTGTATAGAGGAATATTTTCTAAATCCGAGCGATCGGGTGGCAACTTGTGGAATAGGACATATTGCTCAAAGTGCCACGACAGCCATTTTTGGCACAACCCAAGGCACGCTCAATGGAGTATTATTGGCAGTAACGAGAGGAGTGATGCACGGTGCTGCACAGGGTATTATTCAAGGTGTCAGCGGTGGCAACGCCGGACAATCGTTTATTACCGCTATGGCGACGAGTATAGCATGTGATGCTTTTGGTGCAATACCTGGCACAGTTGGTGAGTATGCTAATAGCATTGTTGGAACAAGTTTATTTGGAAGTGTTACAGGTGGAGTAACCAGTCGTTTGCAAGGAGGTAATTTTTGGGAAGGTGCAGCCATTGGGCTTACAGTAAGTTTGTTGAACCATGCTGGACAAAAGTTGAGTGAGGCGATTGAGAAGATAAAAGCAACAAATGAAGAAAACCAAGAAAAAGATATAGATTTTGTTGAATTATTTGAAAAAGTCATGAGTAATAAAGTTGGAACGACATTGACAGCAGACCAAATTATTAAAAAATATAATCTACCTGTAAAAATCAAAAGTGCAATCAACTCAATGAAATTAGTGTCTAAAAACAAAATATATGTTGATTGGAATAATGAAGGGAGCATAAATACTTTATCAAAAATAAATATAAAAGATGGTATACTTTCAATAAAACGAGGATTTGTTCCTACTAAACCTGGCGCTAAACTTGGAAGTAATGGTTACATTATATCAGGAGGAGGACTTAATTATCAGCCTTCTAGATGGAGTTCGGACTCATATAGTCCAGTTTTTGTGACAAAAACTGGTATTTTTGGTTATTTTCCAAAGACAAACACAATAACACCCGAAGGCGCAGGCTTTTAAATAAAACATTATGAAATTACAAACAGCTTTTTTTTCATTTTTACTTATTCTGTCTTTTTTGACAATAATTATGATAACCGTTTTTTTTACTAATATTTATTTTGATTCAAATTATGCATTATCCCCTACTTTTAAATTGATAAAATGGACTTGTTTAAATATAATTTTGTGTCATTTTATTTATATCGTCACTCTTACATGTTTACTTTCTTACAAGGGTAAACTATTAGCAAAAAATTATTTTTACAGTATAATAATTACATTGATTTTAATTATTATTTCATTAGTTTTTACTGTATTTTACTTTTATGATTTTATACAATTTTAATATTTGTTGGTAAGGTAGTGTAGTGTGGGTTGGTTGTTAGTGGACTGAATCATGGGTTAAAACCCAGATGGCTCGGATGTGTCTTCGCAACGATAGTGCGGTTAACTATATTCACAATAATCCTGTAAAAGATAAAGTTGTCACTTTGCCAGAGGACTACTATTTTAGTTCGTCAAGTAATTATGCAGGATTGGATTATGAGTTAGAAGTAATTTTGTTAGATTTGTTTTAGTTGCCAATTGGAACGGGCACAGAATGCAATTCTGCTATCTGTATAGAGGAATATTTTCTAAATCCGAGCGATCGGGTATTACTGTTTAAAAATTTAAATAACGCCTAATGACCGCAATTTTTATAAAGAAGAGAGCTAATTTTTAATATTAGCTCTTTTTTTATGCTTTTGGGGCGTCATGAATAATTATACAAGTTATAATTAGCTTTTTCTGAAATAGAATATCTACAAGAGTCAGTCGATTTGTTAAAATTTCAAGGAATTGATCTTGATTCTAAATTTCAAAATTAGGAATATTTTTAGTTCTGTTTTTTTATGTTTTTATGGTGTAAATCACTAACTTTAAGGTTTTTAGTTATTTGTTTGAATTATGGTTTTTGGTTTTTTATAATTACAGAACTTGATTTTTGATAGTGAAAATACTTTTGTTTTTTACTATCGACTAAAATAATAAATAACATCGATTCAATCAATTTTATACTATTTTAAAAAAAAGACGAAAAATGGAAGCTAAAAAAACAATTCAGGAATTGCACGAAGAGCACAAAACATGGTTAAACAAACTTATGTTTTATAAAGATGAACTTAAAATCATGGATAATAGAATACTGGAAGTAGCCCAAAAAAACACATCTAAAGAGGCGCGTTCCTTGGCTGATTATTTCAACAATCAGTTGATTATTCAAAAAGAACAGATTGACAATTTGACTCATGATATTAAAAGTCACGAATTGTTTCTTGAAGCAGCAATGATTAATAATCCTAAAGTTATAGATAAGGAAAGTTTTTTGGATCACAATAAGCACCGAGAAAATATAACGACTTTTGAGAAATTATTTAAAGATTTGAGAGAAGAGTTAATTGATTATCTGTCGAAATGGATGTGAATTCGAAAATTTAGTTTTGATTTTGTATTTAAATGTAGATTTCGAATTAGAAATATACTGCATCTGCATTCATTTAGTTTTTGTGTTTTTATTATCTGCTAAATATAATCTTCGATGCTTTGGGTTCTTTGAAACAAAGTACTTGTTCCTGTTTTTAAAACCAAAATACAAAAGCATTATTTTATTGGATGTAATTATTATGCTATTTGTAGAACTTCTTTTTCTTTGTTTAAAAGCATCCCCAAAGTATTCAGGAAGTGAGCGTTTGTTTTTATTGAATAATTCAGCTTCATAATGAAATCTAATGTTAGATCTGGGTTTAATTAAGATCAAAACAGGAAGTCGTATTATTATATATGTAGTTTGTTGCAATATTGTTGTTGAAAATCTCAAACATGGAATAACAAGCAATTTCATAAAAATATTATTTTTTGAGCGATAGGTTGGCAAATTTTCCCAGCGGATATTAAGTGAATTTGTTTATGTGTCAAGTGTTATCCATGAATTTTAATCAGTGGCAAAAAATAGATTTGGTACATATTCGGACAGTTATAAAAGGAAAACAGTTCTTCTGTTGATATAGTATTTGGATAATGCCTAAACTTACGAAAAACTTGAGAGTGGATTAAAATAAATTGTGTTAAAAAGGCTGTGGAATTACTGTTTTTGATACTGCATGATATCACCAAAAGCAGTGATTTTTTACTTATTCAAGACATTTTATTTGGAATATTTTATTGACTATAAGATGTTTGCATTTTTTTTGTGTGAATTTTTTTTTATTGTTTTACTGAGGTCTTTTTTTTGATTCAATCGGATTCTTATTTTTTGTATATTTGTTGGCTTAATTCAGATGGAACTAGTACTTTAATTATTAAAATACTATTTTGAAAAATCTGTTTTTAATAATTAAAACTTTTAAAACCAACAATAGTTTAAGAAATTGAATAAAGACATAAAAATTGCGGTAATAGGTTTGGGTTACGTTGGTTTGCCTTTGGCTCGATTGTTTGCTACCCAATATTCGGTTGTAGGATTTGATATCAATGTGTCCAGAGTTGAAGCATTACAATCGGGGACAGACAGTACCCTTGAAGTTGATGATGAAACGTTACAAAAAGTGTTAGTTCAAAAAACGGGTACTCAAAAAGGTTTATATTGTACTTCACATATAGCTGACATCGCTGATTGTAATTATTATATAGTTACGGTTCCTACTCCAGTTGACAAAAATAATCGCCCCGATTTAATTCCATTATACAAGTCCAGTGAAACCGTTGGTTCTGTTTTGAAAAAAGGAGATATTGTTATTTATGAGTCGACTGTTTATCCAGGTGTTACTGAAGAGGAATGTGTACCCGTTTTAGAAAAAGTGTCTGGATTAAAATTCAATATCGATTTTTTTGCTGGTTATTCTCCAGAGCGAATTAACCCAGGGGACAAAGAACACACTGTAGAAAAAATATTAAAAATAACATCAGGATCCACTCCTGAAATTGGACAAAAAGTAAACGAATTGTACCAATCGGTTATCCTAGCAGGAACGCATCTTGCTCCTTCCATAAAAGTGGCTGAGGCAGCCAAAGTAATTGAAAACTCCCAACGCGATATCAATATTGCTTTTGTTAATGAATTGGCCAAAATTTTTAATCTTTTGGATATTGACACTTCTGCTGTCCTTAAAGCGGCGGGTACCAAGTGGAATTTCCTTCCCTTCAAACCCGGTTTAGTTGGTGGGCATTGTATAGGTGTTGATCCTTATTATCTTGCTCAAAAAGCCCAAGAAAAAGGCTATCATCCTGAAATAATTTTGGCAGGACGTCGTTTGAATGATAGTATGGGCGACTATGTGGCTTCACAAGTAGTAAAGCTAATGATTAAAAAAGGCGTAACTATTAATGGCGCCAGTTTGTTAATGTTAGGTATTACTTTTAAGGAAAATTGCCCTGATGTTCGCAATACCAAAATTGTAGATGTAATTAAAGCATTGGAGGATTATGGAATTCAAGTGACTATTTTTGATCCTTGGGCCAATGCTACCGAGGTAGAACATGAATATGGTTTGGCAATGGTGAATGAGGTGCCAAAGGCTACTTTTGATGCTGTTATTTTAGGTGTGGCACATAAAGAGTTTTTGAGTTTAGACATCAATTTGTTGCGTAATAGATGCAGTGTGTTGTATGATGTTAAGGCAGTTTTGGTTGATGGAGTAGATGGAAAGTTGTGAGCGTTTAACGGTCAGCAGTGAATGGTGAATTGTGGGTAGTCAGAACACAGATTAGAGATAGTAGAAATTAGAAAGCATAAAAAAGAGTATAGTCAATAGACAACATTAAAATAAAAAAATGAAAAAGATACTTATTACAGGAGGAGCGGGGTTTATTGGTTCACATGTTGTAAGACGATTTGTGCAAAACTATCCCGATTACCAAATTTTCAATTTGGATGCCCTGACGTATGCTGGAAATTTAGAAAACATCAAGGATATTGAAAAAGAACCGAATTATACTTTTGTAAAAGGAGATATTACAGATGAAATTTTTTTAAATGATTTGTTTCAAAATCAGCAGTTTGATGGGATTATTCATTTAGCCGCCGAATCTCATGTGGATCGTTCTATCGAAGATCCTTTGGCTTTCGTTAAAACCAATGTGATTGGAACTATGAATTTATTGAATGCAGCCAAAAAACAATGGTTGAGTAACTTTGAAGGAAAACGTTTTTACCATGTAAGTACAGATGAGGTTTATGGTTCACTAGGGGCTGAAGGTTTGTTTACAGAAACTACAGCTTATGATCCCAATTCACCATATTCTGCATCCAAAGCGAGCTCGGATCATTTTGTTCGTGCTTATGGAGAAACGTACGGATTACCATACGTAATAACCAATTGTTCCAATAATTATGGGCCTTTTCATTTTCCGGAGAAATTAATACCGTTATTTATCAACAATATTATCAATAACAAGGCATTGCCAGTTTATGGAGATGGGAATTATACCAGAGATTGGTTGTTTGTAAAAGATCATGCAGTGGCTATTGACTTGGTTTTTCATGATGGAAAAAATCATGAAACTTATAATATTGGTGGGTTCAACGAGTGGAAAAATATTGATTTGGTTAAAGTATTATGTCAGCAAATGGATAAAAAACTAGGTAGAGTAGAAGGTGAGTCGGCTCGATTGATTACTTATGTAAAAGACAGGCCAGGTCATGATTTGCGTTATGCCATTGATGCTTCCAAAATAAATAGCCAGTTGGGCTGGAAGCCTTCTGTAACTTTTGAAGAAGGATTGGAAATTACTATCGATTGGTATTTGAATAACCAAGATTGGTTGAATAATGTGACTTCTGGGGAATATGCATCTTATTACGAGAAACAGTATTCGTAGAATGTATTGAGAGGTGAGTAGTAAATAGTTAATTGTGAGGAGTGAAAGGTTAGTCGTGAATTTTAGTTTAAGCTGATATTATCGTAACTATACCTAATTGGAAAAAGAAAAAATATGAACTGGTACGTAGTTTACACCAAGCCCAAGTGGGAAAAGAAAGTTGCGGAGCGGTTGAATGAAATTGGAATTATAACCTATTGCCCTTTGATTAGTAAAGTCAGTCAATGGTCGGATCGAAAAAAGAAAATACAGGTGCCATTGTTTAATTCCTATATTTTTGTTCAAGTAGAAGAAAGGGAACGGAATGTTATTTTTGATATTCCAGGGGTAATACGATACTTATTTTGGTTGGGAAAACCTGCTATTGTGAAAGAAAAAGAGATTCAAATTATTAAAAATTGGTTGAGTATGCCAGATACTTTCCAAGTCGTTGTTGATAAATGGCAAAAAGGGGATAAAATAGTTTTAGAATCGGGGCCATTTCTTGCGCAATCAGCAATTGTACAAGATATAAAACAGAATCATTATGTGCTTGTTTTGGAGTCTTTAGGGTGTATCCTTAAAGTGGAAAAAAAAATACAATGATCCTTTTTTTGTGTTAAAGTAATTAAATATAAGGTTTGTTTTGTTTAGTGTGCTGTTTTTTAGCTATTTGCTGTTGGTTTTATGTTTTGATATTAAAGGTTAAATCAATAACTTAAAAAGAGGGCAAATCTTTTTTTTAGTATAAATTTGCAAACTCATAGAATTTGGTGAGCCAAAATGGGACTCACTAAGGCGAAGCCGTGTAAAATCGGTACTTTTTTATAAGATAAAAGTGTAAAATTCTTAGTTTTAATTTAAAATAAAAATATCATATTCCATTAAAATCAAATAGTACCTACCATATGAAAAAAATATTTATAGTAATTATCCTTTTTATAGCCCTGTGTCAAACTTCTACATTGAGCGCTCAAGACATTTTAAAAGGTAAAGACCTAAGCACGGTACGAGTAGATCTTTTATCGGACGAGGATATCGTCAAAATAAAAACACAGTTGGAAAGTAATAATATGTCTATAGATCAGGTAGAGTCTACAGCCTTGTCAAAAGGGATGAGTGCTGGGGAATTTGCTAAATTGAAAAATCGATTGGCAACAACAGCAACATTGGATAAAACTAATGCCAAAAACGTCAATTCTGATAATGAAGAAGGAGTAAGAAAACAAGAAGCAGTAGGGAATAATAAAGAAAAAGATGTAGCGAATTCATTTGTTTTTGGATCTGAATTGTTTGATAACCCCAATTTAAATTTTCAACCCAATTTAAAAATAGCGACACCGGTCAATTATGTTTTGGGACCAGGAGATGAATTGCAAGTAAGTGTAAACGGTGTACAAGAGTTTAATGCTAGTGTGCCTGTAACTGTTGAAGGGAAAGTAAACATTCAATATGTGGGACAAATCGCAGTAGCAGGATTAACTATAGAGGTTGCAACCCAAAAAATAAAAGGGGCGATCTCACGAATTTATAGTACTGTACGCTCGGGACAATCTCAAGTTACAGTAAGTTTAAGCGGCATCCGAACTATTATGGTAACGATTATCGGAAGTAAACAGCCTGGTAATTATTCTATTTCTTCATTGGCTACAGTCTACAATGCTTTATTTTTGGGTGGCGGGCCCGGTGTTAATGGAACATATAGAAACATCGAATTAATTAGAAATAATAAGGTCTACAAGAATGTTGATATTTATCGCTTTTTGGTAAGTGGTAACCAATCCGACAACGTAGGGTTAAAGGATAATGATGTTATTCGTATTCCAGCGTATACTAATAGAGTTACACTAGAAGGAGCAGTAAAAAGACCAGGGATTTTTGAAATGAAAAAAGGCGAGAATTTCTCCCATTTATTGACTTTTGCCTCTGGTTTTAATGAGTTTGCCTATACTGCGTCGGTAAATGTTTTACAAAAAACAGGAAAAGAATTCAAGGTTGCGGATATACAAGAATCACAATACAGCAGTTATGTACCTTTGAATGGAGATGAGTATCGTGTTTCTAAGATTTTGAATCGTTTTGAAAACAGAATAATAATAAATGGAGCAGTGTTTAGGCCGAATACTTATTCTTTTTACGAAGGGATGCGCGTTTCCGATTTGATTAAACAAGCTGAGGGATTAAAGGAAGATGCTTATCTTAAAAGGGCCAGAATCGTACGATTAAAAGAAGATTTAACCAAAGAGATTGTAAATATTGATTTGGCTACAGCAATGACAGGTGATGCTACAAGTAATATTGTATTAAAAAAAGAGGATGTAGTAACCGTTTATTCTGTCTTAGATTTTAAAGAAGAGTATAAAGTGACTATTGAAGGCGAAATAAATAGACCCAATGTATATGATTATCAAGATAATTTAACACTGAATGATCTTATAATAGCTGCAGGAGGGTTAACGGGTTCGGCTTCTAAGCGTGTTGAGATCGCCAGAATGATTCGTTCAGAAGAGATCGATGACAGTAATCCCAATAAAGTAGAATTGTTTAATATTGAAATCACCCCTGATTCGAATGAACAGCTTACCAATTTTGCGTTGAAACCTTTTGACATAGTCAATATCAGGAGAATGGCGGTTATTCACAAGCCAGAGATGGTTACTGTAACCGGTTCTGTCATTTATCCTGGGAAATATGTTTTGGCCGGGAAAAAAGAAAAAATTTATGATGTTGTTAAAAGAGCAGGTGGACTTACATCATTGGCAAGTTTGAATGGAGTAAAAATAAAAAGACCTATCAAAAAAGGCCAAATAGAAGATCTTGAGAATATTGATCTGAATTTAGGAGAGAAAGATAGTATTCAAAACAAATTGGAAAAGAGATTAAAAGACGAAGTGAAATTTGCCACTATTCCTGTGGATTGGGGTAAAGTGATAAAAAATCAAAGCAGCAATGCGAATGTAACGTTATTACCAGGTGACGAAATTGATGTTTCGCCTTTTAATGAAACGGTTAAAGTGGCTGGAAACGTACTTTTGACATCAGAGATTCCATATAATAAAAACAAAGGGTTTAATTATTACTTGGATGCTGTAGGTGGTTTGGATGCAAAGGGATGGAGAAAGAAGGCGTATATTATATACCCGAACGGAGAAGCTGCGGTATCACACAAAGTTTTATTGTTTTTTAGATCCAATCCTAAGGTATTGCCGGGTTCACAAATTGTAGTGCCTGAAAAGCCAGAAACCGAAAAGATGAGCGCAGCGCAGTGGGTCAGTATTGCTTCGGTATTAGTGAGTATGGGAGTTCTTTTGGTTACAGCGATAAAACCGTAATTTTATTACCAGTTATTGGCTTAATTATAGAATACAACCACAATAGGTTTGAAATATCATTGTTCATTTAGAATAAAAAAAGCACAAGATTTAAACAAACTGACTTCTCATTATAAATTTATAAACAAGCTGTGACTATTTTTATAAAATTACTTGAAAAGATAATTAAAGACAACTAATATAATGAACGAACAAATACCCAACGACGAAATTTCTTTAAAAGAGTTGCTAGAAAAAACCAAAGATTGGTATGTTTATTTACTAACACAATGGAAGGTTCTTGTACTAGCAGGATTAGTTGGCGCTACTTTGGGATTGACCTATTCTTTTATCAAGAAACCAGTTTATACTGCCACCTTATCTTTCGCTTTAGAGGATGAAAAAGGAGGTGGGAGCTTTGGATTAGGTTCGTTAGCCAGTTCTTTTGGAATTGATATTGGCGGCGGTGGCGGTAGCATATTTAACGGTTCTAATTTGACAGAGTTGTTCAAATCCCGTACCATGGTAGAGCAAACTTTAATGAATCCTGTTACTGTAAATGGGAAAGTAATTTCTTTGGCTGAAATGTATATTCAAAATAAAGATTGGAGAGTTAAATGGAATGATAGTCCAAAATACAAGAACATACAATTTTTACCCGAAACCAAACGTAAGTACTTCACCAGAGTACATGATAGTATTTTAGGTGTAATCTACAGTGATTTATCAAAAAATTCTTTGACAGTGGCTCAAAAGGATAAAAAAATTGCTATTATTTCAATGGATGTGGCTTCTACAGATGAATTGTTTTCCATTTATTTTTGTGAAGCATTAGCTAAACAGGTTGGGAAATTTTATATCGCGACAAAAAGTAAAAAAGCTCGTATGAACATGGAAATTTTGGAAAGACAAACGGATTCTATACGTGCTGCACTCAATAGTGCCATTTCAGGTGCTGCGGTGGCCACTGATAATACTTTTATGTTGAATCCTGCGCTTAATGTAAAGCGTACTCCTTTGGCTCTCCGTCAGATTGATGTTCAGGCTAATACTGCAATACTTTCTGAATTAGTAAAGCAAACGGAATTGGCTAAAGTAACAGTACGCAAAGAAACACCTTTAATACAAGTGATTGACCGGCCAATTTTGCCTCTGCCTAAGGAGCGTTTGGGTAAAGCTAAAGGAATTATTTTTGGAGGATTTTTGGCAGGATTTTTGGGTTTTTTTTATTTGATAATTAGAAGGTTACTAAATCAGCTTAGTTGAAAATAAAAATTCAATATTGAAGATAGTCAATAAAAAATTCTTTTAAAAATATTTCGCTACTTTTGGTATTATTCCTTTCAAATAAGAAGTAGGATATATTAAAAAAACATGTATTTTCTTTAAGAAATAAAATCAAGGTTTTCTTTGACATTCATTGGTTCAAATTTATGCTTTTTTAGATAAGTTTATAATAAGTGTGATGTTAGCGGGCATCTACTGAATTAGCGTATGCGTCTAGTAATTGTGCTAATCGTTACCCTTTTTTGTTGCTCTTAAAATATTATTTTCATTTGAACAAATGCGGCTAATTTAATTTTAAAAGTAAGAAACTCGGAGTATATGGGGAATGTGTTTAACGAGTTTGAGAATAGATAAATCAATTTATTGAATTAATAAAAAAATAAGGAATGAATACCGATATTAGAATATATATTGCAGGACATAAAGGCATGGTAGGAAGTGCAATTTGGAGAGCATTATCAGTTAAAGGATATACAAATTTAATTGGTATATCTAGCAAAGAATTAGATTTGAGAGATCAAAACAGTGTCAAGAATTTTTTTGAAAAGCATAAGCCACATGTGGTTATTGATGCTGCCGCAAGGGTGGGAGGGATTTTAGCAAACAATGATTTTCCATATCAATTTATTATGGAGAATATGCAAATTCAAAATAATCTAATAGATGCAGCATTAAAGTCTAATGTTGAAAAATTTATTTTCTTAGGAAGCTCTTGTATTTATCCGAAGTTAGCCGCACAACCGTTGAAAGAAGAATATCTATTAACGGGTACATTAGAGCCAACAAATGAATGGTATGCTATAGCCAAAATTACAGGCGTTAAAACTTGTCAAGCTATTCGTAAGCAGTTTAATAAAGATTATGTTAGTTTGATGCCAACCAATTTATATGGTACCCATGATAATTTTGATTTAAATACATCGCATGTGCTTCCCGCTATGATTAGAAAATTCCATGAAGCAAAGCTAAATGATAATAGTCCTGTGACTCTTTGGGGTAGTGGAACTCCTATGCGAGAATTTTTGTTTGTAGACGACATGGCTGAAGCAGTTGTTTTTGCTTTAGAAAATCAATTGCCAGATTATTTATATAATATTGGTACTGGTGAAGATTTAACAATTAAAGAGTTAGCAGAAACTATTCAGAAAATTGTTGGACACCAAGGTATAATAGTTTGGGATGATTCAAAGCCAGATGGTACACCAAGAAAATTAATGGATGTTTCAAAAATGCAGGAATTGGGATGGAAGCATAAAGTAAATTTAGAAGCGGGAATCCAGAAAACTTATAATTGGTTTATAGAAAACGAAGGAAAATATAAAGAAGTTAAATTGTAAAACATAGTTATAATGGAGTAATAAGATTTAATTATATACTCTAGGATTTATGACTTAATAACAAAAATAAATGAAAATAGCTCTCGTAACAGGAATTACAGGTCAGGATGGGTCTTATTTGGCTGAATTATTATTGGAAAAAGGATACATGGTTCATGGTGTGAAACGTCGTGCGTCCTCTTTTAACACACAACGTATAGATCATATCTATCAAGATCAACATCAGACTCATGTGAATTTTAAATTGCATTATGGAGATTTAACGGATTCAACCAATATTATAAGAATAATTCAGGAAGTGCAACCTGATGAAATTTATAATTTGGGTGCTATGTCTCATGTTAAGGTATCTTTTGATTCCCCAGAGTATGTTGCAAATGTAGATGGAATCGGAACATTGCGAATTCTTGAGGCGGTTAGGATTTTAGGTTTAGAAAAAAAGACTAGAATTTATCAAGCTTCAACCTCAGAGCTCTATGGAGGTTTGGCAGAAAATAAAAATGCAAAAGGTTTTTATGATGAGAATTCACCATTTTATCCACGTTCTCCGTATGGTGTAGCTAAGATTTATGGTTTTTGGATAACTAAGAATTACCGTGAAGCTTATAATTTGTATGCGTGTAACGGAATTCTTTTCAATCACGAATCTCCTAGAAGAGGAGAGACATTTGTAACTCGTAAAATTACAATGGCTACAGCTGCTATTGCTAAAGGAAAGCAAGAATGTCTTTATCTTGGGAATCTAAATTCACAAAGAGATTGGGGGCATGCAAAAGATTACGTCGAAGCTATGTGGAGAATTTTACAGCAAGATGTTGCAGAGGATTATGTAATTGCGACTGGTGTTACTACTTATATTAGAGATTTTGTAATAATGGCTTTTGCTGAAGTAGGAGTTGAATTGTCTTTCGAAGGTGAAAATGAGAACGAAACGGCCAAAGTTGCTGCTTGTAGTAATCCGTTGTATCAGCTCGAGATAGGCAAAGTAGTTGTTCGTGTTGATCCGGAATATTACCGTCCTACAGAAGTCGATCTACTAATTGGCGATCCTACTAAATCTAAAACCCAATTGGGTTGGGAACCTAAATATGATTTGGCAGGATTAGTTAAAGAAATGGTAGCAAGTGATCTGAAATTATATTAGTGAAAGATTAATATTTGAAAAGCAGGTTTGATATTTTTGAATTATTTTGATTGGATCAAAGATTTGATAACGTATTATTTAATATAGACTAGAGATGAATAAACTTTATAATAAAGTATACATTATAGCAGAAGTAGGTGTTAACCATAATGGAGATCCTAAACTTGCAAAGCAACTAATAAAAGAAGCAAAAGATTCAGGCGCAGACTGTGTAAAGTTTCAAACTTTCAAAGCAGAGCAAATAGTTACCAAGTTATCGCCTAAAGCTAAATATCAATTAGATGTGACAGATAGAAATGAAAGCCAATTTGACATGTTAAAAAAGTTAGAACTAGGCTTTGAAGTGTATAAAGATTTAATTAATTATTGTAAAGAGTTAGATATTGATTTTTTATCAACACCGTACAATAAGGAAGATTTAGATTTTTTAGAGAAATTAGATGTGCATACTTATAAAATTGCATCTGGACAATTAACAGAACTGCCCTTTTTGAGATATGTAGCGAAAACTAATAAAAGAATTTTGCTTTCTACGGGGATGGCTACTTTAGCAGATGTTTTTAATGGTGTTGAAGCTATAAGAGCAGTAGGTAACAATAATATTGTTGTACTTCAGTGTACTACTAATTATCCTTCAAAAATTGAAGATGCAAATATTTTAGCAATGAATAGTATTAAAACAGCATGTAATGTAAATGTTGGATATTCTGATCATGTTGCAAATAATTATGCTTGTTTTGCAGCGGTTGCTTTAGGTGCGGAAATTATAGAGAAGCATTTTACATTAGATAAAAATATGGAAGGGCCTGATCATTCATGTTCATTAACACCTGCTGAATTTAAATTAATGGTGTCGGGGATACGAAATATAGAGGAGGCTTTAGGAAGTACAGTCAAAAAGCCTTCTAATATTGAGATTGAGAATAGTGTTGGTATGAAAAGAGGATTGGTTATAATTGCGCCAATTGAAAAGGGAATGATTATTACAGAGGACCATATCGGGTTTAAAAGACCACTAAAGGGTATTCCAATAAATATGTTAAATGAAGTAATTGGAAAAAAGATAGCTAAAGATATGACTATAGACGAAGCATTAGATTATAATTGTATTGAATGGTAAATGATATAGCAATCAAGTTAGTTGATATTAATAACATTGACGTTTTACAGGAATTTGTTAAAAATATTGGAAATTCAGTTAAATCTTTTAGATATTTTAGTACCAGACCATTAACTATAATTTCTAATCATTTAGTAACCATTGTTGCATTATATAATAATACGCCGGTAGGATACGGTCATCTAGATAAAGAAGGTAATGTAATTTGGTTGGGTATAGCGGTATCAGAAAATAATAAAGGGAAAGGCATCGGTAAATTAATAATGAATTATTTAATCGATTACGCCGATGCACATAGCATAAATGAAGTTTGTTTATCAGTAGATACAGAAAATCATGTAGCTATTGGAATGTATAAAAATTTTGATTTTCAAGATTTTAAAAAGCTTGAAAATAATAATGCTATTTTAATGAAAAGAAAAAAACGATAAATGGAATCTAATATATACATAAGTTCTTTAGCTTTTATAGGGCAGTCTGTAGAAGATATTATACGGGTTTGTCAAGAAAATAATTTTAATTTAGAGTTCAGTTCGGGAATGCCATATAGAGAAGATATGGAATCAATTTATAGTGAAGCAGCTGTAACAAGAATGCCTCATAATTATTTTCCGGCACCAAAAGAACCTTATGTTTTAAATTTAGCGAGTAGTAATCCTGAAATTAGAGCAAAATCTGTCGCTCATTGTAAAAATGGGTTAAGCTTATCTAAAAAAAGTAATTCTCCATTTTTCTCAGCACATGCAGGGTTTTGTATTGATCCGGATCCCAATGAGTTAGGTAAAAAAATAGCAATAAAAGAAAATTACAATAAGGATGTTCATAAACAATTGTTCCTGGATTCTTTACATGAAGTTCTCGAATTTGCTGATAAAATAGGAGTAGACTTCTTAATAGAAAATAATGTTTTAGCGCCGTTTAATTATGATGGTTCAAATCCCTTACTTTGTTGTGAATTTTCGGAAATAGATTGGCTTTTTGAGAATGTTAAAAATCCCAGATTGGGTTTGTTACTGGACACAGCCCATTTAAAAGTTAGTTGTCAAACTTTTCAAATTGATTTATTTGAAGAATTTGAAAAAATTAGTCCTTTTGTAAAGGCATTTCATCATAGTGATAATGATGGAACCATAGACTGTAATTTAGTACTCAAAGAAGATTATTGGTTTTTACGTTATTTGGCAAAGTTTAAAGAATATGTTCATGTACTTGAAATAAAGGCTAAAGATATTAGTGAAATAAAGCAACAAATTAAATTACTTAAAGAAAATGGATGTTAAGGAAGTTATTATAAATCAAAATGCTAAGTTGAGGGAAGCTCTTCAATTATTAGATAAGTTGGGATTAGGGATATTATTTATTATTGATGATTTTGAAATATTAGTCGGAGTTTTGACAGATGGTGATATTAGAAGATTCTTATTAATCGATGGTAGTCTTGATAATAAAGTTAAGGAGGTAATGAATAATGCCTTTTTTTCACTTCCAGTTGATTCAGATAATGGAACAATATTGAATAATATAAATAGTAAAATTAAAATTATTCCTTTAGTAGATACGATCGGGAAAATCGTTGATTATGCTTCAATTAATAAATTACGAAGGATTTCTATTTCTGCTCCACTTCTTGAAGGAAATGAATTGTTGTATGTAACGGACTGTATTAAAACCAATTGGATTTCTTCTCAAGGTAAGTATGTTAGGTCATTTGAAAAATTGTTTTGTGATTATCATGAAAATTTTACTGCTTTAGCCGTCAGTAATGGGACCGTTGCATTACATTTAGCTTTGGATGCGTTAGGAATAGGAGAGGGAGATGAAGTTCTAGTGCCTAATTTAACTTTTG
Source organism: Flavobacterium taihuense (assembly GCF_019351435.1). GTDB lineage: Bacteria > Bacteroidota > Bacteroidia > Flavobacteriales > Flavobacteriaceae > Flavobacterium > Flavobacterium taihuense. The sequence continues at coordinate 194,542 of NZ_JAHWYN010000005.1, forward strand.
CGGCTTCTATTAATGCAATTATTTATACCGGTGCTACGCCTGTTTTGGTCGATGTTGAAAGAGATTCTTTTAATATTGATATGGATAATATTGAAAAGCATATTACAAATAAGACAAAAGCTATAATGCCAGTTCATTTGTATGGACAATCTTGTGATATGGATAAAATTACGGTTATTTCTAAAAAATTTAATTTATTAATAATTGAGGATTGCGCAGAGGCATTAGGATCTAAATATAAAGGTAGACCGGTTGGTGTATTTGGAGATGCCGCAACTTTTAGTTTTTTTGGAAATAAAACAATAACTACCGGAGAGGGTGGTATGGTTTTGTTTAAAGATCCTGTAATCGCTAATAAGGCAGCGGTTCTTAGGGATCATGGTATGAGTAAGGAAAAGCGTTACTGGCATGATTTTGTTGGATATAATTACAGATTAACTAATTTACAGGCAGCTATAGGAGTTGCGCAATTTGAAAGATTAAGTGAGTTTGTAAATGCTAAAAGAAAATTAGCTGAAATTTATAATGAAACATTAAGTAAATATTCTTTTTTCCAAATACCTATGGAGAAGCAAGATACCTATAACTCCTATTGGCTTTATACTTTTTTAGTAAAGGAGGAAGCTCCATTTAAAAGAGAGGAATTAATGGATTATTTGAATAAAAAAGGTGTTGAAACAAGACCAGTTTTTTATCCGCTCCATGTGATGCCTCCTTATAAATTATTTGGAAGCAATGAAAATTTAAAAGTATCTACTGATATATCTGAGATAGGGATGAGTTTACCATCTTCGGTGAGTTTGTCAGCGGTAGAAGCGAACTATATTTGTAGTTGTGTTTCCAATTTTATAAAAGAAATTAAGGGTTAAACTAAAATGAAGAAGGAGAAAGTACTTTATATAATTCCAGCAAGAGGCGGATCTAAAGGGGTATTGAATAAGAATATTAAAAGTTTAAATGGCAAACCTTTGATTTATTATTCAATCGAAGCCGCTTTGGAAATTTCAGATAGTGCCGATATTTGTGTTTCTACAGATTCCTTAGAAATAAAAAAAATAGTTGAGGATTCTGGATTAAAAGTTCCATTTTTAAGACCTTCAGAGATTGCAACTGACTCAGCAACTACTGAAGACGTACTCTTACACGCAATTAATTTTTATAAAGAGAATGGTGCAGATTATGATTACGTTGTTTACCTTCAACCTACATCCCCTTTAAGAAACGGAAGTCATATTAGGGAGGCATTAAAACTGATTGAACCTACTATAGAATTAATTGTTTCAGTAAAAGAAACAGATGCAAATCCGTATTATGTTTTGTTTGAAGAAAATAAGGAAGGTCTATTGAAAAAGACAAAAGAAGGAATTTACACTAGAAGACAAGACTGTCCTGTTGTTTATGAATTAAATGGAGCCATTTATATTATTAAAGTCGATAAGTTATTGGAAAAAGGTTATCAAAAACTAAATATGACAAAATATGTTATGCCAAAAGAAGCTTCAATTGACATTGATGATATTGTTGATTTTAAGATAGCAGAGGTTTTAATGAGCGAAAAAGGATAATCCTTTTTTTAATTTAGAATAAAATTAGAGTTCATAATTTAAAATAATTGTATGCCTTTAAAATTTTTTTTCTGTATTTTATTTTTGTTTGTTCTTTACAGTTGTGATACAGATGATAAAGAGACTCCTGAAAATATCACAATAAATTTGAGCACAGATTCAAATATTGTAAATAATACTGTTGATTATTCAATAGTTTTAAAGGGTGGATTTTTAAAAAAACAATATTCATATGCGTCAACCATTAAATTTGAAGACGGTTCCTTGTATATGGCGGGTGTTAGTTGGGGTTATTTTGATGATTTGAATAGGGATACAAGAATAGTAGGAGCAAAAAGTTATGATAACGGTAAGTCATGGTCAGAACCTGTACTTTTGCAAGAAAATATAGCAGCTATCAATGTCGCTAATCCTAGTTTGGTTAAAATCACAGACCAACATTTATTATTGTTTTTTGCCTCTAAGGAAAGTACAAGAAACATCAATTTATATTTTAAAGAATCTTTCGATCAAGGGAAAAGTTGGGGGCTTCCTAAAATTTTGAATGAACCCAATTCAGGATACTATATAATGAATAACGACAGAGTAGTTTATAAAAATAACCGCTTATGGGTGCCAGTTGCAGTTCCTAATGGGGATATTTATGAAAATTATGATTCACAAAAAGTATTCTGTTTTTATTCAGATGATTTAGGTCTCAATTGGAAAAAAACAACTTCGTTAAGCAAAGATTATGCGCTTATGGAACCAGGCTTAACAGTTCTTTCGGATAGAGAATTATTGTTAAATATGAGAACAAAGAAAGGAAAAATCCTTTTTGCACGTTCCTATGATAATGGAATTGGTTGGAATTTTGAGTACTCAAATATAAAATCTCCAGCGGCACCCCAAACGATAATTAGGAAACATGATTCAGATACCCTTTTTATGGCTTGGAATAATACAGAAAACAATTATGTAAAATCAGCTGAAAACAGAACGCCTCTTTCAGTTGCATTTAGCTCAGACAAAGGACATAATTGGAAATTTATTACGAATGTTGAGACCTCGAGTGAATTTGCGTTCAGTTATCCTTCTATGTTGCTTGATCGTAATAATATCTATCTTAGTTATTATGAGTTGCACCATGTCTCACATAAAGTTTCAATAAAATTAGCTAAAATTGATTTACAATTTTAAGAAAGAGCAATGTTTTTTGCTATTCAACAGAATGGTAGATAAACAGTGTGTTTTTAGAATGTAAAAATAGATTAACAATTTTAATATTTTTTTTGGAAAGCTTACTTCACCATTCACAAGAAAATTTAGTTTGGTAGATTACAATATTTGAAAATTTTTGATAGGACTTCGTTGCAGAATGTATTACCTATTTAATTAAAAAAGATTTATTCATTGCAATTTTTATTGCAAATTTCGATAAGCCAAAATAACAAACACCTAAGAATATTTTATTTTTTAGAAGTAAGGCTATTGTTATTCATGGATTTAAGGAAATAATTTTAGAGAAAAAATAAAAATGTTAAAAAAGCTTTTTTCACATACAGCAATATATGGGCTTGCACCTCAAGTTTCTAAAATTGCTGGTTTTTTGGCTTTACCAATTATAACAAAGGAATTAACATCAAGTGACTATGGTGTTTATGGGTTATTAACAGCATATACTACAGCAATTTCTGTTCTTTCAATATTAGGACTTCGTTTAATTTTGGTCAATAGTTTTTACCATTCTCCAGGTCAATATAAATGGGCATGGCGTCAACTCTATGGGTTTTTGAACTTATGGAATCTTGTTTATGGATTGCTTTTGGCTGTTTTGGTTTTTGTTGTTATTCCTCCAGAAGCGGTTGATAATAGATGGCTAATAATGGTGTTAAATGTTATACCTATAGTTTTCTTTGGACAAACATCTGTTGTTGGACTTACTTATTATCAATTGCATCAAATGCCTATGCAAATAGCGATTAGGAGTTTTATTTTTGGTGTTTTGACAGTGGGCTTAAATGTAATTCTTATTGCTCATTTTAAAATGGGATATATGGGTTGGTTTTGGTCCAATTTTATTGTTGGGATTTTAAATAACATATCTTACTGGTATCCGCTAAATGTCAAATTTAAAATGACACCTATTTATAATTTTAAGTGGAGATTTATAAAAAAGAGCTTAAAAGTAAGTTTGCCTGTCGTACCGCATCATTATTCCTCTTATTTATTAGATAGTTCGGATAAAGTAGTAATGGATCTCGAAAAAATATCCACAAGTGATATAGGCAAATATAATGTGGCTTACAGCGTTGGTAATATGTTCAATGCTCTCGGAGTTGCAGGCGGTTATGCAATTGGTCCTTTAATGAATGAAAAATATAAAAAAAATGATGATTATGGAGCTAGAGATCTAGTTTTTGTTATGCAAATAGTTTTCTTTTATTTAACATTCATTGGAAGTATTTGGATGAAAGAAGTTTTTCAGATAATGATAAGGAATGCATCTTTAAGTCAACTTTATCCATTGGCTATCGTTATAGTGATGTCATACAATTATAGACCTATGTACCTTGGAGCTGTAAACAAGTTATTTTATAAAGAAAAAACAAAATTTTTATGGAAATTAACATTAACAGCTGCAATAATCAATGTAAGCCTCAATCTTATATTGATGCCATTTTATGGATATAAAGTGGCCGCTTTTACAACTTTTGCTGCATTTTTGTATATGGGATATGCTGGATTTTACTATAAAATTTTCAAAGAAATTAATGTTGCAAATTATTATCAGTTTGGATGGTTACTGGCTACGATAGTTTTAGCCTTTTGTGCGTATGAAATTGTTGAATATGGGGTTATTACTAAAATAGTAATTTCTATCGTATATTCAGTTATTGCAGCAGTTCTTCTGTTTAAACTTAATAAAAAGTTTTAATTATAATGGAATTCAAAGAAAGAGAAAATCTTATCAATTTTCTAGAAAATACTGAACAAAAATATCCAGTTGAAGATTGGAAGGTAGAAGATGTTGAGATATGGCCAATTATAAAAACCACTATTTTTTTTTCGACATATAATCAGGGTAAAATAGAATCTAAAAATCTAAAAAGTAAGATTATTTCATTTTTTAGATTATTTAAGCTGGATGTAGTTTATTCTTATTTTTGTTTAAAAAGAGCTAAAATAATGGAAATTAAATATATGTTTTCTGGCTTTTTTGGACATCGGGTAATGTGGGATGGGGTATTTTATAATCGCTATTTTGATCCGATTATGGATTCAATAGAGGATAATGAAGGACAGCGTTCAAGCATCTTTGAATATGATAAAAAAAGAAAAATAAAACATTATCGCGAGGATCGTGTCTTTGATGTGACTAAGTTTATTCATTATTTTAATTTTATCACAAAAGGAACGATCGTTGATTATGATAAATTTCAAGGTTTTGATGGCTTATTGAAAGAATTAGAACAAGGGATGCAAATTAACCCTACTAAGTTATTGACAAAGATATCTAGTGAATTGAATAATGCATTTGTTTGGAAAAAATTATGGCTTTATGTATTGGATAGAAATAAAGCTTCACATGTATTTGTTTTGTGCTACTACAATAGCAAAATGTATGGGCTTTTATTAGCTGCAAAAGAAAAAGGTTTAGTTTCAGTAGATATGCAGCATGGTGGTCAGGGCGGTTTTCATGTAGCTTATAATTTTAAAAAAATTCCACTAAAAGGATATAAACTAGTACCAGATTATTTTTGGAATTGGGATAAAAATTCGGCTGATAATATTTTAAAATTTACAAGAGAAACCCCTCATAAAGTTATTGTTGGAGGCAATCCATGGATAGATTTTTTAAAAAACCAGAAAGTGTTCTTAGTTGAAAAGGAAATTATAATTTATACTTTACAGACTACTCTAGTACCGGTTTTACACGATTATATTATCGAAGCAATAAAAAAAACCCCTCAAAATTTTAGTTGGTGGCTTCGGTTGCATCCTCGAATGACTGAAAATGAAATTACAGAATTATATAATACTTTAACTAAAGAAAATATAATTGATAAAGTTGAAATTAAAAAAGCATCTAAGATTCCTTTGCCCTTAATTCTAGCAAATTGTGTTGTACATGTTTCGCACTTTTCAGGAAGTATATTGGAGGCCAATTTAATGAATGTTAAGGCAAATATTATTCTTGGAGAAATAGGGAAAAAATATTTTCAGGACATTTTAAATATTGGTGGGGCATTATATTATGACGTAAGTGATAAAATGGATTTGTATCAGTTTATTGAAAATTGTATAGAGGACTCTAAAAATAAAAAAGAAAATGTTGTGGATGAGGTAAATTATAAATCGGCAATTCAATTATTACATTAAGTCGTTATGAAAAATCGTTTATTTAATAAGGTAATTTTTTATGCATATAATAAATTCTTTAAATTTAATATAATTTCAGTTACTAAAACTTCAAAGATTTCACCTTTAGCAACTTTAAAAAAAGTAACAATTTCAGGTGATATTGACATTGATGATTATGCTATTTTGCAAGGAGGTGTAACTCTTGTTTCCTCTTCTGGAGCAAAAATTAAAATTGGGCGTTACTCCGTTATCAATGGGCCCAATACCGATTTGTATGCATCCATCAATTCAATAGAAATAGGTGCTTTTTGTAGTATTGCTCGCAATGTGTCTTTTCAAGAGTTTACTCATCATTCAGATAGAATTACGACCCATTTGATAATGAAACATATTTTTAAAATTGCTGATCAAGATATTATTTCAAAAGGCAGCATAAAAATAGGAAACGATGTTTGGATCGGAACGCATTCAGTAATTTTATCAGGAGTCACCATTGGTAACGGAGCAATCATTGCAAGTAATAGTGTGGTTACTACTGACGTTCCTCCCTACGCAATTGTTGGGGGTTCACCAGCTAAAATATTAAAATATAGATTTGATAATGAGGTAATTGATAAATTAAAGATTATCAAATGGTGGGATTGGGATGTTGAAAAAATAGAAGCAAACAAAAATGTTTTTACTTCTTCTTTAATAAAAAATGTTAAATTGTTGGATGATATGTTGTGAATATTATCTGATAGGCAATATGAACTAAATTTGATAAATAAACTATGACCACTAAAAAAGATCGTAAAGCGACAATTTTATATGTACACCACGCTGGAGGTTTTGGTGGAGCTCCTAAGAGTATGGGATTTATTATAAAAGATTTGGATAAATCAAAATTTTATCCTGTATTAGTTAATATTGAGGATGGACCGATAAATGAATTTTTTGAAACTCTGCCCGTAAAATTAATAAAAGTAAATGGAATAAAGCCTTTTCATGGATCAACAGTTGTTGAAAAAGATTGGAAATTATTTTTGAGAAATTGGATTTTTTTGATACCTAGTATTTTGAAAGCTAGTAAGTTATTAAAAGAAATAAAGCCTGATTTAATTCATCTTAATTCTACCTGTCTGTTTAGTTTTGCAATAGCAGCTAGATTAAATAATATAAAAATAATTTCTCACGTTAGGGAGCCTTTGCGTAAAGGTTTATGGGGAGCACCACTAAGATTTTTTTGTAAAAAATATATTGATGGCTTTATCGCTATATCTAAATTTGATTTAGAGTCATTGAAAATTTCTAGTAAAACTGAAATATTAAGTGAAGTGATTTATAATTTTGTTGAAGATGTTGATATGAACACTTCTTATAATAGTATAAAGACCGAATTAAATCTTAATGAAGAAGATGTAGTATTTCTTTATCTAGCAAGATTTGCTAAAAGTAATGGATGGAAGCAGTTGGTGACAATGGGATTATCTTTGACAGAAAAATATAAAAATTTTCATTTTGTTCTAGTTGGAGCTCAAAATAAACTGCAACTAAATTATGTAAATCATAAAAATATACATATTTTACCTTTTAGAAGGGATGTTTCTTCAATCTTGAAAAGTTCAGATGTTTTTGTGTGCCCATTTACAGAACCTCATTTTGCTAGAGGAATTATTGAGGCATCAGCACACGGCTTGCCTATTATTGGTGTAAACATCGGAGGAGTTAATGAATTAGTTCTAGAAAACACTTCTGGTTTTTTATATAAAAATAGTCCTGATTTTCAAAAATGTGCAGTGTTATTAGGAGAAGACAAGCAATTAAGAAAAAAGATGGGTAAGGATGGAATTGCTTTTTCGAAACAAAATTTTAATATGAAAGTTAATCTTGAAAGGACATATAGATTTTATGATAATTATTTAAAATAATGTATTAATGAAGAGAATAATTATTATATATTATGTTTTAGTCGGTTTGTTGAAATTTAATCAACGGTCTTATAAAATAGGAATTAAATTAAGGATTAGAGGCCCGGTAAATTTGACAGTTAGCGATTCTGGTAAATTAGATATTGGAGATAATTTTAATTTGGTTAGTGGTTTAATGCAAAATCCTTTGGGTAGAAACATTAAAAGTTTTATAAGAGTTGATAAAGAAGCTGAAATTTCTATAGGCGACAACGTTGGTATGAGTTGTGTTACTTTGTGGGCAAAAAACAGTATTCAGATTGGCAACAACGTTAAAATTGGCGCTGACGTACTAGTTTTAGATTCAGATATGCACGCTTTAGATTATCAGTTACGAAGGTCAGTAGCAACAGATGAAATTAATTGTATTTCAAAGGCAGTGAAAATCGGAGATGACGTATTTATAGGGACTCGATCAATTATTTGCAAAGGTGTTGAAATTGGTAATCGTTCTATAATTGGAGCAGGTAGCGTGGTGGTATCTAATATACCGCAAGATCAAATATGGGGGGGGAATCCTGCTAAATTTATAAAAATGATAAATTAAATTACGTGAGAAAACTTTTTTTTGATATACAAATTACAGGACATCACACAGAATATATTGGCCATTTAATTAATTATCTCTCCGATAATAAAGATGCAGATGAATATATTTTTGTAGTTCACCCTGATTTTCCAGCAAAATTTAAAACTATATATGATAAAGGGAACTTAATTACAAATTTTCAATGGGTTTGTGTTTCATACGATCAAGTTCATGAATGTTTTTCCAGAAGTATCATAAGAAGTTCTTTTTCATTATATAAGTTAATGCATTATTATGGGATACAGTATAAAGTAAATCATGTTTGTCTTTTGTATTTTAATATTTTTCAATTGCCTTCAATTTTTTATCGCCCATCTTATACTTTAAGTGGTATATTGTTTTTGCAATTTCATAGGATGAATAAAAATAGTTTGAAAGACCAATTAAAGTATTATCGTAAATATATTACCACTAAGTTATATTCATTTAATCCTAAAATAAAAAGAATATTTATTTTAAATGATCAGAAAACCGCAGTCTACTTAAATAATGAATTTAGTACGGACATCTTTAAAATGCTACCAGATCCAATAGCGAAATTAACACCACTAGATAATTTCGATATTTATGAACACTATAATTCTGAAAAAGACAGAAAAGTATTTTTGCACATTGGGTCGTTAGGAGATCGAAAAGGAACATTTGAAGTTATTGATTCGGCAACTTGTATTTCTGAAGAAAATCAATCTAAAGTTTTTATTTTGGTGGTTGGTAAGGCCGAAAATGATGAGATAGAGCAAACTATTATAGATAAAGTAAAATATAATACATTAAATTCTAATGTTCAGATAGTCTGGGATAATCAGTTTGTTTCTAATGAGATGATGAAAAGTTTATTTGATCAGTCCCATGCTATTTTATTGCCTTATAAAAACACAGAAGCTTCCAGTGGAATTCTTGGTCATGCGGCCGCGGCTAACAAAAAAGTAATTGCCACAGGAAAGGGGTTAATAAGAGAAATTATTGAGGAAAATAAATTAGGTATTTTATTGGAGGAAGTAAGTTCATCCGAAATTGCCAGCAAGATTGATGAGGTACTTAGTTTTCAAGTTTTGTTTACCTCCGAAAATTCATTTGTTGAAGAACATAGTCCAAGTAAGTTTGCAGAATTAGTTTTGCATTAAAAATTAATTGAATAATAAAATGACAATAAATGTTTGATAATGCAGTTGAAATACCTAATAAGCGTAGTAATTTTTTTGTTTTAGGTGTTTTTTTTCTGGTATGGTCTATAAATGGTTTTTTTATAGGGGGGGGAGTACTTAAAATGGGATTGTTAATGTTTGGTTTTATACTAATATTGGGGTCTTCGTTTACTTTACCCGTTTATAGAAGATTTATTAATTTTAGTTTAATTGCGTTATTCTTTCTTATTAGTTATTGGGCTATTGCAATAGTAAGAAGTCAGAAAACAGTCACATTTTCAATATTTACGTTTGATGTTATTTGCTTTCTATTGCTATTATCGGGTTACTTTGTGGCAAGTAATTTAAACTACTTTACAAAAGTGAGTCCGAAAATTATCTTGTTAATTTCATTGCTAGCAATAGTAGGGGGGGTGATGTTTATAAAATATCAGTCTCAGTTACTTTTAAATAATGTTGGAGGTAATACTAGATCCGCAGTAGAAGAGGGAGATGACAGTGGAATTAATGTGATAGGAATTGCCTATACCAATGCAATAATTTTTTTTATATTGTATTATTTTGTTGTTTATTATGATTTAAAAAAGTGGATTAAGGGAGTTGTTTTTTTGAGCATTTTTTGTGTTTTATTTGTTATTCTCTCTACACAATCAAGAGGAGCATTAATCTATATTGTTTTGATTTTATTGATGATAAACTTTAAAAAAATATTTTCGGTCCGATATGTTTTTAAGTCTCTTAAAGTGTTATTAGTCGCAGTATTAATATTTGTGCTTGCATTAAATTTTTTCCCAGCTATGCAAGATAAAATGGAAGGGACATTAGAAAGGTTTCAAACATTAATTGCACTATCGGAGGATGTTGAGGCAGATAAATCTTCATATGAAAGAACATTGATAATGGAAGATTTTTTTAATAATATTGAAGATGTTATTTTATTAGGGAAAGAAGGTTATAATCCCTATCCACACAATCAGTTTGTGGAAATAATCATGCGCTGGGGTCTTTTTTTTGGGTTACCATTAATTGTTTTTTCAATTCGTAATTTTGTTAGAGCACTTATGCGATTATTTAAAAAAGACAGTGTCAATCCTTTTATGAATTTGATTTTGTTTATTTTTATATTTTCTTTCTTTCAGTCTCTTAGTAGTATGTCCTTAGAAATGAATAGAATGTTTTGGTTTGGGCTTGGATTTTTGGCAGCTATTCCTAAAAATAGCAATATCTGTTTAACTAATAAAGAATTGAATTATGAGTAAATTAAAATCAAGCTACAGTTGTTTAATACTAATGTTATTAATCCATGCAAGTGTACTTTCACAAGTTAAATCAGATTTTAAGATATTTTACTCTCCAGATAAATATACTACCGGGTTGCAGACATTATTATCTCAGCAAGATAATTTTAAAGAATATCGTTTAATGATAAGTACTTATATCGATCCTAAAAAAACAGGTAAGGTTGATAAGGAATTGTTTATTAAAGTGATAAATAGATATTATCCAGATTCCTTGGCAAACGGAATACTTTGTATTGATTTAGAGAATGAAGCTTATTCAAACTTACTTAAGTTTGATTCGGAAACTTTTGAATTTCGTGAGGCTAGTGCGCAATTTACCTGGATGATTAAGACAGTAAAAAAAATGTGTCCAAATGTTAAGGTAGGAGTTTATGCCTTGCCTTTTAGAACTTATTATGCTAATTCTCACATGAACAGTAGAAAATTGGATGCAATCTTGTCTTTATCTGATTATATCTTTCCCTCTCTTTATACGATGTATCCTGATAGTCAAATAGGGAAATCAAGAAATCAAAAATATTTAAGAGAGAATTTGGAATTTGCTTTGGACTATGGCGTTCGACTGAATAAACCTGTTGTTCCATTCATTTGGAATCTTGTTCATCCTTCAAATAAATTATATGGTGGACAATTAGTTTCTAAAGAGGAAGTTTTGCAGAATATCACGTTTATTAGAAATTTCAAGTATAAAAATAAAAGCGTTCAAGGAATTGTATGGTGGGATCCTGATCATAAATCATTTTCAAAAATGAATAAAACAGATGTTAAAATCGAGGGTAAAGAACCCAAATATATACAAAGTGAATTGTTAAAGGATTATTTGGATTCGTTTATAAAATAGAAATAATCAAAACATAATGATAAGGCTTTAGAAAATATAATTCCATAATTAATTGGATTGTTTTGAAGTTTTATTTCAGGTATGCGCAATTTTAGATTTTGAATTAAATAAATTAGCTATAAAAATAAAAAAATGAAAAATGTACTGATAGTATACCACTATATAGCTCATTACAGAATTCCGATTTTTAATCTTTTATCAAAAAGTAATAACCCAAAATATACTATTTTATCTGGTGTAAAAACAGATATAAATATTAAAACGGCTGACGAACATCTTTCTCAAATTTTACCAGAAACTGGCGGAATTAATTGGCTTAAAACAGAAAACTATTGGTTTTTAAAATATTTTTTATTTCAACCATCAGTTTTAAAATTAAGTCTTTCAACGAAATATGATACTATAATCTATTTGGGGAATATGTATTATTTGTCAACTTGGATAGGAGCAATATTGGCTAGACTTACGAACAAGAAAGTAATCTTTTGGACTCATGGATTTATTCGTGAAGAAAAAAATTTTCAGGGTTTTGTTAGAAGTGTGTTTTACAGACTAGCAGATGAAATATTAGTATATGGGCAGCGTGCAAAAGATATTCTTATTGCCAAAGGATTTTCTGAACAAATGATATCAGTTGTTTATAATTCTTTGGATTACGATGAACAGTTAAAAATAAGGAATGAGGTCTATTCTGAAAAAAAACTTGAAATATTTAAGCACGACGAATTACCAGTATTTGGATTCATAGGTAGATTGACGAAGCAAAAAAGAATTGATTTATTGGTAGATGTTCTTTATAAAATTAATGAAGGTAATCGTAAGGCAAATCTTTTGTTAATAGGGGATGGTGAGCAAATGGATTTTCTTAAAAAGAAAGTTAAAGAATTAAATCTTGATGATTTTGTTGTCTTTTACGGAGCCTGTTATGATGAAAAGATTATTTGTCAATTGATGCAGTTGATGAATGTTGTAGTTTCGCCAGGAGAAGTTGGGTTAAACGCTATTCATTCCTTGTGTTATGGTGTTCCTGTTGTTACACACAATCGTTATGACAAACAAATGCCGGAATACCAAGCTATAGTTGAGAATAAAACGGGGACTTTTTTTGAATATGAAGAACCAATCGAAAGTTTACTGATTGTTTTGAAAGATTGGCTTTTTAATAAAAACAAAAAACAAACTAGAGAAGATTGTTTTAAAATGATTGATGAGTATTACAATCCCTATGCGCAAAATAAAATTTTTGACTCTATAGTATGAAAACATTAAAATTTTTTTCTTATCGAAAAAATAGTACAATTTCAAAGACGGCTAAAATTTACCCATTTTCAATCGTATTAAATACCATAATCAAAGATTATTCTTATATAAGTTATAATTGTACTATAAATAATTGCGATATTGGAAAGTTTTGTTCGATTGCTAAAAGTGTTAAAGTAGGATTAGGAAAACATCCATTACATTTTATCTCGACCAGTCCTATTTTTTATTCTCCAGTGAATCCGTTGAAAAAGATTTTGTCGAAGGAATTAAAATTCAAAGATGGTGAGCGTATTACAATTGGTAACGATGTATGGATTGGTGCCAATGTAGTAATTTTGGATGGAATTAATATTGGCAATGGAGCTGTTATTGGGGCTAACAGTGTGGTTACTAAAAATGTTTTGCCTTATACAATAGTGGGAGGAGTTCCTGCGAAAGAAATTAAAAAGAGATTTTCAGAAAATATAATTAATGCAATTCAAGACTCAGAATGGTGGGATATGCCTATCCATTTTTTTGAGCAAACTGAGGTGAATAATATTTTTTCAAAAGAGATTGATGATAAATCAATTCATAATTTACTAGAATTGATTAGAAAATACAAAAAGTGATTTTACAATGAAAATTTCCATAATTACCGTTTGTTACAATAGTGCGACTACTATTGAGAAAACAATTCTTTCAGTCGCAAGTCAAACCTATGTAAACATTGAGTATATAATAGTTGATGGTAATTCAAAAGATAATACTTTAGAAATACTAAAAAAGCATGAGAATAAAATCTCAAAATGGATTTCAGAACCTGATAAAGGGCTTTATGATGCCATGAATAAAGGTGTTGCCATGGCTACAGGAGATTTAATAGGGATATTAAATTCTGATGATACGTTTCATTCCAATACTGTTATTGAAGATATTGTTAATTTTCACAAAAAAAATGATATAGAAGCTTCAGTAGGTAATATTGTTCAACATAGGGAAAACGGCAAAATAGTACGATTGTATTCTTCTAAATACTGGACTCCGGAAAAACTTACCATTGGATTTATGCCTCCTCATCCGTCAATTTTTTTCAAAGCAGCGCTTTTTAATAAGTTTGGAAATTATGATTTAGGTTTCAAAATTGGAGCCGATTATGAGTTAATAACACGTTTCTTTTTAAGAAACAAAATAGTTTGGGAATACTCAGGAATAACAACGACCGCAATGTTGGTTGGCGGTTTGAGTAGTTCAGGTACTTCTTCTTATAAATTAATAACCAAAGAAATTCAAAAAGCACTTGCCATGAATGGAATTGCCTTTTCATCATTTAAGATTAAGATGCGTTTTTTTTGGAAAATAATTGGTTTTTTAAAAAAATGAGAATAGCGATAACTGGTGCCTCAGGATTTGTAGGCAAGAATCTTCGGGAATATCTGAAAACCGACAATACGGTTTTTTCTATGTCTGTTCGCTACCAGCCTAATCAGCAATTTGATATAAAAGAGGATGCTATTATCCATTTGGCAGGTAAAGCTCATGATTTAAAAAAAGTATCCAATCCGAAGGAATATTATGACTCTAATTTTGAGTTGACTAAGCAGCTTTTTGATTCTTTTTTAAAATCAGAAGCCACTGTTTTTATTTTTATGAGTACAGTGAAAGCAGTTGCTGATGAAGTAAAAGGCGTATTGACTGAAGAGTTTAAACCAAACCCTAAAACCCATTATGGGATTGCTAAGCATCAAGCGGAGGAATATATATTAGAGCAAAAATTGCCTAATGGGAAAAGAGTTTACATATTAAGACCTTGTATGATTCATGGTCCAGGTAACAAAGGAAATTTAAATTTGTTGTATCAATTGGTTGCTAAAGGATTGCCTTGGCCTTTAGGGGCTTTTGAAAATCAACGTTCTTTTTTGAGTATTGAAAATCTTTGTTTTGTTATTAAGGAAATATTAGAAAACAAAAGTGTTCCTTCGGGGGTGTATCACGTCTCAGATGATGCAACTTTATCTACAAATGAATTGATTCAATTATTATGTAATAGCTTGGATAAAAAAAGTAGTATTTGGTCAGTTCCTGTTCCTTGGATAAGAGGTGCAGTTAAATTAGGGGATATATTGCATTTACCCTTAAATTCAGAACGTTTGCAAAAGTTAACGGAGAATTATGTGGTAAGCAATGAAAAAATTGTGAAGTCAATTGGTAAATCTTTACCGGTTTCATCAGTGCAAGGATTGATGAAGACTTTTGGTTCGTTTAAAAAATAAAACTTATAGCAGGAATTAAAA
This sequence comes from Flavobacterium taihuense, assembly GCF_019351435.1. Taxonomy (GTDB): domain Bacteria; phylum Bacteroidota; class Bacteroidia; order Flavobacteriales; family Flavobacteriaceae; genus Flavobacterium; species Flavobacterium taihuense. The sequence goes on from NZ_JAHWYN010000005.1 coordinate 209,812, forward strand.
GTCAGAATGATACATAACTTACTGATTCAGTATTAAAAAAGGAATCTGTACTTCAAGCTTTGAAACTTCTTTTTTGGTTAAAACGGATTGTATCGATCATTTGTATTACTATCTGCATCAAAAAAAATATAAGTATCAAAGTGCATTGTAAGGTTTTTGTGATTGGATTAATTTAGTTCCTATCCTTTAAGAAGTACAATCATATATGATTGATAATCTGGGGGCGATGAGCCAGTAAAAGTAAATTTTAGTACTCCAGAATATACTGCTAATTCCGTTGGAATTGTTTTTTTGCGTTTGTTGGAGCCAAACAAACATAAATTTATCAAGACTATACATCGAAATTGTATGGTTTGGTACAAGCAGTTCCACACTCGGAAATTACACCTTTTTATACTCGTTTTACTTATACAGTTGTCATAATATGCCTACTGGATAACTGTGAATTACAGGGAATATTTTGACATGTTTGCTTGTAATGGAATTTTATTCAATAATTAAAAGCAAATGCGTGGAAAAAGGTTTTTGATTCATAAAGTTATCACACCGGTTTCGAAAAAAGCTTTGGTATTACAAGATACTTTGTTTTTAGGAAGCTTAGATGCAAGACACGATTAGTGTAATGCAGAGGATTATGTGATTGTTACAAGGAGTTACTACTTCCGTTCGTGATTTTGTATGCATGACATTTGGTAAAGTTAGGATAAGTATAGTTTTTTATGGAGAAGGAAAAGATGAGAACGGATATATTGTTATTTGTTCAAATCCAGCCTATCAAATTGAAATAGTATTAGCGGGAGGTAATATAACTGCTACAGGTTCAGTAAATAAGAATTTTAAAAATGAGTTAATGCAATTTGATTTTAATGAAAAAACAATAAAACAATGCAAAACTTTTTATGGATTGATAGGATCAAATTCGGATAGCTATGATTCAATTAAAAGAAAGGTGAGTAGCGGCTATTCGCTAGCCACAGTTTGACAATATGATGGATTAGATTTAATTTGAAGTTAGTTTTGAGCTTGAAAATTAGTCATTAATTGAAGGTCTAGTCTTCCTTAAATTCAACATATCGCCAAATGAACAAACGTATAGTATGATAACAATCACAGAAAATAAAAATAACAACTACGTCCTAATAATGGCAGGTGGTGTCGGAAGCAGGTTTTGGCCCAAGAGCCGCAATCACTTTCCAAAACAGTTTATAGACATATTGGGGGTTGGGAAATCATTGTTGCAACTTACCTATGAGCGCTTTGAGAAAATCTGCCCAAAGGAGAATATTTACATATTGAGCAATCAGCAGTATTTTGAATTGATACAGGAACAACTGTCAGAAATAGGAGTAAATAATGTTTTATTGGAACCTAGTCGCAACAATACGGCACCTTGTATCGCTTATGCTTCATATAAAATTCTGAAACAGAATCCTCAGGCCAATATAGTTGTGGCACCCTCTGATCATTTGATTCTAAAAGAGACTGAATTTCGGAATAAAATTTTGCAAGCCTTAGATTATGTTGCCAGCAATGACGCATTGGTAACTCTGGGGATTAGCCCGACACGACCAGATACTGGTTATGGATATATCAATTTCCAAAATGAAGGAGTTAAGGGGGTTCACCAAGTAGTACAATTTTTAGAAAAGCCTGTTTTAGATAAGGCACAGGAATATTTGAAAAGTGGTGATTATTTATGGAACGCAGGGATTTTTATTTGGAGTGCACAAAGTATTCAAAAAGCTTTTCAAAAATATGCTACCGAAATACATATCTTGTTTACCAAAGGAAATGAAGCATATAATACAAGTAATGAAGTTGATTTTATAAATAAAAATTACTCTAAAAGTCCGAATATTTCCATTGATTATGCGATACTCGAAAAAGCGGATAATGTCTTTACTATTCCTGCCGATATCGGTTGGTCTGATTTAGGTACTTGGGCTTCTTTACATGAGGTAGTAGAGAAGGATCAAGATAATAATGCTTTGAACGTAGATTATTTACAGATAGAAGACACTAAAAATTGTATCATCCATTTACCTAAAGGTAAGGCGGCTGTAATTAAAGGTTTAGAGGATTATATTGTTGTTGATGATGGCAGGGTTTTGTTAATATATCCTAAGGAACAGGAACAGCAAATTAAACAGCAAGCCATTGGAATGGTGGAAGCATTTGGTGATGAATTTAGTTAAACAATTTATTTTGAAATAATAATATGAATATAGAAAAAACTGCCATAGAAGATTTGGTTATCATTAATCCTACTGTATTTGAAGATTCACGTGGATATTTTTTTGAAGCGTATAATAAAGCTAAGTTTCTTGAAAACGGAATTGAATATGAATTTATACAAGATAATCAATCTTTTTCTAAAAGAGGGGTAATTCGTGGATTGCATTTGCAAATTAATCCTTTTGCACAAGCTAAATTGGTCAGAGTACTCGAAGGAGAAATTCTCGATGTTGCGGTAGATTTGCGTAAAAACTCACCTACTTATGGACAACATGTAAGTGTTATTTTAAGTGCTCAAAATAAAAAGCAATTGATGGTGCCACATGGTTTTGCTCATGGCTTTTCTGTATTGAGTGAAACAGCTTCAGTTATGTACAAAGTCGATCAGTTGTATCATAAAGAAAGTGAAAGAGGAATTCGTTATGATGATCCTACTTTGGGGATTGATTGGCAGGTAAGTCTTAATGAAGTTATTGTTTCTGAAAAAGACGTTATTTTACCAAGTTTTAATGAAATAGATTGGAGTTTTGAATAATAAAAAGAAAATACTAGTCACTGGTGCCAATGGGCAATTGGGTTCGGAGTTGAATATTTTGTCGAAAAGGTATAACCAATTTGAATGGGTTTTTACAGATAGAGAAGAATTGGATTTATGTGATTTAGGTAATTTAGCTTCTGAATTATCCAGAATTAATCCTCAACTCATTATCAATTGTGCGGCGCATACTGCTGTAGATCGAGCCGAATCAGAGTTGGAACTGTCGGATGTTTTGAATCATCAATCAGTTGCTATAATGGCAAAATGGAGCAATGATAACGATTGCAAATTGATTCACATTTCTACTGATTATGTTTTTGACGGTACAGCCGCTACCGCTTTAACCGAATCGGCTCCAACAGATCCGATAAACGTATACGGACAAACAAAATTATCAGGAGAAAAAGCCTGTGTCGAAGAAAATCCATCATCGATTATAATCCGAACCTCTTGGGTGTATTCTAGTTTTGGGGCTAATTTCGTGAAAACGATGTCCCGTTTGATGCAGGAAAGAGATTCTTTGAATGTGGTTAACGACCAGATAGGCAGTCCTACTTATGCTGCTGATTTGGCTCAAGCTATAATGACCATTATAACTCACGATCACTGGCAATCTGGAATTTATCATTTTTCGAATGAAGGGGAAATCAGTTGGTATGAATTTGCTTTGGCGATTCAGGAAATAGGTGGTTTTGATTGCGCTATTAGTGGCATTCCTTCTTCAGCTTATCCAACACCAGCAAAGCGTCCTCAGTATTCTTTATTGGATAAAACCAAAATAAAACAAACATTTGGAGTTGTTGTTCCTGATTATAAGGAGAGCTTGATGAAGTGTATGATGTTGTTGGGGTAGTGAGAGGTGAGAAGTAGATGGTAAGAAGTGGGATTTCAGTTTTTACAGTCCTAAGGGAACGGGAAATCTAAAAATGAATTGAAATAGTAAATGTTCGGATTCATTTTTTAGACTCTTTAGGATTGCGGAATGAAAAATGAATTTATTGATAACAATAAAATACACAAGAGAATGAAAGGAATTATACTAGCGGGTGGGTCCGGTACACGGTTGCATCCGTTAACGCTTGCCATGAGTAAGCAAATGATGCCCGTCTATGACAAACCAATGATCTATTATCCGTTGTCGACTTTGATGATGGCAGGGATTAATGAAATATTAATTATTTCTACCCCGCATGATTTGCCTAATTTTAGAAAATTGTTGGGAGATGGGACTGCTATAGGTTGTCAATTCAGTTATGCGGAGCAAGCGATTCCAAATGGTTTGGCTCAGGCTTTTGTTATAGGAGAAGAATTTATAGGAAAGGATTCTGTCGCTCTGGTTTTAGGGGATAATATTTTCTTTGGTGCCAATATGCATGAATTGTTGCAGTCAAATACAAAACCTGAGGGTGGAGTCGTTTTTGCTTATCATGTTTCGGATCCAGAACGTTATGGAGTAGTAGAATTTGATAAGAATCTAAAAGCCCTTTCTATAGAAGAGAAACCTTTGGAGCCTAAATCTAATTATGCAGTTCCGGGATTGTATTTTTATGATAATTCGGTAGTGGAGATTGCCAAGAATATCAAACCCAGCGCCAGAGGGGAGTATGAAATCACTGATGTGAATAAAGTATATTTAGAAAAAGGAGCTTTAAAAGTTGGAATTTTGAGCAGAGGTACTGCTTGGTTGGATACGGGAACTTTTAATAGTTTGATGCAAGCGGGTCAATTTGTTCAGGTTTTGGAAGAACGTCAAGGATTGAAAGTAGGTTGTATTGAAGAAATTGCCTGGAGGCAAGGTTTTATAACCGAACAAGAATTAAGAGATTTAGCAGAGCCCTTGAAAAAATCAGGTTATGGGGAATATCTGTTGGGACTTTTGAAACATAAGCTGTAGTTGCTTAGCAGTGAATAATGGATAGTGCCTCTCGACTGCGCTCGAGAAGACAAATGACCGGTGAATGGTGAACAGAGAGCAGAAGACAGAAAAAAGAAAACAGAAATATCAAACAACTAATCAATCGTGACTACTAATTAAAACAGTCAACTCATAACCGGAAACAGATTATATGACCTATATTGCCTTACTTTTTTTATTCATCGGTATTGAATTAATTTATTTCAAGATCGCCGACCATTATAATATTATTGATAAACCCAATAGTCGTTCATCGCATACGTCCATTACTTTACGGGGAGGCGGAATTATTTTTCCGATAGCAATTGTAACAGCTTTTTTTTTGGGATATGTTTCTTGGGCTGTTGTTTTAGCAGTTGTTTTAGTGGCCGTTATTAGTTTTGTGGACGATATAACACCTTTGTCTCAATTACCACGATTTGCTTCGCATGCCATAGCAATTGGCTTGGTGTTTTATGATTTAAGTTTATTTACTCAAGTCATTTGGATTTTGCCTATTGTTTTTATTTTATTGATAGGATGGGTTAATGCGTTTAATTTTATGGATGGAATCAATGGAATAACAGTATTGTATGCATTCGTAGCTATCGCCAGTTTTTCTTTTCTATCCATAAATCAAGAGAGCCTACCACTATTGATTACGATGGGATTGTCCTGTTGTGCATTTGGCGTTTTTAATGTTAGAAAAAAAGCAAAAACGTTTGCAGGTGATGTAGGGAGTATCAGTATGGCTTTGTTTTTGGGCTATTTCATGATAAAAACGATTTTGATTTCTGGACAAATTGGGTATTTGTTGTTCCTGTCCGTATATGGAATTGATGCCGTTATTACCATTTTTGCACGAATTAAAAAGAAAGAGAATATTCTTGAGCCACACCGATCTCATTTGTACCAATATTTGGCTAATGAGCTAGGATATTCTCATATAGTAGTGTCCTTATTGTATTCAGTTATTCAATTGTTAATCAATGCAATATTGATTTACTCAGAAAATATAGGAAAATTGACACTTCCGGTTGTTGTGTCCTTTTTGCTATTTCAAATCATGGTTTATGTATGGATTAGGGGTAAGGTTCTACGAAAAGTTAATTTGCAAAATGTATAATTTTATTAAATAAAAGAACTCCATTTTATTCTTAAATATTTTTCATTTGAAATCAATTTTAAAACGACTTTTTGATGTCATATTTTCGGTATTAGGAATTTTTTTATTTTTTTGGTTGCTGCTTTTGGCTTGGGGCATAGCTATTTTAGATACCCGAACCAATGGTATTTTTACTCAAGAACGGATCGGACGTTATGGGAAACGATTCAAAATTTATAAATTGCGTACTATTCAATTGAATTCTGGTACAGAAATAGTGCAAATAACCAGAATTGGCCGTTTACTTCGAAATTATAAATTGGATGAGTTGCCGCAGCTGATTAATGTTTTGAAAGGGGAAATGAGTGTCGTTGGACCAAGACCTGATATATCGGGATACTACGATTTACTAGAGGGGGAAAAGCGTAAAATTCTAGAATTAAAACCTGGATTAACAAGCCCGGCGTCTTTAAAATATTACAAAGAAGATGAGTTATTGGATGCCCAGGATGACGCAAAAGGATTTAATGACAATGTGCTTTTTCCAGATAAAGTACAATTGAATTTAGAATATTATTACCGTCAAAGCTTTTGTGGTGATTTAAAAATCATCTTCAATACTTGTAAATTGCTAATTAGCAGAAATAAAGAACAGTAAAATGTTTTTTTAATGATTAGGGCTGCTAATTTTCAATATAAAGAACGTATTTCCTGAATGAAAATGAATAATGTATTTAAAAGTGGATTGATGGAACCCTTTTTTTGCATTTAGTGTAAAAAGTACTATTCAGTCAATCTAATTTAACCTATGAGAGATTTTAAATTGTATTTTTGCTTTCATGTTTCATTTCTTTTTAGAAATTTTTAAAATTGTTTCATATGAATGAAAACTCTATATATACTGGATTTTTTTCAAGGTCCAATTTAAGATTAAGTATTCGTAATTTGAGTTATCTGCCGAGGTGGATAATTATTATGATTGATTTATCGGTTTTGATCGTTGCTTTTTTCTTTACATTAATTATTTTTAGGGGGACGGGGTTGCAGTATATTAACACTTCTAAGGATGTAGTGTTTATTTCTTGTTTTTTTGGAGTTAATATTTTCTTTTTTTGGTTGTTTAGAACTTATTCGGGTATTATAAGGCATTCTTCGTATATTGATGCTGTTAAGCTATTATTTTCGCAGATGGCCGTTATGGTTGTGTTTCTAGTATTCAATTTTGTCTATGAATTGTTTTATGATGAAAGGGCTTTTTTAACTACAGCTCTTTTTATAAATGTGGTGCTTTCTTTTTGTGGATTGTTTTTGTATCGAGTTGTTGTTAAACAAACCTTTGAGTTGTATTTATCAGAAAAAAGCACAACAAAATTAATTAGAACCATCATTTATGGAACTGATGCGAATGCCATTTCTGTTGCCAATGCTTTAAAATTCGAAACACCTACCCGTTTTAAAATCGTAGGTTTTGTTGATAGAAACAATCAAAATGCATCCAAAAGAATGTTGGATTTGCCCATATTGGTTCAAAAGAAAAAATTACCTTCTTTGATGCGTTCAGTAGGAGCCGAGGCTGTAATCATGGCCGATAAGAGTTTAGAAAAAGAAGAACAATTAATCATAGTGGATCAATGCTTGGAATTTAATTACAGGGTATATACAGTTCCTTTGATCACTGACTGGGAAAATCAGAAAGAGATTTCTCAAAAGGTTAAAAATATTCAAATTGAAGATTTATTAGAAAGAAAGCCAATCGTTTTGGATAATAAATCTATTTCAAAACAATTAAAAGATAAAACAGTTTTAATCTCAGGTGCAGCTGGTTCTATCGGAAGCGAAATCGTGCGGCAGGTTTTGACATTTAGTCCCAAAAGAGTCATTATTTTAGACCAAGCCGAAACACCTTTGCATCACTTAAGTCTTGAATTAGAGAAAATACACTCGAAATCAAAAATTTGTAATGTCATAGCTGATGTTAGGAATAAAGAAGCGATGAATAGAGTTTTTAAATTGTACAAACCACAAATGGTATATCATGCTGCTGCATACAAGCATGTACCATTGATGGAGGAAAATCCATCACAGGCCATATTAACGAACATAGAAGGAACCAAAAATCTGGCAGATTTGGCTTGTGAATACAATGTAAAGAAATTTGTTATGGTTTCTACAGACAAAGCGGTAAATCCGAGTAATGTAATGGGGGCTAGTAAAAGAATAGCGGAAAAATATGTACAATCTTTGCAAATAAAAAATTTAAAAGAATGTAACGAGAACGCTACCAAATTTATTACTACTCGTTTTGGAAATGTTTTGGGTTCTAATGGTTCTGTGGTTCCTTTGTTTACCAAACAAATTGCCAGCGGAGGCCCAGTTACAATTACACATCCCGATATTATACGTTATTTTATGACCATTCCAGAGGCTTGCCAATTGGTTCTTGAAGCTGGAGCAATGGGTAACGGAGGCGAGATTTATATTTTTGATATGGGAAAACCAGTTAAAATTTTAGATTTAGCCAAAAAAATGATAAAGTTGGCTGGATTTATTCCTGAAAGGGATATAAAAATTGAAGTTGTAGGTTTACGACCAGGTGAAAAATTATATGAAGAGTTACTTAATGATACTGCAAAAACGATTCCAACGTATCACGAAAAAATCATGATTGCCGAGGAAATTCAAGATGAGTTTGAAAATTTACATGTTGACATTAATGAACTGATAGGAATTGCTAATTTCTTTGACAATGATGATATTGTAGCCAAAATGAAAGTTATCGTTCCTGAGTTTAAAAGTATGAATTCTACTTTTGAAATTTTGGATAAATAAGTTTAAAAAACAAATAGATAGAAAAGGTTTACAAGGGATGTCCTTGTAAACCTTTTTTGATTACGATATCGTTTATGCCAACATTAAAGTGAGCGATAGCTTTTTAATATTGAATTTTTGCATTTTGAAATTAATAGAGAAAAGCATCAATCTCAATTATTGTTTAATGACACTAGAGCAACTAAAAAAGTTAAATAACTTTGTAATATAAATGAATCCAGAGAGATCTATTTATAGTAGTTGCAATAGCTATAGTTTTTGGGGATACTGTAAAAGCCAGCTTATAAGGATCGAAAACTTTTTTTATTTAATATACCACATTTTAGTCTTTTGTCGGTTCATCTGGCATTTGACAGGCGATAATAGAAACTGTATTACTTCTTCTGTGCAGTAGTATGTATTTGGTGCGTTCTTTTTTTGAAAAGCCAATGAATAGAAATGTTAGCAGACAATGATTTTCTTTTGGAATCCCAGAAGTGATCAGTATAGTTTGCTTCTCAGATTCCTTATCACAGATGATTTCTTCGCTATAGCAGGTATCGAAATTGTCATTGGCAAAGTCCCAGTTGGCTGTTGCTAATGCGAGATTAACATGAGTTGCTTCCTCTGGCCAGTCTAAATGGATTTTGGGTATAAAGTCCGCTATTTTTAAAGTTGCCTGTTCTGGTAAATGTTCAAAGCCTGTCATTAGTATTTTTGATAAGGGCTTGTTTTTATTGCCTTCAAATCCAAGCAAAATTTCGTGGAGGAATGGCGATTTCATCCCTTCTTCCAATGTTCGTTTTCCTTTTGGATTTAAGCTGTCCTCTTTGAGGATTTCGAGTATTATTTTATTGGCTCTGCCTGCAAAGCTAACGTCTTTTGATTTTTTAAAGAATTGCACTGCCAATAGGCGGAATATCCTTGATTTCCTAGAAGCGTATCCCATTTCCTTTCCCTGTTCCCTGATGGGGTCATATATTGGATTTGCCATGAACTCTTTTGAAGTCATAAACTTTTCTCTTTTCATTCTGGCAAAATTGCCCTCGGGAGTGTTTACAAAATTTATATCGTCGAGTGTTCCGGAAAGTTTAAAAGGTGCAATTACTTTAGCCATAGTTTAATGATTTAGAATAAAAATATGAAATTAAGTACAATTTTTATTTGTTGGTAAAAAATAAATCAACGATTCGGAAGATTTAATTTATTTTTAAGCATAGAAGACGGTCTGTCTAGTACGAAACAATTGTCCCGTACTAAAATGCACTATTCCATATACGACTATAATATCTGACAAAAAGAATATTTTACAGGATATTTTTTTATCTTTGGAATTCAGAGTTTTTAACCCAAATGGCTTTATCTTTGAGCCTTTAGAAAATTGCTATTCGTTATGGAACATAAAATACATCAGGGAAGAAACGTAAAACGTTTCAGAGAGATGCTTGGCATCAAGCAGGAGGCATTGGCTTATGATCTGGGTGAAGATTGGAATCAGAAGAAAATTTCTATGTTAGAGCAGAAAGATGTTATTGAGGATAGTCTGCTAAAACAAATATCAAACTCATTTAAAATTCCTGTTGAAGCTTTTCAGAACTTTGATGAGGAACAAGCAGTAAATATCATTTCTAATACTTTTGGAGAACACGCTTTCAGTAATTCATTTAATTACGGAACAATTAATATTCATCCGATTCAAAAATTGATTGCACTACACGAAGAAAAGATAGCTTTGTACGAGCGAATGTTGAAAGAGAAGGATGAAATGATGCAGAGACTTGAAAAACTAATTAATAAATAATCATTTATAAAAGATCTATTAATTCAAAAAAGAAAGAGACCCGAAGGTCTCTTTCTTTTTTGGTGTACCTATGGCTAAAGAAACTATCCTAAGTTTGATTTCTATAATATAGATACCATTTGATGAAGTTCTTGCGGTTTACCAAACTTAATCCTTTGTGAATATTTAGATTGCCCTTTAAATGCCCAAAAGAGGATTCCGTGAATTCGTGGAACTAGATATCTTGTCGTCTTTCAATTGCAAGAACATATTAGGCAGTGGCTTCTTTATTACATTTAGGCATATTTGCTTATTTTGTTTGTTTTTTCGTACGTAAAAAAACTATGAGTTGTCTTTTTTAATAATTAAACTCATAATTTAATTTAAGTATATTTGCCGATAAAAATTTCGTTTGAATTCAACTGATTATGTGAGTTTGGATCGCGAAGCGATGCCATTTATCTGAAGATTGTGTCTAGAAATTGTTTAAAAAAGGAATTCAAAAAAAATCAGTTATTGTTTTGGTTTGCAATCAAAATATTGCGATTGAGACCAGTTTATATTGAAGAACTATGAAAAAGCTGTTTAGAGACTTACTTTCAATACAATAATTAAATGTTGCAGATCGTATCACTCTTTTAAAAATTGTACTTTTGCTTTATATACTAATGATAAATATTATGCATATTGTTTTTTGCTACAAATACTAATGAATACTAATTCTTCTCAAAACACCAATTGGCTGTTTGAAATAACTCCCAAAAACAAATTTTTTACTCTAAATCTTAGGGAAGTTTGGCAATATAGAGATTTACTTTTTCTTTTTGTAAAGCGTGATGTAATTACGGTCTATAAGCAAACAGTTTTGGGACCGCTTTGGTATCTCATTCAGCCTTTGTTTACTTCTGTTACCTTTACCATAATTTTTAATAATGTTGCCGGAATCGATACGGGAACCGTACCGCCATTTTTGTTTAATTTGGCCGGGATTACGGTTTGGAATTATTTCACGGCCTGCCTTAATGGGACATCAGACACTTTTAAAGCTAATGCAGCAATTTTTGGAAAAGTTTATTTCCCGAGAATAATTACGCCGCTGTCTGTGGTGGTTTCCAATTTGATCAAGTTTGGTATCCAGTTTTTTATTTTTGTGGTTTTTTACCTTTTCTATTATATAAATGGCGCCCCTTTGAGTTTGAACAGTTCCGTTGTGTTTTTTCCTGTTTTGATCCTATTGATGGGGATTTTGGGATTGGGATTGGGGATGCTGATTTCGTCTATGGTAACAAAGTATAGAGATTTTAGTTATTTAATTGGTTTTGGAATCCAATTGTTAATGTATTTGTCGGCTGTGATGTATCCGATGGCTTTGTTACAGGAAAAGATGCCCCAGTACAGTTGGTTAATACAATATAATCCGTTGGCATATGTTATAGAAACAGCTCGTTATATGCTACTTAATGTTGGGCAAATATCCCTTTTAGGACTGTGTTATACTTTTGGAGTAACGTTTGCTGTTTTTTTTGTGGGGCTATTGGTTTTTAATAAGACGGAGAAGAGTTTTATTGATACCGTTTAACCCCCTAGCCCTCTGAAGGGGGAATTGGATTGTGAGATGATAGTTATTGCCCTTAACTCTTGAAGAAGAAATAGATTTAATACTAAATGAGTAAAGATATAATTTTAAAAGCCGAAAACATTTCCAAGCAATACCGACTTGGACAAGTGGGAACCGGTACGCTCAGTCATGATATAAACCGTTGGTGGCATCAAATACGTGGGAAGGAGGATCCCTATTTGAAAATTGGGGATACCAATGACCGAAGCACCAAAGGCTCGAGCGACTATGTCTGGGCTTTGCAGGATATTAATTTTGAGGTAGAACGAGGTGAGGTTTTAGGAATTATTGGTAAAAATGGAGCAGGGAAATCAACTTTGTTAAAAATACTTTCCAAAGTTACAGCTCCCACTACAGGAAGTATCAAGTCCAGAGGACGTATTGCCTCTCTACTTGAAGTGGGCACTGGTTTTAACGGAGAAATGACCGGTCGCGAAAACATCTTTTTGAACGGTGCCATTTTGGGAATGACCAAAAAAGAAATTGCTTCCAAACTTGACGAGATTATTGAATTCTCTGGTTGCGAACGCTATATAGACACCCCCGTAAAACGCTACAGCAGCGGAATGACCGTGCGTTTGGCTTTTGCCGTAGCTGCTTTTCTAGAGCCTGAAATTTTGGTGATTGATGAGGTATTGGCTGTGGGTGATGCCGAGTTCCAGAAAAAAGCCATAGGCAAGATGCAGGATATATCTCGTGAAGGAGGGAGAACCGTTTTGTTTGTGAGCCATAATATGGTTGCGGTACAAAATTTGTGTACTAGAGGGATTTTAATGGAAAATGGTTCTATTAAAGCTGAAGGAAAAATAGGAGATATAATAAGTGGTTATTTGGCTGTAAACAAGATAGTAAGTACTAAATTGTCTGCGGTTAATGATCGGAAAGGAAATCAAACGTTAATTTTTGAAGAAGGGAAATTAATTTGTGAAGCTAATAGTGAAGGATTTATAGAGTCACATAAAGATTTGAAAATTAGTATTCACTATAAACTAAATCTTATTGATGAAATTAGACAATATCGAATTGATATTGGTATTAATAATTTTATGGGAGACAGAGTAGCTTGGTTATCTTCAGAATCTATAATTAATGATTTTGAATTAAAAGAGAATAATCAATTGGATTTTACAATTAGGGAATTGCCTTTAGCCCCGGGGGATTATACCTGTAATTTATTCTGTGAAATTAATAATGAAATTGCAGATTGGTTATCCCAAGTAATGCCTTTTAGTGTTATTGAAAAAGATTATTATAATACGGGGAAATTGATTCCTAAGAACCAAGGTGATATATTGTTAAATTATTCTATGCGTTAATGATAAATAAAATTAAGTCGATAATAAATGAGTTCAGAGTTAATAATAAACAAATTCGTTTAAAATTATCTGAACTTGAAAGTCAGAATAGAGAGTTAGAATGGGCACATATTTATCATGACAGCATCAGAGGGAAAAAATGGATAGAAGAATTGCCCCTTAATGTTGGCAGATGGGCTGGGAATTATTCTTTCTTTTATGTTTTAAATAGAATACTTTCAGATTATATGCCTGAAAAAATTTTAGATTTAGGTTTAGGTGAGTCTAGTAAGTTTATTTCTGCTTATATAGAAAATTATTTATTTGAGAGTTCACATATTATCGTTGAGCAGGATAAGAATTGGATTGATTCTTTTCAGGAAAGATTTAAGTTATCGACAAATTCAAAAATTATTCATTGTCCTATTGCTGTAAAAGAAGTTAATGGTTTTAATGTGAAGTTGTATCAAGATTTTAATGAAAAAATTATAGAAAAATTCGATTTATATATTATAGACGGGCCTTTTGGCAGTGAAAGATTTTCTCGTTATGATATTATTTCTCTTGTTGAAAGGATTACGGAAGATGATCAATTTATTATTATTATGGATGATACTGATCGTAAAGGAGAACGGGATACTCTTAACGAAATTAAAAAGCTCTTAAGTTCAAAGGAAATAAACTATTATATTGGAGAATATACGGGTAATAAGATAGTTACAATAATTGCGTCTGAAAAATATAAATTTTCAATTAGTTTGTAATATGAAATCTTTAGCACCAATAGTTTTATTTACATATAATCGTCCAAGGCATACTCAACAAGCATTGGATGCACTTGCCCAAAATAAAGAAGCCAAGGACAGTGTTTTATATGTTTTCTGTGATGGTGCTAAAGAAAATGCAACTAGTGAAGATTTATTAAAAATTGAAGCCGTTAGGAGTTTAATTTATGCAGAAAATAGATTTAAAGAACTTATAATTAAGGTACAGGAAAGAAATAAAGGTTTGGCTAATTCTGTTATAGATGGTGTAACAGAGGTTATAAACACTCATGGAAAAGTTATTGTTTTGGAGGATGATATTATAGTAGGGAGATATTTTCTTGAATTTATGAATGGAGGACTTGTACTTTATCAGAAGGAAGAAAGAGTATATGGAATAACAGGATATTGTTTTCCTCATAAAGGTAATGTAAAAGAGGGAACATATTTTTTGCCTATAATGAGTTCGTGGGGATATGGAACTTGGGCTGATAAATGGATAAAAATCAATTTTAACGGGCAAGGATTACTTGACGTAGTTGAGAATAAAAAGATAAAAGATAAATTAGATTTTGGTAATTTACATTTTTATCAAATGCTCAAGGATCAGGTTTTTGGTAAAAATGATTCTTGGGCAGTAAGATTTTATGTTTCGATGTTTTTAAATAAAGGTGTATTTCTTTTTCCTAAAATATCCTTGTTAAAGAATATTGGATTTGATGGCACAGGAGTGCATTGCGGTTTAGATTTATCAAGAAAATATGAAGGAGGATTTGAAAATAATGTAAATATTCAAATTGATAAGAAGGAGGTTTTATTACAAAGAAACATTATCAAAAGATTTAAAATGTCAGAGTCAAAAGCCAAAGTGAAAATAGCGATTCGTGTTAAACGAAAACTTGTTGGACTCTTTGCTCCTGAAATTATCCAGTTTATAAAACGTAAATTAAAAGTGTCTCAAAATGAACAGGAACAGTCTTTAGCTAATTTTCCACGCTACACTAAAACAACGGTTATGTTAAAAGGTTGTGAAATTACAATTCCTGATAGCGCGTCGTTTATTTTTATGAGTAAGGAAATTTTTAAAGAAGAGATATATAGATTTAAAACATCAAATAAAACACCTTATATTGTAGATGGTGGCGCCAATATTGGTTTGGCAACGATTTATTTAAAATTGTTATATCCCGATTCAGATATTGTTGCATTTGAGCCAGATCCCGAGATTTACAGGATATTGGATAAAAATATTAAATCGTTTAATTTTACGAATGTAAAGTTACTTCAAAAAGGACTTTGGAATGATAATACAACATTGTCATTTAAGTCAGAAGGCGCAGATGCTGGTTTGATATCAGATCTAGACAAAACTATTTCTGCTTCTGGGACAATAGAGGTGGTTTCCCTTAGACCTTATTTAAAAAAGACCGTAGACTTCTTAAAGCTGGACATAGAAGGTGCAGAGACTGTTGTTCTGAAAGATATTGAGGAAGATCTGGGTAAAGTTCAAAGAATTTTTGTTGAATATCATTCTTTTGTTGGTCAGTCGCAGTCGTTAAACGAAATTATTGAAATTCTAACAAAAGCCGAGTTTAGGCTTTATATGTCAATTCCAGGAAATAACTCTTTGAATTCCCCTTTAATGGGTTTAGGGAATTATAATAATATGGATTTTCAATTAAATATATTTGGATATAAAGAGGATAAATAGTTTAATTAAAATTCTTTCTTAATAAGGAAAAAAAACATATATGAAATTACTTAATTTAGGTTGCGGTAATGCATACCATAAGGATTGGTTAAACATTGATTTTGTTTCAAACAACGGGTATGTTGCCGCACATAATCTTTTGAATGGCATTCCGATTAAAGACAATGATGTAGATGTTGTTTATCATTCCCATGTATTGGAGCATTTTTCTAAAAGTGATGGTTTTCGTTTTATTGAAGAATGTTATCGTGTTTTAAATACAAATGGGATAATCAGAATTGCTGTCCCAGATTTAGAAATTATTGTGAAAGAATATTTGATGAATCTTCAATTGGCACTAGAGGGAAATATTGTAGCTACGAACAATTATGAATGGATTAAATTGGAATTATTTGATCAAATGGTGAGGAATGAAAGTGGTGGTGACATGAAAGATTATTTATATCAACCCATTATGAAAAATGAAGAGTACGTTTTTAAACGCATAGGTTCAGAAGGGAAAATAATTAGAGATTCATTTTTGAATAAACAGATTGTTAAGAATAAACAGATACGATCAAATGGATCTATTTTTAAATCACTGTTGAAAAAAGGGAAAGCTATTATTGTTAAAATAAGTATTAGAGAGCGAAAAAAAACTTTAACGGAACAAGAATCTAAAGCATTGAAAATTGGACAATTTAGACTTGGTGGTGAAATACATCAGTGGATGTATGATCGTTATTCATTGTCGAAACTTTTAAGTCAAGTAGGTTTTACAGAAATAAAAGTTTGTAGTGCGTTTGAAAGTGAAATCCAAAATTGGGGTACTTATCAACTGGATGTAATTAACGGAGAGGTTAGAAAGCCTGATTCCCTATTCATAGAAGCAAAGAAGTTATGAATGTTCTTTTAGTTAATACATACGACAAAGGTGGTGCGGCTAATTCTTGTAAGCGTTTGCATATGGGACTCCTTGCAAAAGGAATAACTTCAAATGTGCTGCTTAGATTTAAGCAAAATAATTGGCCAAAATCGTTATGCTTTAAGCAACCACAAAAAAAGCGTGCTTTTCTTGATAAAGTTGCAAATAAAGCACAACGAATTTTAAGAGAGTTAAAACTGTATTCGGATATTGATGGATCTAAAAGAAAGCATCAGCATTTTTTAAGCCAAAGGAACCGAAATTTGGAAATGTTTAGTTTCCCTAATTCAGATTGTGATATTACTCAGTCTGAATTTTATAAGGAAGCGGATATCATTAATTTGCATTGGGTAGCAAACTACTTGGATTATAAAACTTTTTTTGAAAGCAATAAAAAGCCGGTAGTTTGGACTTTACATGATATGAATCCGTTTACAGGGGGAGAACATTATCTTGAAGAGTTTTTAGGAATTGATGCGGCTGGGTATCCCATAAAAAGAAATTTATCTGACGAAGAAATTAAAATTGGCAACGAAAACTTTGGCATTAAAAAGGAAGTACTTTCAAAGGTCTCAAATTTGACAGTTGTTACTCCTTCAGAATGGTTGGCAAAAGAAGCAAGAGAAAGTGAAGTTTTCAAAAACGTAAAAGTTCATTGTATTCCTTACGGATTAGATACTTCAATATATGCACCAAGGGATAAAAAATATTCGAGAGACTTGTTTGGTATTCCGGAAGGTAAGAAAGTTGTTTTGTTTGTAGCCGATTCAATATCAAATAATAGGAAAGGATTTGTTTTCTTAAAAAGAGCCTTTGAGCAATTGTCAGATTCAAATCTAGTGTTATGTGCGATAGGCAATAAAAATACTGATTTGTCTTCGGTTGAAAATGCGTACGAGTTGGGACCTATTTTTGATGAACGATTAATGAGTATCGCTTATTCAGCAGCTGATGTATTCGTGATTCCTTCCTTAATGGATAATTTGCCAAATACCGTTCTAGAATCCTTAGTCTGTGGCACGCCGGTAATTGGATTTCCAGTTGGGGGAATTTTTGATATGATTCAAGATGGCGAAAATGGTTTTATTACTGAAGAAATAAGTGTTAATTCACTTGTTGAAACTTTGCAAAAGTTTTTAGAGAATCCAAGTTGTTTTGATAATGTTTCGATTCGGGAAAACGCAATTAAAAAGTATGATCAGTCCGTGCAATCAAAAAAATATATTGATTTGTTTAATACTATTTTGAAATCTGCCGAAAATAAAATTTAAAAATAATGTCCAAAATTTCCATAATCACCATCAACTACAATAACCTCGAGGGATTGAAAAGAACCGTAGAGAGTGTTGTTAATCAAACTTGGCAAGAATTCGAGTATATTGTTATTGATGGAGGGAGTACAGATGGGAGTAGGGAATTTATGGAAAACCATTGTCAAGACTTTGATTGCTGGTTAAGTGAGTCTGATACAGGAATTTACAATGCAATGAACAAAGGAATTGCGAAAGCGAAAGGTGAGTATTTGTTGTTTTTGAATAGTGGGGATTGGTTATGTAATGAAAAAGTAATTGAAAGTGTTTTTTTTTACATGACTAATTTTGATTTGTATTATGGGAATTTGGTTAAAGTTTATCCTAATAATGAGAAGGTAATTGATAAAGGGGTTAATGGTATTCCTATTTCGTTAAATACTTTTGTGAAAGGGACATTAAACCATGGCTCCTCTTTTATTAAAAAAGAACTTTTTTTGAAGTATGGATTGTATGATGAAACGCTAAAAATTGTTTCCGATTGGAAATTTTTTTTAATTGCTTTGGGTTTAAATAACTCTAGGGTTAAATATCTTGATATTGAAATTTCTTTTTTTAATATGGATGGGATAAGTAATAGCAATTTAAAATTGCGAAATGAAGAGAGAGCAAATGTATTAAAAGAAGTCGTACCCATCCCAATATTAAGAGATAATGATATTTTGAACCAGTTTCAACAATTAATAGATCCGAATCAATTTCAAGTATTAACAGCATTGCATTTTTCTTCATTATTTAAAAAAATGAATTTAATATGGTTTAAAGTTTTGTTTTTTTTTATGCGTGTTAACAATAAGTTTTTAAATAAGAGTTAATCATGGAGATTCCTTTAGTGAGTATTATTATACCAGCGTATAATTCCAAAGCTTTTATTGAAGAAACTATTGAAAGCGCATTACAACAAACGTATAACAATATTGAAATAATTTTGGTTAATGATGGTTCTACTGATGGTATAGAGGAATTGTTTGGTGGGTTTCAAAGGCAAGGTGTTCTTTGTTTTACAATTGAGAACTCAGGAGCTTCAAATGCTCGTAATTTTGGATTTTTGAAGTCTCAAGGTGCCTTTATACAATATTTGGATGCTGATGATTTACTACATCCTCATAAGATAGCAAAGCAAATAGAATCAATGCGTAAAAATAATGCTACTATTTGTTTTTCAAAATGGGTTATGTTTGAGAATCATATAGAAGATTCTCAGATGTTTAAGTTTTCTAAAGTGAATTATTTGAATCCTAAAAACGGAAAAGAATTGTTGTTTAGTTTTGGAATGGAGAATTGGTTTGTTCCGCCAATTTCATGGCTTACTAGCAGAAATCTTATAGAAAAAGCGGGTTTATGGAATGTTGAGATTAGTAATAATGATGATGGGGAATTTTTCTTCCGTGTTTTATACAATGCGGAGAAAGTAATTTGTATTGATGAGGTTTATAGTTATTATCGAGTTTTAGAGACTAACAGTTTAAGCAAATTGAATTCTACGACAAAAATAAATTCTGCTTATACCAGTTATCGACTGATAGAAGAATTATTGTTAAATAATTATCACAAAGAATTAATGTGTTACCCAAAGCGACTTTATTATACTCATTATTTAATGATAAGGAATGATTTTCCAGAATTGGCAAAGCGTTCTGCAAAGGCTTTTGACCAATTGCGAACTGATTGTTTTTTAAGTCGGAAAAAAAAATATTGGATTATAATTAATTGGTTTGGACTGTATAAAGGTACATTGATATATGATTTTGTACTTAAAGTGTTATTTAATATTAAAAGAATATAGGTTGTCATTTTTTATAGAACCAATGTGATTGATAATAACTTTAAATTATACAAATAGTTTATGTCTCCAAAATCTATAATATTTCAAACTAGTAGCTTTCCTATAGCTTCTGAGACTTTTATAGTGTCGAATATCATTGCATCAATAGAGAAAGGATATGATGTTGTTATTATGACCAAAACAAAAAATAAAATTGGAGACTCATCACAAGCAGAGTTGTTGTGTAAATACAAACTCTTAGAAAAAACGGTAGTACTTAAACAGCCTACAAAAAAGTACAAACGTTTATTATTTGGTTTTTTTTGTATGTTGCATCCAATTATATTGTTTTATTTTATCAAGCACTGTTGGCAAAATGGGACTTGGAAATTCAATCTACTTTATAAACTTCACCATTATTTGCCATATCGAAAAGCGGATGTTTTCCATGTTCATTTTGCAGTCGCTGCCGATGAACTTCCAGTATTGAAGCAAATGGGGTTTTTAAAATCTAAATTATTGGTAACCTTTCACGGATATGATGCTTTCTTTAGGGATAATTTTGAACAAGAACTATTAAAGAATAGATATAGTTTGCTTTTTCAATTTGCTGATAGGATAACTGTAAATACTCCTTTTTTGCTAAATAAGGTTTTGGCGTTAGGTTGTTTGTTGTCGAAATTAGCCATAGTTCCAGTAGGGGTAAATCTTGAATTTTTTTCACCGAAAAACTACCCTAAACAAATAATATCAGGTCAAGAGTTACAATTAGTCAGTGTCGGACGGGTTGTTGATTTAAAAGGTCATGAATATGGTATTCGAGCGGTGAAATTGCTTGTTCATAGCGGATATTCAGTTTTTTATACTATTATAGGAGAAGGAGTATTGCTAGAAAAACTCAAATTATTGGTTAAAAATCTGCAATTAGAATCCTACGTTGCGTTTTTTGGAAAAGGGAGCCAAGAAGAAATTCGAGAAGTCTATGAAAATTCCCATATTTTTTTAATGACTTCGATTATGGATGCCACAGGAAGGGAAGAAGCACAAGGGATTGTTACTGCAGAAGCACAGTCAATGGGGCTACCAATAGTTGGATTTGAAAGTGGAGGTGTTCCATTTACTATTTCTGAAAGAACGGGCATTTTAGTTGCGCAAAAAGATATCGTTTCTTTGGCAAATAATATTGAGAAATTGATAAAAAATAATAAAAAATATGTGCAGATGAGTAATGATGCTAGGATATGGGTTACGGAAAATTTCGATATTTCTAATATGATTAACAGTTATTATAGTGGTATAATTTAACAAAATTGGAATGGATAATCCGTTAATTTCTATAATTATCCCTACTTTCAATAGAGTTCTTTTGATAAGAGAAACTCTTGATAGTATTTTGGTACAAGGTTATGCTAATTGGGAATGTATTATTGTAGATGATGGGTCTACTGATGATACTATGGCTTTAGTGGAAGAATATTTGAAAAAGAACAGTCAATTTAAATACTATCTGCGACCTGAAAATCGTCCAAAAGGTGCGAATGCCTGTCGTAATTACGGATTTGAAAGAAGTAAAGGTGAATTTATAATGTTTGTAGATTCAGATGATATTTGTGAACCTTTTTGTTTAGCGGAACGAATGGCTTTAATGACAAAAGACTGGTCCATTGATTTATTAATACGAGATACTTCTTTACTTATTGATGGCAAAAAACAATTGTTTTCCATTAATAAAGACCCAAAAAACATCAATATAGAAAATTATTTGAGGATGTTTTTGAGGTATGAGATTCCTTGGCATACTATGGGTTCTTGCTATAAAAGGTATATTCTTGAAAATTGTAGATTTGATGAAAATTTAAAACGATTTCAGGATGTTAGTTTTAATATAAAAGTACTTTCACGATTGAATCAACTTAAAATCAGTAGGGATTATAACATTGATAGTTACTACAGAGTAGATGAAGATAAGGTTTTGAAGGGAAATTTTATAGCTAATATGTTAGATTCACTACTCGTGTTATATGAAATACATGTAGATTTTTTCAAGAATAAAAACTACGCATCTGATTTAAGAAAGTTTAGTTGTAAGATTATTTTGGAATACGTTATGCCATATTTTTATCAAAATAAGAAAGAGTCCAATAAGATTTTTGTTTGGTCTATAAAGTCAACATTATATACTCTAAAGCAAAAAAGAGAATTATTATTATTAATGTTTTTTTTAAATTTCAAATTGTTTAAAATTAAAGGAATAGGGATGAATGCATTTCGAAATAAGTTTAAAAGAATTGTAAACGAATAATGTTTACCCACTAAGTACAATATTTATGTTAGAAAAACCATTAGTTTCCATTATTGTCCCCTGTTATAAACAAGCTCATTTTTTGTCAGAAACATTGCATTCAGTATTGGATCAAACTTATGATAATTGGGAATGTATTATTGTAAACGATGGTAGCCCAGATAATACTGAAGAAGTGGCCACTAAATGGTGTGAAAAGGATAATAGATTTAAATATTTAAAGAAAACAAACGGAGGATTATCTAGTGCTAGAAATGCTGGTATAACAATAAGTAGCGGAGCTTTGATATTACCTTTGGATTCTGATGATATATTAAATTCTAATTATTTAAGGAGGCTTGTTCCTGAATTGATTCATGATGATGCTTTGGCGATTGTATCTTGCTATAGGGAGTTTTTTAGAGACAAAAAAGAAAATATTTTTTATCAGGAAAAAGCATCAGGCAGTACCTATCATCATTTGATGTATGAAAACATTATGATGCCTAGCTCATTGTTTCGTAAAAAGTGTTGGGAAGAGGTAGGTGGGTATGATGAGGAAATGAAATTTGGTTTTGAAGATTGGGAGTTTTGGATTTCAATCACAAAACGAGGGTGGAAATATAAGTTTGTTGAGGAGTTTTTATTTTACTACAGAAAATCAAAAAACTCAATGTTAATTGATACCTTAAAGAATCATGTAGAAAACAATATAGAATACGTGTTTAAGAAACATAAAGAAATTTATATTGAGCACTATGACATGACTCTTTTCTATTTTATTTTTTTGATAAAAAGGCATCGTTCAAGTGAAATGAAAATTAAAAATTCGCTAGAATACAAGATTGCTAAAATAATAGCCAAACCGATTAGGTTTTTGAAAAGTATCTTTTAAAGCAAAAATTCCTTATGATTTCAGTAGTAATAAGAAACAAAAATCAAGACGATGCACTTACTTTTTTGTTAAAAAATTTGACAGAAAGATATAGTGATGATATTGAGGAAATAATTGTACTGGATAATTTATCAACAGATCAAAGCCAAAAAAGAGCGGAAAAATACGGGGCTAAATTTGTAAGTATTGCAAATTTTAGTTACGGAGGGAGTGCTAATAGGGCGGCGAGTGAAGCAAGTCAGCCTATAGTTGTTATTTTTAGTGCGCATTCTTATCCCGTTAGTCATGATTTTTTCAAATTGATACTTAGAAAATTTGAGGAGAATTTCAATCTTGCAGGATTAAGATGTTTGCATAGTTCGAACGACTTTAGAGGGTTTATAAACAATGTTAAATCGAAAGATGATCCTAATAAAGCGGGGCTTATTTTTTCAGGTTCAGCATTTAGCAAAAAAGTTTGGGAAAAACACCCATTTCGAGAAGATGTGGCTACATTTGAGGACAAAGAATGGACCAAAAGAGTTTTAAAAGAAGGATATGACATTGAATTTGTTGCTTCTATATTTCATTATGAAATAAAAAGAACCCCACGGCAAAATTTCTTTAGATTTAAAAATGATGTAATTGGGAATTATCAACTTTGGCATCAAGACTTAAGTTTGTTAAGTGTTTTCAAAGGTTTTATAAAATCGATTTGCATATTGTTAAAGAATTTTTTTGTTGGTTTTTGGTATGTTTTATTGAGATTTTTCTTCATGATAAGATTTGTTTTTAATGATAAACCTGAAAAATTTTAACTATTTATATTGATAACACTAGTATTAACATATCGTAATAGAGAACTTCGTTTAGTAAAGAATTGTTTGGATTCTTTAGCGAAACAAACGGTTCAATCATTTGAAGTAATTTTGGTCGATTACGGCAGTGATACTTTTTTTCGCAGGGGCATAATACAGTTGGTTCAGAATTATTCTTTTGTGGAATTAGTTTCTTGCTCCGTTCATGGTCAACTTTGGAACAAATCTAGAGCTATTAATATAGCTTTAAAACAAACGAAACATCCCTATTTTTTAATAGGTGATGTTGATATGTTATATCGTCAGGATTTTTTTGAATGTTTAGAATCAATAAAGTCGGAAGAAAAAGCGATTTATTTTCAGGTTGGTTTTTTAAATAAAGAAGAGTCATTTCATGAAAAGACTTTTAAAGATTATAAAATTAATCATTTGTCATCGATAGAAGCTACTGGAATTACGCTCTATCCAACCACTTTGTTAAAAAGCATTAATGGATATGATGAATTTTATCACGGTTGGGGCGCTGAAGATACAGATGTACATATTCGTTTCAAAAATGCCAGATATGAAGTAGAATTTTATGACAAGGAGATTTTATTATTACATCAATGGCATTCTAAACATTATCGTTCGAATAAAAGTAAGGCACCTTTTCATTTGACATTAGAAAAGATAAATCACTCTTATAGCCAGCTAGTCATCAAAATGGCAAAAATAAAAGCAAATGCAAATTTGCCTTGGGGCTTAATTACTAATGAATCTGATAGTTTAAAATTAAATGAATTGCCAGACTTTAATATGACAATTGAACCAGTCGATGTACAAATTAAATCTTTTATTGCACAGTTTAGTGATTGCAAGGATAAATTGATTTCAGTTGAAATTAAAGATGTCTCACTTGCTAATAAAATAAAACAAACCTGTAAAAAAATACTAGGTAAAAAGTATAAAATCTATCTAACGATGAATGATGTCAATGACAGGCTATTAGAAGAAATAGTATTTAATTATAGAACTCAACTTTATTTTTATTCCTTTGACAGGCAAAATAGGATAATTACTTTAAAAATTCAATTTTAAAAATAAAGACAAAATCATAATCTAAAATATATATCCGAATGAGAAAAATACTTTCCAGAATATTAAATAAATTTAAAAGAAGAAAAGAGAACATTAGAATAGTGGACATAGAAAAAGCGACATATCTATTAAAATCAAAAAAAGAATCTGATAGTGCACGTTGGGCAAGAAATAATGAACTATTTTCTAACTGGAATGAAAGAACAGCAATATTGGCTTCTTTTATACAGCCAGAAGCGAGTATTATTGAATTTGGAGCCGGGGTAATGCATTTGAAAACATTATTAAAAGATTCCAAATTGTATACTCCGTCAGATATTGTAAAAAGATATGATGAAACAGTAGTTTGTGATCTCAACGAACCCATTTCTTTAAAACTACAGTCCTACAACGTTGCGGTTTTTAGCGGTGTCCTAGAGTACGTATATGATGTTGATAATGTTATTCATCAGTTAAGCGATAATCACGTAGAACAGATTATATTGTCGTATTGCTGTTCAGACATAGTAAAACTATCCAGAGAAAAAAATGGTTGGTTGAGCGATTTAACGAAGGAAGAATTAGAAGCTATTTTTACCAATTATAATTATAAAATTAAGGATTATAAAGAATGGAATAAGCAATCAATATTTAATCTTATGAAAATATAAGAATTTAAGGATTTGATTATTTATTGTGATATACAAGAATAATGGTTTCATATTTAAAACAGAAGAGTAAATAGTATAGACATATGAAAAAAATAGGACTTATTCCACTTCGTAAAAACTCCAAAGGAATTCCAGGAAAAAATAAAAAGAAAATGGTGGGACGCCCCCTATTTTCATGGGTACTTACTGAGGCTATTTTTTCTGAACTGGATCAGGTGTATGTGTTTACTGATGATTTGGAGATTATTGCATTTATAGAGAAAGAGTATAGTTGGACCAGCAAAGTAATTCCAATATTGCGTAACGAAGAAAATGCCAGTGATACCGCTTCGACCGAAAGTGCCATGCTGGAGTTTTCGGAAAAAATCAATCATAATTACAGTGTATTGTGCTTGCTGCAAGCCACTTCACCATTAACCTTAGCAACAGATATCAATATTGCGCTTGAGAAAATAACCAAAGAGTCTTATGATGGAGTAGTCAGTGTGGTAAAAACACACCGATTTATTTGGGGGAAAGAGGGAGAACCTATTAATTATGATGTTTTCAATAGACCAAGAAGACAAGATTTTGAGGGATTGTTAATCGAAAATGGTGCTGTATATTGCACGACTAAAGCAGCTTTCATTGATTCAAAAAATAGAGTAAGCGGGAAGATTGGATTGGTCGAAATGGCTGAAGAAACGTTGATGGAAATAGACAGCCTTTCAGATTGGGATAGTATCGAAACACTTTTAATTAATCGTCAAAAATCAAAAAAACAAAATCAAAGAATAGATTTTTTGGTGTTGGATGTTGATGGTGTTTTTACCGATGGTTGTGTGTATTACAGTCAAGATGGAGAAATGGCCAAAAAGTTTGATATGCGAGATGGAATGGGGTTGGAAATTCTAAGACAAAATAATGTGGAGGTGGTTGCACTCACATCTGAGGATTCCAAATTGGTAGCCCAACGAATGAAAAAACTTCAAATCGAAAATACTTTTTTAGGAGTTAAGGATAAATATTCTTTTTTAAAGCATTTTATTGCGTCTAGAAATAGTAGTTTTGCGGCCGTTGCCTATGTGGGGGATGATGTCAATGATTTGACGAACATTTGTAGTGTTGGATGGTCATTTGCACCAGCGAATGCAGTAGATGTCGTTAAAATGAATGCTGATATTGTGTTATCGCACCATTCGGGAAATGGCGCTATTCGCGAAACATGTGAAATGATAATGAAGTATAATAAAAGATATGAAATGAGCAGGTCCGAAAAATAGGGCGCAAATACAAATGAAGATATGCGAATTACCTATGACCTTTAAAAAACAATAAATATCACAGATGAATAAATATATAAAGCCTTTTGTAATAGCCGAAATCGGTTGCAACCATAAAGGAGATATGGAGATTGCAAAAGAGTTGATCAAGATTGCTGCTATTTTTTGTAATGTAGACGCGGTGAAGTTCCAAAAAAGAAATAATAAAGAATTATTGACAGCGGAACAATACAATGCGCCTCATCCTAATGCTTCTAATTCGTATGGAGCTACTTATGGCGAGCATCGGGAATATTTAGAATTTGATGTTCATCAACATGCGGAGTTAAAAAAGTATTGTGAAGAAGTCGGTATCATTTATTCCACTTCAGTCTGGGATTCCACTTCAGCCAAAGAAATGGCTTCACTAAATCCTCAGTTTCTAAAAATTCCATCAGCTTGTAACAATAATTTTGAAATGCTAGGTTGGTTGTGTGATAATTATTCGGGAGAGATTCATATTTCAACGGGTATGACTACGAAAGATGAAACCGAAACTTTAGTGAATTATTTTATTGAAAAAGGACGAAACAAGGATTTGGTCTTGTACAATTGTACCTCAGGCTATCCAGTTCCTTTTGAAGATGTCTGTTTATTAGATATCAATTTATTGACTCAGAAATATGGTGACAAAGTAAAGCATGTTGGTTTTTCCGGGCATCATTTGGGAATAGCTGTCGATATTGCTGCCTATACTCTTGGAGCTCCTATTATTGAGAGACACTATACAATTGACAGAACATGGAAAGGAACGGATCATGCAGCATCATTAGAACCTATGGGACTTCGAAAATTGGCTCGAGATTTACATGCAGTGCACAATGCCTTGTCCTTTAAATCTACTGATATTTTGCCTATTGAACAAGTGCAACGGGATAAATTAAAGAATAAAAAAGGGTAATCGCTGATGCATTTTTTAAATACAATCCGACTTTTTTGGTGGAACGAAAAAGTGATTCAAGGCAAATCCAAAGAAAATTATGGAGATGTTTTGGGAAAATATCTTGTAGAAAAAATTTCAAATAAGAAAGTGGTTTTCGCCTGGCCCAAGAAGTTTTCAATCTTAGATTGGTTTGCACCAATTTACGTAACTGTCGGAAGTATTTTAGCTAATGTAAATCATAAATGTATTGTTTGGGGTAGTGGGATTATTGACCAAAAGACACCAATTAAAAATGCTGCTTTTTTGGCCGTTCGGGGTCCACAAACACGAAATTATTTATTGACTTTTGGCTATAAGGTTCCTGAGGTTTACGGCGATCCTGCGTTATTATTGCCGAAGTATTTTAATCCTAAAATTGAAAAGAAATACAAATACGGTTTTGTGCCGCATTATAATGATTATAAGCTAGTTCAGCATTGGTTTGAAGATAATCCTGATGTTTTGCTGTTCGATATGATGACCAATGATGTAGAATCCAAAACAGTCGAGTTTTTGCAATGTGAAAAAATAATTTCTTCTTCTTTGCACGGAATTATTATCGCTCATGCTTATGGTATTCCAGCAGTTTGGCAAAAATTTTCAGATAAAGTATTTGGGAATGATATAAAATATCAAGATTATTTAGAGTCGGTTCAGTTATCTTTTTACCAACCTGAAATACAGATAAGGCCCTATACGTATTCTGAAATGGAGAATCTTTTTGCTAATTTGCCTAGTTTGCCTCAAAAACAAATGATAGATGGACTATGTGATGGATTAATGAAAGTATGTCCTTTTAAATAATTATTTATCTTTTGAAATCCAATTATTCATTACTACTTACAATGAAAAAAAACATATTTATTTTTCTCCCAGACGGTGTAGGGTTGCGCAATTTTGCTTTTACCGATTTTAAAAACATTGGAGAAAAAAGAGGCTATGCTATTACGTATTGGAATAACACTCCTTTTTCTATTGCAGAAAAAATAGGTTTTAAGGAAGTTAAAATCGAAAATACCTCTCTGCATCCTCTAACAACCATTTACACTCGTGCCCGTAAACGAATGGAATTGAATTTTTTTGATAAAAAATTCAAAGAAACCGTTTACAATACGTATAATTTTCCTCAATCGTACCAAGGAATTAAAAATGCGGCCAAAAGTTTAATGGTGGATGTATTCACAACTTTTGGTTCGAATGAAAAAGGAATAACATGCGTTCGGGAAAAAATTAAAAAATTAGAGCGAACCACCACTAAATATCAAGATTGTAAAAAGCAACTTGAAGCGCATAAACCTGATTTTGTATTTTGTACCAATCAGCGACCTACTCAAGCACTTGCACCCGTTTTGGCGGCACAAGATCTAGGAATTCCAACAGCAACCTTTATTTTTTCTTGGGATAATTTGCCCAAAGCCACTACTTTGGTAGAGACGGATTATTATTTTGTATGGAGTGAGCATATGAAAGAAGAGGTTTTGTTGTATTGTCCGTACGTTAATGAAAATCAAGTTTTTGTAACGGGTACCCCGCAGTTTGAAAGTCATTTTGACAAAAGTCTTTTACTAAGTAAAGAAGCCTTTTTTGAAACATACCAATTAGAAAACAATAAAAAATACATTTGTTTTTCCGGTGATGATATTGTGACCTCTCCGCTAGATCAATACTATTTGGAAGATTTAGCGCTTTCTGTTCGTGATTTAAATAAAAAAGGATATTCTTTAGGGATTATTTACCGAAAATGTCCAGTTGATTTTACAGATAGATATGAAGCGATTTTAAAAAAATATCAGGATGTTATTGTCAGTATAGACCCTTTGTGGAGTCCAGTTGGTAAAAGTTGGAATGAAATAATGCCAACTAAGGAAGATTTCGCCTTGCAATCCAATATTTGCGAGCATACTGAATTTGTGGCCAATATAGCCTCTTCTATGGTTTTTGATTTTGTAGCGCATAATAAATCCTGCTTGTTTTTTGATTATGAGCAACCACAATTAAAAAAAGGGATTCGAGATATTGGACAAAATTACAACTACATTCATTTTCGTTCTATGCCCTCTAAAGAAGCTGCGCTATGGATTCGAAAGAAATCAGATTTGACCCTAACTATTAAAGATATTCTGGATGGAAAATCGTCAAGTGTTGTTGATGGAAAAAAATGGTTTGATAAAATCGTTGGAATGAACCCTACCAAAGCGTCTGTTGAAATTTGGGATACTATTGATTTTATATTAAAAAATTAAACTAAAATATGTTTTTCAATTCCTTGGCTTTTGCCATTTTTTTGCCCATCGTGTTTTTCTTGTATTGGTTTGTTTTTAATAAAACAAAAAGTACCCAAAATGCAATCCTTATTATTGCCAGCTACTATTTCTATTCCTGTTGGGATTGGCGTTTTTTGTTTCTGTTGGTTTTCTCAACTTTTTTAGACTATTATACAGGAATCAGAATTGAAAAAAGCATTAATGAAAAAGGAAGAAAGTTTTGGTTTTGGCTAAGTATTATTGTGAATTTAGGATTCTTGGGTATTTTTAAATACTTTAACTTTTTCTCCACTTCGTTTGCACAAATGTTAACTTCAGTAGGATTTAAAGCAAGCCCGATTTTACTGGATGTGATCTTGCCAGTAGGGATTTCTTTTTATACGTTTCATGGATTGTCCTATGTGATTGATATTTATTATAAACGCATCAAAGCCGAATACAATTTTGTTGACTACTCATTGTTTGTGAGTTATTTTCCGCTTTTGGTGGCAGGTCCTATCGAAAGGGCGACTCATTTATTGCCTCAGGTAAAAATAAAAAGAGCGTTTAATATGGCTCAAGCCAAAGAAGGAATCTGTCAAATCATTTGGGGATTGGTCAAGAAAGTGGTTATTGCTGATACTTGTGCCACTTATGCCAATGCTATTTTTGATAATTACACTTCAATGAATTCCTTGTCTTTAATTTTGGGAGGAGTCTATTTTGCTTTTCAAATTTATGGGGATTTTTCAGGATACTCTGATATGGCTTTAGGTATGTCAAAATTGTTCGGATTGGATTTATTGCGCAATTTCAATTATCCTTATTTTTCAAGGGATATCGCCGAGTTCTGGCGTCGTTGGCACATTTCGCTTACCACTTGGTTTAGGGATTATTTGTACATCCCATTGGGAGGAAGTAAAGGGTCAAAGAGTATGCAAATCAGAAATGTTTTTATTATTTTTCTGGTGAGTGGTTTTTGGCATGGTGCCAATTGGACCTATGTAACTTGGGGATTTATTAACGCATTGTATTTCTTGCCGTTGTTGATGTTAAGCAGAAACCGAAATAATCTTGAAGCTGTTCCTTTAAAATGGAACTTTGAATCGATTGGAATAATTGGGCGCATGTTCTATACTTTTTCGTTAACCTGTGTGGCTTGGGTATTTTTTAGAGCGAAAACCATTACTGATGCTTTCTTGTATTTGAAACGGATCGTTGTAAACAGAGAATTTACCTCTCAGTATCTTGTAAATGAGCGATACAATTATGAGTTGCTCTTAATGGTAGGTGTTTTTGTATTGGTTGAGTGGAATAATAGAACCAAAGAAGAGCCAATTTCGGGGAAATACAATACTGTTAAATTAGCTTTGGCTATAACTGCGATTCTTGCTTTTGGAACCTATTCGGATTATAAGGAATTTATCTATTTTCAGTTTTAATTACCCTAGCCCTAAAGGGAGTCGGAAACCCCGGATCTAAAGGGAGTCGGAAATAAGGGAATTGATGATTTTTGTTTTACTCTGAAATACCCCAGCCCTAAAGGGAGTCGGAAAAGGAAAATGAATTGGTGTATTTTCGTTTTGTCCCAGCCCTAAAGGGAGCCGAAAATGAAGAGCTGATGTGAAACACGAGATGTCATCTTTTTTTTTACCTTTTAGGGTTGGGGAAAGAAAAAAAAGGATTGTTTTTGAATTAAACCTATTTATAAAAGTTATGGATGAGAATCCGTTTAAACCTGAGGATATGTGGAAAGGTGCATCTCCACAGATTTTTTCAAATGCAAAAAAATTAAGAGAGAATCTAACAGAGGCAGAGGAAAAGCTATGGTTAGCATTAAGAGAAAATCAGATTGGAGGATATAAGTTTAGAAGACAACATCCTCTGAGTTTATATATTGCTGATTTTTACTGTCATGCTTTGAAGCTTGTAATTGAAATAGATGGTGATTATCATTTATCCGAAGAACAACAGTTTCTTGATAAAAAAAGAACGAGTGATATTGAATTTCAAGGATTAAAAGTGATTCGATTTACAAATGAGGAAGTTATGTTCAAATTGCCGGAAGTTATAGATAGAATTAGAGCGTTTATACTCTGGCCCTAAAGGGAGCCGAAAATGGGGAAATGGAGATTTTCGTTTTACCCCGACCCTAAAGGGAGCCGAAAATGAGGAAATGGGGATTTTCGTTTTACCCCGACCCTAAAGGGAGCCGAAAATGAGGAAATGGGAATTTTCGTTTTACCCCGACCCTAAAGGGAGTCGAAAATGGGGAAATGGAGATTTTCGTTTTGCCCCGACCCTAAAGGGAACCGAAAATGGGGAAATGGAGATTTTCGTTTTACCCCGACCCTAAAGGGAGTCGAAAATGAGGAAATGGGGATTTTCGTTTTACCCCGACCCTAAAGGGAACCGAAAATGGGGAAATGGGGATTTTCGTTTTACCCCGACCTTAAAGGGAGTCGAAAATGGGAAAATGGGGATTTTCGTTTTACCCCGACCCTAAAGGGAGCCGAAAATGGGGAAATGGGGATTTTCGTTTTACCCCGACCCTAAAGGGAGTCGAAAATGAGGAGCTGATTTGAAACACGAGATGTTCTCTTCTTTTGCCTTTTAGGGTTGGGTCGAGGAGTAAGAGAGAGCGCAGAATTTTTGTTTTTACCCTGAAGCACCCCTGCCCTAAAGGGAGTCGGAAATGGGGTGTTTTACTCCTATCCTAAAGAGAGATTGAAATTAGGATTGATTTGAAATTGAAGATAATGTTGTCTTTCTTTTTTTCTCCCTTTAGGGTTGGGGAAGAAAAAAAAGAAAGTGTGAGGAATTTTCGTTTTACCCTGACTCTAAAGGGAGCCGAAAATGAGGAACTAATTTGGAATAGGGGAATGTTCTTCATCTTTTTTTCTCCCTTTAGGGTTGGGGAAGAAAAAAAAGAAAGTGTGAGGAATTTTCGTTTTACCCTGAGTCTAAAGGGAGTCGAAAATGAGGAAATGGGAATTTTCGTTTTACCCCGACCCTAAAGGGAGCCGAAAATGAAGAGCTGATTTGAAACACGAGATGTTCTCTTCTTTTGCCTTTTAGGGTTGGGTCGAGGAGTAAGAGAGAGCGCAGAATTTTTGTTTTTACCCTGAAGCACCCCTGCCCTAAAGGGAGTCGGAAATGGGGTGTTTTACTCCTATTCTAAAGAGAGATTGAAATTAGGATTGATTTGAAATTGAAGATAATGTTGTCTTTCTTTTTTTCTCCCTTTAGGGTTGGGGAAGAAAAAAAAGAAAGTGTGAGGAATTTTCGTTTTACCCTGACTCTAAAGGGAGCCGAAAATGAGGAACTAATTTGGAATAGGGGAATGTTCTTCATCTTTTTTTCTCCCTTTAGGGTTGGGGAAGAAAAAAAAGAAAGTGTGAAGAATTTTCGTTTTACCCTGACTCTAAAGGGAGCCGAAAATGGGGAAATGGGGATTTTCGTTTTACCCCGACCCTAAAGGGAGCCGAAAATGGGGTGTTTTACTCCTATTCTAAAGAGAGATTGAAATTAGGATGATTTGAAATTGAAGATAATGTTGTCTTTCTTTTTTTCTCCCTTTAGGGTTGGGGAAGAAAAAAAAGAAAGTGTGAGGAATTTTCGTTTTACCCCGACCCTAAAGGGAGCCGAAAATGAGGAACTAATTTGGAATAGGGGAATGTTCTTCATCTTTTTTTCTCCCTTTAGGGTTGGGGAAGAAAAAAAAGAAAGTGTGAAGAATTTTCGTTTTACCCTGACTCTAAAGGGAGCCGAAAATGAGGAAATGGGAATTTTCGTTTTACCCCGACCCTAAAGGGAGCCGAAAATGAGGAACTAATTTGGAATAGGGGAATGTTCTTCATCTTTTTTTCTCCCTTTAGGGTTGGGGAAGAAAAAAAAGAAAGTGTGAAGAATTTTCGTTTTACCCCGACCCTAAAGGGAGCCGAAAATGAAGAG
Source organism: Flavobacterium taihuense (assembly GCF_019351435.1). Taxonomy (GTDB): domain Bacteria; phylum Bacteroidota; class Bacteroidia; order Flavobacteriales; family Flavobacteriaceae; genus Flavobacterium; species Flavobacterium taihuense. The sequence goes on from NZ_JAHWYN010000005.1 coordinate 243,662, forward strand.
CTGATTTGTAACACAAGATGTTATTTTTTTTCCTTTTAGGGATGGGGAAAGGAAAAAAAAAGAAATTATTTGAATCATTAATGATTAAAAAACAGAATAAAAATTCTAATGAAAAAGTTTTTACTATTCACTTTAAAAATATTAGTCTTAACAGTAGTAATTGCTGTTGCTTTAGATTTTATTTATACCGCTATTTATCTGCAATCGAGTAATCGAGGCAAAATAGACCATATTTATAATTCCAAAAATGAAAATTTCGATGTTGTTATTTTAGGATCTTCCAGAGCCAATAACCATTTTGTTACCCAAATGTTTGAAGACAAAGGATTAAAAGCATTTAATTATGGAATGAGTGGAGGTCATTTGTTTGAAGCTGATTTATTATTGAAATTAATGATAGAACGGCATTATAAAATTAAGAACGTAATTCTGGAAGCCGATTTGAATTTGTCCAATAAGCATAGAGATTATGGGATTTCGAGTAAATTTTTACCCTATTTGCACCAGTCAGAAACGGTGAAAAAACATTTTTCAAACGAATATGATTTCTGGGAGTTGTATTATTTACCTTTTTACCGATATATAAAATTTGATGAACGTATTGGTTTCCGAGAGCTTTATAATACTACTTTGAAAAAGCCAACGAATACTTTGGACAATAAAGGGTATTATCCTTTAATTAAGCGAAAAGGAAATATGAAGAACAATATTGTTAATCTAAAGCCTTTAGAAGACAATCAGTATTACGAAGAAATTAAGCAAATTTGCAAAGACAATAAAATTAATTTAATTGCTGTAATGACTCCTATGTGTGAGAATGTCAAAGGAATGGACTATTTTGATAAAGTTAAGAAAATGTATCCCGAAATTCACAATTATGAAAATGTAGTAGTGGAGGATAAATATTTTTCGTCCTGCGGACATATGAATGATACAGGTGCGAGACTATTTACGACCCGAATTATAAAAGATTTTTTTAATAAATAAAAATATGCATATTGCCTTTTTAACCCCCGAATATCCTCATGCGCGTGTACAACATGCGGCAGGAATAGGCACAAGTGTCAAGAATTTGGTATTGGCTTTGGTTAAAAAAGGCGTAACCGTTTCCGTTTTTGTTTATGGCCAAAAAGAAGATGCGATTTTTCAAGAAAAAGGGATAAAAATACATTTGATAAAAACTCAAAAGTATAAAGCGTTTGGTTGGTTTTGGCATCGAAAATACATTCAGAACTATCTGAATGCATGCATTGTTTCAGAAGGAATCAATTTGGTTGAAGCACCAGATTGGACAGGAATTACCGCTTTTGTGAATTTCAAAGTACCAGTCATAATTCGCTTTCACGGAAGTGATACTTATTTTTGTCATTTGGAACAAAGGAACCAAAAATTTAAGAATTTTTGGTTTGAAAAAGCTGCAATTAGTAAAGCCCAAGCTTTTATTGCACCTACTCGTTTTGCTGGAGAACTGTCAAAAAAACTTTTTAACATTAAAAATAAAAAAATCCAAACGATCCATTATGGACTGGAGTTGAATCAATTTGAAAATGATGACCCTTTGATTTATGAGAATGGATTGATTTTATATATTGGCACTATTATTAGAAAAAAAGGAGTGTTGGAATTCCCCGTTATTTTTAACAAAGTAAGAAATAAATACCCAGAAGCCAGATTGATTTTTATAGGAAGCGATTCTTATGACATCCAGACCAAATCCAAATCAACTTGGGAATTAGTCCAACAACAATTTGAAGACGACGATTTAAACCATGTTTCTTATTTAGGTAAAATTCCATATCAAGAAGTACAGGATTATATAAAAAAAGCCCATGTTTGCGTTTTTCCAACTTTTGCCGAAACTTTAGGAATGGTTACTATTGAATCTATGGCATTGCAAAAACCAGTAGTGAATAGTAATATTGGTTGGGCACAGGAATTGATTGTTGATGGCGAGAGTGGTTATTTGGTACATCCTAAAGATCACGATGAGCTTGCCAATAAAATAGTTGGTTTGTTACAAGATGAAAATTTATGCAATGCCATTGGAAGCGCTGCAAGAACGAGAGTAGAAGCTATTTTCGACATTGAAAAAATTGTGGCACAAAACATAACTTTTTATAAATCCATAATAGATAAATTTTGATTGTAGTCTATCATAATAATACTTGCATTACCAGAGTTGAATCTAAAGAAAAAAAAGAGATCTCTTTTTCTATGGATGAGTCGATTGCATACGGATTAATGCAATTAGCGATTCAGTTTCCAGAATCAAAATTAGTTTGGTGTTATCAAGAATGCAGTAAGCACATTAATATAGAAGTTGTTCCTGAATTAATGCATCATCAAAAAATAATGTTGTCGTACAATCCGAGTGGCAGTAATTATTTGGGAAGCAGAATTGGTTACGTTGAAGATTCACCATTTATCAATATCAATAAAAAAGTAAGCTATCCCACCTGGCAAATGAGTAGTTTGGTAGGAGTAGTTTATGGTTCAGTTTTATTGACTTTTAAGGATAAAATTAAGTTGGATTCGGATTTTGATTATTACCTCAATTCTATTGCTAAAGTGGGAATGCCAAAAGGATTGCTTTGTTATTCTGAGCCAAAACTTTTAGTAAAAAACGAGATTATCTTGCCTATTCAAGACATCAGTACTTTTATGTTATTCCGATTTGTAAAGCAACATTATCGCATGCGTTGGGTATTTTTGCTTTTCCTCAATCTATTAATTTATGAAAAATGCTATCAGTTGTTGTCTTTGATACGAAGTTTGGTTTTTAGAAATAGAAATCTATCTAATGTTAATTTTGATATGATTGAAGTTCAATCAACAAAAAAAGTAGTTACAACAGGAACTATTGACGTTATTATTCCCACGATTGGCAGAAAAGACTATTTGTATGATGTTTTGCAAGATTTAGCGAAACAAACCCATTTGCCAATTAATGTGATTATTGTGGAGCAAAATCCACAAGAGAATAGTGTTTCAGAATTGGATTATTTGCAAACCGAAAAATGGCCGTTTGTAATTAAACACACTTTTACCCACCAGGCTGGAGCTTGTAATGCCAGAAATTTGGCTTTGAGCCAAGTAGAAAGCGAGTGGGTGTTTTTGAATGATGATGATAATAGATTGGATGAAAATTTAGTCAATAATGTGTTTAAGAGAGTCACTCAATATGGAACGGATGCAATAATAACATCTTATCTCCAGCCTTGCGAAATACAACTTTATAAAACTATTCATCAGTCTGGAATTTTTGGGTCAGGGAATAGTTTTGTGAAATCAGAATTTTTAAGATTCGTGTCTTTTGATAAAGCACTTGAATTTGGTTATGGTGAGGATACTGATTTTGGGTTCCAACTGCGTAATAAAGGACATGATGTGATTTATTTTCCTGATTTGAAAATTACACATCTCAAAGCACCAATTGGGGGATTTAGAATAAAACCTACTTTTGCATGGTCAAATGAAGCTGTGCAACCCAAGCCATCCCCGTCAATGATGTATGTAAAACAAAAAAACAATACCAAAGAACAATTGTTGGGCTACAAAATGGTGTTGTTTTTTAAATTATTTAAAAAAGAACCAGTTTTAAATTATTTGTTTTTTTTAAAAACATTTCAGAGGAAATGGTTTGTTAGTAAATACTGGGCGAAAAATATATAATTATGGAAAAGGACAAAAAATTAATTAGTTTTTTAATTACACATTATAATAGACCATTTGATTTAATGGAGTGTATAGAAGCAATTAAAAAAATTAATATTTCTAATTATGAAATTGTTGTATGTGATGACGGTAGTGAAGATAGAAATATTAAGCTATTGCAAGGTTATGAAATTGATAAGTTGATTTTAGCAAAAGTGAATCAAGGACTTGCTGCAAATTTAAATAAAGGTATTGAGGCTTGCGATGGAGCGTATATTATTTATTGTCAGGAGGATTTTGTATTAGATCCCAAAGTCAGTAATGTTTTGCAAGAATGTTTTGATTTATTGGAAAATAAAAAAGTTGACATGGTCAGATTTACATCAAATTGTCAATTTAATAAGCTAATTACTTTAACGGCAAATATTTCTTTGATTCCAAAATTTTCTTTTCGAAATTTTTTATTAAATTATTATCAATACAGTGACCACCCATTTGTAACAACAAAAAAGTTTTATGAAAACTATGGGTATTATCTTGAGAATACTTCTGGTAGATATGGAGAGACTGAGTATGCAATCCGAATTTTAAAATCTAATGCTAAAATAGGTATTTCAAATAAAAAATTAGCTTCAACAATTATTGGTAGTCAATCTGTTTTAGTATATGAGAGTATTTATGAGGCAAAAGAATATAAAATAAATAAAAAGGTAATTATAATTGCTCGAGCTTTTCGATTGTATTTAGAATTGATTTTATATAATAAATATAAAAGAGGTTTGGCAACCTATAAAAATTTTAGAAAATTATAAAGTATTGATAAATGATTAAAATCTATACAGATACTACATTTATTACACCTGCTAATAGAAAAATTGTTTTTCCATTATTATTTGAATTGTGTTACTTAAAGAATGTTAATCTTTTAGAAAAATACAAGCTTGTTGATTCAATCAGCGAATCGGATATTGCAGTGCTTCCAGTTGATATTAATTTTTTGATCAAAAATAAGCAGCAAAGCTATTTAAATGATTTTATTTCAGTCGCAAAAGCGCAAAATAAAATCATTTGGGCCTATAGTGCGGGTGATTTTGGCAAAACAGTTCAAGATGATATTTACCTCTTTAGACTTGGAGGATTTAATTCTAAAATGAATGACAAAACAAATATTTTGCCTTCTTTTATTCATGATCCTTATGGTAAATTTATTCAAAAAGAGTTTGTTATTTTGGAAAAAGAATCTATTCCATCTATTGGGTTTGTTGGAAATGCTAATGGTTCATTGAAGAGTTTGCTTAAAGAATTTGGAATTTATTTATATGTAATAGGTTTGAATATTAAAAATAATTTTTATTCAGATTACCAGTCATTTTATCCTTCAGGATATAAAAGATATCAATTGCTCAAGAAAATTAAAGCTGACTCAAGAGTTAAATCTGATTTTATTTTTAGGAAAAAACATTCTAGTGCCTCTTTAGATACTTCCGAAATAAAGAAGACAACGATAGAGTTTTATGAAAATATGTATGAAAACCCATATGTCTTTTGTTTGCGAGGATTAGGAAATTTTTCGGTACGCTTATACGAGACATTGGCTATGGGAAGAATTCCGGTCGTTGTAGATACCGATATAAGGTTGCCTTTTCACAAAAGTATAGATTGGAAGCGGCATTGTGTTTTTGTTACAGAAGTAAATTTTGTAGATCAATTATTACGTTTTCACGATAAAATTTCAAATCAAGATTTTATCGAGATGCAAGAGAATAATAGAAAACTGTTTTTGAATGTTTTGTCCCGTGAAAATTATTTTGTCGAATGGTGTAAAAAAAATCAGAATAAATGAAATTTTCGCTAATCATCTGTACTTATATGCGTCCTAAACCCTTGCTTCATTTGTTGCAATCGGTACAGGAACAATCACTTTATCCTGATGAAATTTTGATTGTAGATGGTTCTATTAATAAAGAAACGCAGCAGGTACTAGCGGATAACACCTTTCAAAATCTAAATTATTTTCTAGTATCAAAAGAGCAACGAGGTTTGACCAAACAGCGTAATTATGGTATTGATCGTGTTGGGAAGGATATGGAAGTGGTTTGTTTTTTGGATGATGATACGGTTCTAGAGAAGGATTATTTTGAACAATTGCTAAACACATATAAAGTATATCCAGATGCATTAGGAGTAGGCGGGTACATTTATAATGAAACGAAGTGGGAATTTGTAGGGCTTGATTATATGCCTAAAATAAATGAGTTTTATTTTGATGGATGGAAAAGGAAAGATGGGAGTCGCTTCATTTTAAGAAAAAAGCTAGGTTTAGACAGTGATTGTCCACCAGGATTTTCTTCCCTATTTTCCCATGGAAGAAGTATTGGTTTTTTGCCCCCAACTGATAAAACGTACCAAGTAGAGCAATTGATGGGAGGGGTTTCTTCGTTTAGGAAAAATACATTTGAAAGGTTTAGATTTTCTACTTATTTTCAAGGATATGGTTTGTATGAAGATGCCGATTTTACTTTGAGAGTAGCCAAAACAGGTAAATTATATTTGAATACTGCTGCTCATTTAAATCATTATCATGAGGCTTCAGGAAGACCCAATCAATATCAATATGGTAAAATGGTAGTTAGAAATGGCTGGTATGTGTGGCGTATAAAAAATCCGAACCCTAATACAATTGATTTTTTGAAATGGCATAGTATTACGCTACTTTTGACATTAATTCGGTTCAGTAATGCAATTACAACATCCAAAAGAACCGTTGCTTTTACTGAAGCGTTAGGAAGAACGGCTGGCTGGTGGAGTTTGATTTTTAATAAACCAAAAGAGAAGAAATGAAAACAACAGAATCGATATTAGAAACCAATATAAAGCAAGCAGAATTTTACAATACGAAAAAGAAAAATTTTGCTACTCGTATTTGGTCAAAATTTAGAAATGGTATCTTAAATAAGATAAAAAAAGCGGTTGGCGTGCAAGATCAAGCGTATTTGAAACATAAAGAATGGTTTGGAGATTTGAGCACTAAGAAAGTATTGGATTTGGGATGTTTTTCTGGAAATTATTGGTCTATGTATTTAGCGGAGCATTCAAAAGAGTATTTAGGAATTGATTTGAGCGATGTTGCTATTCATAAATTGAATGAACGATTGGCTATTTTTCCAAATGCAAAAGCGAAAGCGGTTGATTTTCTTTCGGCCGAATTTGCGGATAACGACTATGACTTGATTTATGCTTATGGAGTTTTGCATCATTTTGAAAATACAAAAATTTTAATTGATAAACTTAATGAAAAATTAGTTCCGAATGGACAAATCATTAGTTATGATCCGTTAGAAACTAGTTTTCCTATAAAGATAATTAGAACCTTGTATCGTCCTTTCCAGTCTGATGCTGCTTGGGAATGGCCTTTTACTAAAAAAACGTTTTATCAGTTTCAGTCTGCTTTTAGTATTATTGAAAGACGTGGACTCCTTGGTAAGTCGAAATGGATGGCATTTATTTCAATGGTTCCAATATCGGATGAGAAAAAAAATAAAATAGGTCGAAAATGGCATAAAGAGGACTGGGAATATTCCAAAACTTCCGATTCTGTTTTATTTAGTTGCATGCATTTGACTATGCTAATGGAGAAAAAGAAATAATTCATTTTTCTGTTATGAAGTTCGCTATAATTACTCATGTTCAGCATATTACTGATAAAAACAGTTATTTTGCATATGCTCCATACGTTCGTGAAATGAATGTTTGGGGAAAACATATTGATGAGTTTCTGATTGTTGCTCCAATCATTCAAAGGGAGAAGACCGCAATTGATATTCCTTACAACCAGAAAAAAATCACTTTTTATAAAATTGATTCAATCAGTTTATTAGGATTTAGAGCTGTTTTGAACGCTATTTTAAAAGCTCCTAAAATAAGTTGGCAGATTTACAAAGCCATGTTTCAAGCCGATCATATTCATTTAAGATGCCCGGGGAATATTGGATTATTGGGGTGTTTGATTCAAATCTTATTTCCTAATAAACCCAAAACAGCAAAATATGCAGGAAATTGGGACCCGAAAGCTAATCAACCATGGAGTTACCGATTGCAAAAATGGATTTTGGACAATACCTTTTTGACCAGAAATATGCAGGTTTTAGTTTATGGGGAATGGGAGGGAAGTTCAAAAAATATAAAACCCTTTTTTACGGCAACCTATTTGGAATCGGATAAAGCTCCGATTCAATTGTTGGACTTAAAGGGGAAAATACATTTTGTTTTTGTAGGCACTTTATCTCAAGGGAAAAATCCATTGTATGCTATTCAATTAGTGGAATCATTATCTAAAAAAGGATATAACGTTTTTTTAGATTTGTATGGAGAAGGTATAGAACGTAAAGTTTTGGAAAGTTATATTGTTTCAAATAGTCTAGAAAAGAGGATAGTATTAAGAGGTAACCAAAATCAAAAATTAGTTACAGAAGCTTATCAAAGGTGCCATTTTGTGCTATTGCCTTCTAAAAGTGAAGGTTGGCCAAAAGCATTAGCCGAAGGGATGTTTTGGGGGTGCATTCCTATAGCTACTCCCGTTTCATGTGTCCCTTTTATGCTTGATTATGGTGAAAGAGGTGTATTGTTGCAAATGCCTCGAGAGCTTAGCTCGAACTGCCGCCACAATTTGGAACAAGATGTTCTACAATTGGAAGTATTACTTAATGATGAAATTAATTTTAGGAATAGAAGAAATAAGGTATCTAATTGGTCCAGAAAATATACCTTGGATGTTTTTGAATCAGAAATAAAAAAAATTATAAAAAATTAATGTAAAATGAAGAAATTTTTAGTTGGAATTTTGTTTTTAGGAATTCTGTCTGTATTACTAATAAATCAAAGAACCCCCTTTTTCCAAAAAGATGGAGGCGGTTGGTCTGTAGGGTATGGAGAGTCCAGTGATTATCCGAAAGTTATAAATGTGAAAGAAAATGACATTTATTCTATTGAGAAGTTAAAAGCACAAAATGACAGTACAGTTTTTCTGGCAGATCCTTTCTTTGTAAAAGAAAAAGACACCTTTTATTTGTTTTTTGAGCATAAAAAAACCAAAACAAATGGAGATGTTGGTTTACTGACTTCTATCGATGGTAAGAATTACTACTATCGGGGTACAGTTCTGACACAAAAGTTCCATTTGTCCTATCCACAGGTATTTAAATATAAAAATTGTTTTTATATGGTTCCAGAGTCTAAGCAAGCCAATGCCGTTTTGTTATACAAAGCTTATCATTTCCCTTATGATTGGAGAGTTTGTGATACTTTAGTCAGTAATGTTAGATTGAAAGATCCTTCTATTTATGTTTCAGATTCTCTAAGTATTATGGTGGCATCAGATGATAAACTAAATATGTATGTCTATCAAGCGGATTCTCTTTTTGGAAAATGGAGCTTGAATAAAAAGCCTATTGCTCTAATGGGAACGGAAGCAAGGGCAGGAGGACGTTTTTTTGCAGATAAAAAAGGATTGATTTTGCCCATTCAAAATTGTACCAATGGTTATGGATACGGATTGTCATTATATCGATTTTCTTTTAAAGATGGATCCTATACCACCAAAAGAGAATCACCCTTTTTTTTAAAGGCTAATAAAGATATCAAAGAATTTAATGCAGGCATGCATCAGTTGGATATTCAACGGTTGGATGCTAATCATTATTACTATGTGTATGATGGTAGTAGATTAAACAGTGATTCTAAAAAAATCAATATCTGGGGCCCTCTAAAATGGACATATATTGATTTAAAAAATTGGATTTTAAATTAATGAGAATCATTCAATTAATAGATTCCCTTGAAGCAGGTGGTGCTGAGCGTATGGCAGTTAGTTATGCGAATGTGCTTGCCACTCAAATAGAATTTTCTGGCATAGTGGCTACTAGAAAAGAAGGCCTACTTTTAGATCAAATAAATGGAAATGTTTCTTATTTGTTTTTGAATAAAAAGGGCAAAGTTGATTTTGGGGCTCTTTTTAGATTGCGTTCTTTTGTTTTAAAAAACAAGATTACTCATATTCATGCCCATAGTACTTCTTTTTTTTTGGGATTTTTATTAAAATTGACGTTTCCTTCTTTGAAATTATTTTGGCACAATCATCACGGTAATAGCCGTTCTTTGCCTAAAAAAAAGATATTGATTTTGAGATTTAGTGCACTTTTTTTTAATGGAGTAATTGCCGTAAATCAAGAGCTTAAAATTTGGGTCAAACAACAATTAAAGGCCAATAATGTTATTTATTTGCCTAATTTTCCAGTAAAAGAAATAGGAGTGGAAGCTACCACCATTTTGAAAGGGAAAAATAAGAAAAGGATTGTTTCTTTGGCAAATTTGAGAGGTGATAAAAACCACTTTTTATTATTAGAGGTTGCCATAAAACTAAAGCAGTCATATCCTGATTGGACTTTTCATTTGGTTGGAAAAGATTTTGAAGATGACTATTCCAAACAAATTTCTAGATTGATTCAGGAGTACGATTTAGAAAATAATGTATTTCTTTACGGTTCGCAACAAGATATTGAAAACATACTAAATCAAGTATCTATTGCTGTTTTGACTTCTAAATCTGAGGGTTTGCCTGTAGCGCTTTTAGAATATGGATTGTATAAAAAAGCGGTTGTTGTTACTCGTGTTGGTGAAATACCTATGATAGTGCAACATGAATTGAATGGTTTTATTGTTGATTCTAATAAACCGGATTTGTTTTATGAGTCTCTGGTTAATTTGATAACTAGTGAGGAATTGCAATCTGAATTTGGAAGTGCATTATATGATACTATTCAAATCAGTTATACGGCTGAAAGTGTGATTGAAAAATATTTAAAGTGGTTGCAAATCAGTTAAAATGAAAAAAGAAGAATTATCGTATGTTTATTTAATTTTATTTCATGCTTTTTTGGGAGTATTGGTATATGTATTTCCTTTTATATCAAAAATATATACTTTAACACTATTCGTATTTGGTGTTTTTTATATTGTAAAAAACAGGAACAAAAACAATGAAGCACTTATTATATCTGCTTATGTCGTTAGTGTTGAGGTACTTTTGCGAATGACAGACGGAATGATCTTGAATGAGTTTGGGAAATACTCCATCATGATTTTTATGTTTTTGGGTATGGTGTATTCCGGTTTTTTGAAGAATGCCATAATGTATTGGCTCTTTTTGATATTGTTGGTCCCCAGTATTGTTATATCTACTCTTTCTTTAAATTTTGATACGGATATAAGAAAAGCAATTGCGTTTAATATTTCAGGTCCCGTTTGTTTGGGTTTTTGTTCTATATATTGTTACCAAAGAAAAGTATCATTTGATCGTTTGAAAGCAATAATAGCTGCTTTTTCTTTACCGTTAATTGCTACGTCCGTTTATTTGTTTCTGTTTAGCCCTAGTGTGAAGGATGTGGTTACAGGGACGCAATCTAATTTTGCTACATCAGGTGGATTTGGACCCAATCAAGTTTCTACCATATTGGGATTAGGGGTGTTTGTTTTTTTTGTGCAATTGTTATTGAATTCTAAGAGTAGGTTATTACAAATTGTAAATGCATCATTTGTTCTAGTTTTTGCTTTTAGAGGAATTGTTACTTTTTCGAGAGGAGGGGTAATGACGGCAATAGGGATGATTTTTATACTTTTGGTAGTATTGTATCTCCAAGCTAGTTTTACGATAAAGCCTAAAATAGGGTTGATTGTTATTGTGTCTTTTTTGGCAGGTTTGGGCGTTTGGGGATATAGTTCCATACAAACCAGCGGAATGATAAATAAGCGGTATGCAAATGAAGATGCTTTAGGGAGAAAGAAAAAAAGTCAACTAAGTGGTAGAGAGGTGCTTATTGAATCCGAATTGCAAATGTTTTTAGATAATCCTATTTTAGGGGTTGGTGTGGGTAAAAACAAAGAAATAAGAAGGCAACAGACCGGAATTGATTTAGCTTCTCATAATGAGATTACGAGAATGTTGGCAGAACATGGTTCTCTTGGTTTGATTGATTTACTGATTTTATTTTGTACTCCTTTGTTTTTATTTGTTAATAATCGTCAAAATATATTGGCATTGTCTTTTTTAGCGTTTTGGTTGTTAACTATTAATCATGCCGCCATGCGTCTAGCTGCTCCTGCATTTGTTTATGCTCTTTCATTATTAAAAGTTTATACTGTTGAAACATCTACTGTACATAGGAAATAAATTATCCAAACATGGAGTTACCCCAACGACCATTGAAATTCTTGGCCCACTTTTGGAGCAAGAGGGATTTATGGTATCATATAGTGCTTCTCAAAAAAATCAAGCTCGAAGATTGATTGCCATGTTGTGGAATGTAGTTCGGTATTGTAAGGTAGATGTAGTACTAATTGACACGTATAGTACGACTAATTTCTGGTATGCATTTGCGACATCTCAGTTGTGTAGATTGTTTCGATTAAAATATATACCAATTCTGCACGGCGGAAATTTAGCTTCTAGACTAAAAAATAATCCAAGAGTTTGCCAAATGATTTTTAAACATTCTTTTCAGAATATAGCACCGTCTCTTTTCTTGAAAGACCAATTTAAAGGAGAAGGTTATGAAAATGTAATTCACATTCCCAATGCTATTGAATTAAGAAGTTATCCATTTTTAAAACGAGAAATAGCCACTCCCAATCTATTATGGGTACGCTCTTTTGCAGAAATATACAATCCTATGATGGCTGTTGAGGTATTTGAAGTCATAAAAAAAAAATATCCCGAAGCGACGCTTTGTATGGTTGGACCAGAAAAAGACGGAAGTTTATTGAGTACCAAACAAAAAGCCAAAGAGTTAAAATTGGAAGTGCTTTTTACAGGTAAATTATCCAAACCAGAATGGATTTCCCTTTCTAAAAATTATGATATATTTATTAATACAACTCATTTTGATAATACACCGGTTAGCGTTATGGAAGCTATGAGCTTAGGATTGGCGGTCGTATCTACCAATGTTGGGGGAATTCCGTTTCTTCTGGAGGATAATCGAGATGCTTTGTTGGTGTCAGATAATGATGTCGATAAAATGGTTAGTCAAATTCAGAAATTAATGGATAGTCCGGATATTTTTCAAGAATTAACTAAGAACGCAAGACTGAAAGCAGAATATTTTGACTGGCAAATAGTTAAGGATGAGTGGATGGCTATTTTGAAATAAAGGAGGTTTAGTTTTTATATAATAAGTAACTTGCAGCAAAAATAAGTTTTAAAATTTATGGGTAATAAAAAAAAAATGCATTTCGAAATATCTGAACGTAAATTACTTTTACGTTTTTTTGATGTAGTTTTTGTATTGCTTGGGTTGTATAGTATAGGCTTTATTTTCAAATTCGATTATTTTCAATTTACAGCTTCTAATTATTATTGGGTAATTATTTTGGCTGTTTACATTAACATATTTGGAGCGATTTTCGAAATGTACAATCTTCAAGTAGCAAGTAATCATTTTCAAGTATTAAGAAGTGCAGTTCTAACGACATCCTCCACGGTAGTGTTTTATTTATTAACACCTGTTTTTTCTCCCCAATTACCTAAAAACCGTTTGCAATTATTATTTTTTTACATTACAGTTTTTGTAGCATTATATGCTTGGAGAATGATTTATGTTCGTTTTTTAGCATCCAATAGATTTGTTCAAAATGTGGTTTTAGTATGTGATAAGGAACAGGTTGAGGAGCTTGTTTCGGGTCTTGAGAGTGTCGACCCTCATTATAAAATAATAGGATACGTTAATTCAGATACTGATTCTATTTCAATTATAGAGTTTGATTATCAATATGTAAGACATATTAAAATAGAAGATCTAACTTTATTTGTTGCCGAAAATGGAATTTCAGAAGTAGTGATTGCCTCTCAAAAAACTGATGGAATTACGGCTGAATTATATCAGCAATTACTTCATTTATTAGAATCGGGTAAGAGTATTCGGGAATATACGCATGTGTATGAAAGTAAAACACAACGTATTCCGGTTCAATATATTTCGCGAGACTTTTACCGTTTCTTCCCTTTCAGTCGTAGCAACCAAAATAAATTATACCTTTATTCTATCAGGATATTTGAAGTTGTTTTTTCATTGGCTGGCATAGTAATAGGGCTATTTTTAATTCCTTTAATATTGGTATGTAATAATTTTTGGAACAAAGGAAAATTGTTTTATACTCAAAAAAGAGTCGGTAAAGATGGTGTTGTGTTTAAAATTATAAAATTTCGGACCATGGTGAAAAATGCCGAAAAAGCAGGAGCCGTTTTTGCTAAAACGAATGATTCTCGAGTTACCAAGTTTGGGAAATTTTTAAGAAAAACCAGAATAGATGAATTTCCGCAGTTTATCAATATTCTAAAAGGAGATATGGCTATTATTGGTCCAAGACCTGAACGACCTGTTTTTGTTAAAGAAATTGCTCAAATGATGCCGTTCTATGAAACCCGTCATATCATAAAACCTGGACTTACCGGTTGGGCTCAAGTCAATTATTCCTATGGCGAAAAATTGGAAGATAGCCTGATAAAATTACAATATGATTTGTATTATATCAAACATCGAAGCATTTACTTGGATTTGAGCATTGCTTTCAAAACGGTTTCTACGGTTTTATTTTATAGAGGCCAATAAATTAAATAATTATAGGAATGCGTTTTTTGTGTTTGATAGCCAGACGCGCTAAAACAATCAAATTGGTTATCAGTATTGGTGAAACAATAAGCAAGTGAATTTTTGTGATGATGAAAAAGAAATACACAATCATCATAAGAATATTTAAGACAGAAAATCTGTAGGTCCATTTTGGGTTTCTTGTGCTCCAAAAATACAATACCATAAAGAGTACAGGATTGAACAATAGAATGTTGTAGTTGTATCCTAACTCTTGATGCGAAGAATAAAATCCTAAAAAAACAAATAGCAAACCCAATAAAGCTATAATTGTTAGATAAATAAAATCAATACTTTTCTTGTTTATAAAAATCACAAACCCTAAAAGTACAAGATAAGTATAGCAGTTGTTCCACCAAGAAGTTGGTGTTTCTTCTTCGAAAGCGATTAATGTTTTATTTTCTTGGCATAAAGGATGGTTTTGATACTGAATGAGTTTTAAACTTTTTTGAAGTTCAAAGGGCAAAAATATTTTAGTGCCCATTTGGTCCACTTTTGTTCCAAATACAATGCTCGTTCCTAATTTTTCATAAAAATGATTGTCAAAATAAGGGTATAAAATACTTCTGTAAGTTTGGTCTGTATCCGTTTTTTTGACAATTACTTTCGCATTCAATGTCTTGTTGATTACATCTACCACTTTCGAAGTGCAGTTGTTATCAATGAATTTATATTGATACAAACGTTCTTCAGATAGCAGTGATTGAGCTAAGTTTTCAAATAATTTTTGTTTGAGCGCTAGTGGAATGTTTAATTCTTGTTCATAAACACTTCTCTTTTCATAATTGTATTGATTCATAAAATCAATATATCTATTGTTTACTATAAAATAATTTAAATTCCCTTTGGTAAATTGCATCACAAAATTGGGTGTATCAAAATCAAAAGCACCATAGTTATAGACAACGTCGAGATTGTTCTCTAAATCACTGACTCTTATGGCTGTGTGACCAAATAAAGAATACGATTCGTTTCCGGTACCACAGGTAAGTATACTAATTCGAGCATTTTTGGATAACAAGGTATTTTGGCTGAATGAGTTGCAGATTGAACTCAGCAAAAGAATGCATAAAAATATTTTTTTTAATTGATAGATATTCATTTTGTCAATTTTTTAATTTAAAATGTGATTTTTAAGGGTCTAAAGTTAGTTTCTAAAAAGGGATAAATCAATTTTCAAAGAAAACACATTGGAATACATTGCTGTACTTTGGTTGCCTAATGCAGTTAATGCATAGTCAATTGCGATTCCTTTGTATTTAAAACCCAAACCAATGTTGGGTTGAAATCCTATTTTTTCTCCATTATCCAATTGTGTTACCTTTTGGAAATTCCCAACGCCAGCTCTCAAAAAAGCAAGATTGGTGTAACCAAATTCCAAACCAATTGCTGGATCGATACTCACCAAACTGCTTGAAATTAAATCATTTGTCTGAGTAAACTGCATATTCATGTTGGCGGTGGTCAAAAGACTGTAATCGTCATGAAAAACAAATTTTTTGGCCACACCCAATTGCGCTTTCGGTAAGGTAATCTCTGTGCTTTCAGGTGCTTCCTGATTCTGGCCAGGGATGGCATCAGCTATTTTTTTATAGGCTTCTTCGTTGATGTTCCAAATATTATAAGTCGTTGTGATGTCACGAAGCATTAACCCAAATTGCCAATCATTTTTTTCAAATTGTAATCCTAAATCAAAGCCAAATCCCCAAGAAGTTGCGAAATCCCCAATGATTCTTCGAATAATTTTGGCATTTACTCCATATTGAAATCCGGGGACGGGTAATTTTACGGCATACGAAAAGGTAAAACCATAGTCTGCCGTAGAAAACAGTTTAATTCTATTGTAATCAATATTACCCTCGTTGTCTATCAAATCGGTGGTATTCATAATATCATCAACACCAAAACGTATTACCGATATTCCCCAAGCACTTCGGTCATCAATGGGACTAGCATAAGCAGCATAATCATATTTGGCAATATTGGCGAAGTAATTGGAATGCATTAAGGCCATTTGATTGTCTTCCAGATGAAGCAGTCCTGCTGGATTCCAATAGCATGAATTGACGTCAGAAGTAGAAGCCACCACAGCATTTGACATTCCCAAAGCTGCTGCATCTACACCTATATTCATGAACTCATTCGAATATTTTCGAACTGTCTGGCTGTAGATAGTATTTACAATAAAAAGGAACAAAAGGAGCTGTGTTTTTTTCAAAAGAGAGTATTTGGAGGCGTAATGCGTTTTTAATTTTTACCAAAAATAAAGTTTTTTGATGATGTAGCTACTTCAATTCAATGAATTAATAATTTTTGTTAAGAAGCATCTAAAATCTATTAACAAAACAAGTATCGCTTTCACTTATTATATTAAATTTGTCGAGCTTATCATTCAATTTAAAACTATGAACATCAAAAAACATATTCCCAATACAATTACTTTATTAAATCTTTTTTGCGGTTGCATCGCTCTAATATTTGTAAGTAAAGATCAATTTGAAATGGCATTCTTTTTTGTTTGCGTCGGAATTTTTTTAGATTTTTTTGATGGTTTTTTTGCCCGATTGTTTAAAGTATCGGGGCCTTTAGGATTGCAATTGGATTCATTGGCTGATATGGTAACAAGTGGCGTAATTCCGGGGTTTGTAATGTTTAAAATGATGCAAAGCAGCTCGGTTTATATGAGTGAAGGCTATCTGCAATTTTTTCCTTATTTAGGTTTTATTATCACTTTGGGTTCTTGTATGCGTCTGGCAAAATTTAATATAGACACACGTCAAACCGATTCGTTTATTGGGTTGCCAACTCCAGCCAATGCTCTTTTTATATTGAGTCTTCCACTAGTCAAAGCGTATTATTCCGCCGATTCATTAATGGTACTTGAAATTTTGACAGAGAAATGGGTTTTACTGTTAATAGCATTGTTTAGTGCTTATATATTGAATGCTGAAATTCCTTTATTTTCTTTAAAAATCAAGAAGTTTAATTTTAAAGACAATGTACTTCAAATTATTTTCTTGGCCATTTCTGTTTTGATGTTGGTTTTTCTTCACTATTTAGGTGTTGCACTGGTTATTATTTTCTATGTATTGCTCTCGGTGATTAATAATAAGTTTTTAAAGAAGTAAGTTTTGGATGAAAAGAAAGAATACAAGAACAACTTATACCCGAAAGGCGAAAAAGAAGAACTCCATTTTCTCTACTAAATTTTTTAGATATTTTATAATTGGTTTTTTGCTTTTGGTTGTATTGTCAGTAGCTTATCATTACCGTTCCAGTTTTGCCTATTATCTAGGTTTTAAATCACATTATAATAAAGAAACTAATGTTTTTTCTGAAGCTCGTAATTTAAAGGTTTTAGAAAAAAGCAAGGGAAAAGTAGTCGGTATTGATGTTTCCGAATATCAAGGAAAAATCCGTTGGTCTTATGTTGATACTATTGAAGAAAAATATCCTATACGTTATGTTTTTATTCGGGCAACCGTTGGAAACGATAGGGTAGATAATCAATTTAAACTGAATTGGCTTGGCGCCAAAGAAAATAAAATGATTCGTGGAGCCTATCATTATTACCGACCTAACGAAAATTCTCTTGAACAGGCCAAACTTTTTATAAAAACGGTAAAGCTTAAAAAAGGGGATTTGCCGCCTGTTTTGGATATCGAAAGACTCCCAAAAGAACAATCCATTGAGCGATTAAAAATTGGTTTAAGGCGTTGGTTAGAAGCCATAGAATCACATTATGGAGTACGGCCCATAATTTATACAGGAGAGAAATACTATGATGATTTTTTGAAAGAGGAGTTTAGTGATTATCTTTTTTGGATAGCCAATTACAACTTTTATCGGGAAGAAATTCAGGAAGATTGGCTCTTTTGGCAATTTACAGAGAAAGCTACTGTACCTGGAATCGAGAATAATGTTGATGTGAATATTTATAATGGTGATTTACAGCAGTTGGAATATATTACTGTTGAGTAGTAGTTGTCAGTTATGCCATTAATGAAGCGCGTTGATTCGATTAACTTTTATTTAGAATAAAAAATAGAACCATTGAAAAAAACAACAAGAATAAAAGACAAGCCCATTTTGCTTTTTTATTGGCAAAATTGATAGTTATCCCCATCCATTCTATTTTTTTGGGAACAAAAAGGCGATTGTCTTCTTTGTTATAATAAATGCCGCCCCATTTCCATTTATTAGGGTCTTTTTTCCATTTCTCCCACGTTTCTTTATCAGGATCATTATCTTTCCAATCGTCATTTTTTTTCTTTGGTATCATGACAAAATCATTTATTGAAAAGATAAATATTAAAACTCTAGCTTCTTCTTTCTCAATTCGAAATTTTGGCCTAGATATACACGACGTACCATTTCGTCTTCAACCAATTCTTCAGGAACACCTGCTTTTAGAATTCCTCCTTCAAACATGAGATAGGTTTTATCGGTAATAGCCAGCGTTTCCTGTACGTTGTGGTCGGTTATTAAGATTCCAATATTTTTATTTTTTAATTGAGCTACAATTCTTTGAATATCCTCAACAGCAACGGGGTCAACACCTGCAAAAGGTTCATCCAGTAAGATGAATTTAGGATCTGTTGCCAGACAACGGGCAATTTCGGTACGACGACGTTCTCCTCCTGAAAGCAAATCTCCACGATTAGTTCGGATATGTTCCAAGCTAAATTCGGCAATTAAGCTTTCCATTTTGGCTTCTTGTTGTTCTTTGGAAAGTTTGGTTAATTGCAAAACGCTCAAAATGTTATCTTCGATACTTAATTTTCTAAAAACAGAAGCTTCTTGTGCCAAGTATCCAATTCCTTGTTGGGCTCTTTTGTACATTGGATAATCGGTAATATTCAAATCATCCAGATAAATATTTCCTGAATTTGGTTTTACCAATCCTACAATCATATAAAAAGAAGTTGTTTTTCCGGCACCGTTAGGTCCCAAAAGTCCCACGATTTCTCCCTGGTTTACTTCTACTGAAATGCCTTTTACAACAGAACGACCTTTGTATGTTTTTATTAAATTTTCTGCTCTTAATTTCATTTTTTTAGTTTAATCGTTTGAAATGTTTAACCGTTTAATCGTTTAATCGCGCAATTAACGATTAAACAAACCAACGAATAATTATTTGGTTTCTTCCAATGCTTCCCAGAATTCATAAGCTCTGCGCAAATGTGGTACTACAATTGTTCCTCCGACAAGGGTTGCAATTCCCATTGCTTCCATCATTTCTTCTTTGGTAACTCCTTCTTTATAGCTGGTTTCTAAGTGGTATTTTACGCAATCATCACAACGCAAAACAGTGGAGGCAACCAATCCTAAAAGTTCTTTGGTCTTCACATCTAGAGCTCCCGCAGTATACGCATTGGTATCCAGATTAAAAATACGTTTTACTATTTTATTGTTATCGGCCAATAATTTTTCGTTCATTTTAGAACGGTAGTCGTTAAATTCTTGTATAATATCAGACATTTTCTTTCTTTTTATTTAGTGTTACAATTTTTGAAATCAATATACTTACTTCATAAATAAGCAACATTGGGATGGCTACAATAGTTTGACTCACCACATCGGGAGGAGTAACAATTGCAGCGACAATTAAGATTATTACAACAGCGTATTTCCAATATTTTCTTAAAAATTCCGGAGTTACCAGGCCTAATTTGGTTAGGAAATAAATAATTATCGGGAGTTCAAAGAACAATCCACTAGCCAAAATACTGGTTTTTACCATTCCTATGTAAGAGTCCAGTGTAAATTGGTTTTTGACAACGCTACTTACCGTAAAAGTAGCCACAAAATTTACTGACATTGGAATAACTACAAAATAACCAAATATAACCCCCAAAAAGAAAAGCAATGAAGAAGTAAATATAAATACTCTAGCATTTTTCTTTTCCTTTTCATACAAAGCGGGGCTGATGAATTTCCAAACTTCCCATAAAATGTAAGGGAAACTCAAAATGAAACCAGCCAAGATGCACATCCATACAAAAATATTGACCTGACCTTCCATTTCAGTATTTTGAATGATAAAAGGCATTTCTGTGATGCAAATACTTTCGGCAAATCCTAATTGATGTGATAATTCACAAAAATAGCGATAGGTGAAAAAGGTAGGCCTTGTAGGACCAAATATAATGGTATCAAACAAGTAATCACTAATAAAATAAGTAGCGCAAGCCATAATGATTACAGCTGTTGTACTTCGAACTAAGAGCCATCTTAACTCTTCCAGATGGTCTAAAAAGGACATTTCGCCTAGGTTTTTCTGTGCCATTATACGATTCCTTCTTTTAAAATGTCATGTAAATGCAATACCCCTTTATACGCTCCATTGTCCACAACAATTAGTTGAGTAATGGAGAAATCTTCCATAATATTAAAAGCATCCACCACCATGTCTGTGGATTGTACTGTTTTTGGGTTTTTGGTCATAATATCTTTAGCGGTTAATTCGGCAAAAGTATCTCTGTCGTTTAGCATTCTTCGAATATCTCCGTCGGTAATTATTCCAATTACTTTATTGTTTTCTACCACTGCAGTAACCCCTAAACGCTTTTCCGAAATTTCGAAAATCGCTTTTTTAATTGGAGTTTCAGGGCCAACTTCTGGTTTTAAGGTGTGTTCCAACATGTCTTTCACACGAAGCAATAATTTTTTGCCTAAAGCACCACCTGGATGATACACTGCAAAATCTTCTGCTTTGAAATCTCTCATTTCCATCAGACATACTACGATGGCATCTCCCATAACTAATTGTGCAGTAGTGCTATTTGTGGGCGCCAGATTTAATGGACAAGATTCAGCATCAACAGTTGTATTCAAGACATAATGGGAACCTTTGGCCAAAAAGGACGTCATGTTTCCGGTCATACCGATTAGTTTATTGCCAAAACGAGTCAAAAGCGGAACTAATGATTTGATTTCCGGACTATTGCCACTTTTTGAAATGCAAATAATAACATCGTCTTTTTGTATCATTCCTAAATCACCATGAATCGCTTCAGAGGCATGTAAAAATAAAGATGGCGTCCCTGTTGAATTGAATGAAGCTACCATTTTTTGAGCAATAATAGCACTCTTGCCAATCCCCGTGATGACCAATCTTCCTTTCGAATTGTAGATGCATTGTACCACTTCCACAAATGTATCGTCTATAAAATCAATTAGTTTAGCAATAGATTGGCTTTCGGATTCAATTGTTTTCTTGGCATTGGCCAATATGTTTTCTTTTGTAATCAAAACTGATAATTTAAAATTTGTAAGTGTAAAAGAAAGTTGTATCTTTATGTGCCGCAAATTTATATAAAATACCACATATTAAAGAATGAATTCAAACGAAATTGACATACACAAAGAATTAAAGAAATATTTTGGCTTTAGCCAATTCAGAGGCCTGCAAGAAAAGGTAATAACAAGTTTGCTAAATAAGCAAAATACATTTGTTATTATGCCTACAGGTGGAGGGAAATCGCTTTGTTATCAATTACCTGCTTTAGTTCAAGAAGGAACCGCAATAGTTGTATCTCCTCTAATTGCATTGATGAAAAATCAAGTTGATGCCATTCGAAGTCTTTCTTCCGAGAATGGAATTGCACATGTTCTAAATTCCTCCCTTACCAAAACCGAAATTACTCAAGTAAAGGCCGATATTACAGCGGGTATTACTAAGTTATTATATGTAGCTCCAGAATCCTTAACCAAAGAAGAATACGTTGCATTCCTTCAAACGGTGCCAATATCATTTGTCGCTATTGATGAAGCGCATTGTATTTCGGAATGGGGACATGACTTTAGACCTGAATATCGAAATCTAAAAAACATCATTAAGCAATTGGGTGAAGTTCCTATTATTGGACTTACCGCTACTGCCACTCCAAAAGTACAGGAGGATATCTTGAAAAACTTGGAAATGGCCAATGCTACTACCTTTAAAGCATCATTTAATAGACCCAATTTGTTTTATGAAGTTCGTACTAAAACAAAGAATATTGAATCGGATATTATTCGATTTATCAAACAGCACAAAGGAAAATCGGGGATTATTTACTGTTTGAGCCGCAAAAAAGTGGAAGCAATTGCAGAAGTCTTGCAAGTAAATGGAATCAGTGCCGTTCCCTATCATGCGGGTTTAGATGCCAAAACACGTGCCAAACATCAAGATATGTTTTTGATGGAAGATGTAGAAGTTGTTGTGGCAACCATCGCTTTTGGTATGGGAATCGACAAGCCTGATGTACGTTTTGTGATTCATCACGATATTCCAAAATCATTAGAGAGTTATTATCAGGAAACCGGACGAGCCGGACGAGATGGTGGAGAAGGACATTGCCTAGCCTATTATTCTTATAAAGATGTAGAAAAGCTAGAAAAATTTCTATCAGGAAAACCAGTAGCGGAACAAGAAATAGGATTTGCATTGTTGCATGAAGTTGTTGCATATGCCGAAACATCTATGTCCAGACGAAAATTTCTGCTGCATTATTTTGGTGAAGAATTTGACAGCGAAACCGGTGAAGGTGCCGATATGGATGACAATGTTCGCAATCCAAAAACAAAAGTGGAAGCCAAAGACGAAGTGTTGAAACTGTTGGAAGTTGTCAAAAAAACCAAACACATATACAAATCAAAAGAGATTGTTTTTACCTTAATCGGTCGTGTGAATGCGGTTATCAATGCCCATAAAACAGATTCTCAATCCTTTTTTGGATCAGGATCGAACCATGATGAGAAATTTTGGATGGCATTATTGCGACAAGTTCTTGTAGCTGGATTGTTGTCTAAAGATATCGAAACCTATGGGATTATTGAGATTACCAAGGAAGGATTGGCTTTTATGAAAAATCCGGAATCGTTTATGATGTCTGAAGATCATGAATACAATGAATCTGAAGATGAGGCTATAGTGACAGCGGCTAAATCCTCTGGAACAGCCGATGAATTATTGATGTCGATGCTTCGCGAATTGCGAAAAAAAGTCGCAAAAAAATTAGGTGTTCCTCCGTTTGTAGTTTTCCAAGATCCTTCCCTCGAAGATATGGCTTTGAAATATCCAATCTCACAAGCTGAGCTGATCAATATTCATGGAGTTGGTGAAGGAAAAGCTAAAAAATACGGTAAAGAATTTATTGAATTGATAAGCCGTTATGTAGAAGAACACGATGTCATGCGTCCTGATGATTTGGTTGTAAAATCTACTGGAGTCAATTCGATTAATAAATTGTATATTATTCAAAATATCGACAGAAAATTGGCTTTGACCGATATCGCTTCCGCAAAAGGGTTAAAAATGGACGATTTGATTAAAGAAATGGAACAAATTGTGTATTCCGGAACCAAATTGAATATTAAATATTGGATAGACGAAATGCTAGATGATGATCAACAAGAAGAGATTCACGAGTATTTTATGGAATCCGAATCCGATAGTATTGAGAAAGCCCTCAAAGAATTTGATGGTGACTATGATCTTGATGAATTGCGATTGATGCGAATAAAATTCATTAGCGAAGTGGCTAATTAGTTAGCAGAGTATAGAACCCAGATTATAGAAAAAATCCCATTTCAGATGGGATTTTTTTGTTTTCTGCATAACTGAAGTCTGAGTTCTGCTATCTGATTACTGATAAACTTCTCCACGATGCGGTTTCAAAGCGTCACGTATCTGAATCATATTTTCTTCAGCTACTACCATATAAGCTATCGCACACATTTCATCCAAGATTTGAAATCCTGTAATGTTTGGAGTTAATTTTTCAATTGTGATGTATTCTTTCAAATGAATTTCGTGGTGTTCGGCTGTTTTTGCTGAAGCAGAACCACGGAAATCCCATATTAGTTTTATTTTTCTGGACATTATATTTTTTGAATTTCGTTTGATTAAAGAATGTAAAGTTACATAGTCTTGTTGTAAATAAACAAGATTTTCTATTCCATTCTTGTTTGATCAATTGGAATTGGATTCAAAATGTTACTTTTGCAAACGGATTGTTTTATTTTTAATAATCTAAAAATCGAAGTATTTAGAAAACATGCCACAAGAACTCCTATTACAAGTTTCGCCAGAAATCGCTTCCAATGAATCGTTACTCAAAGATTATTTGTCCAAACAACTAAAAGTTTCGGCAAATGAGATTCAGCATGTTATTATTTTGAAAAGATCGATTGATGCACGCCAGAAAGCTATCAAAATGAATTTGAAAGTTTCGATTTATTTAAAAGGAGAACCTTTTCAGGAACATAAAATAGAACTGCCTGATTATAAAAATGTATCAACCGCACAAGAAGTAATTGTTGTAGGGGCAGGACCAGCGGGACTTTTTGCCGCTTTGCAATTAATAGAATTGGGTTTGAAACCAATAGTGATTGAACGCGGAAAAGACGTTCGTGGCCGTCGTCGCGATTTGAAAGCCATTAACAGAGATCATGTTGTCAATGAAGATTCCAATTATTGTTTTGGTGAAGGCGGAGCAGGAACATATTCAGATGGGAAATTATACACCCGATCCAAAAAGAGGGGGGATGTCACTCGAATATTAGAATTGCTAGTTGCTTTTGGAGCATCTGGAGATATATTGGTAGATGCTCATCCGCATATCGGAACCAATAAATTGCCTCAAATTATACAAGATATTCGGGAAAAAATCATCGAATGTGGCGGACAGGTTTTGTTTGAAACCCGTTTGACCGATATTTTGATAAAAAATAATGAAGTACAGGGAATTGTAACCCAAAATGGAGATACGATTTTAGCCAATAAATTAATTCTGGCAACGGGACATTCGGCACGGGATATATTTGAGTTGTTGGATAAAAAGAAAATACTTATCGAAGCTAAAGCTTTTGCTTTGGGCGTAAGGGCCGAACATCCTCAATCGCTAATTGACAGCATTCAATACAGTTGTGATTATCGTGGTGAACATTTGCCTCCAGCACCATATTCGATAGTGAAACAGGTTAATGGTCGTGGCATGTATTCGTTTTGTATGTGTCCGGGAGGTGTGATTGCACCTTGTGCCACTAGTCCAGGCGAAGTAGTAACTAATGGTTGGTCACCATCCAAACGAGATCAAGCTACTGCTAATTCCGGAATTGTAATCGAATTGAAATTGGAAGATTTTAAGCCTTTTGCCAAATTTGGTGCTCTGGCAGGAATGGAATTTCAAAAAAGTATTGAACAAAAAGCTTGGCATTTGGGTGGTGAGACACAAAAAGTTCCGGCACAACGCATGGTCGATTTTACACAGAATAAAGTGTCTTCCAGTATTCCTAAAACTTCCTATGTTCCGGGAACTACTTCGGTAGAAATGGGACAAGTCTTTCCTGGATTTTTGTCTCAAATTTTAAGAGAAGGATTTACAGAATTCGGAAAATCCATGCGCGGCTATTTGACAAACGAAGCCATTTTGCATGCGCCAGAATCCAGAACGTCTTCGCCTGTTCGTATTCCTAGAGACGCTTTTTCATATGAGCATTTAGAAATCAAAGGATTGTATCCTTGTGGAGAAGGTGCTGGTTATGCGGGCGGAATTATTTCGGCGGCGATTGATGGTGAGAAATGTGCTTTGAAAATTGCGGAGGTATTGAAGAATTAAACGCAGAGTTCAGTATACAGTTTGCAGTTTTTAGATTTTATAATTTTAAATTTGAAATCGAAAATGGACTGAGTGTATAAAAAAGTCTTAATTAATGCTTTACGTGAGGGCAATGTCATCAAGTTAAGGTGGAAATATAAAAAAAAAGCACACAGATTCGGCAGATTTCGCAGAATTTAGACTCATTTTTCTACGTAAATCTGCTAAATCTGCGTGAAAATAAAAAAAGCAATTTCTTAACTTAATTGCATTGTACGTGAGGGATTACTGCACTATTTTTTTATTTTCATAGGTGTTCAGTGAATTTCATTTGAAGCTTGCTACTGAAGTAGAGCGGATTTCGATAGGTATGTGGTGACAGCACAAAGAAAAGAGACCAATTCACCGTAACGATGAGTTGTTCTCTTTTCTTTATAGTGTGGTACACAGAGGAACTTTTGAGAATTGACGAAGTTTTTAAGGAATCAATATGATTTTTCCGGTGCTTTTTCGGCTTTCCAGATAGTCGTGAGCCAATTTTCCTTCGGATAGTTTGAAAATTGTGGGTACTGCAATAGTGATATCGGCGTTGGCAATCCAATCAAATAATTGATGCGCTCTTTTGATGCGTTCTTCTTTTGAAATTAAATAGCTCCACAAGTCACCGCCAGTCAATGTTTTTGAGGTATCCATCAACATTCTAGGATTTATAAATTCGGGATCACTTCCCGCCATTCCAAAGAACACGACTTGTCCGCACATTTTGGTTACTTCGAAACTGTCCGTCAAAGTGCTTCCAATGCTGTCGTAAACGACATTGACACCCTTTGGACAAAAATCCAAGATTTGCGCTTTCCAGTTTTCCGAATATAAAAATACTTTGGTGGCACCATTTTGTTTTGAAACAGCCGCTTTTTCAGATGATGAGGTCAATCCAATTACTGTTGCCCCAAGAAGTTTGCTGATTTGTGTCAAGAATTGTCCGACTCCTCCAGCCGCAGCATGAACTAATACCGTTTCTCCTTTTTGGGTTTTATGACTGTCGGTTGCCAAATAATGTGCAGTCAAACCTTGTAATAAAATGGTGGCTGCGGTTTCGAAAGAGATACTCTCCGGTAGTGGAATTACATGCTCAAGAGGAACTGCAACCAACTCAGCATTGGCAAAAGGAACATCAGCAAATGCAACTCTATCACCAATTTTGAAATCAGAATTTCCATTCGTATCCACAACAATTCCAGCTCCTTCATAGCCGGCAATAAAAGGTGGGTTTCCTTTGAGGTGATAATTTCCTTTGCGTCTGTACACATCGGCAAAGTTAAGACCGATCGCTTTCATTTCGACCAATATTTCGCCTGATTTTAATGGGGGTGAAGGGATTTCTATATATTCAAGTACATCTGAGTTTCCAAATGTGGAGAAGGTAAGTGCTTTCATATGAGATAATGTTTTTATGTAATGAGGAATTGCTTCGCCTGTTCGCTATCGTTCGAGTCGCATATCTTCATTGGTATTTATCTCAGCGGTTACTATTTTATTTCGGTATTCGATGATTTTCAATTGCGACCAATTTACGGTTATGCTCATTTCATTTTTCATTTTTTTGAGGATGCAAAGAAAGCTAAATTTCAGGAGTTAATGAAAGTTTAACTCAATTTCTTGGCGGCCCAATCTTTATAAGTCATTTCAAATTTAATTTCATTGTTTCCATGTGTTCCAATCGCTATCCAACCTGCTTTTCGATAAAATTTTTCGGCTCTTGTCATTGGAGAAGTGCCTAACCAAACACTTTTTTTTGTCTGCCCAAAATACCAGTCAAGCATGTTGTCATGAAGTTGTTTGCCAATTCCTTTTTTCTCAAATTTAGGATTTAAAAATAATGCCCAAATATTATTTTCTTTCAAATCAACAATTGCAAAACCAACAATCTCGTTCTCAATCTCACAAACCCAACCTTTTCCTCTATTGGTCATGAACTCCTTGCAATCTTCATCAGTTACCAAGTTAGGATCTGACAACGTATTTTCTGTTACCGAATTTCGTACTGCTTGAATCTGATTAATATCTTCAATTAAAGCGTTTCTAATGATCATTTTTTAAATTTATTGAATTCTTTTTTTTTGTGTATAAAAGTAATTATACCTAGCAGATTTTATTTTTTTATTTAAATCAATGATCGTAGCTTATTACTCTTGATAGTTTCCATTGATTGTTCACTTTCTTCCAAATCATAACAAATTTAAAGGTACCTATTTCTTCTTTTCCATTTTCCATGTGTCGGAATTGATGAACTCCTATTTCGATGGCTCCATAATCTTTTATGGGATGTACTTCAAGACTGTCTTTGACCAACTGTCGGGTTAGTTTATTTTCGTTTTTGAACATTTTTTCAAAATTTGTAAAAACGGTTTCATAGGAAAGTAATCCGCCATTGTCTTGGTACCATTCGAGATCTTCAGTAAACAACGGTTTGAATTTGGCCATATCTTTTGCATTAAAAGCGTCAAAAAGGACAGTATCCATTGCTGCGATTTCGTTGTACAGTTCTTGCGAAGTTGGAGCTACTTTTTTTTCCTGAGCTTGGGAGATGTTTGTAACGGCTAAGAATAAGAAAGTTACACAGCATAATAATCTAATTTTCATGTTTTTTTGTTTAAAGTTATTTATTAGTTTCTATTCTCAACAACCAACTGTTTAGGGCTAAGTCAACTCCATTTGTCCAGCCAAATCCATCTTGATTGGTATAGTTTCCGCCGCCGCCAGGTAAATCTAGATCTACGACATTGTATTTTTCCATCATTTTCCCCTCTGCCAAATATTCTTTTTCATTAAGTGCCAGCCATCGTTGCGCTATATTTTTTGCCAATTCAATATGTCCGTACCGCGCCAGTCCCATAACGGTCAAATATTGAAGTGGAGCCCAACCATTAGGAGCATCCCATTGCTCGCCAGTCTTGTTCAAAGTGGTAACTACACCACCTTTCATTAAGAATTTTTCTTGTATGGTTTGGGCAACTTTATTGGCTTGTTGTTGCGTTGCAATGCCAAAAAATAGCGGATAGACAGTTGCCAATGAAATCACGGAATTTTGTCTCCTAGTTACAAAGTCATAATCATTGAAAATACTTTCTTTTTCGGACCAGCAATATTTTAGGATTGCTTTTTTTCTTGATTCGGCTAAAGCTTCATATTTTTTAGCTATTTTAGAATTGGATTGAAATTGGTATAAAGCAGCAAGTTCTTTTTCGCAATTGTACAACAAACTGTTCAGACAAACCGGAATGAAGTTCTCGCATTGGACCGTGGTTTTATTTTTTTCGTCAGCAAACCATCTGCTGCTAAAATCCCAACCCGACTCGCAAGCGGCACGTAAATTTTGATGAAATGCAGGTCGCAATTCTTCTTTCAATGCCTGTGACCATTTGTGTTCTTTGTCATAGGCTTCAGCTCTTGGTGTGGTAAGCGTTCCAGAATAGCGGTTCAAAATGGTTTCATTTGTCCAAACAGATTTGTTTACGGCAATTTTCGATTGAGATACATTTTTAGCGTCAGCTGTCCAATATTGATATTCTTTTTCTAATGCAGGTAAAAATGCAATAACAGAATTGACACCATGCTTCTGAGAATAAACTTTAAGCATTTCGGCAAAAAATGGTGGTTGAGAACGAGACAAAAAGTACGTTCTATTGCCATTGGGAATGTGTCCGTAAGTGTTTACTAAATAAGCAAAGTTGCGAATCATATTTAGAGCCAATTCATCTTGATTGCTTTCCAAAAGACCAATAATAGTAAAATAACTGTCCCAATAAAACATTTCTCTAAATCGTCCTCCCGGAACCACAAATGGATAAGGAAGACTGATTAAGGTGGTATATTGGTCCTTTGATTTGGATTCTCTGACGAGATTAGGCCAGTGATTTTGCAAATGCAACATCATATTTTTATTCGTGTCAATCACAGTTGGAGGAATGATTGGAGGAAGAGTGAAGTTTTGTTGGACAAACTCTTTTAGTACAAAAGAACCGGAATTTTTTGCTTTTTGGTATTTGTTTAAAATTTCGAATGGATTTTCATTTGGAATACAATCGACAAAGGTTTTGGAGTCCGGAAATACATGTTCTTTTTGTACAGTAATGAATAATTCTCCCAAATCACGGTCCGGAATATAAGTTACAGCTGTATTTTTTTCATTGATTATTGTCTGCGAAAAACAATTTTGGATGCCAAAAAACAGCAATAAGAAGGATAGTATGGAATGTCTTATATTCATAGTTATTTAGTTATAAATTGAAACTAAATATATGAAAATAAAGGGAACTATTCAGTTTGTGTCAAAAGTAGGTTTGCGAGTTCGATGCTAAATAAATTATTTTCTTGTATTTCCAAGAAATAATCCAATTGCCATTTCTGTGTTTTTTGGGCTTGTTTGCTGGTGGTGCTATCCCAAGGCGGATATACCCGAATAGCACGTTTACCCTCTTTTTTATCTGAAATTATTTCTTTAGTTATAAGAATAGATTTTGGAAAAATAAATAATCCAAACTGATTGTCTTTTCGGGTGCTGATAATGAATAAATCGATAGGATCAAAACTGTCAAAAGGCTGAATAGGACCTTGATTTATTCTTTTCCACAACGTTACAAATTGGCCTGTTTTGGTAGGCGTTATTTTTGCCGTTCGGAATCTAATTTTTAAATTGTTTAGAGTGAAAGTACAGGCTCCATATTCAGCACTTTCGGGTTCAAGAACGGGCTGGGTTATTTCGAAGATACCATTATCTTGAAATGCTTTTTTTATAAAAAGAAAGTCTTGTGGTAATTCTTCAACTTTAATTCTTTGATTTTGAAGGCTCATTTGGTGGGGATTTCGGTAATAGATTGCAAGTATAAAAAAAGGCGAAAATATGATCTCGCCTTTTTAATGCTAAAACTACTTTTTATTTTTCAGTTTATCTTTAAATACCTTTTCAAATTTTTCTATTTTGGGTTGAATGACCATTTGACAATAGGGCTGATTTTTGTTATTGGCATAATAATTTTGATGGTAATCTTCTGCTTTATAAAACGTAGTAAAAGGTTCAAGAGTAGTTACAATTGGGTTGTCATATACTTTGGCATTTTTGAGCTCGGCAATGATTGATTTTGCTTCTTGTTTTTGTTCTTCCTTATTATAAAAAATCACAGAACGGTATTGTGTTCCTCTATCAGCACCTTGTCTATTCAGTGTTGTTGGGTCGTGTACTGTAAAAAACACTTTGAAAATTTCATCCAGATTGGTTACTGTTTTATCAAAAGTAATTTGAACCACTTCAGCATGACCAGTGGTGCCAGAGCAAACTTCTTCATAACTGGGGTTTATCGTTTTGCCTCCTGAAAAACCAGAAACAACAGATTTAACTCCTTTTAGGTTTTCATAAACGGCTTCTACACACCAATAGCATCCTCCCCCCAGTGTTATGGTTTCAAAATTAGATCGTGTCATTTTTTTGGATGTAGTATTGTTTTGTGAAAATAGCGTTCCGGTAAATAACAAACAGCCTAAAATAATTAATTTTGTTTTCATAAAGATTAATTTTATTGGTTATTTGGTATCAGGGACAAAATCAAGAGCAATAGAATTCATGCAATATCTTTTTCCAGTTGGGGCAGGACCATCATCAAATAAGTGACCTAAATGACCGCCACATCTGCCACATAGAGCTTCAATTCGTTCCATACCGATAGAATTATCATTTTTAAAGACGATACTTTTTTTGTTTTCCTGTTCAAAAAAACTGGGCCAACCACAACTGCTGGCAAATTTGGCCCCAGAACGGAAAAGAAGATTGCCACAAGCTGCGCAATAATAGGTTCCTTTCACATCAGTGTTCCAATATTTACCTGTAAAAGGTCTTTCGGTATCCGCTTTACGAGATACTAAATAAACGTCTTCTGGTAAAATATTTTTCCATTCGGCATCTGTAAGATTGAGTTTTGTAGTATCGGTATGAGAATAATAAGGGTTTTTAGGTTTGCTGCTATTCGTTTCCATACTTGAAGATTTTGTGCTGTTGTTTTCTTTGTCTTTTGTTTGTCCGCATGCATTAAACATGCATAATGGAATTAAAAATAAGAAGCTAAAAAAATTAATTTTCGTTTTCATGTTTTGTTTTTTGTGCTACAAATGTATTGTATATATCATCCCAGAAATGTCAGGTACTTTACAATTGAGAGTGATTTAAGTAAGTTTTAACTATTGTTAGATACGTAAAAAAAAGGTTTTTGGTTTTATAAAAAGGTAAATAGTCTGTTTCTCTATATGCTAATACGCATGTTGATTAAATGTTTTTTGAATCCTGCCTTTTCATACGCTCTTATTGCCGAAAAATTATCATTGTAAACATCCAGTCGCATCTCGGAGATACCGTGCAAACGAACCCAGTCGCTTAGTGCTTCGATAATTTGAGTGTTTACTCCTTTTCCTCGATGGTCAGGATGCGTAAACATAAAACCCAAATAAGCATATAATTTGTGATTCAAATACGGTTTTGCATCTTCAATTCTGGCATAGCCAGAGCCAATAATTTGTTCGTCTAGAACGGCAACAATGACTTCAACATCAGCTGCTGAAATCATTTTTTCTAGGTTGTAATAACTTATTTCCCCCTCTTTCAATGTTGGATCGAATGGACGTTCGGCAGCGATAATTCCTTGCTCAAATTCCAATAATATTGTTAGGTCGTGTGAGGTTGCTTTTCGGATGTGAATCATAGATTTACGTATGAATTTATAATATCAAATATACAAAAAAGGAAATGTAGAATTTCTATGGGTTGGATTTCAAGGTTTCTCAAGAATGATAACTTCCACAAAAGGCAAAAGAATGTTAAAGCCTTTACAAAGGATATCTTTTTTGTACTTTTGTTTCATCAATACGCACTATGGAAGAAGAAAAAGTAATATTAGTAAATGAATTAGATAAACAAATTGGTTTAATGCCAAAATTGGAAGCACATGAAAAAGCCATTTTGCATCGTGCTTTTTCTGTTTTTGTTTTAAATGATAAAAATGAAGTGATGCTCCAACAAAGAGCACATCAAAAATACCATTCTCCTTTATTATGGACAAATACCTGTTGCAGTCATCAACGAGACGGTGAAACCAATATTCAAGCGGGTAATCGAAGATTGTTTGAGGAAATGGGTTTTAATACCGAATTGAAAGAACTTTTTCATTTTATTTACAAAGCTCCTTTTGATAATGGTTTGACAGAGCATGAACTGGATCACGTAATGATTGGTTATTATAATGGAGCGCCTGAAATCAATACAGACGAAGTAGAAGATTGGAAATGGATGAAAATTGAGGATATACAAAGTGATATGCTTTTGAATCCAGATATCTATACGGTTTGGTTCAAAATTATTTTTGATGAATTTTACCATTTCTTGGAAGAACATACAATATAAGAAGTCAGAAAGCAGAATTAAAGATTTTAGAATGCAGAAATCTAAAATTAATAAGCAGTAATCTAAAATTTGCAATCTAAAATCTAAAAGCCACCCCATGAGAGTAACCATATCCAGAAAAGCCCATTTTAATGCAGCGCATCGTTTGTATCGAAAAGATTGGACTTTCGAACAAAATGATGCCATTTTTGGTAAATGCAATAATCCTAATTTTCACGGGCACAATTATGAATTAATTGTAAGTGTTACGGGGGAAATTAACAAGGAAACAGGCTATGTTATGGATGTGAAATTCCTGACAGAT
Organism: Flavobacterium taihuense; assembly: GCF_019351435.1. Classification (GTDB taxonomy): domain Bacteria; phylum Bacteroidota; class Bacteroidia; order Flavobacteriales; family Flavobacteriaceae; genus Flavobacterium; species Flavobacterium taihuense. The sequence goes on from NZ_JAHWYN010000005.1 coordinate 277,352, forward strand.
ATTATCAAAGAAGAAGTGGAAGATCAATTTGATCATAAGAATTTGAATCTGGATGTGCCAGAATTTCAAGATTTGAATCCTACTGCAGAGAATATTGTAGTGGTGATTTGGAATAAAATACGAAAAAAAGTAAAATCAGATTTAGATTTAGAAGTGGTTCTTTATGAAACACCCCGAAATTTTGTAACCTATAAAGGAGAATAATGGAACTAAAAACAGGAGATAAAATTCCAAATTTTACAGCAAAAGACACTCATGGGAATGATTTTGACAGTCAGGAAATAATAGGAATAAAACCGTTGGTTATTTATTTTTACCCCAAGGACAATACTCCAGGATGTACGGCTCAAGCTTGCAGTTTTAGGGATCAATACGAAGATTTTACTGATTTGGGTGCAGAAGTTATTGGAATAAGTAGTGATAGCATTCTATCACATCAAAGATTCACCCAACAATTTAAATTGCCTTTTATCCTTTTGTCAGACTCTGACAAGAAAATAAGGAAGCTTTTTGGAGTTCCCGCAGGCTTATTTGGATTATTGCCAGGGAGGGTTACCTATGTGGCAGATAAAACAGGAACGATTATTATGGTATTTGACAGTATGATGGCAAAACGGCATATTCCAAAAGCGCTTGAAGCAATTAGAAAATTACAATAGTAAATTGACAAAATAGTATTATTGATTGAATAGAAAAGTATCGAAATTTGTAAATAAAAAAGATGAACTCAAAAATATACCCATTACAGTTTGATGCAATCCTCAAAGAAAGAATTTGGGGTGGAGAAAAATTAAAAACAATCTTGAACAAACCAATTACTTCTAGTATTACAGGCGAGAGTTGGGAGTTGTCGACCGTTGAAGGAGATGTAAGTGTTGTTGCAAACGGTGATTATAAGGGAAAAGCATTGACAGAATTAATCAACGAATTGCCAAACGAAATTCTTGGAACAGCCGTTTATAAAAGGTTTGGAAATCAATTTCCACTGCTTTTTAAATATTTGGATGCTCGTGAGGATTTATCCATTCAGGTTCATCCTAATGATGAATTGGCCAAAAAACGCCACAATTCTTTTGGTAAAACCGAAATGTGGTACGTGATGCAAGCCGATGCAGATGCAAGAATCATTGTAGGTTTTAAAAATGATTCCAGTGCTAAAGAATATGTAGAGCATCTTAATAATAAAACGTTAACCAGCATATTAGATGATGTAAAAGCAAAACCAGGGGATGTTTTTTTCTTAGAAACCGGTACTGTACATGCCATTGGAGCTGGATTGGTAGTTGCCGAAATTCAACAAACTTCTGATATTACCTATCGTTTATATGATTTTGACCGCAAAGACGCCCAAGGAAATACAAGAGAGCTTCATGTTGATTTGGCATTAGATGCCATAAACTATAAAAAAGTCAATACTTATAAAGAATATACCAAAGAAGTAAATAAGTCGAATACAGTAGTTGACTGTCCATACTTTACGACCAATTTTATTCCATTGGAAAATGAAAAAGAGGTTGTGAATTCAGGAATGTCTTTTGTGGTGTATATGTGTGTTGAAGGTTCTTTTGAAATAGCCTATGATGGTGTTACGTATCAATATATAAAAGGAGATACAGTACTTATTCCTGCTGCAATGAAGAACTATAATTTGAAGGGAAAAGCTTCTATTTTAGAAATTTACATTTCATAGATGTGAATTTTATTTTTTATAGGTCATCTATGTTATCGCCTTTTATTGATGGGTGTTTGTTTGTAACAAACTAGTTTTTATGGCGATTTCATAGTTGGGAATAGAAAGATTATGTGTACTTTTGCAAACGCAAATTAAATAAAAAATAAAATGGCAAACGTTAAGAATTTAAAGAAAGACATCAACTACGTTTTAGGAGATATTATTGAAGCAGTTTACTTGTTTGAGATTTCTACAACAGGAAAACCTACAGAAGAAACGAATGCATTAATTGACGAAGCTATCGCTGCTTTTGATGTTTTGATCACTAAAGTGAACGCTAAAAATGTTGAAAACAAAAAAGCACATTTCAAACAAATAAATGTAGAATTGGAACAAACTGCTAATCAATTGATTGGTAAAATCAACGATTTGCAGTAAAAAAAAGGGCAAAAAAAGTTTGAATTTATTTTGGAAAAACGAAATACAGACTTATATTTGCACCCGTAATGAGTCGCCAGCGTAGCTCAGTTGGCTAGAGCAGCTGATTTGTAATCAGCAGGTCGTGGGTTCGAGTCCCTCCGCCGGCTCAAAAAAACCATCTATTCATTTAGATGGTTTTTTATTTGAGTTTGACACATTGCAAAATATATTGAGTCCGCCAGCGTAGCTCAGTTGGCTAGAGCAGCTGATTTGTAATCAGCAGGTCGTGGGTTCGAGTCCCTCCGCCGGCTCTTTAGTAAAACCATCTAACTTTTGTTAGGTGGTTTTTTATTTTATATCTGTACGGTCATGAAATCGGATTGGGATGGATCAGGGATTAGGATTCTGATCGGCTCGTGAGAGGAATTGGAGGTGATATTTTTAAGTTTTAAACTTTCTCGCAAAGCCGCAAGCTGCAAAATTTAAAACTGTTTTCTTTGCGTCTCTGCGCCTTTGTGAGAGCTAAATTTAGGCAAAGATTAGCAAGAAATAAGAAAACTTAACTTAATAACGTTGGATTGGAGCGAGCTACTGAAGTCGCTCATTCTGACAGCTATTGGAAAGCCTGGCCATGGTAATTTTTACAAACGGACAAAAAGAAATTAACTGATGAATTTTGGATACAAAAAAACCGCCCTGATAAGGCGGTTTGCATATATAAAATAGGTTGAACTATTTTGCTTCATTTTTTTTGATGTCATTCACGTATTTGGTCAATTTTTTACCATAAAGAGAGTTGGCAACTTTTGGAGTCATTGATTTTTGAATGGTATCCAAATATTTAATATTGATATCATAGATTTCGGCTAGAGCAATATATGGAGATACCTCGTGATCTTTGTTGTTAACAGCAAAATTGGTCGCGTAAAGGTATTTTCGTTTTATATTGTTGTCTTGTAAAGCGTTGAGACTATCAACTGCTTTGGCATTATTGCTTTTTATTGCTCTAAATTTTTTCTCGATCAAAGTTAGATTTTCATCATTGAAGCGAGAATTTATTTTTTTATATTCTTCAAATAATTCTTGGTTTTTGGATCCTGTGATTTTAGCACTTGAAATAAACGAATCTAAGTTGGTGTCAATATTGATGGTTCCTGGCTCTGCAAAGAACATGATGTTATTGTCAAGGGAGTTGGTTACACCTCTGTCAAGATATAGATACAACATTTCTGGTGATTTCAAATCAATATTACTTTCAAAAGCAGCGTTTCCATCAATTTTTATACTGTCGATGGCAACTAGAGAAGAATCAGCATACTTTTGAATGTACAAGGTACCTTCTTTTAATCCCTTAATGTTTCCTGTGATATGCAGATTTGTTTTGGATTCATTTTTGTTACAAGCGACTAAAAGGAGTAGAGTAGCAAAAGCAATAATAGAATTTTTCATGTGTAAATAATATTTGTTTTTTGGGAACCTAAATGCATTATTCTTCATTGTTGAAGTATGATGTTTTTAGTTTTGTTTATTTTTGGCGCAAAATAAAGAAAATTGTTGGAATGAATCGTTTTAACGGGAGTGAATTTCAAAAAAAAATCCCATTCGCCGCGGCGAATGGGATTTTTGAATTGGACTTTTAAGATTATCCTTTCATCCAAGCTTCTCTAAGTGAGGCTTTTGAAGCGTCTGATGCTTCAAGACCGTTGGTGTCTATATAAGGGAATTTTACGGTTCCTTTTAATACTTGTTCTTTTCCATCACGTTTAATTTTGATTGTGATAGGATCGTTTTCTTTCCATTTTTGACTTTCGGTAATCATATCGTAAATATTGTCTAACGAATAAGCTTTGTCGTTGATGGCAAGAATTATATCTCCAGCTTTTAAATCTAAGGTTGAATAGAATATACTTAATTCTTTATTTGGAGCAACAAAGATCTCTTTGTTTTCATGATTTACAGCGATATATGGAACCTGACCTTTTAGGAATATTCCTTCTGGAGTTTTTTTGGTTACTTTTGTTACTCCAACTTTTGTTAAATACTCATAATACGGTATTGGAGTTGGTCCAGATACGTATTTAGTTAAAAAATCGCCCACTTCAGGATAAGTTAGTGCTGTTATTTTTGCAAATAGATCTGCATCATTAAAGGGTTTTGAAACTCCATATTCATTAGATAATTGGTGCATTAAGTCTAAGATTCCTCTTTTTCCATTGCTGCTTTCTCTGATTTGTATGTCCAAACACATTCCAATTAAAGCTCCTTTTTGATATACATTTAAGTATTGATCTTTGTAAGGTTCGGTCAATACATTGGCACTCATAGTGGTAAATGGCATAGTGTCATTCATAGTGTTGGCACTTTCTATTTTTTCGGCTATTCGAGAATAAAATTCATCTTCTTTGATTAATCCTTGGTTGATTTGGAAGAGATTGGCAAAGTATTCCGTCACTCCTTCGTACATCCATAAATGTTGGGACATTTTAGGAGCATTGTAATCAAAATATTGAATTTCTTTAGAATGAATGGTTAAAGGAGTTACAATATGAAAGAATTCATGAGAAACCACATCTTTCATTTGTTTAACCAATTCGTCTAAAGGCATCATTTCGGGCATAACAACAGTAGTTGCCGTAGGATGTTCTAATGCGCCAAAACCTTTTGCATCGGTTGGAGTCATTGTAGATAAATATAGAATAACAGTATACTTTTTTGTGGAATTAATTTTGCCTAAAAATGTTTTTTGAGCCGTCATCACCGTCTTCATTTCGGGAGTGATGCTCTCAGCTGTTACTTTTCCTGATGGTGAGTAAACTGCAATTTGAATATCCATATTGTCTACCGTAAAAGTGGTATAGTCAGGTTTAGAATACATAATTGGATTTTCCAGTAATTCGGAGTAAAGTGGCATTTCAAAAAGATCCACTGTTTTAGAACTATCTTTGTCAATCATTGAAGTAGCTCCCCAAAGTGTTTCAGGATGCGTTATGGTAACTTTGTACGGCATCTCTTTTTTGTCTTGGAAATAACCAACAAAACCATGCAAGTTCAGCATGAAATTTTTATTTGCATCAATGTTGGTTCCTGCGGGAGAGAATACATCGTCTTTTCCAAAACCTCTTCCTTTTTCGGTGTCAAAAGTGTCGTTTACTAAATATGTAATTTTTATTAGTGATTTAGCATTTTTGATTGACCAAGTGTTGTCATCTGTTTTTGAGACAGTCAATAAGTTTCCTTTACTATCATAAGCTTTGAAATCTGCAATGTATTTACCGTAATCATCTACTGAATAAGTTCCAGGAACTGTTTTTGGAAGACTATAAGTAATAACATCCGCTTTGATTTTTGGTGCTTTTACTGTAACCAGAACTTGGTCATCTTTTACATCAGTAAGATTGATATTGACTTCAATTTCTTCTTTTTTAGAATCTACAGGGGTTGTAGTGGTCGCTTTACTTGTCCAAATTAAGGAAGAAAAAGCAATTGCAAAGATTATTTTTTTCATTTTTGTTAATGTTTGTTTTGTGCATTAGTATTTTAAAATCTAAAAATGTTACAAAAATCTTTTAATAAAAGTAAATCCAATAAAAAAATAACTCAAAAAGAGGGATTTCAACTGAATTGCATGAATTCTAGTCTATTCAAAAAACTAAGATAGCATGAGTATGGTTTAGATTATTAGATTACTATTCTTTAATAGTAAAGTAAAACTTAAAAAAAGAAATAAAAAAAAACTCCTGATATACAGGAGTTTTTTAGGTTTGGGTTAGTCTAGTTTATTTTTTATATAATATTTTCCGTCTAAATCATCATCAAAATCATCAATTTTTAGAGGTTTGGGTTTTGGTTTACTTGCGATGGCTTTCTTTTTCCACATTTCATATTTCTCTGCAGGCATTTTCTTTTTCATAATTTCAAGAACCTCCTTTTCAGCTAATCCAAATTCTTTTTTGATAATCTCAAATGGATTTTTTTCCTCTTGGGCTAATGTAATTAGCCTTTCTGTTTGTTCCCAGTTCAATTCTTTGCGGTTACTCTTTTTCATCACGTGAAAATTAATTCTATTTGGTGTTAATGATTAATAAATCTGATTTTAAATCTTATACCAATATTAATAAAAATTATTATTACTTTTTATTTTAATTGGAAAAAATATTCATTTTTTAATTCTTTTTTAGGCTAACGATGTTTTTGAAAATATATTTTAAGTTAATTTTTAAACAATTCTATTTGATTACTCTAAAAGTAAGATTTATTCTGGGACCAATTGGTTTTGCTGTTTTTGGGACCTGATGCTTCCAAAAATGTTGTGTAGTGCCTTTCATTAATAATAAACTGCCATTTTCGAGGATTATGTTTTTCTTCTGGGTAGTATCAATGTTGTGTTTTAACTGAAAAATTCTTTCGGCTCCCAAACTCAATGAGGCAATTATGGGGTTTGTTCCTAATTCTCTTTCGTTATCGGCATGCCAGCCATTGCTGTCACTGCCATCTCTATAATAATTTAATAAAACGGTTGTAAAAACTGTGTTGGAAACATTTTCGACAAGAGATTTTAGTTTTTGCAAAGGCAATGTCCAATAGTGAGGTTGCATGATAATATTCGAATAGGAGTAGGGCTTTCCTTCATTTCCAAACAAAGCAGTCAATCGTGGTTGCAAATGTTTTTTGCCATAAACCGTAATTTCATCCTGTTGCCAAGGTATGGTTTTAAGTAATTCTTGAAAAAGTAAATCTGCTTCTTCTTCTGAAAGAAAAGCAGGGAAGTAGATGATTTCGGCATCCGGTAAATCTAAAAATAGGGGTTCAGATTGAAAAAGTGAATTCATAATGCAAAAATAAAGAGAAAAACAAAATCAAGCCTCTTGTTTTTCTCTTTATAATTTATAGGGCTATAAAATCTAAGCTTCTGAATGATCTTGCAATAGATTTTTATAAATGAAGCCAGCGACTATTGCGCCTAAAATTGGGGCTACCCAAAACAACCAAAGTTGTGACAGTGGCTCTCCACCTACGAAAATAGCTTGTGATAATGATCTTGCCGGATTTACGGATGTATTTGTGATTGGAATACTGATTAAGTGAATAAGGGTTAGAGCAAGTCCGATAGCAATTCCGGCAAATTTTCCGTTGGCAAATTTGTCTGTGGCCCCCAGTATAATTAAAAGGAAAAATAAGGTTAGCACAAATTCGGTAACAAAAGCGGCCTGCATAGAATAACCATCGGGAGAAAAGGCTCCATATCCATTAGATGCAAAAGCACCTGCCTTAGTGTTGTCTATCATAAATCCAGCTTTTCCGGATGCAATACTGTAAAGTGTTCCTGCTGCTGCGACAGCGCCAACACATTGTGCAATAATATAGGGAAGTAATTCTTTGGCCGAAAATCTTCCGCCAGCCCATAATCCAAAAGAGACTGCAGGATTAAAATGTCCTCCAGAAATATGTCCAACTGCATAAGCCATTGTCAAAACCGTTAATCCAAAGGCCAATGAAACTCCCACAAATCCAATTCCTAAATTAGGAATTCCTGCGGCAAAAAGCGCGCTTCCACAACCTCCAAAAACCAACCAATACGTTCCGAAAAATTCTGCAAAAAGTTTTTTCATAATAAAAAAATTAAGTTAATAATTAATAGGTGAAAATTTATAAAAAGGTATTCCAATATACTGTCTTTGTAGTTTAACAAGAATTGTATGGATTACGAATTTATAAAAAAAGTAACACATAATGATTATTACTGTGTTTTTTTAATACTGATAGTCATTATGTGTTACTGTTTTTTGAAAGTTATATTCATTATTACAATGGCAAATATTATTAGTAGTATGCCAATCCATTGTAAGAAGACCACTTCTTCATGAAGAAGAGTGTAAGCCATTAGAACAGAAACAGGAAGTTCAAGAGCAGAAACGATGCTTCCCAATCCAATTCCCGTAAGAGGGAAACCTATATTCATAAGCATAGGGGGAATAATAGTGCCAAAAAGTGATAATATGATTCCCCATTTCAGAAATATTGCAAATTGAAACGGAGTATTTTGTGTTACGATTCCAAAGGCAAAAACAATTATTGCTCCTCCCAAAAGCATATACAGGCTTCGTTGAGCCGAAGAAATTCCTAAACCAACTCTATTTGCTGTAAACATTGTGGTCGTAAAGGAGCAGGCAGCTAACATTCCAAGAGTAATTCCGCGCCAATCCAATTGAATTTCATTCTTAAATATATTGGTAGCCAAAAGCGTTCCTAATAAAACCACAACAGCAGCAACGATTTTTTGGATAGAAGGTGCTTTTTTTTCCAAAATCATTTCCAGTAATAAACCAATCCATACGGTTTGCATCAATAGTATGATGGCTATGGAAACAGGAATGTATTTCACGGCCATATAATAAAAGACACTTGTCAGACCCATAGAGGTGCCGGCAATCATCAACTGAAATATGTTTTTCTTCGTGGCTTTTACAACCTCGGTTTCACTTTTGGCTTTTTGAAATGCATTAATGATAAGGATTCCAGCAATTCCCAATATAAATTGAGAAATCGTAACCTCGGCGGTAGTATAACCTTCGGTGTAAGCCATTTTTACAAATGTAGCCAGCATTCCGTAACTGGTCGCGCCAAATCCTACCAAGAAAACGCCCTTGAGTGTATTGTTTTTAAACATTTTGAGTGTGTGATTTTTAATTTAGTAGAAAATAAAACGAAGTCTATTTTGCTTCAATAGTTGATTGCTGTTCTTTTTCAAGTTCTTTATGAGTCAAATCACTCAAATGCAAACGCAAAGCATCAACCGAAATGTTAATCTCCCAAAAGCACAATGCCAAAGAGATTAACAAAGCAAGCAAGCTGGAACCAAATAAATAAATCCCAGTCAATTGATAATCTAAAAACAAAACAAGCATGGTAAAAACGGATAGGAACAAACTCAATACGCCAGCCATTTGCATATAACGGATAAGGGTTAATCGAAGGTTGAGGTTTTTTATTTCTAGCAAGATCATTCGATTCTCTTTCTCTTTGTAGACCTTCTTCAACCCGCGTACAATGGTTGCAACTGTTAAAAATCGATTAGTGTAAGCCAGCAAGATTAATGAAGTAGCCGAAAAGAGCAATGCAGGAGTTTCTATGTGAAGTGTCATCTAGGGTGTTTTTAGATCGCAAAGTTCGACATTTTTATACAGGAATAAAAAAATGACATCAGTTTATAGAAGTTTAATTACATTATATATAGGAGAGCAATTCAAAAAGTGTATGTATGGATCATTGTTGAGCTATCAAAATCAGGAGCTTCATCCCGCTATGCGTTACAATCTCCTGGTGCCGAACGCCGGCACTAGGAGGATTTCCACTACTATCGGGGCTATGGCCTTAGTTTCCATAAGAAGCGGGACAATAAAACCACACCTTATATATAGGAGGGAAATCTACAAAAGAAAAATCCGCGTAAATCGGTCGTACCCGTGAGATCTGTTGGCGATGTTGGCGCAGTAAAACGCCAAGCCAAACCCCAAAACGCAGCAAAACCGATCAGATTCCCAAATTCACCCTGCTTAAATTTATAAATTTGCAAAAAGCATGCCTCGTAAATTTCAATATATCAATGTTTTAAAAAATAAGTGTAAAATTAAAGTAAAATAAATGTAAAAAGTCATTGTTTACACGAATAAAGGCGCTACTTTTGCACCCGCAACAGCGACTAAGTTCTTTACTATACTGACAAGTAGGGATGAAAAAAAAAGAAATTTATTTTCAAAAAAAGATTTCAAAAAGCTTGTGAGAAATAAAAGAGATAGTTACTTTTGCACCCCGCAAAACGCGTAATGTTCCTTGAAATACTGCTAAGAAAACGAGAAGAAAACGAAAAATAAAATTTTCAAAAAAACTTCAAAAAGTTCTTGCCAGTTAAAAAAGAAAAGTTACTTTTGCACCCGCTTCGAGAGACACACCATGTGAGTTAAACGGAGTGAAAAAACAAGAAGAACACGTTCCTAGACATATTGAATTGACAGCCGTTCTGATGAAAAATCAGAACAAATAAAATAAGAGTAATAGAATCGGAAGATTTGAGAATAACCACTAGAACTTCAGTCAAATAAAAACAGCTTAATTTATTAGGCGCATAATATACGATGAAGAGTTTGATCCTGGCTCAGGATGAACGCTAGCGGCAGGCTTAACACATGCAAGTCGAGGGGTATGGTTTTTCGGAACCAGAGACCGGCGCACGGGTGCGTAACGCGTA
>NZ_JAHWYN010000050.1 GCF_019351435.1 Flavobacterium taihuense
CGTTTTCAAGAATCAATTCAGATGAGAAAAATTTTTCTAAATCCATTTTTGTAATTGTGAATATTTGTATTTAGTATTGGAAGTTTGTTTTTTAAGTTCTGATTTTCAAAGTTATGCCCTACAACGTTCTGGCACTACAGCGGGTTTGGGATTAAATTAAGCCCTATTTTCGGATTTGCCAAATCATCCCAAATACAAAACCAACTTTCCTTTAAGCCAATTGCCCAAATCCGTTGTAGTGGCTGTTAGGCATTCGGTTCTTTATTTACAAAGTTTTTCGGTTTAGTTTCTGCACCGTTTTAAAGTCAGAAACACAATTTAAAACTCAAATATTATGATTTTAGAAAATCAAGAAATTAGAATTGAAATTAAAGACGGTAAATATTTTCTGTCTCGATATGAAAACGGTAAAGTAAAAGAACAATATCGTCCTGAAACAAATGAGGTTATTCAGGTTTGGATTGTTTCCGTTCTAAATGGTTTTCAACCACCACGAAACCTTCTTCGTCTGGATAAACTGACTGGCTAAATTCAAACTGTAAAACACCGCCACGGTCTTTTAATCTGTAAAGTTCAAGTCCACCAAAATAGACTTCTAAATTTGGGTCTTCTACTTCTAGCATTTCAATAAGCAATTTTACTGTTACTCTCATTGGTTATAAACTATTTAGTTATTTTTTAAGAACATTTAAAAAAAAGAAATAAGATGAATACAATTATAATTGCAACACATCCGATTTTCGTGTGTGTTTCTTGGTCTTTTGATTTATCATTGTTGCACCAATGGCACACTTTTCCACTAAATGGCGTTTCTTTTCCGCAGTTACTACATCTCATTTTTTTGAATGTTTAATTGTTTAACGTTATTTTTTCTGCGTCAGTTCGGTTGAACTGATGCCTAACGTTCTGGTACTACAGCGGGTTTGGGACTAAATTAAGCCCTATTTTCGGATTTGCCAAATCTCCCAAATACAAAACCGTATTTCCATTAAGCCAATTACCCAAATCCGTTGTAGTAGCTGTTATAGCCAGTGATTTTAGGCTTTAATTACTGGATATTTTGTCATTCTTTTATAAAGCCAAGCTGAAAACTTGTTAATGCTTTTAAATTTTGAAATTTGTTTGTCATCACATATTTGTTCAAAATGAGCTTTTTTATCCATAAAGTCATATTCGCCGATGAATCGGTAACATTTACTAAATTCTCTAATGCCATTTTTAAATTCTTGAACTGAAAGACGGTACGGAGTAAATTTATAATCAACGTGTATGTATTCCTCATCGCCACCCAAAGTGATATAGTTGTTTAAAATTAGAAGTTCGCCCGTACTTCCGTTAATAATTGTCCAATTAGTTGACCCTTTTTTAAGAAATAAACATAGTCTCTGTCCTTTTTTTACTTTGCCAAATCTCGTATCACAAGTCCATTCTTTAAATTTCCGCACAGAAATTGTTTTATAAACTTGTCCTTTTATTGTTTCACTAATTTTAAAAGTATATGAATTATCTTTTACAATATCTATTTCTCCAATGACTATAATGTCTGCCATTCCCGAAATTATTTCAATGGGGGAAACTATCTTTTTTGCTTCAACTTTTAATGTTGAAAAAATTATAAGTAAAAATATAATTGTATGTTTCATCTGTTGTGTTATCATTGGCTATAACGTTCTGGCACTACAGCGGGTTTGGGATTAAATTAAGCCCTATTTTCGGATTTGCCAAATCATCCCAAATACAAAACCAACTTTCCTTTAAGCCAATTGCCCAAATCCGTTGTAGTGGCTGTTATAAGGCGGTTTTATTATCGGTTTCGTGTTCCACCGATATTAAGGAAACACAAGTTTAAATACAATTATTATGTCGAAATACGATAAACTAGATTTAGTTTCAATAGAAATTTTAAAAATACTTTCAGATTACTCTTTTGAGGAAGTTCAGGAAATTTTAAAAAAAACAGAATTACTTGTAGCTTCTACTTTTTTTTGCTGTTTTGATGAAACAAGTTTTAAAGAATTAATAGAAAATATAAAAAAGGAAATAGCTTAATTAAACATTTTACTTATGTCGTGTCTTATTTTTAAAACTTTTAAAGATTCTTCTAATTCGACTTCAAGTGTATCTGTTTTATCAGTAATAATTATAGTTACTTTCCATTCTATACTTTTTTCTTTTTCTTCGGTAAGTTTGTTTTCAGAATCTCCAGGGTGTCTTTTTTTTAAAATTAGTGATTCTACATAAGAAATTTGTGGTTCTGTAATTTTTAAGTCTGTAATTTTAAATTCACGTCCTTCTGGTCCAAAAGGAAAATAAGATTTGTTTTTTAAGTAATCAAATTCTATAATCAATTTTTCTGCTTTTAATTTTGAATACATATTTTTAATTTTTAATTATTATGAAAACATTACATCTTTTTTCGCACTTCGGTTCTTCCAAACTGCCTTATAACGTTCTGGCACTACAACGGGTTTGGGACTAAATTAAGCTCTATTTTCGGATTTGCCAAATCATCCCAAATACAAAACCATTTTTCCATTAAGCCCAATGCCCAAATCCGTTGTAGTGGCTGTTA
>NZ_JAHWYN010000051.1 GCF_019351435.1 Flavobacterium taihuense
ACGTTGGCAACAAGGCTAACGGAACTATCGTGCTAAAAACATAGTACTGAAAATAATATTCCGTTTGATTTTGTTGCCGTAAATCGGACAACAATGGCGGAGAAAACAAAGAATAGCAACTTATCAAAAGCTAAAACTACAAAAAACGATGAGTTTTATACTCAATACCACGACATAGAAAAAGAAATAATGGCGTATTTGGAATTTGACCAAAACGTATTTCGTGGCAAAACAATTCTACTTCCCTGTGATGACCCTGAATGGAGCAATTTTACTAAGTTTTTTGCGCAAAATTTTGAACGACTTGGACTAAGAAAGCTTATAAGCACAAGTTATGCACCAGACAGCAAAAATTTCAAAACCAAATATCAACCAACTCTTTTTGAAACAAACGACCCACAGTTTGACGAAAATAAAACGGTAAAAAACGGTAAAATTTTCACACTTACCCACGATAAATCTGGTGATGGAAGAATTGACGTCAATGATTTGGAATGGGAATACTTAAAAGGTGATGGTGATTTTAAAAGTCAAGAAATAAAAAAACTACGAGACGAATCCGATATTATTATTACAAATCCACCATTTTCATTATTTAGAGAATTCTTACCGTGGATAATGGACGCTAATAAACAATTTGTAATTATTGGCAGTATGAACTCTATTGGACTTAAAGAACTATTTGGATATATTAAGGAAAATAAAATTTGGTTAGGTAATGGTTTCAAAGCTGGTAACGCTTTTTTTTCTTCCCCAATATCAAACGACTACGCAGAAGGTGTTTTTGATAAAGAAACTGGTTTGGTAAAGTTCAGAAATTGTTGTTGGTACACCAATATTGACCACGGAAGACGACATTTAAAAATGCCTCTTATGACTTTTGACGATAATTTAAAATTCAGTAAACACAAAGAAATAAAAGGAATTGGTTATTTAAATTATGAAAATTACAATGCTATTGAAGTTCCATTTACAGATGCTATACCTAGTGATTATGATGGTGTAATGGGTGTTCCTATTAGCTTTTTGGACAAATATTCGCCTGAACAATTTGAGATAGTTGGAATGTGTGAAAACCTAGATTTATATAAACAAAAAACTAAAATATACTCTTCTGCTGAATGCAAACAAGCATACTTAGATAAATTTGGAAAACTTGGCACATACGATTTGAATGCAAGTGGTGTTGTTTTTAGAAACAATCAATTGGAAAAAGTCTATACAAGAGTATTAATAAAGCATAAGAAATAATGGAAACTACATTAAGAACAGATATAACAGTTAAAGACATTTGTGAAGGATTCATTTACAACGAATTGGAAGGCAAAGGCTTGTTTGGTTTGTCAGGAACTTTGACAATTCAACCCGAATACCAAAGAAACTATATTTATGCAGACGGAAAAAGAGATGTTGCTGTTATTTCGTCAATTTTAAAAGGTTATCCGTTAGGTCTAATTTATTTCAACAAAATCAGCAAAAACAGCCTTGAAGTTTTAGACGGACAACAACGAATTACAAGTTTTGGCAGATTTGTAACAAACAAATTCGCTATAAAAGACGAAAACGGAATGGAGCAATATTTTAGTGGTATTGCAACCGACAAACAACAAAAGATATTAGATACTAAACTTTTAATTTACGAATGTGAAGGCACAGAAAGCGAAATAAAAGAATGGTTTAGAACTATCAATATTGCAGGTGTTCCACTCAATAATCAAGAACTTTTAAACGCAGTTTATTCTGGTCCATTTGTAACACTTGGAAAAGAAGAATTTAGTAACAGCCAAAACGCAAACATTCAAAAATGGAGTGCTTACGTTTCAGGAAGTGCAAACCGACAAGAATATTTAGAAAGAGCTTTGGAATGGGTAAGCAAAGACAATGTAGGCGATTATATGAGCCGACACAGATTTGACAAAAACATAACCGAACTGAAAAACTATTTCACAAGTGTCATTGACTGGGTTTCTACCGTATTTACAGACGTAGAAAGCGAAATGAAAGGACTTGAATATGGCAGACTTTATGAAACGTATCGCAAACAACCTTACAATTCAAAAACAGTTTCAGAACAAGTTAAGAAACTTTATGCCGACCCTTATGTAAAAACTCGAAAAGGAATTTTTGAATTTATTTTGGGTGGCTCAACAGACACAAAATTATTAGAAGTTAGAGTGTTTGACGAAGCAACAAAAAAATCTACTTGTGCTATTCAAACAGCAGAAGCCGAGAAAAAAGGAATTTCAAACTGTTCACATTGTGCCATTGGACACGATGCAAACAAAACGAAAATATGGAAATTAGCAGAAATGGATGCTGACCACGTTACAGCGTGGAGTAAAGGCGGTGCAACTGACATAAAAAATTGTGAAATGCTTTGTAAAACTCATAATAGAGCAAAGGGTAACAAATAAAATCGTGGTAATAAGCCCAGTTGCCAACACACGCTACAAGCAATTTGGGTATTTGGCTTAATTTAAATATGGTTTTGTAGTTGGATGATTTGGCAAATCCGAAAATAGGGCTTAATTTAGTCCCAAACTGCTTGTAGCGCGGGAACGTT
>NZ_JAHWYN010000052.1 GCF_019351435.1 Flavobacterium taihuense
AGGTAAATCAATAAAATTTTTCGTTTGCGAAATGCTTTTAGTGGAAATAAAAATTATGAATAATAATGCGATTTTTTTCATTTTCTGTTTTTTGTTCGTTCGGTGAATATGCCTGCTAACGTTCTGGCACTACAGCGGGTTTGGGATTAAATTAAGCCCTGTTTTCGGATTTGCCAAATATTCCAAATACAAGACCATTTTTCCATTAAGCCAAATGCCCAAATCCGTTGTAGTGGCTGTTAGTGGCTGTTTTTTTTACTCGTTTAGTTTTATATTCGGAAGTTCTTTCGCAATCATTACGTTTAATAAATCTGTTCTTTCCGTCCCTAATTTCTTTAGAAATGGAGTAATATTTTCTCCATAGCTTCTTTTCGAATATGAATATATAAGTAGTGCTTTTTTATGATTTTCTAGTTCAATTTGTTTGTATCTATAGATTATAAATTCTACAATTTCTAATTCTCCATTTTTTTCGGAACTCAAGATACAATCAAGTATACTTTCTTTACCATCAGGACTATTTATAACGCTAAAATTACATACTTTGTCAGTTTCCTTTCGCTTAGTAAGTTCATTTACTTTTTGTTGAATTCCATTTTCAACACTCACATCCATTACAAAAACATTTACAGTTATAAGTTCATTAAATTTTTCGACTGTTTCATTTTTCGGCAAGTATTCTTGAACATAATAATTTGCGTTTGGCTTTTCTGACCAAGCAAGAGAAAATACGGTTTTGTTAAATTCAATCGGACCTTTTATGCCAATTCTTTCAATCGGTTCATTTTGAATTGTTGAAAAAGACATTAATATAATTGTAGTTAAGTAAAGTAATTTTTTCATTATATATTTTCTGTTATGTTTAATTTTTTATGTTTTGGTTCGGTTAAAATAGCCACTAACGTTCTGGTACTACAGCGGGTTTGGGATTAAATTAAGACCTATTTTCGGATTTGCCAAATCATCCCAAATACAAAACCAACTTCCCATTAAGCCTATTACCCAAATCTGTTGTAGTAGCTGTTAGCGGTTCGGGCTTATATCGGGCTCGGTTTTTGTCCTGTCATTGTTATTTTGAATAAACGTTTTTATTATGAAGTTCCATCCATTTGGTTGGGTCTGCAATGTCTATCCACCCAAATTTACGATATAGCTCGTGTGCGTCTCCTGTGAGTAAAATCCAACGTCTTAAACCTTGTAGACTCGGATAGTTCATAACCGTTTCCATTAACCATTTAGAAAGCCCCAATCCTCTGTATTCTTCTAAAATATATACGTCGCCCAAATAGGCAATCGTTGAAAAATCGGTAATGATTCTTGCAAGGCCAATTTGTTTTTCGTCTTGATAAACACCAAAGCAGAATGAATTTTCAATAGCAGTTTGCACCTTGTCTTTCGGAATATTTATGCACCAATACGCTTTGGTTGATAAAAATTCGTGAATGGCGTCAATGTCTAATTTTACCTTGTCGGTTGAAATGCAAAACTCGCCTTTGTATATGTTTACGTCTGTCATAGTTTCTGTTTACTGTGAGGTGTCATTTTAGCCTGACCGCTAACGTCCCCGCGCTAAAAGCAGTTTGGGACTAAATTAAGCCCATTATTCGGATTTGCCAAATCTTCCAAATACAAAACCATTTTTCCATTAAGCCAAATCCCCAAATTGCTTGTAGCGTGTGTTATAGAGCGGTTGTTTTGTCGAAATTACGATTGAACCGTAAACTTTTCACGCTTCTGTTGGCAAATTCCAACTTTCACGTTTGTAATTTTTGGTTTGTAATTTTCGGCGTATTATTTTCAATTATTTACTTTCTAATTATAAATTCTGCGCAAAGAATTTCAAGCTTCGGCTGACAAATTCCAATTTTCACGTTTCTGTTTTTCACACTTCAACTTTTCAAGTTTCTGTTGGCAGATTCCGACTTTCACGCTTCTGCTTTTCAAGTTTCAACTTTTCAAATTTCTACAGGCAAGTTCCAATTTTCACGCTTCTGCTTTGTTAACTTTCTGCGTAAACAAATGTCTATTTTCTAATTGTTTTTATCTGCGTAATTTCGGCACAACTGCTCTATAACGTTCTGGTACTACAACGGGTTTGGGACTAAATTAATCCCTATTTTCGGATTTGCCAAATCATCCAAATACAAAAATAACTCCCCATTAAGCCTATTGCCCAAATCCGTTGTAGTAGCTGTTATG
>NZ_JAHWYN010000053.1 GCF_019351435.1 Flavobacterium taihuense
CTTGCGGAACACCATCGGGAACAATTACTGTTGTTTCTCAAACAGGAATGGAATACAGTTTGGATGGAACTACCTATCAATCGTCAAATGTATTTGCTGGACTTGTTCCAAATAATTATACGTTGTCCGTTCGAAATGTTTTGGATGCTACTTGTTTAGCTGTATCAGGCACTGCCACTAAAATCAATGCTGTTCCAACAGCTCCGGTTGTTCCGACAGCTTTGAGTGTTGTTCAGCCTACCTGCGGAATACCATCGGGAACAATTACTGTTGTTTCCCAAACAGGAATGGAATACAGTTTGGACGGAGCAACCTATCAATCATCAAATGTGTTTGCCGGACTTGTGCCAAATAATTACACGTTGTCTGTTCGAAATGTTTTGGATGCTAGTTGTTCCGCTGTATCAGGTACTACCACTAAAATCAATTCAGTTCCAACAGCTCCTGTTGTTCCGACCGCTTTGAGTGTTGTTCAGCCTACCTGCGGAACACCATCGGGAACAATTACTGTTGTTTCCCAAACAGGGATGGAATACAGTTTGGACGGAACTACCTATCAATCGTCAAATGTATTTGCTGGACTTGTTCCAAATAATTATACGTTGTCTGTTCGAAATGTTTTGGATGCTACTTGTTTAGCTGTATCAGGTACTACCACTAAAATCAATGCTGTTCCAACAGCTCCGGTTGTTCCAACAGCTTTGAGTGTTGTTCAGCCTACCTGCGGAACACCATCGGGAACAATTACTGTTGTTTCCCAAACAGGAATGGAATACAGTTTGGATGGAACTACCTATCAATCATCAAATGTGTTTGCCGGACTTGTGCCAAATAATTATACGTTGTCTGTTCGAAATGTTTTGGATGCTACTTGTTTAGCTGTATCAGGCACTGCCACTAAAATCAATGCTGTTCCAACAGCTCCGGTTGTTCCGACAGCGCTGAGTGTTGTTCAACCAACTTGCGGAACACCATCGGGAACAATTACTGTTGTTTCCCAAACAGGAATGGAATACAGTTTGGACGGAACTACCTATCAATCGTCAAATGTATTTGCTGGACTTGTGCCAAATAATTACACGTTGTCTGTTCGAAATGTTTTGGATGCTAGTTGTTCCGCTGTATCAGGTACTACCACTAAAATCAATGCTGTTCCAACAGCTCCGGTCGTTCCAACAGCTTTGAGTGTTGTTCAGCCTACCTGCGGAACACCATCGGGAACAATTACTGTTGTTTCCCAAACAGGAATGGAATACAGTTTGGATGGAACTATCTATCAATCATCAAATGTGTTTGCCGGACTTGTGCCAAATAATTACACGTTGTCTGTTCGAAATGTTTTGGATGCTAGTTGTTCGGCGGTTTCAGGTACTACCACCAAAATCAATGTTGTTCCAACAGCTCCGGTTGTTCCAACAGCTTTGAGTGTTGTTCAGCCTACCTGCGGAACACCATCGGGAACAATTACTGTTGTTTCTCAAACAGGAATGGAATACAGTTTGGATGGAACTACCTATCAATCGTCAAATGTATTTGCTGGACTTGTGCCAAATAATTATACGTTGTCTGTTCGAAATGTTTTGGATGCTAGTTGTTTAGCTGTATCAGGCACTGCCACCAAAATCAATGCTGTTCCAACAGCTCCGGTTGTTCCGACAGCTTTGAGTGTTGTTCAACCTACCTGCGGAATACCATCGGGAACAATTACTGTTGTTTCCCAAACAGGAATGGAATACAGTTTGGATGGAACTATCTATCAATCGTCAAATGTATTTGCTGGACTTGTGCCAAATAATTATACGTTGTCTGTTCGAAATGTTTTGGATGCTAGTTGTTTAGCTGTATCAGGCACTGCCACCAAAATCAATGCTGTTCCAACAGCTCCGGTTGTTCCGACAGCTTTGAGTGTTGTTCAACCTACCTGCGGAATACCATCGGGAACAATTACTGTTGTTTCCCAAACAGGAATGGAATACAGTTTGGATGGAACAAGCTATCAATCATCCAATGTGTTTGCTGGACTTGTTCCAAATAATTATACATTATCTG
>NZ_JAHWYN010000054.1 GCF_019351435.1 Flavobacterium taihuense
GCATTACCGCTTTGCCAATTGCCTACGCCGTAACGGGAACTGCTGCCTATTGCGCAGGAGGAACCGGTGTTGCCGTTGGTTTGGCAAATTCCGAATCGGGCGTTAACTATCAATTAAAAAATGGAGCTACCGATGTGGGAAGTCCTGTGTCTGGAACAGGCACAGCAATTTCTTTTGGAGACCAAACTACAGCTGCTACTTATACCGTGTTGGCCACGAAAACAGCAGGTAGCTGCACCAATACCATGACCGGAAGCGCTGTGGTAAGCATTACCGCTTTGCCAATTGCCTACGCCGTAACGGGAACTGCCGCCTATTGCGCAGGAGGAACCGGTGTTGCCGTTGGTTTGGCAAATTCCGAATCGGGCGTTAACTATCAATTAAAAAATGGAGCTACTGATGTGGGAAGTCCGGTGTCTGGAACCGGGGCAGCAATTTCTTTTGGCAACCAAACTACAGCTGCTACTTATACCGTGCTGGCCACGAAAACAGCCGGTAGCTGCACCAATACCATGACCGGAAGCGCTGTGGTAAGCATTACCGCTTTGCCAATTGCCTACGCCGTAACGGGAACTGCTGCCTATTGCTCAGGAGGAACCGGTGTTGCCGTTGGTTTGGCAAATTCCGAATCGGGCGTTAACTATCAATTAAAAAATGGAGCTACTGATGTGGGAAGTCCAGTGTCCGGAACAGGCGCAGCAATTTCTTTTGGCAACCAAACTACAGCTGCTACTTATACCGTGCTGGCTACGAAAACAGCAGGTAGCTGTACCAATACCATGACCGGAAGCGCTGTGGTAAGCATTACCGCTTTGCCAATTGCCTACGCCGTAACGGGAACTGCTGCCTATTGCGCAGGAGGAACCGGTGTGGCCGTTGGTTTGGCAAATTCCGAATCGGGCGTTAACTATCAATTAAAAAATGGAGCCACCGATGTTGGAAGTCCAGTGTCCGGAACCGGGGCAGCAATTTCTTTTGGCAACCAAACTACAGCTGCTACTTATACCGTGTTGGCCACGAAAACAGCCGGTAGCTGTACCAATACCATGACCGGAAGCGCTGTGGTAAGCATTACCGCTTTGCCAATTGCCTACGCCGTAACGGGAACTGCCGCCTATTGCGCAGGAGGAACCGGTGTGGCCGTTGGTTTGGCAAATTCCGAATCGGGCGTTAACTATCAATTAAAAAATGGAGCCACCGATGTGGGAAGTCCAGTGTCCGGAACAGGCGCAGCAATTTCTTTTGGCAACCAAACTACAGCTGCCACTTATACCGTGCTGGCTACGAAAACAGCCGGTAGCTGTACCAATACCATGACCGGAAGCGCTGTGGTAAGCATTACCGCTTTGCCAATTGCCTACGCCGTAACGGGAACTGCTGCCTATTGCGCAGGAGGAACCGGTGTGGCCGTTGGTTTAGCAAATTCCGAATCGGGCGTTAACTATCAATTAAAAAATGGAGCTACCGATGTGGGAAGTCCAGTGTCTGGAACAGGCACAGCAATTTCTTTTGGCAACCAAACAGCTGCAGCAACTTATACCGTACTAGCTACAAGAACAGCAGGTAGCTGTACCAATACCATGACCGGAAGCGCTGTGGTAAGCATTACCGCTTTGCCAATTGCCTACGCCGTAACGGGAACTGCTGCCTATTGCGCAGGAGGAACCGGTGTTGCCGTTGGTTTGGCAAATTCCGAATCGGGCGTTAACTATCAATTAAAAAATGGAGCTACTGATGTGGGAAGTCCTGTGTCCGGAACAGGCGCAGCAATTTCTTTTGGCAACCAAACTACAGCTGCTACTTATACTGTACTGGCTACGAAAACAGTCGGTAGCTGTACCAATACCATGACCGGAAGCGCTGTGGTAAGCATTACCGCTTTACCAATTGCCTACGCCGTAACGGGAACTGCTGCCTATTGCGCAGGAGGAACCGGTGTTGCCGTTGGTTTGGCAAATTCTGAAAATGGAGTCAACTATCAATTA
>NZ_JAHWYN010000055.1 GCF_019351435.1 Flavobacterium taihuense
TTCAAGATCTAGCTTTTTGTTTTCCAATTTGTTTTCTGATTTGTCAGAACCACCAAATAATTTTTTAAATAAATTCATTGTCTGTTTTTCGGTTTTAGGGTTACCCATAACGTTCCCGCGCTACAAGTAGTTTGGGACTAAATTAAGCCCTATTTTCGGATTTGCCAAATCTTCCAAATACAAACCAAATTTTCCATTAAGCCTAAAACCCAAATTGCTTGTAGCGTGTGTTAGTGGTAGCCTTTTTATTCTGTTCTGTTTGTTTTTTTTGGAATTTTTAAAAGAATGTCATTACTGTCTAATACGAAGTAATACATTCCGGCAGTTGTAAAAAACCATAATAAATAGTCTTCAAAATTTGTTGATTCTCGGATAAATATTTCTCTATATAACCAAAACCACGCATAAATATTAAATGCTATAACGTAAAATCTTTTTATTAAAAGAACTACTTTCGGTTTGAGTTTCTTCTGTTGAATCTTAAATTCGGAATTAAAATCTCCCATTTACTTTTTTATTATTTTCAGTTTTTCCTTTTATTCATCGTCTTCAATTTCGACCATATTTCTTGTCCATTTTCCACCTATAAATTCTCTTTCGGCTTCTTCTCCGTATTCAAGGTCAAAAACTTCATTTAAAGTTTTGTCTTTAATTGTCATTTGCTCTAATGCAACAAGTTTAGCATCTTGGGGTATATTGATATTGTCGCCTGTTAAAAACTGCCAATCTCCATCTATGTCGTGCACAACTTTTAAGATAGGTTTCCCAAGTTCAAGCCATTGTCTTGTTGTAAAAACAGCAACGTTTTTAGCCTCACTGAATTTAAAGTCAGCGTTTCTATCAAGTAAAGGTTGTTTGTAAATAAACTCATCTTCAAAATCTGTTTCCCAAGGGAATTTGTCATTTCGGTCTGTCCATACAAGTTGAATTGCAGGAAAATCATTTGAGTTATAGAAGTCTATTGCAGTTCCAAAATAGTCAGCTAAATTTCTATTGTCAATCTGGACAAATTCAGCTTTACTATTTTCAAATATGTTTTTGTATGTTTTGTTTGTTTCAATTTTTTGTCCACTTTTTACTAAGTCAGCGACGTCATTGATTATTGAATGTAAAGTTTGTGTACTAAGTCCGAAACAAATAATTTCTGGATGATTGTATTTAGTCCAAAGCCCAATGCTATATGCGAAAGAAGGCAAATAGTCAGTCGCTTCAATAAGAATTACAGAAAGCCCATATTTTTCTATGTCAGATTTTGTCTGATTATCATCTCTGCAATTATGTTCATTTTCTGTTGTCATTCTTTCGTTTAAGTTTTCTTCTGCGCTAAGGTTACCACTAACGTTATCGGGCTAGGCGCAGTGCCTTCTTTCTCCCGCTTCACAAATAATTGCTAAAATAGCCAAATTTTTTAATTTGTACTATTTTATCCAACAAAGCGGAAGGCATTGCTCTTAGCCCGTGT
>NZ_JAHWYN010000056.1 GCF_019351435.1 Flavobacterium taihuense
TTTTTTATCTTTGAGATAAAAAAATGCAGACAAGACATTTTGAAGATTTAAAAGACAAGCGATTGTTGAATAGAGGAAATTCTATTCTCAATCGCTTGTTTGCTAAGAGTATTTATTCGATACGTCAATTAGCAAGTAATGATTCGGAAGCTAAGGGTATTTATCGATTTTTACAAAATGAGAATGTCAGTGAGGATGATATAATCAAGAATATGACATTAAATTGCGTTAATGCTGTTGGAAATAAATCGGTTTTGTGCATTCAAGACACAAGTGAAATTAACCTATGCAATCACAAAAACAGAATAAAGAAAGATGACAGTATTGGTACCATCCAGGATTCTTTTGGAATAGGTTTTTTCATCCATCCGAGCTTTGTGCTCGATTCAGAAACTTTAATGCCCTATGGATTTTCAGATGTTAAAGTTTGGAATAGGTCTTATGAATTTGATAAAAAACCTAGATCTCATCGATATAATCTGGTTCCCACGCAAGAAAAAGAATCTTATAAATGGATAGAATCGTCTTTAAATACCAAAAAAGTTTTAGAACAAGCCAAAGAAATCATCATTATACAAGATAGAGAAGGTGATATTTATGAGCAATTCTGCCTGATTCCCGACAAGAAAACACATTTATTGATACGGGCAAAAACCAATCGAATTCTTCAAGGAAAACAAAAGCTCTTTGAATATCTCTCAAACCAACCATCACAAGGAACTTATACCATTGAATTAGATGGAGATAGAAGGAAAAACATTAAGAAAAGGACCGCTACGATAGAAGTTCGTTTTTCGGAAGTAACAATAAGTGCCAATCAATATACCAATAAAACTCTTCCTGAAAAAGTAACCCTCTATGCCATTGAAGCAAAAGAAGTCAGTCAAGATGTTGAAAACCCAATACATTGGAGATTGTTAACTACTAAAAAAGTCGAAGACTTTGAAACAGCTTTGCTTTGTATCGAATGGTATACTTGTAGGTGGATAATTGAAGAGGTATTTAGAATTTTAAAAAGAGAAGGATTTAATATTGAAGCCAGTGAATTGTCTCAAGGTAAGGCTATACGGAAATTGTGTTTAATGATGCTCGAAACCATTATTAAACTCTTTATTATGCAAATCGCATATGATATAACAGAAGAAACCGAGCCCAGAAGCTGTTTTAATGAAGAAGAAATAGAATGCTTAGAAATGCAAATTAGGCAATTGGAAGGGAGAACAGAAAAATTAAAAAACCCATATAACCGTTCTGATTTAAAACGGTATATATGGGCTATAGCTAGATTAGGAGGCTGGAAAGGTTATCTTTCAGAGAGAAAACCTGGCATCACAACCTTTTGGATTGGTCTTCAAAAAT
>NZ_JAHWYN010000057.1 GCF_019351435.1 Flavobacterium taihuense
GACACTGTCCCATAAAGTGTGTAAGTTGAAAAGTCAAGGCTTCGGTTTTATAATCGGAGCCTTTTATCAAATATAAGGGTAAATTGGTTTAAAACAATTCCCCAATTTTGAATAGGCATCGTCCATTTTTTGGTTGCTTCCCTTAGGGCCAAATATACAGATTTCAATACAGCATCATCGGTAGGGAACGACATTTTATTTTTAGTGTATTTTCTAATTTTTCCATTTAGATTTTCAATTAAATTTGTGGTGTAAATTATTTTTCTAATTTCAATAGGGAAGTCAAAAAACACCGTCAATTCGTCCCAGTTATCACGCCAGGATTTAATGGCATAGGAATATTTAGACTCCCATTTATCAGCAAAATCGTTTAAAGCCAGTTCAGCAGCCTGTTTAGTTGGGGCATTATAAATGTGTTTCATATCGGCACTAAATTGTTTTCTATCCTTCCAAACAACATATTTACATGCATTTCTAATTTGATGAACCACGCATATTTGAGTTTGAGATTCAGGAAAAACACTTCTGATTGTCTGAGTAAATCCGTTTAAGTTGTCAGTGGCTGTAATAAGTATATCTTCCACGCCACGAGCCTTTAAATCGGTTAAAACACTCATCCAGAAACTACTGCTTTCATTCTTGCCGAGCCACATACCCAAAACTTCCTTTTTACCCTCTCGATTGAGTCCTACGGCTAAATAAATGGTTTTGTTAATTACTTTTGAGCCTTCCCTTACTTTAAAAACAATACCATCCATCCAAACAATCAAATAAAGGTCTTCCAACGGTCTGTTTTGCCAAGTAACGACTTCATTGGTGATTGTATTGGTAATACGTGATATGGTTGAAGAGGATATTTCAAAATCATAAACTTCCTTGATTTGTTCCTCAATATCGCTAACACTCATCCCTTTGGCGTAAAGTGATATGATAACATTTTCAACTCCCTGAGCTATATTTTCCCTTTTAGGAACAAGCATGGGATTAAAGGAAGAATCCCTGTCGCGAGGAACTTTGATTTCTTGTTGACCAAAAGAAGTTTTTATCTTTTTGGTTCCATGCCCGTTACGATAATTACCATTGGTGGTTTTGTCATGCTTTTCATTGTCTAAATGGGCATCCAGTTCGGCTTCGAGCATATGTTCTACTGCTCGTTTGTGCATCGTTTGGAAGAATGAAGTTAAATCTTCCGAGTCTTTGAAGGATTTATAGAAATCCTTGTTGTTTAATAATTCGTCTTTGTCAATCATAACTATGTAATTTTAAAAATAGCAAAAAAGTTATTTCCAAAAAATATTTTTGAGCTTTTTAAATTAGCTCAAATATTTTTCAGAATAACTTTTCAACTTACACA
>NZ_JAHWYN010000058.1 GCF_019351435.1 Flavobacterium taihuense
GCCAACACACGCTACAAGCAATTTGGGTATTTGGCTTAATTTAAATATGGTTTTGTAGTTGGATGATTTGGCAAATCCGAAAATAGGGCTTAATTTAGTCCCAAACTGCTTGTAGCGCGGGAACGTTAGCGGTAAGTGTAACCAAAAATAACGTCAAAAATGAAAGCTATTGTAAAAAAGATTGATTACCAAAAAGGGTTTGTATATGTTTCGACTGAAGATAATAACACTTCTATGTTTGAAATGTTATCTGACGATAATTTTGAAATTGAAGATGTTCTTTCTTGGGAAGAATATGAACCTTTAGGACATTGCGAAATCAAAAATATTACACAAAATGAAATAGTTGAAGTCTTCTTTCAAAATCATTAAATAAATGGCATTATCAGAAAAACTAATACGAATATTGCGCTCTAATACTATTTTATCAGAATTAGAACTAAATGATTTAACAGAAAGACAAGGTTGGGATATAGTTTATGCATTAAAGCCTAAAGCAGAACCTAAAATAGAAATCTGTTTTACGGGATTTTCACCGACCGAAAAAAGTGTATTAACTAAATTAGCAGAAGAAAATAATTTTCATATTGCGAAAAGCATAACAGTTAATTTAAATTTTTTGTGTTGTGGAGAAAATGCTGGACCATCTAAAATGAAAAAAGCAGAAGAACAAAATGTTATATCATTAAGTGCGGAAGAATTTCGTAATTTAATTGAGACTGGAGAAATACCTCAAAACACCTACCGCTAACAGCCGTTTGGCGAGATTGGGGTTTTAAGCTTAATGGAAAGTTGGTTTTGTATTTGGAAAATTTGTGTTTAACCGAAAAATCACGCATCTTTAATCCCCAACCTCGCCAAGCGCCAGAACGTTAGCGGTCAGTTGACGTGAAACGAGGAGAAAGCCGGATTTAAAGATTTGGCTTTTTAAATGCAGAAACTGAACAAGCAAACGTGAAAATCGGGTCGGAATTGGCGAAATTCGTTTTTTTGAT
>NZ_JAHWYN010000059.1 GCF_019351435.1 Flavobacterium taihuense
GAAATTTTCGTGTTATTTTTGATTTGTCCTGAACAGCAACTATAAACTATAATGAAAAAAAAGAAAATTAGTTTATTCATTTCTTAGGTTTTAAAAATTTCAGATTTGTAAGCTGACCGCCAACGTTCCCGCGCTACAAGCAGTTTGGGACTAAATTAAGCCCTATTTTCGGATTTGCCAAATCTTCCAAATACAAAACCAACTTCAAATTAAGCCTAATACCCAAATTGCTTGTAGCGTGTGTTAGCGGATGTAATTTTTATTGTTTAAATCTGTTTACGAATTTATATAATAATTTAACCGCATTAAATTTTTCCACAGAACTATTTTGTTTGTTTTCATCTTCTAAATCTGTAATATTAAATACTTCAGAAGTTTCAAAGTTTATTTCGTAAACACTTGTACCGTCATCAATTATTTTCGGAATACAATTAAAAGATTTTACAAACATTACGATTCCGTCAATTCCGCCATACGGATATTCGTAAGGATTATATTCAAGTAAACCTTTGTTTTTGTCTACTTTCTTTAAGTCAATATATTCTATTCCGTAATTTATGCTCAATAATTCTATCAAAGAATAAAAGTGCCAATTAAATTCTGTTTTGAAGGCAGTTTTAAAATTCGGTTTCAAGTCCGAATCTAAAAACCAAAATTTCTCAATTGAATATTTAGGGAAATTTTCTAACCAATAATTATCGTTATTTTCAATTGAGTTATTTTTCGAATATTTTATTTTTTCAAAAGTGAATTTCAAATCTTCAAAATTCAAATCTTCAAAATATTCAAACTCTAAATAACAATTCTCTTTTTCCATAATTTTGGTCGATTATATCCGCTAACGTTCTGGCACTACAACGGGTTTGGGACTAAATTAAGCTCTATTTTCGGATTTGCCAAATCATCCCAAATACAAAACCATTTTTCCATTAAGCCCAATGCCCAAATCCGTTGTAGTGGCTGTTA
>NZ_JAHWYN010000006.1 GCF_019351435.1 Flavobacterium taihuense
TGTTGCGGGTGCAAAAGTAGCGCCTTTATTCGTGTAAACAATGACTTTTTACATTTATTTTACTTTAATTTTACACTTATTTTTTAAAACATTGATATATTGAAATTTACGAGGCATGCTTTTTGCAGATTTATAAATTTAAGCAGGGTGAATTTGGGAATCTGATCGGTTTTGCTCAGTTTTGAGGTTTGGCTTGGCGTTTTACTGCGCCCACATCACCCACAGATCTCACGGGTACGACCGATTTAAGCGGATTTTTCTTTTGGTGATTTCTCACCTATATATTAAGGTGTGGTTTTATTGTCCCGCTTCTTATGGAAACTCAAGCCCTAGCCCTGATAGAAGCGGAAATCCTTGTGAGCCGGCGTTCGGCTAACAAGATTGTAGCAGATAGCAGGAAAAGCTCCTGAGTATTGTCATTAGCTTGAAAAAAAAAAAAGAGGTAACCACCTTAGTAATTACCTCTTTTTTGTTATGATGTAGAATGCGAAAGTTTATTAATTTGCTTTTTCACTCCATGTATCTACCAATTTATCAAAATCTATTGGTTGTGCTGGCGCTTGTTTTCTTAAACGACCCGACTCAAACCCTCTTACCAATATAGTCTCTATTAAATAATCCTCGTTGACTTCGAAAGGCTGGTACTTTAATTTTAAATCAATATTAAACATACTGGCCGCAGTATTGGACCAAAATGCTTTCCAACCACTTTTGAGATTCCTTATCAAGTCATAGGTTGTCGTTCCTGTTTGTCTATCAATTAATTTGACTAAGATTTGGCCTTGCTTTTTGGAAAGCTTTTTTAATCTAGCTTCAAACTCATTGGTTAAATAATCTTCAACGATTTTGAAATATCTTTTTTTGTCCTTGTTATTGGTAAACTTCCCCATTCCTCTATTTAATGCCGTTAACCTTTCGGCAGCAATTCTAGCATAAGGGTAAGTTGCGTAAACTCTTTTTTGAAGTAACAAAAATTGTTTTCGGTCATCATCGCTCATTTTATGCCTTTCGATTACTATTTCCGGCAACACAATGGTGTCTCCAAAAATGCTATCTGCTTCAGACAATACATAACCCATCGGAGTATTATTATTTTTGGTGTCTTGTGCATAACCTGAGAGTGATACAAAAAAAGCGAAAACTAAAATTTTATAAAGATTCATGAAGGGATATTTTTAACACAAAATTATACATTAAATATAGAACTATAAAGACAAATTTCTAATTTAGCGAAAAAATAATTTATTATGAGTACTGAATCAATATTGAAAGCATCATCAATAGCTTTTTTAGAGAAATATTTGAATAACGCCTCTCCTACGGGCTTTGAAAGTGAAGGACAAAAAATATGGATGGATTATTTAAAACCATACGTAGATACTTTTATTACCGACACCTACGGAACTGCGGTTGGTGTTATTAACCCTGATGCTCCCTACAAAGTTGTTATTGAAGGTCATGCCGATGAAATTGCTTGGTATGTGAATTACATTACAGATGAAGGAATGGTTTATGTAATTCGAAACGGAGGTTCTGATCATCAAATTGCACCATCGAAACGAGTAAATATTCACACTAAAAATGGTATTGTTAAGGGAGTTTTTGGATGGCCAGCAATTCACACCCGAAACAGAGATAAGGAGGAGAATCCTAAAATCAGTAACATTTTTATCGATTTGGGTTGTGAAACCAAAGAGGAAGTTGAAAAAAGGGGAGTTCATGTAGGCTGTGTGATTACCTATCCTGATGAATTTATGATTATGAACGAAAACAAATTTGTTTGTCGTGCCATAGATAATCGAATGGGAGGATTTATGATTGCCGAAGTAGCCCGTTTATTGCACGAGAACAACATCAAACTACCTTTTGGTTTATATATTACCAATGCCGTTCAAGAGGAAGTTGGTTTAAGAGGTGCGGAAATGATTACCCAAACCATCAAACCAAATGTGGCTATTATTACAGATGTTTGCCATGATTCTACTACCCCAATGATTGACAAAAAAATTGAAGGAGATACTAAAATAGGCAAAGGACCTGTGGTTACGTATGCGCCTGCTGTTCAAAATAATTTGAGAGAATTAATTCTGGATACAGCAGTAGAGAAAAATATTCCATTTCAGCGTTTGGCTTCTTCAAGAGTCACAGGTACGGATACCGATGCATTTGCCTATAGTAATGGCGGTGTGGCTTCGGCTTTGATTTCACTACCGTTGCGATACATGCATACTACCGTCGAAATGGTCCACCGTGAGGATGTTGAAAACGTAATCAAATTGATATATGAAACATTACTGAAGATTGAGAATAACGAAACCTTCTCTTATTTTAAATAAAAAAAATTAAAGCATCATTATTTAATGGTGCTTTTTTTATAAAATTCTCTTCAGTTTTAAATCAAATAGATTTAGCTTAGACAAACCATAAATTTACAGATACTTTCAAATAAATACTTCTATCATGGATGTTGAAATACTAGCCCGCATACAATTTGCCTTCACAATTGCCTTTCATTATATCTATCCCCCATTAAGCATTGGTATTGGATTGATAATGGTAATTATGGAAGGGCTTTACCTTAAAACAGGAAATAAAGATTACGAAATTCTGACCCGCTTTTGGATTAAAATATTTGCACTAACCTTTGGTATTGGTGTAGCCACAGGAATTATAATGGAATTTGAATTTGGAACCAATTGGGCTGTGTATTCAAGATATGTTGGTGATATATTTGGTAGTGCATTAGCAGCTGAAGGATTATTTGCATTTGGTTTAGAGAGTACTTTTCTTGGAGTATTGCTTTTTGGATGGAATCGTGTAAAACCTTGGGTGCATTTTGTATCTACTTTAGGTGTTTTTTTAGGTTCTATGTTCTCTGCTGTTTGGATTGTTGTTGCAAATTCTTGGCAACAAACTCCTGCCGGTTATCATATCGTTGGCACAGGATTACATGCCCGTGCAGAAGTGACCGATTTTTGGGCAATGGTTTTCAATCCTTCAAGTGTAGACAGAATCATTCACACTTGGCAAGGTGCAATTTTAGCAGGAGCCTTTTTGGTTTTAAGCGTACATGCTTACTACATTAGAAAAGGGCGTTATGTTGAAATATCTAAAAAAGCGTTCAAAATAGGCTTAGTAGTTGCTACTGTTTTTTCACTTACCCAATTGATTTCCGGTCACAGTACCGCAGATGGAGTTGCTGTTAATCAACCTGCAAAACTGGCCACAATGGAAGGCCATTTCGAAAAAGACAAACCTGCCGATTTATATCTTCTGGGCTGGGTCGATAAAGAAAATCAAAAAGTAACTGGTATTGGAATTCCAGGCGGATTATCATTCTTGGTACATCAGGATTTTAATGCACCCATAAAAGGATTAAATAATTTTCCGGTTGAAGACAGACCTAGTCAAATAAATGCCGTTTTTCAATTTTACCACATCATGGTTGCCATTGGAATGGCATTAATAGGGCTTACATTATATGCCAGTTTTTTATGGTGGCGAGGAAGATTATTTGAAACAAAATGGCTTTTATGGATTTTTTCCTTTGCTGTAATTTTACCCCAAATAGCCAATCAGGTTGGATGGTTTACAGCTGAAATGGGTAGACAGCCATGGGTAGTTTATGGGCAATTGCGTACTAGTCATGCATTCTCTCAAGAGGTTACCTCCAACCAAATCGTATTCTCATTGGTTATGTTTACAGTGGTGTATTCTCTATTATTAGCCTTGTTTTTATATACCGTCAACAAAAAAATCAAACATGGCCCCTATGACGAATCAAAAACCCCTGTAACGTTCAAATCCTTTTAATCTTTATAGTATGGAAACTTTTTTAGGAATTGATTATCCTACATTGTGGTATTTAGTAATCGGATTATTGTTTTCGGGTTATGCAATATTAGAAGGTTTTGATTTTGGAGCAGGTGCTTGGCATTTATTTTTTAGAAAAGATTTAAGTCGAAGAATTGCAATAAACGCAATTGCTCCCGTTTGGGATGCCAATCAGGTATGGCTAATTATTGGCGGTGGGGCATTATTTGCAGGATTCCCTGTTATGTATGCTACCATGTTATCGGCAATGTACGTCCCGTTTATGCTCTTTTTAATGCTAAATGTACTTCGTGCCGCTGCTATTAAATTTAGAAGTGTCGAAGAAATGAAATGGTGGAGAAACAGTTGGGACATCATTTATAGTGTTTCAAGCATCCTGATTGCATTTTTGTTGGGAGTTGTTTTAGGTAATATTTTGCAAGGTTTCGCTTTAGGTCCCAATTTTAGTTATCAAGGTGGTGTGTTTTTCTCTTTTTTAAATCCTTATGCCATAATGGTTGGATTTACTACTCTTTCAATTTTCATGACACAAGGTGCAATCTATCTTTTATTAAAAACAGAAGGAAGATTACACGCCAGACTCACATTTTTACTCAAAAAAGGAATGATATTCTTTATCATCAGCTTTGGAATTACAACACTTTATACATTAGTTTTTATTCCGGAAGTTACTGCCAATTTTAGGGCTAATCCGGTTTATTTCATTGTTCCTGTTATTTCATTTTTGGCTGTGGCCAATGTTCCTAGATTGGTTTCAAAAAAACAATACATGCTGGCATTGATATTTTCGTCATTAACAATGGCTTTTTTGCTGATTCTTGTTGCCTTGCAATTATATCCAACCTTACTAATCTCTACAATTGACCCAAAATTTAGCGTAACAATTTACAATGCGGCTTCTTCTCAAAAATCATTGGGAATTATGTTGACTATTGTTGCCATTGGTGCTCCTTTATTAGCCGCTTATTTTTTCTTTTTGTACAGAACGTTCAATGGAAAAGTAAAACTTGATGATACAAGTTACTAAATTAACCAGTTTTTAAAAATCAACAAATGAAATACATCTACCTACTACTAACCATATTTGGAGTTACTTTACTTTGGTCAATTATCAATCCGAAAGAAAATTTTACCTGTTTCTTAGAAATTATTCCAGCAATAATTGGATTAGTGATTTTGGTTTTGACCTTCAAAAAATTTCGATTCAGCAATTTTACTTATACTTTGATTTTAATTCATTGTATGATTCTCTTTATCGGTGGACATTACACCTATGCCGAAGTTCCCTTTTTTGATTACATCAAAGAGATCTTTCATCAAAGTCGGAATAATTATGACAAGGTTGGTCATTTTGCACAAGGTTTTGTACCTGCAATGATTATTCGAGAATTATTTATTCGAAAAAAGGTAGTTGCCAACCAAAGCTTTTTCAACTTTATAATTGTTTGCATTTGCTTGGCAATTAGTGCTGCTTACGAGTGGATTGAATGGTTTGTTTCTATTGCTACAGGAGGTGGTGGAGATGCTTTTTTAGGAACACAAGGATATGTTTGGGACACACAATCGGATATGCTGTTCGCTACTATTGGAGCTATCGTCGCTTTATTACTATTTTCAAAAATGCAAGACAAGCAACTTATAAAAATATAACATATTTATAGCGCATAAAAAAAGCATCATTATACTCTTTATAATGGTGCTTTTTTAAAGTCCCTAAATAAGCTCTTGCTTATTTCACCAAGTTTTTACTTAATTCATTCCAATAAATCTTTTAGAATTAAATGTATTATTCAACAAAGAATTACTATTTATTTTTTTGAAATTCAATGGTCTTACTTCGTTACTTTCAGAACTTTCAATGATCAATTCAAGTTCTGTTATTTCATCTTCTAATGTTTTTTCTCCATAAAGAGGACAAGTTTCATTTGAAACAGTATTCTCAATAATTAAATCAGATTGAGCGATTATTTCTTTCATTGATTCTTCATAAGCCATGAATTCCAAATCATCTGAAGTTGCATTCTCAATGATTTTGTCTCCTTCAGCTATAGTTTCTTTAACTGTTTTGCGATTATATGCAATAACTTTTTCTGGATTGAACACTTCTGCATCAGTGCTTAAAGAAGGCTTAACTATTTTTACTTTCTCAGTTAAAAATACCCCTCCATTATCATCAGCAAATATCCCGTCTTTAAGTGAACTAACTGGTCTGCCAACACTATTTGTTGCATTACAAAAATTAGTTAATGACACTAATGTTATTCCTAAAATAAAAAGTGAATTTTTCATGATTATTTTGATTTGATTGATTGTTTGATTGATTGATTTTTTTTTTTTTAAAATGGGACATCACATTTGATAATGTCCCATTGTACTTTTTTTTAGTTTTGTTTCAAAAGTTGAATAGCTTCATTTGCATTTGATAACTCAGCATATTTTAAAGCAGTAAATCCATTTTCGTCTTTTTCATTTAAACGAGCTCCTTTTGAAAGCAAAAATTTAATTATCTCAGTTTTGTTATAACGAGCAGCAATCATTAATGGACTCATACCATTTGATTTCTCATTTATATCAGCACCATATTCAATAAACTTTTTTACGGACTCTATATCTCCTTTGCTAATAGCAACACTCAAAGGTGTTATTGTTTCATTGAATACTACTTTGTGCGTAACTTTAGAAAATGAATTTCCATTTGAAGCTAAAGAAACATTTGCAAAAGCGACTAAAGCTACTCCTAAATAAACGATTGATTTTTTCATAATAATTGATTTTTGATTGATGATTGATTAATTAAACTAGAAACATATAATAATATCCTATGCAAATATATGTCTTAAAAAAGGTATTATGCATCACACAGTACTTAAATTTAGCATTTTTTTAACGTTTTAGATGGATTTACTAGAGAAATTAAAGTACACTATCTATTTGCTCCATACATTTGAACATGAAACATATCAATTCTAAAAAGTTACTATTCAATAGACTTAATATCAAAAGCAATGTTACTCCTATTAGTAAAGAATTAACATTTCATGCTAAAAATTTAGTTTTGAATTTGGCATAAAAAAAACTGCTTCAAAATTTGAAGCAGTTTATATAGCATTTAAGAGGAAATTAATGTTACACTATCTTTCCTTTAACAATTTCCTCAACAATTTCAGGATTTAATAAAGTTGTAATATCCCCAAAGTTTGAATAATCACCTTCGGCAATCTTGCGCAAAATTCGACGCATAATTTTTCCAGATCTTGTTTTTGGTAAACCAGTAACGTATTGGATTTTGTCTAGTTTGGCTATTGGTCCAATGTGATCTGACACATGTTGATTAATCTCTTTGGTTAAGTTTTCTCTATCTCTGTACTCTCCCGACTCTTTTAATATAACATAACCATACAAAGCATTTCCTTTGACATCATGAGGAAAACCAACAATTGCAGACTCTGCAACAGCTGGATGCTCATTAATAGCATCTTCAATAGGAGCTGTTCCAAGATTATGTCCAGAAACAATCACCACATCATCTACACGTCCTGTAATTCTATAATAACCAACTTCGTCACGCAAAGCTCCATCACCCGTAAAATATTTACCAGGAAAAGCAGAGAAATATGTGTCTTTATATCTTTGATGATCTCCCCAAATAGTCCTTGCTATACCTGGCCAAGGAAATTTGATACACAAACTTCCATCTACTTGATTTCCTTCTATCTCATTGCGCTTATCATCCATTAAAACAGGTTGAATTCCAGGCAATGGCAATGTAGCATATGTCGGTTTTGTTGGTGTAATAAAGGCCATAGGTGCAATCATAATACCACCCGTTTCCGTTTGCCACCAAGTATCTACAACTGGGCACCTCTTCCCCCCTACGTGGTCATTGTACCAGTGCCAAGCTTCTTCATTGATAGGCTCACCAACTGAACCAATAACTTTCAATGATTTTAATGGAAATTTTTGAACGTAAGATAAATTTTCTTTAGCCAAAGCACGAATGGCTGTAGGTGCTGTATAGAATTGAGTAACTTTATGCTTCTCGATTGTTTCCCAAAAACGGCTAAAATCAGGATAGGAAGGAATTCCTTCAAATATTACAGTAGTAGCTCCATTTAATAATGGCCCATAAAGAATATAAGAGTGACCTGTAATCCAGCCGATATCAGCAGTACACCAAAAAACGTCATTCTCTTCATAATTAAATACATTTTTAAAAGTATAGGCTGTATAAACCATATAACCAGCCGTTGTATGAACCATACCTTTAGGCTTACCCGTCGAACCTGAAGTATATAATATAAACAACGGATCTTCGGCATCCATAATCTCGGCAACACTATTGTTGATTGCTTTGTCAAGAAGTGGTGCCAACCATTGGTCACGACCCGCTTTCATACTGATTGCAGCATTTGTTCTTTTGGTTACCAAAACAGAAGTAACAGATGGGCAATTTTCTAAAGCATCATCAATAATTCCTTTTAAATCAATAGTTTTATTTCCACGAAATCCACCATCAGATGTAATTACCATTTTACATTCACTGTCATTAATTCTTGAAGCTACTGCCGTTGCTGAAAACCCTGCAAATATAACAGAATGTATCGCTCCAATTCGGGCACAAGCCAAAACTGACACAGCCAATTCAGGTATCATTGGCAGGTAAATACAAACACGATCCCCTTTTGTTATACCTTGCTCGCGCAAAACATTTGCCATTTTTGAAACACGCTCGTATAATTCGTTATAACTTATATGCAATGCTTCTTCAGAAGGATCATTAGGTTCAAAAATGATTGCTGTTTTTTCTCCTTTTTTAGCCAAATGTCTATCAATACAGTTCTTAGTAATATTAACTTTTGCATCAACAAACCATTTAACTTCGGCATCAGCCATATTAAAATCGACAACTTTGTCCCAGTATTGATACCATGTGAAGTTCTCCTCTGCAATTTTTCCCCAAAATTTTCGAGGTTCACGTATCGATTTATTATAATGTTTAAAGTATTGTTCTAAACTATCAATTTTAAAATAACTCATCTTTTTTAATTTTTTATAAAAGTATTAAATCTCTGCGGTTTTCAAAACTATTAATTTATAAAATATTTAGATTAAATAATAAAAAATGGCACTTCTTCAAAATTTATTGATTTTTTAATAACCTTTTATATTTTTTAGGGTATTTAAAACAAGAAAAAAGGCATAATAGAAAACTAAAATGCCCTTTTATTAACAATATTTAACAACAATTTTATTCTTCTTTTGAAATTTCAGAATAACTAGGGATTACTTCACTTAACTTACAGCTCGTTTGAAGTTAAGTGAATGTAATATGCATAAATATCTTTCAATTATCCTATAAGTGCTTACTAATTCAAAATATTTAAACCTATTTGATATTATGCAAATCCCAGCACACCCTCATGTGTGGTAATCCTAAAATTATTTTTATTATCCTATTTTCTTCATTGCAGTCATTGATTCTCTCAACCAAGCACCAACTTCTTCAATTGGATGTTGACGAATACTTTTATTCACAGCGATAAGTACTGCATTGTCTACACCATTCGAAGTAGAAAAAGGTTTCCCGATAATATTGGTTTCAACCGTTTTCATGAATTCAGTCAATAATGGTTTACAAGCATGATCAAATAAATAACAACCGTACTCTGCTGTATCCGAAATAACACGGTTCATTTCAAACAATTTTTTTCTTGCAATTGTGTTTGCAATCAAAGGTAATTCGTGTAATGATTCATAATACGCTGATTCTTCAATAATACCAGCTTCTGTCATCGTTTCAAAAGCCAATTCTACACCTGCTTTTACCATGGCAATCATTAAAACTCCATTATCAAAATATTCTTGCTCTGAAATTGCAGCAGTTGTTGGAGCCGTTTTTTCAAAATTAGTCTCTCCAGTTGCTGCTCTCCATGTTAATAAATTAACATCATCATTTGCCCAGTCAATCATCATGTTTCTAGAAAACTCTCCAGACATAATATCATCCTGATGTTTTTGAAATAAAGGACGCATAATGTCTTTTAATTCATCTGCTAATTCATAAGCTTCAATTTTTGAAGGATTAGAAAGACGATCCATCATATTAGTGATTCCTCCATGTTTCAAAGCTTCCGTGATAGTTTCCCATCCGTATTGAATTAATTTTGAAGCATAACCCGATTCAATTCCTTTTTCAACCATTTTATCAAAACATAAAATAGATCCAGTTTGCAATAATCCACAAAGGATAGTTTGCTCACCCATTAAATCTGATTTTACTTCAGCTACAAATGAAGAACGTAAAACACCTGCTCTATTACCTCCAGTAGCAACTGCATACGCTTTTGCTTGCTCTAATCCTTCTCCATTTGGATCATTTTCAGGGTGAACAGCGATAAGAGTTGGTACACCAAAACCTCTTTTGTATTCTTCACGTACTTCAGAGCCAGGACATTTTGGAGCGCACATAATAACAGTTAAGTCTTTACGAATTTGCATTCCTTCTTCAACGATATTAAATCCATGAGAATAAGCCAAAGTAGCTCCTTGTTTCATCAATGGCATAATTGCAGTAACTACAGCGGTGTGTTGTTTATCTGGCGTAAGATTACAAACCAAATCAGCTGTTGGGATTAATTCTTCATAAGTTCCCACTTTGAAACCATTATCAGTAGCATTTTTAAAAGAAGCTCTTTTTTCAGCGATAGCGTCAGCGCGTAAAGCATAAGAAATATCCAAACCTGAATCTCTCATGTTCAAACCTTGGTTCAAACCTTGAGCTCCACAACCTACAATGACTACTTTTTTTCCTGCCAATGCAGTTATTCCATTTGCAAATTCTGATTGATCCATGAATTCGCAAACTCCTAATTGTTCTAATTGTAATCTAAGTGGTAATGAATTGAAATAATTTGCCATTTTTTTTAATATTTAATGAATGTAAAATTTTAATAATTAATTTATAAAATCGAAAGCTGCTTTTTTTTACTAAAGTGCTTCCAATAATGTTGATATTTCCATTTTTTCTTTCGAAATCGATATTCTTCCCGAACGAACAAACTGCATAATTCCAAAAGGCTTAAGTTTTGCGTATAATTCTTCAATTTCAGAACGTTTACCTGATTTTGAAATCACAAAAAACTCTCTTGATACCGTAACAATTTCAGATTTACTGTCTTTAATGATGTTCTGAATTTGTCTTTCGTCAAAAAGCAAGCTTGATTCAATTTTGAAAATTGCACTTTCCAAAAAGATAGTCTCTTCATCGATGTGGTAAAATGCTTTAATAACTTCAATTTGTTTTTCTATCTGGCCAACTATGTTTTGAACCCATTTTTCAGTGGTGTTTACAACAATTACAAATCGTGAAACATTTTCAATTTCAGATTCCGAAACATTTAGACTCAATATGTTGATGTGGCGTTTCAAGAATATACCTGATATTCTGTTTAATAAGCCAACGTTATTTTCTGAATAAACAGAAATGGTGAACATTTTATTTTCCATACTATTTTATGTTTAGTGGGCTAATCGATTAACGCTTAACCTCAATAACGTTTTAATTCAATCTTATATCTGAAACCGAAGCTCCTGTTGGTATCATCGGGAATACGTTATTCTCTTTCTCTACCATTACTTCCAGGAAGTAAGAATCTTTAGAAGCCATCATTTCGGCAACGGCAGCATCTAGATCTTCACGTTTCGTTACTTTTTTTGATTTGATATAATACCCTTCAGCAATTGCAATAAAATTAGGGTTTATCATTTTCGTTGAAGCATATCTATTGTCGAAAAAAAGCTCCTGCCATTGACGTACCATTCCCAAAAATTCATTGTTCAATACCACTATTTTAACTGGAACTTGAGTTTGAAAAATAGTGCCCAATTCTTGAATTGTCATTTGAAAACCACCGTCACCAATAATAGCTACCACTTCTCTTTCTGGCATTCCCATTTTGGCACCAATAGCAGCCGGCAAAGCAAATCCCATTGTTCCTAAACCTCCAGAAGTAATATTACTTTTGGATTTATTGAATTTAGAATAGCGACAAGTAAACATTTGGTGTTGTCCCACATCCGACACCATGATAGCATCACCATTAGAGTGTTTATTGATCATTTCTATAGTTTCTCCCATAGAAATTCCGCGATCGTTGGTTGGAGCTAACTCTTCATTGATAACAGCTTCCAATTCGATTTTATACTTTTCTTTGAACTCGTTGTGCCATGATTCATGCGATTTTTTATCGATTAATGGAATCAAAGCGGTTAATGCTTCTTTAACATCTGCTAACACCGCAACTGTGGTTTTAACGTTTTTATCGACTTCGGCAGGATCAATTTCAAAGTGTATCACTTTGGCTTGCTTCGCATATGTTGCCAAATTTCCTGTCACACGGTCATCAAAACGCATTCCCAATGCAATCAATACGTCGCATTCATTCGTTAAGATGTTTGGACCATAGTTTCCATGCATTCCTAACATTCCAACATTCAACGGATGATCTGTCGGTAAAGCTGAAAGTCCTAAAATTGTCCAAGCAGCGGGAATACCTGATTTTTCAACCAATTCTTTTAATTGCTCTTCGGCTTCGCCAAGAATAATTCCTTGACCAAAAACGATATAAGGCTTTTTGGCATTATTTATTAAATCCGCCGCTTCCTTTACTTTTTCAAGATTTAAAGTTGGTTTCGGAGTATAACTTCTGATGCTGGTACATTTTTCATAACTAAAATCAAGTTCGTCAAATTGAGCATTTTTGGTAATATCTATTAATACTGGCCCAGGACGTCCTGAGCGCGCTATAAAAAAAGCTTTTGCAATAATCTCAGGAATTTCACGTGCTTCAGTCACTTGATAGTTCCATTTGGTAACTGGTGTCGATATTCCTATAATATCTGTTTCTTGAAAAGCGTCCGATCCCAATAAATGTTTTCCTACTTGACCAGTGATACATACTATAGGAGTGGAATCAATTTGAGCATCTGCTATCCCAGTGACCAAATTAGTGGCACCTGGTCCCGAAGTAGCTATTGCAACTCCAACTTTTCCTGTCGCTCTTGCATACCCTTGTGCGGCATGAGTAGCACCTTGTTCGTGACGAACCAAAACGTGATGCAATTGATCTTGAAATTTATATAATTCGTCATAAACAGGCATTATCGCTCCTCCGGGATAACCATAAACGAGGTCAACTCCTTCAGCCAATAAGCATCTGATAACGGCTTCTGCTCCTGATATTCTATTATTTTCCATTTTTTATTTTTTTAGCTTTTTGCAAATTTCTATTTTGCCATAGCTTTATAACTTTTTTATGACCTACTTATAGGTTTAGACTATTTATCGGTAACACATCCTGTCGATGCGCTTGACACAGATCTTGCGTATTTCAAAAGAACCCCTTTTGTTGCTTTTAAAGGCGGTTGTACCCAATTGGCACGTCTTCTTGCAAATTCTTCTTCACTTATTTTCAAGTTTATGGTATTTTTTACAGCATCAATAGCGATTAAATCACCATCCTTAACTAATGCAATACCTCCACCATCATATGCCTCTGGTGTTATGTGACCGACCACAAATCCATGTGAACCTCCAGAGAATCTACCATCAGTAATCAAAGCAACACTGCTTCCTAATCCAGCTCCCATAATGGCGGATGTTGGCTTTAGCATTTCAGGCATCCCTGGACCACCTTTTGGCCCACAATATCTTATGACGACTACATCGCCTGGTTTTACCTTCCCATTTTGAATACCTGGAATAACCGTAAATTCACTCTCAAAAACAACTGCAGTACCTTCAAAATATTCTCCTTCTTTTCCGCTTATTTTAGCAACGCAACCTTCTGATGCCAAGTTCCCGTATAATATTTGGATGTTTCCTGTCGATTTTAAAGCTTTTTGAATCTCAAAAATAACTTCTTGACCATCTTGTAAATCAGGAATACTTGCTAAATTTTCAGCTACTGTTTTCCCCGTTACTGTCAAACAATCACCGTGAATAAATCCTTCTTTCAATAAATATTTCATTACTGCAGGAATACCTCCAACAGCATGTAAATCTTCCATCATGTATTTTCCGCTTGGCTTCAAATCTGCAAGTACCGGTGTTTTATCACTGATTGCTTGAAAATCTGCTAAAGTAATTTCGATATCTACCGAATGTGCCATAGCTATTAAGTGCATTACCGCATTTGTTGAACCTCCCAAAACAGCAACAATGGTGATTGCGTTTTCAAAAGCTTTACGAGTCATAATGTCCCTAGGCTTAATATCTTTCTCCAACAATATTCTGATAGCTTTTCCCGCATCAAGACATTCTTGTTTTTTTTCATCGCTTAAAGCTGGATTTGACGAACTGTATGGCAAACTCATCCCTAAAGCTTCAATAGCAGAAGACATAGTATTAGCAGTGTACATACCACCACAAGCCCCAGGACCAGGACAAGAATTTTGAATCACTCCTTTAAAGTCTTCATCAGAAATTGTGTTTTGGAACTTTTTGCCTAATGCTTCAAAAGCCGAAACGATATTGAGACTTTCGCCTTTCCATTTTCCAGAATGAATCGTACCACCGTAAA
This sequence comes from Flavobacterium taihuense, assembly GCF_019351435.1. Classification (GTDB taxonomy): domain Bacteria; phylum Bacteroidota; class Bacteroidia; order Flavobacteriales; family Flavobacteriaceae; genus Flavobacterium; species Flavobacterium taihuense. The sequence goes on from NZ_JAHWYN010000006.1 coordinate 14,415, forward strand.
CCATAAGAGCTGGGCGATTTACTCTTCCCATAGCAATTAAGGCACCCGGCATATTTTTATCACAACCCGGAATAGCAATCAAACTATCATACCATTGCGCTCCCATAACCGTTTCAATAGAATCGGCAATTACATCACGGGAAACCAATGAAAAACGCATACCGTCAGTACCGTTTGAAATTCCATCACTAACACCAATAGTATTAAATATCAGCCCAACAAGATCGGCATCCCAGACACCTTGCTTGACATCTTTGGCTAGATCGTTCAAGTGCATATTACAAGTATTTCCTTCATACCCCATACTTACAATACCAACCTGAGCTTTTTTTAGATCTTCCTCTGTCAAACCAATTCCGTACAACATCGCTTGTGCTGCTGGTTGTGTAACATCTTGTGTAATCGTCTTGCTGTATTTATTTAATTCCATTCTATGTTAATTTGTGTATTTAAATTTTTATCTAAAAAAAAACCTCCCAAAATTATGGGAGGTTTTAAATATGTTTTCACTTATATTTATACCAATCCCTTTTCATATGTGATAATCACAATGACACTTAGAACTACAAGGATGTTGGTAATGCGTTTCATTTTTTTATTTTTAACTCTGCAAAAGTATTAAAAACAAATTCAATAAAAAAACATTTTATCAACAAACTACGAGTCTTTAGTGATATAATGCAATGTTTTATGATTTTTATTAACTAAACAATAGTTGATTGCCCAATTTGAACATTATCGTTTTTAAAATACAAATCATCTTTACTTAATATGACGTTTGAAATAAAATCTCCAACATCATTAGTTCCAAATCTTGAACCTGGGTTTAAATCAATAGTAACCACTTTATATTCAATAGCTTTTTCTACAGCTTCATAAACTTTTTTCGCTTCTTTTTCTAAACCAAAATGTTGCAATAACATAGCAGCCGATAAAATAGAAGCAATAGGGTTGGCTATATTCTTCCCTTTAGCTTGAGGATACGACCCATGAATAGGTTCAAAAAGGGCATTTTTATCGCCAATTGAAGCTGATGCCATTAAACCAATAGATCCCATAATTGCACAAGCTTCATCCGACAGAATATCACCAAATAAATTTTCGGTTAATATGACGTCATATTGTTTCGGATCTGTGATTATTTGCATCGCCACATTGTCAATATATTGGCATTCCAATTTCACATCTGGATATTGTGTTGCAATTTTTTTGACAATTTTTCTCCACAATCTAGAAGTCTCCAGTACATTCGCTTTATCCACTAATGTTACTTTTTTTCTTCTGCTTTGTGCCGCTTTGAAGGCTTGGTGCGTAATACGATTGATTTCATTTTCAGAATACTCACATATATCTGATGCGAAAGTCCCTTCTTCATTAATTACTTTTTCACCATAATAGGATCCTCCCGTCAATTCTCTGAAAATAACAAAATCCACATTTTCAATAACTTCTTTTTTAATAGGAGAAGCATCCAATAGATTTTTAAAAGGTTTTATAGGTCTAATATTTGCATAAAGTCCTAATTCTTTTCTAAGTCTTAACAATCCTTGTTCTGGACGAATTTTAGCGTCGGGATTGTTATCGTATTTTGGATTTCCAATAGCTCCAAACAAAACAGCATCTGTATTTAAACAAAGATTTAATGTTTGTTCTGGCAATGGACTTCTTGTTTTTTCAATGGCAGTTGCTCCTATTAAAGCATCCTCAAAAATAAATTCATGATCATAGGCAACACTAATAGCATACAATGCTTTTTTAGCCTGCAAAATAACCTCCGGTCCAATTCCATCTCCTGCAAGTACAGCTATTTTTAAGTTCATAATATTTATTTTTTAGAAGTAATTTTTACTATTAATAGTTATTTACGTATATCTTACTAACTTCAATAATTTGATGAATATCATGATCCAAAACTTCTTTCTTGATATCGGCAAATTTTAAAAACTCAATATACACTATATCCAATTGCACTTTAGTAAGTTCGTAACCTACTTTTTTGGCTCTGTAAGCCAAAGCTGCTCTACCGCTTCTTGCTGTAAGAATAATAGACGACTCATTGACACCAACATCTAAAGGATCCATAATCTCATAAGTAGCTCTATTCTTAATCACACCGTCTTGGTGAATTCCAGAACTGTGTGCAAAAGCATTAGCTCCAACAATTGCTTTATTTGGCTGTACTATCATTCCCATACTTTCAGAAACCAATCGGCTCATTTCGTTCAATTGCTTACTATCAATATCAGTATATAAATTCAAATAAGGATGTTGTTTAAAAATCATAACCACTTCTTCAAGTGCTGTATTTCCAGCTCTCTCCCCTATTCCATTAATCGTACATTCTATTTGACGTGCGCCATTAACTGCACCAGCAATTGAATTGGCAGTTGCCATTCCTAAATCATTATGACAGTGACAAGAAAGGATTACATTTTCAATACCTTTTACATTTTCTCTAAGGTATTTAATTTTTGCACCGTATTCTTCTGGCAAACAATATCCAGTTGTATCAGGTATATTTAGAACTGTGGCACCCGATTTGATTACTTCTTCACAAACTTTTGCCAAGAAAGCATTTTCGGTTCTACCGGCATCTTCTGCATAAAACTCAACATCCTCTACATATTTCTTTGCGTGAGCAACTGCATGCTTTGCTCTTGCAATGACATCATCACGAGTAGTTTGTAATTTGTGGATAATGTGTGAATCAGAAGTTCCGATTCCTGTATGTATTCTAGGTTTAACTGCATGTTTCAAAGCAGCTGCAGCTACATCAATATCATTCTCCACTGCTCTTGTAAGACCACAAACTGTAGCATTTTTAACAATTTTACAAATCTCTGAAACAGATAAAAAATCACCGGGACTAGAAACAGGGAAACCAGCTTCAATAATATCTACACCCATTTCGTCAAGACGATTTGCAATAACGAGTTTTTGGTTGGTGTCTAATTTACATCCTGGGACTTGTTCTCCGTCTCTTAAAGTGGTATCAAAAATTTGGACTTTCTCTCTATTCATTTTAATATATTTAATGTAATTTCACATCTTAAAACAAAAATAGTTTTCATTTACTTAGAACTAAACCTGCTTTTAAATAAATATACTACTTATAAAGTAAAAAATAACAGCATAAATATCTATAAATCAATATATTAAATACTTTTATAATACAATGGCTAACCATCAAAAAGATTTTTTATTTGTATTAATAAAATCCCTTTCCAAATCTGAAAAAAGACAATTTAAGATATTTGCAAGTCGATTAGAGACGAGTTCTAATACCAAGTTTATCGAGTTATTTAATATTTTGGATAAATCCGAAGTATATGATGAAAAACTAATATTAAAGAATGGCTTAATTAAAAAAGTACAATTATCGAATCTTAAATCATACTTGTATAAACAGATTCTGGTGAGTATTCGCTTGAATATTCCGAGTCAGAACATTCGATATCAATTGAGGGAACAAATTGACTTTGCCGCAATCCTTTATAATAAAGGGCTTTACAAACAAAGTTTAAAAATATTGGATAAAACAAAACAACAAGCCATCGAAAATGATGAGAAATACATGGCATTTGAAATTGTTGAATTTGAAAAACTAATTGAGTCACAATACATCACCAGAAGTATTCAAGGACGGGCTGATGAACTAGTCATTCAAGCCAAAGAATTGAATTATCGCAATACCATTTCGAGCAAATTATCTAATTTATCGCTTCAATTGTATGGTATCATGCTGAAAACCGGATTTGTAAAAAGCGATGAGGAATACAAATACATTGATGATTATTTTAATAAACACATTGCTCATTTAGATCAATCCAAATTTGAGTTTAGAGAGAAATATTGGTTTTATAATGCCAATTTGTGGCGAAGCTTCTTGGTACAAGACTTTCTTTCGTGTTATAAATATGCTTATAAATGGGTAAACTTATTTTATGACAATAAAAATATGATTTTCTTAAATCCTGTTTTCTTCCTAAAAGGAAATCATTATTTATTAGAGTCATTATTCATGCTCAAATACAAATCGAATTTCAAAAAGTATTTAGAATTGTTGGAAGAAACGATTAATGATCCCCGTTTTCCGGTAAACGACAATATTGCTTCACTGTCATTCCTTTATTTGTATAACAATAAATTGAACTATCATATACTAGAAGGCACTTTTGCGGAAAGCGAATATTTGGTACCAGTTATTTTGAATAAAATGAAAATTCACAGTGAGCACTTAGATGAGCACCACGAAATGATGTTCTATTACAAAATTGCCTGTATTTATTTTGGGAATGAGAAGTATCAAGAGTGTATTGTTTATTTAGAAAAAATCATCAACAACAAGAATCTCACCATGCGTGAAGATTTAATGTGTTTTGCGAGAATTTTATGTTTGATTGCACATTATGAACTAGGCAAAGATTACTATCTTGAAAACCAACTTAAAAATACATACAAGTTTTTACTTAAGATGAATGATCTTCACGAGGTACAAAAAGAGATTATTCGTTTCCTTAAAAACTTAAGTAATTTGTATCCTAGTGATATTAAGAAAGAGTTCATCAAAATGAGAGAACGCTTTATTGAATTAGAGAAAAACACATATGAAAAAAGGGCTTTTCTATATCTTGATATCATTTCTTGGCTAGAAAGTAAAATTGAGAATCGAAAAATAAGTGATATTATTAAAGAAAAAGCAAAGTTGATTAATAGGTAATCATTTAACTAATTAAAACAAATAAGAAAGGCTGTTTGAAGAATTCAAACAGCCTTTCTTTCTTTAACTAACTAACTATTTTTTATTTTTTAATTATTTTCAAAGTAAAATTCGAACCATTTTCATCCTTTGCTGTTATAAAATAGATTCCTTTACCTAGTTCGCTTATATCAATTGCGGTATTTGATTCTAATGATTTCGATTGTTGTTTTACAATTCTCCCATTTAAATCATAAATATAAAGGTTTGAAACCATACCATTTATTTTAAATGAATCTATCACTGGATTTGGATATAGACTAATTTTATTTTCCCCAATCAATGGTGTGTCCAAACCTAAATTCCCACATGTTTCCTCAACTAATGTACCAGTAGACATATTGTAACAAGTATTTTTATTTACTCCATTGATATCAGCTGTCTGAGGAGAGCCCTTACCACTATCGAAAAGTAAATTTGTACTTGCTATATTGCTAAAGGTATAAGAATAATATCCACCAGTATCCGGACCCGTCATTGCTTTTCCAGGCCAAGAAGAATCTGCTAAATTTGCCAATGGGGTAGCACTCCAGTGATGCACATTGATTGGTTTTGCCCAAGATGAAGGCGGTAAAAAACGCACAGTAATGTTCCCAACAGCTGTAAACGTATATGTTTGTGAAGTAACACCAGAGAACAATCCATCAACATCTTTTGCGATAGCTTTTATCGTTGTATTTACTGATACATTGATCGGAGTCGAATAGACCGAAGAAGTTGCCGTTGGAGTTGTTCCATCTGTTGTATAATAAATAATTGACCCAACTTTATCGTCTGTAGCAGCAATCGTAACTGATTGAGTTGTTCCTGCCACAAACGAACCTCCTACTGGAGAAATAGCTACTGTTGGAGCTACATTAACAGCAACTTTTGACCAAACCTTATACCCTGTCCCTGATGCGTTTTCAATCCAACCGGTACCTGTCGGCAATGTAGTTGTACTACCAAGTCTTACTGCCACTTTACCATCTATAATTGCTAGATATTCAGTCGTTGTAGCCGTTTGAATACTTACCGTACTTAAAGCATTTATTGCATTAGCTTTTCGAACAGCCATTAAAACATTTATATCATTTTGATGGGAGGTATACGTTCTAGTCACACCATCTTTGGTATAAGTTCCTCCATAATAATGCGAAAAAAATACGCAAGGAATTCCTGGGTGTGTCAAGATATATGCATATCCTTTCATAACATTTGCTTCTGCAATCCACTCTGTTTTAACAAAAGTATCATGATTATCAATAAAAGTTACAGCTAAATCCTTATATCCTGTTTGGCTTGACAAACCCGGTGTGCCCGCAAGTTTTGAATAATTACCTAAAAGTGCACTACTCAAATTATAGTACAATGGAAAATCAAAAGCAGTCGATTTTTTAGTTGTGCCATCAACCCAATTTTTCACATTAGTAACATTTCCATCCCAATATTCACCTACTGAACCATGTGGTGCAGAATCGGTATTGTATGTTCCAACGTAACTAGCTGAAAAACCTTTTACCATATCCCATCTCCAACTATCAAAACCTAATGCTTTTAGTCTAGTTAAATATTCTTTAACTCCATTTTGAACTTGAATGTCGCGGTGATCCAAATCTCTAGCACCACCAAAATCATCTCCTGTATCTGCAGTACCGCAAGGTCTAACTCCTGTAATTACACCTGTATTGGCTTCATCTGTACTTGTTATGGATTTACAATCCCATGCTGGATTAGTAAAATCCGTCCAATTTGTAGATCCGCCTCTATGATTCACAACCACATCCGCCATTGCGTGTATCTTTGGGCTACTCGAATTTAAGTTGGTTAATAATGTAGTCAATTGGCTTTCTTTACCGTATACTGTTTGCGAAAAATTATATAATTCCGTTGGAATATAACCCACCCCACCAGAAGATTTACTTGGTGGTGGCATCCATAGCACTGTAATACCTGCTGCTGCATAACTACCTGCTCTGTTATTAAGAAAATTATATAATCCACCTTCCGCAATCACTGATGCTTGATTGTGAACATCCCAACTGAATGCCTGCAACATAATATCATCTTTGAAAGTTTGAGCATTAGCTCCTAGAATTGAAAACACAAACAAGCACATAAAAAGTGCTTTTCTAAAAAGTAATCTTTTATTCATAATTTGGGGTTGTTAATTATCAATGAAATAATTTAAGAAATTAGTAAATGCAATAAAACAGTTAAATTTTAATCAAAAATCATTTTAAATGCAATTAAATTAATTTATTATTAAGTACAGCGACCTAAATTATGCATTTTTATGCAATAAAATCACAAACAGAAAACTCACTTCTTTACGACAACGTAATAGTATGCATAACTTTTTCATTTTTAACATTTAGCCAAAAATAAACGCCTAATAATATGACAAAGTGAATTATTTATTCAATTCAAAATTATTACATAAAAAAAGCGACCCAATTGACCGCTTCATAATAAAATGATTGTTCTTCTCAACACTTCAAATATTAAAAAAATCAATCGTCATTTTCTTCATTTTCATTATTTAATTCCTTGCTAATATAGCTCCTAACTTTACCCTCATTAGATTCAACTTCATCTCCACTACCATTTTTATGGCATTTTACACAATTAGTAAAATTAGTTATCCCTTCTTCCGAATGTTCTTCACGTATATTACCAATAGAATGTTCATGACATCCAAAACAAGTATATTCCCTAAAATTATTGGTTGTATGACACACTTTACAATCTATTTTGTGGTTTTCATCTAATTGGAAAGACAAATCATGGCTAAAAGTCGAAGGATTCCATTTATTAAAACCATGACATAAAGCACAATTACTGGTAGTGCTACTATGAAAATTATCCATTGGAATTTTATGACAGTTTATACATTTGCCTCTAGCAGTTTTTTGAATCAAATTATGATTAAACTCGATTTTTGATGTCCAATTAATAGTTGAATGGCAACCAACACATGAATTAGAAACACTACTATGAAGATTATTATTGGGTTTAGAATGACAACTTATACAATTATTTTTATAAATTTCAGGCAATAATGAATGTTCGAATTTAACTGATGATCTTCCCATTACTGACTCTTTATGATCTGTATGACAAGATATACAAGATTGATGTCCTACCTTTTCATGAAACAAACTTTTATTTTTCTCTCTAACAAAATTACCTTTTTTATCTTTTTTTAATCCAATTTCAGAAGGTTTATGGCAAGAAATACAATTTTCATTTGGGGTTCCAGAAATTACTTTATGGCAAGCAAAACAATTATTTTCTATATCCGAATGAGCTTGATATAAATTACCAGGCGATAACATTTCATGAGGAAACATAATCACAAATGCAACAATAATTAATGTTATAATTACAAATAATATTCTTTGTTTCATATCCCTATTTTTTGTTTTAACTAATTAAAAAGAAGTACAGAAACAATATGTATCAAGGATAACAAACCTAAGAAATAAGTAATGGGCAAGTGCGTTTTTCTCCATTTTTTCATTCTGTCCACAGCTGTGGCGTCCCAAAAAATGGCTTTAGAAATTTCATCTTCTGTCTTTCCTGAATTTTCGAAATTTAATTTTCTTTCTTTCAATGTTTTGTTTGCTTGTGACAAAAGATATTTCCCTACCAAACCACTAGAGACATTAATCAATAACATCAATATCGCTAGCCAAGGTAAAATAGAATGAATGTGAATCCCGGCATGAACGAGAATCATTACTGAGCCAGAAATGGCAAGATATTCATGTAAATCCAATAACACTTTTGGAGAGCTAAACTGTATAATTTTTCTTTTTTTTAATGAATATAAGAATGAAATCAAAATAGTCAAAGTGCCCAAAAATCCTAAATATCTGCCAATAAAAACAATATCAAAATAGTGAAGGATAACATCAATTAGAATTGCAATAAAAATCATTGCTGAAAACCAAATTACAAAAGGTATAATATCCCTTAAAACGACACTCTTTCTCATAATCAGTTAATTTTTACAAAAAAACCCAAAATTGATATTTATTATAACATCTAATTTTGGGCTTTTATAATTGTTTTAAAAATTAAATCAATCGTTATCTTCTTTATCTTCTTCAACTGTAGTTGTTTTTTCAGCTCCTTTACTGTTTAGAGTAGAAGCATTCGCTCTAATTTCGGTATGACGAATTTCTCCACCAGAAGTACCCACTTTTTGCACTAAAAACAATCCAGCTGTTGCAATACCAAGTATCAAGAAAGAAAGTAGTTTTGCTTTAGCATAATTTTTAAAATTCAAATACAAACCTACTAGGGATAAAGCACCCAAAACATAAAGTAGTATAGCTAGTTTTTCGGCCAATTCTTCGTGTTCATGAATAATTTGCTTTCCAATATTTGGCATATCCTCAACCAATTCCTCAGCACCTTCTCCAGTTCCCATACTAAATGCAGCAAAAATAGCGGCAACTATAAATAGGATATATGAAGTATTTTGCAGTGTTTTATTTTTTAAAACTAAACCCGCAATCAAAATTCCAAATCCAAAAATGGTTCCAATAATTGGAAAATGGTTTACTACCATGTGTAAGTGAGCATCATTCATAATACTAATATTTAAAGTTTTTAATTAATTTCATCAGTTAAAAATACAACAGTTATTTGCCTTTCGAGTTACATCATTGACACCTGATGTTAACCTGCCAAAGAAACACCAATTAAAGAGCCTATTCCATAGGTGATTGCTGCTGCTACCAATCCAAAAGCCACTTGTCGAGTACCTGAGAACAGTATACTCTTTCCTGTTAGCAATGTAATGGCTGCACCAATTCCAAAAAGACCAATAACACTACTGGCAATGCTCAGTAAAATAGCATTATTCCCATCCAAAATCATAAACGGATAAAGAGGAATAATTGCTCCAATAGCAAACAAAATAAAGGATGCAATCGCCGCTTCCCAAGCAGAACCTCCCAATTCTTCTTTGTCAATCCCTAACTCTTCGGTAATAATTGCATCAATGGCAGTTTGAGGATTTTCGAATGCTTTATCGGCTAATTTTTGAGCTTCTAATGCATTCATTCCTTTGGCTTGATACAGCAAAACAAGTTCTTTTTTTTCTTCTTCGGGAGAAGCTTCCAGTTCTTCGGTTTCCAATTCTATCTGACGCTGATTCAATTCTCTTGAACTTTGAACAGACAACCATTCGCCCAAAGCCATCGAAATTGCTCCCGCCAATAAACCTGCAATACCTGTTAATAAAATCGTATTATTCGAAACTGCAGCACCAGCAACTCCCATCACCAAACTCATATTGGAAACTAATCCATCATTTGAACCCAAAACTGCAGCTCTCAATGCATTTCCTCCAACCGATTTATGTCGGCTTTCAAATTTGGACAATAAACCTCCCGACACATTCAATGCCGAATTATTGTTTACTGCTTCTATGATGTTAAGATGGTTGTGTTCAAAACCGGTTAACTTCTCCCCTCTCTCAATTTTATTTTTTAAGGTATTGATTGCAAATTGTTTTTCAATATTTGATAAACTACTGATAATCGAACTATATCCAAACAGTTTACCCAATTTTAGTTGGAACTTTGCTTTGGAAGAAGGCAATGGCATTTTGTAAGTTGAATCAAAAGTTAAAACTTTATCCAACATATGCTTGGCGTGTCCTTTTTCAATAGAAGCCAAACTTTGTAGCACTTTAGTTAAATTTTCATCTTCCTGAATAAACGCAATACTTTCATATAAAAAAGCGGTATCAACTTCAACTTGCAATTGCTCTTTGAGTTTTTTTAAATCCATAATTCTTAATTAAAATAGAATAATTTATTAATTTCTCCACTAAAGTAAAGATACTTAATCTATAGGCACTTAAAAAAAATAAACAATTAAAATTCGCTTAATTATCTCTTTGGAAACGTTTTGTAGTTTAAAAAACAAAAAAGACTTCTGTGCCTTTATTTAATTTACTTTTAATTTTAAATTCAATATCAAGTAATTGTGTGATTCGCTCCACAATAGAAAGCCCCAAGCCAGAACCTTTAATTTCAGGATGAAGCGTAGGATTTGATCTGTAAAAAGGGTTTTGAATTTTATCCAAATCGGTTGCTGGGATTCCAATTCCATTATCGGATATGAAACAAATAGTCTTCGCACTTTTTTTGGAGAGATTTATAGAAATTTTGCCGTTTTGGTTGGAATATTTTATCGCATTTGAAATCACATTACTAATAATTGTACTGACTAAATAATTATCGGAATTAATGTAATAATCTTTAGCAAAATTATTGACAATTTCTAAGTTTTTTTCTTTTATTTTGCTCGAATATAAAGTAAGTGCATCAAGAATTATAGCATTCAAATAAATCTTCTCTATTCGCAAACTTTGTTTCTGGTTTTCAAATCTGGCCAACAAAAGCAATTGGTCTACTAAATTATTCAACCTATTAACTTCAGAAATACTGAAATTAATTTTCTCTTCATATTCGGCTTGGCTTCTTGGTTTTCGTACCAAAACTTCCAAAGTTCCTTTTAAAACAGTCAAAGGAGTCCTTAATTCATGGGAAGCGTCGGAAGTGAATTGTTTTTCTCTTTCGACTGCATTTTCTATTCGATCCAGTAAATCATTTATTGTTTTGGAAAGTACAAATAATTCATCTTTATTTTGAGGTAAAATAATTCTGTCTTTCAGATTATCTTTAGTAATTCTGCTTGATGTTTCAGTAATTAGAGTTACTGGTTTAATACTTCGTCCAGCTATGAGCCTGGCTATAAAAAACAAGAGCACTAAAATTAAGGGGAAAGCTATAAAAAGTGTATTTCTAAGATTGGTCAATATTAATGTGGCTTCATCCAATGACATCGCCACAAAAAGATAACCTACTTTTTTGTCTTTATCAAAAAGTGGAATTTGGATTTGCCGGATTGGTTTTTTATTCAAATAGGAATCCACGAATAGATTGTCTTTTTGGTCTTTGTACAATTGAAGTTGCAATCCTTTAAGATTAGGAGATTTATCAATTAATTTATTGTTATTATCCAAAAACTGAACAAAAACAGGATTTACATTTACTCTATTATTGTCACTCTCTCTCCATTGATCAACTTGAATCAGATAGGCATTATTACTATCGATTTTAATCTGTTCCAAATATTCACTAGATTCTTCCAGTATATCATCATTGATATGTTTGTTGATACTATACAAAGTGATTGCATAAATAGTACAAAACACTACCGAAATCAATAGTCCCGTGCTGAGAATGTAATTAAAGGCAATTCTGTTTTTATAAGAGAATAAAAGCATTAATCTAATTTATATCGTTTGCAATATATCCAACGCCACGAATGGTTTTTATCAAATCTTCTTCTTTATTCAAATTGAGTTTTTTTCGGATAGCATTCATAAAAACATCAATAACACCAGTATCATATTCAAAATGAATATCCCAAACATCGGTAATGATTTGGTTTCTTGAACAAACTTTCCCTTTATTTTTTATTAAATAATTAAGCAACTCGTATTCCCTTTGCGTAAGTGAAACCTCTTGATTATTAGTTGTCACTTGATGTTTGGAAGGAACAATTTTAATTTTACCAAGTGTAAGCACATCATTTTGGTTTTCATTTCTAAAATGGATTTTGATACGCTCTACCAATTCATCAAAGCTAAACGGCTTTTTGATATAATCATTTGCACCAGCCTTCAAACCTTCAATCGTTTCCTGAATAGTATCTTTGGCAGTTAAGAACAAAATAGGCGTTTTTGAATCTGTTTTTCGAATTTCCCTACATACATCGATTCCTAACATTTTAGGCAAAATCCAATCCAGCAAAATAATATCCATTTTTTGACTTTGGGCCTTTTCGAGCCCTGTTTTACCATCATTGGCAACCACAACATCATAGCCTTCTTCTTCTAAACCTTGTTTTAGAAAATTGGCAATCCCTACTTCGTCTTCAATAATTAGAATTTTCATATGTAGACAATACTTTTTTTTATTGGAATATATAATTCGCATATGTTCAATGGTGCTTGAAACCTATTTACGGCCATGCCATTTCACATTTTATTGAAATACAAATTTAAAACCAATAGTACCAATATTTGCTGTCAAACCATCACTTCTGACGTAATGATTATACCTAAAATCAATATTTTTCATCCCAAAAGAAAAAATTTGGGCTTTTGTAAAAAGATCGGTATAAGAAACTCCAAAACCATACTGATTGGCAGAAAAAGTCGATAAATCAAAATCCGAAGTATAGAATTGCTCTGTTGACAAATGCGTTTGATATGGTGCAAAATATTTAGCTTGCGTTTGAGAATAATAGCGATACATAGGATAAGCCGTTAATTTGTCCGAAAGTTTTACCGGAACTTCTATGTTGAACGTATGGGCTTTTAAATCCCAATCATCGGTGTAATATCTGTAATAAGTTCTTACAATAAAATGTTCGTTAATATAATAATTGAAACGAGCTCCAATAGGCAGCTTAAAACGATTGTCGGGAAGTCTTTCAATATCATCAGCGAGTTCGTAAACCCCAATATTACTTGAGCTTGTATAGTTATCAATATATTGTGGCTGTCCAATGTAATAATGCGGTTTATCCGCAAAATACGTTCGGTGATAAGGTGATGATAATAATCCTTGCTGTTGCAAAACATCAAAAAATACAGAAAATTGGAAGTTTTTAGTCAATACTTGAGAAAAAGCAAATGAAGCCGAATACGAATTTCTATTAACTGAAGTCACAGGTGCAAATTTGGATGGCAAATAATCAGTAGAAGCCACTCCATTTTGATCCAGAATTGTTATCCCACTAAAATATCCTTGGTTTTGAAAATTAGAACCATAAATGGAATATTCGTGAAGTTCTGTTGGATAAATCGGTCTCCATTGATCGATATAAGCATTGGCTTTTATACTAACCTCTGTATTTTTTTCATTAAAAAGCTTGGCAACTCCACCACCAAAACCCACTGATGTATAATCGTATTCATTAGAAAAGGAAACATCTGCATTCCAAATAAAATTTCTGTCGTCACTACTGTGTGCATAAGTAGCTACTGCCGACAATAATTCATCATTTCCAGAAGCTCCAGATGAAGCTTGCCAAGGCGTAGGCCCAGCATTATTTGCGGCAGCGTTTCCATCATCATCATCATCATCATCATCACCGCCTCCGCCTCCCGATGCACCAGATGCAGAATTGAAAGGATTGATATTACTTGATGAAGCGGATGAATAGGCTGACAAACCTAAATCTACAGTCAATACATCATCATCATTTAATGGCATAGCCACGATGATATTGGTTGCAAAATCATTTAATTTTTCAGATCCTATTCCTCCCGAAACAGCAGAATGTGTTCCGTCCTGATCATAATAACTGGCCATAAAATCAACTTCTGTACTTTCTAAAACTCTCTTTTTAAATACAACGGTTGTGTCCTTCTCTTGACCATACGAAATCATACTTAATAAAAAGAAAAAAAGAAATAATGTTTTTATAATTTTCATTTTGGGTCTTTTATTTGGTAAAAAAGTTACTAAGATTCTGAGTTAATCAGACTCTGAGTTAATAACTATGACTTTTATTTTATTTTATTTTCTCTCTAATTAGATACTCGATTCTTAGCATGTCAGCCTCTTTCCAGTTGTAACAAAACTAATTACAACCGCAACCTCCACCCGACTTACCTCCATTGGCTCCAGCCGCCGCTTCTCTATATACTTGAAAAGTAGTTTCATACCGTTCTGTAGTTTTGGCTCCCAATTTCATTTCTGGATCATTGATATTCACTTTTTGATATTCTTTTACCGAATTACAGGACTGTAAAACAATTACGATTACTACTAATGCAACTTTTTTCATACTGTTACTATTTACTGTATTTCTTTATATCTATACCTTTTGACGTGAAGATTTTCCCTTTATCATCAACAATAATGCACTCAACTCCTTTGAGCTGATTGACTAAATCCAAACCAACTTCTACCCCTAAAACAAAAATTCCGGTTGCCAAAGCGTCTGCAATTTCCGTTTGTTTCGCAAATACGGAGACACTTACTACGCCCATAGCAGGATACCCCGTTCTTGGATCTATAATATGCGAATACCTTTTTCCATCAAAAATAACAAACTTCTCATAGCTTCCAGATGTTTCTACTGCGCTGTTTTCTAAAGGAAAAGTGGCAAAAACTTTATTTTTATTCATCGGATTTACAATTCCCACAGTCCAGGGTTTCCCATTAGGCTGATTACCCCATGCAAAAATATCACCCGATACATTTACTAATCCTGAGTTGCATCCTTTAGACAACAACAAAGCGTGAATTTTATCGGCAATATAACCTTGACCTATTCCTCCAAGCCCCAATTTCATTCCCTCCATTTTAAGAAAAATGGTATGTTCTTTTTTGTCTAAAATAATATTCTTGTAGCCAATTTTTTCAACCGATTTTTTTATGGCTTCCGGAGTTGGCATTTCTTTCATAGAGCCATCAAACTTCCAAATTTTATCCATGGACGCATACGATATATCAAATGCTCCAGAAGTAATTTCCGAAACTTTAATCGCTCTTTCAACCAATTCAAACACTTCAACAGGGACTTTTACTGGTTTTATTCCAGCATTTCTGCTCACTTCAGAAATAGGTGTAGTCGGAATCCAGTCAGAAATTTCATTTTCGATTCTCTTTACTTCTCCCACTGCCATATCAATGTAAATATCAGCTTCAGTAGTATCTTTGGCAACAACGGTCATTTCAAAAGGACTACCCAACATGTATAATTTTCGCTTATGCATTATCTGCGCAAAGGATGAGAATGCAAAGAATAGAACCCCTATGGACACAATTTTTTTCATTATTTTTCGAATGAATGAATAAGTTTAATATAGTCTTGTGCTGACACGTTTTTGAAACCTGTGACTCCAATTATCTTTCCTTTTTTATCTAAAAGCAGGACTAATGGAAAACTACCATTCTTATTGTATTTTTCAGCTAACTTATTATTGCTTTCTGTCAATTCTGCTGAAAGCTTATTGGCTTTTTTCTTGGGAAAATCTGCTTTATAAATCACCCAACTTTTATCGGCTTCGGCTTGAAACTCCGGTGATTTCCAAACTACATTATCCAATTTGATACAAGGCCCACACCAATCTGAGCCGGAAAAAACCAATAAAATGTTTTTATTTTCTTTTTCGGCTTTTACTTTTACATCTTCAAAGTTGGTATTCCAGTTTTGAGAATATCCAAAGGTTGCTGTCAGTAAAAACAAGATGGAAATTAAATATTTCATATTTATAGTAATTTATAATTTTTGACTAAGAAAAAACTCTAAGCGTATTTCCGTTTAATGTAGTATTATATTCTTTTAAATTTGCCGTTGCTGGCCCTTGCGTTACAATTCCTTTATTTGTGAATTGCGAATTATGATTAGGGCAAACAAAATTATTTCCAGATGAACTGTATTTCACATTAGTACCTTCGTGTGTGCAAGAAGCCGATACTGCCAGAAAATCTCCTGCAAGAGTCCTTGCAATTACAATACCTTTGGTAACTAAATAACCGCCATTGGCAGCCAATGCTCCCGTGCTTATATCCATATTAAAATCAACTCCAGTGGGAGGAGGCACTACCGATGTTGACCCGCCAGAATCAGGAGAACCATCACTGCTACAGCTTGTTGCTACTCCAGCAATACATGCAGGCATAAGTACTGCCGCTGCTCCAAAGCCTACTCTTGAAAAGAATTCTTTTCTATTCATATATCAATATTTTATTTTTTTAAAAATACAATTAATATTCCACAAATTTAACTCAAAAAAAACTGTTTAATTGTATGAACAAATGGGTCTTAAGTCAAATTTAAGAATGTAATCTTAAGGTTGGATGTACTATTTCAAAAAAAAAAAAAAAAACAGTCTAAAGTTTTTAAAAACTTTGGACCGTTCTAATTAATAAAAAAAAAGTATTGACTGTTACAACTTATTGTAAATCGTATTAAAGTAACTAGTTTTTGTATATGTTTTAGGACTTCCGCTAACATAGGACTGGAACTGAGGTGTAATCATATTCATGCCAATACCATCTCCTGCCCATGCCCAACCAATAATAGTCCAACCTTTGTTTTTTGCATAATCAACAATACCAGACCAGTCAGCACCTGAGCCGCCAATACTACCAAACTCACCCAAAATACAAGCTCTTCCCGATGAAGCCAAATCATCTATATCAGATGTGTTCATATATCTCCCTTTAGCTTGATTATAAGCGCCAGGGTAAATGTGTGCAGAAAGAATAATTTTCGTATCTGTTATTTTAGTTTGTCCAGAAGAACATCCTTTTACAGCACAAGCTGCAGTGGCTGTTTCTTGCCCCCAACCTGGAATATCAATTATAATGCTACCACTATATACTGCACGAACTTGAGCAATTGCAGCATTATAAGCAGACGCATAAGCAGATGGCGTTATGTTATGACTACCCCATTCATTCATCAGATTAACGATAAAACCTCCACCAAGTGAACTGTAGTTATTTTTCCACCAAGTTCCTGCTGCTAATAATTCTGAAGCACTGTCTGATCCCAAAACTGATGATTTATGATATGTCACAATAACTTGAAATCCATTTGATTTTGCTTCGGAAATCCAACGTTTTGCATTTGTTTCTTGTCCTGGCTCTACTTCAATACGCACCGATTTAATCTTTGTATTTTGTTTCATCAAAGTCCATCCTAAATCACAATTCCCACTATTATAATAGGAAGGTTGCAAGTTTACTCCATTCCCAATATCTCCAGCGGTAGAAGCTGTTTTTGCTGTTAAACCTTTAGTAGCCGTTGAAACTTCTGTTGCAGCTACTGCTCCTTCATTTGTGTCCGTTTTTTCACAACCTGTCATAAATAATAATCCAATTAACACTAAAAATGCAATGCTTACTTTTGCCTTTTTAAAATTTAAATTCATTTTTTTCATAATGCTATAGATTTGTTTTTTTTAATTTCTTGAATATCAAGAGACTTTCACTACAAATTTTAATATTTTATAAGAAAATATATAACAATAAATCATCAATATATAATACTATTTTATAATGATATGAATTAAAAAAAATGATTATGTTTTTTTATGGTTAAAATTTTAAACTTTATGCTTTATTAATACTAATTAATTAAGAATATAACCAAAAAACACTCTGCATAGTTTTTTAATACGCTTAGAAATCCAAAAAAATAGAATAGACATCGACCTTAAGTCAAATTTGAGAATCAAAGAATTGTTAAATAAATATCATTTTAGATTCATTTCTTTACTTTTGCAAAAAAAATAATACTTTATGAATTTTTTAAAAAAGTTTTCTCCTTTTTATAACCTCGCTCTTTTTTATATCCTTGTAAGCTTTGTTTTAAGAATCGTTTTGGTTTTCCATCCCATTACACAAACCTCTTTTTCTTTTGTCGATAGTTTAAAAATTTTTCTGTTAGGACTGCTTTCGGATGCCTTTGTATTTATAATAGCAACTGGTTTCTTGTGGTTGTATCTAATTTTTATATCCAATTCCAAATATTACAAACCATATGGCTACATTATTTTTGGATTTTTGGTAGCATTTTTCCTCTATATTGCCTCTGGGAAAACCGTTCTGAACGAATACGGTGGAGCCTTACCCAAAATCGGAATGATTTTCGTCGGTATTAAAACTTTGCTTTTCGGTCTTTTGCTTTTTTTACCCAAATATAGAAGCCAAATCAGATTTTGGTTATTCACTTTTGTGATGTTTATATATGTTGTCTTAATATTGCAAAACGGAATTAGCGAATACTTCTTTTGGAACGAATTTGGTGTTAAATACAATTTTATAGCTGTAAATTATTTGGTTTACACCAATGAGGTAATTGGAAACATTATGGAGTCTTACCCTGTAATTCCCTTATTTTCAGGATTGTTTTTAATTGCAGGGACAGTGACTTATTTCATTATTAAAAAAACAAGACACTATATTGATGTAATTCCAACTTTTGGCGATAAATTAAAACTGTCCGGAGTATATCTTTCATTATTTGGGCTTTCCTTTTTGGCTATTCCTTCTTTAGCTAAAAAAGAAAACTCTCAAAATGTTTTCACCAATGAATTGCAGGCTAACGGAATGTATCGTTTCTATTTGGCTTTTATGAACAGTGAATTGGATTATTTTAAGTTTTATAAAACGCTACCCGAAAAAGAAGCTTTTGCTTTGTTAGGAAAAGAGATTCCTTCTATTTCTGGGGTATCAAGTTTAAGGTCAATTACAAGTAATACTGCCGAAACTCCAAAAAATGTGGTATTAATTACTATAGAAAGTTACAGCGCCGATTTCATGAAAATGTATGGAAATGATCAAAACATCACTCCATTTTTAGACAATCTTGCCCAAAAAAGTTTATTATTTACCAATTTGTACGCCGTAGGAAACAGAACTGTTCGCGGTCTTGAAGCGGTAACTTTGTGCTTCCCTCCTACAGCTGGAGAAAGTGTCGTAAAACGAAAAGACAATAAAAACAAATTTTCTACAGGAGCACTTTTTAAACAAAGGGGATACAATGTTAAATTCCTTTACGGTGGAGATGCTTTTTTTGACAATATGGAAGACTTTTTTACAGGAAATGGGTATGATATAGTCGATAAAAAATCTTTCACTCCCGAAGAAGTTACATTTGCCAATATTTGGGGTGTTTGCGATGAAGACATGGCCAATAAAGCCATAAAAGTGATGAATGATGAAGCAAAATCAGGCAAGCCCTTTTTTAATCATTGGATGACCGTAAGTAATCACAGACCTTTTACTTATCCAAACAATAAAATCGATATTCCAGGTGATGTAAAATCTCGTGATGGTGGTGTAAAATATACAGATTATGCTTTGAGAAAATTCTTTGAAATGGCCAGTAAACAGCCTTGGTACAAAAACACTGTATTTGTTATTCTTGCTGACCATTGTGCTTCGAGCGCTGGTAAAACTGAACTTCCTGTAGACAAATACAGAATTCCTGCTATGATTTATAGCCCCGGGTTTATTCAGCCTCAAAAGTATACGAATGTAATGTCTCAAATAGATGTTATGCCAACGCTTTTTGGATTGTTGCATTTTGATTATAAAAGTAAATTTTACGGGCAGGATGTTTTGAAACCGGATTACAAACCAAGAGCATTAATTGCAACTTATCAGGATTTGGGATTAATAAAAGACAATGTCTTGACTATCCTTTCGCCAAAACAAACTGTAAAACAGTTTCAATTGTCTTTAAAACCGGATCAAAAACCGATGTCGGATTTTCAAATCTATTATGATCAAGTTCCTTTAATCAAAGAAAGAACTGATCTTGTTAATGAAACCATTGCGTTTTATCAAACAGCCTCCGATATATTGAAGAAGAAAAACTACCAGCTACTGAAATAAATTTCATAGTTCAATTTTCAATTCTTAGAAACACAAAAAAAGCCTGTAAAACTTAATTTACAGGCTTTACTATTTATTCTAAATTGCAGACTAATTAAAATCATTTTCACTTTCCAAACCAAAAAGCTTTCCCGTTTTCCAAAGTTTCAAATCGTTTTTTAAATTCTTCTTATTGCGATTGGTCAACTCTTTGGAATCCATATTATCCAAATTTGGTTTTCCTGCATTTACCCAAGCAGTATACCAAAAATTAGTGGTCGCAACAATTGCTTTTCGCATTTGGCTTTCCACCATTCCGTTCAAGGCAGCGTGAAGTTGGGTTGCATATTCTTTGGAATAAATCAAATCACCGAACTTGTTTTTGGCAATATTTCCTTTCTCATCCTTTTCATACATAGTCTCTGCAGTAAAAGTTTCACGCAATTTTCTATCAATTAATAAAAGTGGCTCAACTTGACTATGTGTGTCTTTGATCATAGCCCAAGTCGCTTTTTCAACATTGTCAACATATTTAGCTTCTCCGGTATAAAAACTATAGGTTTTACCAAACATTTCAGGAAGACGAGATTCCCACAAAGAATGAATCCCTTTTTGATTGGTAAGCTGTCCGTCATGATTGACAGCGGTATGCAAAGGCATGTTTGCATCACCTATATAATGTGCCAAATCGGCCGCTAGAAACAAAATTTCGGTTTTTCTTTTATCTTTGAAAGCTTTTGTCAATTTAGCCATTACTTCCTGAATATACCAAGGCAAAATTCCATTATCAGATAAAAATTTCTCATCGTACTTTTTCTTTACCTCATCAAAAGGCAAAGGAATAGATTCTACCTCCCCAAAATTCTCCATATCCATAAAATGACGAGGATTTTCTGCTTTATCACGTAAAGTATATTTCCGTAAATCAGGAACCGTTGATTCTTGGGTTATAAAATCAACATGATTGTAAAAGAAAGTTTGCAAAGGCTTTGGCAATGCCATCACAGCAGCATTATTAATGTGCTCGTGACCAAAAATCCCCCAAGACAAAGTAACGAAAGCAATACTAATTACCGAAAAAGTAATGAATGTAGGTTTAAATTTAAAATTTTTCATTATATTTATTTAATTGAAGTACAAAAGTATTTTTTTTAAAGATAATTTACCAGATTTGAGTTTAAATTTATGTTAATCCAAAGAAAATAAATTAAAATGTTTAGACATCAAGGCAAAAGCAGAACTTCTAAACATAATCTACGTCTTGCTACATTATTATCATTTGTGGCAGGTATCGTAAATATAACAGGCGTTTTGTCGGTAAAGACATTGACTACAAATGTTACAGGTCATTTTGCTTTTTTTGCCGAAGAGGTAACCAAACACGATTATCAAGCCGCCATTATTTTTTTAATCTACACCCTATTCTTTTTGGCTGGAGCTTTTACATCTAATTTTTTAGCAGAATTGGTTTCCGAAAGGAAACAAGACCTTTCTCATCTGCCGGCAATAGCAATAGAATTTCTAATTTTGATTACTCTGGGTCTTTTCGGTATGCAAGGCGATTTCAATTTATTGGATGGAAAATGGATTGCCTTTGGTCTACTTTTTGCCATGGGAATCCAAAACGCATTGGTAACCAAAATTTCTCAATCAACCGTTCGAACAACACACTTAACAGGACTCTTTACCGATTTAGGAATTGAATTGTCCCAATTGTTTTTCTATAAAAAACCCGAGGAACGAAAAGCCTTAAAAACCAGTATTTACCTGAGACTTTCCATCATATCTTTCTTCTTTCTGGGTTGTTTTGTTGGTGGATTGATGTACGGGTATTTGGATTTAAAAACATTATTTGTTGCCGCTTCTTTTCTATTGATTGCACTTTACTATGATTACATCCGATTGCATTTTATTGCCATTAAACGCAAGAAAAAACCTTTTTAAAAATATAAAATTGCCACTAAACTACCAATCGCAATTGTTACCCAAAGCAATACCCCTTGCAATAAAGGCATTAACCCCACCGATTTCAAAACAGAACGGTTCAGCCCTGCTCCTATCAAAAATAAAGTAACCGTAAGCCCCGTTTTCGCGAAAGAAACCAAATGAGGAGCTACACTGGCAACAGGAGAAAAATAAGTATTGCAAATCATAGCCAAAATAAACAATCCAATAAAATAAGGAATCTTCAGTTTGCTAGTTTTATTCTTAAAAACCACTGCTGTAATCAAAGCAACAGGAATAATCCACAAAGCTCTGGCTAATTTTACCGTTGTGGCTACTTGCAAGGCTTCTGTACCATATTTATTGGCAGCTCCAACCACTGAACTAGTATCGTGAATTGCAATAGCACACCACAAACCAAAATCGTTTTGCGACATATTCAACCAGTGTCCAATCAAAGGAAATGCAAACAGAGCAATTGAATTAAGAATAAATATAACTCCCAATGCAATAGAAGTCTGCTTTTCATCCGATTGTATCACAGGAGCAATTGCAGCAATGGCACTTCCTCCACAAATAGCAGTTCCGCAAGAAATAAGATGGGATGTTTTCCTTTGAATTTTAAACCATTTCCCGAATAAAGTACCCAAAGTTATGGTTGCTATAATGGAACCAATCGTAAAAACAAAACCTTCCTTTCCTGCAGCAACAGCACTATTGACATTCATACCAAACCCCAATCCCACAACTGAAACCTGCAGCAATATATTGGTTGCTTTATGATTTAAATGTAAAAATGGATGCCCAGATACATTGGCTATAACCAAACCTAATACTAAAGCAACAGGCGCAGAAATAATAGGAAATAAACAAAGAAGCAGTATTAAAATGAAAATGACTTGCTGTACTACAGCATTCATTCTCAATAAGTGTTGGATATTAACTATAGCCGTTTTCATTTGTATTGTTCATTTATAACACTACAAAGGTCACCATAAATCTACAGCATTGCCAATCGAAAATAATAATCTACTATAACTTTAGATTATAATAACTCGAAATGTTTTTTATGAATAATTCGGAAAGAGAATCTGATTTTCCTTGCAAAGTAATGATATAAAAATAACGCTCAATTTTCAAATTATCGACATCAATAATTTGTAATTCTTTATTTTTCAACTCCTTACCAACTGCATGTATCGACATAAATGCTACGCAATTCGAATTCATCAAATACGACTTGATACTTTCGGTGCTTCCCAATTGCATTTCAATCTGCAATTGGTCTATTTTAATATGGAAAGGTTTTAAAGCATATTCAATAACTTCAAGTGTTCCAGAACCTTGTTCCCGCACAAGAAATCGCAACGATTTAAGATCGACTGGATCGATTTCTTTTTTTTTGACCAATGGATTATTGGAATTACAAACCAAAACCAGTTCATCTCTAATAAATTGAGTGTATTTTATAGATTGATTTTTGGATTGTCCTTCGACAATTCCAATTTCAATTTCTTTGTTTAATAGAGCATTTTCGATTTGCTCTGTATTTCCGTTAAGCAAATTCACTTTAACAGATTCCAGTTTTTGATGAAAACGAGCCAAAAGTGGCGGAATAATATACTGAGAAATCGTAGTACTCGCTCCCAATCGCAACAAACCTTTCCGTTCATTGATAAACGTGCTCATATCAAAGTCGATTTCCCTATAAATCTCAAAGATGCCTTTGGTATGTTTCAATAACACTTCCCCTGCGTTAGTGAGTGCTATTTTCGAACCGTTTCTTTCAAAAAGTTTTATTTTATATTCTTCTTCCAATTCCTGAATGTGCTTAGAAATTGCGGGTTGTGTAATGAATAATTCGGCAGCGGCTTTTGTAAAGCTCAATCGCGTAGCGACGGTGTAAAATACTTTTAGTCTAAAATCCATAATCGTATTTTTGTCAAAATTAATAATTACAACATACCATTATACTTCCGAACAAACCATTCGGTAGAAAGAAAAACAGCGATCAAAACCAGCAACCATTTCCAATCAATCAAAGGAGATTTGGTCACAACCTTTTTTTGAACGGCTTTGTATTCATCGTTATCCAACAATGTTTTTATCAGCGCATCGATTTCATTTGGGTAAAAAGCTGTCCCTTTAGTTTGTGCTGCCAATTCTTTCAATTTTTGAACATCTGAATTTACAAACTGTTTTTCAATATCAAAATCCAGAATTTCAAAATGACCAGAATAGGATGTTTTAGAATTCAATTCTTTTACCGAGAAATTATAGCTTCCCGCTACAAGTCCGTCAAGATTTACTTTATAGGTATTATTTCCCTTTAAAAGATCGAAGTTTTTGGTTTGTTTTGTTTTGACGTTGGTCACAGCAATTGTCAAACGTGCTTTTTCGTCAAAATCATAATTCTTATTGAAATATTGAGCGGTAATTTCTATAGCTTCCCCAGAGTTGTAAAAGCTTTCGTGATTAACAACCAATGATTTTTTGGCATTATTGGAAGCTAAATATTGTATAATCTTATTGATGAAAATATCATATTTCTCAAAGGATTGATTGTTGATATGACTTTGCAGACTCCATTTCCAACTGTTTTCCCCAAACAAATAAGCCGCTCTTTTCCCTTGATTCTCCGTAAAAGACAATAAAGGTGCCTTGGTATCAATATTTCTAATTTTGGAAGAAAGTAACACATTCACTTCACCATTAGTAGTAATTGTTCCAAAACTATTTTGCAAAGGCGGTAATTTTTCAAATCCTAAATTATCCACTGCAAAAAGATTAAACTGCGAATCAAAATCAGCTAAATAATCTTCTTCCTGACCACTCATTTTAAAAATGAAATTATTTTGTTGTTGATTCAAAAATGAAAAATCAGTACTCGTTCCCGTTATGATAAACGTATTCAGATTGGCTTTTTGGTTCGCTTCAAAAACTGATTTGAAAGCAGTTGTTGGTTGATACAAAATAAGCACATTGTAATCCTGCAATGATTTCACTTCATTCGGTTTCAACAATATCACTTTATGTTGCAAATTGGACTCAATTGCTCTTTTTAAAACAGCAATATCGGGATGATTTATAGCCGAAATGATAGCAACCGTTGTTTTTTGATCAATAACTTCAACAGCAAAATTCTTGATATTGTTGAAGGTGTTTTTTTCGCTTTCTTTCGATTCAATTTTAGCTTTATAAATCTGCAATCCCACTTTATTGGCAGGCAAAAGCACATTTACAACAGCCGTTTTCTTTGATGGTGAAAAAGAAATGCTTTCTTTATGCAACACATCATTTCCTTGTACAATACTAAAATTGGTCGTTACAATTTTATCTCCAGAATATTGTAAAAACACTTCAACTGGGAACTTATTTTTTAGAAATGCGTATTTATTAACATTCAGCTGATTGATCTTCAGATCCAACACTTTGGTGGTATCGCCTAAAACCAAAGGATAGACTTTATTGTTTTCATCAAAACTATACACATAATCATTCCCCGAAGTTTGATTTCCGTCGGTTATTAGTACCGTTGGATAAAATGCATTTTTATAAATACTCTTCAAATTTTTAGCAACCAAATCCAAATTGGTCTGAGTTCCCGTAAAAGTCAAACTATCCGATTGTTGAAAATCAGCATCAAAAAGATACGATTGCACATCAAATTTTTCTTGAAGAGCTTTATTCGAAGTTAATTTTTGAGCCAATTCCAAAGTTTTTTCTTTAGAATTCAAAAAAGATATTGAGCTTGAATTATCAACGACAATAGGCAATGGCGTTTTTATAATTTCCAGCTTACTCGTCGTGATAATAGGGTTTATCAAAAGCAGCAATATCAAAAATAGGCTTAGAAAACGCAAAAAAGTCAAAAACAAACCTACTTTCGATTTGTTCTTGACTTTATATAAATATTGAAAAAACGACAAACCACCTGCTATTAATAAAGAAAGTAGTAGTAATAGAATCGTGTTTATTGTCATTATTTTTTATTTTAAATGATGAATTTTGAATTATTTCTCATTCATCATTTATAATTTATAATTATTTTAGGTAAGCATTCCTCCACAAACATTCAACACTTGACCTGTTACATACGCACTCATATCCGATGCGAAGAATAAACAAGCATTGGCAACATCTTCGGTAGAACCACCACGTTTCAACGGAATTCCTTCTCTCCAACCTTTTACAACATCATCACTTAATTTGGCTGTCATTTCAGTTTCAATAAAACCAGGCGCAATAACATTACAACGAATGTTACGAGAACCCAATTCTAAAGCTACTGATTTTGAAAAACCAATCACCCCCGCTTTGGAAGCCGCATAATTCGTTTGACCAGCATTTCCTTTTACTCCAACCACAGAACTCATATTGATAATTGAACCCGAACGTTGTTTCAAAAATGTTTTTTGAATTGCTTTTGTCATATTAAAAACGGACTTCAAATTTACATCAATAACTTGATCAAAATCAGCCTCAGACATACGCATCAATAAATTATCTTTGGTAATTCCTGCATTATTTATCAAGATATCAACTGTACCAAAATCAGCCAAAACAGCATCTACAAATTTTTGTGCTTCATTAAAATCGGCTGCATTAGATTGGTAACCTTTAGCTTTTATTCCCAAAGCGTTCAATTCATTTTCTAAAGCCAGTGCAGACTCAACAGATGAGCTATACGTAAAAGCAACATTTGCTCCGTTTTTTGCAAAAATTTCGGCTATACCTTTTCCAATTCCACGACTTGCGCCAGTAATGATGGCAACTTTTCCTTCTAGTAATTTCATGTTCTAAAATTAGTTTATTTTTTATTAGGAGCTATTCCTGCTATCCGTTACAATCTTTTGTGTTTGAAAAAAAACACAAAAGGATTTTCACTGCTATCAGGGCTAGTTTACAAAGGTCAAATATAATAATAAAATACGGATACAAAAAAATTACAAATTCAATTGCATTTTTACCTCTGGTTTACTGTGAAGCTACAATAAAAACGATTGCAACCAAAGCCAAACAGAGACCTATTACATTATACTTATTCACTTTTTCTTTGAAAATATAAATTCCAACAAGGCTACCAATAACGATAACGCCCATATTCATCCCAGCAAAAACAGTAGAAGGATTCTTGGCAAATGCCTGATGTGCTTTGAGGTAAAAAAGTATATTCCCGAAATTAAAGACTCCAACCAAACCTCCAAAAATCATACTTTTATAATCCATTTTGACTTTCTTTAAAAGCAGCTCATAACTATTAAAAAGGATCATTATTATCAGTGAAATAGTAAATAGTACAAATAACGAAGTCGTAAAAGGCAGGCCTGATATCAGTGCAATTTGCTTAAAAAGTATATCTATAACACCAAAACCAATCAATACCAGAGCAGGATAAATCCATTTGTTTTCCTTATTTTCAGTAGGTTTGTTCAGAATAAGCAGTATGGCTGGAAATGCTAACAAAAGAGCGGTTAACTTAAGTGTATTAAATTGCTCCGCAAAAAAAAACCAAGCTCCTAAAACAGAAATAATGAGTGATAATCGTTGAGCGGCATCGGTTTTAACAATTCCCATATATTTAATGGAAGTCGCCAGAAAAAGAAAAACAACGGGCAATAAAATCCCTAGTGGAATAAGAATTCCCCAAGGTGAAGAAGTGTCCAAAACTGTTAAATCAGGGCTAAAGAACAAATAACACAACGCCAAGGCAAATACATAATTACACGCCACAATTTGTGTAGCAGACGCTTGATACCTCCGCGAAATTTTAAAAATCACGCCAACAGTTACACTGCAAATAACACTTAGAATAAGAAATAACATAGTTCTATATTTATCCCGCAAAAATACTATTTAAACCTAGATTTTACAGCAGAAATATACAAACCGCAATTACAAATAAATTTTGCACTTTTTATTTTTAATCAATTTTATACTATTTTTAATATTATTTAAGTTCTATACAACTAAATTGCACTAAAATAAATTGAATATGGACAAAATAAAAATACTTTGGGTCGATGACGAAATCGATTTGCTCAAACCACATATATTATTTCTGGAGAAAAAAAATTACAGTGTTACCACTTGTAACAATGGTCGAGACGCTATCGATATTTTTGACGAAAACAATTTTGATATTGTATTTCTGGATGAAAATATGCCCGGAATGAGTGGCTTGGAAACATTATCAGAGATGAAAGAGAAAAAATCTTCGATTCCGATGATTATGATTACCAAAAGCGAGGAAGAGTATATAATGGAAGAAGCGATTGGTTCTAAAATCGCCGATTATCTTATCAAACCTGTAAATCCAAATCAGATATTATTGAGTTTGAAGAAAAACTTGGATCATTCCCGATTGATTTCCCAGAAAACAACTTTGGATTACCAAAAAGAGTTTCGAAAAATTACGATGGAAATGGCAATGGTTAACTCCTATGAAGATTGGGTGGAATTGTATAAAAAACTGATTTTTTGGGAATTAGAATTGGAGAATATTGACGACCAAGGGATGATTGAAATTCTGGAATCCCAAAAAGTGGAAGCCAATTCCCAATTTGGTAAATTTATCGAGCGAAATTATGAAGATTGGTTTGCGCCAAAAGCGGACAAACCAGTACAATCGCATGATTTATTCAAAGAATTGGTTGTTCCGGAGATTCTAAAGAAAGACAAACCCGTACTTTTTGTCGTAATTGACAATTTACGTTATGATCAATGGAAAGCATTTGAAAGTGTTGTAGGCAACTATTACAAACTCGAAAAAGAAGTCCCTTATTTCTCTATACTTCCCACGGCAACACAATATGCAAGAAATGCCATTTTCTCTGGATTAACACCACTTGAAATGGAAAAACAATTTCCACAATATTGGAAAAATGACCCAGAAGAAGGCGGTAAAAATTTATTTGAAGCCGAGTTTCTAACAGCTCAAATCAAGCGCTTACGACTAGATTTAAAAGAAGATTACTTCAAAATCACCAATCTAGCCGGAGGAAAAAAACTAGCAGAAAGTTTTAAATCATTAAAAGACAATGATCTTGTAACTGTCGTATATAATTTTGTCGATATGCTTTCGCATGCCAAAACCGAAATGGATGTGGTAAAAGAACTGGCTTCTGACGATAAAGCGTATCGTTCGTTGACTTTGAGTTGGTTCAAAAATTCTCCATTATTAGAAATCATTCAACAAGCACAAAAATTAGGATTCAAATTAATTTTGACTACAGATCATGGAACCATTAATGTTAAAAACCCATCAAAAGTAGTAGGTGACAAAAATACCAGTTTGAATTTACGTTACAAAACGGGACGCAGCTTGACTTATGAGCATAAGGATGTATATGCGGTAAAAGAACCTAAAAACATTGGTTTACCTGCCATAAATATGAGTAGTTCCTACATTTTTGCTAAAAATGATTTGTTCTTGGCTTATGTAAACAACTACAATCATTATGTTAGTTATTATAAAAACACCTATCAACACGGTGGAATCTCATTAGAAGAAATGATTATTCCTTTTCTGGTTTTTAACCCAAAATAAAAAAAAGTAGACAGTAATCAGTTTTTAGTAAAAAGTTAAATTTGCAAGCTTATAATAACTATTTAAAAACTGATAACTGTAAACGCATAACTAAAAACGCATAACTGAATAAAAAATGACGATTACATTTTCGATCGAGCAACTCGCAGATGTTGCTCAACAAATTCTAGACCAAAACCCTAAGAAAGTAATCCTTTTTAATGGGGAAATGGGTGTTGGAAAAACAACATTAATCAAACAACTTTGTAAAACATTGGGTGTAAGAGATGCTACTAGCAGCCCTACATTTTCATTGGTGAATGAATATCAAACCGACACGAATCAAATTGTGTATCATTTTGATTTTTATCGATTAAACAAAGAAACGGAAGCCCTTGATATGGGTATCGATGATTATTTGTATTCTGAAAATTGGTGTTTTATAGAATGGTCTGAAAAAATTGAAAATTTGATTCCTGAACAACATACCATAATTACAATCGAATTACTGCCAAACGGTGATCGTTTATTGGAATTAAAGTAATTAAAATTATGAACTTAGATACCAATAAAGTCGAAATCATTCCTTTTTCAATCGAATTAAAGGAATCTATCAAAATTTTAAATTTAGAATGGCTTCATAAATATTTTAAGGTAGAACCCAAAGATGAAAGGGTCTTATCCGACCCTCAGGGCGAAATAATAGACAAAGGAGGATTGATTTTTTATGCTCGATACAACGATCAAATTGTAGGCACGGTCTCTTTACAAAAAATTGACGATACTACATTTGAATTAACAAAAATGGCAGTATCTGATGGAAATCAGGGATTAGGCATTGGCAAAAAACTAATGGAACATTGCTTTAATCAGGCAAAAAACAAAGGGATTAAAAAATTAATATTGTATTCCAACAGAAAATTATTGCCTGCTATCCATCTTTATCAGAGTTTTGGTTTTATTGAAATTCCTGTCGAAGAAGGCGTTTATGAAAGAGCTGATATCAAAATGGAAAAAATACTATCCCAATCCAAATAATTTAGTCAATCCCATTCGGAACCATTTAAATAAAAATACTTTAAATCTTTTTTGTAAATTGTACCACTAATTTCATGAAATCAATGTCTATAAGTCCATTCACAAAAGAACAATTACTGCCTCAAGAAGAAAAACTAGAAATAGCTAGACATAAAAGCCAACTCTTTATAGGGATTCCAAAAGAGACTAGTTTTCAAGAACGACGCATTTGTCTTACACCAGATGCAGTGAATTCGCTTACCTATCAAGGACATAGAGTAATGATTGAAGCTGGAGCTGGAGTGAGTTCCAGTTATACCGATAAAGAATATAGTGAAGCAGGTGCCGAAATCACTCAAGATACCAAGAAAGTTTTTAGTTGTCCAATGCTTTTAAAAGTGGAACCGCCAACTGTTGCCGAAATAGAAATGATGCATACAAAAACAATTGTATTATCGGCAATTCAATTAAAGACTAGAAAAAAATCCTATTTTGAAGCCTTATCTCGAAAAAAAATAACAGCACTTGCCTTCGAATATTTGAAAGATGAGGACGGCTCCTACCCTGCTGTAAAATCATTGAGTGAAATTGCAGGGACAGCTTCCATATTGATCGCAGCCGAATTGATGATTACTAATGAATTTGGAAAAGGCCTCTTATTCGGCAATATTACTGGAGTTCCGCCAACCGAAGTAGTAATTTTAGGTGCTGGAACTGCTGGAGAATTTGCAGCCAAAACGGCTATTGGACTTGGAGCCAGTGTGAAAGTTTTTGACAATTCAATTACCAAACTGCGTCGTTTACAGAACAATTTAAACCAACGTATTTTCACTTCAACTATACAACAAAAATCATTACTTAAAGCACTAAGGCGTTGTGATGTTGCCATTGGTGCCATGCGAGGAATAGAACGTTGCCCTGTTATAGTAAGCGAAACCATGGTAGAGCACATGAAAAAAGGCGCCGTCATCGTTGATATTAGTATTGATACTGGAGGATGCTTTGAAACATCGGAAGTTACAACTCACGAAAAACCAACTTTTATCAAGAGTAATGTTTTGCACTATTGTGTTCCTAATATTCCTTCCCGATATTCCAAAACGGCATCCCTCTCTATAAGTAATATAATCACTCCCTATTTATTACAAATCGCAGAAGATGGCGGTATTGAAAGTGCAATCCGCTGCAATGCAGGCCTAAAAAACGGTGTTTATTTGTATCATGGCATTCTTACCAACAAAGCCATTGGTGATTGGTTTGATTTACCGGATAACGACATTAATTTAATTGTTTTTTAACTAAACTTTCCCATACCTTTGCCGAAAAATTAAGATATGAATTTTATACAACGTTTTGCTTACTATCTGGTAGGTTTGATAATGGGTTTATTTGTGGTAGCAGCTATATTTAGCGGAAAAGACACCCGTTGTAATTATTTTCCAAATGCCCGAGTTTTAAATGATTTAAGCACTAAACCTTTCTTTTATTCCGATAAAGCCTCCCTTATTTTATCCCAAAAATGGATAGACACTACCGATATTAAAAATACACTTAAACTGGGAGACGTCGATTTTGACCAAAGTAATGTTCCCTACAAAAAAGGAAAATTATATGTTATTGAAGGCAAAACAAGAAAAAATCAGCAAATCATAATCAAAGTGATTAATTACGAGAACAAAGCAGTCTTAGAAGACATTAATAAAAAATAAGAACACCAAACTCTTCCTTTCGAAGAGTTTTTTTTTATCCAAAAAATAGTCAGGAGCGAATCAATAGGCTTTATCAAGAAACATCGTTCCTTCTGTCCGCTATATTCTATCCCGTAAAAACGGGATAGAATGGCACTCCCATCAGGGCTAAAGAGCGGTCATTGGGATTTTTTGGAGAATAACTCCAACAAAACTATAATCCATAAAAAAAACCATAACTCAAATCAATGAATTATGGTTTTATATTTATCGCTATTTAGCGATTTGACTCTAATTATCTTTGTGCCAAATATGCCAAAACGTTTTTCTCAATTCTTTCATTAATATTCGTGATGTCAGCTTTTACAAACTTTTCGCCAAGAATATTTTCATACAACTCAATATATCTATCAGAAACAGTTTCGATATATTCATCAGTCATATTTGGAATTTGTTGTCCTTCCAAACCTTGGAATCCATTCTGGATCAACCAGCGTCTTACGAATTCTTTTGACAATTGTTTTTGTTCTTCCCCTTTATCTTGTCTTTCTTGATATCCTTCAGAATAGAAATAACGAGAAGAATCTGGAGTGTGAATTTCATCAATCAATACAATAACACCGTCTTTGGTTTTTCCAAATTCGTATTTTGTATCCACCAAAATCAAACCACGGCTGGCAGCAATCTCAGTTCCTCTTTGAAACAATGCACGAGTATATTTTTCTAACACCAAATAATCTTCTTCGGTTACAATTCCTTTTTCAAGAATTGCTTCTCTTGAAATATCGGCATCATGTTCTCCATTATCCGCTTTCGTGGTTGGCGTAATAATTGGTTCTGGGAATTTGTCGTTTTCTTTTAAACCTTCAGCCATTGTCACTCCGCAAATTTGCCTTTTACCAAGAGCATATTCACGAGCAGCATGACCCGAAAGGTAACCGCGAATCACCATTTCCACTTTAAAAGGCTCACACAAATGCCCAACAGCAACACTTGGATCTGGAGTAGCAATTAACCAGTTTGGTACAATATCCTGAGTCAATTCCATAAATTTTGTAGCAATTTGATTCAAAATTTGTCCCTTGTATGGAATTCCTTTTGGCAAAACTACATCAAATGCAGATAGTCTGTCAGTAGCTATCATCACAAGTAAATCGTCATTGATATTATAAACTTCCCTTACTTTTCCGCGATACACTGATTTTTGATTCGGAAAATTAAAATTGGTTGTGGTAATTGTATTGCTCATTAGTAGTGTGTTGTTGTTATTTTTATGGATGCAAATTTAAAACTAATTAATAGAGAACGCAAGGAAAACCAAAAGTTCTATTTACAAGCCAAAAGTCCTTTCCCTGATATTTTAATAGAAGCTCTTAGTTCGCTTATTGTAGTCTCTTTTAATATTTTCAACTTTTGAATCGGAACAATATAAATCTCGCTCCCATCAGAATTGGGTATGTTTACTACCGCATTTTCATCATCATTCTGTTCTATCAAAAAACCGGGTTGCCAATAATCCCCAAATTGTATTAAAGCGGGTAAGTCAGTCTCTATTTTGGGTTCATCCACTAATTGATTTTAGCTATTTCTTTATGCTTCTCATAACCTGGAATTACTTCTTTAAGTTTGGCATCTATACCATCGCTTATTCTTTGAAAAAAAGCCAATCGTAACAAATAGCCACATACATATACAAATGCAAGCAAAATGAGAGCTCCAATAAAATTGACCGCATTCGGTCCCATTATTTTATCAAATCCAATCATTTTAGCAATTCCACCTCCAAACTTGGCAAAATAACCAAATACTTTTTTAATTAAAATTAATTAAGATAAAAACAGGTAATAAAAACAATATTCCCGAGATACAATTTTGCTTAACTCTTTCTAAATAACTGTTCATAACAACATATATTAAAATGAAACACTAAATCCTTCTAAAATTTCAGTTAAATATCTCGCTACACCATCTTCATTATTCGTTGAAATTACTTCTAGATGAGACAATTTACTTTTCAAATTTTCGGGTGCATTGCCCATTATCAATCCAATTCCAGCTGCATCTAACATCTTTTCATCATTAAAACCATCACCAAAAGAAATCGATTCCTCAAAAGAATAGCCTTCTTTTTCAAGAATCTTGGCAATCGCGACACTTTTATCCACCGATTTATCCATAAACTCTAAACAAATAGGCAAACTAAAAGCATGACTAAATACATCTGAATGGTCTTCAAGAATTTTGTCTCTCAAATCCACTAATTTCTGGTGGTCATCATGAGTAAAAAATATTTTTATAGCACTATAATCATCCAATACTGCAAAATCTACCACTTCGGGTGGGTACGCTAAATCTTTTTGAAAAGCATTTAGTTTTTTATTTGTTTTTGAAGTTTGCCAAACTTTCTCCTTGAATAAAACCGTTGTAATCTCTGGATCTATATCCAATGATAAAATAGATTTGACAGCATCTCCTTCTAAATTAAAAGAATATAAAAGTTCTTTTTCTGGCGAATGAATTCTTGCTCCGTTGGAAGTAACTAAATAGACTGGAAGTTCCAAACTGCTAATTATTGCCATAGCATCCATGTGATGACGACCTGTCGCCACAATAATTAGATAGTTTTGTTCATGCAGTTTTTGAAAAACAGATTTAGTATAGGCAGAAATGGTGTGGTCTGAGTTGAGCAATGTACCGTCTAAATCGCTTATTACTACTTTAATTTTTTGTTTCGACATTTTGTATTTCAATTTCTTCAGAAAAGTTATTTAAATTTAATCTCCAACAACACCTTGTTTTATAAATTAAGTAAAACAATTAAATTGCAAGTGGGTTCAATTTTAAGATATTCAAATTTATTGCATTTAAACAAGATACCCAAAAAGTTAAACGCTTATAAGACGCTTTTAACTTAATTATACCGATATGTTAACTTTAATTGGGAAATCAATTGCAGAGCTGATCATCTTTCTTTTTTTTACATAAAAAAAGGAGAAACGCCATAACTCGTTTTCTCCTTTTATAATTTTTATCACTTTTAATTATTACAATTAATAATCATTATTTTCAATTTGTTTGTAAGCATCAATCACTTTTTTTACCAATCGATGGCGTACAATGTCTTTATCATCCAGATATATAATACCAATTCCTTCAACATCTTTTAAAACTAATATCGCTTCTTTCAGTCCAGAAATAGTTCTTCGCGGCAAATCTACTTGACCAGGGTCACCAGTAATCATGAACTTGGCACTTTTCCCCATACGCGTCAAAAACATTTTCATTTGCGAATGTGTCGTATTTTGAGCTTCATCCAAAATTACAAAAGCATGATCTAAAGTTCGTCCACGCATGAAAGCCAGAGGTGCAATTTGGATAATTCCCTTTAAGATATAATCTTCTAATTTTTCATTGGGCAACATATCTCGTAGCGCATCATACAAGGGTTGCATGTATGGGTCTAGTTTCTCTTTCATATCACCAGGAAGAAAACCTAAATTTTCACCTGCCTCAACGGCTGGACGAGTCAAAATAATTCGCTTAACTTGTTTTTCTTTCAAAGCTTTTACAGCCATAGCAACACCTGTATAGGTTTTCCCTGTCCCAGCTGGTCCGACAGCAAAGACCATGTCATTTTTTTCCATTGTATCCACCAACAATTGTTGATTGGGCGTCATGGGTTTAATGATTTTTCCGCCTACACCATGAACCAAAATTTTGTCATGACCAAGAACTTTGTTCTCCTCTCTGGAATCGCTTAGAATCACCCGTTCAATTACATTATCATCAATAGTATTGTATCGGGTGAAATGCAACATCAACCGCTGAAACCGCTTTTCAAATTCGTCAAGAACGTCTTTATCTCCAAATGCTTTTAGAGTTGTTCCTCTTGCGACAATTTTTAATTTTGGATAATATTTTTTGATTGACTCTAGGTGTGAGTCCTGAGTACCCCAAAAGTCTTTTGGAGCAATGTCGATGAGCTCGATGATTCTTTCGTTCAAAATAAGAAGTTTTTAAGTTAATTAATTGAGTTAAATCAATCTACTATTTACGCTGCAACACTATATATCACAGTTTTTAATTTCTAAATCGGTAAATAACACTAAAAAACATCTTTCTAGAATTTGGGTCGTTCTAGTTCTAAATTACACGTTAGCTTTTAATTTTTTCAACATAGATTCATTCAAGAAATCAGAAACTTTAATAGATAAAATTTCACAAAGATTGTCTTTAAAAAGTAAATCAATGTCAGTTTCCTTTATACCACTTACTACTACGGCTTCTATTTTTTCTTTTTCGATTTCGCCTGATTTACCTGAAAAATTCGATTTATCTATTGTGGTATTTGACAAACCGTTCTGGCTAAAACAATGCAGGCTACAAAAGAAAAGAAATAAAATAACAATAAACTTAGGCATAAATTTTTGTTTTTAATTCTAATTAAATTCTGTTCAAATAAATTATAAAATACTTTAGCTTTGCATTTCTCAAATTTAATAAAAAATTAGTTTCAGTCGCTACAAAACTCAATAGTTATAAACAATTTTATGTCAATAATTACCCTTACTACTGATTACGGCTTGAAAGACCACTTTGTAGGTGCGTTAAAAGGGAAATTATTATCTGAGTATTCTGACGCTACAATTATTGATATCTCTCATTACATAGACCCATTTAACACTGTTGAAGCCAGTTACATCATTTCTGCTTCCTACAACAGTTTTCCAAAAGGGACCGTTCATATCATTGGAGTCGATTTAGAATCCAATAAAGAGAATCAACATGTTGTTATGCAATGGAACGATCATTTCTTTATTGCAGCCGATAATGGCATATTAAGCATGCTTTCTCAAAAAATTATT
Organism: Flavobacterium taihuense; assembly: GCF_019351435.1. Classification (GTDB taxonomy): domain Bacteria; phylum Bacteroidota; class Bacteroidia; order Flavobacteriales; family Flavobacteriaceae; genus Flavobacterium; species Flavobacterium taihuense. The sequence goes on from NZ_JAHWYN010000006.1 coordinate 51,632, forward strand.
CCACAAAAAATAGTTGCGATAACCATTCATGACCGACTGCATACTGACGCTACCGATTTGGATGTTTTCGTAAAAGTGGCTTGCCATATTGCCAAAGGTGGTGTGTTAAGTGTCATAGGTAAAGAAATCAATAATCTAAAACAAGTAACCGACTTACAAGTAGTTTTATCAGACGATGGAAGTCAGCTAAAAGGAAACGTGATTTACATCGATCATTTTGGAAATGTGGTCACCAACATTTCTAAAAAGCAATTTTTGGAATGCGCCAAAGGCAGAGATTATGAAGTTGTGTATAGAAACCAATCTATTAAAACCATTTTGCCTTATTATTCTGCCATAGCCAATTCGGATAAATATCCTATAAAATATTATGAAGGTCAAAGACTGGCGATTTTCAACGAAGCAGGTTTTCTGGAAATTGCCTTATTTAGAAGTAATCCTTTAACCGTAGGTTCAGCTAGTACACTATTGGGACTAAATTACAGAGATGTGATTACGATACGATTTAAGAACTAAGATAGCAGATTTAAGATAGCAGATTTAAGATAGCAGAATTAAGATAGCAGAATTATGTAGAGAAGAGAATATAGATTTTAGAAAACAAGTTTTTTTTGCCATTGAAATTGATATTGCAATTGAATTTATTATTGCTTTTACGTTAAAAAAAATATAAAAATGTTTGTACGAATAGTAAAACTGAGATTTCATGAGGAAAATATTCCTGCTTTTCTTGAAAACTTCGAATTAATGAAAGATAAAATACGAAATGCTCCCGGAAATCGTTTTTTGGAACTGTATCAGGATAAAGACAACAAAAGCATTTTCTTTACCTATAGCTATTGGGAAACCGAAGCAGATTTGGAAAACTATCGAAATTCGGAGCTTTTTAATACCGTTTGGACATTTACCAAACAATTATTCAATGCAAAACCCGAGGCTTGGAGTGTCGATAAATTGGTAAGTTTACAGTAAGCAGTTTTCAGACCGCAAATTCCAAGCTAAAAAACTTAGTATATTTGCACCTTTGTAATAAATAAACGATTAAACAAAAAAATAAATGAAGTCAATCGTATTTCGCGAAATAAAATCCTTTTTTGGTTCACCAATCGGATATTTAGTAATTGCCCTTTTTTTAATTGGAAACGGTTTATTCCTTTGGGTTTTCGAAGGTGATTATAATATTTTGAATACCGGTTTTGCCGATTTAACTCCTTTTTTTACTTTGGCTCCGTGGATTTTAATCTTTTTGATTCCAGCTGTGACCATGCGCAGTTTCTCAGATGAGAAGAAACAAGGCACACTCGAATTATTGCTTACAAAACCCATTAGTCTTTGGGAAATCGTAAACGGAAAATTCTTGGGTGCCTTTCTGCTAATCGTAATGGCTATCATTCCTACTTTTATTTATGTGGAAGTGGTTTGGAATCTGGGTTCACCCGAAGGAAACCTTGACTTAGGAAGTACTTTAGGTTCGTATTTCGGTTTATTGTTTTTAATAGCCGCTTATTCTGCAATTGGGATTTTTACTTCATCTATTTCAGAAAATCAGATTGTATCCTTTATTATTGCTGTTTTTCTATGCTTCTTTTTCTATTTTGGATTTCAAGGACTGGCATCTGTTTTACCTAGTTTTTCTTCTTTTATTTCTTATTTCGGAATGCAAGATCACTACAAGAGTATGAGCCGAGGCGTTATAGACACAAGAGACGTAATCTATTTTGTTAGCATTGCTGTTCTTTTCCTCTCTTTCACAGTCTTTAATTTAAAATCTATTAAATCGTAATGAAAGCATTCAATATAAAAAACGCCAAATCCTTATTGATTACTGTTGCGATAGTATTTCTTTTAAATATCATTAGTAATTTCTTTTTTCATCGTTTTGATTTAACCCAAGACCATCGCTATACCCTATCCCCTACTACTTTAAAGATACTTAAAGACGTTAAAAATCCACTATCCATAAAAGTGTACCTCCAAGGAGAATTACCAGCAGAATTCAAACGACTGCAATTGGAATCCAAACAGCTGTTGGAAGAATTTCAAGCCTATAATTCTAATATTATCATCGAATTTGTAGATCCATTGGAGAACAAAGACGAAAGTATGGATAAAATCAAAGAGTTGTATCGAAAAGGCTTAACACCAATAAACATCACTGTTGACGACAAAGGAAAACAATCACAATCGATGGTTTTTCCTTGGGCAATTGCAGTTTACAACAATAAAGAAGTAAATATTCCGCTGTTGAAAAACATTATGGGAGCTTCTACCACCCAAAAAGTAATTGGATCGGTTCAGCATCTTGAATATTCCATTTCGGATGGAATCAATAAAATTTCCAAAGACAAACAAAAGAAAGTTGCCATCATCAAAGGAAATGGAGAACTTCAGGAACGACATATTGCCAAATTCCTGATGCAAGTTCGCGAAAGCTATTTTATCGGACCCTTTACCTTAGATTCCGTTGCCAAAAATCCGGAAGGAACTTTAAAATCATTGCAAAATTATGATTTGGCTGTCATTGCCAAACCAACCGAAGCTTTTACTGATGATGAAAAACTGGTTCTGGATCAATTCATCATTCATGGAGGAAAGACCCTGTGGCTAATCGATCAAGTCAATGCCGAAATGGACAGTCTGTACAATCCTTCAGGTACAACATTAGCATTTCCAAAAGACCTTAATCTAAACGATATGTTTTTCAAATACGGGGTACGTATCAATCCCGATTTGGTCAAAGACGAACAAGGAAGCCCAATAAAACTGGCCAGTGGAGAACAAGGAAGTGGAACACAATACCAGGATTTTAACTGGAAATTTGCACCTCAAGTATATCCTATCAGTAAACATCCGATTGTAAAAAATCTAGGCGGCATCAAATTTGATTTTGCCAATGCAATGGACACTTTGAAAAACGGCATTAAGAAAACAGTATTATTACAATCTTCTCCTTATTCCAAAAAAATAGGAACTCCAGTAGAAATCAACTTGAATATGGTTTCCGAGCAGACTTCTCCTGATGATTACCTCAATAAAGGAAATATTCCAATGGCCGTTTTGTTGGAAGGTACTTTTCATTCCGTGTTTGAAAATCGTGTTTTACCTTTTGAGGAGAAATCATTTGCAACCAAAGGAAAAGAGAGCAAAATGATTGTGATTGCGGATGGGGACATTATAAAAAACCAGTTAGACAAAGCAGGTCAGCCAGTAGAATTGGGCTACGACCAACGTTCTGGCAATTTATATGACAACAAAGATTTTATGATGAACTGCGTCAATTACCTGCTGGATGATACCGGACTTATTAACATTCGAAGCAAGGATCTTGATTTACCACTGTTGGATAAAGAAAAAGTATATGAAAACTATACCTTTACTCAGTTCCTAACTATCGGGCTTCCAATTCTAATTTTGTTCTTGTTTGGCCTCGGATTTACAATCCTTCGAAAAAGAAAATACAGTAAATAGATGTTAATAAAAAAGTTGGTTTTCTAGAATAGTTTACAATATATTTGTAAAGTGTATTCTAAATTTTAATTCGGAAAAAGCACACCATTAAAAACAAAATAATAGAGATGAAATTTATAGTATCGAGTTCGTACTTATTAAAACAATTGCAAGTTTTAGGTAGCGTTATCAACAGTAACAATACATTACCAATTCTGGATAACTTCTTGTTTGAATTAAATAATAACGAATTGACTGTTTCGGCATCCGATTTGGAGACTACAATGTCTGCCACATTGGCTATCGACTCCAAAAGTAAAGGAAGTGTTGCAGTACCTGCAAAATTATTGTTGGAAATCCTTAAAACCTTTCCAGAGCAACCTCTAACTTTTACAGTTGAAGAAAATAGTACTATAGAAATTAGTTCCAACTCAGGAAAATATGCTTTGGCATATGCTCCAGGAGAAGAATTTCCAAAATCAGTAAACTTAGACGAGCCATCGGTAACTCTAGTACCAGCAGATGTTTTGGCAACTGCTATCAGTAAAACTATTTTCGCAGCAGGAAACGATGATTTACGTCCCGTAATGTCTGGAGTTTTCTTCCAGTTTTCACCAGAAGGTTTAATTTTTGTGGCAACAGATGCCCACAAATTGGTAAAATATGCTCGCACTGATGTAAAAGCATCGCAAGTGGCTGAATTTATCATGCCAAAGAAACCTTTGAATATTTTGAAAAGTATACTAAATACCTCAGATGCTGAAGTAAAAATAGAATATAACGATTCGAATGCTACTTTCTCTTTTGACAACTACATTTTATTATGTCGTTTAATTGATGGAAAATACCCGAATTACGAAGCGGTTATTCCAAAAGAAAATCCAAACAAATTGATGATGGATCGTTCTCAATTCTTGAGTTCAGTGCGTCGTGTTGCGATTTTCTCCAACAAAACAACTCACCAAATTCGTTTGAAAGTGGCCGGAGCCGAATTGAACATTTCTGCTGAAGATATCGACTACTCCAACAAGGCGGAAGAAAGATTGACTTGTGATTACCAAGGAGACGATATGCAAATAGGTTTCAACTCCCGTTTCTTGACAGAAATGTTGAACAACTTGCAATCTGATATGATTATGCTTGAAATGTCATTACCCAACAGAGCCGGGATTCTAACTCCAATAGATGGTTTAGAAGAAGGCGAAACCGTAACCATGCTTGTGATGCCAGTAATGCTAAACAGCTAGTTACCTCAAAATACTAAACTAACCAAAACCATTTTTTATATTTAAAAGACCGAAATTCCTAACCAGAGTTTTGGTTTTTTTTTGAATACATACCAACTTTTTTCTCACAAAGACGCAAATTTTAGGACAGCTTCCTTTGCGCCTTTTCCAGAATTTACCCCCCTATACTGAACACTATTAAATAACACCCATTTTCTTCATCAAGAAAGTGGCGCTTTTGTTTTTACAAATACCGTCACGAAGTGTGTAATCAAAATGCAATTCGTTGTTACTGATTTCAACTTCAAAGCATTTGTTGGTTAGAATATCTGGATATTCATTGGTCGTTAAGCAAACCTCAATATCATGAGTAGCAATGGCACCAATGGCTTTTTTAGCAATTACTTTTTTGACTACTTCAATCGTTCCGTTTCGTTTGTCATCGGAGTTGGTACCTCTCAGAATTTCATCCAAAAGCACAAAAGCAGGATTCGCTTCCAATTCATCCATAATTTGCTTTAATCTCTTGATTTCGGCGAAGAAATAGGATTCACTATCGGATAATGAGTCGGAAAGTCGCATAGAAACCAAAACTGGTAGTGGATGTACATTGGCCTGACTCGCGCAAACAGGAGCCCCCATCCCTGAAAGTACCATATTTACTCCCAAACTACGCAAGAAAGTACTCTTCCCCGACATATTCGAACCAGTCAAAATCATAAACGATTGCGGATGAAACTGCACCTCATTCCCTACTCTAGTTGCGGGATTTAATAATGGATGACTTAAATTAGAGAAATTAATTTCAAAATTTGTATTCAATGTTGGATATACAAATTCGGGATTGTTATAAGAGAAATTTGCTAAACTGTTGAGCATTTCAAATTCGCCTATAACTTCTAACCATTCTTCTAAAACTCCAGCATGTTCTTTTTTCCAAGCTATCATAGATTTCAAAACATGCACATTAAAAAGAAAAGTTCCGTTAAATAATAAAGCAGTCACAAAATTCCCAATTGTTTCCATATTAGAAAACAACTCAGCTAATTTTTGAAGATGTGCGCTAGCCTTTTGGTTTTTAAAGTTTAATTTCTGTTGTAAATCTTTTAGTTTCTCTGACTTAAAGTTTACGTTTTCAATTTTTTGAACTAATAAGCTGTATTGACTGATTATTGTATTGATGTTTTCGGATTGAGCAATTTCCATTTGAATTCGCTTTGTGAAATTGCCCAAAACTCCTAAATTAACGACAAACAAAAACGATGAGTACTTCAGGAAAACCATGTTTGAAGTCAACAAATAAGCTATAAGACAACTAGCAAAAAGTGCTGGAAATAAATATGAAATTATAACAGCTCCTTTAGACAATGGTTTACTGTTATATAACCTCCATTGCAACAAAATTTTATAAAATGTTTCATTGTCCTGTCCAACTTTGGCGCAAGCCAAAAAATCCTGACGCCAATTTAATTTATCTTTTAATTCCTGTACCGCCTGATGATTTTTTAAAATCTCTTCATTTGGCAAAAGTGTTAATAACTGTTTGGCTAAGGTTTTTTTTCCAATAAAAGTGGCGGTTCTATTTAGATTTTGGAACAACGAATGCGCTCCGAAAATATCTAAATCATAGGCATACGGATGATGAAAATCATTGAATTCAGCACCATTTTCAAAAGGGATTGATTTTCGGTCCAAATAATTAATTTCATTTTCGTTGATTTCAACCAGTGCGGTTTTAATCTTTTTTTGAAATGATAATTTTGAATGGATTCGCATCAAAAAAAGAAAACTAGCGAAGAGTATAATTGCCGCTATGACAAATACTGATTCGCTAGTTTTTATGTAATAAAATAAACTTCCTAAAAAAAGTAAAATACTAATAAACCTCAGAAAACTAATGCTATTATATTTTGTATTGATTGCCTTTAACTCCTGTGAATAGTTTTGGCTATTGCTTTTGTATATTTCCATTTTTTGTTTTAATGATGAACAAATGTATACAATATCAATTTCAATGGCAATTACAATACTGAAAAGTTAAAAATCCAAACAAATGAAATCTGAAATCCAAAATCTGAAATCTATTCCTCGTGCATTGCCAAGACGGGAACTATTGAAATATTGGATAATTTTTGTGTCAAGCTTGGGTTGAATAGTTCGGAGAAAAAATTACGTTTATGGGTAATCATCGCTAAAATATCAATATTTTTGTAAGAGACAAAATCCAAAATAGTTTCTTTGACAAGATCGCTGTTAATAGTTGAAAATTGAACAGGTTCATTTTCGAACTCAGTTTTCCATTGCTCTATTGTTGCTTCAGGTACATCAGAATTACCAGTTTTTACATACAAACATTTTACAGTGGCATGTGTTTTTTTGGCTATTTTGATTATTTGTCTTAATGGAGCTTTGTCTTTTTCTCTAAAACGAGTTGTAAAACCAATGTTTTCTATTTTAGTAAATTTAGCCTCTTTTGGTACGCTAAGTACAGGAACCCCCACAGTTGTAACTATTTCTCCAGTATTGGAACCTATGAAAAAAGATTCCCATCCTGTGGCTCCTGAAGTTCCCATAACTATAAAGTCAATTTTTTCCTCTTCGACTGCTTTTTTTATAGCATAAATCAAGTCACCATCAACCAGTTTGTGGCTTAATTTTATGTCATCTAGATGATTTTCTTTGGCTAGCTCACGAAGTTTTGGAATTTCCTCTTTGAACATATCAAATTGTGCCAATTGTAAAGAATCAAAAATATTATAATACGTATCTGGAATAAATTGATTGTCAATAATAGGCAATTCAAAAGTGTGCAATAATACTAGTTCGGCATTCACCACTTTTGCAAAATGCAATGCATGGATGAAGGCATTGTTGGCGACTTCTGAAAAATCGGTGGGAAATAAAATCTTTTTCATTACTCTGAAATTTAAAGGTTTAATTGATGAGAATGTATTAGTAACAATTTTAAATTGGTAGTGAACTATCTTTTAGGCAATAAACAACTTGTTTTACGGTTTTGCGTGAGGGATAGAAGCAAGCTACCAAAGTAGCGCGGATAGCCCGACCGCGTGGAGCAAAGGGGGCGAAATATAAGTCTCAAAAGTACCCCCCCTTTGCTCAACGGGGTCACGCCCAACTATTTTCGATTATACAGATTACGGTATTGATAAAATTGGAATATTGCTGTGAAATGCGAGTTTTTTCGAAAGACTAACATCAAATAGTTTTTGAAAAAAACTTCTGTGTTTAACGTGAATGGCAATCATATTAATGTTGTTTTGTTCTATAAAATTCAAGATTACTCCCTCGACATCATTGCTCAAAATAGAATGAAAATCGACATTTTGGTCTTTGAAAACATTTTTAAAATCGACAACAAAATCGTCTTTATAAACGGTATGTGGTGGTTTTACGTTCAGGCAATCAATATGGGAGTGAAAAACACGGGCTAGAGCCTGCACTTTTTGCAATGCTTCAATGTCAATTATGTTGTATTTTGTGGTGAATAGGATTTTTTCGATAGGTTTATATTCACATTTTTCTGGTATGGCAAGAACGATGGCCTTAGATTCATTCATTATCTTGGTCGCTATCGTACCCAAAAATATTTCTCGTAAATGAGTCACTCCTTTGGTTCCCAGTACAATGAAATCAATATTTTCTTTTTTGGAAATCTTAATAACTTCATCCACCAAATTACCTTGTAAGAGCACATTACTGATTTTGATATGTGAAAGGTTATTGGCTTCAGCCATCTTGCGTAAAACAGGCACCTCATCTTTGTAATTTTCAAAATTCGTTAATTCTTCATACTCATAAATCTCCTGCAAATAGATAGAAACGTCCAAATAAGCGGGCGAATCCAATTGATATACATGCAAAGTGATTATTTCGGCATCGATGGCATCGGCTAGCTTTAAAGCATAAATAAAAGCGTTTTTTGAAACATCTGAGAAATCAGTTGGAAACAATATTTTCTTCATAGCTGTTTTAATTTATTGTAAATCAATATTTTATCTAAAGTTACGAAACTTCTTAAAATAAAGTATGACAATTGTCATTTTGATTCCATTTTAATAAAAAAATAACATAAAATGCATTGATCGCGACGACTTGCAAGGTGGTAAGTTTTGTTTACTTTTGCATAAATTTTTTGTTATGATTCAAAACGATTCTATTGTTGCCTTAGCGACTCCTTCAGGAGCGGGTGCCATTGCCATAATTCGAATTTCGGGCGAAGATGCCATAACTATTGGGCATACAGTTTTTCGATCTATAAAAAACAAAGATTTAAGACTGCAAAAAACGCATACGTTGCATTTGGGACATATTATAGATGGACAAAAAACGCTGGACGAGGTTTTGGTTTCTGTTTTCAAAGGGCCAAATTCATACACAGGAGAAAATACGATTGAGATTTCGTGTCACGGCTCTACTTATATTCAGCAGCAAATTATTCAGTTATTGTTGCGAAAAGGCTGCCGAATGGCGGATGCTGGAGAATTTACCCTGAGAGCTTTCCTGAACGGAAAACTAGATTTATCACAAGCCGAAGCCGTAGCTGATTTGATTTCCTCCGATAATGAAGCTTCGCACCAAATTGCGATGCAGCAAATGCGTGGTGGTTTCTCCAATGAAATTGCCAAACTGCGTGAGGAACTCTTGAATTTTGCCTCGCTAATTGAACTCGAGCTAGACTTTGCAGAAGAAGATGTAGAATTTGCAGACAGAACCCAATTTCACGAATTATTGAACCGAATTGAGTTTGTCCTCAAGCGCTTAATCGATTCGTTTGCTGTTGGTAATGTTATTAAAAACGGAATTCCTGTAGCAATTGTCGGCGAGCCTAATGTTGGAAAATCAACGCTCTTGAATGCTTTACTAAATGAAGAGCGTGCAATTGTTTCTGAAATTGCAGGGACAACTCGTGATACGATTGAAGATGAATTGGTAATAGGCGGTATCGGTTTTAGGTTCATTGATACAGCTGGAATACGCGAAACGGCTGATGTGGTTGAAAGTATTGGGATTAAAAAAACGTTCGAAAAAATAGAACAAGCTCAGGTTGTTGTTTTTCTTTTTGATAGTTCCGAGTTTAAAGTTTCAGGACTGAAACTTAAAGTGGAATTAGAGAAAATAAAAAATCAGTTTCCGCTGAAACCATTAATCATTATTGGCAATAAAGCTGATAAACTAACTGAAATTGAAATTAAAAATATCAAAGCGGAAATTCCAGAAATTTTGCTTATTTCTGCCAAAGAAAAACTAGGCGTTGATGAACTTAAAAATCAACTCCTATCTTTTGTAAATACAGGCGCTTTACGAAACAACGAAACCATTGTTACCAACACCAGACATTACGATTCACTACTCAAAGCACTGGACGAAATTCAGAAAGTGAAATTCGGATTGGAAACCAATCTTTCCAGTGACCTTATGGCGCTTGACATTAAAGAAGCATTGTATCAATTTGGAATGATTACTGGCCAAGTCACGAATGACGAGTTGCTGGGTAATATCTTTGCTAATTTCTGCATCGGAAAATAGGTTTCACAAAACATCACAAAATAAAACAAAGAATCCCAGTTAAAATGTCATAAAACGGCATTTTAACTGGGATTCTTCTTTCTGTTTAAATATTTTTATTTACAGATAGTTTGTTCTTTTTTGTACCATTATTGTACCACGAAAAAAAAAATCCCGATGTGGATTTTTTTTGGTGAGATTATGACACATAGAGAGACACATAGACACAATGGGACACAAAATTAGTCACATTATGAGTTCTAACATTGAGGTCATCAGAATTTGTGAACACTGCAAAAAACAGTTCACAGCCAGAACAACGCGAACGCGATATTGTTCACCCATTTGCAACAGTCGGGGTTATAAAGCATTGGTACGGAACGGAAAAGTAGAAAAAAGCAATAACGAGACTCTCCAGCTTTTAAACACAGATTTGGAAAAAATAAAGCCGCTTGAGTTTTTAAAAATTACTCAGGCAACCCTGCTTTTTGGAATTAGCAGAAGTACGCTTTACAGGTTAGTTAACAATGGACAGCTAGACATTGCAAAGTTTGGCAAACGAACTGTTATCCGCAGATGTGACCTTGAAGCTTTTTTTGCTATTCCCATACAGGATGTTACTTTGAAGACTGGACAGCAATTTCCTGGTTTTGACAATTGCTATACTATCACGCAAATTCAGCAGAAGTACAATATTTCTTCAGGAGCACTCTATCTATTGATTCAACGGCAGGGTATAGTAAAATATTCCGTTGGAAAATTTACCTGTGTAGCCAAACAGGATATTGATATAATTTTTAATGCTGCGGGAAGATGAAAAATATAAATGTTACGCTAAGAAAAAGGACGCTGCCAAGTGGAAAGATTACATTATACCTTGATTTTTTTCCTCCAATCTATAACGCTAAAACTCGTGAATTTTCGCGCAGAGAATATTTAGGTTTATATCTGGTTTCAAAACCAAAAAACAATATTGATAAAACACTGAATTCAGAAAATTTACACAAAGCCGAGATGATTTGTGCAAATAGGCTTAATGAACTGAACAAGCTACAAATCTATACACCATTTGAACAAGAGCGGCTTCGTCTACAGGAAATAGGAGAAAAATCATTTCTACAGTATTTAAAACAGACAGCAGAAACCAGAACAGGCATTAACGCGGAAATTTGGAAATATGCAATTATCCACTTTGAAAAGTTTCTTAAGAACGAAGACATATTAATGCAGGAAATTGATGTAACAATTATTGAGGATTTCAGGGAATTCATTTTGAAGGCAAAATGTTTAAAGAAAAAAGACCAGTTTTTGGCTCAAAATACTGCCCTATCCTATTTTAACAAGATCAAGGCCACCCTACGAAAAGCTTACAAAAAAGGATTACTGCAAACTGATGTTAATGCTGCGGTCGAAAGCATCAAGGAAAAAGAGTCACAAAGGAATTTCCTTACTATGGAAGAAGCTTCCAGACTGTTTAGAACACCTTGCAAAAAAGAAATTGTCAAACGTGTCTCCATGTTTTCTCTGCTAACAGGAATACGCTATTCTGACATTGCAAAACTTACATGGGACGAAGTGCAGCATAGTAAAAGTGAAGGATATTACATTAGATTTAAACAACAAAAAACTGACAGACCGGTAACTCTTCCTATTTCTCAGGAAGCGTTCGAGTGTTTAGGAGAAAAAGTGGAACAATATAAGAGAGTCTTTTATAATTTAAAAAAATGGGACGTAGACCGTTTGTTGCCTATTTGGGTTAAAGACGCATCAATTGAAAAACATATTACGTTTCACTGCTTTCGTCATACATATGCAACATTGCAAATGGCGGCAGGTACCGACATTTTTACGGTATCGAAAATGTTAGGTCACAAAAACATAAAGACAACGCAGATATATACAAAAATCATCGACGAGAAAAAAAGGGAAACAACTAATAAAATTTCATTTAAATAAAGTTTTTTTTTAATTTGTTATAAAAGAAAAAATAGTACTTGACTTTTGCTTTAAGGTAACTTTCTCAGCCACTTTAAAGTTGAAAGTGGATTTTATTTTTGATGCATTCAATTCAAAGAGATCTTTAAGGAAATAGCCGATCTATGTGGGTTACTTGCGAATTGAAAATACATTAAATCAGATGTACTTTTGGTAGCACTACAGAACAAACAATTGGCAGGGAGATGAAGAACTTGGGCAGCGAGCTGAGCAAAGCCAACTCTAACATTCCTGATGAAACAATGTCAATGATATTGAAACTGGAAAAAGAATTACAAAAACTAAAAGAACAATTTGGGATTAAATAAACTAAAAACCAACCTTAGCAATTCGGTTGATAACTTTCCTGTTTAAAAAACATTTCAAGGAAGAATACTACACTAATCTCTTTATCTTAGCAAGATAAAAACAAAAAAGTATGGGTGAATGGTCTAAAACAGTCGGCGAAAAAGGCGAAAAGGTAGTCGACTTTTTCTTTAAGGAAATACTCGGATATAATTCCGTTACTTCCAATGAAACAATAAACTGTATTAAGGGTACGAAACATAAATCTAAGTCAGCAAAAGGTGATAAAACGACACATGGTATTGATGCTTTAATTAGCAGCAAAAGCCCTCTTGAAGATCAATTATTAGATATTATAGTTATATCTTCAAAATATACTGCAGACGAATACCCTAAAAACCCAAAGGCAAAGTTCAAAGACCATTTTGAAGATTTGGCCTTTACACTTGAATGCTTCAAGAATTCTAAACTGTATTCCGAAACGAATTATAAATTCAGCGGAATAACCAGAACAGAAATTGCAGGTATCCTAGTATGGCTATCGGACAAGAGCCCCGAAGACTATGAACTTATTCCTAAAATTGCCAATATGCAAATTGATGCGGACCTTATTTTTGACAAGATTATTGTCCTAGATAATAATCGTATGAATTTTCTGTATCAAACGGTTTTTAGAGCAAAGGAAGTATATGGCGTCGACAATGTTAAATTTGTATATCACAATACTAGCTTGAATATCATCGGCTTAAACTCTATAAGCTATGGCGACATCATGCCAGTACAATACATTTTCTCAGATATTATTCCACTGAGAATCGAAAAAGGAAGCGATGTGGAATTTCTTATTTTCTGTAAAGACAGTTTTTCAAAAGATAATCTTTCTAAACTTCTTTCTTTTGCAAAAAGTTTTGATCATTTAGCCTCGGCGAAGAAAACAATTTTATCTTTCCCAGATTACAATGAATTACACCACAAAGGTGCTATTGAAGGGGAATTATCTAAATTTCCTAAATACAGCTTTAATCAAAACCTTTTAGTTCGCAAGTATCCATCAGATTTTAGAAATAGTTAAAAATGGAAAAAGATTTTTTACCACAAGGTGACCATATAAGACAGCTCCTAGTTAACGCGAGCATTTCAACGACCAATATTAACGGATTGCTCCGGGACAAAGGAGTTTTTCTAGGTCACATAGAGAAGAATAATTCAATCCCACTATTGATGAAAACTCTTGTAAGTCCTGCAGATTTTCACGATTTACATGAGGCACAAAAAAAGAAGGAGGATACTATTAAATTTAGGACTGCAACTATTAAATGTACTTCTGATGTCGATTTAACAAATGTTTTTTCTGCCCCAATGGATCTTGCTGGAAAAATCAAAGAGGCACACAAGTATGAGCCAAATTTTAAGCTTCTGGGGACACCGACATTCTACATCGAGGACGAGACGGCCATTTTTGACTACAAGATCGAACGTGATAATTTTCTTGAAAACTGGACCAGCAATAAGACAGAACATTCAGGGAAGGTTTTCGTCAAAAAGTCAAAGGACGGAAATCTCGAATTGTCAGTCGAACAGAATTCAACTTCAAAAGAAACTATTTTGATAAACGAGCTAATTGTTGGCGAGGTAAAAAAACTTCTTAAAGACCAAAGCTTCATCAAACCGGGGGATGATTTTATCCGCATTAAATTTAAGGATTTTACGAACGCACAAAGGATTCAGTTTTTCTACTCCTTTACAAAAGATTTCTGCATCTATTTAAAATTTCAATCCATCACCGATATCGATCTCTATCTTGATGAAGAACAGGAGTCACATGCAGATATTAAAGCCTTGGTTGACGAAATAGATTCATTAAAGATAAACGGACGTGGCCTCCAGAATAACCCATTACTGAAAAACAACTTATATCATGACAAACTGATCGTTGCATCAATCTCGTTTAAGTTTAGTTTTGATATCAGGGGTGTTAAAGGTAGCGCTAATCTTGTTATCGCATTCCCTGACTATATTGCAAAAAGATCAAGTGATGCAGAGCTACAGATTTCGCTTAATTTTACGATTGAAAAAGAACATAAGAGGATGACAACAGAAACTCAGTTAAGAAAAGAACTTTATGCTTTCGTTGAGAAACACAAGATTGCAAACTATTCAAAATTTAAAACACCATAGATTGTATGGAAATGAATTGCTACTATTTAAGAGGCCGTCTCACAATAAGGTATGTGACGGCTTCTTTTTTTTTTGAGGCATAGCTTAATTCTTCAAAGCCTACCCCCAATTATACTATGGAAGAAAAATCTCCACAGGAAAATCTAATAGCTTTCCAGTTTCTATTTCACTCCTAATATTATCATTTCTTTCCAATCTGCTTTTAGTGGTACCAGCACAATAGACCCTGAATATTGAATAATTATCACCATAGGCGAACATTTGTTTCCATTCTTCCAAAGACAATTTGATCATCTCCTTTGTCGCCGATGGTGTGCCTTTTACCTCAATACATTTTTCAATCCCGTTTTCCATAACCGTAAAATCATAAGGGAGGTAACTTTCAGCCGTCTCGTTATGCCAGATGATTTCAGTAAAGCTATCCTTGTTCTCCTGAAGATATTTATTGACATATTCCTCAGACCATCGTCCTATATCAACTTTAACTTGCGAATTTTCAATTGGTTTGTAAATTTTGGAAGTAGTAACTGTCACTTGGGACAGGTTATTTACCACAGCAGTAACGCTTTCAAAATTAATATCTTCGACTTGTACCTCGGGTACAAAAACATTTTCAAAATCGATATCTACACCTGTATAAGGGCTTTCTGGATCTCCTGTTTCCTCCGAATATTCAGAGCTGGTACCTGGATAAAAGCCGTCATCTTCAGGGATTTCACCCACAGGATAACCCTGTTCTTGAAGCCATAAATAGATGTCTTCAGGCTGAAGCTGCATCGCTAATCCGAATTCCCGTTCCATACCTTCCAATTTTAAAAGATCGCACAGACTGTTGCTAAGACTGTATAAAGTTACAGGCGAATTCCATTTGCCTGTAAAATAAAACTCGCCGTATTGTCCTGGCCAGCAGTCGATCTTAGAATCTACAATCACTTGCTCCTGATCTTTGTAAACCAAGCTTAGTGATTCTGCATTTATAAATTTTGTATTCCCAAAAGTTGATGTAATCTTAGAAAGCGTTTTCTGATAGTTATCAGTACTTTTTTTGGAATAAATGAATGCAAGAAATGACGCGCGTTTCATAAGCGCTTGTTGAAGTTCAACATCCTCCCTTACATTCGAAGGAACAAATTCCAGCAAATCATAAGTGATCATTGGAATATCTAAAAACTCGGACAACGCTTTTATTTCGCCTTTTGACCTTGGTGGCACTTTAAGAAATCTATTGCTTCCCATTGGCGCCTGAGCGTTATGTACAGCAAATATATACAGGTCCGCTGCTGGTTCGAAAGTGTTGTCGATAGTAAGCATATAACTACTGGCCTTCCACTGCTCAATTTTCGGTCTTAAAGAACGTACTACATCTGTAGGCTGACCGATAAGCTGGTCATAAATCGAAAATAACTGTTTGTTAGTATCACTGTCAAGTGGCTGGGAGCCGATCAGATTAAGTAGATGCAGGCACTCTTCTGGACTAAAAATTTTCTTGAATTTAAAAAAATCTATTTGTCCTACAGTCATCGATGCGGGTAAATCTGCAACGGGAAGATGCTGACCGATAATTGATTTTAAAGACGGTGCAAAAACATCAGTCGACTTATAACATTTACCATCTGTGCAGGGAATACATTCAAAATTTTTAACGTAATATTCAATATAGCTCGGAACAATATTACTGCCTCCATAATAATAGTAGTGTGTAGTGTCGCATTTATATTTGAACAGATCCCAACTATCAAGCATTTTTGTCCAAAAGAACTTAGAAAAAGATGCTTCCAATAGACTTGATCTGAATTCAATTGCAGTATAATTCTGTATGTAATGTTGTCCACTTTTTCGATATGGACGATACAACGAAGGATAAGCTTCTGTACTATCCAGCCAGTTTAGATAATCAGTTGCCTCAGGATAGGTTCTTGCAAATTTTTGTCTTTCTATTTTCTCATCGATAAGATCAATAGAAATATTTTCTCTTATACCAATCTTTTTGAAAAAAACTTTCCAGTCTGTGGAATCTTCTTCAGTTTCTATATAGTCTTGTGTCAAAAAATTTGCGTTTGGCAAAATCGTTGAGAGTTTCTTTTCAGGGTTGTACTGATCTGAAAGATAACAATGACTTGGCATCTTTAGACCATTGGTAGTTAAAACCTTCAACAACTTCAAATCCAGATAATCACTATCAGAGAGTAATTTTGCCTGATATACTTTAAAAATAAAGCGAGTGATGACTAATCTGTTTTGCTCATTGATATCATCGTTCTTAATCATCGGAAGGATAGCTTTTCGCACAACTTCCAGATCAGTGGGTTCCCGCACCCCCAATACCTGGAGCCATTTAATTACATGTTTTTTATCGCCGTAAAAAGCTAAAATATCCTCATGAACATAATTGAGGTTTTCAAAATTGATGTCCGGAGTTACTGTCTCTGCCGGCATGAAAATTTCCTGAGGACTTTTGTATTGACCAGACTCATCCATAATAAAAGGTGCCGATTCCAATTGCGGCAGCCAGGTTGGATTATTACCGTTGATTGTCTTGTTATAAAAAAACCGTATCAAATTAATTGCTCCATTGGCATCATCAATAGCTTCAGATTCTACAAGTTTCAGCACCTGCGAAAAAGCAAACTGCCTAGCTCCTAACGGTATTAAGCAGGATTGACTTTCCATCCGCAGATCTACTATTCCATGCGAATCGGTTATGCCGAGATAATCTGTTATTAAGGCTGGAGGGAAGTACTCCGAAAAGCCGGTATTGTCCACTACACTTTGTGAGATTACAATGGTATCCTTACCAGACTGCTCCGGCAAGAAATCAATATCCCCAGCTGCTGCCTCAAGGCTTTTGTTATATGCGATATCGACTTTTAAATCTGAATATGCCGGATACTTGCCATTAAATAATTTAAGAACATCGAAACGATATTGAGTTTCTTGTAAATCGCTAAACCATTCTAACTGCCGTCTTGCAATTTCGATAAACAGAAATTCATTCCAAATATTTGGCATCAATTCAGTACGCTCTGCATTAGTGAGGAAATCTCCATTGATCAGAAATGGGAATTCCTTATTTGCTTTCGTCGGCAGGTACGAATAAATTACGGCCCTCTTAATTGGTATCAAATGCTGATCTTTAACCTGTGCTGCAAATGTTAGTTTGGTCGCCTTGGCTTCTTTTAATTTCTGAGGGCATTCTGTATCGGAAAGCTGATTAAGTTTTACTGACAGTTCCTCACTAATTGGCAGATCCATTATTTTAAATATCCAAGAACTCTGTAACTTACCATTATTGTAAAGATCTACAACATCCTGCGAGGCTTCTTTGGTTACTTCAAATATTTTTTTATCCCTGTCAAAGAGTGTAACAGTTTTAACCTTCCGTAGAAAAAGTATAATTTGACAGTCTTCAAAAACTTTAATAATTTCTCGTTTGATATTTTCACGGTCACTGATACCAATGATTGTATTTACCCAGTCTTCGTCATAAAAGCCGGCAACTTCACTGGCAACCTGATCCGTCCAGATTGGCACAACCTGCCATGGATATTCTTCAGGGTTAGCATAACCCTCAAAATTTTTATCAAAACGAAATGAGAAGCCTCCCGAGACTATGTGCGCATAGTCCGATGAACCAAAGACAGATTTAAAACCAATACCCTTATAACCTGTTTTTTCTACATTTTTATCCTTATCGCTTGCACGGTTACCAATACCTGATATACCTTGAACATCTTCTTTAGTGAAATGTTTACCGTTGTGCGAAAACACAAGGTAATTATCCAGCAGTTGAAAGCGAACACTAATTGGGCTTTCGTCTGAGGAAGAATCATCAGCATTTTGCAGGAGTTCAAAAATGAACCGATTTACTTCACCAAAAACTGTTTTGGATAATACATTTAGTGTACGGGCGAGATCCCTTGAATTGCTGTCATTTTTGGCTTTTTCTTCATGTATAGTATCAACAAATTCTTTGTACATAAACCTTCAATTTAAAATTAATTTCCGCTTTGGTGAATGTAAGTAAAATATGTTTTTTAACAAGAATAACGATTTAATTTTTTTAATAAAAGTGAATCAAAAGTCTCAAAAGACGATTTGTAAATAGTATTTGGCAGCGGCGTTAGTTTTATATCATGGTAGTTCTTTACTCTTATAGCTCAGTACATTATTTGATCTCTATTGCATTTGTACCGTATAATCATAGTGCTTCCCTATCCTTTTTTGTATTCAAAAACCAGTATGCTTTTGTCTTATTTCACGAGCAAAGGTAACTCCGTGTTCTTAACGCAATAGCAAGGCCTAGTCCTTCAGATTTGATAAAAAATCTCCACCCATGCGGGTTGTATTTTTTATCAAAGCCTTGCTATTGCTAAACGCTCACCTTTTTATGCTCATGAAACAAAACATAGCATACTCCGGCTCTTTAAACGAATAAAAAAAATGTCAGCAATGAGAAATAAAATATTAACAATGGTAATGATGAAACAAAACAGCACCTCCACTCATTGCCAAATAAATAAATTTTCAAAAAAAATAATTCATTAAAAAAGTAGAAATCATGAACATCATTGGAAGAGTGACAAAAGATGCGCAGGTACGCACATTGTCAAACAGCAAACAGGTAGTAAATTTTTCAGTAGCCATCAACGACAGCTACCGAAATAAAGCGGGCGAACGTATAGAGCAGACAACCTACTTTGATTGTGCTTACTGGCTTAGCTCAAAAGTAGTAAATATACTCGCGAAAGGCACTCTTGTGGAACTCACAGGCAGAGTAAGCGCAAGAGCGTGGACAGGCAATAACGGAGAAGTGTATGCAGGTCTGAACTTCAATACCTCGCAAATTAAATTGCACGCAGGAGGTAAAAAATCCGAAACGGTACAAACTGCCACGGAAATCAATAATAACAAAGCGGAGAACGACCTCCCATTTTAACTGTAGGTTTTTAAACAATTTTTAAACTTTTTAAATCATTTTATCATGGCACATAATATCAATTTCAATGAGAGTACAGGGCGTTATTCATTTTTCAGCGTTCAGCAAAAAGCGTGGCATAATTTAGGTCAAATTGTAGAGGACTATCCAACAAGTTCGGAAGCCATAAAACACGCAGGGTTAGACTATGAAGTCATTAAAACACCTTTATATACCAAAGGCTCGGGCATTATCGAAACTTCAAATGGTATAGAGATAGGCAACAACGAATTGGAAGTACCTAACTATTTTGCCAATATCCGCACTGATAACAATGCCGTATTGGGTGTGGTGGGCAAAGACTATCACATCGTACAAAACCGTGAGGCATTCAATTTCTTTGATGCTATTGTAGGCGGTGGCGAGGGAATATTGTATGAAACCGCAGGGGCATTGGGACAAGGCGAACGCATATTTATCACCGCCAAACTGCCCGACTATATCCGAGTGGGCAATGGCGATGATGTTACAGAAAAATACATTTTTCTAACTACTTCGCACGATGGCAGTGGAAGCATCACAGCAGCCTTCACTCCTATCCGTATTGTCTGTCAAAATACCCTTAACGCCTCGCTTCGTAATATGAGCAACGTGGTACGCATCAAACATACTTCGGGAGCAAAACAGCATTTGGAAAATGCCCACAAACTTATGGGCTTGGCAGATACCTTAAGCACACAGTTAGAGGGAATATTCAACCATTGGGCTAAAGTAAAAGTTACTGACCAAGAAGTAAAAAAACTAATCCAATTAGCTCTTTGTCCGAATAAGGAAACATTGGATTTGCTTAAAAAGGGTGCGGAAGATGAAGTTTCCACCGTGTTCAAAAATGTGGTGCAGGATGCCTTTGCTTACGCTATGACAAGCGACACTCAACAAATGGACACCACCAAAGGCACATTGTTCGGGGCGTACAATGCTGTGACTGGCTACTACCAAAATGTTCGCAGTTACAAAGATGATGAAGCCAAGTTACAAAGTATTGTAATGGGGGGAACGGCACAGCTAAAGTCTCAAAAGGCTTTTGAACTATGCACCTCTTTTGCAACAGACGGAGCGGAAATCTTAAATTTTAATTAAATAACCATGGGCTATCGCCTTGAATGGTGATAGCCTCTAAAAGCAACAACTATGAATATCGGAATTATAACCTATAGGAGATACGATGAAAGAATACTGCTAAATTGGAATTTCAACTTATCAGAACTGTTCAATATTATATTGAATGACAAAGATTTTGTCCGCTTTGAAATCTATGACAGAAATAATATCCTATTACTGTCAACATACTATCCTAATGTTGAACAAAAGGGGGTATATATCGAAATTGTCAATATTAAAAAAGAGAAAGAAATTACAGGAATTACGTATGATGCATTCAGAACACCATCAACTATCCGCAGGATAAAAGTACGTTGGAACGTAAACGGTAGAAGGTTCAGAACGAAGAAAGGAGCCCTTGAGTATGTTTATTGGGCAAACAGAAGGGCAACTTTGAAAATTGAGTCGTTCGTTGACCGTAGATAGTCTTAAAAAAGAACCATTAAACAACAATTAAATTTTTAGAACGATGAACACAAATTTTTTCAATCAGATAGCGCAAATGGGCATTACAGGAGATTTACAACTCACTATTTCAAAGGGCATAGAAAACAATCTTATTGTTTCCATTATGCTTCAAAATGAGCAA
Source organism: Flavobacterium taihuense (assembly GCF_019351435.1). Taxonomy (GTDB): domain Bacteria; phylum Bacteroidota; class Bacteroidia; order Flavobacteriales; family Flavobacteriaceae; genus Flavobacterium; species Flavobacterium taihuense. The sequence goes on from NZ_JAHWYN010000006.1 coordinate 72,954, forward strand.
TGTGGCGATGACGCAAAACAACTGATACCACCACTTAATCTAAGGGGAACGGCAGAAGAATTGGACGAGGGATTTTTTCAGCAGATAACAGCTCCTTTGCAAACCGCTTCAGGTTTAATGGTAAATATGGAAGCCTTTATGAAACAATTGGAAGAAGCTAAAAAGCAATCGGCAATGGAAAAGGAAAAAGGAGAAAAAGAGAAAAAGGAACAGGAAGCCAAAGACAAGAAATTTAAAGAGGGAATGGCAAAAGCGGACGAATTGGAAAAAGAGGGTAAGTTCCGTGAAGCATGGATGAAAGTACCCGAAATTACCGATTACCCCGAAAAGGCAGATGAGATACGCAAACGTAAATCGCAACTATCAAACCAATTTTCTTCAACAGGTCTGTTTGCGACTGAACAATCTACCGTTTAACACAAAATCCAAGAGTTATGTTATTAGCAACACAGTTAGAACGAGTATTTATACTGAAAGATAAAGGACAGGACATCATACTCACCGACCCCGAACCACGTTGGAGTGTGGAAACGGTATTGAATTTTTATGCCAATACGTATCCCATACTAACCACCGCAAAAATATCTGCCCCCATTATCCGTGATGATAGGATAGAATACAAATTGGAGAGCGTAATGGGAACGAAAGGTTAAACTAAAAATCAAAAATGATGAACTATGCAACGCAATATAGTATCGGGAACTATCAGCATACCCCAGCAGAAAACACAACGGCAACTGCACCAACAATTAGGCGAGTTCGCACAATGGATGCAAAGAGCCAAAGATGCAGACGAGGTACGGAAAGACAAACAGAAATCTGTACCGATAGCAATGCTTCCGATGGTTTTTTAAAGTGTGTGTTTCTGCCTAAACTGAAAACAGTGCAATCCGCACAGGCTTGTAAGAAAACAGCAAAAACGGAGAGGGATTTTTACAAGTCCCTTTCCCAACTTGCAGAACATTACGGCATTGAACCGTTACAAACGAAAGGTTATGGCTATCCCTATAATATGACTTTGGCTATGTGGGATGCTGAAACCAAGTTAAAAATAAACAATGTCAATTGGGATAATTTACGTTTGGTACAGAATAGTAAGAAAACATTTTTTACGAGCGAAGAACGATACAGCACAGGTACAACCCTGTACTATATTCCAATTGCGCCACTCTTTCAAATGCTCAATGACCCAAAGCGTAAAAAGACGGCTCAATTGCTTGTTTCAGTTTGCAGTTATCTGTACCATATTGCCGATATACCGTATTACAGACAGGAAAACAGCTATTTATATTGGCTGTACGAAATGATGAACGATTGGGTTGAACAGGATGATTATACCGAAGAAACGGAAAGCTATATTGCTGAGATTGTAAAAGCCGAATGGATAGGCGAACGAATAGAACAAAAACTTTTCAACCGCATTAATTTACAGGTATTTGAACAGCGTTTAAACAACTTCAAAACCCGTGACACATTCGACCAAGAATGCCAAAAAGTGGCTTGCAATGCCTTTGCCCTTTATGCCCAATATCCGCACGAGAGCATTTTCCGAAACGCACCAAGACCCGAAGAAGACCCCTACAATGATGAAAACGACTCCGAAACCGTTGGAATGGAAAAATACATCTCCTTTATAGCTGATACTACAGGCTGGTTGTATGAGAGACTTGCAGACAGTATTAACAATGAGTTTAACGAGTATGGAGCAATGGAAGAACCGACCATTTGCAAACGCTTTGACGGAAGCAACATTACACAAACCAATCTTGATTTTGAGAACCGCCTGTTTGCCCTTTTGGACGAACTCTGCACATTACTGTATGATTATAAAACGACAAGAAAATGAACAATATAAACGACATAACCGAGAATTTTGGAACGCTTTACCACCCAAAATCGGCATTGGTTTTTTACCAAACCAAAGGAACGAATACCAATATGTACGTGGAGCATTTTGATATGGACAAAAATGGAAATCCTATCAATGCACATCCATTAAGCGTAAATGAAGCTAAAGTATTGGCAAAGGCTTTACACACCGATAAAGAAAAGGACAAAACCTTTTTAAAGCCAAAAGGAATTTTGCTGACCAATATACTGCACATTAATCCGAGCGAAAAAGGCACGGTGCTTTGGTACACCAAAGCACAGGAACAGCAATTATATTTTGTAAACGGTTTGGGCATACCCAACGGCAAAGCGTATGTACCGCCAATGCTTTGGTATGCCAGTAAAAATAGCCTTGCGGTATTTGCTCTTGCAACTGACAGAAGACCAACAGAAAAGACATTATTGTATTATGCTCCTTTCTTCAATATTTATGAAGACGGTAAAGTATGTATGGGAACTGTAAGTATAGATATTAAAAATTCCGCTTCCGTAGAGGAATTTACAACAGCTTGGGAAAACTACTTTTTTAACAGCTATTTCAGCCATTTATTAGGAAAACAAAATCCCATAAAAGGGAATTGCGTAAACCTTTGGAAAAAACTGATTGAAACACGCGAAATATTTCCTAAAGAGACGTTAAAAAAGAATAACAAAACCCTTAAAAACCTTTTGTGATGAATACCGAGAAACTAAAAGTACATTTTACAGATAACTATCTGATAAGCCCAACCAATCCCATTGCGGTAAACTTAATCGGTGCAGGTGGCACAGGCTCAAAAGTTTTGACCGCTTTAATGGAAATAAACCATAGCTTAATCGAATTGGAACACGCAGGGCTACGTGTCCGTCTATGGGATGATGATATTGTGACCAATGCGAATTTAGGGAGACAGCGTTTTGCTGAAAGTGAAACAGGGTTATACAAATCCGTTGCACTCATCAACCGTGCAAACCGCTTTTCAGGGACAAATTGGAAAGCCGAAACCGCAAAGTTTGAAAAGGACAGTTTGGGCAGAATACCCGAAGAAGCACAGGCAACTATTTACATTACCTGCGTTGACAATGTACAGGCGAGGTTTGGCGTCGCCGAAATATTGAAAGAAGTAAGCAACCGCAGACACCACAGGGACGAACCAAAATATTGGTTGGATTTTGGCAACAGCCAGCATACAGGACAAGTGTTACTATCCACCATAGGAAACATTCACCAGCCCAATTCGGAGAAATACGAAACGGTGGCAAACCTGCCAATGATTACGGAAGAATTTGGAGAATTATTGAAGCAGTCCGAACAAGAGGATGACACACCAAGTTGTAGTTTAGCGGAAGCATTGGAGAAACAGGATTTGTTTATCAATTCCTCTTTAACCCAGATGGGATGTTCGCTTTTATGGAGCTTGTTTCGACATGGTATGACACCGTACAGGGGATTTTTTCACAATCTGAAGGACTTTCGTACCCATCCCATAAAAGTCGCCTTATAGCCCAAATCGGGCGGCAAAAAGACATTCCCTCCTATGGTCGGGACAGTCTTTTTGCGTCAAATCGGTACAGCCAGTTTGCCAAAATGCCCCCACGCAAACGTCCTCACTTCACATTTTATCAAACAGGCTGTAATCAGATTTCTAAGGGATATTCATTATCCCTTTCGTTGTTTTAGGGAACTTCTTTTCTTTCCACATAAGCGGCCAAAGAAAAGAAGCAAAAGAACGCCGCTTTGGACTTACTCATCCTTACTGCTTTCTTTCATGAGTTCACAAGAAAATAAAGCAGCAAATAAACCTTCTGTAATTTGTAATACTATCTGATCATTTTTAATGTATCATTAAATCTCAATGACACATTATCCCAATTGATATGAAGTAAACAAAGATGTGAGTTTAGAAATATTTTTTTAAAAGTCTTTTAGAAGTTATTTTACAAGACATTCTATAAATAATAATTGTTGCAGAAATAATAGTTAATACACCAATAAAACCAATTGAAAACTCAATGTTGAATATGTTTGTTAAAACACCAGTCAATATAGCACCAATAACATAACCGAAATCTCTCCAAAAGCGAAATACGCCAATACTTTTTGCTCTTTGTTCTGGATTTGTGTTTTCGGCAATACTCGATAAAAATGTTGGATATAAAATTGCTGTTCCAATTCCTAATAAGACTGAAATAGTTACAAAATGAAAAATTGATGTTGAGAAAACCAAACATACTATGGCTAAACCTTGTAACAACATTCCCCAAAACAGCAAATCCCTTTTGCAATAGATATCCGAAAGTTTTCCTGTTATTAGTTGTCCTAAACCCCAAACAATTGGATAAGTGGCTGTAATTATTCCAATATTAGCAATACCAAATCCTCGTTGTGCTAATAAAATTGGAATTATACCCCAAATCATTGCATCATTTAAATTATTTATTAATCCTGCTTGAGTTACAGAGCCCAAATTTTTGTTTAACCAACTTGTTTCTGTAAAAGTGTTTTTTAATAGAGGAATTGTATTGTTTATTTCTGTTTCTTTTTTAACGTGTCCGGCAGTATCTTTTACAAAAAACCACGTTAATAACGTTCCTAGGATTACAATTATAATTCCTAAATAAAAAGGATATGGTCTTACTCCATAATTATCAGCTATTATACTTGTCGTGAAGGCAACAAGTCCTAAAGTTCCGTAGCCTGCAAATTCATTCAATCCCATTGCAAAACCACGCTGTTTTTCGCCAACTAAATCCATTTTCATTACCACTGTACTAGACCACGTTAATCCTTGATTGATACCTAATAAAATATTTGCAAATAAAATCCAGTTCCAATTATTGGCATAAATAAGAATAAAAGGGACAGGAATTCCAATTATCCAACCATACAAAAGCAGTTTTTTTCTGCTAAATTTATTGGCTAATGCTCCTGCAAAATAATTGGTTATTGCTTTAAATAATCCAAATAATATGATGAATGATAAAATGATAGAAGTTGAAGAAAGATTAAACTCTTTTTCTGCAATTTCAGGTAATAATGTTCTTTCTAAACCTATCATTCCTCCAACAAGTGCATTGATGATAACCAATAACCAAAACTGTTTCCAATTTTCTTTTAATCCTAATTTAATGTTTTCTGTGTACATAGGTTATTTTTAAAAGAACGCTTTAAAACGTCATCACTATTTTATTTTTTCTAACTAGTTCATATAGGTCTCCCATTGAAGAAAACTTGCATACTTTTGGGTCTTTATTATTTCTGCTTTCTAAACAAGTGCCACACCCCAAGATAATACCACCATTGTCTAAAAAAGTATTAGCCTGTTCTTTTAAATCTTTTTCTGTCTTTATTAGATTATCTAATTCAACTCCTTTACCCAAGAGAAAAACACTTACTGTATCTCCTTGGTTTTTAGAAAAATTTGCAAAACGAATTGCATTCCAAACTGTTTCAACATCATTAGAATAAATAACAATTCCAATAGTTGTGGGAGTATAGGCTTTAGCCGTATTTTCTGTACATTGTGAATAGCTATTGAAGGCAAATAGCGCCATCAATATAAACGTAAATATTTTTCTCATTCTTAAAAAGTGATAATTTTATCTGCATTAATAATTAAGTCTGCATATTCCGCCATATTGCTAATCTCAACACCTTCAATATGACTTATGTTTCCTCTTGCTTCCATACAGCTTTTGCAAACTTTTATAGATGCTTTTTTATTAATTAATTCTTCTATAAGTTCTCCTGCATTGTATTTTGTGGCTGAAGGTTTTTGATTTTGAATTATTGAACCAATTGCATCAGCAAATAGAAAATAACTTACCTGAACATCTTTTACTTGATTCAGTAATTGAATCCCTGTACGCAATCCATTATATGACTTTTCGTTTGAATATGGGCCTTCATTTAGTATTATTAGAATTTTCATCTTTATAAATGTTTTATAGTTAAGAAATGGCACATCTATTTGCTCCTGCTTCTAAATCAATAGAATTAACATCGCTAAAGTCTCCTTTTAGATTCAATTCAACAATTGATAAATAATTGGTTGGCGTTGGCGGAATACGTTGCAAAATGGTATCAGTAAAATCCTTTTCATCCAATTGTAACATCGCTACATTGTTTTTCACAAAACCAATAGTGGTTTGAATGGGTTGATTATCAAAATCAACGGGTTGACTGGTATGAGATGGCAAAACAATAACACTATCTTCAAGCGATAAAAGGGTTTGCAATGATTGATAAAGCTTTTTTGCTTTTTCTAATGCTTCGTCGTTATTGGCTTTTAAATCGGGTCTTCCTACACCATTTGTAAATAGAGTGTCGCCGGACAATAACACTTTTTCATCAATTAGAAATACAGTGCTTTCCAAGGTGTGTCCGGGAGTTTTTATCGCTTTGATTTTGATGTCTCCTAATTCGAAAATTGTATTATTGGTTATTGGTTCAAACTCAAAAGTTACCTTATTTGGATATGGAAGAAATAAGGGAACTGTATTATTTTCTGCTAATTGTTTTGATCTTGAAATATGATCTGCGTGGATATGCGTTTCAATAACGTATTTTAGAGTAAGATTTTGTTGTTCTAAAATTTGCTGGTAAACTTCAACTGATAGCGAAGCATCAACAATAATTGCTTCATTATTGGAAACTATGATATAAGAAAGACATCCTTTTCCTGTTCGTCTTAATTGTATGATTTTAAAATTAGGAAAAGTAATTTTAGCAGTATTCCAGGATAAACTCCAAGCTTTCATTCCACCTTCTAAAGAATAGGCATCAAAACCTTGGTTTTGCAATATTTCAGCTCCAATTAAACTAGTTTTACCCCCTGCACAAATTACAACTACAGGAATGTTTTTTTGAAGATGTAGTCCTTGAAAAGCTGATTTATCATTTGCTTTTAATTTATCGTAAGCATTAATATGGATGCTTTGTGGAATATACCATTCTGCTCGTTCTTGGATGGGGCGAATATCAATTATAGAAACCTCTTTTTCTGTTTCTAACCAATCCCGAAGTGTTTCTGTATTAATTGTTTTTATATGTGTCATTTTGATTTATTTTATTTTACAAAATTCAACACTTAAAAACACTAATCCTTTAACATATGATAAATAATTACTTAATCGCTCTTATTCTACTCAAACTAACTTGGGTAATTCCTAAATAAGATGCAATATGTTTTAGAGGAACTTTTTTTAAAATATTTGGTTCTTCAGATATTAAAGCATTATATCTTTCTTCGGCTGAATGAAATTGAATTCCTTCGATTCTATTTACAGTATCTACATAAGCAACTTCAAATATTTTTCGAAATAATCGTTCAATTTCAGGATAGGTGTCATACAATTTAAAAAGTTGAGTGGCATTTATAGCTACTATTTCACTGTCTTCTAGAATTTGGATTGCTTTTCGGGATGGATTTCCTGTAAATAAACTCTCCACTCTTGCTATAATATTGTTTTCAAAAGCGAAGCTTTCTGTAATGTCAATTCCATCTTTGTAATAATAAATTCTTGCAGTTCCTTTGTTTATATAATAAATAGTCTTGCAAGTATGTCCAAAGGTTTGTAATTCTTGATTTTTTTTGATTTTTACAATTGAACATATTTCAGTAATAGCATTTTCAGCTTCTTTTGAAAGTGGATTGTATTTACTAAAGTATTGAAAAAGCAAAGTCATAATTAAATTTCTTTCAAATTTATGAATCTAAATTCTTAAAATATATCAATTATAATTTTATTATTAATTTCTCGTCTACTGTTGTAAGTTGTACACTGCACATTTATTAGAATTTTAATAATGCTATTTTTAAATTAATATTATTGTATTGAGAAAAATTAAAGTAATGATTTAAAAACTAATCGTAAAAAATTGACCTGCAGTATTTCAGCAGGCCAATTTAATTTATATTAATCACTGCTGTTTAACTGAAAACTTAGTTGCTTTTCGTTCCCGAAATTATCTGAAATCCATACTTCAAAGGATTGGGAGACGGTGGAGTTCGAAGTATAATACAGCCTGAATTGTTTCGTTGGTAATTGGTACAAATCGTTGGGCAGATACGGTAGCTCATCATAATACTGCAAAGTTCCTTGTCCATCAAACTGAAAGTAGCGAAGATAGTATTTCGTGTTAGTATAACTATAGGTTGTCTCTATCTTCATCCTGATCTCCAATGTATTGCCATTAGAAATTTCTTTAGGAATGGGCATCACCTTCACTTCAAAAGGGAAATCATTTTGTATTTCAAGTTCGTCTTTACTGCAGGACGTAACGGAACTTATCAGGATCGCCAGTAATACAAATATTGGCAGTAATCTTATTCTGAATTTATTGAAAAATGCTATCATTTTTTATATTTTAAAAGTTAAACCTCAATCCCACACCCGCTGAAGGTCGGAACTGTTCCAGATCCGTACCCCACAAAACTTTTGTCCCCCCTTGAAGAATCAGTACAAAACGGTCGGACAAGTATATTTCAAAAGACAGTCGTCCTCGTGTTCCGTAAATGAAATTATCCTCACTCAATATTTTTGCACCGTCATACAGCAAAGTTTCACCGCGGTTAATGCTTTCATAACCCAGTACACCAGTTATTGCTGCATTCAAGGTGATGTTCTTACAGGCATCCCCCATCAGAAAGAAACTGTAACCGCTTTCAGCTGTGTAGGTTTCCTGTGGTAAGCGGATATCTTTATACTTATCATACTGATGTGTATATTCCAAAGCCCAAAGCTGATAATTGCCATTCTTACCGTTTATGGTCATACCAATATTAAGATAGTAGTTTCTCCCGGAATGGTCATCGGATAAGGTTCCTGCATTTATTTCTAGTCCTTTCTGTTTAGGCAGCATGCGTTGTGCCTGCGCAATAGTGATGCCCAAAAGTGCAAGCACCATCATATAGATATACTTTTTCATTTTTCTATTATTACTTTTAATGGATTATTAAAATTTCAGATGCATATCGTTAATCAAACGAGCCTTAATCAAATCGGAATTTTCTACCTGCAGCGTTTGATGTCTGCCACCGTTCTTCTCAAAAATCTCAATTAGCAACATCTTGTCATCGGCAATGGTAAACTGATCCAACAGGAACACATTCTGCTCGGTTGTCTTTCCGCCAATCTCGCCCAGTGGCTTGTAAGTGCGTAGAGGTATCATTGGTCTTTCCTGTACCGCGGTTCGCTTTGCAATTTTTTTGTCTACTACTTTGAAATTGATAAAATCAGTCTGGAAAGGAACATTGGTACGGTTTGCGAGTTCCGTATGGAAATAGTATTTACCATTATGGATATAAATTCCCTTCAGAATAAACTGTATGCCGAAACTTTTCGCCCCGATATGCTTTACAATACGGTTATCGTTTTTGTAAATGGTTTCCAGTAACAAACCTGCCAAAGACGGTGAGTTGTTTCCCAGCTCTTCAAAAAGCACATCGTTTCCGCCTGCTTTATCCACTGCCTTTTGCATCGTCATTAGGTCATAACTCAACACCTGCGGGCATGAACTGTAATGCACATTGAAGCTGTAAAAGCGGCCGTCATTGGTAATCACCGAAAAATTGGTTTCCGGTTCAAACGTTTTTACTGACGCTTTTACACGAAGTACATTTTCGGCATCTTCTGCTTTTCCTGCCATCAGGTATTCACTGCCCAAATCCACATAGCGGATAGCGGTTGGGAAAATCAGATGCGAAGTCTTGTCATAAGTAACTTCCATAACGTAGGGCTCTATCTTGCCTAAAGCAAGAGGCGTTTTTGCACTGTCTTGTGCAAATGAGGATACGGCAAAGCCGATCATCAGGGCAAATGCCCAATAGGTTCTAAAATGATTTTTCATTGTTTAATTCTATTTGTGTTTAACATTATTTTTTGGAAACAAGGAACAGTTGATGCCCTCCCTTTAAGGTAACTTTCGGTGTCTTTACTTTTTTGGAGAAATAGCCCGAAATTCCCTGAACCACGCCACGACTCAAATCAGCGGCAACCTGTTGTCCTGCTGATTGGGTAAGCATCAGACTCGTACCGGATTGCTGGCTCATATTACCAGCCATCTCGGAAAGGGCATTCATTTCGGGCGAATATGGCACGTACAAACCCTGCTGGCCATCCAGATCATAAATCGTAATATCAACCGGGATGATGTTTCCTTCCAGTTCTATGGAAGTAACTTTGAGCTGTAAACGTCCTCCCTCAAGTTTGGCATTAGCCGTTAAAATTGTTCCTTTGGGAATGGTACGATTAGGGGTTTGGGCAGGTTCCAGTAACCGTAAGCGTACAACGCTTTCCCCTATAATGGTCTGCGTTTCCTGTACACAGGCTTTGATACTGTTCTTGGGTTGTACCACTCGCTCTAAAACACCGGCTGTATAAAAACGGCTGTTCTTTTCTTGACTCCAATCTGCTAAAAAGATGCTGTCACTGGGCTCACGATACAAGGCGGATACAGTGTTCTTTCTAGTAGAAGTGAATCCTGCAAACTGCTCTTTTTGTGTAGAGGAAGAAGACGTGGGAACAGTACCATTGGCAGGTGCAGCTTCTCCCCTATTTGTGCCTAAAGGAAGATATTTGGCAGCCATCTGATAGGATTTCTCCATCAATGCCAATTGGTTATCTACCGTTACTCCCGCAGGAACATCTTTCTCAGCCAGCTTTTCCTTTAATTCCTCCACTTGCTTGCGGAGTTTCTGCGTTTCAGAATTATCGTCCTTATAGAAAGAGCCTAATGTACTCTGCACGTTGCGATAGCTGTTCAAAGCGGGATTACTGTGTTTTCCAGATCCGTTGGCACTACTGTAGCTTTCTTCCTCTTCAGGCAGCTCTTCTTCCAGTTCTCTTTTTTCGTCTGTATTCCAGTAATCCGAAAGTGATAGCAGGTCTTTCCGTTTTTCCTCGTTCTTACGTTCGAGCATTTCCTCCTCGTATGCCTTACCCTTATCTGCAGGCATTCCTTCACCCGTAGCCTGAGGTACAACCTCGTTTAGTCCAATTTTCTCGATTCCTTTTTTCTCGGAAGACGGTTTAAAAATCAGGTATATACAGCCGAGGAACACAACCCCCATCAAACCAAAGATGAGCGGCTTTTTAAGCTTTTGAAATTTGCTCTGGGTGCTGTCTTGCAGTACATCATCGGTTTCTTTCGTGTTACCTTCCGTTACCCGAACAACCGTCTTTTTGTTCTCAATTTCTTTCATAAATCTTATTTTTATAAATTGTTGTTACTGTATCCTGCAATTTTGTAGGACTTTCATTTTTTTTGTGGATGGGGTTCTTGATGTGCTCTATGGCTATATCATTACGGGACCTTGAAGTTTCATACCATACTTTACCAATGACCCCCGCAGTAAGCAGCAGATACCCCACAAAGAAGTACAGCATACATTGATGCTGTTTTTGTATTGGCAATACCCGCCAACGTTCATCCAGCTTGTCAAAGTACCTGTCCATAGTTACTCTTAATTTTTTCATAGCCTTCTAATTTCTTTTGTTATAGTTTGAAACGCTTTGAACTTTTTTCTGCCTCTTGCTTTGGCTCTTCACTAACCAAAGCGATTGAAGCAATTGCTTTGGGTACGGATATTATAGAAAGATCTGTCAAAGCTGTTTTTTTCAGCAGTTGTCCGAAGCCGTCTTTTTTTGCTACCTCCATTGTGTTGAGAGAGAATTTGCCGTTCAGGTATTTTACCCACATACTGCATTCTATACGAGGCTTGTCTTCTCCCGACCATTGCAGATAGCTTGTCAGCAACAATTCCTGTTTAGGCAAATTGTCGGCACCCTTTTGGCAGCTTTCGAGGTATTCACAGATACTGTCTTTCAGCTTTCCGGGATACGCGCCCTGAGTGTGGAAATAACCGCTATATCCTTTTTCGGTAAGGGTTATAGCGAAGGTGTTTAAATCTGAAAATGTTTTCATACGCTTATTTTTAGCGTTCAATAACTTCAATGTCCTTGTTTTCGACCACCGAAAATTTTTCTATATTGAAGCCCTGCGGGTTATTGTCAGAACGGACGGAATTGACCAGATAGCAGGAAGTAACCAGATTACGTTTGGTTACATTGCTGGAACGGATGATGAATTGTTTGGCATAGGTGCGGACCGCATAAGGATAAGTGTCAAAATTGCAGACCACACTATCCACTTCGATACGCTGCTGCACATTACCTGATATAATACGGTTGTAATATCCCTTTTCCGATAGGTCTTTGTAATAATCAAAGGCACTTTTATCGGCAAGATTAAACGCTCGGCTCATATTACTTTCGATAGCATTCTTATCGGGAGCCAGCGTAAAGAACAATTCATGAAAATGTCTTACGTGTTCCCTCCCTTCGACCGGACGGTTGATGGATGCATCCTGTGCAAGTGCCAGCATTAGTGATTTCCCATTGTCCAGTACATAGATTTTTTGGCGTTGTTCTTCTGCAAAGCGGTAGGATTGCCATACGGCATATCCCGCAACGCTTATGCAGAGAACGGCAAATGCAAGGGCGTAGAGTCTTATTTGGCGAAAGCTGTTTTCGATATTTCTTAGCGTTTTAAATTCCATTTTTTACTGATTAATAGTTTTACATTATTTGAGTAACTGTCCGCCGATATTCCCTGCTGCCGAACCGGCTCCGGCTCCAGCAATATTTCCTGCTTTCATGGCTGTTTGGTGGATATTACGCGGAAAGTGTCCTGCGCCGCCAGATTGAATGATCCAGCCTGCTACCGTTGGAATGGTGAAATAACCCACAATGCCGATAATCATAAAAATCACATACACGGTGTTTGAGGTGTCTGGAATGAAAGTTGGATCCGCAAGCATTTCGATATCCCTTTCTATAATCAGGGATTGTATCTTGGCAAGCATGGAGCTGAACAGATCTGCTACGGGTAACCATAGATATACACTAACGTACCGGGTAAGCCATTGCGTAAGCGTGGACTGAAAACCATCCCAAACCGATATGGCAAAGGCAATTGGTCCGAGTATAGACAATACAATCAGGAAGAAAGTACGTATAGTGTCAATCACCAGAGCAGCTGCCTGAAATAAAATTTCCAGTAATTCCCTGAACCAGTTTTTTACCGACTGCTCAATGCTGTACATCCCCCTTTCCATATACATCCCCGACATCGTGGCTAGATCAGTTGGCGTCCAGCCCAGTTCTTCCAGTTTTTTATCGAACTCTTCGTCCGATACCAAATAAGCGTTTTCAGGATTTCGAAGCATTGCTTCCCGTTCCAATAGGTCTTTTTTTGTCTGAAGGTCGTTCAGATCAAGCACCTGATTTTCGAGGATGGCATGTGTCCCTTGTACCACTGGGCTTAACACAGCATTTATGGTTCCCAAAACCATTGTCGGAAAAAACATGATGCAAAGGCCCAAGGCAAAAGGACGCAGTAAAGGGTACATGTCAATCGGCTCTGCCCGGCTTAGTGCCTGCCATACTTTAATAGCTACATAGAATAAGGCTCCTAAACCCGCCACTCCTTTAGCCACTGCCGCCATATCGGCAGACAATGGCAGCATCTCATCATACAAGGAGCGCAGAACCTCATGAAGATTATCAAATTCCATAGCTTACCAGTATTTTTGGTTAGCGGTTCCGTAGAGTTCAAGTACTCTTTTGGTATTGTTCTGCTTTTTTGCCCTAAGAAAGCTTACAGAAATATTTTTATTCGTGTAATAGCGTACAAGGCTGTGATATTCCTTCACTTCTTTGTACACACGGTCAATAATATCCATACGTTCTTTGTCATTCAATGACAAGCTGGAAGAACTTACGATCTGTTTGAGTTCTTTTACAAGTTCGGTACTTTCGTTAAGCAGTGCTGCATAACCATTGGCGATGGCTGTTAATTCCTGAGCAGAAAAGTTGGGGTCGTTCATCATTTTGCCAAAATTCTGCACATACATTTCTGACACATCGCCAACCAGCAGTACTGTCTGCTGTACCTTGCGGGCATCTTTTACAAGATTATTGACAGCCTGCAGCTTATCATAGTATTCTTTGCCCTGCTTATATACTTTTTCCACTTCCTTGAAATTTTTAATAACATTGGATACCGTGGATGAAGTCTGTACAATTTCATTGGCACTGTTAAGAATACCTGAAGCCAGATTTGTGGGGTCTGTAACCACCCATTGGGCTTTTACGGAGGGTGCTACAGCCAACATCAGTACTGTACACACCATAAATAGTTTTTTCATTGTTCTTAGATTTTTAAATGATTAATAATTGTTTTACTTTTCTCTTCTTTGCAGGGCTATCCGCTTGATGGCCTGCTCTACATTTCCGCCCAGTTCACCGGCAAGCCGCATCACTTCCATTTTCTCCGTTTCTTCGGTCGTATAGGCCAGATATTCTTCAGCCGACACTTCTGTAGCATATACAGCCGAATGGGTTCCACCCAAACCAATCCATACTTCCTTATAGAGCCGTGACGGATCATTGTTCATGTTGATGGAAAGTACCTGTCCCTTCTCCTTGTCTGTAAGTCCTAGCATAGCCTGTATGTCATCAAACTTGTTCATGTACTTGCGCTGGTCGAGCAGGATTTTACAATCGGAGTTATTGATGATACTTTCCTTGACGATGGGTGATTGAATGATGTCATCGACTTCCTGTGTTACCACGATAGCTTCCCCGAAAAACTTCCTAACTGTTTTGAAGAGATACTTTATATATTCTGCCATTCCCTCTTTGGCGATAGCTTTCCAAGCCTCTTCAATTAGGATAAGCTTGCGGATACCTTTCAATCGCCGCATCTTGTTGATGAATACCTCCATGATAATGATGGTCACGATTGGAAAGAGGATTTTGTGGTCTTTGATTGCATCAATTTCAAACACTATGAAGCGTTTGGAAAGCAGGTCTAACTGTTTATCGGAATTGAGCAGGTAATCGTATTCACCACCTTTGTAGTAAGGTTCCAGTACGTTAAGGAAATTGGCGATGTCAAAATCTTTTTCCCTGACCTGTTTTTCTTTTAGTACCTTACAATAATCCCCCTGCACATACTCATAGAAACCATTGAAAGAAGGATATACATCATCCTGTTTGATACGTTCGATATAGCCACTTACCGCATTGGATAATGCTACTTCTTCGGAACGGGTCGGCGGTTCATCATCACGTTTCCAAAGCGTAAGTATCAGGGTTTTGACACTTTCTCTTTTCTCTATGTCGAACACGCCATCATCGGTATAGAAAGGATTAAAGGCAATGGGATTGTCTTCTGTGTAAGTGAAGTACACTCCGTCTTCACCTTTAGTCTTTCCCTTAATGAGTTCACACAACCCCTGATACGAATTACCCGTATCCACAAGCAGGACGTGTGCACCTTGCTCATAGTATTGCCTGACCATATGGTTAGTAAAGAAAGATTTACCACTTCCCGAAGGACCCAATATAAACTTGTTCCGGTTCGTGATGATACCACGTTTCATCGGCAAATCCGATATATCCAGATGGATTGGTTTTCCGGTCAGACGGTCAGCCATCTTGATACCGAACGGCGATGGCGAATTATGATAGTTCGTTTCTTCAGTAAAGAAGCACAAAGCCGGTTCAATGAACGTATAAAAGCTTTCTTCACTTGGAAAATCGCCGGAATTTCCCGGCATACCCGCCCAGTAGAGCGTAGCTGCATCGGTGGTATTATGACGGGGTTTGCATTCCATCAGTGCCAAAGCACTACCGCTGTCGTTCTTTAGCTGTTTAAGCTCACCAGGGTCATCCGACCAAGCCATAATGTTAAAGTGTGCCCTGATGGACGACAGTCCGAAACTGTGCGCTTCGTTCAGATAGCGTTCTATCCATTCTTTATTGATTTGATTGGCACGGCTGTAACGAGCCAATGAGTGCATATTCCTTGCGGACTTCTCAAACTTTTGCAGGTTGTCTTCACTGTTATCCAAAAACAGATATTGGTTGTAGATGTGATTGCAGTTTAGCAGCAAGCCCACTGGAGCAGCGAACGACAAACGGCAGTCGCTGCGGTCGGTAGAAAGTTTTTCATAACGGGTATCTGCTGATACTGCCGAAGGCAGGTCATCGGTATCGGATAACGTGTGCAGGCACAATCTCTTGTTGCCAATACGGACTTCTTCTGCTCCGATTGCGATGTCCTGCATTGGTGTTCCAGCTTCCCTTGACAGTGTTAGATACTGTTCCAGTAGTCCCTGTTTTTCATCCGTACCAATGATCTCTTCTTCCATTAGACGTCGCAACCCGATAAATCCGCTGTCATTTGCAATACGCTCAAATTGTCCAACTGCTTCCATGAAACGATGGATCACTTCCTTGTCCCTGATTTCTTTTGGTATAAGAGCACCTTTGCAAAGCGATGAAAAATTGCTCTGCATACGCATTCTTTCCTTAGTGGTCTTGGTCAGGAACAGATAGCAGTAATGGTTGAGAAAAGGACGTTCGTTAAAATGCTGCTGGTAGGATTTACCTAAAAAGCTCAAATCATCATCCGCAATATCAGGCGCATAATTTTCCTTGATGTACCAGTCCTGTTTATGAATAACCGTATAATCGGGCAACGTCTTGATGGCTTTGTGCCAGGCGGAATGAATGGCTTCATATTCCGCAGAAGCCACCGTAAACAGTTCTGGCAAACGCACTTCAAAACAGGCGGTAATGTCTGCATCCTTTGAGATAATACAATTGTTTTCCACTGCCAGTAAGGGAAACTTATTTTCCAGCGTAGTGATCTTAGCTACATTTCTCATAGGGCATTCGATTTAAAGGTGAACTTTAAATAGCGGTGTACGGGCTTGCGGCAGATAATGTATTGGGGATGCCGCTTTCCTGCACCAATTTTCATCAGCCCGTGTTCTCCATACTTTCTGTTCAATGAAAAAGTCTGCCATACAATCAGCGAAGCACCGCAGGCTCCAATCAGCAGGCAGATATAAGAATTTACGCCAGCCATATACATTATCATCACTAGGATAAGCGTACCAAGCAGTCCGCCTGCGAAAATGAACAGATATTGTGCTTTGAGTCCCTTAAATTCTACTGTTCTTCCGATGCCTTTGTTGATATTGTAATTCATAAGGCAAGGGATTAAAGAAAGAATGAACGTAGAATGGTAGCCGCAACAATTAAGAAGATACACGCACCAAACCAGCTTGCTGCAGTCTTGCTCGTGTCGGGGTCTCCGCTGCTAAACTTGCCGTACACTTTAACACCTCCGATGAGGCCTACCACGGCTCCAATAGCATAGATGAGCTGTGTGGCTGGATCGAAATAGGACGTAACCATTTGAGTGGCCTCGGTGATACCAGCTGAACCGTCTCCCTGTGCCAACACACTGAAGCCTGACAGTATTGCCATTGTTGCCAGCAGGATTTTTTTACTTTGTTTTTCCATGATTTTAACACTTTAAATTGTTATGTTTTTCCTGCTCCTTGCAGGTTTTCCAGACAAATATCTCATGGAAAACGAAGAGCTATAACAAAGCGGCAGTTTGTGGAATTACTTGGTAGTGAATGGCATTATGATTAATGTTTGGGCATAAAAAAACGCCAGAGCTTTTGGCTCTGACGCTTCTTTTTTTTATCCCATAAAATGAATGTTTTACATTTTTCTACCTTTTTTTTGTTCAGGGAATATATCTGATAATTTCTTGGCTTCTATTTTCTCTTTTTGTTCCAGTTTTTGCTCTTCAATGTTTAACTTAATATTTTTTGGAATATTAGTTTCCTTCCATGGCAGCGTCCTGGCTTTAAAGTGTAGTTGAAGAGTATTTTCTTTTATAAGGTATCCTGGTCCAAAACCATATTTTATGTTCCAGCCAACATGATCCAAATCTCTGAGATGTGGAAACTTTATCACTATAATTTCCTTAGGAAGTTCGGTAATAGTACGAATACCGACTTCCTGAAATTCACGAGTTTTTGGATTATATGGAATAATATATGCCTGATAATAACGATCATAATATTCGTTTATTTCCAATAAATCTATCCCTTTGGACTTAAAGTCATCTTTTGGTCGAAGCTTGTACATTACTAAATCAACATAAAAGGTGTGTCCTGCAATATCCAATGTTGGCAATATTTTTTTGTTCCATCGCAAATCAAGCGGACTTCCCGGTTTTATCGTCAATTCAAAATCTGTCTTTCCTGTAATTTCTGCTATTGTTAGGTTGTGTTTTTTTGCCATCCCTATAGGATCGAGCTCTACAAGATTGGGAATTTTTATTTCCTTTGAATGATTGCTATTGCACAGAGCCATCGATGCTCCAAAAGGAAGAAAGTTATTGATGGTCATATCATACTGAAAACGATAACCATCACCAACATACAGCATATTTTTAATGCTCATCCTGTTTTGAGCGTTGCCTTTTTCCTTTAATTCATTTTTTATAACATCTACAAAAAAATCCGTTCCTTCGATGTTTACTGTCGGTAATTCTCTTTCCATAATATTCTGTTTTTAAATAACAAAGGGAAGCTGCCTTTTCAGACAAACTCCCCAATATCAAACTCCTCCAAATCATTTTTCCGCAAAGAAGAAGAACCGGCATCCGATTCTGAAGAAAGACTTCCGTCCAACAGCTCAGCTATTTTACGGGAAGCACTTTCCATAGAATTTTCCAGTAGGCTGAATAATTCGGTTCCTTGTATTTTCTGAACTATAGCAACTGCTGTTTCCTTTTGAGATGGCTCCAATTTTTCTTTTTGCAGCAGCATCCCCACCGTGCTTAGTTCTTCAAAGGTAACCCCTTGGGCAAAACCGTTATCCCTACCAGATATTCCATACCTGTTCCATTCTTCTTCCTCTTCCTCAAAATCAGGTACATTTCCAAAAACTTCATCCAGTTCTTCCTGCGGAATTTGTATATCACCATCTTCATCGTCGATTTCAAAATCAAAATTATCATTTTCCTGTTCCTGCTCTTTATTTTGCCTTTCAGTGGCACTCTTTGGCACTGAAAGACTTCTCATCGGTTTAGGCTGCCCCATAATATCGGCTAGATTCGGACTGGGTTTTTCCTGGGTTAGGTTTTGCTCCGTCTTTTTCCTGATAACGATCTTATCCTCCACTAACAGCGCAATAACAATAAGCAGGCATATAACGATTACTGTTTCCATGATCATAAAATAGGTTTGTATTTATCGTTGAAACTTATGGTAATCTGCTCACCAAACTCCTGAAAATGATATTCGAGAAGATTGTCTAAGTAGGCATAAATGGTTATCTTATCTTCGCCAATAACATGTACTATACGGGACAGTTTCTCATGAAAATCCGGTCGGATATATACCGTTTTGCCATCACGGGCATTGGTACCTGGCTTCTTAAAAAAAATACTTTCATAATCTTGATCATTTACTTTTTTGCCTTTGTTCCGTTCCTTCCCTAAAGGCTTTTCTTGTAATGGTTTTATCGGAGTTTCGGGTTCTTCCTGCGGAAGTTGCAATCCCTCTTTCTTTATTCCATCTACCATCAAATTCATCATCAACTCTTCGTTAATTTCAGGAATGTTTTTTTTGTTATTGCCTTTTTCCATACTATTACAATTGAACGATTCTTAAAAACTCCATCATAAACTGATCTAAGCGGCAAGCTTTCATCAAACGCTCATCAGGCGGCATTAAAGTTGACCGAAAAACCGTCTTGGCACCCGCTTCACTCTCCTTGCGGAAACGTGTGCTGTTCATGATCTGGCATTGCATGAGGCTCAATCCTAACTCATCAATAAGTTTATTATAAACATTGTACAAGGGTGAGCGTTCACGGCCATCTACCTGATTCCAAAACAGGTTAATAGTTTCAATGGAGGTTTTTCCTTTTTTCATAATAACATCCTTCATCAGCTGGGTGAAAATGAGTGTACTTTCCATAACCACACGATCTGCTGTGATAGGCGTAAAAATATGATGCATCCCTGCGAGAGCTTTCAAAATGCCGGGAGTATTTACTGTTCCTGGAAGATCAAAAAAGATAAAATCAACCGGAACGGAAGCGGATTCTAAAAAATCATGTGCAGCCTCCAATACACCTTCAGCTTTATGTTGGATGATCGGATAAGCTTTTTTGTTAATGGTTGTAAATTGTTTGAATGCCAATCTTTTTAGAAACTCATTTTCCATCACCATAGCCAAATCACGGGTCTTCATTTTCACTAAACTATGCTGTGGAAAATCGGCATCAAATACAGCTACATTGTAGCCCAAGCGATAATGCAGCGTACTGGCCGCAAGTGCCGTAAAGGTGGTTTTGCCTACACCTCCCTTTTGGGAAGAAAAAGCAATGAATACTGTTTTGTGTTCTGTTTTCATTTTTACTGTATTTAATTATTTACTTATATCGCTGCACAGATAGATACTTATCTACTATCGCCCATACGGATGTAATTTTGTAGAAAGCTGTATAGTCATTTAAGTAGATATTGCTCTGCTTGAATACTGACATAGATACATCTGTCTTTAGGTAGTTATACAAATAGGTTTGTATCTTCAGACCTATAAACCCAAGTCTCTAAATCTGCACATATGCAACTATGTGATTTTATATTCTAATCTATATCTATCCACCCCCTTACGCTTGTATATACAAAAGCACCTAAATACATAATTGACGAACTACGTACCAACATAATTACATGTTTACATCCGCTTGCAGGTACAAAGAAATGCAGATATAAACGTCCTTACCCAAAGGAGGAATACATTGGCGCTTATTGGCACTATTTGGCACTGCGCCATAGTGTAATGCTCTTATGAAGACGAGTTTACTTTGTAATGTGATTTTTATTAATGGCTTTATGCAAAAGAACTTCGATAAATCAGATTATAAAGTGAACGGCCCGAAGCCGTTTTTCCCTGCTTTATTTAATCCGTCCCGCAGGGCGGATTTTTGTGTTCGACAGAACACGGCAAGTTGTGTTTTGAGGCACTCGAAACCGAGTTCGTGCCTCAAAACAACTTGCCCTGCCGGGAGCTGAAAAAACCTTCCGAAGTCAGACTTTTTTGCTTAAGTTAAAAATGGATAAGTGATGAACGAAAACAGTAACAGAAAACAGAATAAAGGCGGACGAACTCCGAAGAACGATCCGAGTATTCACCGCCACGTTTTTCGCCTTACGGACGAAGAAAATGCTAAATTATTAGCTCTTTTTGAAGCATCTGGAATGATTAATAAAGCTAAATTTATCATTTCCGTATTCTTTGGAAGAGAAATTAAAACAGTTAAAATAGACAAATCTGAGGTAGATTTTTATATGAGATTAACCACTTTTCACAGTCAGTTTCGCTCAATTGGCGTTAATTATAATCAGGTCGTAAAGCTATTATACAGCCATTTTTCAGAGAAAAAAGCAGCTGCTTATCTCTACAAATTGGAAAAGCAAACGGCTGAATTGGCTGTACTGTGTCAAAAAATCATTCAGATCACAGAAGAATTTGAAGCAAATCATTTGAAAAAATAGTATTGAAATGATAGCGAAAATCGGAAGAGGAAGCAATTTATACGGAGCTTTAGCATACAATCAGCTCAAAGTGGAGAAGGAAAACGGACAGATTCTTTTTACCAATAGAATCATAGAGACACCTAATGGGCAGTATTCCGTTGCTCAACTAGCTCGATCTTTTGAACCTTATTTGATAGTCAACCGCAATACCGAAAAGTCAACTTTGCATATTTCGCTCAATCCCGATCCGAAGGATAATGTTAGTAATGAAAAATTCAAATTGATGGCTCAAAAGTATATGCAAGAAATGGGTTACGGAGAACAGCCTTTTGTAGTGTTCAAACACACAGATATTGACCGAACCCATATCCATATTGTATCTGTTTGCGTGGATGAAGAAGGCAAAAAAATTTCGGATAAGTTCGAGAAAAGAAGGTCAATGAATGTATGCCGGGAAATGGAAAGAAAGTATGGATTAACACTTGCAATGGAAAAAGGGCATTCGCAAAGTGACAAGATTTTCCGTCCGGTAAATTATCGGTCTGGCGATGTTAAAAGTCAGATAGCTTCAGTAATACGACATCTGCCAAACTATTATCAATACCAAACTTTGGGGGAATACAATGCGTTACTTTCCCTGTTCAATATTACTACTGAAAAAGTAGAGAGTGAACTGCAGGGAAAAATGCGTCAAGGTTTATTATACATTCCTTTAAATGAAAAAGGAGAAAGAGTTGGGCATCCATTCAAGGCATCTCTATTTGGCAAAAATGCAGGGCTTCCTGCTTTGGAATTACATTTTGAAAAATCCAAAAAAGTCTTAAAAAACCATACAGCTAAACTAACAATCAAAGCTTCTATTGAGATTGCCTTCCAATCGACAAATGATGAAAAGAACTTTAAAAAACAATTAGCCGAACAGGGCATTAACTTAGTAGTGCGTAGAAATGATACAGGACGTATTTACGGTATCACTTTTATTGACCATAATTCCAAAACAATTTGGAACGGTTCCCAATTGGGAAAAGAATTTGCAGCTAATACGTTTAACGACTATTGGAACCATACTATTAAACCAGAGATAAAAGAGCATGAAGAACGTGAACCCAAGGTGATGCAATCAACCACCTACGAAGATCTGCCTGCTGAAAAACCACACGAATTATTTAACTTTTTAAATAAAGAAGTTCAGACTTACCATACAGATGAGACTGGAATCATAGAAGGTTTGGGTGGATTACTGCCCGAAGCACAGGGCGAAGATTACGAGGAACAAGATTTTGCTAACAAAATGAAGAAAAAAAGAAACCGTAAAAGAGGTAAGTAGACTTTGTTGCTTATTATGAACTCCTGATTATAAAGACACTTTCAATCCCAATGCATAGCTCCAGTACAAAATCTTCGGAACAGTTGGCGTTTTGAACTGATAAATACCATAGACATATAATGAAAAAAGTATAAATGCTCCCCAACTCAGTCCAATACACAATATACTTTGTCGTTCTGTCAGATTGAACATACCTGCAACGAATGATTTTACTATGAGTGCGGGAATAATACAGCATATTAACACACATATTACCCAAGGTAATATCCATAACTTCCTATTCTTTGCCTGCAAACCAATGATAGTTCCTTTAAAGAAATAAATAATGCAGAAAATAAGGTAGGTAAAGAATAGAGAGAGACTCCAAATTTTAAATTTGTCTGTTTCTTCTCCCCAGAACTTTTGAGACAATAAAAATCCGGCATAAAAAAACATACCGAAAATAGCTGCTATTTTTAAGAAGAAAATTAAAACCTCAACGATACCAAACATTAATTCTATTGCAGATTTACTTTCTTCATTTTTCCGGGCTTCATATTCTTGTTCACTTTCATCTGGATCAATATCAGGATTATAGTAATTCATATTATTTTTCTTTAATGTTGATATGTAAATTGATTAGATACCCAAAATAATTTTCAGGATTATAAATTTAATAAAAAAAAAGGATGTAAAACCTGATTCTTATTGTAACCTCCTAACGCCAAAGACTGCCACATACCGCCAATGCCTGCCTCATTTTTATAGCCATGTTACACAGCATTTAAATTCATACCCTAACATAAAACATTTTAAAATGCAGGGAGAAGACGATTTAAGAGGGCTTGCCAAAATCATGGCATTTATGAGGGCAGTAAGCATCCTTTTGGTACTAATCCACCTTTATTGGTTTTGCTACGGTTTCTTTATTGAACGTGGCTGGACTTTAGAAGTAATCAACAAAATATTAGGCAATTTTCAACATACCGCCGGGCTGTTTTCGCATACCTTATATACCAAAGTATTTGCATTAATATTGCTGGCTTTGAGCTGTCTTGGAACAAAAGGCGTAAAGAATGAAAAGATAACCTGGACAAAAATTTATGTGGCTTTGGGAATTGGCTTTGTACTGTTCTTTCTGAACACATCATTGTTAAAACTGTCATTAAACATCGCTACATTTCTTTATATTCTTACCACAGGTTTGGGCTATATCTCCCTTATGGTTGCAGGAGTTTGGATTAGCCGTTTGCTCCGTACCAACCTGATGGACGATGTTTTCAACAACGAGAATGAAAGTTTTATGCAGGAAACCAAGCTGATGGAAAATGAGTTTTCCGTGAACTTACCAACCAAATTCTGGTACAACAAAAAACAGCATAATGGTTGGATCAATATTGTAAACCCTTTTAGGGCAACCATTGTATTAGGCACACCCGGTTCGGGTAAATCGTATGCTGTAGTAAACAACTATATCAAGCAGCATATTGAAAAAGGTTTTTCAATGTATATCTATGATTTTAAATTCGACGACCTATCTACAATTGCTTACAACCATTTGTTAAAACACACGGATAAGTACAAAGTAAAACCGAAATTCTACGTCATTAACTTTGATGACCCAAGAAAAAGCCACCGGTGCAACCCCATAAATCCAGATTTTATGACCGATATATCCGACGCCTATGAGTCAGCATATACCATTATGCTGAATCTGAACCGTTCTTGGATACAGAAGCAGGGGGATTTCTTCGTCGAGTCTCCAATTATTTTATTGGCTGCTATTATTTGGTATCTGAAAATCTATGAAAACGGAAAATACTGTACGTTCCCTCACGCCATTGAATTATTGAACAAAAAGTATTCGGACGTATTTACTATTCTGACTTCCTACTCTGATCTGGAAAATTATCTATCACCCTTTATGGATGCATGGCAAGGCGGTGCACAAGACCAGTTGCAGGGACAGATTGCATCGGCTAAAATCCCCTTGTCAAGAATGATTTCACCTCAGCTTTATTGGGTTATGACAGGAGATGATTTTTCATTAGACATCAATAATCCCAAAGAACCAAAGATATTATGCGTAGGAAACAATCCAGATCGACAAAATATTTACTCTGCTGCGCTGGGATTGTACAATTCACGTATTGTAAAACTCATTAATAAGAAAGGTCAGTTGAAAAGTTCGGTTATTATAGATGAGCTGCCCACAATCTACTTTAGAGGACTGGACAATCTCATTGCAACAGCCAGAAGTAATAAAGTGGCAGTATGTTTGGGCTTTCAGGATTATTCGCAGTTAACCCGCGATTACGGAGACAAAGAAAGTAAGGTTATACAAAATACTGTAGGTAATATATTCAGTGGCCAAGTGGTTGGCGAAACAGCAAAAAGTTTATCTGAACGCTTTGGAAAAGTGTTGCAGAAACGTCAAAGCCTAACTATTAACAGAAACGACAAATCTACTTCTATATCTACACAGCTGGACAGTCTTATCCCCGCTTCCAAAATTTCCACCCTCACGCAAGGTATGTTTGTGGGAGCAGTTTCGGATAATTTTGACGAACGTATCGAACAGAAAATATTCCACGCAGAAATTGTAGTTGATAATGGAAAAATAGCAACCGAAACCAAAGCTTATCAAAAAATACCGGAAATACTATCTTTCGTAAACAAGGCTGGAGAAGATATGATGAAGCAGGAAATCGAAGCTAATTACAGACAGATAAAACTGGATATTATCCAGGTTATTCAAACTGAATTGGAGCGTATTAAAAATGATCCTGATTTAGAATACCTTATTAAAAAGGGATAATAAAAAAAGAGGCCTTCCGAAAATTAGGTCAGCCTCTTTTGAATTAATAATTCAAAGTAGCACCAAATCCAAATCCCATATCACTATCATAGTGCGTAGTTATTCCAAAGTTTCTTTTGATAATATAACGTAAACCTGCCATATACTCTTTGTCGGTATTCCCCATTAAACTCATTCGTAGTCTTTTAGAAACTGGAATATCTTTTCGTTCAAACTGTAAACGAACATTTCCATCGGTGAATACTTCGACTTGTGCCATTATAAGCATTGGCAAAGTATAATTAACCCCTGCACTAAAAACAGCTCGATTGTCTTTAGTATTAGTTTGTCCAAAAAGATTATGTTCTTGCACGTCTATTCCCATTTTTCTATATCTCCAATCAAAACCTATAAACGGCATTAGCCATTGCATTTTCCCAATGTATCTTCCAATATGGGTTTCGGTTTCATAACCGTGGTGTTCCTTGTAACCTAAACGCCATTCTGTTCCAATGCTCCAACGAGTACTTTGGTACATTGCTTCTCCATCGTTACCGTTGGTTGCAAAATCATTTTCTGCCATAAAATGAAATTTTCTATCATCGGCAAACAATTTACGTTGTGCGAGTTTTGGGTTTGGGATTTCGGGATTTGGCGTTTGGTTCTCATAGCTGAAAACTCTGCCCATTCCGCTCATCATATGGTACAAGATATGACAATGAAAAAACCAATCACCTTTTACATTTGCATTAAATTCCAAGGTATCGGTTTCCATTGGCATAATGTCCACAATATTTTTTAATGGTGCATGATCGCCTTGACCATTCAATAATCTGAAATCGTGCCCGTGTAAGTGCATTGGATGACGCATCATAGAATTGTTGTGAATAGTAATACGTACATTTTCACCTTCTTTAATTAAAATTTTGTCGGCTTCTGAAACTACTTTATTATCAAGACTCCAAACGTAACGATTCATATTTCCTGTTAGTTCAAATTTTAATTCTTTTACAGGTACATCTTTTGGGAGTGTGGTTTTAGTTGGTGATTTCAGCATTGCATAATTTAAGGTTGTAATGTCCGAAAGGGCATTACTGTTATAATCGGCTTCGGTCATTTTCATATCCTTCATTTTTTTATCGGCTTTCTTTTTTTGTTCGCCTGTAATTTCTGGATACATTACTACGTTCATATCCATTTGATTGAGACTCATTTGCATTCCCATATCGTCAAGGTCACCGTTCATTTTCATCATATCGTTCATCATTTTCATTCCTTCAAAATATTTAAGCTTGGGAAGGGGTTCAATAAGTTGTTTGATACCATCGCCAATAAAATAAGAGGCTGAATATAATCTATCTTCGGTGGTCGCCAAAAATTCATAAGCAGTTTTATCAGCAGGAATAGTAACAACAACATCGTAAGTTTCAGAAACTCCAACAATTAATCTATCGACTTCTACTGGTTCAACATCGTTACCATCGTTGGCAACAACAGTAATTTTACCACCTGCATAGGTAAGCCAAAAATAGGAAGAAGCCCCACCGTTGGCAATACGCAAACGAACTTTATCTCCTCCTTTTAAAGGTTTGCCATCAATACTTTTAACATCTGTACTTGGCTTACCATTCATGAGAATTTTGTCGTAAAATACATCGCTTACATCCATTGCGTTCATCCGCTTCCACTCGTTTTTTACTTTTATACCAAAATACCCTTGTTTTATAGCTTCTGTATAACTTTGAGTTGTCCCTTTTTTGATTGCCGGATAATCATTTGCGTTATGCAACATTCGGTGTATATTTTCGGGTTTTATATCTGTCCATTCGCTTAAAACCATTGGAACAGTTGGCAAATCGTCAATTCCTTTTCTAAAAGTTGGATCGGTTGTTTTTTTGAGCATAACAAAATTTCCATACATTCCGATTTGTTCTTGTAGACCTGAATGACTATGATACCAATGTGTACCGTTTTGTATAATTGGAAAGCTGTATTTGTGAGTTGTACCGGGCTTGATTGGCATTTGTGTCAAATTAGGAACACCGTCTTCTTTATTAGGCAAAAACAAACCGTGCCAATGTAAAGATGTTTCTTCTTTTAACTCATTATGTACATAAATTTCAGCAATGTCGCCTTCGGTAAATGTTAGTGTTGGCATTGGTATTTGTCCGTTTACGGCAATAGCTCTTTTGGGCTTGCCTGTGAAGTTTACAATTGTATCTCGAACATATAAATCGTAACGTACTACTTTTTGAGCTGATGCACTCAAAGCGACAAATAAGACTAAAATTGATAATTTTATTTTCATTGTTTTATTTTTTTAGTAAGGTTTCCCAATTATTTATTTTTTCTTTTAGCATCTCAATTGTACTCTTCATTTTTTCCTTTTCGGCCAGGGCAAGTGCTTTCTTCGCAGCATCAATTGCATTTATATAATCTTTTGATTCTGAAGCTATTTTTTGTCGCAAATTAGGATAGTAGAAATTTTCAGGATTTAATTTTTCAGCCTCTTCAAGCCACATTATCGCTTGTCTATAATCTCTATTTGTGCTGTAATAATAATTAGCTGCCTGAAATAACAAAGCGGGATCTTGAGTTTTGGCGGTAATGAGATGTTTATCGATCAATGCTAATATAGTATCGTCCTCTTTACTCTTTATAGGTATTTTGACCATTGTATTTTCCCAAATTATTTTTAGAAATGCTCCTCCTTTACTATTGATGTCATTTAATTCAATTGTAAATGTTTCATAAAAACTAGTGTTTCTTTCTGAAGGTACTTTGAAGCGCATAATATCTTTTTTCTCATCATAGCCTGTTTCGCCATGTAAGGTAGTGTCAGAGTTAACAATTATTGTCCAATTATTTACTGAAGGAATTGAAAATATTGAATAACTACCTGCTTTTAATACATTGTTACCAAATGAAATATCTTCGGAAGTGGATATGACAGTACAATCACTTGCACCAGTTCGCCAAAGTTTATCAAAAGGGACAAGCTCACCGAATATTTTTCTACCTCTTACTAGTGGTCTGCTGTATGCCATTTTAATTTTTGCACTACCGACTTCTTGCTCAAAAGATGCTGAAGGACTGGCTGATGTAGCTCTTATCTGAATTTTATTCTGTGCAGATATTAATAAGGATTGCAAAATAATTAACAATGTTAAGAGTGTTTTTTTCATTTTTTTAGATTTAAATTGATTTTGAGATTCTTTCCATAATAGAATGGTCTGTTCCAAATTTGCAAATCGCATCGCAATTGGCTCTTAATTCTGAAAATAGTATGTATTTGATATTCATTTTTGAGTTTTTTATAACGGGTCGGTTGAGTTGTTGAATAACGTCTTTCTCCCGACTGTCTGGAATGATTATATAAAAGACTTCTTCGCCATTAGAAATACTAAAATACAAATCGGATAATCGTAATATTCCTGAATAGATACTGGTACTTTTTTCAACTTCAAATGCTCCAATGATCTTGTCAGTTCCTTTTTGAAACCATAGCACATCGATTAATTTTATGGTGTTTTGTGTGTCTTTATCTGTTGGAAGTTCTGGAAATTTAGTAAGTGAAATAAATGAAAAACTTTGACCGCCAAACGATTTGCTTTTATCGTTGCTTGCCGGTGTTACATCAAAACCTAATGAAACTCCAATTTTTAATAAATGGTATTGCATTTCGTTATGGAGGTTTTCTGCTAATTTTTCTTCTTGGATTTCGTTTTGGCGTTTTAAGATGTTTTTTTCAAATTTGTTGCGTTCTTCTTCGCTTAAATATTCATCATTACCAATGAGCATTTTTTGTGTTCCAATTTCAAAACATAATCCCGCAATCGCTCCTAAATCATTTGATAATTCCGATTTATGTTTATTGTTAGTTTCGATTAAAGTTTCTCTTATTTTTAAATATTCTGTCCAACTTCCTAGTCTCTTTTTGTCCTTGAACAGAAAATTAAATCCGTTAAGAATTGCTGTATTGAATGGTGGAAACCAAGTTGGATGCAAGAAATATAAAATACTGGCGACTGCTGGTCCAAGACCTTTTACTTTGAGTTCGTCTAGTTTTACAATTTCTTTTACTACTTGTTCTTCTGTTTTGGCATTAATGCAGTTTTCAAGAAATTGACCAAAAGCAATTTTATTGTTTTGGTTTTCGTAAATATCTGGAATTCTTAATTTTGGTTTCCAATAAAAAGGATGTGCTACGCCTACAAAGACTTGTTTTTGCTCTGCTATACAACTCAACACAAATTCTAAACTACTGCCTTTAAAATCGTTAGGAAAAGATTTGTTTTTAATATCGTCAATAACTTGTAAAACGCCTCTGCGAATAGTGCGAAATGCTTTTAATCGTTGGTCATTGTCAACAAACCAAGTATTATAAACACTTTCGTTGTCATTTTTGTATTGCTGAATGATTTGCGTTAGGTTACTCATCTTCATTAAGTGTGTTTATCCAATTAATAACTTCCTCTTTTTGAGTAGGTGTTAGTATTGCATTTTTATGAATTAAAGTATAGGACTTCAAAGGCATTTCGTTAGATTTTATTTCTTTTACAATTCTATCTAATTTATTATTTTGCTTACGGCTACTATAATTTCTCCATTCGCTAAAATTCAAATTTTCTTTACCTTCTTTGATATGGTTCTCCATTAAAAACCGAGTGGGTTGAATGTTTGAATACCAAGGGTAATTGGTATTATTGCTATGGCAATCATAACAAGAGGTTTTTAAAATTGTGGCTACATTTTTAGGCACGTTATATACTTTTGTAAAATTAGCGGTTATATCCTGCTCCAACGCAACGTTACGAGCAGGCTGATATAACTGCATCAGCAAAAAAAGAATTAAACCTATGACGGCTATTTTTTGATGATAATTTTCATTTTATAAGGTCTTTTTTATTGAACCACAGGTAAGCATATTAGACCCATAATAAGGGTTTTTGATTTCTTTTACTTCACTAATCCAAATAGCACCTTTTCCCTCATCGGCCATTGGGCAATAGTCTTGATAGAGTTTTTGTTTCGTTCCAAAAAGTTTAATCAAATCGTTAATATCTTTACTTAATAAAACAAAATGCTCTCTTTGGTGGTCTAATTTCCCCGCATTATCGCCTATATGTTCGGCATTTTCTTTGGCACTTTCGGCAATATCAAGATAGTCTTTTTTTAGTTTAGCATCTATCGCATTCGTTTTTACAGCATTGAATGTAGCATACAAAGTTTTTCCTGCACTCGCCACTGCTTTTGTTTCATCTTTGGTCAAAGCATTTTTTAAAGCTAAATAATTGGTTACGATTTTATCGATTGAAAATTTGGTTTGAACTTTTTTGCTTTGAGCATTAGTAAATCCTATTGTAAATGTTACTAATAGAATTGAAAGAATTATATTTTTCATTTTATTTAAGTTTAAATTATTTATTGATTTTAATGAGTTGGAATATGTTATTTTTTAGCAGAGTTAAATAGTTGAGTTAAATCTTTTATATCCTTGCTTAATATTTCAAAATGTTCTTTTTGATGATCTAACTTACCCTCATTATCACCAATATGTTCTGCATTTTCTTTGGCACTTTCGGTAATATCCAAATAGTCTTTTTTTGTTTTGGCATCAATAGAATTGATGTCAATTTCATTGAAAATTACATACAAAGATTTACCAGCAGTTGCAGCAGCTTTTGTATCATCTTTTTCCAAAGCATTTTTTACATTTGAAAATTCATTTTGAATTTCAGTAAGCGAAAAGGCATTAGTTCTATTAATTACTTCTGCTTCGTGTTCGTGGTTTTCTTTTTTTGAAACTACTGGCTCGCTTAATTCCATACCACATTTAGAACATTCATCACCTTTTTTACCTGTTACTTCTGGGTGCATTGAACACGCATACAATTGTGATGTCGTTTCTGCTGTTTCGGTAGCCGAAGTTTCTCCTTGTTTGTTTTTTTGGTTACAAGAAACTAGTACGAATACCATTGCTACGGCAGAAAGAATTACATTTTTCATTTTATTTTAATTTTGAGTTATTAGATTATTTTATATAATTACCGTTTAATTGTGGATTTGTCATATCCATATTGTCGTCTTTATTGCAAGATGATAAAAGTATTACTCCAATGATTGAAGCGGTAAAAAATATATTCTTCCTTTTTAAAGTTTTAATTTTATTGTTTTATTGTTTCTACTATCTTGCCACAACTTAACATTTGTGAGCCATAGTAAGGGTTTTTGACTGCGTTTTCTTTGCTTAACCAATTAGCATCTTGCATAGGACAATATTGATAATAAATGGCTTCAGAAAGTTTTGAAGCTTTTATCAGCTCATACGTATTTTTAGATAATGATTTGAAAAGTTCTCTTTGCTTTTTGATGTCTTGTGTTTCAGAAATATTTTTTGCATCAGCGGTTAAATCTTTCAAAACTTTCATCCAAACCAAATGTTCGTCTACATTTAGTGTTTCCATTTTTACAGCATTAATTGCTGAAAGCAAATCATTTGCTTTTAATGAAGCAGTGTTTCCATCTGTTTTTACCAAAGCATCTTTCAATAAAAAATAATTATCGAAAACTGATTTCAACTGACTTTCAGTTGTTTTAGAATGATTAGACATATTCATTTCTGAATGTTCTGATTTATCCGCTCCAGATATTGCATCCACTTTTACGGGAACTTTTGCAATTCTGTCATATTGACAACAACCTGATAATTTTGAATAAACTGCCTCTGGAGCAAGAAATTTATCACTGTCATAGCCTGACAATGCAATACGTTTGAGTATTTCGTCTTGGTTGGTTATTTTAGAGTCATAAGTAAGGACAGCCATTTTTGTGTCTGCATTCCAATCAACGCTTGCGCTATTTTTAAGATTTCCTGCTTTTTCTATTGTGGCTTTGCACATTCCACAGTTACCAAATATTTTAACGGTTTCTGTTTTAGCATTTTTTATTTGTGCGTTGGATACCACGATTGATAACAATAGAAGTATTGCCATCATTGTTTTTTTTAATAATTTCATTGTATAATATTTTTGAATTGATTTAGTAAACCAATAACAAAATAACAGCAACACAAGCTATCTTTTTGAAATTGAAATAAACTGAAATGAATGATTTAAAGCAAAAATTGCTTTCGATTTGAAACACTTATGGCTGTCAAAAGTAGATTTAGCTTATTTTTGGTATAAGCCAAATAGAATAGAAACCAGAAGATATAAAGGTTTCTGAATTAGAAAATTTTTGTTTTTCTGAAGAAAAATCAAAAGTATTATTTATAAAATTTACCTCCGAAATTACTGTAAAGCTAATACTTGATGATGGACAACCACATTTAGAATGTCCACACTTACTGGCACATTCTTTTTTTGAATTATCATTTTTATCACAACAATCTTTTTTTTCAGTTTTAGAAGAGATTTCTTTTTTACAAGAGTGATTTCCTGAATCATTTTCACACGCAAAAGCCCCCGTTGGTATCAAAAAGAAACCAAGGACAACAATTAATAAAATGTGAAACTTTTTCATTTGCTCTGCATAATTGGCCAAAATTAGCTAAATAATATTAATTAATTATAATTTAAAAAAAAAATCAACAACTGAATTTTAAAAGCCTACGAAGTCCTTTCAAGTTTTAATATTATAATTTGTTGTACTAAAATGAATTTTATTTATAAAATGTATTAAAAAGTGTTAATTAACTTAATAATGTTGTTAGTTCCTTTTTGAAACCATAACACATTGATTATGGTGTTTTGTGTGTCTTTATCTGTTGGAAGTTCTGGGAGTTTAGTAAATGAAAAACTTTGATTACCAAACGATTTACTTTTATCATTGCTTGCTGGTGTTACATCAAAACCTAATAAAATCCCAATTTTCAATAAATTGTATTGCATTTAGTTAAGAAGATTCTCTGCCAATTTTTCTTCTTGGATTTCTTTTTGACGTTTTAAGATGTTCTTTTTAAATTTATTGCGTTCTTCATCGCCTAAATATTCATCGTTATCTACAAACCAAGTGTTGTACACACTTTCGGTATCAGCTTTATATTGTTGGATTATTTGAGTAAGGTTGTTCATTTTTAATACAGCTATAACTTATTTTTTTTCATTTTTACAATTAACTGATAGTCATTATTATAGTAATAAAATAAATGGTTCGTTTTAGGACGAACCATTTATTAAAAAATTATTTTTTTGATTTTTCCTCATTCATCTTTTGCTCCAACAATAAGCAATGGGCGGCACACGCGTGAAGTTTGTAATTTTTATGTACGCTACCTACATTATGACCTTTTGCATCCAGTATTTCCCATTTTTCTTCTTGTGTTTTTCCAATATTAACCACGTTTTCACCTTTTATGTTGTAGTACGAACCATTCTTTTTAGCCGTACCCATCTTTTTTCCATTAGAATCAATAACATTACCGTTTGCATCAATAAAATAGATTGTCTTACCTTCATTATTTTTCACAATGTCCTCTTTGGTAATAAATCCTAATTTGTTCCAACCGTGATCGTCGATTTCGCCTTTCTTATTGATATGAATTTCTTCATTAGAACTAGTCTTTGCTTTAGTTTGGGCATTGACACTTAACGAGATTACCATTAAAAACATTGTCAATAATGTAACTCTTTTTGTCGAAATTAACCTTTTAATTTTCGTAATGAATTGTATTTAATTATTCGTCAGTTCCGCTGTTGCCCGGTCTTCAGTCTCGCTGTTGCCCGATTTATTTTATTTATAGTTTCAAACGTCGCAATCGTAACGCATTTACAATTACAGAAACCGAACTAAAACTCATTGCCAAAGCCGCAATCATTGGCGAGAGCAAAATTCCGAAATATGGATATAAAACTCCTGCTGCAATTGGAACTCCTAAAACATTGTAGAAGAAAGCAAAGAATAAGTTTTGCTTGATGTTTCGCATTACAGCGTGGCTCAAATTCTTGGCTTTTACGATGCCTTGTAAATCGCCTTTTACGAGAGTGATTTTTGCACTTTCAATAGCTACATCAGTTCCTGTTCCCATCGCAATTCCAATGTCTGCTTGTGCTAGTGCGGGTGCATCATTTATACCATCGCCTGCCATTGCTACAATTTTCCCTTCGGATTGTAAGCGTTTTATTTCGTTCAATTTGTCTTCGGGTAAACAACTTGCTTTGTAGGATGATAAGTTTAATTCATCGGCAACTGCTTTGGCTGTATTTATATTGTCGCCAGTAAGCATAATTACTTCAACTCCTTGACGCATTAATTCTTTTATAGCTGCTGCACTTGAAGTTTTTATAGCATCGGTAATTGATACAAAACCAACTGCAACGCCATCAACAGCAATATATGAAACGGTTTTTCCTAGTTTCTGCTCGGCAATAATTCTGCTTTCTAAATCGTCAGCAATAGTTGCTTTGACTTGTTCCATTAGTTTTTTGTTGCCCAATGCTACTTTTTTATTGGTAACTGTTCCTGTAACTCCTTTTCCTGCAACGGCTTCAAAATCCTTTACCTCGATTAATGAAACTGTTTTTGATTTAGCATAATTGACTACTGCTTGTGCTAATGGATGCTCACTATATTGGTTTAATGAAGCTATGCTTTGCAATAAATCGTAATCGTTGTTATTGGTCGCATAAATTTTTTCGACTGATGGTTTTCCTTCGGTTATTGTTCCTGTTTTATCCGTTATAAGCACATTTACTTTATTCATGTTTTCCAGAGCTTCGGCATTTTTTATCAAAACGCCGGATTGTGCACCTTTACCAACACCTACCATTACTGACATGGGTGTTGCTAATCCTAACGCACACGGACAAGCAATAATTAAAACGGCAATAGCATTTATAAAACCATATACTAATGCCGGTTCGGGACCAAACTTTGCCCAAATGATAAATGTAATTGCTGATATAATTACTACAATAGGAACAAAATATTTGGAAATGCTATCGGCTAATTTTTGGATTGGCGCTCTCGAACGGGAAGCATCGTTGACCATTTGAACGATTTGAGAGAGTAGTGTTTCTGAACCCACTTTTTCTGCAACCATTATAAATGACTTGTTCCCATTGATTGTTCCGGCAATTACATTGTCGCCTTTCTTTTTGTCAACGGGTATTGGTTCGCCTGTAATCATGGCTTCATCGATACTGCTTTCACCATCGGTAATTTTCCCATCAACAGGAATTTTGTCTCCGGGTTTTACCCGTAATAAATCTCCTTTTTTGATGTCGTGAATCGAAATTACTTTATCACTTCCATCAATTACTAAAATAGCTTCGGTAGGAGCGAGTTTTAGTAATTCCTTAATTGCTCCACTAGTTTGGCTGTGTGCTTTGGCTTCCATTAATTGTCCTAATAGAACCAATGTTAGAATTACTGTTGTGGCTTCAAAATAAAGCAAGACTGTTCCGTGTTCTGTTTTGAATTCGTTTGGAAAAATGTTTGGAAAAAACATACCCACTAAACTAAACAAAAAGGCAACTCCGGTTCCTATACCGATAAGGGTAAACATATTCAAATTCCAAGTAATAATAGATTTGAAGGCACGAACAAAGAACATCCAACAGGCATAAAAAACAACAGGAAGTGTAAGTATAAATTGTACCCAATTCCATTTTGTAGCATCCATTATTTTAAGTAACGGATTGTTTGGCATCATTTCTATCATTGCGATTGCAAAAATGGGAACTGTAAATACGACCGCTATTTTCATTTTTTTGACCAAATCTTTATAGGTCTTTTGATCTTCTGTGTCAGTTGGATTCATAGGCACTAAATCCATTCCGCAAATAGGACAAGAACCTGGTGTTTCACTAATTACTTCTGGATGCATTGGACAAGTATATAGGGATTTGCTAAGAGTTAAATCCGGAGCTTTGACTAAATCCATTCCGCATACAGGACAGTCGCCTGCTTTGTCATACACTTTTTCGCCTTCACAATGCATTGGACAATAATATTTGCCATTAGCATTAACAGCGATTTTGATTTCTTTTTTATCGCTGTGGGAATGCGTAGAGCAACAAGATTTTACAGTATTTTCATTTGAGGTTGCTTGTTGTAACATTTTATCATTGGCTATTTCTATGGTGTATTTTCCAACGGCAGATAATGCTTCTTGCAACTGTGTTATTGGAATGTGTTTTTCCATTGTTATAGTAGCTATGGATGGGTTTAAGGAAACTTTTGCTTCAACGCCATCAATAGCATTCAATGTTTTTTCGACTTTAGAACGACAGCCATTGCAAGTCATTCCGGTAATGGTATAGGTATGTGTCATAATTTTTTAGTTTTTAAATATTACATTTTCATTCCTTCCATTGGGTCACTGCCTTTTCGGAATTTATATTCACTGTTTATGGCATAGGCACCCGTAATCACGACTTTTTTTGTACTGTCTATTTCAGATTTGATTTCTATCATTCCATTGGTTTCTATTCCTGTTTCAACCATTACGTTTTCAAATACTCCCGGTCTTTTTTCAACCCAAATATAGGAAGCGTTTTCTTCCCTGATAACTGCATCAACAGGGATATACAATCCTTTCAGATTAGATTGTGTTAATTTTGCCATCGCTTGCATCCCAGGTTTTAATTGCAAATTTGGATTTGGTATTTCTAATCGAATTAAAAGCAGACGAGTATCTGGATTTATTTCTGGATTGATAAAAGAGACTTGTGCATTTATGGTTTTATCAGGAAAATCGGTAAATGTAATTTTGGCTTTTTGTCCTATTTTTAGATTTTTAGCATAGTTTACGTTGACCTGTGTTTCTAACCAAAGACTGTTTAAATCAGCCAATTTAATGATGCTAGAACCTTCCATTGCATAACTGCCTTCTGTGGTACTTATTTCCGATATTGTTCCACTGACTGTACTGTGAAAAATTGTATATGGAGAAACATCTTTGAGGGTTTTTAAACTTTCAATTTGGGCATTGGATAGACCAAAGAACAACAGTTTTTGTTTTGCTGCATTGAGCATATTTCGGGCATTCTTTCCAAAATCGCCAGGCATTGCCAGTTGTTTGTGTGCCGTGAAATAATCCTGTTTGGCAATGGCAATATCTTCACTATACAATTGATATACGGCTTGGTTTTTAGCCACATAATCACCAACGGTTTTGAAATATAACTTTTCAATTCGTCCCATTGCTCTTGCAGAAATGGTTTTGATTTTCTCTTGATTAATGGTCAAGACTCCCGTATAATTTTGCTCTAAACTGCTTTGAGTTTCTGAAATGGTTTGGGTAGTGATATTTCCCAGCTGTATTTGCTGTTTACTCAAACTTATTTCGTTAGCCTCTGTGTCATCTTGTTTTATCGGGGTTAACTCCATATGGCAAATAGGGCATTTACCTGGTTTGTCTTCCTTAACTTGTGGATCCATAGAACAAGTGTAAAATGTTGTTGCTGCACTCTTATTGTGTTTGCTATGGTCTTCTTTTTCTTTAGTATTACAAGCTATCATTACCATAAATAGTATGGATACTAAACTTATTTTTTTTATTGTCTTCATCATTATTCGGTTTTAATAAAGCTTTCGCTGTCAATTAAATATTGTGCATTTTTGGCAATGGTGTCTTTTACGGAAATACCTTCAATAATTTGAATAAAATCATCCATTTCAATTCCTGTTTTTATGGAGGATGCCCTAAAGCCATTTTCCATTTTCAAGAAAACTATTTTCTTGTTTCCAATGCTTACCATTGACTGTTTTTGAATCCAAATTCCTTTTACTGGATTTGTTTTCACAACGCCTTGCAATCGCAAACCAATGGGTAATTTCAATTTATTGTTATTTAAATAAACTCGAATTCTATTGGTTTTATCAGCAGCATTTAATTGTGTTTCGACAAAATTTATTTTTGCATCTATGAATTCATCTTTGTCTAGTTCGGTAGTAATTTTGATAGATTGATTTTTTTTAATTACACTATTATACCCTTGGATAACATTGAATATTCCCCAGACTTTATCCGTATTTAATAGTTTAAAAATGACTTCTCCCTTTTTTATATAATCTCCTTCCTTAACATTCAAAACTTCAGTGTTGTTACTTGTACTTTGCATAACATCATTAGTTGTGTTATCCATCGTTTCTGTTCCTTCAATAATTCCGTAAGCGGGACTGTAAATTGAAATTTTAGGATTTACTTTTTTGGAAGTGGTCAAAGCATTTATTTGATTCTGGGTCATTCCATAAAGCAACAATTTTTGTTTGGATGCATTAATAATCGAAGGATTTTCAACATCATCAGTAATCATATAAATGAAGTTTTGTTGCTCTGTCAGTAATTCCGGGCTGTATAAATCAAATAGCTTTTGTCCTTTATTAACTTTTTGGTATTTATAATTGACATACATTCGTTCGATTCTTCCGCTCATTCGAGCTGCAATGTTTACAGATGAATTGGGATCATATCCCACAATTCCCGGTAGATTTATTTCACTGCTTAAGGTGGTGTCTATTGCCGTTGTCGTTTGATAATTACCTACTATAAAATTGTCGGTAGGTTTTATAAGATTGTCGATGGAATTGTCGTCAACGGAATTGTTTTCTGTTACTTTTTTTACCAAAGTCATTCCGCAAATGGGACAATTTCCGGGTTTATCTCTAATGATTTCAGGGTGCATCGAACAAGTGTAAACCTCGTTTTGATGTTCCATTTCTGAATGATTGTCTGATTTTTTGGCAAAGAAATAGATTGCAATTCCGATAATGGAAATTACAATAAGAGCCAAACCATATTTTATATACTTGTTCATAATTATTTGGTTTCTAATTGTTTTTCAATTTCTACTTGTGCTGCCAAAATATTTTGTAATTTATCTAACGCATCAATTTGAGCCATATTTAACGCTTCCCAAGCATCGAGAGTGACAAATAAATCACCCGTATTATTTTGCCAAGCCAAGATTGCGGTTTCATAATTTTTTCGTAAAGCAGGTATGATACTTTTTTGGGTGATTTCGTACTGTTTTTTTAAGGAAGTCAGTTCTGTATTCATTCCCGAAATCATTCCTGTGGCTTCATTCAAAATCATTTGTTTTTGCCAACTTAGACTTTCATTTTTAATTTGAAAACTATTGATATTTGCTTTATTCATTTTAGTTGACCAAGGCATAGGAATGGTAATCATACCCAATAAGGAGAACTGTTGAGGTTGTGTTCCAAAAGCAAACATATGGTCGTATTTTATCCCAAACTCGGGCAATAATTTTGTTTTTTCGGCTACAATTTTGAGTTGATTTATTTCCATCGTTTTTTCTATGGCTTTCACATCGCTTCTGTTTTTAGAAAGGGAAGTTGTATCTGATACTGCCGAATTGAAATCTTTTATTTCGTATGTTTCATCAATTTCAAATGCGGTGTTTTTATCTCTTGCCATCAAGGTGTTTAGCATAATTCGCTTTTGGGAAATATCATTTTGCAACATCAGAATCATACTTTCTAATGCGCTGTATTGTGATTTTGCTTTGTAATAGGTTGGCAATTTGTCCATATTATACTGATAGCGTATCTCCATACTTTTAATCATATACTCTAAAAGTGACAAATTATCATTGGCTATTTTTATTTTTTTATTTAAAACCAACCATTGATAATAATTTGTTTTTGCCAATGCTTTCAATTGATTAATTGTATAGTTTTTGTTTTCTTTTTCAACAGAAGACATTGCATTCATAAGATTAGAATCCGCTTTTAACTTGGAAGCATTCGGTATCATTTGCGTAACTCCCAACATATAACTTCCCATACCAGGGTTCATTTCATCTGCTTTCCACATTTTGGTATTGTAGGGTGTCATAAAAAAACCGGTTTCCACCTGAGGAGGCATCCAGCTTTTAGCTCCTTTTGCCGCTGCATCCATACTTTGAATATCGGCATCATACATTTTTAGTTGAGGATTGTTTGTCTTGATTGTACTCAAGATATTATCCAAAGAAAGTGTTTGGGCTGCCAGATTAGTGGCGCTTAAAATCAAACAACTTATGATGGCTATATAAAATTTATTCTTTAACATCTATAAGATCTATTTTACCTTTTGTTTTCAATTCACGAAGCTTTACAATCTCGAAAACAATTGGTGTTACTAATAATACATAAATCGTGGAAGTAATGGTACCTCCAATTAGTGGGACAGTAATGGGAAGCATTATATCGGATCCTGTTCCTGTTGCCCAAAGAATGGGAATTAATCCAAATATGGAAACCGAAACAGTCATCAATTTTGGTCTTAACCTTTTGGCAGAACCATCAATAATATATTGTTTCAATATTTCTTCAGTTATGGTTTCCTTACTATTTCCGTACTTTTCTACCATTTTATTCATTGCTTCATTCAAATAGATGGTCATTAACATCGCCGTTTCGATAGCCATTCCAAACAGAGCAATAAATCCGACGGCAACAGCAACGGATAAATTGATTCCATAAAAATAAACCATAAATATTCCTCCAATTAGAGCAAAGGGTACTGTAATCATTGTGATTAACGCCTCTTTCATAGAATGGTAAGTAAAATATAAAACTAGAAATATAATGACCACAACAATAGGCAGTATTAAACTTAATGTTTTGTTGGCTCGAATTTGATTTTCCCATTGTCCGCTCCATTCCACATAATATCCTTTTGGCATTTTAGTCATCATTGCATTGAGTTTCTTCTGCGCTTCTTTTACCGTACTTCCTAAATCACGTTCCCGAACGTTGAACAACACAGTGCCACGAAGCATTGCATTTTCGCTGTTTATCATTGGAGGGCCATCACTTATTTTTACATTAGCTACAGTTTCTAATGGTATTGGACCAAAATCCATTGTTTGCACTTGTAGTTTTTTTAAGGCTTCAATGCTATTTCTGTATTCTTGTGCATATCGTGCATTGACTGAAAAACGCTGTCTTCCTTCGATAGTCGTGGTGAGTTTCATACCTCCAATTGAAGCTTCAACTACGTTATTTATATCATCTATGGTTAGTCCGTATCTGCCAATAACGTCTCTTTTTGCTTCAATATCAATATATTTTCCGCCCGTAATCGGTTCGGCATACAAATCTTTTACACCAGAAGTTCCTTCCAATGTTTTTTTAATTTTTTGAGCCAAAACATTGATAGTATCTAAACTTGCTCCGTAGATTTTTATTCCCACATCGGTTCTAATTCCTGTCGAAAGCATATTGATGCGGTTGATGATAGGTTGCGTAAAACCATTGGTCACGCCAGGGATTTGCAGTTTGTTGTTTATTTCGGTGATAATATCATTTTTGGTTTTGTCTTCTCGCCATTCTGCTTGAGGTTTTAACAAAATAATTGTTTCCACCATACTTATTGGACTGTTATCCGTTGCCGTATTTGCCCTGCCTGCTTTTCCAAGCACGTGAGCCACTTCGGGAATTGATTTTATCAATTTGTCCTGAACTTGAAGAATTCTTTTTACTTCGGAGTTGGATACATCAGGCAAAGTGACTGGCATAAACAATACAGATCCTTCATCTAAAGGGGGCATAAATTCGGAACCAAGCCTTGTAAACATCAATACGCCAATCAGCAATGCAATGATGTTGATGCCCAATACCGTTTTCCTCCATTTTAAACAAAAAATCAAAATGGGTGTATAAATGCTTTCTATTTTTTTGTTAATTGGGTTTTTGTCTTCTGGGCGAAGTTTTCCTTTTAGTAAAAAACTAATTAGCACTGGTACAAGTGTAATGGCTAAAAAGGCATCAACTATCAGTATAAACGATTTCGTCCAAGCTAATGGTCCGAATAATTTGCCTTCCATTCCTGTGAGAAGAAATACAGGCAAAAAGGATGTAATTACAATTATTGTTGAGTAGAAAACACCTGGACCAACTAATTTTGAAGAGCTTTCTATAAGCTTCAACTTATCTTCAGGAGATAGTGGATCGTTTTCTTTTTTGAATATATTTTTAATTTTATTTTTCATCTTATTTCCAATTACTGGTTATTATCCATTTCTTCCTGTTTCTCCGAAATTGTCCTGTATGCATTCTCTACCATTACGATACCATCATCAACGACAACGCCAATTGCCAGAGCAATACCCGTTAATGACATAATATTGGAAGAGATACCAAAAGCTTCCAACAGTATAAATCCGATAGCAACAGAAATGGGTAATTGTATCAGAATAATAAGCGCACTTCGCCAATGAAAAAGGAACAATAAAACAACTATAGAAACGGCAATCATTTCTTCGATTAAAGTGCCTTTGACTGATTCTATTGCTTTTTCAATCAATTCGCTTCTGTCATAAGATGTTTTAAAAGTAACTCCTTCAGGTAATCCTTTTTCGACTTCTTTCATTTTTTCTTTCACAGCAGTAATTACCTTATCGGCATTTTCGCCATAACGCATTACTACAATTCCGCCAACAACTTCACCATTACCATTTTCATCAAAAATACCTAGTCTCAAATCGCCACCCATTTGTATTGAACCAATA
Organism: Flavobacterium taihuense; assembly: GCF_019351435.1. Classification (GTDB taxonomy): domain Bacteria; phylum Bacteroidota; class Bacteroidia; order Flavobacteriales; family Flavobacteriaceae; genus Flavobacterium; species Flavobacterium taihuense. The sequence goes on from NZ_JAHWYN010000006.1 coordinate 115,823, forward strand.
TCTTTAACTTTTACCGGAACGGAATTATAGTTTTTAATAGCAATGTCTTCTACATCTTTTACGTTTTTTATGTAGCCTAAACCTCGGATAATGTAGGCCATATTGCTCATTTCAAATTTTCGACCACCAACATCGTTATTGCTGGTCTTGACGGCATTCATCACTTCCATCATATTCACGTTATAGTATTGCATTTTCAATGGATCCAACACTAATTGATATTGTTTTTCAAATCCACCAAAAGAAGCCACTTCGGCAACTCCCGGAACGGTTTGCAAGGCAAATTTCACATACCAATCTTGCAAGGCTCTTTGTTCTCCCAAGTCCATACCATTCGCATTTAAATGATACCAAAAAACGTGACCTACACCTGTACCATCAGGACCCAAAGTTGGAACTACATTTTGAGGCAACAAGCGTTGAGCATAATTTAACCTTTCTAAAACCCGGGTTCTTGCCCAATATATATCTACATCATCTTCAAAAATGATATAGACAAAGCTCATCCCGAACATTGAGGCAGCACGAATATTTTTAATTTTAGGAATACCTTGCAGGTTTGAAACCAAAGGATAAGTGACTTGATCTTCCATTACTTGTGGGCTTCTTCCCATCCACTCCGTAAAAACAATCACTTGATTTTCGGATAAATCAGGTATGGCATCAATAGGGTTTTGTTGTACACTGTAAATTCCCCAAGCAAATAAGCTAGCAGAAACCAACAATACAACGGCTCGATTTCGTAGTGAGAATGTTATTAATTTTTCTACCATTATTTTTAATTTAGTTTAGTTAATTTGCTTTTTAACACTCCCACATTTTAGCATTTTGCTTCCATAATAAGGGTTTTTTACTTCTTTGCTTGTGCTTAACCACGCACTTCCTTTGTCATACATTGGGCAAAACTGCTCATATAATGTGTTTGCAGTTCCTGTAATGGCAAGCAAATCGCTCATATCTTTGCTCAATGTTTTGAAATGTTCTCTTTGATGATCTATAGGGCTTTTTACAATGTGTTCTGCGTGCTCGGTTGCATCTGCAATAATTTCGATAAGTTTCATTTGTTGCATACCTTCATAATTTTTTCTATTAAATGCCTTTAGGGATGCTATCAACTTTGACCCTGCTTGAGCCGCTTTTTTGGCATCATCATTCACCAAAGCATCTTTTAAATTGAAGTAATCACTTAAAATCGCCTCCGCTTTCGCATCGCTTTTTATAGTCATTTTGCTATGATCCATTTTCTTACTGTCCATTTTCATTGTGTTGTGGTTGTGGTTGTGTCCATCTTGTGCGTTCACATAGGTTACTGCTAACAATAGTATTGTTGCTATACTCATTTTTAATTTCTTCATCTTTTTTTATTTTTAAATATTAATTATAAACTGTCTTTTAGTTGTGAAATCCAATCCAATACTTCTTTTTTTTGAGTGGCTGAAAGGGTTGCGTTTTTATGGATCATAGTGTAGGACGACAAAGGCATTTCGTTTGATTTGATTTGTTTTGCAATTCTATCTAATTTATTATTTTGTTTACGGGCACTATAATTTCCCCATTCATTGAAATTCAAATTTTCTTTTCCGGCTGCAATATGACTTTCCATAAAAAACCGAGAGGGTTGAATGTAAGAGTACCAAGGATAATAGGTGTTGTTACTATGGCAATCATAACAAGAGGTACGTAATATGGTTTCTATGTTTTTAGGTACATTATACACTTTTGTAAAATTGCCAGTTATATCCTGCTCAAAACTTATGTTTCGAGCAGGTTGATATAACTGCATCAACAAAAAAATAATTAACCCTATAAAAAGTATCTTTTTGATGATTATTTTCATTCTAGTATTCTTTTTTTATAGAACCGCAAGTAGCCATATCTTTTCCAAAATAAGGGTTTGTAATTTCTTTGGTTTCGCTTATCCAAACAGCACCTTTGTTGTCATCTGCCATTGGGCAAAAATCCAGATAAAGTTTTTGATTGGTTCCGAATAATTGAATTAAGTCTTCCATATCCTTACTTAAAGTTACAAAGTGTTCTCTTTGGTGTTCTATCTTTCCTCCATTATCTCCAATATGCTCTGCGTGTTCTTTTACATCATCTGCTATACTCATATAAGTTTCCATCTGGTCGGAAGAAACCTTTTCCATACCAGTTTTTGCCATCGTCTCTGACAATACTTTTCCCGCATCAGCCGCAGCATCAGAATCATCATTTGCCAATGAATTTTTAATTGCCAAATAATTTTTCACAATAATATCAATTGAGAAGTCGGATTGTGCAACAAGTCCAGTTGTTGATTCTGTTTTGACCGTTTCTTCTTGTTTGTTTTTTTGGCCACAAGAAACTAATACGAATGCCATCGCAATGGCTGAAAGAATTAAATTTTTCATTTTGTTTATTTTTAAATTGTTATTGATAAAGTATTTTTAAATTTTGTAAAAGTGTACCGTTTTATGAAACCTGAAATTGTCCCATCATACCAGTTTCCTCGTGTTCTAAATTATGGCAGTGAAAAACGAATTTTCCTGTATAACCATTAAATGGGACTAAAACTTTTACTTTTTCGCCCGGCATACACAAAGCCATATCCTTCCATCCTTTTTCTAAAGCTGTAAGTGTACCTCTTCCGCCAATTCGATTTAGTATTTGAAATTGTACACCGTGCAAGTGCATTGGGTGTGGTTCTGCACCGTTTGTGTTATCAAAAGTCCAGATTTCGACTGCTCCATTGTTAACTAATTCATCAATTCTATTTGCGTCATAGCTTTTATTATTGATTGTGTGCATCATCATTCCTGACATTGAACCACTATCCACATTAGAGATTTCAAAACTTCTAGTTTTAGTAGCCATACTTTCGGTTAATTGAGAAATGGAAGAAAGAGTAGTTGGAATGCTAAAATTGTCAACCACTTGTGTAGCGACTTTGAATTTCATTATTTTAAATTCCTGTGTTCCTTGTGCATTTCCACCAACAAAAGTTTTACTGATTAAAAATAATTCTGAATTCAGCCCCATTGAACTAAAATCAATTATTAAATCAGCACGTTCTCCAGGAGCAATAATCAGACTGTTTACTGTTTGTGGTGTTGCCAATAAGCCACCATCATTGCCAATAACTGTAAATGAAGCTCCATTTGATAGCGCTAAATTGTAAATTCTTGCGTTAGAACCGTTTAGTATTCTCACTCTATATTTTGCAGTTTCAACATTGTGAATTGGAGCATATACACCGTTAACAAGTATGTATTGCCCCATTAAACCCGTCATTTGATCCATCATTGTAGGTGCATAAGGAATGCTTCCTCCTGAAATTCTTTTATCTTGAATTACCAATGGTAGTTCTCTATTACCTGATGGTAAATTCAATGCTGCTTCTTCACTGTCATTGACGATAATTAAGCCTGCTAAACCTTGAAAAACTTGTTTGCCTGTTGTTCCTTCAGCGTGTGGATGGTACCAATACAATCCGGCTCTTTGATTTACCGTAAAATTATAATTAAAGGAACCTCCAGCATTGATGAAATTTTCGGGATGTCCATCCATATTAGCTGGTATTTTTAGTCCGTGCCAATGAATGTTGGTTTTTTCGTTTAATTGATTTACAAAGTTTACATTCATAGATTGACCACTATTTAGTTTCATAGTAGGGCCAAGTAAGCTACCTAAACTATAACCTAACCCTTTGATGCTTCCAAATCCATTACTATTTACTGTAACATTTTGTGCTGTAAGGATAGTTGTCCCACCAACAATTGGAGGAATTGCAAATAGGGCTGAAAAGTTACCTTCTGTTACTGGAACTGGTTGCCCCATATTCATATTTCCTCCCATATCCATATCCATATTGCTATTTGAACAAGAGGAAAGAAACGGAATACTGCTACTTACTAATATGGCAGTAGTTGATAAACCAGATAATTTTATAAAATTTCTACGTTTCATTTGGGTTTATTTAAAGATTTTTTTACCAAAGGGTCTAGAAACCCTACAGGTTTTATTAATTCAAGAAATTAATGTTTATGATCTTCTTCCTTTTTTTGATTATTCATTTCTTTCATTTCCATTCCACATTTAGGACATTCCCCTTTGGTATCAGCGGTTGAACCATCCATTGGGCAAACATATTTTGTCACAATTTTAGTTTTAGGTTGACTGCCTTTTAGTGCGTGGGTATCGACTGTTTCAGTAATTTTTACCATTCCCGTTCCACATTTAGAACATTTTCCTTCAGTTTTAGAAGTTGAACCATCTGTAGGGCAAACGTATTTAGTTACCATTTTGCTTCTAGGTTGACTGCCTTTTAGAGCGTGGGTATCTACTTTTTCGGTAGTTTTTACCATCTTCATTGCACATTTAGAACATTCACCTGGGTTATCAGAAGTTGATCCATCCATTGGACAAACATATTTGGTTACCGTTTTAGTCATCGGTTGACTACCTTTTGTGGCGTAAGTAGGTACTTTTTCGGTAATTTTTGTCAATACCATTCCACATTCAGGACATTTTCCTGAACTTGGATTCATCTTGTCCGGGTGGGTAGGGCAAACGTAAATTGTTTCAGGACTTTCTTTTTTTGTAGCTTTTTGAGCTGATACTGATGTGATTGCTGTTAAGAAAACGCTTAATATGATAATTAAATTTTTCATTTTATTTGATTTTATGAAACAAGGTAATGCCTTCGTCGAAATTTTCGATTTAGTGAGTTACAGTTTCGTTAATAAGTTTAGATAATTTTAAATTGAACACGCTAAAGCATAAGTAAACAATAGCAAAAAGCCATAATTTAATAGTTGATTAGGTGATAAAATAGATGATTTAAAAGCAAGAATTGCTTTCGATTTGACACACTTGTGGCTGTCAAAATTTGATTTAGCTTATTTTTGGTATAAGCCATAAGGAATTGAAACCTGAAGAAATGGAGGTTTCGTAATTGTGAAATTTTTGTTTTTCTGACGCGAAATTAAAAAGATTGCTATTAAATTTCAACTCATTGATAGCAACTGTACAACTGCTACAAGAAGTCGCACAAGCACATTTTGAATGATTGCATTTACCACCGCAACCGTCGTGGTTTTTATTTTTTGAATGACTGTCATTTTTGCAACAATCATCATTATCCATTCTTGAAGAAGTTTCTTTTGCAGCAGAATGCTTAGATGAATTATTTTCACACGCAAAAGAACTACTTGGTATCAATAAGAATCCAAATAATATAATTACTATAATGTGAAATTTATTCATTTTGTACTTTAATTTGTAACAAAATTAATCAAATTATATGTATTGTTTACTAATCAATTGTTAAAAAATATATTTTTCGCTGCACTTTCTTAACAAGTTAGATAATTACGCCTCAGAAGCCAAAAATTAAGGTGCATTTCAAAATTTACCGCTAAACAAAAAGGAGTGTTTTGTTATCACCAATAAAATTACATTGCTTTTAAACCTACAGAAGACCTTTCCTCAACATTATTGATTTTTATAGCATCTTCCTGCTCTTTCGGTTCTGTAGTAATAGATAGCTGTATCTTCCTGTCAATCGACGCCAGTTCAGTTTTTAGTTCACTCAACTTATTTTCCTTCGTCCATATACCATTGACGACTTCCTGAAGTACAGGCAGATCTTTTTGCAGTTCGGTAACTTTCTTTTGTTCTTGTTCGATATATCCTGGTATTTTTTCCAAAGCACTCAGGAAATTCATTGATGCAAGCATTGCATCATTAGCAATTAAACCATTATTATAGGTGTATTTTATGTTGCCTTCACCCTGTACAAAAAAACGATTGATTTTCATATCAGCACCCTCTTTTTCGGATATTTCGGTTTTAACCAATAACGTAAATCCATACAGTCTGCCTATTTCTTCATATTGACCTCCAGTACGAGCTGTATCGGCAATCTGATTTAACTTGGCTCCAATCTGTTTAACATCTCCATGAAGTGATAATCCATCAAGTTGTACAGGGTTCAGTACCGTACCGTCCTGCCGTTTTTGTATGCGTTGTTGCAGGTTTTCCCAATCAAGGCTCATTCGTTCCAATCGTGATCTGGCAGATTCCAGCGCAATGGTAGTGTCTTCCAACTTGTATTTGGAGCTGAACTTGGAACGATTGAATGCGTGTTTTTCGCTTTCCAATCCGGCGACCTGCTTTTCTAATTTTGCTTTTTCCAAAAGATCGTTATTACCCGATAATATGGCTACATATTCAGAGAAATTCATTCCCGATTTTTCATCCATACTCCCTTCATCAATGGTCCGCTTTCCGAGATTATTAGTTTTAAGCTGGTCAATAAAAAGCTGTTTATTGTACAGCAGATTAAACTTGTAGCTATCCAGCGATTTTTCAACTGCATAGATAATCACATCCACCTTGTTATCGGCGAAGAACTTGGCTATTTCATTGCCTTTTCGGACAGCCCTTCCGTCACGTTGGGCAAGATCACTTGGTCTCCATGGGGTATCCAAGTGATGAACGGCAACAGCTCTTTTCTGTGCATTTACGCCTGTCCCCAGCATACCTGTAGAACCGAACAGCACACGGATTTTTCCTTCATTCATACCGCTGATAAGCTCCTTACGCTGCTTATCATTTTTAGCTTCCTGTATAAAACGGACTTCGTTGGGCGGTATGCCGTGGTACTCTACAAGCTTTTGCTTGATCTCCCCATATACGTTCCATTCTCCTAGCTTATAAGTGCCTAAATCCGAAAAGACAAACTGTGTTCCTTTCTGTGCATGAAACTTTTGGTAATACTTGGCAATATTAGCAGCACAATGGGAAGCTTTGCTATCAGGATGGTCATGATATTTGCTGCTTACCATCCGCATATCGAGCGACATCTTGCGAGCATAATCCGTAGCAATTAGCATCTTTGCTTTTTCTTCACGGTCTGTCAGCGGTGGTCTCCCCAATAAGGTCGCATTTCCTGATTTAGCAAACTCCATCAATTTCTGGATGAACACTTCCTGATCCGGCGTAGGCGGTATATTATATAGTACCTCATTCTTTTCCGGACGGTCAATACCAATATCCTTAGCGGTTCTGTAATCCGTAATTTCCGAATAAAACTGGGCTAGTTCGGGCACTTTGATAAAGTACCGGAAGCGTTCTTTTGACACTATATTATTTGCTACCGAAAACTCATAATCAGTCGTTTTCCTTGCATAGATAGCCGCCCACGCATCAAAGCAGTTAATGCCCTGTTTTTCCAATGCTCTTGGACGCAGATATTTAAACAACAGATATAACTCGGTTAAGGAATTACTGATAGTTGTTCCTGAAAGAAAGGTAGTTCCCATATCACCTTGTATGCGATCCTGAATGGTGCGGATGGCAAAAAGCAGGTTCATGGCTTTTTGGCTTCCCATCATATTGCCCAAACCTGCAACTCGGTCATGACGGGTATTGAACATCAGATTTTTGAACTGGTGGCTTTCATCAACAAGTAAATGGTCGATACCCATCATCTTAAAGTCCACTACATCATCTTTACGGTTGGCAATGTCATGTTCCAAAGTTTTTAGCTTAACTTCAAGGTTCTGTTTCCTAATGATTACACCTTTGAGCATTCCCCTTGAAATCTCTTTACCCTGTGCTTCCAAAGTGACAAGATTATCTTCCACGCTGTTAAGTTCGGCTTGTAGGATTTCCTTTTGCATTTCTGGCGACTGGGGTATCATGCCAAACTGGTCATGGGTCAATATCACGCAGTCCCAATCGTTGTTTTTAATATCTCCGAAAATCCGTTGCCTTTTCTGTGGGGTAAAATCTTCTTTGCCAGGATACATAATTTTAGCGTGTGGGTAGGCTTTACGGTACGTTTCTGCAATCTCATGAACATTGGCTTTCAATCCTATTATCATTGGTTTGTGTACCATTCCCAAACGCTTCATCTCCTGTGATGCGGTACACATCACCAATGTCTTCCCCGCTCCTACTTCGTGATCGCAAATAGCACCATTGTTCAGCTTGATCATCCATACTGTATCCTTTTGGCTCGAATACAGATCGTTAATACCTAAGCCTTTTCTTTCCAGTCCGGGAAATTCCTGATGGCTTCCGTCGTACTGCGGACGTACAAAACAGTTAAAGGTATCGTTATATTGATTGGTTAGTCTTTTTTTGAACTCATCATTTTGGGTGTGAAGCCATTCGGTAAAAGCTGTACGTATTTCATCAATCTTTGTATTCGCAATCTGTATGGCTTCCATATCCCGTACCTTGATCTCCTTATCATCAATCATGACCTTTTTGGTAATATCGGGAGTGGTATTGACTAATGCATTTTTCAGCAGAGCAATCCCGTCAAACGTTCGGCTTTCAGACTTGACGGCATATTTATCCCATATATGCACATTTTTTTTATCGCATTTTATAGAAAAATCATCGGAAGTTTCAGAATACTGGATACGCACGTCCGTATCAAAAATATGAGAAGCAAAACAGGCATAGATCCCTGTCGGTATCCAGCGCTCTCCAAGATTGAAATCTAACTCTTCAAATTCGATACGTCTGGGTCGGGCTTCTTCCAAAGCCCTAAGACTTTGTTTTGCTTCTGCATCACTGGAATTTATTTCGAGGTAGGTTTTTACAGCAGCGGCTTTCTCCACTACATTCCCGGCTATCCATCTTTCAGCTATTTCATATTGATTTTCCATAGGATTGTAAAAGATGCTACCACGTAATGCATCCTTCAAATCGTTGAATGCTATACTGCTGATTTGGGACATAAAGTCCAAATCAACATTGCCGTATTTATTCAGCGATGCAGCCAACGCCTCATCGGGTTTATCGGTAGTTAATGTTGTAATAGAGAAACTTACCGGACGGTGGAATATATCGGCCTTGCGTACCACACCACCCACCACACGCTCCAGATAAGGGATTTCCTTACCTGAACTGTCTGTTTTGACAAGCTTAATATTTTCCGCATTATTCAGATTGCCGTACTTTTTCACAAAGGCATCGTACAGTTTGTTAAGGTTTTCCCTTTCCTCTTTATGTTCGGTTTGCAGTTGGGCTTCTTTCTGGTATAGATCGAGGTAAGTATCCCGTACAGAAATATAGGCCTCGGCTCTTGCTTTCTGCAATGGAGGCAACTGCAAAGGATGAAACATTGCGTGCTGCTTATCATTATCAAAATCTTTAAGATAGCCAACCCAACCATTATCTACCGTAAGGCAATCGCTTCGGTGAAAAAATTGTATTTCTTTGGTATAAATTGCAGATCTAGCAATGGTGTTACCTGCGGTAATCTTTTCGTCCAAGCTATTTATGTTCAGTGCTGAAAACAAATCTCCGATAACTTCCTGTGCATTCCTTTCATTAGGTGTATTGTTATTTACAAGAGAAGTCGAAACTGAAGGTAAGTAGGATTGCCGCACCAAACCACTGAATAGGTTTGCTTGATGCCCATTCACTCCCTTTCTTATTTTGGTTGGTTGTTTTTTTATTCTAACTGCTTTATCAGGAACAACAACGGCCACTCGTTCATCTAAATTTTCAAACAGGTCAAAAATGCTTAGTTGTCTTTCTTCTTTTACAATTGCCTTATTTGTTGTTGGAGTAGATAATGTCTGTGCTTCCTGTGTAATAGTTACAGATTGAGCAACGTGAGGTACAACCGTTGGTGTTATCGGAATTTTTATGACAGGTGCATCGTTTCGCTCACCTTTATACAAGCCAATATCCAGATGCTCCCTAAAATCATCCGATAGCATTCGCTTCATATCTTTGGCAATTCCTTCCACACCATCCTTGTGGGTACAGATAAATGCAGGTTGTCCATAAGGATCAGTAGCTAACATCTGTGTAGTGTATATAATCCTTCCGTTATCCTGAAACAAGGCATTGCTTGATGTATTGTATTCCGTTATTTGGCTCTGACAAAACAGTTCTTCCGATTCGGTCAAACTTTGCTTTGCAGTATTCTTTTGCAGAATTATCAAATCACTTCCTACTTCTGTACCAGCATAATCGGCAAATAAATTATTCGGAAGCCGAATGGCAGACACTAGGTTGTTGTCCTTCATCAATGCCCTGCGTATGGATTCATTCTTTGGGCTGTTCAGCACACCTTGTGAAGTAATAAAAGCCAATATACCCCCTTCACGGAGCATATCGGTTCCCTTCATGAAAAAGTAGTTGTGTATGCTTCGCGCAGCCTGCACTTTTGCCGTGTCCCTGCTTCTGGAATAGGAAAGGTCAAATACGGACGTATCCCCAAAAGGGATATTACTAGCTACTACGTCATAACTATTTCTTTCCTTTTCGGTTATTTCTTCAAAACCACTGATGCGGATAGTGTTATCGTGATAGAGTTGTTTTAAAATTTTTCCGGTAAGCAAGTCCTTTTCATAAGCGGTAACCTGTGCTACATCTTTATTTACAAAAGATTGTATGAAAGAGCCAATACCGGCAGAGGGTTCTAAAAGTTTTTGGATGCTTACACCACTTTCTTTTAAGGAAGCAGAAATCCCATCAATGACCTGAGGCGGGGTGTAAAATGCAGTCAGTACAGAACTCCGCATACTGTCCACATAACTACGGTATTGTTTCTCATCAGTTGTATTTTCCTTTAGAAGCCTATGGAGTTCCTGAGTGAGGGGGAAAAGTTCGTGTTCGGTCTTTCTCCAATGGTTAATGTCTACCGGATTTTGGGCAGGGTTCAACACAAATTTAAGACCTCCAAATCCACTGTACTGCATCATTAGCAACCTTTCGCCTTCGGAGGCTTTTCCGTTCTCCTTTTCCAGTTTAAAAGCAATTCGCAGGGCATCAATGTTCCGTTGGAGATGTTGGCGTTTACTGAAGCCCATTTTCTTCTATCCAAATGGCTATGGTTCCAGTCAGTTCGGTATAGAGCAGGTTAAACTCAATGCTATAGGTGAAGTCATCCGTCAATTCATAGTTTGTAAAAACAAGTTCGCAAACGGGTAACATCTTTAAGGCAAATGGTCGTAATTCCTCATCAGCCATTCTGGTATCGAACTCATTGCAGACAACTTGAAAAAGTATGTCAAATTTTGAAAAGTGCAATCCTTCAAATAAGACACAATTGGCAATATGGTCACATTGGCTGACGGAGTTCCCTGCGCGAAAAGCATCTTCATACGCATTAGCCGCCCTGCTTGAACGCTGGTTGATAAATTTGATATCCCAAGCTCTTCCAGGGAAGCTCGTATTCAATAGTTCCTGTATTCTTAATGCATAATACGACAGGTCTCTTTGTTTTGTATTCATACTATATTTTGTTTAGAATTTTGCTAAACGGCTAAAATTTGGAGCATTCTGCCTACCTCAATATCCATTCTCGAAAAGGCGAACCATTTTTTACCCAAGTCTTTTAATGATGCTCCGATATGGTAGAGTTCGGTATTATCAATTATGAGAAAACGGTCGTGGGCATTAGAAAAAACTTCAACTTCAACTGGAGGGTACTGGCTGTTGAATCTTTGCACATCAAGCCGCAACTGATTACTTATACTTTTGGTATAGATTGTTGCGGTAACATTATTATTTCTCTTACCCAATAAGATAAGCACTGTGTCATCCACATAATTATCAATCAAGAGAATGGAGTTGCTGGCACTGCGGATAATATCAGAGACAAAAGTATAGGCATCAAAAACTTGACCGTTGTAGAAAATTCCTTTTTCGCTGTGGAGCTTGTCGCTTTCCAGTGCCTTAAAGATTTCTTCAAATTTCTGGTCTGATTCTGCCTGTTTCAATTCTATCTTATCCAGTCGATGAAACAAGCCTGCGTTATTAACTAGCATCTTACGCATTTCCACAAAGGCATTCATTATCTCGATGCTTACTTTTATGGCAATATCACTACGGAGTACCGCTGAAAGCATCGCAATTCCTTGTTCGGTAAAAGCATAAGGCAAATAACGCCTTCCCCCATAATTCAAACTTGAGGTCACAAATTGTGACCTCAAGTTTATAGTATCAAATTCATCCTGTTTCAATTGAAAACAAAAGGATTCAGGAAAGCGGTCTGTATTTCGCTTTACAGTCTGATTGAAGACTTTGGTTTCTACATGATAAATCCTTGCGAGATCACTGTCGAGCATAACCTGTTGTCCTCGTATAGTATAAATTCGGTTCTCAATATCCAGACTAGTAATGATAGAATTGCTCATTTTGTCTTCGGAAATTTAGATTTTTCAAATTCAAAAGAGCTTTCGGCTTTATCATTCAATATGATATAAGCATCGAATTCCTTTCCGGCTTTGCTTTTCATTCCTTTTATAAGAGAGGTTCTCCTTTTGTTCACAAGACTTTCAATATCAGCTATACCAATTTGCACACCACACACATTTCGGAATTGTATCCAATTACAAACCTCATCAGGACATTTGACAATTTTATCCCTAATAATCAGTTGCCTATTTTTGCATTTGGGGCAGTCAAGCATGGCTAGATTTTCTTGCGCAATGACAGTTTGCAACAATTCATTGGTAATGGATGTAGCATAGTTTTCCATTTCCTTCTGGAAGGTATCTACGTTACTTTCGTTGTTTTCTATTTTCTGTAAAATCAACTCCCATTCGGCGGTCATCGCTACGTCTGCAATCTTTTTATCTTTTATAAGTTCATACACCTGTAATCCTTTTCCGGTAGGTATCAGGGATTTCAATTCCCTTTGGATATAATTACGGGTAAACAAGGTTTCGATGATGGCAGCCCTTGTGGCGGGTGTACCGATGCCAATGCTTTTTAATGCCTTGCGCTCTTGTTCGTTCTCTATTTCCTTTCCCGCAGTTTCCATAACTGCTAAAAGCCCTGCTTCTGTATAAAGCACAGGAGGCTTTGTTTTCTTTTCCAGCACCCAAGCGTGTTTGATTTTGAGTTCATCACCTTCTTTCAGCTTGGGCAATTCCTGCACTGGTTCAGCATCATCATCTGAAAAACTGCCTTTGATCGAACGCCAGCCTGGTTCCAATATCTTGCAGCCTTTCACGACAAAATCATAATGCAAAGCCTGTAAAGTAATATCGGTTGTCTCTTTTGTGCAAGCTTGTGAAATTGCTTCCAGTATTCGAAAGGCAATCATATTGTAAACGGCATTTTCCTTTGCCTGTAATGCCGAAGGGATTCTGTCCGTAATGAGTAGACCATGATGATCTGTAACACGAAGATCATTCACGATACGTTTATTGAAAGTCCCCCATTTCACTTTGGTTACTGCTTGCTTGAAGGTTTCCATATCCTGCAAAGCCCTGATAAGATTGGGAATCTCTGCCCACAGATCTTCAGGAAGGTATTTACTTCCGGTACGCGGATAAGTAATAAATTTCTTTTCATACAGGCTTTGGGCAATGTTCATGGTTTCTTCAGCCGTGAGGCCTAGCTTTTTATTAGCTTCCTTTTGCAAGCCTGTCAGATCAAACAGCAGAGGCGGTTGTTCCGTCACGTATTTGTTTTCTGCGGATGTGACCATTGCAGTATTCCCGTTTCTTCCAATTGATTTCAACGCATCTTCCGCTAGCTTTTTATCTTCCCATTTGTTTTTGGACAGGCTTTCAAAGTCAGTGAACTCTTTTGTATGGGACAACTGTATCTGCCAATATTTCTGTACCGAGAAGTTCTTATTTTCCAGATAGCGCTTACATACCAAAGTCAGTGTAGGGGTCTGTACTCTACCGAGTGAATAAATACCATTTCCTGCGGCAATCGAGAGTGCCTGCGAAGCATTGATCCCCACTAGCCAGTCGGCTCTGCTCCTGCCCTGCCCAGCCTGATATAATCCGTCAAAATCACTTCCGGGTTTTAGGTTCTCAAAACCCTGCTTGATTGCTTTTTCGGTTAGCGAACTAATCCAAAGGCGTTCAAAGGGCTTGTTGCATTTCAAATATTCGTAGATGTAACGAAATATTAGTTCACCCTCACGTCCGGCATCGGTTGCGACAATAATTTTTTCACTACGGTCAATGAGCTGTTCAATAACTTTCAGTTGTTTTAATGCTCCCATATCTGCCGTATAATCTTTGTCTTTTTTTACCTTGCGCACCCTAAGTAAAAAGGGATTCGGCAGTATCGGCAGTGATGATTTCTGAAATCCGGAAATGCCGTAATCTTCCGGCATACCCAACCCCACTAAATGTCCAAAAGCCCACGTAACATAATAACCATTACCTGTCAAATACCCATCCTTTTTTTCAGAGGCTCCCAATAGAACAGCTATTTCCCTAGCGACACTTGGCTTTTCTGCAATAACTACTTTCATCACACATTACATTTTACGTCCTTTGGATTTGGCAGGTGCTTTGGTTGCTTCCTGTTCTTCTTGCTGTTCTTTGCTGTCGGGATTTTTTTGACCCGATTTTAAAGGCTCTTTGATATTCTTGGTTGCTTCATTGGTTTTGCCCTCAGAATTGACCGCCGTCTGCGTTTTATAACCTTCAGTAGGTTTCGCCTGTTCTTTAACCTTATTCGGATTTTGGAAAGAGAAGTCTATCTTATTAGTTTCCTTATTAAAGGTGATGTAACCATTATATTCTTTACCCTTCTTATCTACCAATCCACTAACATAAATAGTCTGACCGTCTTTGAACTTTTGGTACTGCTCATTATCAAGTTCCTTATCTCTGAAAATTTTAGGAGCTACCTGCGATTGGTTTTGCTCATTGCCTTGTATCTGCTTATTGGAGTTCCCCCTGTCAAACAGGAACTCTACAAATCGTTTATCTGCATTGAATTGTACGGTAGCATCAAACGGAGTTCCTTTCTTGGAAACCATGCCTTCTAAATAAAGTGGTTTGCCTTCCAGTAAGGTTTGCTTTTGTTCTTCGTTCAGTTTTATCCCTTTGATTTCCTCAGGAACTTTTATAAAATCTGTACGCAGTGCCACTAACTCATTGGTCAGCCTGTCTATGCTGACAATAGAGGGAATGGCCTCATTCGTTTTTGGATTTGTCAGATTGACCACACGGCCCATATTGCCTGTTTGGAGCAGGTTGTTTTTATCTTCCTTACTGAACTCATGACCGAAAAAAGCAAAATTCAGGTTTGGCTCTTTGCGGATCCCATGAATGGCAACCACTACCGCCCCTTCATCATTTTGTTGCAGAGACAGCCGTGCATCCATACGGGTAACGGCAGTGCCAAGATTAAGGCTTACAGGTACAAGTTCATTCGTTTTAAAACCTCTTAATAAAGGATCAAGCACGTTCATTTTTTCAAGTTTTTCTTTATTCAGTCCAAGATTGTTCATTGTTTCCCAGTCAATCTGTTCTGGTTTGTAGCGGTATTCGCCTGTTTCCGATGTTCTCTGTGTTGTTTCCATACTATTTTTATTTTCTTGTTTATTATTTTGACTAGGTTCTGCTTTCACTTCGTGTTGCTTCATTAGTTCTTCTCCTGCAGGTGTTGGGTGATTTACCTGTTTTTGCATTTCTTTTGCCATATTAATAGCCAATAGTGCAGGAACTTTAAAAAATGAGAAATTGGTAGGGTTCTTCAGCTGACTGAAGAAATTGGAGAAGAAGTTGGAAAAGAAATCACCCTGCTTATCCACTCGCATAAACTGGTTGTGGTTTTTCTTTGTAGGTTCGACGGTTTCCAGCTTGCCATTTTCATCAATGCCCTTTACAGCCTGAATTTTCTTTTTCTCTTTATCCAGCACCAATAATATCTCGGATAATTGTTCTGGAGATTGAGACTTATCTAAAGTTTGTTCGCTCATAATTTGAAATTTTTGAATTCGACATCGAAAATAAAAGAAGCTTTCACAGTTTCTTATTAACGGGCATTCCTTGGCACTATTTGTCCCCCGCTAGCTTTTTACTTTGGGCATTGGAGCGCTAAAACTTTCTCTGACAAATTGGTGTACATCAGATAGCTTATAATAAATTTTCCCACTAATTGTATAATAAGGCAGCTTGCCGGAAGAGCGGTAACGCTGCAGGGAGCGTGTACTTATCTTAAGCATCTGCAAAACATCTTGATTGTCCAACAGCTCTTCTCCATCAATAACAGCAAGTTGGTTTTTATCTACGTTTACTAATTCCATAAGGATATCGAACCGCTCCATTATTCGCTCCATCCAAGCCATAAATTCTATTCTGTCAATATTCATAATCAATATTTTAGGTTCAAGACATAGTATGCAGCAATTCTTCCAATAGAGGTACTGCTTAGTATCTTTTTACAAAATTCAGTAGCTTTTGTTAGATTATATCCCAATGGCTTTCGTAGTACGGAAAAAATTTAACATTTAAAATTCGTAAAGTCTTGGTTTTACTGGGAGATTTAACTCTAAAAAAATAATGTTCCCTTATTCTGTTTAAAATATTCTCTTTTGTAAACTCAATTATTTGTCTGATTCTGTCATAAAAAATGAGTCAGGCACGATTCCTGTCTTAGATGGATACTGATTAGTCTATTTTTACAAAATTTAGTGGCAATTATTGGATTTTATCCCAATGCGTTTCGTAGTACGGGAAAAATTAACATTTGAAACTTGTAAAAACTTTTATTTTACTGGGAATTATTCTTTGATTGATTCTAGCATAAAAAAAAGCAGTATATCCTTTTTCAAATGAGGATTTACTGCTTGTGAGTTTTCGTAGTTACAACTTTACTCTTGGTCTTCTCTGGACATTTTTTGTTGTAGGTTTAAGGTTAGTTCTTCCAGAAATTTTGTCTTACTGCTTTTACGAGCTTTGATTTCGCTATAGGTTTTATAGATATTATCTAGTTTGATGTTGAAAAAATCTTCAAATGATGCTGTTATCGTATTAATATCTGCCGCACCATAATTAATTGCCCCATTAGAAAACAAGGCATAAATTAATTCTGTTAAAGCTGTTTTTGGTCCTGTCCATACCAATACTTTGTGTTTTTTTTCTTCAAATATTTCAGAATCATCGACTTTTAGTCTTTTTAATGCTTGGCGGATGTAATGAATGAATCGGTACATCGCTTTTACTTTTGCCCATAGCATGTCTTGCGATGTTGAAAATTCGGGGAACTGGTAGTAATCGGTCATAGGTGTAAATGGAAAATTATCACGATGGTTTCTGGTAAAGAATTGATGGTCCAGGTAACAGTATCCTTGTTCCATATAATGCACAAAATCGGCATTTCTGTAAAAGAATTTATTGATTTTTCGCAATTCTTTTTGGAAGAACTGAACTTTATAGGTGTTACCCGCTTTAGGCATTCTTAGTTCGCAGGAACGTACTTCTGTAAAATAAATCAATAAGCTCATAGGAACAGGTTTGATGTTTTTGAAAAAATCAATTTCCTCAGGAACCGTATTGAAATCATTTTTATCCACTATCTCTTTTAAGTTAGTTAATGTTTTATTACACAATACAATTCCATTGCAAGCCTTATTTTGCATCGTTTCGTTTGATTCTAAAATTTCATTGCAGACAGCATTAAATGAGTCAATCGATTTTTTAAACATCTCTTTAAATATTAGTTGTCACATACTTTCGTCATTTTGCAATTGATTTGTAATCATTTTGCAAAGTATTCATCAGTTCCATTGCGTAATTGTCTCTTGCCTGAACATAAGCTACTTTTGGAATTACCCTAGCTCCTAGTTTTCTTTTTTCAAAGGAAGCGGACACGCCAAAGTCTATTTTTTGAAACTGTAGTGCAGAAGCTCTTTTTATCGTTTGAAATAACAATTGTCTGTAGAGTTGGTATTTTTTTGCCCATTCATAATCCATTCCGATTAATTCTGGGACGTATGTATGAGTATTGTTTTTGTAACAAAACATAATTCCTACAAATGGATTTTCTATTTCTGTTTTCAAAGCTAATAGTATGAACTCCCAGTTTTGGCTGTCATTCATATTTTCGAAAACTTCTTGGGTATATCTAAATGTATTGATCGCATAATTATTATCTTTTACATTTCCGTAGAGTTGATATGCTCTCTCTATTTCTGATTTGCTTAATTTATCTTTTATTTTAACATCATAATATTTTTCGTAAGGTTCTATCTCTTTATTGAAATGCTTCCGTGACCGGGGTGATAACCCATTGGCAAATTCCTCATTACTATTCCATATTTGACTTTGCACTTCACAGGATTCCGGCATGTCTATTTTGAAATACCCTTGATCCAGTATTGTTTTGTTGTAGTTGTTACCTTCATCAAAATCTCTTAAAACCAGCATATCAGCATTTAGTGCATTATATTTTTCTTCTACTTTATCTAATAATAATTTTAATGCTTTTTCCACTAAAGGATGTTGCTGATTGATAAAACAGTGTTTCCCTTCTGTAAATAAAGAACCCATGCTCAATACTTTTGAGGTGAGGTATAGAGGATTTATTTTTCTTATTTCTTCCAAATGGATGGAGACAGATTCTGTTGCCAGCATATCGTCTTTCCAAAGTCCATAAGTAAAAAAGGTCATTAATATTATGTTGTCTTTGTTGTCTTTAACGGTGTAATAGTAAAAATCCCATTGATTAGTTGGATCTGGATGCCGGCTGAATGTCTTTTCCAAATAAGCCATTCCATCCCAATCGAAAATATTTTGTTTCCCCATATATTCATCCCATTCAGATTTTTCGATATCCTGAATGGTGTTTTTTTCTTCGATAAAAAGCTCCTGCTCTTTTGATTCTGTAATCTTGTCTGCTTTTCTACTGTCTATTCCAAAAGCTTGTCTGATTTTATTTTCACTGTTATTGGTTTCCTCCAAAGCTTTAGGAAAATGAAATTCCATTGCTTCAGCCAAGGCTGAAATGTCCTGTTGCTGATTGTGACTGGACAGCGTAATTCTAATTCCAGTATTCTTGATTGGTACAGCAGGATAAATTCCTAAATTCAGGAAAAAACCTTCCTTAAATAAACGCTGTACAAAATTATAAGCCGTTACGGGTGTGCCCATTCCCAAAAAGAAAACAGGGGAATCGTTTTTTGAAATTATGGGAAGATTTCCTTGCGCCAGCAATTGATTGAAACAGCTAATTTTATCAGCTAAGTCTTTTTGTCTCAACTCTATTTCAGGAGATAAATGGATGTCTGCTGAAGCAATTGCAGCCGCTACAGATGCGGGTTCTAATTGAGCCGAAAAAGTCAAAGGACCTCCAAAATTTTTAATTTTGTCTCTCAGTTTTTGGTTCCTGCAAAATACTGTTGCACCACTCGCTCCAAAGGTTTTGCTTAGAGTGCTCACTACAATACAGTTTTCAGGTAATTCTTTAATAGCATCAAAAACAAAACCAGTTCCGTTTTTGCCTTTCCAACTCATGCCGTGAACATCGTCAAAATAGAGATTAAGACGAGGGTATTTTTGAGTTAAAGCCAATAATTCCGAGATGGGCGCATAATCACCAAACATGGAATATACTCCATCAGCCATATACCAAATTCTATTGCATCTACTGGTTAGCTGTTTTATTTTGTTTTCTAACATTTCCAAATTGCTATGCCTGATCATTTCTACTGGAATACCTCGCAGTTTTAAAAGCTGGCATGCATTCTGGACGCTCCAGTGTACCTGATGATCCATTATAACTGCATCTTCATCTCTTATTAATGTTGGAATAACCGCTAAATGACCTAACGTGCTGTTCTTTGTAATAATTGGAGGTATACCATACATTAATCCAATTTTTTGCTCTAATTCATTGTAAAGTGGATGTGAAATATATGATTTTGAAAGTGGGAATTGTGTGCCATAATTTTGTATGGCAGCTATAGCGGCTTCTTTCAACCGAAAATCCTGTTCGAGGCCCAGATACCCCGTTGTTCCAAAATGAAACATTTCTTTTCCCTTGATTTGAATTGTCCTGCCTGTTAAAAAATGGTCTTCAGCATATAAATGCAAAATGCCTTCTTCTTTAGCTCCAGATAAAACCTCATCCACTGTATCGATAAAGTTATTGTGTTTGATTTTTGCCATTGGTTAGTTCTCTTTAGATGATATTTAAAAAATAGACATATAAAAGTCACTATAAAAAATGAAAGTTATTTCATCTATTAGTTCAATACTCCCAATATGACAAGCCAAAGTCCCAAATTGACAACTAAAACACCGAATTGCAACAAATAATCCCAAATTGGCAACTGCCTTGTTAATAGATGTTTATATTTTTGTTAAATTACAACACCCTAAATTCATAGAACATGATTGCAGCACATGATCTTTATGAAAATGATTTTGCCCGGTTTTGGATTACCGATGGTATTCTTTTTTTTGAATATAAACCTAATATCATTATTGATCTGAAGGTAGCACAGTGTGTTGTAACAGATCGAATTCATTTTCAAAATGAAAAAGCATATCCAGTTCTGTGTGATATTCGTGGTGTTATAGCCACCAAAAAGTCTGGGAGAGATTATTTGGCACAATCTGGCTCTATATTGACACATGCAGTTGGTCTGCTTGTGCATGAAAAAGTATTGTTGACGATTAGTACTTTTTATGTAGAAATTAGTAAGCCCAGTGTGCCTACTCAAATTTTTACAAATGAAGAGGATGCTCTGGTTTATCTTAAAGGGTTTATTTAGTTTTATAGAAAGAAAAATTAAAAGTTAAGTTTTATGAAAGCGCACAATGAAAACCGCATTGTTACCATTCATCAAATGTTATTTGAGATGGCACGCGGCAATTTTAACAGTAGCATTCCTTTAAGTTCCAATGAGGACGAATTGGAAACGCTAGTTGTTTTAATTAATATGGTTGCGGAAGAAATGAAAGAATCTATTTTTCAAGTCGGCTATGTAAATACCCATAGGACACATCAATTTATAGCTCAAAGCACATTAGTTTTGGATGGCTCTTTTATAATCAAAAGCTTTACCCCTGAAGTTACTTACTTTTTAGGTTATTCTGAATCTGAGTTGATAGACCTACCTTTGGCGGACATTATTACTACAGCTTCTTTTAAACAATTTCAAGACGTACTCGATGTAAATGTTTCTTTGCCTACAACTATTGTATTAGATTTCACACCTAAAGAACATTTGCCTGTTTCTATTTCTTGTACTATTGGAAGGTTAGTTAATAGTTCGGAAATTATATTAAATTTTGTTACTCCTGCCCGACAAGATTCTTATCGTCCTTTGATGTACGAAAATGAAAACGATAAACATAATAAAACCCGTAAAGCTGATGCGCTTTTGATCCAGAAACTCTATGACTATATATTAGCACATCTTGAAGAACCGCTTCCATCTTTAAAAGAACTTTCATATGAATTTGGTACCAATGAACGCAAATTAAAAGATGGCTTTCGTCATTTTTTTAAGACCAGTATTTACCAGTTTTATAATGATGAGCGTTTGAAAAGAGCTTATTTTATGATTGAACATACTACAATCCCTTTGAAAAATATATGTTTAATGAATGGTTTTAACAATTATCCCAATTTTTCAAAATCCTTTAAGAAACGATTTGGTTTTTCGCCGTACGAAATGAAGCGAAATGAAACCAGTTTTAATTCCCTCTTGGAAGATTAAATTTTAGTTTTTAAACTTTACCCGTTTTAGGCAAGTTTTGCTCCCAATAAGACAAGTGTTTTGGTTTTGGAATTCAGAATTTTACTTTGTAGAACTAAAACCTATGAAGCTATGAGATTGAATACCAAAATACAGAACCTGTTTTTAGAGTTTACTTGCTTGCTCTATATTATACTTTTTGTTTATGCGGCAGTCAGTAAACTATTGGATTTTGAAAACTTTCAAGCTCAGTTGGGTCAATCTCCGCTTTTAAGTCCATTTGCAGATTTTGTGTCTTATTCCGTAATTGTTATTGAACTGATTATTGCTGTTTTACTGAGCATCCCCAAATTAAGATATTTTGCTTTATGGGGAGCTGTTGCATTAATGAGCATGTTCACTGCTTATATAGTTATCATACTCCATTTCAGCTATTTCGTTCCCTGTTCCTGTGGCGGTATACTAGAGAAATTAGGATGGACGGAGCATTTGATTTTTAATGTGGTATTTGTGCTTTTAGCAATTGTTGCTATCCTATTGCAAGCGATGAACAACCGCATTCTAATCCAATTATCAGTTTTAGTTTTAGGAAGTGTTTTGATTATTACAGGACTATTTCTTTTCTCGGAAGATATTATGCAAAAGGAAAACCCTTTTATTAGACGCTTTCCGCAGGCAAGCGCAGCGAAAGTAGGTAGCATTGATTTGAGAAATCCATCGTACTATGTTGCGGGTACAGACAAAAACAAAATATATTTAGCTAATCGCTTGGCTCCGCTTCAGATTCTTAAAATTGATTCCAATCTAAAGAATAAAAAGAAGTACACCATAAAACTTGATCGTGAGAATTTTAAATTCCAGGCAGTCGAGGTTCGGGTCACTGCTCCCTATTTTTATGTTATTGACGGCACCGTGCCTGTCATTTACAGAGGTTTGATTTCCGATTGGAAAGCCAAAGTCATCAGTGAGAACCGCTTCTATTTTTCTGACATCGTTTTTATAAATGAAAAGCAAGCAGTCTTTCGTACACAAAATCCGCGCACAGTTGAAAATATTGTGGGAGTTTCCAATAGTTATGAAAGGAAAGATGTGAAGTACAATCCGCAGGTATTGCAAAAACAGCTGGACGGTATTTTTGATACCGACGGGACACTGCAGTACAGCACAACACTGCATAAATTAATTTACACCTATTATTACCGCAATCAATACATTATAACCAATGAAAGCCTTGTTGTGGAACATCGTGGAAACACCATTGATACCACTACCAAAGCAAAATTAAAGGTGTTGAAAATAAAACAATCCGGTGATACAAAATTGGGAGCACCACCCTATATGGTCAACAGTCGCACGACAGTATGGGGCAACTTACTTTTTGTCAATTCCCTTTTGCGCGGCAAATATGAAGGTAGTAAGGTTTGGAAATATGCCACCGTTGTTGATGTGTATGATATATCAAAACAAACCTATGTCTTAAGTTTTTATGTCTATGATGAAGAAGGATTTCGGATGCAGAATTTTTTGGCTTCCGATTCGGCTCTGTATATCATTTCGGGACACTATCTGCTTAAATATGGATATGGAAAAAGAATCCAATCAAGAATCTAATAGAAGCACATAAACAGTATAAAAAGATACCGGCCGGTACAGGAGTAACGATCGAAAACCTGTAAAAAAGAGTAGATCAAATTTTTTATTAATTAAAATCTTTAAGATTATGAAAACAACCATTTTAAGAGCGTTTGTGCTGCCTGTGGCAGCATTTGCTCTTGCCAGTGCTGGTGCGGTAAGTACCAACACTTCGGATGTAAGCAAAACCGATGTTTTGATTCCGGCTTACATTCACAATCTGCCAGTTGACAAATGTCAGGAGGTTCAAGTAAATTGTGCTTCAGGTGGTGGTCCCGCTTGTCTGTATGGCAGCTTTACCGCCTATGGAGGAAACGAAACTTCCTGTAATGAACAATTGCATCGTGTTAATTAGCTTAAGCAGATTTCAATGAAAGGTAATGCAGTTTCCTAAAAAGAAACTGCATTATTTTTTGTCTAATGGTCACTCAACTGATGTTCCTTCCGATATCCAGGACTGCGTTGGTTTCTCTTTCAAGAAATAGTCAAACCATGCCATCATTCGTTTACTTAGATCTGTTTGGTTTTCAGCATTCTCCAATGAATGATCCTCGTCAGGATATGCCAACAGCATGTTTTTTACGCCCAATCTCTGGAGCGCCAAATAATAAGTAACACTCTGATTCCAGGGAATGATTCTATCGTTTTTACCTGCCCACAAAAGTAGCGGGGTTTTTACGTTTTCGGTGTACATAATGGGAGAGTTACTTATATAGGCTTCTTTATCCTCATACAGCGATTTTCCAATGCGGAACTGCTGATTTTCAAATCGCCACATGTCCGATCGGAAATCACCATTCCTGCTGATATTAAAGTAATAGGAAATGATGTCGCTTACACCGGCGCCGGAAACGGCGGCTGCAAAAATGTTGGTCTGCGATATGATAAAATTGGTTTCATACCCTCCGAATGAATGCCCGTATAAACCGACCTTATCTTTATCCACAATGTCTTTAGCAATAACCGCATTGACTCCTGCTGTTACACAATCAACGGCCGAACTTCCCGGATTACCCATCTTGTAGATGATATCGGGCATCAGTACAAAATAACCATTTAGCGCATAATTGGTGACATTAAAACCTTCGGGATTCAAAAAACTGGGATTCACATATTGATGCAGCTCATCGGACATCACATCGTAGATATGCACTATCATCGGATATTTCTTTGAAGGGTCATAATGAGCAGGGTAAAAGAGAGCTGCTTTTAGTTTTTGCCCTTTGTTGTTGGTGTAATACATTAATTCTGATTTTCCAAAAAAATACTCATTTTGCTGCCTGTTGGATTCAAACAGAATTTTGGAAACAGTCTCGTTTTTCTTCCTGAATTCCAGTCTTGGCGATTGACTAAAAGTTTGATTCTGGAAAATATAAGTACTGTTTTTACTTTTTCGGATCTCATCGATTTTACTGGTTCCATATATCAAGGGTTTTTCCCCTGATCGGCTGTTGTAAATATAATATCCAGTTGACCAGTCTTCGGTATTCCGCGCCTCAAGCAATAGCTCTTTGGACAGATCGAAAAGTACTGATTCTCTCCTGTCATAGTTAGTCTGTGAATGCCAGTCAAATTCAATGCGAGGTATTCTAAAAACCATATTTTTCTCACGTCCTCGGGTTAGTCGGGTGCAGGAAGAACCATCAATGGCCACCTGCCAGATATCATTGGCATCATACAATAAAACTTTCTTCCCATCTGAACTCCAGCCCGGATTGCCATAGACCCCAAATTGATGGGGAGCATCAACAGTACTGTAGTTATCCCAACTGGTCACCACTTTTTTGGTCAGATTCGTATGTGCTTTAGCAACAGGATCATAAATCCACCAATTCTTTTCCCGGTAATACAGTATTTTGTTGCTGAAGGGATCAAATCCCATCTGGTTGGGATCAACGGATTGCTTTTTGAGTATCAGCTCCTTGGATCCGTCTTTTAGATTGGTTAAATAAAAATCCGCTTCTTCATAATAGCTCGATTGCAGGCCATAGGAAAATTTATTGTATAAAACAGCATACTGCTGCTGCCCGCTCAACATAATTGCTGGCAGCTCATCATTGCTGATCTGTAAAAACTCACCCGTATCAGGATACCAGCCGGCCACTTTGGGAATATCTCCCTCGGCCTGCTGACGCTGCCGGTCTGCATAAAGCCATTTATCGGTGCCTTTCCAAATTTCGGGAGCATCTGGGTTTTCTGTTGCCTCGGGATTTTTCTTTTTGGCCACCATAAAAAAAACTTTTGTCCCGTCATCAGAAATAGAGAATCTTGTCTCTTTAAAAACTTCCGTATTCTTTGAGCCCATTTTAGAAGCATAATCGAATGAGAATAGTTTTTTATCGGCAATTCTATAATAATTCACGGTAATTGCCTTGGAAAGGGAATCTGTTTCCTGTAAAAAAGCCACTGATTTTGCGCCTTTTTCCCACATCAGATTAAAACAAGAACCGTTGTTTACTGAGACCACAACGCGGGAATACGGCTTAAAATGTATGATCTCTACTTGTTTGTGTCCCGGTTGAGTGCTGGCATACAGTAGTGCATCCCTGTTTTCATTTAAGGCATATCCAGTTACGCCAGCAATACTGTCAATTACCTTCCCATTTTGATTACGGATTCTCATCAGGCTTTTTTCACCATATCCCTTATTCAAAGTGATAATGTACTCACCATCCATAGCCAATTCATACCGCTTAACATGGTTATATACGGCAATTTTGCTTTTCCGCAGCTGCAGTACTTTTAATTTGGATTCCGGAGCCAGAAAAGCAAATAGCTGTTCCCCTCCAAAGTGGCTATCATTCCCATTCGGGAAGACGTAACGTTTATTTTTGTCGGTGCTTTGCACAAATAAGGTATCGCTGTGGTTTTCGTAGTGCATTGCATAACTCACCCATTTTCCCTTTTCGGAAATGGCTTTTACCTCGAGCGTTCCCCACCTGTCGCAATCTTTCTCGGTTAATGGCTTCTTTTGTTGTGCCTGCCCCAGTATGGAACAGGATAACAACACTAAAAGAAATAGATCCAACACCAAACTCGAACATTCGAAATCAATTTTTCTTTTGAATAGTATCATGACTTTAATTTAATATCCCGGATTTTGCGGATTCAGGTTGGGGTTCGAATTGAGTTCAAGCGCCGGCAATGGCCATAGGGCATCGTTGGTATTCCAGCCCGTCTTGGAAGCGGATAACACTTGGTCGAGTTTTCCGGTTCGTTTCAAATCAAAAAAACGCTGCCCAAATTCAGTAAACAGCTCAAAACGCCTCTGATTGAGAAGATCAGTTATAATTTCCTCAGCGGTAACCGCAGTTGTATTGGTAAGTCCCGCCATAGTTCTAATTAGATTTAGATCCTCCTTGGCGCCAATTAGATCACCCTGATATGCTCTGGCCTCGGCACGGATGAGGTATTGCTCCGCCAAACGAAACACAACGGAATATTCCATCGAGCTTGGGGTAGTGGATTGCTGTTTGTATTTAGAGGCATGGTACCAAGTTGAGACTCCATCGGTCACCTCAGTAATCCAATGTGTTTTTCTCTGGTCGCCCTGCTCAAAAGCATTTACAAAATCAGGCCTAAGCGCCACGCTGGGTGGTGGACCAGAAGTAAATATGTACAGACTCCCTTCGGCAGTATTACTGTCGGCGGTGTTCGGCATAAATTGCCAGATGGTCGTGCTGCTTTCTTTGAGAAAGATTTTATCCAAATCCATTTCCCAGATATATTGTGGATTATTAATCACGGCAGAGGCTACATTGGAAGCTTCGGGATATAGTCCCATATATAAATAGACCCGTGCCAAAAGTGCCTTGGCAGTACTGCGGTTGGGAATAATACGCTCGGGCGAAACATAATCCTCCGATAATAATTCGATAGCATTATTTAAGTCTGTAACAATCAGGTCATACACTTTGTCGTGCGGCATTCGGGATACTTTACTGTTCAGCAGATAATCCGTTGTGCTGATATAGGGAATATCGCCATAGAGATTCAACAGATAAAAATGAAGTAAGGCTCTTATAAAAAGGGCTTCTCCCTGCAATTGATTTTTATCTGCTTCCGCTATGGCAGTGGAATTGTCCAATCCTTCAAGAACCGCATTGGCACTATAAATCTGGCTGTAACTCTTATTCCAGATATCGTTTACCCCAAGATCACCGGGAAATAACGAATTGGTATAAAAATTACTGACAGAATATTGGTAGTAGTAATCAAATTCATCGGCGTAGAGGCCAAGATTACAGGAAACACCGTTTGAATTTCCAGCTAATAAGCCGCCATCTCTCATTTTGGCATACAAACCCGCCATTGCGGCATTAGCCGTTCCTGCATCTTCGAATACTGTTTTGGCTGTCAGCTGCGAAGCAGGAAGATCTACCTCCACATAGCTGTCGCAGCCAGCCAGTGTCAGGCATACCGCTATAAGGAAACAGCTGTCAGCAGTCAGCTCTTTAGCACTTTTATGAAGCATCTTTTTAAAAATAGTAAGTATATATATCATGGCTGTATGTATTAAGGTTAAAAAGTAAGCTGTACGCCTGCGGTAATTATTCTTAGCGGAGGCAAGTAGGCTGTATATTTAAATTCGGGATCACCGCCTTTGTATGGGGTAAATGTTAATACATTCTGTCCCAGCAGTGACAGTTTGCAGTGAACGCCTTTTATGGTCTGCAGCGGCAGGTCATAGCTCAGTGCAATATTTTTTAACCGAATGAAAGATGCATCAACGATAGGGGCATTACTGTCCAGATAGTTGTAATAGGCATTTATGGCATCCCCATTTTCACCCGTTGTATTCATTTGAAAAGAAACCTGATCTCCTGCATGCTGCCATGCATTAGCCATGTCCGAATGCTGATTGAAAAAACTGCCTCCGGGAACATTTGGATTGTAATCGTAATTCTGCTGTTTTACAAACTGGAACAGAAAATCAAGGTGCCAGTTTTTATATTGAAACTGATTTTCAAAACCTCCAAAATATTGAGGAGTGAGATCCATAACGGTCTTTTTATCTCCCAATGAAGTAATCATGCCGTCCTTATTGACATCTTCCACTTCATAGAGTCCCGTTTGTGGATTGACACCCTTGAACTGATACGTCTTTACAATACTGGTCGATTCCCCGATAACGTATCGGTTTGAATAGGTAGAACCTTCGAGTCCCGGAAAAGAGAGCAGTTTATTATTGGAAGCGGAAATATTAAAGTTGGTTGACCATTTAAAATTGGCGTTTTCAAAGTTTACGGTTCTAAGGGTAAATTCCATACCCAAATTTTGAACCGTTGCATTCAGATTGGCGTTAATGGAACTGAATCCCGTCGTACCAGGCAAAGGAATTCCAACCAGCTGATTGGACGATTTATTTCTGTACCAAGCCAGCGTAAAGAATATTCTATCACTTAGAAAGCCCATTTCCAATGCAACTTCCAATTTTTTATTGATTTCCCAACTAAAATCTGGATTGTAGAGTCGTGTAGGATCCAAACCGATAGCACCATTATAGTTTAGACCAGAGGATGTATAAGTATCCAAATACTGGTAATCCCCTATTTGATCACTGCCCGAACTCCCATAACTCGCTCTTAGCTTTCCAAAACTCAAAACGGTGTTTTCCTTGAGGAAATTTTCTTTTGAGAACAGCCAAGCAGCACCTACAGCTCCGAAAGTGGCAAACTGCTTGCCTGGACCAAATCGGCTTGAACCGTCCCGTCGCCCGGTTAAGTTCACAATGTATTTCTGATCCCAGTTGTAATTAAGTCGTCCAAAAAAGGCCTGATATTTATAAAGGGTTTCATCGCTTACATAAATGGATTTTTGCGTGGCCGAAGCGATGTCTGTAATCTGGCTGTTACTGGCAAAACCATATCCGAACTGGTACAGCCTTGAAGAAGTTTGCTGCTGCGCCGTCCCCCCCACCAGTATGTCAATTTTACTGATACCGAAATCATGGTTCCAGCGAAGCTGCGGTTCCACAATCCATGATTTTCTCTGGGTATTGTTGGTAAATAAGGATGAATAGCTGCTTCCGATTTGGTAAGCGGGATCGTACATCGTCGAAGGCAATAGCCGCTGTTCAGCATTTTTTAAATCCGTTAAGCCTAAATTGGCCTTTAGTTCCCAACTGGGGGATATTTCATAACTAAGTACGGTATTGGCAATAAGATCATTTGTTTTTGCAGTGGTGATGGCGCGAAGCGCTGCCAATGGATTTCTAAAAGTACTGTTTTCAAAATTCAGATTACCGTCGGCATCATATAAGGCGGGGGCATTTGGAGCCAGATTTCGTGCAGTGCGGCTAATATCGGTTTCAGGCTGTAAATTGTCTTGAGCCGTATAGCCTGTTGAAAAAGTGAGTTTAAATTTTTTATCTTCACTCCTATGATTCATGCTAAAATGGACAGCCGCTTTATCGTACTCAAAATCTCCTGGGAGCACCGTAGTTTCAGTATGGTACGTGCCACTGAGCAGGTATTGGGTTAAATCGGAACCGCCAGAT
The DNA here is from genome assembly GCF_019351435.1 of Flavobacterium taihuense. GTDB lineage: Bacteria > Bacteroidota > Bacteroidia > Flavobacteriales > Flavobacteriaceae > Flavobacterium > Flavobacterium taihuense. The sequence continues at coordinate 145,378 of NZ_JAHWYN010000006.1, forward strand.
ACGGATGCCTGCATATTGGTGATTATCGCAGTTCCGCCCAAAAGTTCCTTCTGCCAATCGGTATAACGGTTTTGATCCCAAGTGCCGTTAATATCATAAGCCCAATCGGGATAGTTCGTAACAGCATCATTGGCAAAACCCTGTCTTCTCATTTCCAGATACTGCTGGGTATCCATCAGGTCTATCATTTTGGTGACTTTTCCAATTCCTGACGAGGCGGAAACTGTTACAGAGGTTTTTCCTGCCTTACCTTTTTTGGTGGTAATCAGCACTACCCCATTGGCACCGCGTGAACCGTATATAGCAGTCGCATCGGCATCTTTGAGTACTTCTATACTCTCAATATCATTAGGGTTAATACTGTTTAACGGACTCGTGGGCGTAGGTATTCCACTAGTAGTATTGCTATATCCGATGATTTCTGAAGAATAAGGTACGCCGTCGATAATATACAATGGTTCATTCCCTTCTTCACGAAGGCTGTTGAGTCCACGTATCTTAATCTGAAAACCACTTCCCGGCGTTCCTGTATCCTGCGTGATATCAACTCCAGCCATACGACCTTGCATAGTGGCAAGGACATTGGTAACGGGCTGTTTCTCGATGTCTTTGGTGGTTATTTTAGAGATACTTCCGGTTCGTTCGCTGTTCTTTACTGAATAGTACCCTGCATTAATTTTAACCTCCTGCAGTTTGGTTGTGTTTTCCTGAAGACTAATATTGATGGTGCTACGTCTTTGCACGGAAACTATTTGCGTTCTGTATCCTATATATGAAAAAACTAAAATGTCTTCTGATGAGGCAGAAAGGGTGTAATGACCATTATAATCCGTTACGGTGGCAATTGATTTCCCTTTTATCGAAATGCTCACACCAGCTAAAGGATTACCACCATCTGTGACAGTTCCCTGAACTTGAAACTGTTGAGCAGTTCTTAGATTATGCCGTAGTGAATTTTTGGCTTGTATAGGGGAAAAAGACAGGATGTTACCCATTAAAAACAGGAAACAAAAAGCCTTTCCACCCATAGATAATGAAAAATTATTCATAATATTGGGTTGGTTTAGTAAAATGTTAGTTTTATTAGCTAGGTCCTCTATACAAGTTTTGCCGGCGAGTTAGAGGGCCATTTTTTTATTGTGCCACTAAGGCACAAAGGTTTTTTATTTTTTTAATTCATAGGCATTTAATTTTAAAGGTTTATTAAAAGGAAAAACATCTGCCGTTGCCTGTTGCAGCCAGACGGTGGCAGTGCTTTTCCCAACTAATTCAGTAAGTGATATTGCGAGACTTTAAATGATGAAATAACGCTAAGAATAAAAGTTGAGTTTTGCCTAAATAAAGGGCATAAAAAAAGGCATGGAACTCAGCTTACTGCGTTAGAGGTACTGGTATACCGAGCAACAATAAGTGAGCCCACGCCATAGGACGTGAGCATCTTACTTATTATCTCGTTGCAAAATTACCAGTTTTCTAACGCGAGATTCTAAGCGAATGCTTCAAATATTTTATATGAAGAATCGCGAAATTATAATAATATCGTCAAATATAATAATTTTTTTAATAAAGCAATATATATGTTGCCTTTTTTATTTTAACAAAGTGCGAATTTTATCAAATGGATAAGCCTAACTTTTTAAAGGAACGAAAACTATTAGGAAAGAGAATTATGCAATTGAGAAATAATTGTATGAATGAAAAAACTGGGAAGAAAATTTCGCAAGAAGAATTAGCTCTAAGACTTGGATTGGCAAAAAATCACATTGGTTTAATCGAACGAGGACAAACAAATACAACAGTCGACGTATTATATGGAATCGCTAAAGAATTCAAAATAGACATAATATCGTTATTTGACTTTAACGAACTTTAAAAAAGATGCTATGAAGCATTTTTTTTTGCTTTATAACAATTACTTGTCAAATCGGGAGGAACTGACTTTACAATAAAAAAGTAGTATTTCATACATTCTATATTTGAGAAATGGAATGGTATGAAAAACAAAATCAATAAAAAGCTCACATTAATAATTTATAAGAATTAATTTCTATTTTAGCAAAACAATAAAATCTGGTACTTATCAAATCTATCTCTTCAGATTTGATGTGGAATTTACAGCGTCAAACCTACATGCAAGTTATTCGACACTTTGGCCGAACGAAACGAAAAATCAAAATTAATGATGAATTTATATTTAGAAAACTCTAAAATAATTGCTGAAAGAACAAAAATTAATAGTGAAATTATTTTAGATTTAGAAGATAATCCAATCAAAGATATTTATCTTAAATTATTTCACTTCTGTTATGATAACTTAAAAATTAACAGCCCTAAATTTGGAATTGAGCCATCATATTTTTTTTATTATAACAAAGAAAACTTCATTAATGCAGGCGCAACTCGTGATAATGGAAATTATATATTAATGATTTCTAAAGATTTAATTCAAAAACTTCACGAAAGTATATATTCAAATAATAGTATATTTAAAAATGACAGATTAACAAAATATGTTGAGCTATCAAATTTAATAAAAGTTGATTTCAATGAACTATTACTACAAAGCTCCACATTGTTTACATACTATCACGAGTTTGCTCATTTAGTACAAAAAAATGATGGGAATTTCTCATTTTTTGAAAATACTGAAAACTTGTTCATTCCTGAAAGTCATATTTTGGAATATGATGCTGATTTAAATGGTAGTCAATTCGTTTGTGGTCATATTTTAGATTATTATGAAACATTAAGTATTGAAAACCGAAATCACGAAAATCTAAAAAATTTATTATCTATTGGATTAGCAGGAATATTAATAACATTTCTCCTTTTCTATTACAGGGAATTTGATGATGACAAAAGTGTTGATGAATTTTATCTAGACAAAAAGTCTCATCCACATACTATGATAAGAATATCATATATTATTAGTCACTATCAAAATATTGCATTAGAAAATGGAATTAAAATTGAAATTGTCGAGTTTTTAAAAGAAACGTTTTTAATTAGCGATATTTTCTTTAAATCAAACTTATATATTAGTAATTGTTTAAAAATATATGAAGAAAACATTGAGCAAATTGATAATTATATATTTTCATTATATGATGAAGCTAGTAAAAGGAATAATTTAATGATGCAAAATCATATGAAATATAATATCTAAAAAGGCGATTGTAAAATAGCTACAACGGATTTGAGATGATTTTTCAAATCCGAAAATAGGGCTTAATTAAAGCACAAACCCGCTTTTTACTAGAACGTTAGGCGCAAGCAGCTAAAAAACAGCTAAGAATAATTATGGATAAAGAAATTAATCAATTTGAAAGAGCTGCATTAGGTTGGCAAATTCTCAAAAGAGTTTCATTAGAAAAAACTTTCATAACATATAAAAATTTTGGAAATGAAATTGGAGTTCATCATCGTGCAGTTAGATTTGTTCTTGATAAAATCCAAGATTACTGCTTAAATAATCATTTGCCTCCAATAACCATTTTGGTTGGAGACAAAAATGGAATTCCAGGAACCGGATTCACAGCTTGGGATGTTGATAATATTGAAGAAGGTTTTGAAAAAGTTTATAATTGCAATTGGAATAATTTGGAAAATCCTTTTAGTTATGCTATTACAGGAACAACAGAAGAGGAAATTGTAAATGAATTATTAAATGAGCCTGAGAAATCTAAAGAAACTTATAGCAAAATTAAAGTTAGAGGAACGGCTCAAATAATTTTTAGAAAAGCATTATTAAAAGCTTATGATTCTCGATGCGCTTTTTGTGATTTTAGTTTTAGTTTTGCTTTACAAGCTGCCCATATAATTCCTTGGTCAAAAGCTTCGAAAAGTCAACGTTTAGATGTTAGAAATGGAATATTATTGTGTGCTAACCATCATTGCTTGTTCGATAATGGTTTACTTACAATTAATAATGATTATTCAATAGCTTTCCAAAGCAATACGAAACATAAAGCTATTAGTAATTATGACAATCTTCTATCTTCTGCATTTCACAATCAAACAATAAAACTTCCGAAAAACGAAAAACATTGGCCGAACAAAGAATTTTTAATTGAACATAGAAATGCCAGCGCCTAACAGGTACAACGGATTTGGGCAATAGTCTTAATGGGAATTTGGTTTTGTATTTGGGATGATTTGGCAAATCCGAGAATAGGGCTAAATTTAGAGCTAAACTCGCTGTAGTAGAGTGACGCTAGCGGTCTTTGTTCTGGACGAATGGAAAACAGATAAACAAAAAAACTAACAAACATAATTATGCTTACAGATGTTAATCCAAAATTACCAATGCGTGACAAAGAAAGAACAAAAGATTACTACTTAAACAATTTAGGTTTTAAACAACTTGGAGATTATGATGATTATTTAATAGTTGCCAAAGACAAAATAGAAATCCACTTTTTTAAGTTTAAGGGACTTGATCTTAAAGAAAACTATGGAGGTATTTATATAAGAACTGACGATATTGACAAACTTTATCAATCATTACTTGATAATAAAACGAGCATCCACCCAAATGGAAATTTAGAAATCAAACCTTGGGGACAAAAAGAGTTTGCAATACTTGACCCTGACAATAACTTGCTGACTTTTGGACAAAGTATATAATGAATAATAAAAACCTAAATAAAGGAATAAAAATAACGAATCGCTAAACAGCAAGGGTTTCGTTGCCTGCTTAGCAAGAACAACGGAACCCGTTTTGAAGGTATCCAGAAATAATTTAAAAAAAAATATTGTATCAAATCAAATACATTTAATTTCTAATTAAATAAAAATGATGGAACTAATTAAAAGTGAAAATTTAAAGAATGTACAAACTTGTAAAATTGTACATAAGAAATCTGGATTGTTTTATAACGGATATGATGAACATAATCAATCAAAAGGAAAAAATACACTCTCCCTCACAAGCTATAAAAGATATCTAATCTTTAATAAGAATGATGATGAAATTTTAGCTCAAGCTTTTGAAGGACATATCATTATTAGAAATGACGGAATCAAATATATGAGAAATGTAATTGTCTATACTGGTAGTGGAATACATGAGATTCTCGACAAATATTATCAAAACTATGATTATTTACCTGTAGCAGATTTTTGCGTTGAGAAATTATAGGAAATAAATTACCATATTAACTCCATAAAATAATAAGGTCTACGTCGAGTATGTAAGAACAAAGAGATGAAATCTGAGGTGAACGAAACCGATGACAAGTCTTATTTACGCGACTTTATTTCTTTTATCATACGTTCTAGTTTTGCTTGCTGTTGTTCGACTTTTTCATAATACTCCTTTTGTCTTCTCTCAAAAATGACTTGTTTCACACGAAGTTCATTGTTTACTCGAACAAGTTCTTTCTCCAAAGTGAGAGTTTTATTGTGATTATAAATCAATAGAATAAATAGCAATGTAATACTAAAGAGAAAAAAACGATATTCAGATATTAGATATTTTATTTTTGACAGCATTTTGTACCATTTTAAAATGTTCTTTTTTTAAAAATCCAGACTAAGGTAAATGTATTACAAATTACAAAAAAAATTATTCCAAACTAAATTTTGTTTTTTTTTAGATTGTGCATTCAAGTATATAATTGCTACGTAAGAATATAAGTTAGCCAATCAAAGATGGGCATTTTCTTAATTACCGGAATTGCCATTTTATCATTGAGGGATAGAGGTTATAATGGTAGTTGGAAGGATGAAAAGAAGAAATAATGAAAAATGCTGACATTTAATTAATGCAAGGCTACGACTACACTCCCCGACAAACAAATTGATTTTTTTTGAAGTTTTATATTTAAGTAATTGCTTAAATAAGCAAATTAACTATGTTTGCATTATGGAAAATAATTCTTGCATACGACAACAAGCAGATATCAAACAAATAAATCGCTGTAAAGACCGAGTTTTTGAGCTCAACGGGTCGTTTGACTATTTATCGAACGGACTTGAATTGGCGGGAAACAACGTAAGACTGAAAATTCTATTTCTGCTTTATGAAGAAAAACGACTTTGTGTTTGTGATATAAGCGACATTCTCGGTATGACAATTTCAGCAGTTTCGCAACACTTGCGTAAACTCAAAGACAGAAAACTCATTGAAACAGAACGAGAAGCTCAAACCATTTTTTACTCATTGACAAAAGAGTATGAAAAAATGCTGAAACCGTTTTTTAAAATGCTTGAAGAGAACAAAATTTTAGAAACAATATGAAAACAGATAACAAGCTAATCGGGGCAGGACTTTTGTCAGCAATTGGGGCTTCATTGTGTTGTATTACACCAGTCTTGGCTTTAATCGCAGGCACAAGCGGATTTGCTTCAACTTTTTCTTGGCTCGAACCTTTACGACCGTATTTTATCGGTTTAACAATTTTAGTGCTTGGTTTTGCTTGGTATCAAAATTTGAAACCTAAAAAGCAAATTGACTGCAATTGTGAGACAGAAGAAAAACCAAAATTCATTCAGTCAAAAATATTTTTAGGAATTGCAACAGCATTTGCAATAGTTATGCTTGCCTTTCCATACTATTCAACCATTTTCTATCCAAAGACAGAAAAGCAAATCATAATGGTGGTCAAATCAAATATTCAAAAAGTAGAATTTACGATTAACGGAATGACTTGTGCAAGTTGTGAAGGACACGTTAATCACGAAGTAAATAAATTGATAGGAATAATAAGTTCAAACACTTCATACGAAAACGGAAGCGCAATCGTAGAATTTGACAGCTCAAAAACTAACATTTCTGAAATTGAAAAAGCAATAAATTCAACAGGATATTCTGTAACCGACAAAAAGGAAAATTAAAATGGAAATCAAATTACAATCAATAATCACTTGTCCTAATTGCGGACACAAGAAAGAAGAAACAATGCCGACAGACGCTTGCCAATATTTTTACGAATGTGAAAAATGCAAACAAGTTCTTAAACCAAAACAAGGCGACTGTTGCGTATATTGTAGTTACGGAACTGTAAAATGTCCGCCAATACAAGTTGGAAATGGGTGTTGCTAAACTTCAAATATACTTTTAAACCGCAAACGATCTTAAAAGCACAATAAAAAAGCCTGCAGAATCTGGGTTTAATCCTGCAGGCTTTGATTCTTTATGAGATATCTAAATTTTTAGTTTAATTCCAGCATTAACAACAAATCCGTCCAGCGGAGCATAGATGTCTTTAAAGACAGGATTTGAAATTGGCCCAGTATAAATACTTCCAAATTTTGTTTGTCTGGTATCAGTAAAATTTTCGAAATTGGCATAAACTGAAAAATTTTCCCAAAGCTTTTCAACCATAAAACCGAAAATCCAATACTCTCTCCCAATAGTGCCGTCATTAAGTTTTTGAGGACTGTAATAGTAAGCCTCTAAACCAGCTTTCCATTTATCTTCTACTTCATACATCAAAACATTATTCAATCTGTGTTTCGCAGTTAAAGGATTTTCAGATTTTATCCCATTATTATCAATTGATGCATCAGTATAAGTATAACCCAGGAATAATTTGAAATCTTTATATCCTAATTTGACATTTGTTTCGGCTCCTTTTGTGTTTAAATAACCATCAACATTTACAAACTGATAAATGTTATTAGGGAGTGAAGTCAAGATTAGTGGACTATCAACATTCGTATAGAAGAATAACTGATTCAATGATAAAGATATATCTTCGGTAATATTAGTTTTATAATTCACATCAAAGTTAAGGCCGTAACTTTTCTCAAGCGTATTGAAATCACTATTAATAGGCAGTACATTTCGGTATTGTATGCGCTCGCTTTCTTCAGTAAAAATGGTTGGCGTTTTGTAACCTAACCCACCACCAAGTCTGGAAGTAAATTTAGAATTGATTTTAAATAAAGCCGAAATTCTTGGCAAAAAAGAAAATCCATAATCAACAACATAATCGCCTCGCAGACCTGTTTCTATATCCAGCCATTCTTTAGCTTTTACAGTATTTTGAATGAAAGCACCATAAGTTATTTGGTTATAATTTCTTAGAGGAAAGGCTGTTTTGCTGTCTTCGGTAAAATTATCTGTATATAAATTTGCGCCGGTAACCCATTCTGCAATATCCCCATTTTTCGAATAGCTAATTTCAGAAAAGGTACTGTTCTGTAAACCGTCAAAAACATAATCAGGTATGGTTATGACACGGCTGAAATTATTGAAACTGTTCTTAATTGTCAAAGATTCTTTCTCGTTGAATTTATGCGTAAGGGTAAATTGAGTGCTAATTCTCTGCGTTTTGTTCTTTTCAAAGTAACTGTCTGGATATTGGCTTTCGTCTTTGATATAATCAATGTTTCCGCCTATACGGTTTTCAAAAACCGTATTTACGCCAAAATTAAGCTTTGTGTTCTCATTAAAATTGACAAATAATTTTGGATTAAAATTATAACGTTCAAATTTTGGAATAGCAGTAAGCTGGATATCAGCAGGATCATACGGAGCATTTCGATCATGTGAAGCAAAAACTGTCAATCCAATTTTATTAAACTGTTGAGAATAAAACCCATTGATATCCAGTCCAAGAGCAGAGGTTCCATTAATTATAAATCGTAATTCTCTTTCTTCAGTCGGAGTTTTGGAAACAAGGTTCACTAAACCTGCAATTGCCCCGCCTCCATAAAGTGTAGAAGCAGAACCTTTGATTATTTCCACTTGTTTTAAATCTAAAGGGGGTGTTTGTAATAATCCCAGTCCGCTGGAAGCCCCGGAATAAAGAGGAAAACCATCCTTTAAAATTTGAGTATATCTTCCGTCCAATCCTTGGATTCTAATAGAAGAGTTTCCAGAAGTTGCAGATGTCTGCTGAGTTTGTATTCCTGTACTTTCGTTAAGCATCATGCGGATATCCCCTGGTTTCATATTGGCTTTTTCTTCGAGTTCTTCTCCTGCAATAAACTCTACTCTGGTCGGAATGTTACTGATGGTTCTTGTTCCTCTGGTTGAAGTGACAATAATTTCATCCATTTCTTCGGCTTCGCTTTCTAAAGCAATCTCAAAAAATTCATCCGCAAAAGGTATTGTAAATGATGTTTTGTGTTTCTTATAACCTTCTAAAGAGAAAGAAATTGTATGTACACCTTCTGAAATATTTTCAAAAATAACAATACCTACATTATCGGATGTAGATACCAAATTAGTTCCTTCTATTTTAGCTGATACATCTTTTATTGATTCATTCGTTTCAGCATCTTTTATATGGAATTTGATTTTATTCTGAGCTTGCGCCGTGCCAATAGTTACTATTGTCACAATTAAAAAAATATATTTAAGCATTTGTAATTTCTTAATATTAATAAACATAACATATCTGTCCGATCTCAAAATCAGACAAATCAAAAGTTTTATATATTAGGAAATCTTTGGAGGCTCCCAAATTTTACAGATAAAAGAAGAATTTATAAATTTATCATACGCTGTTGGCTGTACTATTTCGTCTGTTGTAAAATCTAAATTTTTACTAAAATAGGCAGAAATTAAATTTATTGTGAACCCAACACAGGTGCCACACGAATAAAACGGAGAACACTTTCCGTTACAATCGTTGCCACAATCATTTGAATCCTTTTCACAATTTTTCTTTATGCCACATTCTGAATGATTTGCATATGCAGAGCAAGGCACTGTTGAAAGAAACAGTACAATAAACGATACTATTGTTGCAAATATTTTCACATTGCGAATTTATAGATATTATTTACTACAAACTTATTTTATTCTATAAATAATATTCCAATAGTTTTTTTTAGTGTTTCAATTGTTTTTGATAGCATATTACCAGATTTTAAAATGCCTCTTTTGAAAAACAACAGAATAGAATAAATGTATAAGTCACTCCAATAGATTTAATTACAAACTCCTTTATTGATCTACCCTAAAATTTCATTCGCTGTATTCTAATTGCATTCAAAATAGCTAACATTGCCACTCCTACATCAGCAAAAACAGCTTCCCACATTGTGGCTAAACCTCCTGCGCCAAGAACGAGAACAATTGCTTTTACAGCAAATGCCAAACCAATATTTTGATAAACAATTTGTTTGGTCTTTTTACCGATGTTTATGGCTGTATAAATTTTATAAGGTTGGTCGTTTTGAATGACAATATCAGCCGTTTCAATAGTGGCATCACTTCCTAAACCTCCCATTGCAATACCGGCATCGGCGAGGGCTACCACTGGTGCATCATTTACCCCATCGCCAACAAAAGCAATATGAAGATGTTCATTTTTGAGTGCTTCTACTTTCTCCACTTTGTTTTCAGGTAATAAATCCCCAAAAGCCTGGTCAATGTTTAGTTCTTTGGCAACAGCATCAACAACGGCTTGTTTGTCGCCTGACAGCATTACTGTTTTTACATTTATTTTGTGTAAACTTTCTATAGCTTCTTTTGCATCTTCTTTGATTTCATCGGCAATCAAAAAGTAGCCGGAATATTTTTGATTGATGGCAATAACTATGATTGTAAATGGTGTATTGTCAATTTCAACATCATAACTAATATTGAATTTCTTCATCAGTTTTACATTTCCTGCCAATATTTCGTTTCCATCGACTTTTCCTTTTAGTCCGTGTCCTGCAATTTCTTCTACATCGGTAACAGTTATGTTTTTCTCTGTTCCTTTTGCGTATTCTATAATAGCGGTTCCAACGGGATGAGTTGATTTGGTTTCTAATGCTGCTGTAAATTTTACTAAATCGGCTTCGGAAATATCCATCGCTACGACTTTTTGAACTTTGAAAACACCTTTGGTCAGTGTTCCAGTTTTATCCATAACCACCACTTGAATAGATGCCATAATATCTAGAAAATTGGATCCTTTGACCAGAATTCCGTTTTTACTTGCTGCACCAATTCCGCCAAAATATCCTAACGGAATTGAAATTACTAACGCACAAGGACAGGAAATAACCAAAAAGATTAAGGCTCTGTACAACCAATCACTGAATACATAATTATCGACAAAAAGCATTGGTAACACGCAAATTACAATTGCTAAAAAAACAACTATTGGTGTGTATATTTTGGCAAATTTTCTAATGAATAATTCGGTTGGTGCTTTTTTTGCTGTTGCTTCCTGCACCATTTCAAGGATTTTAGATAATTTACTATCGGTGTAGGCAGTTGTTACTTCGACTAAAACAACTGTATTCAGGTTTATCATTCCGGCAAGAACGGTTTCGTCTTTTTGTTTGGTATCTGGCTTGCTTTCTCCTGTTAGGGCTGCGGTGTTGAACGAAGCTGTATCAGAAAGTAACTTTCCGTCTAATGCTAATTTTTCTCCTGGTTTTAATTGGATGATTTCTCCAATAGTAATTTCAGAGGCTTTTTTAGAAACAGCATTTTCACCTTCCATTACAGTTGCAGTATCTGGCCTTTGGTCTAATAGTGCCTTAATGTTTGATTTTGCTCTTTGAACTGCTAATGTTTGAAATACTTCTCCAACTGCATAAAACAGCATTACTGCAACACCTTCGGGATATTCGCCAATGGCAAATGCACCAATGGTAGCAATGCTCATCAATAAAAATTCCGAAAAGACTTCTCCTTTACGAATGCTTTCAAAAGCCTCTTTAATTACAGGAAGACCTACAGGAATATATGCCACAATGTACCAACCAATTCGTACCCAAGCTGTAAACCAAGTTTGTGGAAAATAGTTGTCAAAACCAATGGCAATAAGTAATAATGTAAAACTTATGATTGCTGGCAGAAACATTTGAAAGATAGATTGGTTTGTCTCTGAATGTTCGTGACCATCATCGTCAGAATGATTTTCTGGCTCATTATGAGTAGAACAACATCCTGTTTGATTATTGGTTTTGCTGTTTATTTTTTCTTCCAGTGTGCAGCAAAGCTGTTTGCCGTTTACATCGTATTTGTGTTGGTGTTTTGGGTCTGTATTTATCATTTTTTAATCGTTTAAAATTAATTAAGTATCTTTTAAGTTAATCATTTTCGTTTTCCTTGCCGTGTTTGTTTATCATATTTTGCTTCCATTTTACATACCACTTTTGATGATGTAATGAAAGTAAAAAATACAATGCCAATGATCCTATTATAGCAATAATGAACATATTCAATCCTACAGCAACACCAACAGCTGAAGTACACCATACTGTTGCTGCTGTTGTTAATCCGTGTGATGTTCCTGCACTAGAATTGCGATAAATAATTCCAGCACCCAGAAAACCAACACCAGTTACAATATTTGCAATTACTCTTGAAGTGTCGGCCGGATTATTGACCAAATGTGCTGTAATGGCTGTAAACAAAGTTGCTCCGATACAAACGGCTGCATAAGTTCTTATTCCAGCATCACTACCGTGTCTTTCTCTATCTAAACCAATAAAAGCCCCTAACAAAAAAGAAACAATCAGTTTAGAAACAATAATTAATTCGGAATTTATATCCATAAATTTATGTATAATTAATTTTAAATAGTGTATTACTTGTTATCGGTTGTAATATTATGTTTAATTCTTCTTTGAGTGTACAATAGATTTTTTTCAGTTTACATCGTTTTTGAGTTAGTGTTTCATAATTTTTTATTTTCTTGGTATATATAGAATAACAGGTATGCCAATAACTATAATAGCAGTACCTATCAAATCGTATTTGTCAGGTTTAAAATTATCAATCTTCCAGGCCCATATTAATGCCATAACAATGAAAATCCCACCATATAGAACATAAGATTTTCCAAAAGAGGCAGTTTGCAAAGTCATTACATATCCATATAAAGCAAGAATTATTGCTCCTGTAACACCGTACCAAACGGATTTTTCTTCTTTCAGTCAAAGCCAAACAAGATAACCTCCGCCAATTTCACATAAACCTGCAAGAATAAAATAGACTATAGTTTTCATAAATGGAATCATACTATTTTATAAAACCCCAAAATTGAAAATGCTAAATTCTATCAAACTGACTTCATTTGGGTTTCGGATTGAAAAAACATTTTCAAAATGGGGTTTGTTTTCTATATTTATTATGTTAGCAACAATTATCACCCGCTTGTATTGGTGGGCATTTTACTGTTCCATAACTGCAATAAACACAGCAATCACCTTCCAATGGTTTGAGTATTGTTTTACATTTTTCACATTCGTAAAAATACTGACAAGCATCAGTTGGCATTAGCTCATCTTTTTTATATCCACAATTTGGACACGTTAAAGTTGATTTCAATTCAACCGTTTTCCCTTCATAGGTTGTACACGTTTTGCAATTTCCGTGAAGTTTATTTTGGTAATAATTTACGATAGTAGCAATAAGAAGTCCAAACATTCCAACATAAATTAAGTAAGTTGGATTTTCTATTTTGCTAAAATAGTAAGCAAAGAATATTAAAATTCCACTCGGAATAGCAATTCGCAAAGGGTACAAACAAAGATGTTTTCGGTAAGAAATGTAAAGTCCACCGATTGCAATTAAAACCATCGCTTGAAAAACCCACATTGTCCAACCTCCAAATAGTTCTATACTTCCAAGTCCAAGTGCTGATGCCCCAAAAGCAAATAATGGAAAACAGCAAGGGGAAAATAGTGCCGTAATGAAAAGTCCAATTGTCCCCAATTTGTCAATGTTTGATTTTAGTTTCATATTATTTTTTAAATCAATTAATGCTCGTGTTCTCCGCCACCTTTCATAGCAGAAAGCAAATAAAATGCGCCTTTGATTACAATTTTTGCGTCAGCAGGAATTTCTTCAACAAATTTCACTTCGGTATAACCTAAATCCGTAGTTCCAGGTACAACTTCAATTGCTTTGAAATGAATTTCGTTGTGTCCTTCTTCTTCGCCTGCTGTTTCTTCAGAATGTGCTTCGCCTTCTTTATGCGCATGAGCTTCAGGTTTTTTAGCTGTAGCCTTTTCTTCGTGTTCTTCCTGAATGTAAACAAAATATTTATCGCCATTTTTTACTACAGCATCTTTTGGCAGGGCAGGAACAGTGGCATTTTTAATACTGATATTGGCAGAAACATACATTCCCGAAATTAAATCCTTGGAATCAGCCGGATTAATTTTGGCGTGAACGGCTACGGTTTTACTTTCGTTTGAAAATGATTTATTGATCCCAAATATTTTTCCTTTTATAGATTTATTTCCTTGATTTGTTAAGATGAAGTCTATCGTTTGTCCTACGGCAATAGATCCTAAATCTTTTTCATAGACATTCAAATCCAAGTGCATTTGGCTATTATCAACTACTTCAAAAAGTGTAATTCCTGTTTCGGCAAATGCGCCTTTGGCAATATTAATTTTCCCAATATAACCTGATATCGGCGAAACTATTGGTACCACACTTGATCCTTTAGTACTCATATTCAAAGCCTGTAATTTATCTTTAGATGCTTTAGCTCTTGCTTTTTCAATTGCTAATTTTGCTTTTACTTCCTGTAGCAATTTTCTAGGATTTACATCTTGGTCGCTTAATGTTTTCTGACGATTGTATTCTAATTGCAGGTATTCAATATTGGCAATAGCCGAATTATAATTTTCCTGCATTTCAACTACTTCCAGGTTTTGAATGGTAGCCAATACTTTTCCTTTGTTTACATAAGTACCTTCAAGAACTAAAATATCTTTAACCGTTCCACCAATTAAAGTAGAAACATTTGCCATATTTTGTGGTGGAACTGTAGTGTATCCATTGGCTTTAATCACTAAATTCAAATTTCTATTTTCTACAGAACCTGTTTGAATTCCAACAGTTTTGTATTGTATAGCAGTTAATGCTACTTCATTTTCTGATTTTTCTTCTTCGTGAGCTGCTTCTTCTGTTTTCTTTTCTCCACAAGAAGTAAGAAGTAAGAGGCAAGAAGTAAGTAGTAAGAGTGTGGTTTTAATCTTGATATTTGAAATTGTATTTATCTTTATATTTTTCATTGTAGAAATTATTAATTGTTAGAAATGGATGGGAATTGTAATTGAATGGCACTTTGATTGTAAGCATTGGTAGCTTCGGCATTTTGTTTTTTGATGTCGATAGCCTGATTCAAAAAACTAATGTACATCCAATAACTCATATCGCCATTAGCATAACTTTTTTGCGCTGTTGCAATAATCTGTTCTGCATATTGCAGACCTTCTTTTTGATAGTATTCTAATGCTTTTTGTTGTTTTTCGAAATCATTTTTCAATTCCTGCATTTTTAACTTCAAAGCCAATTTATTTTTATCCAATTCTAATTGGGATTGCGAAATACTAATGGCTGATGCTTTGGCTTTAGCTGAATTTACACCACCAAATAGAGGAATTTGCAAACCTGCGGTAAATCCTTGAAAATAAGATTTGGTATCAATGGTTTGTGCAAAATAACCCAATCCTAATTTTGGAGTTCGCATTGCTTTAAACGTATTGGCTTCTTTTTGATACACCGAAATTTGTTGTGTATAATAATCACTTACTAAAGTTGCTGCTTTAGATTGGTTTTCATCCGACAGCATTGAAAACTTCATTGGTGTTGCACTATCCGGTACAATATTATCTTCGGTTTGAATAAAAAACTGCAATTGCTTTTGATAAATTGCCAAATCAAATTCGAGTTGTGCTTGCTGGGTTTCAATTTCTTTCGATTTTGCTTTGGCACTGATTACTTCAATTTTTCCACTTTCGCCTGTTTCAAAACGAAGTTCTGCATTCTTCAGAAATTTAGAATAAATATCCAATAAATCTGTATTTAGCTTTTGAATAGTAACGCCGTATAAATATTGATAGTAAGCGATTGATACCGCTTTTTCAATTTCAAATTCGGATAATGCTTTTCGCTTTTCTGCTAGCTTTACCAATTCTTCCTGCAATTGTCGGTTGGCTTTTGTAATTCTTCCTATTGGGAAATATTGTTGTATAGAAACATTACTGTCATAATACTTACTATTAAATTGCCCGCCCTGGTACTGTATTTGCAAAGGATCTGCCTGAAAGGCAGTCTTTTTCAGCACCGTTTGTTTTTCAATTTCCTTATCGGCAATTTTTAAATCGATATTGTTTGTTTTTGCCATTTCTATTGCTTTTTGAAGTGAAATAGGCTGACTGTTTTGAGCAAAAGAAAAACTACTTATCAATAAAACAATTGAGGTAACGAATGAAGTTTTTATTTTTTTTCTTCTTCCTTTAATTCCTTTCTCAAAGAGTAAATATAAAATTGGTAAAACAATCAATGTCAATAACGTGGCTGATATTAATCCGCCAATAACCACGGTGGCCAATGGTTTTTGTACTTCGGCACCACCGCTTGTTGATAATGCCATTGGCATAAAACCTAAAGAGGCTACAGCAGCTGTCATTAAAACAGGACGTAATCGTGTTTTTGTACCCATTAAAACTCGTTGCAATGGATCGGTTATTCCTTCGGTTTTTAGCTGGTTGAAATAGGAAATCAATACAATTCCATTTAGCACTGCAATTCCGAAAAGGGCTATAAATCCAATTCCTGCCGAAATACTAAAAGGCATTCCTCGCATCCACAAGGCAAAAACACCACCAATAGCTGATAGTGGAATAGCGGTAAATATTAATCCCGCCTGCTTCATACTATTGAATGTAAAAAATAAAAGAACCATTATTAATCCTAATGCAATTGGCACCGCTACCGAAAGTCTTTTAGTAGCTTCAATTAAATTTTCAAACTGTCCGCCATAGGTTACGTAATAACCTGCTGGAAGTTTAAAATCTTTGTCTAATTTTTGCTGAATCTCTTCGACAACACTTTTAATATCACGACCACGAACGTTTAATCCAACAGTAATTCTACGTCTACCATTTTCACGGGAAACCTGAACAGGACCTTGTTCATACGAAACCGTTGCTACTTGTGAAAGCGGCACTTGTTGACCATTAGGCAGAGGAATAAAAAGGTTACTTACATCAGTAATATCACTTCTATTAGTAGCATTCATTCTTACTACTACATCAAATCGTTTGCTTTCTTCATAGATTTTACCGGCACTTTCTCCTGCAAATGAGGAACGGATGATTTGGTTGATATCAGTAATATTCAAACCGTATAATGCTATTTTATTATAGTCGTATTTTACAGTAATTTGCGGCAATCCGGTTACTTTATCGGCTTTTAAATCGCCCACACCTTCAATTTTATTGATTTTGCTTATTAACTCGGTAGCTTTGTTTCCTAAAGTTTCTAAATCATCACCAAATATTTTAATGGCAATATCACTTCGGCTTCCTGTCATTAATTCGTTGAATCGCATTTGGATGGGTTGCGATACTTCTATATTGGCACCTGGAATGGCTTCCATTTCTTCTTTCATTGCATTGGCTAAATCTTCCCAGTTGTCATAATCGCCAGTCCATTCACTTTTGTCTTTCAATACAATAATCATATCTCCACTTTCAATTGGCATTGGATCGGTTGGTATTTCGCCGCTGCCTATTTTAGTCACAATCGTTTTTATTTCGGGGAATTTTGCTTTTAGAATTTTTTCGTATTCTGTAGTCGTTTTTACCATTTGCGAAAGCGAACTTCCTGTCATAATAGTAGCATTAATAGCTAAATCCCCTTCCTCAATTGTTGGAATAAACTCGCCACCCATATTTTGAAAAATTACGATTGCCAGGACAAATAATCCTAATGAGATTGCCAGAACGGTTTTTTTGAAAAGTAATGCTTTTTCAAGAAATGGGGTATATATACCCTCTAACCAAGCCATCATACGGTCACTGAAATTAGATTTGTGTTCTGTATTTTTGGATAAGAACATGGCACTCATCATAGGAACATAAGTCAAAGAAAGAATAAAGGCTCCGATTACAGCAAATCCTACCGTCATTGCCATAGGTTTGAACATTTTACCTTCTGTTCCTACTAATGCCAGAATTGGCAAATAGACAATTAAGATAATGATTTCCCCAAAAGCAGCACTATTTCTAATTTTTGAAGCAGATTGATATACTTCTTCATCCATTTCAGATTGGGTTAAATCTTTTTTTCTTTTGAGTTTCTGCAAATGATGCATAGTGGCTTCGACAATTATGACTGCGCCATCGACAATAATTCCAAAATCGATTGCTCCAAGACTCATCAGGTTTCCGCTGACGCCAAAAGCGTTCATAAGTATAACGGCAACCAGCATCGAAAGCGGAATTACGGAAGCAACGATTAATCCCGCACGAAGATTACCAAGAAATAAAATCAGTACAAAAATTACGATTAATGCTCCTTCAAGTAAATTTTTCGTTACCGTTCCAATGGCATTATCGACTAATTTACTTCTATCAATAAAGGCTTCGGCAACAACTCCCTCGGGCAGGCTTTTGTTAATCTGAACCATTCTTTCTTTTACCCTTTCGGTTACGGCTTTTGAATTTTCACCTTTCAGCATAAGGGCCATACCACAAACAATTTCGCCTTTCCCGTCTTTTGTAGAAGCTCCATAACGCAAGGAAATTCCTTCTCTTACTTCTGCTACATCACGTACTAAAACAGGTGAACCATTTCTATTTTTGACTACTACATTTTCTAAATCTTTGATGCCGGTAGCCATACCAACACCACGTATGAAATAAGAATATTGGTCTTTTTCGATATAAGCACCACCTGTATTTTGGTTGTTTTGTTCTAAAGCATCAAATATTTCTGTGATGGTTACTCCAAGACTATTTAAGGTATTTGGATTTACCGCTACTTCATATTGTTTTAATTTTCCACCCCATGTACTTACTTCAGCTACGCCTTCAACTCCCTGTAATTGGGGAATGATGATCCAATCCTGAATGGTTCGCAATTTTACGGCATCGTATTTGTCTTCATAGCCTTTTTTGGCATAAACATCATATTGGTAGATTTCGCCCAAACCTGTAGAAATAGGGCCTAAATCTGGTTTTCCTGCATATGCCGGTATGTTTTCTTCGGCTACTTTTAGCCGTTGTGAAACTTGTGCTCTGGCCCAATAAATATCTACATCGTCCTTGAAAACTACGGTTACTACCGATAATCCGAAACGAGAAATGCTTCGCAATTCGATTACTTTGGGAATTGTTTTTACAGATTGTTCAAGAGGATAGGTAATTAATTGCTCTATTTCCTGACTTGCCAATGTGGGGGCAGTAGTAATAATTTGTACTTGATTATTGGTTACATCTGGCAGAGCATCCAGAGGTAAGTTTTTAAGAGAATAACTCCCCCAAGCTATAAGTACAAGGGTAAATAAGAGTATAATGAATTTGTTCTTTATACTAAATTGTATGATTTTGTCTAACATTGAAAATATTATAATGAATTAGAAATTAGCAAATAGAATATTTGCCATTATTTGTGAAAAGGTCACAACTTTCTAACCCCGCCAAAAAAGGCGGGGCATCATTATGCTATTTGAGGCGGTTGCCAAATACTTCCGTAGAAATTGGAAGATAAAATGGATTTGTATGTAGGTAATGGTAATTTAATTATTTCAGTAGTAATGGGGAAATTAATTGTTGTTACAGGAAAATATGTTAATGACACATTGCAACAATTACAGGCACAAAATGGTGAACACAAATCATTTTGTTTATCGTGAGAATGTTCATCGTTGTTTGAAGCAAATTCTGGTTTAGTATGTGCTGCACTATTTACTTCCATATCTGCACAAGGCAAACAGGAAAGTACTAGTAAGATGATTGATAATATGGTGTTTGTATGTTTCACTGCTGTAAAAGTAGTAATTTTATTTTTGTTGTTACTAATTATTTCCAGTGAATGTTAAAATAGTGGATAACCTTTGCAACTATTCCTAATATCAATATTATGCAAACTAAAGTTATGAATATAACACGAATCACTGCGTATGCAGTAATTGGTTTTTTCTTTACCATCTTTTTCTTTTTTATTCTTTGTGGTTTTGGCATTTGATATTTAATTATTTAACAAATGTAAATATATTACGCTTTAAAATATTTCAATAATAATATTACTATTCTAAATATTTATTTAGTTTTGCCTAAAAATAATATTTAGAGTAATGAAAAATAAATTTTTGAATACACTTTTAGTGGCTTGTGTTCTTATTGGTTTAACATCTTGTGAAACGAGCTATGTTGATATTCCTAAAGATGATGAATTACTAGATGGTACTGTAGAGGGGCTTACGAGTTCGCAATTATCTCAATTTTTGCGTGGTGATGCAGCCGTCAATGAAGTTTTTACCCGAGAAACTGGGTTGGGGTCAACCTTTGTTGGAACTAGTTGTATCAACTGTCACGCAGGGGATGGTAAAGGGCATTTGTTTACAACACTTACTCGTTTTGGTCAAGTTGACGAAACTGGAAACCAATTTTTAAATCAAGGCGGACCACAATTGCAAAACAGAGCATTGCCTGGTTTCTTACCCGAACAAATTCCTGCTGGAGCAACGTTTTCTAAATTTACACCTCCTGCATTTTCAGGTTTAGGTTTTTTACAAAATGTTTCTGATGCCGATTTATTGGCAATGGCAGACCCAAATGACAGCGATGGGGATGGAATTTCTGGAACAGTAAACTGGATTACAATTCCGGGATATTCAATACCTTCATCTAATTCGGTTACTCAAAACGGAAAATATATCGGACGATTTGGCAAAAAAGCATCAGCCTTTGATTTATTGCATCAAACTGTGAATGCCTACAATCAAGATATGGGAATAACATCTGCTTTCAGTCCAATAGACCATTATTCCAATTTAGAAATTGATCCTGAAGTTGCGACCTCTAAAGTAAATGATGTTGTTTTTTATTTGAATGTATTAAAAGCGCCTATTCAACGCAATCAAAATGATAATGTCGTAAATCAAGGGAAGCAATTATTCAAACAAATTAATTGTACAGGTTGTCATAAATCTGAACTAACTACTGGATATTCGCCTATAAGTCCGCTTTCTTTTAAAACATTTTCGCCATACACCGATTTGCTTTTACACGATATGGGAGCAGGTTTAGACGATGGTTATACAGAAGGAAGTGCCAAAACATTCGAATGGAAAACTCCTGCGCTTTGGGGAATCGGTCTTTCTGAAAACTCACAAGGAGGTAATTATTTCTTGATGCACGATGGAAGAGCAAGAAGTATCGAAGAAGCAATAATGATGCACGGAGGAGAGGCAAACAATAGTAAAAATGCGTTTCAAAACCTTTCCCAATCGGATAAAAACGCCGTATTAAAATTTATAAAATCATTGTAATTATGAATAGAAAAGAATTTTTAAAAGCCTGTGGTTTTGGCTGTTTAGCAGGGATTACAGGTATAACATTATTGCAAAGTTGCAGCTCTTCTCAAATTCTTTCAAAAGAAATTAAAGGATCGGATATTTTGGTACCGATTTCTGATTTTGAAATAAAAAAAGACCGAGAAACAACATACAAGAAATATATCATTATTCAAAATGAGCTATTAAAATCGCCAATTTGCGTCTATCGATTTGATTCTACTGAATATTCTGCTATGTTAATGGTTTGTACGCATCAAGGAGCAGAATTACAAGTTTTTGGAGATAAGCTTCAATGTCCTGCGCACGGAAGTGAATTTAGTAATAGAGGTGTTTTAGAAAACGGACCTGCAGATAAAGACTTGAGAAAATTTCCAATAGTAATTGAAAACAACATTTTAAAAATATCCCTGAAATGAGATTAAAACCAACTTATATATTCCTTTTTGTATTGTTATCTAGTTTAACTTCTTTTGCTCAAATTGACCCCAGTTTACTGAAAAGAATCCCAAAAGATACTGTAAAAAACATTCTGAATATGGATGCTTTATACAATAGACCTGCTTTGAATATCAATAAAACACCAATTTCTATTGGTGGTTATGTTGAAATGAATTGGCAAAAAATGACAACAGACGGCGCATCAGAAGGGCATCAATTTCAAGCCAGAAGATTGTCTGTTTTTATGTCATCTGCCATTAGTAAAAGAGTAAAATTTTTAAGCGAAATAGAATTTGAGGATGGAGGGAAAGAAATAGCCATAGAATTTGCTTCTGTCGATGTAGAATTTCATCCATTAGTTAATTTAAGAGCTGGGATAATTTTGAATCCAATAGGCTCTTTTAATCAAAATCACGACGGACCAAAATGGGAATTTACAGATAGACCTATTTCAGCAACTCAAATGTTGCCAGGAACATTCAGTAATGCTGGAGCTGGTTTTTTTGGAAAAAAATATACTCAAAATTGGATGTTTGGTTATGAAGTTTATTTGTCTGGAAATTTTGACAACTCTATAATTGAAAATGCTGAAAACAAAACGTTTTTACCGGAAGCAAAGAAAAACCCTGAACGATTCGAAGAAATTAATAGCGGAGAACCTTTATTTACTGGAAAATTTGCTATTAGAAACAATAAAATAGGGGAACTTGGAATATCCTATATGAAAGGAATTTATAATAAATTTCAAGACGATGGAATTGTGATTGATGACAAAAGGCGTGTTTCTGTTTTTGCATTGGATTTTAATACAACGATTCCAAAAACGAAAACATTCATTACAACAGAATTTGCCTGGATTAATGTTGATGTTCCTGAAACTTATTCTCAACAATTTGGAAACAAACAATATGGTGGATTTATGGATATTGTGCAACCTGTTTTGAAAAGAACCATTTTAGGTTGGGAAAATGCTGTCATAAATCTAGCTTGTAGATTAGAATATGTAGATTGGAATGTTGGAACTTTTAATGAAACTGGAGGAAATATAGGAGAAGATCTTTGGAGTATAATGCCCGCAATTAGTTTTAGACCTACATCCCAAACGGTTATCCGATTTAATTATCGTTATCAAAAACAACGAGATATTTTTGGTAATCCGCCTTCAATAACAGACGGAATTAGTTTGGGAATTTCTTCTTATTTTTAGATATAAGGTTGTATTATTAATTTTTGCTTAATGGGAAAATTGAGTCCTTGCATCTATCCAATTTTTTATTTTGAAAAGCACCTTTAATAATTAAAGCATCGTCATCTATGTCTATATTTTGATAGGGTGTTAAAAAAACTGTCGGATAAAAATTTGTATCAAAATCCTTAAAAATAATGACTATACATTCTCATTATAATTATTGAAAGATATTATTACATCACTATAAACATCTGTGTGTATTCTTAGTGTTTTAAAATTACATTTACTTTTTAAATGAATATTTGAATGATTTATATGTAGATTATTAATATCTATAAATTCTCTTAATACATCTAATTCGGGTAAAAAGTTATTTGGCATTTTTATTTGGTTTAATTATTTACAATAGTAGAAAACATTTTCATAAGTATATTCTGCAAAATAAATATTTATAAATTGTACGAAGGTTTTTATGACCAAGCATTTTGTTTACACTTTCAATAGGAACGCCATTAGTAAGCGTCACAGTGGTTGCAAAAGTATGTCGGGCAATGTGAAAGGTTAATTTTTTTCTATCTCGCAAACGCCCGCTATTTCTTTTAAATAGGCATTCATTTTCTGATTACTCATTCGTTCGGATGGGGCTAATAGACCGAATAGTTCGAATCAACATTTCTCCTTAATGGATTTGATTTCTTATAGTCCTGTAACAATTAAAAGCCAAACTCCCTCTTTAAAGGACATCTTTTATCTCAAATGTTGGCAATAAATACTTTTACATTAGATTTAAATAACAGATCGTATGAAGCCATTTACTTTTGACCAAATACCCGTAATGATGAACAAAATTCATGATAAATTGGAGCATTTGGAAAAACTTATTGTAAGAATCTCTAATGTAGAAGAAAATAAAGAAGAAGTTCTAAACATTCAAGAAGCATCAAAACTTTTAGACCTATCGGTATCAACAATCTATAGTAAAGTATGTAAAAGGGAAATCCCTGTTAATAAACAAGGCAAACGTATTTATTTTTACAGGCATGAGTTGATGAAATGGATTAAGTCAGGTCGGGTAAAAACTTATTTAGAAATCCAAAATGATATTGAAAAAAGGTCAAAAATCTAAATGTTAGATTTTTGACCTTTTTACTTTTTAACCTTCATGTCTAAGTACGCAATCATACATCACTTAGCTTTTTTTATGTCAGTGATATAATCAATATTCAAAGTTTATAAATGTATATAACTTTTCAAAAAGAAAAACCTTAATTAGACACCATCAATGTTAATAAAAACTATTTTATAATTTCCGATATTGTTAATAAAAGATATCCATAATCAAAATTAACTGAGTGAATCTGATGTTTCAAATGAAGTTGTTCTTTACCACCTTTTTTATTTTTGTCAAATGGACCTCAAATTATAATCTTTTTTTAATATTGATTAATTTGAATTTCTCAAGACAATGCTTATATTATTTATACTAATTATCAATACCATGTAAATTAAAATCTTTATACTCTTGAAGTTTTTTTTTAAAAATTTAGCCTAACTATTTTAATTACAGACTATGAAAAGGTAAAAATTAACGCATCTGTACAGCAGCTAAAAATTATATAAAATGTAGTTTTATAAATAAATTCATTAAATTTAGCTTAATATTTTCCCTTTTCCCAAAAATCATCAATCAATTTTATTCTTAATTAACAATATTTGGAAAGTTTTAATTTATATATAGAAGCCAAAGATCAATACGAGAAATTAGTTCCGGAAAAAAATGACGGATTAATTATTTTATCGCTCTATGGAAAATATAAAGACAAAGATTTTACAGAAGAGAATATCGTCTCACTCATAAACAAGGTTTTTAAAGATCAGGGTACTGATTCCACCAGAACAGAACATAACAGGAACAATAACGTGATATTAAGGCTTCAGGAATCTTTTCTTTGGCGTAATGAAATTAAAAGGACTTATAAATTCAAAAAATACGGACTTGAATTTTGCCAGAGTCTCGAAAAACGTCTTATCGCCAAGTATAATCCTGCTAAGATAAAGAGGTTCTTTGTTGAGTTATATAACAGTCTTACAACCGCCGTGGAGATTGGAACTAATTTTAATCTGTGGGTAGAAGATCATTTTGACATCAGGATGCCCTCACTCTCTTCCCAGATTGAAATATTGGATCAGCAGGTTAATGAATCGGTGAGTGACTTTAAACTTACCGTTAAGTCTGAAGGCAGCAATATTCAGGACATTTTAAAACAGATTGAAATGGGGCTTGACATTATAAAGGAGCAGGCATCCGAGTTAAGAAATGCATTTCAAATATCATATGACATCGACGAAATCCTCACAGTCATCCTTGAAAAAAATGAGGCTAGCGGCTACATTGAAAATATAAAGAAAGTCCAGGATTTTCATGACAGTTCCAGAAGCCAGCTCGAACAGGTCAGTAAAAGAATCGAGAAGATAAAACCTAGGATCAGGGAATTTATATATGATTTTAATAAGCAAGACTTTGATAGAAAAACCAACAAGTTCCTCACTCACATACTGGAGCATTCAACGGTCGGAAGACGATCAGGAAATAAATATATTCAATTTCCCAAAGGTATCCCTGTATTTAAGCTAAGAGCGTCGGAAATTATTGCCCGCCTTACTGTAATACCAATAAGGGAAATCAGCCCCAAGGTGCCAATTACCGTATACAAAAGGGAAATTAATATCTCTAAAAGGCAAGATTTAGTTGACAAGACAGTCAGGTGGAAGTATGAAAAAGAGAGGATAAAATATTGGACAGAGCTTGCATTTTCTCAGCTTGAGCAGGACAGCATCCTGGATTTTACACCTTTTTTCTTTAAAATTCTGGAAACTGAAAAATTTTCCATTGCTGTAAAAACAGCTCATAACACCCTTAGAAGAAGTGCAGGTTTAAAAAATAAATACAGGATAATAATCAACAAACAGGCATCTTATACAGGTCAAAATAAAGGTATATCGATATGGCAGATGACAATTCAGAAAAAATAGAAAAATATAATTTCCTTTTTGAAAAAAAAGCCCAATCAGTCTTCTCCAGATTGGACTATTCTCTAAAAAATGGTATGCATGTCCAGCGGGAATATCCCACAACGCCAGACCTGTACCGCTTTTTAAATGAAAATTATATTTCATTGAAACATTACTATAAAGATTTTTTCAATCTTAACCTCTGCAGAGAGGGTAATGAATTCAACCAATATTACTTCCTTGATGTAAACGAAATCGGAAAAAGTAATGTCCCAGTTGATAATAAGGATTACCTGAAAACTGAACATATTATAATAGGCATGTTATTTCTCAAAATGTTCAAAATGGATGGCAACATTGAACTTGACAGCATAACCGAATTTATCACATTGCTTTATGACGAGTATGAAGAAGAAAAGAATGCACTCCGGAAACTAATTAACGACAATTCTTCTGATAAAGGTTCAGATTTAAATGACCAGAGATTTGAAGAAACGGTAAAAAAAGCATTTTATAAGTTT
Organism: Flavobacterium taihuense; assembly: GCF_019351435.1. GTDB lineage: Bacteria > Bacteroidota > Bacteroidia > Flavobacteriales > Flavobacteriaceae > Flavobacterium > Flavobacterium taihuense. The sequence continues at coordinate 171,765 of NZ_JAHWYN010000006.1, forward strand.
GGCGAGCTGGGCTGGCTGATGTGGGATGACGAAGACAATAAAAACAAATTCAAAATCATGCCTTCATTTGAAAGGCTGCGTGGTGCCTATCAACCACAGATAGAAACAATAGACGACCTGCTTAAAGAAATGAAAGATGTACAATAATTTTCCTAGAATATACAGCTTATCAACCATCGGCATCAAACAACATTTAAATGCCGATTACCTCTTCCATCCTTATCGAACAGATTTCAGTGGAGAAAGTGGCAGTGGGAAAAGCATGGTTGCCGATATCATACAGCTAATTCTAATAGGTTCAGGTGAATTTAAATCCGCAACAGATGGAAATAAACAGCGTGATGTGAAAGGAATGCTTCTAGATTTAAAGGGTAAGGCGTCCTCCAGAGGATATGTCTTTTTAAATATCGAGGTTCGTAGTAACAGTTATGTCACCATAGGTGCATATATCGAAAGTACAAGCAATGTAGCCGAGATGTTTATCATTCAAAACGGTTATGACTGGGAAGACCTATCCCCTATGAGCGACCCGATAATGACTAAGGATCTGATCATTGAAGACAAAATAGAAACCATAAACAATCTTTGTGATAAGTTTAATAAAGCAAGGATGAAGGTATTCAACAGAAAAAAATACCACCATATTCTTTATTCGAATGATATCCTGTCCTTAGACTTAACCAAAGACGAAACCCTTAGGACATATGCCAATATATTGAGGTCTTTTTCCAGAGGCAAAGGTTTTAAGGTCGAATCGGAAAGCATTAAAAAGTTCCTTTTTGGCGATGAAGAGCAGAACAGCATTATGCAAAGGTATTCTGATGAAGTAAATAATATTAATAATGATTTTCATGAGCACAGAAGGTTTCAGGAAGAAATCGAACTGATAAATGAGAAAGAGAACCTACTGAAGGTGGTAGTAGAAAAAAATAAAAATTTCAAGACGCTTTACAGTGAATACCTAATTAAACGTTTTAACTATTGGACAACAGAACAAAACAATGCTCAAATCCAGTTGCAGACTTCCTCTAAAGACTTGGCTCAAAATCAGGTGGAGCATCAGTATATTGAAAATCAGCTTACACAATTACGTATTAATGACTTGGGACAGCTTTTACTAAAAAAGAAAAAAATAGAAGAAGGTGCACAACTTTCGGATGAGACGATTGCTGAAATAAAAAACAATTACAAAGAAATTCAGAAATTCAAAGAACAGGTAGAAACAGTTGAGAAATGGATGACTGAAAACGGTAATGAAATTGACGAAGTCAAAAAATGGTATAAGAATCAAAAACAAAACGATGAGAACAAATCAAATGTTTTAAAATTCACATATTACCTTAAAAGCAATGGCCTGCTGGATACCTTTGAGGATTCGGCATGGTTTCTTAATTTTGAAGAAGAAGAACAGAAATTTCAAATAGATATAATCACTCTCGAAGGTAAAATCTCAAATTTGGAATCCTTATCCAAATTCTCAGATATTGCCAATCCTGAATCGCTTTTAAAATGGGCTGTGGAGAACCTGCAATTTCCTATATCCCATTCGATTGAAAGCATATTGATTTATTTTCAAAAGCTCGACAGGAAGATGCCAAAATTAGAAAGCAGGTATCTGCCTTTTCCAGGTGAGCTCTTTGAGAATCTTGATATTAAAGATGAAACAGATCTCGGATTTTGGCTCAATCTCGATGGAGTATATGAATATATAGAATATTCAAAGAGTCAGGTTTTGAACACTGATAACCCTGATTCTATCACCGGCCCATTATCTGAACTCAAAGGAGGCATTGAATCTGAACTGAAAACTGTTGTTCAGGAAAAGGATCAAAAGATAAAATACAAAGATCTGCTGTTTAAGTTCAGTAATCTTCAAGATCACATTATACTTTATAAAAAGAAAGACAGCTTAGTAAATTTCTGCATAGACGAAAGTATTGATATTACTGAGAATAGATTTGAACAGTTCATTACTTTATATTCAGATAAAACCAATATTTACAGCCATTACAATTCTCTTCATGGGCAGTATGAAGATATTCTAAAACAGGAAGCCTCTTATGAAGAGCAGAAAAGAGCAATTGAAAAATTGGAATCAACACTATTTACTGGCAAAAAAAACATAGCAATTGAAGTCTTAGAAACGGTAATTGAAACCGAAAAAGAATTACTATTAGAGAAACAAAAACAATTATATACCCAGCTGCTCAAATCAGAAATTAAACTGGCAGATTTAGAAAACAAATATGGTGATAAAACCAAAACTGGTGATCCAGTAGCTCTATTGGAGCTAAGACACAAACTGGATCTTGAGATAATGCGCCTTGCGAAAAAAACTGAAGAAAAAAGCAATTTCATAGCTTCTGCCAAGCTTGAACTAAAAAGTACTGAAGAACTAAATAATGAAATATTCCGGTCAAAAATTAAACTTGATACAACTCTCGATGAGCATTTAAATCCTGATGAGGGCGGAAATAATTCCCTTAAAAATAAAGCCGAAATAGCTAAAATATCCTATAACGAGAAACTGAAGTCAATTATAGAAAAAATGAGCTATCAAATTGATGAATCAATTTCCATGGGAAAGCTCGCTAGTTTGATGTTACCTACCGTTTTTAAGAGTTCTGCTGTAGATGAAGATATGATTGCTTCTAATATTGCGGAAAGACTGCATAAGCTTGCCCTTGACATTCAAGAAATCGGTTCAAGAAAAATTGAGATTTTGAGCAGTATTTTCAATGAAGTATACAAAACGTATTCGGCCCATCTGACAAAAGTCAACGATATAGACGAATACCTGAAAAAAAAGAACAAAGTTATTACTGGAGGAAATCGTGCATCACTTACAGCGGGTAAATCAATACATTATCCCGAAAGCTGGCTGGGAACCTTTCGGAAACAGCTTGCAAATCAAATGAATAACACCGGTCTGTTCACTGAATTGAGAGAAGAAATTGATATTGATAAAATGATGATAAAAGCTTTTCAGAAAATTGGGGGCAGTCCAAAAGTTGAACCTCAGGACCTCATGAACCCAAAATCTTATTTCGACCTCGAATTTGAATTGAAGCTCGAAAATGGGGAAGCAAACTCAGGAAGCAATGGACAGACCTATACAGCAAATGCTTTATTATGTCTGGCCAGGCTTTCGTTGATAGAAGAGAAAAATAAAAAAGGATTAAAAATTATGTCAATTGATGAAGCCGAAGGATTAGGAAGCAATTACGACATGCTGCATGAGCTCGCGAAAAAAGAAAATTATCAGATTATCACAATGGCAATCGAAACCGCCGGAGACATTAAAGCCGGCGATCAGTTTATCTATATCATGAACGAAAATAACCTAGCTGATATGGAAAGTTACGTCCCTCCCCTTGGCATATTTTCCGAAAATATTATTGAAGATATTAATGACTACATAAATTCAATGCCGGATGATAAATAAAAAAATTACATGGAAAGAGCTCAAAGCATTAGACGACATTTATCATCTTAAAAAAACTAAGGCTGCTATTCAGGGACATCCGTATATCAATTATCTAATAAATGATAAAGGTATTCTTGATTTAAAAAGGGATAACATAAAAGTTATTATTTCAACTGAAGGTTTTGAAGAATTCTATGAGAAAGAATTTAAATTGCAGTATGACGAGGCAAAAAGCTTTTTAGAAAATAATGGTATTGAAGCCAATGCCAAAAAAAACTTTACGCTGGAAGAGGTAAAAACCTTAATGCTTATCGAAGAAAATAAAGAGGAACTAAAAAGTAAACCGACCAATATTGAGGATTTTTCCAACGAGTTTTTTGATATTTCGAAATACTTAAAAAACAAAACTGGGCTCAGAAATGCTGTTTTCAAAATTTTAGACATAACCCAATTTCCCCTAGATAAAAAGGAAAACCAATGGAGAATTGTCGTAGACAGGCAGAATCCTGATGCTGTTGTACTTTGTGAAAACAAGTCGTTTTTAAAACAGACTTGGATTGCCAAAAGTACCAACGTAAAGTTATGGTATGTGGGTGGCAACAATATAAAAATCCTTGACGACATCGATGAAATTGAATTGGCTAAACCATTCTATTATTGCTGCGATTGGGATTTGGCAGGATTAGAAATTTACGAGAGAATAAAAAAGAAATTAAAGCTAAGAAATAAGGATATAGTCCTGCTCTACCCCAATGAGCCACATAAAAAAATAAGCACCTACATAGAGTATCACGACAGCCACTGGAATTTAAACAAGATATTATCTGGGTTACAGATTGGAAATTTCAACAAAAAGGAATTACAGCTTATACAGGATCTTATTAAGAATGAACAGTGGATTGAAGAAGAATCTTTTGATCTCATTCAAATACTAAAGGTAGTATTATTAATAAAACAATAGATTAGATGTCACATCCATTCTAGTACTTTTATCATTCTTTTTATTTCTTAACATTACTCTTACATATAACTTTATAATTTTGCATTAAACAACTTCCATGAGTGTATGTTGTCTTGATAAGGATATTTTGTTTTGCGATAGTTTGCTTTAAATTGTACCATAATTCTACCACTGAAGTTTAAACTCTAGTAAAGTAATCGTCTCTTATACAACATTTTTAGTAAATCAAAAAGGCAAATCATCCGGCTCTTCCATAGCATCATCATAAAAATTAGATTCGCTTTCTGTTTCACCTTCCAGATTTGAATAATATTTCTCGATCATTTTTACTTCGTTACTAAAACCATCTTTTTCCAAATTTTCTAATAATTCCTTACGACCGATTATAGTTTTTGATTTGGCAGATCTAAATGTACTATTTTCCATCTCTTCTATAAACTCTTTAGTATTTTTCCAAAAACCTGCCGACGTGATAAAAATGGCTTTAATCTTAAGATTTTTGGAATTTTTATCCTTATAATATTCTTTTGCAAGCCCCATAGATTTATTAAAAAACCATTTTAAAGTAGCTTTAGTATCAATGTCACCTAATGAAACAAATGTTCCGTCACGTAGTCCTTTTAGCTCAACAAAAACTAATTCCGCAGGATGAGTTGAAGTAATTACATAATCAAACTCATGTTTACGCTGACCCATTTTTAAAATTACATTCTGTTCAAATCCCGCACGAGGGTATAAAGAACTTAGGTAGCCAAACATTAAGTACTCAAATAATGTACCTCTAAGATCTTTTAAGGCCCCCTCCTGCCCTGAACTTTTTATCGTCTCTAAAATGGATTCTACTGATTGATCTAAATTTTGATCATTTTTTAAAAGAAGAGGCAGCTGACTGGATTTTCTTATTATTTCATAAATTTTAGATCCGAAAATCGCACTTATATTAAAAGATATTATTCCATTTTTTCTCATGGTAAAGAATACTTCTTTACTGCATTCACGATAAATAATTACAGGTAAAGTTTTTCTTTTTTCACTTTTTACAGAATTAATATTTATTTGAATTCTGGCTAAAAATGCATTAAGATGAATATGAGAATATTCCGTTGCTAGTACAACATCCAAAACCACTAAAGTTTGTTTTTCTTTGGAATCCGCTTTTGCTCCTAATATTTCATTTATCCCAGTACTTTTAGAATATGCATAAGCGTCCCAAAATAAATTATTATGTATTGTACCCATTCCTGGGTTAGATTTATTCCGATAAATAAAAGATGCATTATCAATTATATTTGAATTTACAAGCCAATTCATGATATCAGGCATCAAGCTACAATCAATTATCATTTTTTGATGATGAATGCTTATTTTTAAATTTTCCTCAGGCTTATCAAGCACCTGGCTAAATTCTTTTTGTATTATAAACCGATTATTGTTTTTATCTCTTTTTTCATAAACAAAATCTAATCTACTCAACACCTTTATAATATCATCCAATGAACTAATTTTTGTCGAATTATCTTCATTAGGTGCCGCAGTTATTTTTAAAGCTTCGTAATATGAAACGATACCATCATTTATTTGGAGCAATACAATTAACCTGTATATAGGTGGTCTAGACTTTTCTACTATTTTTTTAACAGCTTCAATATCTAATAAATATGTATTGCAATAATAAATGAATTGACCGTTACCAAACGTAGATGGTTTAGAAGATGTAATAATGCTTTTGGTTACGGCCCTACCAACAATTTTTCTAGCATTATCAGGCGTAACTGAAAATTTAGCTATTAATTTCTCGTGAACATCTTTCGCTGAAAGAAATAAATGTTCGTGAAGAAGGACACTAAGAAATGTATTATAGTTGTCTTGCGCTGTTAATTTTTTATTTTCCATCTGTCACACTGCCCTTATAAATTTTATTTTTAAATAGAGTTCAAGGCTCGCTTTTTTTTATCAAGCTGAATATTAAAAACATAAATTTCTGATTTACAGTACTTTGGTTTTTTAAAACCTTTAATATATTACTAATTTTGTTGCTTATTAAAATTTAAGTTGTCCGAAAGTACGTTAAATTAATAATATTTCTATGCATAAAAAATATATAATAGTAGTTTTTATTAATATAAGTATAAAAGAATTAATAAAACGCTGGAGTTATATTTCTAATGATTTAGTTCAATTATTTTTCGTCAAGTAAAAAAGCCACTAGGTGCTTAAATAGATCCTCAAAATTCATCGAGTTAGTATTTTCTAGCCATCTGCGGATTCAAAATATTATTTAAAAATACGGATTTTCGTAAAAAAGAGCCTGACAAAACAACTATATTTGTTTGTATCACAAGTTCAAAAGGACACAACAATTAACTAACCCAGAATTATTAAAAATGTATATATCACAAATCGAAATAAAAAACTTTAGAAACTTCAAAGAATGTGAAATTCAGTTTAATGAAGGAGTAAATGTGATTATAGGTCACAACAATGCTGGGAAAACAAATCTGCTAAAAGCACTTTCTTTAATAATTGATCACAAAACTTCTAAAAGGCTGGAAACAGACGATTTTAATAAATTGATATCAATAGATGATCTTAAAAAAGCTCCTCCAAAGATTAGTATTGCAATCAAGATCAATAAAGGCCCTAATGTTGAACCTGATGACCTTGTTACTATCGGTAACTGGTTAACCAAACTTGATTCCTCCTATGAAGCCCTCCTTACCTACGAATTTTTCCTTCCTGAAAAAGAAATCCCCCATTATCTTAGCGCTATAAATGCTATAACAGAAACTGATGAAATAAAAGCTGTGGAAAAAGCCTGGAAAATCATTAAACATGATTTTATACGTCTTTTTACCCACAAAATCTGGGGCGGTGAAATTTCAAATCAAGCAGTAGCTGACAGCGACTCTCTTCAAAAATTTGATTTTCAATTCTTAGATGCGATTAGGGATGTTGAAAGAGATATGCTTACAGGCAGGAATACACTTCTGCGTGATGTATTTGATTTTTTCATGGACTATGAAATAAAAAATGAGCCAGAAGCTACTAAACCAAAAAGTGCAAAAATTGCAGAAATAAAAGCACGCAAAATTGATTTTTCTGACAAAGCGGATGAGTTAATCGAAATGCTGCAGAAACGCATGGAACAAGGTAAAGAACAAATACTATCATATGCTAATGTAACAGGAGCATCCTTTAATGAGGCTAAACCAAACTTTGAAGGAAGTATAAGCGATGTTGAGATGTTTTCAGTACTAAAACTAATCGTAGAGTACAAGAGCGGAATTAAAATTCCAGCCACTCACAATGGTTTAGGATACAATAATTTGATCTATATGTCACTCTTACTTGCAAAAATGCAAGTCAACTCAAATGGTTCCTATATGGGAAGTAATGCAAAGGTTTACGCAACTTTAGCAATTGAAGAACCAGAAGCACATTTACATCCGGCAATGCAATACAAGTTTTTAAAATTTCTAAAGCAAAACAGAAAAGAAAGGAAAGTAAGGCAGATTTTTGTTACTTCACACTCTACCAATATAACCTCTGCAGTCTCATTGGACGAAATAATATGCCTGCATTCAGAAAATGGAATCACTTCAGTTGGGTACCCTGGGAAAGTTTTCCCAGATGATAAAAGTAAAAAATATGTACAGCGCTTTTTAGATGCCACAAAATCTGATATGCTGTTTGCAAAAAATGTGATATTGGTTGAAGGTCTTGCGGAACAATTATTAATGTCAGTTTTTGCGCAATATGAGAAGGAATCGTTAGAAGATAATCATACTGTAGTCATTAATGTTGGCGGACGTTTCTTTGATCACTTCCTGCACTTGTTTGACAGTACAAAACCAAATACAATCCATAAGAAAATTGCCTGTATCACAGATAGAGATCCAGAAAGCAAAATTATACTTAATGGCAAGTTTAAAAAATGTTATCCTTATGAATACAATCTGGATCCATCAACATATGAATATAAGTTCAATTCTTCTGCATTAAAATATCCAGCGGGAACACATCCTAACATTAGCTTCTTCACACAGGATGAAACGAAGGGAAAAACTCTAGAATATGACTTGTTACTTACCAATCCAACATCAGAATTATTATTAACCCCTTCGATAAGTAATCAAGATGAAATCTTAAAACTAATGCAACTATATTCTGAGGGAAAAAAGCCAACTGATTTACTAGTTGCTTTACGCTCTAGTACAGAAAATGACAGAATTATATCAAGTATCAACATCGCTGATACTACCACATGGGATGACGACATAAAAATGAGAGCAATTATAGCATCACGTTATTTAAACTCTGTCGGGAAAGGTGAAAATGCATTAGAATTATCTTATGCATTATTGGAAAATCTGGACTTGCTAGGTAAACCTGAATATAAGAATTTTATAGTTCCCGATTATATAAAAGAAACAATCGCCTGGATATGTCAAAAATAGAAATAACATCAGAAACTAGGCTGAACAATATCGAACAGCACTTTAGGGTTTCAGCGGGACCAGGAGCGGGAAAAACACATTGGCTATGCGAACATATAAAAAATGTTTTACATCATTCAGCTCGCTTGGAAAAAACCAGAAAAATAGCCTGTATAACATATACAAATACAGCTGTCGAAACTATTCTTTCCAGATTAGGGACATCAGCAGAACGGGCAGAAATTGCAACAATTCACAGTTTTTTATATAATCACATTATAAAACCCTATGCACCTTTTATTGCAGGAGAGTATGGATTAAACCTTTCAGAGGTTGATGGTCACGACGATACTATTCTTTCTAACTTTGGGTTTATCAATGACTGGAAAACCAGAACTTCACAGCAACGAATCAGGGAGGATCATTTAATATTAAAAGCATTTCATGCTATCAAATGGAAGTTTGATACCAGTGGGGATTTAGTTGCCACTACAGATTATCCGCATAAAGTTGGCAGCTATTCAATCAAAAAATCATCTTATCTCGATTATAAAAAAATGGCATGGGGAAAAGGTGTTTTGCACCACGACGATGTGCTTTTTTTCAGTTTTCAGATAATTAAAAAATTTCCCTTCGTACTAGAGATACTCAGGTCAAAATTCCCTTATATTTATATAGATGAATTTCAAGACAGTAGCCCTATCCAAGTCGAAATTTTTAGAAATATTGGGCTTAAAGAAAGTAAAATTGGAATTATTGGCGATCAGGCACAGTCCATATATAAATTTCAAGGTGCTGATCCTACTCAGTTCATGCTTTTCAACCTTCCAGGCATGATTGATTACATAATGAAAGAAAATAGAAGAAGTACAAATGAAATCATTGAAGTTCTTAATATAGTTAGAAAAGATATAATTCAGGAAAAATACAGGAACGAATCTGATTCAAAACCACTTATTATCGTAGGTAATCTTGCTGATGCTTCGCAAAAAATCAGACATTTATGTGCCGCTGAACCTGTATACTCTCTCTCAAGAGATAATATAACTGCAAATTTGATGAAAAAACAAATAAGAGGCTTTCATGATGCAAAACTTTTCGAAAAACTGGCTGATAACGATAAACCAGGAAGCGGTAATAAATATAGAAGTACAATTGTCGCGATTTGTATAAAAGCAGTCGAATATGCCAGAGAAGGTAAATTCAAAGATGCAATAAAGGAAATGCAGAAGGAGTTTAAAACAAAAACTGATCCTACGATTGGCAGAAGGAAGAGCTTGGATTTTATTGTATTGCTGCTTTCTAATTATGAAACCTATAAAGACATCTCCTTATACGCCTTCTTTACATTCGTCAAGCAAAACATAAAACCTGAAATCTCAGATTTAAGAAAGGGCAGCGCGAAAAGCTTTTATGAAGATCATACTTATCAGCAGATGGCATTATGTGTAAAAATACCTGAAGATTTAAGTCGTGACAAAACAATACATAAAGCCAAAGGCGATGAATTTGCTAATGTTTTATTAATTCTGCCAGAAGAAAAGGATTTGTCTTTCTTACTCAACCCAGACACACAGAACAATGAAGAACATAGAATAAATTATGTTGCAGTAAGCAGGGCAAAGAACAAACTTTTTATTTCTGTCCCCAGTTTAGATGCCACAAATAGAACCACATTAGAACCACATTTTGAAATTGAAACCCTTTAGAATCAATTTAGGACAATAAAAATTAATAAATAATTTAAATTAATTCGAATAAACAAATTAATGACAAGTAAGGAGCGATCGACTATTCAAGAAAACATTGTAAAATTATATCTTAGGCTAAATGGATATATTACTACTGGTTTAATTATACATTCTTCAGAAAAGAAAATCTCAGGAGAAATTGATATTATTGCCGTTAGATTTCCTTATCATACCCAAAGTGATACAGAACATAATTCTTCTGAGTATATGGAAATTCCGGAAACAATTGATGTAATCATTGGTGAGGTAAAAAGTCATGGCATTTCATTAAAATTTAATAAGTCATTAAGAAATGAAAGCCTGATCCCATTGAGTAAAGCAATTAAATGGATAGGGCTTTTCAAAGAGGAACAAATACCTGAGATTGCCCAAAAGTTACTTATATTAATCAAGCCTGTGGAAAACTCAAATAAAACATCGTTTAGTTCACTTATAATAAAAACAGAATTTGGTCTGATTTCAATCAGACCTATTCTATTTAGTCCCGAAAGCATTACCAATGTTTCCAATATTAATAAATTTGTTGGCTGGCAGGAAATCAATGATTTTTTATGGAGTTGTCTGTGTCCCTCAAATATAAGAGAGGAATGCGGCACCAGATACGATTTTAGTGCTTGGGGACCAGGACTGAGTGAAATAGTAAAAGCATATAAAGATAGACAACGTTTACAAAACAGATTTACTAATATTATCGAATTATATAACGATATAAATCTTTAATTTCTTCTTATCATCGGTATTTGTAAATTGGTTGGCCTGTTTGCTTCTGTAACGAATCCACGTCCATGACGAATTGCCTTTGATAATCAGGTGGTTTTATTTATGCATTAATAATGCGATCACAATTATGAAAAACATGGGAAAGAAAAATAATGATAGTACAATACGTGAAGTTGCTACAGCGAAGCAAACAGGCGGCGGCGGATTTGTATTTGAAGGTAAAGCAGCAGCATGGTTTATTACACATTTTCTAGCAGATGAATTTCCATTCACTCCTGAAATGGGGAAAATTAAAAGAATTGGGTTTCAGGTAAGGCCTGAGGGCTGGCTGTTTGATGACCTACTACTTACACTTGAAAATATTGATGGTGACATTAGTGTTGGCATTTCAAGCAAAAGTAATATACAGGTAAACACTAAAGGTCCTACAGAGGATCTACTGAATGACATTTGGAACCAATATTTAGGTACAGATTCAAATGTATTTAATCCTCTAAAAGACTATTTATGTATTGTAAGTGCACCACTTCCAAAAGGTGTTGCTAACAACCTAAACGATTTGATTACGTCTTCAAGAACTATGGATACAGCGATATTTTGTGATAGAATTTCAAAAGATGGAAAAGGATTTTCAAAATCTAAGCAGGATTTATTTAATTCGTTCCGTTGCCCTTCAGCTTTGGCAACCAAAAATAATATCAAACAATACGATATTGTAAACGTTTTAAGCAGATTACTATTGCTCGAATTCGACTTCCAGAATGATACTTCAAAAGACGTTTCCACTATTATTTCTTTGGGAAAAACTTGCCTCAAAAATCCTAATGAGCAAAATGAAGTCAGACTATACGAATCAATGTGCGCCATCCGCTCAGAACTGGCTCCTACAAGCGGTTTTCTAGATTATAGTGGACTGGTAAATAGATTCAGATACCAATATGATTTGATTGGCTACCGGAATCATGCCACCGACTGGAAAAGAATTTGGGAAGCCAGCATGGCCAGAGTCAATTCCATACCAGATAAAATCGGCGGTAAGATCAGTTTGCCGATGGACGATCAAGTTAAATCCCTAAAAACCCAATTAACCAAGAATAATGTGGTATTTGTTCTAGGCAAATCAGGTTACGGTAAATCAGTACTGGCCAAAAAATTCATTGAAGCTGAAACTGATGATGATTCAAATTTTCTATGGATTGATTCTCAAAGTGTGGGGCATGGAAATCTTAAACAATATTTTGGCCTTGAAAACAGCATTTCTGATATTTTAAAAAATGTGCAAAAGCCAGTTTCTTATTTGATTATTGATGGAATTGACAGGTTTTTCAAGGAAGAACAATTAAGCGTATTATATGAAATCCTTGATATTGCCATTGAGCCAGAATCTGGTTGGAAGCTTATCTTTACCTGCCAAACCGACGATTATAGTGATGTGATTGAACGTTTGTACCGGATAAATATTCCTTTAAATGCAGTAGACTTTAAAGTCGATCTAGATGTGTATAAACATCTGACTGAACTCAGGAAACATTTCCCCGGGCTATCAGATTTATTTAAGCATGAACATTTGAGAAGCGTTCTTAATAACCTAAAATACCTTGATCTCATGGCCTTTAAGTTATCGGCCGGTTTGCAAATATCAGATAACGACCTTTTAGGCGAAACTACTTTGATTGACTGGATATGGAAAGAAGAAATTGACAGTATTGGCGCTGCCAATGCAAGGCTGTTGCAAGATTATGCGGAAAAGCAAGCGGAGCGTTTTTCGGTTAGCATTCCTGTTGTGGATTTCACTGTTGCCGAACTGGCATATCTCGATGCGCTAATGCAACGGAAAATCATGTATGTTGTTGACGACAAACTTTACCTGACGCACGATTTGTTTGGAGATTGGGCCAGGTATAAGCTGATCCGATCTAATAGCAAAAACCTTAATGCATACCTCCTATCTAAAGAATTGGGATCCTCTCTTTGGCGCAAAGCCATTCGTCTATATGGAATGTACCTACTTGATAAGAACGATAAAGGTGCATCATGGATTGCATTTTTCAAAAGCCTTGCTACCCATGAACCAAAGGAAAAAATTATACAAGATTTATTGCTCGAATCTATTTTATTCTCTGCTTCAACGGGCGTGCATTTAATTACGCTGTTCGATTTCCTGAAAGAAGAAGAAGGCGCCTTATTCAAAAGATTTTTGGAGCAATTTTTGCTAAAGGCCACGCTACCGAATCAGGGGATAATGAAAATCATTAAAGATATACCGGGTATTACAATCGCAGAAGCAGCTTCCTATCACAGGATACCCAATTATCTATATTGGCCACAGCTTATCCAATTCCTTTTTGACCACAAGAGAGAGGTCATTGAGCTTTCAAGGAAACGGGTAGCCTTAATTTGTGAAATGTGGCTCAACAATACCGCGGTTGGTTTCCCATACCGCAAAAAAATGGCTGCGATTGCACTTGAAAATGCCAACGTCATGTTTGTCTATAAACATGAAGGAACTTACGTTCGTGATGATGTAGATGAAGTTATTTACAAAGCTTTTCTAGCGGGAATCAACGAATATCCTGACGGAGTCATTGAATTGGCATTGAAACTGTGTAAGCGAATCAGGGTTGAACATAAACCAAAAGCTGAAGAAATCGACAGTGATTTCATTTCGGATGAACGGCCGCGGTCACTCTTTTCCATGATGAAAATACGAGATAAAGTTCAATGGTCTGACGGGCCTTATGAAAACCCTGATGATGCTTTTGAAAAAATTTGCATTAACAGCGATGCAATTAATCCTTTAATTTTGGCGTGTCCCGAAAAGGCGAAAGAAATTTTGCTGGCATTGTTTATTGAACCACCAAGGGAAATTTCATACGGATTTGATTCGAGCCATTACCATCTCGATATCAATGAGCCAACACAATGGTTCCCTCCATTTTACAATAGGGGGCCATTTTTGTTTTTCCTGAAAAATCAGCCGTTGGTTGGATTACGGTTTGTCATTAGCCTGATAAACTTTGCCTGCAAGCAATGGACAAACGATTATACGCACAAACAAAAAGCAATACCAAAGCTAGCGATTGAATTCCCAGATGACAAGCATGAATATATTGGTGATTCGAGGATGTATTTTTGGTATCGCGATCACGGTCAGTGCTCACATGCTATTGTCAGTGCATTACAGGCCTTGGAAAAGTTCCTGATTGATGCCAGTGATAATGATGGTCCTGTTTGTGGTTTTGTTGACATTGTTTTAAAAGAGGGCAATTCGACAGCTTACCTCGGCGTGATTAATTCTGTAGGCAGATATAACCCTAGTTTGTATTTGACAGTATTAAAACCATTGTTACAAGTGCTGGAATTCTATTTATGGGAAAAGGATCTGGATTACGGTGCTTTCGGTATTGAAGGACACCAAATGATGGGTTCTAATTTTTTTGACAAAACCACTTTAAAACTAGCAAAAAAATGGCATGATTTGCCTCACCGCCGAAGATCAATCAACAGCACTGCACTAATCTTATACATGAACAATCCTGAGATTCAGGAATACTTTGTGCCTATAGTTACGAAGTGGACAACCATTCTAAGTGAAATTGAAGCACAGGGTGAAACTTTCCCTTACCTGACGCGGCTCATTACCTTTTTCAATATAGAAAATTACGAATCTAAAAATGATGGCAAACAGACCTACTTTGAATACAAAGAACCTAAAGCAATTACCGCCGAATTTGAGCATGCTCGCGCGGAAATGCAGGTGGACCATGACCTCCATTTATTTCCTTTTAGGTGCCTACAGGATATCGAAAAAGGCATACAATATGACTTGGCACAAAGCGAGGCACTGTGGAAGTCAATTCAGGAAATTGCTGTAACTAACGACGAAGACCCGTACGAGTCCTTTAGCGGAAAACACAAATCCGTATTGGGTGGATGCGCTGTTTTACTTTACAATAAAGAAAGCTGGATTTCGAAACATCCGGAAATTACAGGCTGGACGGTTGCCTACATTGAACAAGCATTGGACGGTTATCAAACCGACTCTTATGGCAGGGCGCAGGCGGACATTGGTGATTCATGGACAGCATTTACAGCTCGCACCTTGGGAATACTATGGTCAGAGAAACCTAACGACAAGCAGTTAAGAAGACTAACAGGCCAACTTATTTTAAAATCACCATACGATACCGCGAATGTTTTATTCGCAGTGATTTCTAAAAATTTAAACTGGTCTGACGCAAATTTTGTACAAGTCCAAAATTTCCTTATACTATTTAGCATTGGGTTCGATAGGAATTATTCCTTAAACAGCCCCAGATATCTACAGTTTAATCAAGAAGAAGAAGAAGAAGAAACCTTGATGCTACGCTTCTTGAAATTTACCGGACTTGCTCAATTTATAAAACAAGAAACGAAGGGATTCGATCTTGATAAATATAATAATAGGATATTAAAAGACTTTATCAATAATAAAACCCCAAGTGAACTATTAACGTGGTCGAAACTGCGACTTTCCATTCCTAAAACAAGACAGCATTGGAGGTATAATGATAACGATACCGTTGGGAATGATTCCGGATTGGATAAAAAAATGTTACAGCATGCCTTTGTATCAATACCTTCCTTAGACGGGCTCATTGCCACAGACCGAAAGCATTTGCTTATATTCTGGAAACAGGTGTTGGAACAAATAACATTTGAATTGGGTGAAATCAATGAGAAACCCAGACAGCATGATAACTATCCACACGCTTTTGATATATGGTCAATGGAAAAGATAGCGAGAGTTGTATTGGATATCGAATCAGATGATGTATTCACTACTAAAAGTTTTTGGCAACCGATATTTGCTTACGGATATCTCGCCAATGAATGGATTGACCGGTTCTTACTGTATTATTTCCTAAATGGTACTGAAAAAAAAGTAACCGCAGACAGGTTCTTCAACCTATTATCTAATATGATTGCTTTTGCGGATAAATGTACGACCTGGGATACGAAACGGCATTACCGAGGAAAGGAAATATGGGAATCATTGGTTGGCGTTTCAGGCTCAGTATTGCCTTGGTGGAAGGACGGAGACAGCGTGGCTTTTTTCGAAAGACTCGCACCGGAAACCATCAAATGGGGGCAAAAGCGTTCTTATGACCAAGATGTCGTTTATAAAATCCTTTATATACTTAAAACCAAGCCTGGTAAAACAATCCTGAAAGAAGGTATTTCAATTGTCACGAAACATTTAAACTTCATCAAAATTGGTGATAAAATGGGAACACGTGAGGGTTATGTCAGGGTAGGTTTTAAACATGAGGATTTCTTGGCAGGAACGGCAAGCTACCTTTGGGAGCATTGCAGGGAACAAATTAAAAATGATGCAGAATTATTAAACGGTTTTAAAGAAATCGTAACTTTTCTTGTTGCAAGACAGAATTTGATTGGGATTGAGTTGCAGGAAAGTGTAATATTTTAAAGGATAAAGAATTTAAATATGGAAGACCTTTCGGTATACTGGTTAGGTAAATCAAAAATTGCTTTAGATTGGTTTATTGAGGTAATGGGTAGGAATGAATGGATAAGACGTAGGCAAAATATTGTTGACTATTTTAATAATGATACTCCTAGTCATGGAGACCACAAAAGGATTGCTGTTTATAGTGACTGGATTTCTTGGTATATGTATTTAGTCGAATCAGTTTATGAGCGGCCAGGTTGTGGAGACCCTGCACAATTGAACCGTATAAATATTTTTTTTGCCACCATCGGGAATAACCTCAATGATTTAAAGAAAATGATTGGGATTGATTCCAAAATTAAAATTATGCTGAATGAAAAACAAAATCAGCCTGATGATACACTATACGAATTAGCTGTTGCATTGCTGTATAGCAGAAATGGCTGGGAAGTTGAATTTGTCAAAGAAAGTAGTAGCATTAAAACTCCCGATTTAAAAATTGCTAAAGGTAACCGATTATATTGGGTTGAATGTAAACGCTTGGCAAAAACGACAGAGTATGGTGAGAAGGAACGTGTAGAATGGATGAAAAGGTCAAAACATCTTCTCGAAATAATGGAGCTTCATCGCAAACCTGTTTTTGCTAAAATTTTATTTAAGACTCCCGTAGAATCTACTCCTGAATTTATTTTAACATATTGCTACGCCGAATATATAAAATCTAAGGGGTTAAAAAAAACTATATCCAACCAATTTATTGATTTTATCGTTACGGAAATCAATTTGGAAAATATTAACGAAAGCCTTGCCATTAAAGATTTACGAGAAGGATCAGCGGAATTTTATGAACTACTGACATCTGATTATGATATTCATGGTAACTATGGACATAAGGCAGAACTTGCAGAAGGATTTAAATATCAACCGGATAATCCTTTAGCTGTTTTAAATATAACGGCTAAAAAATTAAGACAGGTGTATGTTGTCAAGTGGGAATGTATTGCTGACGATTCAATAGACCGAAAAGCGAAAGATTTTCAAAAAATTCTTAGTAAGGCTACTAAACAAATACCTGCTATTGGCAAAAGTATTATTCAAATTGGATATGAAACACTTAGTGGCATTATTGTGGAGCGGGAAAGGGAATCAAAAATAAAATTACTTCTTGATAAATTTCACTTTGACAATAAAGATGTTGAAGGTGTATTTTTCAATTCAATGCAATTTCTCTCCAAACCACAAGGTTTTGATTGGGCACAAACAACAATTTATTTTCAAAATGAATCAATACTTGAAGATAATTTACTCATTGAAACCCCAGAAGGAGAATATTCAAAAGGAACACATTGGGAAACTTAAATATAATTTCTGTAATTTCTTTTGGTCTCTCATAGTTGTTGGCGAAAGCTACATCTCCGTAATCTATTAATCCTTTTATAAATAATTAGCCTAACATCTTTTTACGGTCCTGCAATCACTAAAATTAAGAAATTAAAAAACAAAGCATTCCAATTTACGACATCTAAGATTAAACAGTATTTCTAAAGTATATCTTTAACTGAGATTTAATATATGGATGTTATGAAACCATTTACCTATGATCAAATACCTATTATAATAAACAAACTTCATAATAAATTAGAGCACTTGGAAAAGCTTAAATTAAGAATCTCTATTACAGAAGAAAATAAAGATGAACTTCTAAATGTTGAAGAAGCATCAAAACTTTTAAATCTTTCTATAGCTATCACTTAGCTTTTTTTATGTCAGTGATATAATCAATATTCAAAGTTTATAACTATTTTTGTGTAAACAACTCCCATGAGTTATGTTATCTTGATAAGGATACTTTGTTTTGTTTTGCGATAGTTTGCTTTAAATTGTACCATAATTGTACCACTGCAGTTTAAAACTCTATTAAAGTAAGGAAAGTTATTTTCTGCATCGGCAAATAATTAACATAATTTTAACATATTTACTTAATTTTATGTTAAATTAAAACCTAAAAATCCTACATATTTCACTTTAAAATCTACTTTTTGTACCGTAATTGTACCATAAAAGAAAAAATCTCTATTATGTGTCTTTTAGGAGCAAATAACGACGCTTAAATACTCTTAAATCCAATTAATATTATTAAAAACAACCAAAATTACAGGCAAATTAACATTTTTATTTGCATTTGTTTTGTTTAAAATTGTACCACTCCTTCATATACAATCTGTGAGCTACTGTAAACACTGGTTTGTTACTTTCTTTTACAGAAATTAGCAAATTTTTGAACTACTTAAATGAAATAAGAAACATCAATATTGGAATTGAAATCCTTATATTTATAGAGCAATTAAAAATTTAGCCAGGGAAAATACACTTGCAATAATTTCTCTCCAAATCAAAATGTATTGATTAGGTGTTCTTATAATTAACTTCATGACGCTCTTAATTAATTACTTTACAACCCTATAATTCCAACTAATAAAATTGAAAATGAGCTCGAATATTTCGGTATATAGAATATGTGGTTTTTGTGGTTTTGAGTTCCTTGCAAAGAAAACCACAACAAAATATTGCTCATTAAAATGTGCAAGCAAAGATTATAAACGAAGGTTAAAAAATCAGAAAATTGAAAGCTCCAACCTTGAAACAATCAAAATAATAAATCAGCCACTTATTGATCTTAAAAACAAAGAATTTTTAAATGTCAAACAACTTGCACTACTTTTAGGTTTTTCAGTTAAGACTGTCTATCGTTTGATCAATACCAAAAGAATAAATGCATATAACTTTTCAGAAAGGAAAACCTTAATTAGACGGTGTGATATTAATGCTTTATTTGAAAAGCCACAAATTGGCTTTGAAGTAGTTTTACGACCAAAAGAACAAACAAAACAGGCTGAAATTAAAGACTGTTACACTATCACTGCAATACAAAAGAAATTTAATATTTCAAATGGCGCTTTATACAATCTTATAAAACGAAATAACATAAGTAAATTTTCACTGGGAAAGTTTACTTATGTTGCTAAAAAAGATATTGAAGCTTATATAAAGTAATACTATTACTATTTTAGAAAACGAACGTTTATTATAAACTTTAACAGCACTCCTATTTGAGCCGCTTTTATCAATATTTATTATAGCTGGTTTACAATTATTGGCAATTGCTTTAATTAAAAATGACTGAGCGCTCATCCTTTGTCATCTCTTGGTCAACAGGAAATCAACCGTATTGCCTAGTTTATCTACTGCCCTATAGAAATAACACCAAATACCTTTTACTTTCATATAGGTTTCATCCAATCTCCAGCTTGTCCCCACTCTACTCTTTCTCTTCTTCGTCGCTGACTCAATAAAAGGTGTAAACTTATAAACCCAGCGTTGGATTGCGGCATGATCCACAATCACACCCCTAATTTTAATGATTTCTTCAACGTCACGGTAACTAAGTGTAAATCTTAATTTAAAATATACTGCCTGAATAATTATGTGTTTTGGATAACAATGACCTTTAGTATTCATTTTTTGCTAGTTTTAAAAAACCAAAGATAAAAAGGTATTCCAGATGCAACAGAACCTAAAACCAAAATATTACACTACTATATCATAAAATATTTTTTTTATTGATCAAATTTTCGAACTAACTCATAAATAAAATAGTAATGATAAATTCTTAACAAAGTTAATAATAGGTTAAAAAAAAAGTAGTTGTCCGATAGATGACAATCTAAAAATAGTGAACTAAATACATTTGCGTAACAAATTAAAAAACATTTAAATTATGAAAAAAAAGTTTTATTTAGCGGCTCTTGTTTTAGGTATCGTTACTGCATCATGCAGTAGTGATAATAATGAAACACCAAAACCAATTTCAAAAGACATTACCACTGCCGAAAAAGTAAGTGTCGATCGTTTTAGTTCAACCACGGGACACTTACAAGTAAGAACTGCATCCAATGGTCTGCCGGCAGCAAATGCACCCGTAAATTTTGATACACAACCTTTTATTACAACAGGATTAGACAAAACCGGTGCTTCAGTAAAGTATTATAATTTTGATGTTCAATCCGTTATACCAGCTCCAATTTATGTTTTCTTTAAAGCAGATGGAGTTACCCCGATAACGGGACAAAATAACATTATCGGTGTTATTCCAGGTGATACAGGTTACAATGATTTTTGGTTAGTAAAAAAAGTTATCGTTACTGAAAGCTACGTTCCTAACTCAATCACAAGTGTAGCCGAAGTCTTGGCCTCAAATTACCCAATCACTTCCACAACTAGTATTGTAAATTGTCCTGTGGTACCATTTGGCTCAACTGCAGCCAGAAGCAACGTCGCTGGAACAGCAAGTGTACTAACAATTGGATGGTACAACGGTAAAGCAGTAGCTTACTTCAATTTTGATGAAGCTCCGTTAACCGCAACTGCGTCAGGATTGGTTCCTACATCGCCAATTTACGTAACATTTAATATTGATCCGGCAGCTAATAACCCCGCTTCGGGACCTGCTTCAGGATTTAAGTCAGAAACAGGAACCTTACAAACACACAACGTAATTGCTACTATCCCTACAGATGTGGCAACTTACTCACCATTATGGAGTGTTCAAGTTATCAGCAATGCAAATTTTGGATCAGTGACAAATCTAGCAACTGCAACAAGTTTCCCTTTCTCTCCAGCAGGTGCCAACGTAAACTGTCCAGTAGTAAAATAATTTTTTGATGGTTGATTAGTAGTTGAATGAAATAGGGTTATTAATAAAAATTTTTAACCCTATTCATTAAAAAAGTAACAACATTTTAAATAACTATCTTATTTACAATAAATTAAAGTTTCAGGACAAAATAATACAATTCTAAATTCAATTTATAAATCTAAACAAATCTAGTCTTATCAATTTTTAATTTTAGTATTAAAGAGATCTATTTATTATTTTATTTAAAATAAAAAACATGAAAAAAACTATACAACGAGGTGCTGTAACACTATTGTTTATCGTTATAGCCTCCTTTTTTGGATATAATTATTTAATCTATGGAGGAGAAAGAGACATAGCAACAGAAACCGTGGACTATTTTATAACAGCAAAAAGAATTACTTCCGAATTTACATCAGACGTTCAATTATCAAACAAAAAATATCTTGAAAAAGCAGTTGCAATTTCTGGACAAATAACAACCATAAACGACAAAGAAATAATTTTAAACAATACAATAATATGCAATTTACAGAATTCTGATCCCTCACTTAAAAAAAATATAGTTGTAACCATAAAAGGAAGAATCGTTGGCTATGATGATTTATTGGAAGAATTAAAACTGGATCAGTGTTTAATAATTAAAAAAGAAATAAAATGAAATTAAAAAGCATCATGACTTTTTCTTTAGTACTTTTTGTGTATGCACTTGCATCCGCGCAGGAAGATCTGCTAGGTCAATTAGATACCGTTAAGTTAAAAGAGAAAACGATAGAAACAGCTACATTTAAGGCGTTGCAAATTGGAAATATGCAGTCTACCAAGTTAGCTTCAAAAGGAGAAACTTATATTTTGATAGCACACCGCTTTGGTGATTTGACAAAAGGATTAGATAATTTCTTTGGACTAGATAACGCTTATACAAAAATTGGCGCAATTTATGGTGTAACTAACTGGCTATCTTTAGGAGCGTCAAGACAAACCTACCACAAAATTTATGAATTAACAGCAAAATATAAATTTGCCAATCAAGAGACCAATGGATTTCCCGTAACAATCGTTGGCTACAATACTTGGGACATTAATACAGAATTAAGTGAAGATGATTATCCTCAATTAAAAGCAAGTGATCGGTATAATTATTCTACTCAATTACCCATTTCTAGAAAATTTTCCAATTCCTTTTCTTTAGAAATAACACCAATATATGTTCATAAAAATTTATACGACCTTATTCCAGGAACGGAGAAAGAAAATCAATTTTTAATAGGTGCAGGTGGCAGATATAAATTAACAAAAAGACTAAGTTTTAATTTAGAATATGCAGCGAGAATAAATGCACCTGAGAATACAATCTACCACAACCCACTTACATTAGGACTGGATATAGAAACAGGTGGCCATGTCTTTCAATTGGTTTTTTCAAACAGTCAGTCCTTAAATGATGTAGCAGTATTTACAAATACTACTGGAAAATGGAATGGTGGTGGAATCTATTTTGGATTTAATATGTATAGAGTTTTTTAAAAAATTAGAGTATGAAGTATAAAAAATTAATTACAGCTAGTATTTGTGCGCTAACAATTATCTCTTGCGAGTCTAATACTTATGAAGAAATATCTCAAACAAACGAAATTATCAATCCTACTTACATTGCTCATGTCAAACCTATAATTACAGAAAATTGTATTAGTTGTCATAGCACTGCAGGAGGACAGCGCCCCTATTTAGAAAGTAATGATGAAGTCAAAGATGCAATTTTAAACTTTGGCCTTATAAATCAAATAGAAGCTCCTTCTGGTCTAGGAATGCCATTGAGAGGCAGAATGCCACAAACAAAAATAGATATAATAAAATTATGGTCAGCCAATGGCTATATAAATCAATAAAAAATAGAATGAAAAAAAATTTAGTTTTAGCAATATGCCTATTAACAGCACATGTTGCAATGTCTCAAAAATTTATTACAAGAGCAGGAGAAATAAAGTTTGAAGCCTCAATGCCCGCATTTGAAGAGGTTGCCGCAAAAAATACTACAGCATCATGTATTCTTGAAGAATCAACGGGTGACTTTGTCGCTTTAGTATTGGTTAAAGCATTCAAATTTAAAGTGCCATTAATGGAAGAACATTTCAATGAAAACTATATCGAATCAACTTTGTTTCCAAAATCCACATTCAAAGGAAAAATAATAAATTTTGATGCCGCAAAAATAGCTTCAACAAAAATGGCTTACGATATAGAAGGAGAATTAACTATACATGGCATTACTAGAAAAATTAAAGTTAAAGCGTATATCGCAAAATATTCAGGCAAAATAACCATAACTAGCAATTTTTCAATAAGACCGGTTGACTATGAAATAAAAATTCCTAATATTGTAAAAAGCAAAGTAGCAGAAGATGTGAAAATTACATATAATTTTATTTTAGACAAAAAATAAGACTTTGTAGCAAATTCAAAAAAGGTAATGCTGAAAAAATTGGACTGAAAAAAAATATAGTAATAAATACAACGTAAGCAATTATTTTACAAAAATGAGTTTTCACAAAAACATTTGCAAATCAAGACAACCTGCAACAAATCTTCTTAGCTAAATTAAAAAAGATGAAAAATAATAGTCAAAAAAAAAAATAGGTTGCGCCAATATTCTTATTGCCGCAACCTTTCTTTCTAATTTTTCTCAAAAAGAAGTACTAAAAAAAGAGATACTAAAACAATAACATGCAGGCTTTGCTGTTCTCGAATTTTTTACTTCAAAAGGTTGCAGCAGCTGTCCACCTGCTGATGCAATTATTGGTAAATATGCTTTGCAAAATAATCCTACGATTATTCCGCTGGCTTTTCATGTCGATTATTGGAACAATTTGGGATGGAAAGATCCATTTATCAAACCCGAATTTAGTGAACGACAAAGACAGTATACTACTTTTTTAAACACTCAAGGTAACTATACCCCACAATTGGTTATAAATGGGAAGCGTGATCTTGTTGGGAGTAACGAAAATGCAATTCGGGATTTAGTAAGCCAGGAATTAGCTATAAAGAAACAATTCACTCTAATCATAGAGCAATCGTCTATAAAAGAGCATCAATTGAATGTTTTATTCGATAATGATGATAGCGATAAAAACGTAGCTTTAAATTTTGCATTGGTTAAGAAAAAAGAAGTTACAAATATTAAACGAGGAGAAAATAATGGCTTAAAATCCATAAATTATAATATTGTTTATGATTTTAAGACAATAAAAAATGACCCGAAATCGAAAACAAAAATTGCATTCCAATTCAAAGAGGATTGGTTAGCCTCAGATTTTATGGTAGTTGCTTACATCCAAAATTTAAAAACAAGAGCTATAGTTGCAGTAACTAAAAGTGAAATAAATTAAAAACTATAAACCTGCCTTAAAATGGATACGTCACTAAAAAATAAAAAAGTTCTTATTACGGCCGGACCTACAAGAGAATATATTGATCCTGTTCGATTTATATCAAACGAGAGTAGCGGAAAAATGGGATATGCAATAGCCGAAGCTTTGCACCAAATGGGTGCAGATGTTATTTTGGTTAGCGGCCCAGTTTTTATTACTTCAACATTTCCAAAAGATAGAATCAAAAATGTACTAACAGGAAAAGAGATGTATTTAGAATGCAAAAAATATTTTGACTCTATCGATATTGCCGTCTTTTGCGCAGCTGTAGCGGATTATGCGCCAAAAGTAACTTCTAATATTAAAATAAAGAAAATTGAAAGCGAAACTATTTTAGAACTTCAAAAAAATATAGATATAGCTTTTGAGTTTGGAATAGTAAAAAAAATAAAACAAAAATCTATCGGCTTTGCTCTAGAAACCAATAATATTCATGAAAATGCAATTAACAAACTCGAAAAGAAAAATTTTGATCTGGTAGTATTGAATTCTCCAAATAAAAATGAAGGTTTCGGGTACAATACCAATAAAATAACAATTATCGATGCCGACTTATCCGTACATGTTTTTCCTATTAAAGAAAAAAAAGAAGTGGCATTGGATATTATTAATTTTATAGAAAAAACCTATCAGGAGGCTTTACCGGAAAATCACAATTTAGCTAATAGTTCTGTTTCCTTTCCTCTTCAATTCTAAAAAAAAATAATTCTCATAAAAAAAATAGCCAACAATTTCATTTCAAATACGATGAGAAAAAACAGTAACTTAAAACTATTTCTCACCCTAATATTTTTTCTTACTGTTTCAATGGATGCTCAAAATAGTATAAAAAAATTTGACACAAATACTATATCGTTAATTAATTTACCAAAATTGAAATTAGAATTTGGCAAAAACAAAAATATACCAAAAGCTTACGAAACACAAATTCTAATAGCACTCTCCTATTTTCCGGAACTTAAAAATGCAACAATTGCGTTTGTATTAAAAAAGGCGAATACGCCACTTTCAGCAAGGCCTTCCTTTATTGGCTTATTTCAATCTGCAAAAAACAGAAAATATACTATAACAATAAGTGAAGAAACCAATTCAAAGTTAGAACCAATATTGTTTAAGAACTTAAATTTAAATGCTCAAATTGGCGTTTTAGGTCATGAACTTTCACACGTATCTGATTATATGGAAAAAGGATTTGGAAAAATGAGCACCCTTATATGGATAGAGATCTTTTCAAAAAAAGAAGTTGATATATTCGAATATAAAACTGATTTACGTTGCATAAATCATGGATTGGGTTATCAATTACTTGAATGGAGCAAATCGGTAAGAGTAAATTTAAAAATTGATTATTGGCGTGGAGCAGATAATTTACGATATCCATCAAAAAAAGAACGGTATTTAAATCCAGAAACTATAATCAAAATAATGAACTCTAATGCTTTATATGGTAACGGAATAAATCTTTCAGTAGAATAGTTTTTGAACGTTAAAAAAACAATCAAATTATTTTGAATCTAAGTAAAGAGACGATTAAATTTTTTGTCATCATAAGTATACCTATAATAAAAACACAATAAGCTATCAAAACTTTAAAATGAAAAAAATTGGACTAGTGGGTGGAATAAGTTGGGTATCAACAATGGACTACTATAAATTTATAAACGAGGGAATAAATTTAAAATTAGGTGGACTTAATTTTGCGGAATGCATCATCTATTCACTCAACTTTGAAGATATTCAAGTCAAAAGTTGGGAGAATTGTTTTGAACTTTTACTTAATGCTTGTGGAAAATTAAAAAGCAGTAATGTTGATGCCATAGCTTTATGTGCAAACACAGCTCATTTATTTGCTGACAAACTTCAAGAAGAAATTAAATTACCAATAATTCATATTAGTACCGAAACCGCCAAAGCGGTAAAAAAGCAAGGATTAAAAAAAGTGGGGTTACTAGGAACGAAGTTTACTATGGAAATGGAATTTTATAGAAAAAAACTTGAAGAAAATGGGCTCGAAGTACTAATACCCGAAAAACAAGAAACAAGAGATTATATACAGTATACCGTTAAGGAGGAATTGGGTAGAGGAATAGCCAATTCAAATACCAAAGAAAATTATATACGAATCGTGAATGAATTGGTTGACAGTGGTGCCGAAGGAATCATATTGGGTTGTTCCGAAATTCCATTGTTAATTAATCAAAAAGATTTTATTACACCAATTTTTGATACAACCAAAATACATTCCGAAGCTATAGTAGAATTTATACTTTCCTAAAATACAGCAATCTAAACAATCTTACTATTTAACCTCAGCACCAACCAAAATAGGCTTTGGAAAAATTGTCCATCAACTTACGTTTTTTATCCATTTTATTACCTTAATAACTGTTGCACCTTTACCAAAATGAAGTAAGAAAAATTTAATTGAAGTGTTATATAATAGGTTGATCCATTAGACTCTAATAAAGTAAATCTTGATTGAATTCTAATAAAAACAAGTAAACGTTAATTAAAATTAAAAATTAACGCATCTGTAAATCAACTGACAAATCTATTTTTAATATCTCGATAAATTTGTCCTATAAAAATTAAAAAATATGAAAAAGTTTATTTTACCATTAAGCGTTCTGATTATGTTTTTCGCTTTTTTTTTAACTTCATTTACAGAGTTTAAAAAAATGGAAATAACCCCGGTTGCCTATCAGAGAAATAAGGACACGATAAGTAAGGCCAATAACCCTTATTATTCTAACACTAGTACCAAAAAGTTAAAACTTACTGATTCGGAGTGGAAAAGAGTATTGCCTGACGATGTTTATGCAGTTTCAAGACATGCAAATACGGAACGCCCTTTTACAGGAAAATATTGGGACACCGACGAAAAAGGAACCTACCATTGTGCAGCTTGCGGATTCAAACTTTTTCGTTCTGGAGCTAAATTTTCAAGCACCTGTGGTTGGCCGAGTTTCTTTGAACAAGCCGGTTCAGGAAGTGTAGTTTACAAAAAAGACAATTCCTTACGTGAGGAAAGATTAGAAGCACTTTGCGGCCGCTGTGATGGACATCTAGGACATCTATTTAATGATGGTCCTGAGCCTACTGGTAAAAGATACTGTATGAATTCAATAGCTTTAGACTTTATTCCTGATCATAAAAAATAAATGTATGAAACACCAATTTATTAAAACAGCATTCTATACTGGAATAGTACTAATCTGTCATTTGGCGTCTAGTTTTACCCTACTAAAAGTAATAGAAAAAAAAGAAGCAAAATCGCATCAAGAAGGATTTGCAGTTTTGGAGCTTTTTACCTCACAAGGTTGTAGCAGTTGTCCTCCAGCGGATGCTGTTTTAGCAAAATATGTTTTACAAAACAATCCAAACATTATTCCTTTGGCTTTTCATGTGGATTACTGGAATTACATCGGGTGGATAGATCCTTTTAGCAAGGCCCAATTTACTAACAGACAACACAACTATGCAAATCAATTGAATGCTCAAGGAAATTACACGCCACAATTAATAATTAATGGTAAATATGAACTTGTTGGAAGCAAAGAAAATGAAATTAATAATATAGTAAACAAGGAATTATCAATAAAAAAAGAGTTCAATATTACTATTAAAAAGGCTTCCATTTCTAACAATTTATTAAATATTGAATATTACGCTGATACAAACCCGAATACAGTGGTCAACATAGCATTAGTTAAGAAAAAGGAATTTACTAGCATCAAAAGAGGCGAAAATAATGGCCTAAACCAGACCAACTATAATATTGTTTATGATTTCAAGAGCATCACTAATTCAACAAAATCAAATTTCAATACTAATTTTCAATTCAAGTCAGTTTGGCAGGCGACGGACTTTATGCTAGTCGCTTACTTACAGAATACAAAAACAGGAAATATAATAGCAGCAACAAAAAACGAAATAAAATAAAATCATGAAAAAAATAATTGCAATTTGCTTACTAACTGGTTTTAGTTTAATAGCACAAAATAAAGAACTTAAAAAATCAACCACCACAAACCTTGATAACATTACTATTGGAGGTGGTTGTTATTGGTGTGTTGAAGCAGTTTATGAAAACTTAATTGGCGTAAAATCAGTTGTTTCTGGTTTTGCAGGTGGACAAACATCTAACCCATCCTATGAAGAAGTTAGTACGGGAAATACTGGACATGCTGAAGTAGTACAAATATCTTATGACAAAAACGTAACCAGTTTAGATGAAATATTTAAAGTGTTTTTTACAGTTCACGATCCAACTACTCTAAACAAGCAAGGTGATGACATAGGAACGCAATACCGTTCTGTAATATTTTTTAAAAATACGGAACAAAAATTGGCAGCACAAAGCATCATCGCAACATTGAATAAAGCAAAAGTTTATGATAGCCCTATTGTTACCGCAGTAGAGCCTCTAACACAATTTTACAAAGCCGAAGCCTACCATCAAAACTATTACGAAAACAATAAGAATCAAAGCTATTGTAGATTGGTAATTCAACCAAAAATTGAAAAGTTTGAAAAAATATTCAAATCAAGATTAAAAAAATAAAGCAATGGAAACTTCTTTAAAAAATAAAAAAATATTGATTACTGCTGGGCCAACAAGAGAATATATTGATCCTGTTCGGTTTATCTCCAATGAAAGTAGTGGAAAAATGGGATACGAAATAGCCGAAGCTTTGCATAAAATGGGAGCTGATGTTATCCTTGTTAGTGGACCCGTTTCAATTAAATCAACTTTGCCTAACCATAAAACAATAAAGGTTGTAACTGGTAACGAAATGCTTTTAGAATGCCAAAAACATTTTAACAGCATCGATATAGCCATTTTTTGTGCAGCAGTTGCCGACTATAAACCAAAAATAACTTCTGGTATAAAAATAAAGAAAATTGAAAATAATGTTACGCTTGAACTTCAAAAAAATGTGGATATTGCTTTAGAGTTTGGAAAATTAAAGACTGCAAACCAAATCTCGGTAGGTTTTGCCTTGGAAACTAATAATGTACTCGAAAATTCAATTGGCAAACTAAAAAAGAAAAATTTTGATTTAGTGGTGATGAATTCCCCAAATTTAAATAAAGGTTTTGGCTATGATACCAATAAAATTGCGATTGTGCATACTGATTTATCATTACATCATTTTCCTTTGAAGAGCAAGAAAGAAGTGGCAATAGATATAATTTCTTTAATTAAAATAAATGTAAAAACTAAGCAAAGAATAGGAAAAGTTAAAATAAATACAACAATTTAAAATCAATTAATTATGAAAAAAATAGTTTTAATCACAGTAATGTCTATATCACTTTTTGTAGCCAATGCAACAAAAGGCGAGAATAAAGGTGAAAAACGACTACTCTCAGCAGTCGAATTTTCTAAAAAAATAAATTCAATTTCAAAACCCGTCATAATAGATGTTCGGACTCCTGAAGAATTTTCAAAAGGGCACCTAGCCCACGCAGTAAACTTCGATTGGAATAGTAAGAACTTTGAAACTCAAATTGCTAAACTCGACAAATCAAAAGACTACTTTTTATATTGTTTAAGTGGTTCTAGAAGTGCCGATGCATCAGAAGATTTAAGAAAAGAAGGTTTCAAAAAGGTATTTGATTTGGATGGTGGAATATTAAAATGGAGAGCGGCAAATTTGCCACAAGTTATCGATATAAAAGCTGCTCCAAAAGGGTTAACTAAAAAGCAGTATGATGAATTGGCCAGTTCTAACAAAATTGTACTGTTTGATTTTTATGCGGATTGGTGTGGTCCATGCAAATTAATGAGTCCTTATTTAGATGAAATAGCCACTGATATGAAGGACAAGGTTAAAATCATTAGAATAAATGCGGATGACAATCAAAAACTTTGTAATGAATTAAATATTAATGCTTTACCAGTATTAAAATTGTATAAAAATAATATTCTTACTTGGTCAAACCTTGGTTATATACCTAAGGAGGCTGTTGTGAAACAATTGAATTAGAATTGTAAAGTTTTGAACTATTTTTAAAAAACATTGTCAAGATTTATTTTGCTTTTCAATCGTAGTAAACTTGTTTAATTTTCTCAATATAACTAAATAAAAACAAATATTTTAGGTGACTTTTATACTATAAAAAATCATTAGCAAATTAATAAATTTTAAAAAAATGAATACAATAAGCATACTATATCCGAACAATATAAACTCAACTTTTAATTTTCAATATTATACTGAAATTCATATGCCAAGATCCATCCAACTTCTGAGCATTCATCCTGGTTTTAAAGGAGTTTCTGTAGAAAGAGGTGTTGGTACTGCCCAAATAGGAACTGAAGTTCCATATATAGCAATGTGTCATTTTAGTTTTGACACGGTTCAAAGCTTCATTGCGGCCTTTACTCCTCATGCAATCGAGCTCCAAGGAGATATGAAGAATTTTACGGACATTATGCCAATCATACAATTCAATGATATCCTTATATCCCAATAAGAAATAGGCAAACTGTCAAGAGTTAAATAATTTAAAAAAAATAGAATAAATACATCAACTACCAAAAATGAAAATAAAAATTATTTTCTGCCTACTTCTTTTGAATAGCAGTCTGATTCGCGCACAAGAAACGATACAATTACCATTTGAAAAACCCAATAATATAAAGTGGGAAAATAAAGAGAAAGAATACTATTCTCCGATATGGAAAGCTCAAGTGGTAACGAACGTTTCCGCACCTTCTTTACTGGTATATAGACCGACATTAAGTAATAATAATGGAACAGCCGTAATTATTGCTCCAGGAGGAGGATTTTACGGACTAAGCATAAAGAACGAAGGGACTGCCGTTGCAGAATGGCTCGTAAAAAAAGGAGTTACTGTTTTTGTTTTAAAATATCGATTAGTACCAACTGCCGAAGATGGCGCAGCGGAAAGCAGTAAAATAGCGGAAAGCAATCACTCAAAATACCTTGAAGAAGCCAATAAAATAATACCCTATTCCATCAAAGACGGAACAAGTGCTGTAGCGTATGTCCGAAAACATTCCGATGACTTTGGAATAAACAAGAATAAAATAGGATTTATGGGCTTTTCTGCTGGTGGTACCGTGGCTTTGTCAGTAGCTTTAAATAGAACAGAAGAAAGCAAAATTGATTTCTTAGTTCCTGTTTATACTGCTGCATCGTACTTTTTCCCAATGCAAAAACCTGCGAAGGATGCTCCACCTATTTTTCTGGTATGCGCTTCGGATGATGGATTTGGTTTAGCAGATGATTCAATTGAACTATATAAATTATGGCATCAATTAGGAATAGACGCCGAATTACACATGTTTGCTAGAGGATATCACGGTTTTGGTATGACAAAAAGTGGCCAACCAAAAGACAAATGGATAGAACGATTTTATGAATGGGCTTTAAATGAAAATTATATTCAAAGTAGAAAATAGTTTTATCTTGGAATTAAGCCAAACTACCCAAACTCCTACTTCATTATAAGAGATTTTGTATTATTGTAAAAAATGTTATCCCAACAGTTTTTTTTGCATAGGTATTTAACCGTAAATTAAATTTTCCAGAAAATAATACTTAAATCCACATTCCAATAGGTACATAAAAGTCCAATAATAATAATTTTGTGACTACTTATTTTTAAATTGATTAAACTTTGCTTCCAGATAAAAGTTGTCTAAAGGCTATTTTACATACATCACCTTCAACAAACATATCACCTGTATCAGATATCTAATTTTTATTGTAACGGGTCCGCTCAAAAAGTGGCTTCTTCCTAAAATATTTACAAAAGTCTTAAATACAGCATCTTGAAGTTGCTCACTTTGTTATAGACGACCATCTTGAAGTTATTTCAAAAGAAATACATTTTTTTTATGCTTCTAAAGTGGCAACTAAAAAAAAAATATTCAGTACTGTAGATTATAATTTAAAAACCATCGAATAATTTCTGGCAAAATTGCATCATAATCAATTTTCTTTGTTCAAATGGAAAGTAGCCGACAATACAACATTTTAAACCACTATACCTTCGTAAAATAAAAATTATCAATTATGAAAAAACACGTTTTATTACTAGTTATCTTCTTTATCTCAATTGCAGCAGTTGCTCAAAACGACTTGCCAAAATTACCTACTGAAATTTCTCCTTTATTGGTAGGAGAAAAAATACCAAACCTAAAGTTAAAATCTGTTGACAATGTTGATGTGAATTTATCGGACTTGATTGATAAGAAACGAACTATATTAGTTTTTTATCGTGGTGGTTGGTGTCCTTACTGCAACATACAATTGTCAGCACTGGGAGATGCTGAAAAAGAATTACTAACACTAGGATACCAAATTATCGCTGTAAGTCCCGATGCTCCAAAAAATTTGAAAGTCACAGACGAAAAAGACAAGTTAAATTACCTTTTATTATCCGATAGTAAAGGCGAATTATCAAAAGCAGTAGGAATTGCGTTTCAAGCCCCAGACGGATATAAACCCTATATTTCTGATGGTTCAGATGGAATTAACACCTCTTTTTTGCCTGTTCCAACTGTATTTATTGTAAATAGTAATGGTGAAATTGAGTTTGAACATATTACCCCAGATTACAAACATCGTATTTCGACTGAACTATTAATTGCCGCAGCAAAATCTTTGAAATAAAAAAGTATACTACCAATTGAAACAATTAACAAATTTAAAATAATGAAACGGCTAATATTACTATTGACCATTTTTTCCATATCTCACGCTGCTTTTAGTCAAGAAAAGGAAACCTCTAATAAAAAAGAAATTAAACAAATACTGACAACTTTTATGGACTGTTTGATAAAAAAAGACAGCGTAAAATTTTATTCACTTTTTCATAATGAACCGACCGTTTGGGTTGGGGTTTTCAAAGAGAAAACACAACAAAACAGATTAAGCAAAGACAGTACCAAAAAAGGAAATTTTACAAGTACTTACCAAAAATTTTTTAGAAGTATTTTTGATACGGGAGCTTATGAAGAAAAATTTTATAATCTAAACATTGACGAAGATGGTAGTATTGCTTCTGCAACCTTTGATTATAGTTATTGGAAGGACAAGAAAAAAATTAATTGGGGTAAAGAAAGTTGGGGGCTGGTAAAAATTGATGGACATTGGAAAATAATGAGTATAATTTTCTCAGTTGAATTTGAAAGCATTAATCCTGAACCAATAAAAAAATAAAAAATATTGCTACTGTTCAAAAAAGTAAACAGGCTTATTTGCAGAGACAGTGAAAAGCCTATGTTGAAAATGTAGCAATCCCGGCAGATAAATTGGCATTAAACCCAAAACAGTCTCTTATGAAGGTGCTACTGGAGTAACTTTGGCAGCCCTTTACTCCTTCCAAACTTTAATTACCAATGCAAAAATTAAATCAGGTGATCGTGTTTTAATTCAGGCGGCTGCCGGAAGTGCCGGCCATTATCCCATTCAAATAGCAAAAAGTAAAAATGCTCGCGTAATTGCTACAGGCTCAAAAAAATTAAAGAGTTTATACTTGAAATTGGTGCCGATCAATTTTCAGATTATGAACCCCAAAAATTCGTAAAGGTAGTTACCAATGTAGATATTGTTTTAGATACCCTAGGAATTATAATATATGACAATTCCTTGAAAATACTAAAAAAAGGAGCCCAAATAATTACGCTACCCTATCCCCTAACGCAAGAAAATGAAACGAACGCATTGGGTCTAAAAGAATATCGTATTGTGGTAACTTCCGATGGTCAGAATAGGAAAAAAATTGCCAACTTAATGAGTTTGAAAAAATTAAATCCTTTTATGTGCTTTATTTTTCCTTTTGAAGAAATAGATGCTGC
Source organism: Flavobacterium taihuense (assembly GCF_019351435.1). Taxonomy (GTDB): domain Bacteria; phylum Bacteroidota; class Bacteroidia; order Flavobacteriales; family Flavobacteriaceae; genus Flavobacterium; species Flavobacterium taihuense. The sequence continues at coordinate 206,477 of NZ_JAHWYN010000006.1, forward strand.
TCATATTCAATTGGAATCTAAAAGGACAAAAGCCAAAGTGGTGAAACCATTCAATATAAACATACACTTGCAATACACAAAATAGCCATTTTAGATCAGTAATCCTGATTCAGAATGGCTATTATTTATTCCATCAAAAAGCTACAAATAACTAAAGATAAAATCAACAAAAAAAATATTTGCCATTTCAGGAAGTACCAGAAGCAATTCCAGTAATTTGAAAATACTAAAACAAATTGCCGAATTGTCAAAAGATCTTTTCGAAGTAAATATATTCGAAGGTCTGGCAGAAATTCCACATTTCAATCCTGACTTAAATAATGAAAATCCTCCCCAACAAGTAACAAATTTCAGAAACAAAATTCAAGAAGCAAATGGTATTATCATTTGCACGCCCGAATATGTATTTAGTTTGCCGGGAAGTTTAAAAAATGCTTTGGAATAGTGCGTTTCTACCACTATTTTTTCAAAAAAGAAAGTGGGATTAATTACAGCTTCGGCTTCGGGCGAAAAAGGACACGAAGAATTACAGTTAATAATGAAAACTATCGAAGCCAACTTTAATGAAGATACATCACTTTTAATTAAAGGAGTAAGAGGAAAAGTGAATGCCGAAGGCACTATTGTGGATAATCTGACTTTAAAACAAATCCAAAAATTTATTACCGAATTTGACAAACAAATTTGGGTATAGGTTTCCAATACCTTTTTATTTTTTTTGATGTGAAAAAGGGAAAAAAAACTTTGGAAAAATCGTCCATTAACTAGCGTTTAAAATCCATTTTATTAGGTCTAGGACTGTCGCACCTTTGTGATGTCAATAAAGACAAACAACTTTAAATCAAAAATTATGAAATTGTATCACAAAACATTTGCAGTAGCTGTTTTATTTTTTATGTCAGTAGCTGCCGTAGCACAAGTGTCCTACAAAAGTATCAAAGTAGATGGATTGAATATCGCTTATAGAGAAGCAGGTAATCCTCAAAATCCAAAATTAGTCCTTTTGCATGGCTTTCCAGCTGGTTCTCATCAGTACAGAAATTTAATTCAATCGCTTTCAGATAAATTTTACGTTATTGCTCCGGACTACCCAGGTTTTGGATTAAGCGATATACCAGATCCGGCAACATACAATTATACTTTTGATGGTATTTCTGAAATAGTGGAACACTTCTTAAAATTAAAAGGTTTTGATCATTACGGTTTATTTGTTCAAGATTATGGTGGGCCAGTTGGATTTCGAATCGTTGGTCGTAATCCTAAAGCCTTAGATTGGTTAATTATACAAAATAGCAATGCTTACGAAGTAGGATTTACTCCTGCCTGGGACGGCTTCCGTGGTGCACTTTGGAAAAACCGATCTGCTGAAACCGAAAAACCATTAGCTGGCTTTCTAACTCATGACGCCATTAAAGGAATCTATCTTTTTGGAGCCAAAAACCCTGAATTAATTAGCCCCGACAACTGGGAATCAGATTATGCTTTCATGCAACGACCAAATGCGGTTCGAGTAAATCTTGATTTGTTTTATGATTATCGTAAAAACGTTGAATTGTATCCTGTATGGCAAGAATTTCTTCGTAAAAACCAGCCTAAAACCTTGATCTTTTGGGGACAAACAGACGTATTCTTTACACCAGCTGGAGGAGAAGCTTTCTTAAAAGATTTACCAAACGCAGAAATGCACCGTCTTGAAGCGGGTCACTTTGCGGTAGAAGACCATCTTGAAGTTATCTCTAAAGAAATGCATCATTTTTATGTTACTAAAGTTGCAACTCAAAAAGCTAAAAAATAATACTAGATGTGCAGTAAATAATTTAAAAGCCAGAAATTAATTTCTGGCTTTAATGCAATATTAGCGGAATAATTCAATTCCAAAAGGTTCTTTGCAAAATTTAAGATTATAATTTTCTCAGTTGAATTTGAAAACATTAATCCGGAGCCAAAAAAAAATAAGATTCCAGGCCGTTCAAATAAGCAAACAGGCTTACTGTCGAATAGTATTATAATTGAATCTTTTTTAATAAAAGAATCGAATCACAATCAAAATTTAAATAGTACTAACTAACATAAAAAACAAATTATTATGATTTCAATGAGTCCCTTTTTTCAAAATGAAAAGCAAAGTAGTGCTTTTAAAACAATTCTTTGGTCTGGTTTAGTGTCTGGTTTATTAGACGCAACAGCCGGAATAATATTTTATTTTCTTTGGTTGGGTTTTAATCCCTTTCAGGTAGTAGAATATATTGCGAGCGGAATATACGGCGAAGCAGCTTACGAAGGTGGAATAGTTGTTCTTTTGGTAGGACTGTTTTTTCACTTTATTGTAGCCTATGCCGTAGCAATTATTTACTTTTATGCATACCCTAAAATTAGTTTACTTAGACAATACAAGGTTACTTCAGGACTAGTTTATGGGTTAGGGGTTTGGTTAGTAATGAATTTAGTAATTATTCCCTTCACAAATGTTCCTGAATCGCCTTTCGATATCGTTCTTTCGGGCGCTGGAATTATTTGGCATATGTTATTAGTAGGATTACCTATTGCTGTAATAACCAGCGAATATTATCATAAGAAGTAATCATTACTAATTTAAAAAGCATTTGTTCGTAGATACGTTAGTTAAATTTTAATCTTCTTTTTAATTGTGTTAATCTAATTATGTTTTAAATACTGTGAAATCTAGTCCGATATCTTAAATAATTTTATAAACTTAAAAATTATTTTTAAATTAAAAAATAATTAGCAATACACAAAATAGCCATTGTAAATCACTAATCATGATTTAGAATGGCTATATTTATTCCATCAAAAAACAACAAATAGCCATCGATGAAATCAATTAAAAAAATATTTGCCATTTCAGGAAGTACCAGAAGCAATTCCAGTAATTTGAAAATACTAAAACAAATTGCCGAATTGTCAAAGGATCTTTTCGAATTAAAAATATTCGAAAGTCTGGCAGAAATCCCGCATTTCAATCCTGACCTAGATACTGAAAATCCTCCACAACAAGTAACCAACTTCAGAAACGAAATTCAAAAAGCGGATGGCATTATCATTTGTACGCCCGAATATGTTTTTAGTATACCTGGAAGTTTAAAAAATGCTTTAGAATGGTGTGTCTCTACAACTATTTTTTCAAAAAAGAAAGTGGGTTTAATTACAGCTTCGGCTTCGGGCGAAAAAGGACACGAAGAATTACAGTTAATAATGAAAACCATCGAAGCCAATTTTAATGAAGACACTTCACTCTTAATTCAAGGAGTAAGAGGAAAAGTGAGTAGCGAAGGAGCTATTGAAGATAGGCTAACTTTAGAACAAATCCGGAAATTCATTGCGGCCTTCGACAACTTACTTAGGGAATAACTTTTTGATAGCTTTAAGCAGTTGGCTACAATTTGCAAAAAAGTAAGCTTGAGCTATATTTTTTATTTTAAAAAAATCGCAATAAATAACAAATTATGACTTAAAACACTTCTAACTCCATTTATTTGGGGCTGGAGGTGTTTTTTTATAATCCCTTAGTTGATAAATAATTACAACCATCAGGGTAGCAGTTTTTTTTTAAAACAGAAAAAAATATAAATAGGTCAGGGAAAATTGTCCATTAACTAGCGTTTATAATCCATTTTAAAAGCTTTAGGACAGTCGCAACTTTGTAAAGTCAATAATGACAAACAGAATTTTAAAAATAAAATAAAATGAAAACATTTTCAGTTCCAACAAAAGAAGAAGTGGCTCCAGCAAATCAAGCAATTTTTGAAAACCTACAAAAAGCATTAGGTTTCGTCCCAAATTTATATGCCACTATCGCGCATTCAGAGAATGGTTTATCCCGTTATTTAGCGTTTCAAGGTGCAAAAACATCTTTATCTAACAAAGAAAAAGAAGCCGTAAATTTAATCGTGAGCCAAGTAAACGGCTGTGTGTATTGTCAAAGTGCTCACTTGGTTTTAGGAAAAATGAATGGTTTTTCAGAAGATCAATTGTTAGACATCAGAAAAGGAAAAAGTGCTGATGCCAAATTAAATGCCTTAGTGCAATTAGCTGCCGAGGTTGCTGAAAACAAAGGGAGAGCTAGTTCAGAAACAGTAGATGCATTTTTTGAAAATGGATATACTAATGAAAACTTGGTAGATTTAATTCTTCAGGTAAGCGACAAAACAGCAATGAACTTTTTGCATAACCTAACGCAAATTCCTGTAGATTTTCCTTTAGCTCCCGCTTTAGACTAATACCAAAAACACGGTACAAGAATATCTTTTATTCATACTTAATTCAGATAAGCCCCGCAACAGTGATATTGTGGGGACTTTTGAATTTTCTTGCCTTGCTTATGAGATGTTGATTCCTCGCTCGAAGTGTCCCGAATTCGTAGCTACTCTATTTTTCAACTAAAACAATTCAGAAATAGGAGTTAATAAAGTTAGCATTGCAATTAGTAATGGGTACGAAGTCGGACGCTTCGCTGAGCTTGGGAATTCACTTTTTTATGCATTAAGTTGATCGTTTACTGTTTCAAATTTGCTGATTATGGCGTCTAATTTTGTTTTTTGCTTTTTTATTTGTTTTGGCCTCAAATAGAACCAATTTATCAAAATCCAAATAAAAGTAATTCCATAAGTAACTATTCCCCAAAATGGTTTCATTCGAGAAGTATATTCATACATATACAACCCAATTCCTAATGAAAGCAAAATGAAATACAAATTTAACATGGTTTTTTCCATAAAATTTTGTTTGGCTTTAATTGCTAACAAGTCTTTTAAATAATCACTATTGCTCTGTGAGTTCATATGGCTTTTAAAAAGTGAATAACTTTTATTATATGCAAATAGAAAAATTACCATTGCTATAATGGTTAGGATAATCCCAATTTTTGTTGTGAGTAATTGCGGTTGATAATATATCCAAATTAAAATTATAAATATTGAAGTTGCAATTAGCAAAAGGTTAGTTAATACTAACTTTCTCAAATTAGATTGTTTCATTTTTTTAATCTCAACTATTAAATTTTCAGGATTGGGTACAATTGTTGTTTGCTTAGCCCACAAGTCTTTGAAATTTATATTATCGCTCATTACTGGTAAATTTTTGTGTTAATTTTTCTTTTATTCTGTAAATTTTTACTCGTATATTAGCTTCTGATAGTCCAACGATACGGGCTATTTCTGCTTGTTTTATATCCTCAAGTTCCAGTGATATAATTATACGGTCAATTTCTGGTAGTTCTGCAATGCATTTGTATAAAAATTGAATTCTAGGTTCAATATTATGCTGCTTTTCTTCCATTAAATTTAAAGGCAATTGAGCTTTTGGAAAACGATTTTGTTTTTCAATTTGTCTCAAGCAGTTATTGGAAGCAATTCTATAAATCCAAGTTCCAATACTGGATTCATTTCTAAATTTAGGAAGTTGTTCCCAAACACTTATAAAGGTTTCCTGTGTAAGGTCTTGTGCAAGGTTATGATCATTGACATAACCCATGCACAAGCGAAATATTTTTTGCCAATAGCTTTTATATATTTCTTCAAACACCAGCATTTATCGTTTGATTAATTTTATTTTAGATGCTAAGCTAAAAATTAAAATTAGAAAAATCCCCACTGCAATATTTTTTGTTGCTATTCCAACTGCGGCACCAATAATGATTCCTTGTTTAGTTGGTATAAAATAATTTAATTTTTTCATTGTAATTAATTTAAAAAGTTGTTTAATTGGTTCAAATACCATTCTTTATCATCATACATTATAAAATGTAACCCTTTGGTTGAATACTGTAAATTGGCATTTTTAAGTTTTTTGTATTGATCTTCTATAGCTGGTTTTATAGTTTTAAAAGAGTCTTCCAATAAAATTAAAGATGGGCATTTTATATTTTCAATTTTTTGTCTTAAATCGGTATTTGTAAAATCGCAATACATTTCAGCAAATGTTTTTCTATCAGAATTTACACTCCAACTAATTACTAATTCTTGTTTTGAATTTTCAGCAACAAGTCTGGATATAGAACTTGTTTGTATTTGATAAAATTGCTCATCTGTTAGTGCAGTCATTTGATGTACTAGCTGAGAACAATCTGGATTTTCACTAGATTTAAAAGCTGGATTTGAAAGTGCTTGTAAACAAGGTAGTGCATCAACTACTACAATTTTTTTAATAAGATCTGGATAATCTGAAGCAATAGCTAATGCTAAACCACCACCCATACTATGACCGACTAGAATTGGTTTTTCAATTTTGTTTTCTTTAATGTAATTAACAATACTGGTTTCCCAATTTTTAAATGTGGCATTTGGTTGTGGTTTTATGCCTGCAAAACCAGCCATTGTTAATGTGCAACAAGTAAAATCTTTTTCGTAATTTAATTTTGTTTCGTTCCAGACTTCTCCAGAACTTGCAAAACCAGGAATAAAAATGATGGATTGTTTTCCTTTTCCGCTAATTTTAACATCAAAGAGATAGGAATAGGAATTGTTTTGTGCAAAAACCATTGAACTTATAAATGTAAATACAAATGGTAAGATTAAAAATTTGATTTTTTTCATTTTGATTATTTTTTTGTGTTTGTCTTTTAGATACGAGGATATCTAAAATGTTACAAAAGCTTTTAAAATATTTTTAAAATGATGAAATACAGCGTTTTAAAGTATATAAACGTTATTTTTATTCGCATTAACTACTCCTGTACTTTTGTCAAAAATAAAACCTTAATGGCCACCAAACTAAGTGATTTTACTTACATAAAACTAATAAACCCAAATAATAAAATATTAATTAAACAACCTATTACTAAAGGAAAAATCATTCATATTATTGCGTTTGTAGCCCATTTACACAACTATAAGCTAGGTCTTGTGAGGTCAACCGACTTTATAGCTACTCTGTTTTTTCAACAAAAACAATTCAGAAATCTGAGTTGATAAAGTTGGAATTTTATTTAGTAACGGTTATTAAATCGAGAGACTTCGCCTAACTGGGGCATTTAAAAGCATCAACGTTCAATTAAGCAATTTAGCCCTCTTTACACGAAAGCACAGTTATTGGTTGTCCTTTTATCCTTCGTTATTTAAGAAGTTTTCCGTCAACCGAATATTTTCCACTTCCATTGATAAGTGTGGCAAGTGATAAACCTATTATTAACAAGTGATACTCATAACCTTCTCCTTTTTGATTCCCGAACCAATTCATAAAAAAACCATTGTCAAGGTGCGATGTAAAAATAATTCCTAAAAAAAGTACGATTATTAGAGCCGACCAGATGCGACTTGCAAAACCTGCTATTAAAGACAAAGCTCCCATAAATTCTATGATAATCACTAAGAAGCCAATTATCCAAGGCAAATGCATTGTGTCTGTAAAAAAGCCCATAGTCCCAGTAAAGCCATAACCACCAAACATTCCAAGCATCTTTTGCGCTCCGTGTGGAAAGAGAATTAGACCAAGTGTTAGACGAGTAATTAAACCTGTCAAATCGTTTTTGGTGTTGAATATTATATTTTTCATTTTCTTAATTATTTTGATTCTTTAAATTGTTTTGTAAGTTGCGCAATACGTTGCCCGAAAAGTTCGGCTGTTTCTAAACCTTTTGGTAAGTTCACTTCTGCAGTTGAATTGTCTGAAAGCGTCATAAGGCCCAAGTAGCTTCCCAGTCCATTGGGTTCTTCCAATTGTTTGTCATTTTCAAACTTTGGTAAGATACCTGTTGAAATCCAAAGCATACTATGTTGAGAAGCAAAAAGTGAAAGTTGTTGCAGTGTGTTCAACTTGTCGCCATTTAAGGTTGATGAGTTTGTAAAACCAGCTGCAAATTTGTCTTTCCATTTTTGGATGTACCAAAATTTACCTGTTGCTTCCATAAATTTTTTAAAGTCGGCAGAGATTGTTCCCATATAAGTTGGGCTACCGAAAACTAATGTGTCTGCCTGATGCAACAAATCAAAGTTGTCCTGTGCTTCAAGAGTTGATAAAAGAAATACTTGTTCCAATTCTCTTGAAGCCCCTTTTTGAATATGCTCGGCAACAATTTTAGTATGCCCATATCCACTATGATAAATAATTACAATTTTCATTTTCTGTTATTTTGCTAAATGATAGCGCAAAGTAAAAGAGATATAAAAAGATAAAAATTAAAGTAGTTTAATAAATCACTTTTGGGATAATTTTTTGCGCAGCATACTTAAAAAAACAGGTGTAATTCCTAAATATGCCGAAACTTGTTTTTGGGAAAGTCGTTGTTCTAAATTGGGATGTTCGCCAATGAAGTCTAAATAACGCTGTTCAGCTGAATAAGAAAGATTTTGATTAATGCGTTGTTGCTGTGCAATAAAAGCGTTTTGAAGTATCAGCCTAAAAAAGCGTTCAAACTTAGGAACTCTCTCATATAGTTTGTCAAGATTGGCTTTTGTAATTTGTAGAATTTCTGAATCTTCCAATGCATCAATAAAATAAGTTGCTGGGCTTTGTGTAAGAAAACTATAAAGGTCCCCTACCCACCAATCTTCAATTCCAAACATTACAATATGTTCAAAACCATTATCGTCAATTGTATAAGTTCGAAGACAACCCTTTATAATAAAATTTTCGGTCTTGCAGAGTTCGCCTTGCTTTAATAAAAACTCTTTCCGTTTAAGTTTCTTTGCTTGCAGTAGTGAAATAAAAAAGTCTGTCTCGGTTTTGTCGAGATGAATATGTCGGCTAATATTTTGAATAATTAAGTCTGTGTTCATAGATTTTACTGTCCTCCGTTAGGGCATAATTTTTTTCCTAGCCACAAGCGATTTGGTACTAAATTAGACTAATTTTTCGGCTTACCAAATTCTCATAAATACAAACCATTGCGTAAATTAAGTTTATTGATCAAATCGCTAGTTAAAATTTTATACTAACATTTCGAAAAAATATACTAACGAAAAACTTGGTTGAATTAATTCTTTAAATTAGCGACAAAACAGCGATGAACTTATTGCATAATCTAACTCAAATTCTAGTAGATTTTCCTTTGGCTCCCTCTTTAGACTAAAACTTAAAGCAGAGTTCAAAGAATATTTTATTATTACTTAATTCAAAAAAGCCTTGCAATTTCATGTTGTGATTTTTTTTGTGTTTTGGAATTATGTGATCAAGAAATTCGTTAATCATCACGCAAGAACGTTGCACATTTTAGCACCATTTGGATGCAATATAAGTTTTAATATGACCAATACTAAGGAATTTAAAGTAGCGGACACTTCAGAACAAAATTCTTTCAGAACCGGAAATACTGATTCCATTTTCTCTGCGAGCTGGAAAGAAAAAAGGGCTAAAACACTGTAAAACATATGTTTTACAGCGTTTTTTTTTATTGGTGGCAATGGTAAAAAAGTACATTAATTGGTAATCTTTCAGTGACCTATTTAGTGACCTATTTCAAAATATTCAAAATAGGTCCCTAAATCCCTCTGAAACACCTGTATAATAAGGGGTTCACATTTTGAACATCTTGTTTGGTGTGTATAAGATACTTAATTTTAACCCACTTTAAAGTCACCACAAAATGAACAAATCATTCAACCTACTTTTTTTTATCAAAAAAAGTAAAATCAAAGCCAACGGCACAGCTCCAATTTATCTTAGATTTACGATTGATGGTGTTCCAAAAGAAAGCTCATCCAAAAGAAACATCCAACCTATTAAGTGGGATAATAAACTCCAAAAGGTAAAAACAGAGCGTTTATACTAAGGAGATAAAAGACTACTTTTCAACCAAACCCGTTTCATTATAAACCACCATTAACGAAATACCCAATGCCATAATATCTTTCAAAACAAAAAAGTCTGTAGTGGGTACACCATCAATTATTTTATTAATACCTGGCGTTGTCAATAAAAAACTTAGAGTTGTGCCAAAAATAACGACTGCTGCCCAGCCAAATATTTTTCCAACTTGGGGTTTAAATAAACTCCAAATTAAACCAATACCTACAATGATTTCGAAAAGCCCAATGATATTTGAAACGATTTGAACGCTCAACACTTTGTACATCCACGACATCAAAAAGTGGTTTTCAACGTAAGGTTTTATGCCTACAGCTTCCGATGGTGTGAATTTAAAAAAACCAATCCAAAGTAATACAACGACGACACCTGAAACGGCTATTTTATAGCCTAACTTATTTATTTTACTCATTTTATTTATTTTTAAAAGAATTGTAATTGAAAAAATTGGGGTGATTGCTTAGAGAAAAATACGTTTTATTTTTACGCTTCAACCAATTATAATTTTTCTGCAACAGGAAAGTCAATTTCAAACTCTGTCAAGTTGTGTAAATAATTGCTAATAATTTTATCGCCAACAACTATTATTACATCTATCATATTGGCTTCGCTGTAACCTGCTCCAAAAAATGCTTCTTTGCTTTCTTCGGTTGCACGTCCACGATTTTCAACTGCTGATGCTGTGAATTTCGCTAAAGCGTCTAACTTGCTGTCGAAACTTGCTGTTCCTTTACGAATTTCTAAAATTTGTTCGTCTGTAAAACCATTCATTTTTCCCAATACTGTGTGAGCCGATTGGCAATAACTACAACCATTAATTTGACTTGTTACCAAGTTAATTACTTCTCTTTCTTTTGCTTTTAATGTGCTTTTTCGATTTTGAAACGTTAAATAGTCGCCTAATGCAGTATCGTTTTTGGCGAAGTAAGCATACAAATTCGGAACAAAGCCCAAACCTTTTTGGAGGTTGTCAAACATACCTTGATTGTTTGCAGATACTTCTGCTCTTGTTGGAACTGTAAAAGTTCTTTTTTCTGATGATGCCATTTTATTATTTTTTAAATATTGTTTGTCTTTATTGACCTTACAAAGGTGTGACAATACTCAACGTTTAAAAATGATGTAGTTTAGAAAATTCGCTTGATCTAGTTCAACTTTTCTTTAAAACCCTTTTGTTTCTTATTCTGGACAAGAACTCAGTGGTCATTCCTAAATAAGAAGCTAAAGCATATTGAGGAACTCTTTGAATAATTAGAGGATATTTTGAAACGAAATTTTCGTAACGTTCTTCGGCTGTTTGCGTAAGATTTGATATTATTCTTCTCTGTTGAGAAGCAAGTCCACGTTCCGCCATTATCCTAAAAAAAGTTTCAAATTTGTGATTTTGCAGTTTTAGTTCTTGCTCCTTTTCATAGTCAAGTTGTAAAATTATGCTGTCTTCTAAAGCAACCACAAACATTGTCGCAGGTTGTTGAAAAATATAACTGTTGTAATCTGTAATCCACCAGTCATCAATGGCAAAAGTAATTGTGTGTTCTTGCCTTTCATCAGCCACAACGTAAGCCCTAAATGCTCCTTGCAAAACATAGTGTCTGTGCTTGGCTATAAAGTTTGGTTGAACTACGAATTGTCGTTTTTTAATTTTTTTTTCTTTGAAGCAAGAACTAAAAAGCTCCTTTTCTTCTTGTGTCAGTTTTACAAACTTGTCAATATATGCTATTATTTTGTTTGTCATTTAGTCAAGTGTTGATTGTTTGTAGTGTCGCTCATAGGGTGACGCATAACGTCAGTCTGTGAAAAAACTTCCGTTTTGATTCAAACAAATATATTAAAATAACCCGTTGGGTGTAATCATTCGCAGTAAAATAAATTGATCAAATATTAGTCAATATACTGAAATTCAGTATCTTGAAGTCGAAAAACAAACCAATATCTATATCAAATATAGTAAAAAATTATTTTAGAGTTTTAGAAGTTATAAGTTCATTGAATAGTAAACTAGAATATAAATCGGATGTTGGTAGAAAACAAAAAATATCTGATTTAGAAGTAGTTGCACTAGGTCTAACAGCTGAATTTAAGTCTATTGACAGTGAAAATTTTTTATTTAAAGAGATTAATAAGCAACAAATACCTAATTTAATTGAGCGAAGTCAGTTCAATTTTAATTAGCAATGCGAAAATTGTTTTTATTTTTAGAAGAAGTAAGAACAAAATTAGCATCTCGGTTTTTAGAATTTGAAGATTATTTCATCGTGGATAGTATGCCTTTGGAGATTTGCAAATTTGCACGTCATAGAAGAATTAAAATTTGTAAAAATGAGTTTGAAACTACTCCCTCAAAAGGGTTTTGTGCTTCTCAAAACAACTGGTTTTACGGATATAAATTGCACGGAGTTTGTTCTATAAAAGGAATTTTCCATTCATTGGATATTACAAAAGCAGAAGTTCACGACGTTCATTTTTTGAAAAATATAAAACATCAAATGTCTGATTGTGTGTTACTTGACTACATAGATTACCTATCTCAAAGCATTCAATTAGATTTGTTTCAAACTGTAAATATCAAATTAGAAACACCAAAAAGAACTAATCAAAAAGATTATAAGCCACAACCTAATATCTTAAGGAAATCAAGAAAAGGAATTGAAACATTATTTTCACAACTATGCGACCAGTTCAGAATTAGAAACAATTATGCTAAAACTTTTGAAGGTTTTAAAACAAGAATTTTAGCAAAAATAACAGCATTAACATTGGTTCAATATATCAATAAATTCGTCTTTGATAGACCTAAAAACAATATTAAAAATCAAACAAATTAATTACACCCAACGGGTTGTTTTAATTAAATTATTCGATAATATTTCAAGTAATTTCATTTAGTCAGGTTTACTTCGAAGTTAGTGCACAAATTTCCACAGATAGTGACAGTGCCTTTAAGCAATTAGTGTACTAAAGTACGTGATTTCTTTTTAATAAATCACTTCCGTTTCCAGAAATAACAAATGAAGGCACTACAACTAATTGATGTTGAGCGAAACCTTCAGTAGCACTCGAGAAAATTATGTGCCATACAAAGGCAATAAAAAATCGTTACTAATAATGCAAAAAAAAAAAATCTGTAACCGTTGGGAAAATTGTCCATCCTTTTGCGTAAATGCTCCATTTATGCAACTGTAAGTTTGTCGCACCTTTGTCACATAGATACTAACAACATACACTATGATTATGGCTAACAATCTATTAACTAAATTTGATTACGAACGCTTTTTCAGTGAAGGAATTCTTTATGACTTCTACAAGGAACAAATGGCAAGGGATTTAATTGCGAATGCTGATATTCAGATACAGGAATACATCGCACTCAATCAAAGCAGAATGCGCAGGCTAGACAAAACCTATACTCCTTCAAAAGAACTACAGGAATTAGTGCGGAACTTGAATCATAAAACCTATTGGTTGGTCTTGACGGAACACTGGTGTGGTGATGCCTCGCAAACCCTGCCGGTCTTAAACAAAATAGCCGAATTAAGCCAAGGGAAAATAGAATTAAAACTAGTCTATAGGGATCAAAACTTAGACTTGATGGATGCACACCTGACTAAGAATGGAAGAGCCATTCCTAAATTAATACAACTCAACGAGCATTTTACAATCACGGGTATTTGGGGGCCAAGACCTAATGAAGTACAGGAATTAGTGAATAAATTAAAAGCCAATCCCGAAACAGCTGCCACTTATGCGAGCGATTTGCATTTATGGCACGCCCGAAACAAACAGAAGGCTATGGAAAAAGAAGTCTCGAAACTCATTGTTAAAGCAAATTTATTTTGCCCCCATTGTTTGTCTTAAATTTCAATTCTTATTTAATAATTAATCGATTCTTTAAACTAATAAAAAATAAAATGGAACAAAAACTTCCCCTTCCGCCATTTACAATGGAAACTGCCTTGCAAAAAGTACAATTGGCCGAAGATGCCTGGAACAGCAAAGATCCAGAACGTATTGCGATGGCATACACCATCGACACTGAATGGCGCAACCGAACTGATTTTATCAACGGCCGCGAAGCAGTAATAGAATTCCTAAAAGGAAAATGGGAAAGAGAACTCGACTATAAACTCAAAAAAGAGTTGTGGGGTTTCCGCAACAACCGTATGGCAGTTCGCTTTGAATACGAATACCACAATGCCGATGGGCAATGGTTCCGTGCTTATGGTAACGAAAACTGGGAGTTTGACGAAAATGGTTTAATGCAAAGACGTTTTGCCAGTATCAATGATTTGCCAATTGAGGAGAAAGACCGAAAATTATTTTAATAAATTGAATTACTCAAAATCTTAAATTAATCTTATGAAAACATTTATAGTTGACGCATTTACAAATGTTGCTTTTAAAGGAAATCCGGCGGGAGTTTGCATTTTAGATGAACCCATTAGTGACGAAAAAATGTTTTTAATTGCCAAAGAACTGAACCTGTCTGAAACGGCATTTCTAATAAAAATGGAAAAAGACAATACATTCGTCATTAGGTATTTTTCTCCAAAAATGGAAATGGATCTTTGCGGTCATGCCACATTGGCTTCATCCAAAGTTGTTTTCGAGAATTACGACTTGGATGAAATTCATTTTATTACCCATCAAAATCTGGATTTATTAATTAAAAAATCAGAGGATCAAATTATAATGGAATTTCCAGTTTATGGGGTTGAACCTGCTGTTGTGCCACAAGCTTTACTAACAGCTTTGGGATTTCGGAGATTCTAAACTGTGTTTATAATACAGAATATAAGATTTTAGTAATTGAAATTGAAAGCGCAAAAAAACTGGCTGCTTTGACCCCAGACTATACTACTTTGATTCATTCACATACTGGAATCAATGGAGTTTCTGTTACAGCTCTGTCGGATAAAGATAATTTTGATTTTGAGACAAGATACTTTTGGCCATGGAGTGGCTCAAATGAGGATCCAGTTACTGGAGGCACACACACTTTTTTGACAAAATATTGGGGTACAAAGTTGAATAAGAAAAAAATGAATTCTTTTCAATCTTCTGAAAGAACAGGTTTTATGGAAGTTGAATTAATTAGTGAAACAAAACTTTTAATCAAAAGCAATGCAGTTATAGTTTTTGAAGGAAATTCAGAAGTTTTCTAAGAGTTAAATTTGGGAGACAAACTAAGACGTGGGACAATTCTAATAGGGTAGTAAAAATTTAAACTGGAAAATAGTATGGCTAAAAATTTTGCAGCAATTGCTTTTACGGATGCCGTCAAGGCCTTGCAGGAAAAATACGGAAGTCGCAACAGCTACGAACGAATTGAAAAATTCAACGTGGTCGATGGATTGTCACACAATGAAATTGGTTTTATAGAAAATCGAGACAGTTTTTATATGGCCTCAATTGGTGAGAATAACTTCCCTTACATCCAGCATCGTGGTGGTCCAAAAGGGTTTCTGAAAGTATTGGATAAAAACCGCATTGGCTTTATAGATTTCTCTGGAAATAAGCAATACATCACAGTTGGTAATATGGAAACTAATAATAATGTAGCTTTATTTTTGATGGATTATCCGGCAAAAGCAAGGCTAAAAATCTTTGCCAAAACCGAGATTGTAGAACTAAAAGACAATTCCGAATTGTTAGCTACACTTGATTTAGACGACTATAAATTTCGTGCCGAACGAATGATGGTTTTTCATATTGAAGCTTTTGATTGGAATTGTCCCCAGCACATTACACCACGTTTTACGGCTGACGAAATTCAAATTGCCTTGCAACCTCAGCTGGAATACACAGAAAAATTAGAAGAAGAGAATAGAAAACTTACTGCTAAATTGAAAGAAGCAGGATTATAAATTGTACTGTAAAAGTGCTCCTTAAAAAAAAGTAAATACAAAGTTTGGAGTTAAAAAACTCAAGATTTTAAAAATATATTTTAAATGAAAACAAAAATGAAAAAAATTGCAATTAATGGTTTTGGTAGAATTGGTAGATCTTCTCTAAAAGTTATTTTAGAAACTCCTGGTTTAGAAGTTGTGGGTATCAATGATTTAATGAGCATAGAAAATGCTGTTTATTTATTTAAATATGACAGTATTTATGGCAAGTTTGATAAAAAAGTCTTCTTTGATGGAGAATATATTGTAATTGGTGAGAAACGAATTCGTTTTACGTCAATGAAAGATCCTTTAGAGTTGCCTTGGAAGGAATTAGCTGTCGATGTTGTTATTGAAAGCACAGGTTTTTTCACTAATAAAGTGGATGCTGAAAAACATTTGACTGCCGGTGCAAAATTTGTTGTTATTTCTGGACCTACCAAAGATACCCCTACGGTTGTTCACGGAGTAAATACGGAAGATGGTAAAGTCAGTGTTTTCTCTTGTGCAAGTTGCACCACTAACAATATCAGTCCAATTATTGAAATTTTAGGAAGAAGAATTGGAATTAAAAAAGCCATTTTAAATACAACTCATGCCTACACCGCTTCCCAAACTTTAGTAGATGCTCCTTCTAAAAAAGAACCAAGAATGGGTAGGACAGCTGGTAACAATTTAGCTCCTGCCGCAACCGGTGCCGCTATTGCTACAACTAAAGCTTTGCCTCAATATCTAGGCAAATTTGACGGAGTGGCTGTTAGGGTTCCTGTGGCTGTAGGATCTATTTCTGATATTACTTTTGTTACTGAAAGACCTACTAGTGTTGCAGAAATTAACGCTATACTAGTGGAAGAAGCCTTCACTCCCAGATACAACAAAGTTGTTACAGTAACGGACGAACCATTGGTATCAACCGATATTATTAAAAGCCCTTTTGCCGCAACCGTTGACCTAGAAATGACCAGAGTTGTCGATGGTGATTTGGTTAAAGTAATGACTTGGTACGACAATGAATGGGGATTTACTAATCAAATGATTAGACAGATTCAAGAGCTGTAGTTCAAAAAAGTGCTTGCCAAAATATCTGAAATAACAACAGAAGTATTGGGTTTGTTGTAAAAGAAACTGACCCATCAATAAGTTGAAGAAGTTATGAATAAAACGACAAGCGTTGATTAAATTATTTTAAAATGAAAAAAGATAGTTACTTAAAACAATTACAATACGAGTCCTGCTCCAATGATAGGATCATTGATGCTTATATCAAAGCCTCATTTCCTATAGAAAGTACGCATCAGATTATTTCCCATAACCTTAATGCATTTTCGATCTGGTTGAAACGTATAAAAAATGAAGAAGTAACTATCAAATTGTGGGATTCGCATACAATAGACGAATTGAAATTACTTAATGTAACTCTTTATACTGATTAGAGTGTTTTTATAAATACTCTTAATGATAATGATTTTGATAAAAAGATAAGTTTCGCTTTTATGGGGAAGAGGGCATCAATTAGTATTGAGGATTTAATCATTCATCTTGTTAATCATTCTTCATATCATAGGGGGCAAATAATACATCAATTAGAAGGGAAATTAATAACCTTACCACTATCGACTTATATAGTCTTTACAATAGAAACTGAAATAGAATATACAAAAGGATTATAAATTATACCTAATTCACTTTCATTATAGCATCAAGGTTTTCAGAAGTAGAAACTCGGATCAACTTGCAACGGCAGCAATAATATCTGAACAATTTAGAACATAAAATAAACACTTAAAACCATAATAAACGTAATAAGAATAGTAAGCTTAATGGTAAGTCGTTTAATGCAAAAAAAAATAATATGATAAAAGATCTTAAACGAGTTGTAGTAACCGGAATGGGTGCTATAACACCTCTCGGAAATTCTGTAGATGAATTTTGGAAAAACAGTGTCAATGGAATAAGTGGTGTAGATTTCATTACTAAATTCGATGCAACAAATTTTAAAACAAAATTTGCGGCAGAAGTAAAAGGATTTATTGCGGCCGACTATTTTGAAAAAAACGAAGCTCGTAAATACGACCTGTTTACCCAATATGCTGTAGCAGCAGCTGACGAAGCAATAAAAAACGCAAGTCTAAATTTTGACTTACTAAACAAAAATAAAATAGGGGTAATTTGGGGTTCTGGAAATGGTGGTATTCAAACTTTTCAAGACCAAATCGAAGACTTCGTAAATGGAGGAAAATTGCCTCGCTTTAATCCTTATTTCATTCCGAAAATAATTGCCGATATTCCTTCGGGTATTATATCCATTCGATACGGTTTGAGGGGCTTGAATTTTTCTACTATTTCGGCCTGCGCTTCATCCAATAACGCTATTATAGATGCCTGTAACTACATCCGTCTAGGAAAAGCTGACATTATTATTACAGGTGGTTCAGAAGCGCCTATAAACGAATCTTCTATAGGAGGCTTTAATGCTTCCAAAGCACTATCAACCAAAAATGAAAATTTTCAAAATGCCTCTAGGCCATTTGATATTAATAGAGATGGTTTCGTAATGGGGGAAGGTGCTGGTGCTTTAGTTTTAGAAAGCTTAGAATCTGCTCTTAGTCGTGGTGCTACTATTTTGGCAGAGGTCGTAGGTACTGGAATGGCAGCTGATGCTTTTCATTTAACGGGTACCCATCCCGAGGGGGAAGGCGCCTATTTGGGAATGTTAGATGCACTCGAAGATGCCGAAATTACGCCTTCAGAAATTGACTATATCAATGCTCATGCAACTTCCACTCATATGGGAGATGAAAGTGAGTTAAAAGCAATGTTTAGAGTTTTTGGAGAAAGAAAAGACTTAAATATAAGCGCTACTAAATCAATGACTGGTCATTTATTAGGTGCTGCCGGAGCAGTCGAAGCCATCTTGTGCATAAAAGCAATCCAGGATAGTATTGTGCCCCCGACAATTAATACGGCTGAAGTTGAACCTGAATTTGCCGGTAAATTTAGTTTAACATTAGGCAAAGCACAAATCAAGGAAATTAATTTTGCTATGAGCAACACTTTTGGATTTGGAGGTCACATAGCCACTACAATTTTTAAAAAATTTATAGTGTAATGATGTCGATGATTTTACAACCAACAGATAATCAAGAATATTCAATTTTTATAATCTCGCTTTAATTAAATTTGCAAAAAACAAAGCTATGTTTGACGATTCATCTTTTACTTTAGTCAATCCACAGAATGGAAATTTGGCTTTCAAATTATCAACTTTTGACAGCAATTGCCAGTTTAGCGAAATTCAGCGACTAAATTATTTTTCTCTGATTTGGATTCAAAAAGGCAGCGGATTAGTTACCGCTGATTTTTCAGAAAACCAGTTCGAAGCAGGTGATTTATTTGCGTTTTCGCCCTATCAGCCATTTATGCTGGCTTCAGAAGAAAATATAGAAGGAGTTGCTATACACTTTCATCCTGAATTTTTTTGTATTTACAAGCATCAAGCAGAGATAGCCACCAATGGAATCTTATTCAATAATATCTTCAAACCTCCTTTTGTGACCGTAGATGAAGTATCAAAGAAAATTCTTGAAATGGTAGTGGGGCAAATTAGAACAGAAATGCAAAAACCAGAACTGGCTCAATATGAATTGTTGGTTTCCTATCTCAAAATATTTTTGATTACAGCAACCAGGCTTAAAAACAAACAACAACCCGATGAAGAATTCCAAGTATCAACAGATGCTAAAGAGCCATATATCCTTCAAAATTTAAAAAATTATATTGAGTTACATTTCAAGACCAAACATTCTGCCAGTGATTATGCAGAATTATTAAATATTACGCCTAAAGCCTTGGCAAAAATCACAAAAAATCATTTCAATAAAACTTTAACCGATCTAATCTCAGAACGCATTATAATCGAAGCAAAAAGAGAATTGTATCTAACAAATAAAGCGGTAAAAGAAATTGCTTTTGAATTGGGTTATGATGATGAACATTATTTCAGCCGTTTTTTTAAAAATAATGCTGAAGTATCACCACAAATATATCGAGACACCGTTGGTTTTGCGAGAGGAATGGCTTGATAAATATAACTTCATATTTAATAAATGGATCAGTTTAAAGAAATTAAAAAATACATAGCCAATTATATCCAACTTACTACTGAAGATGAGGAATATTTTATTTCCCTATTGAGAATTACAAAAGTAAAAAAAAAGCAATGTATTGTTCAACCCGACTTTACTTGCAAATATAGAAGCTATGTACTAAAAGGTGCTATGCGTGCCTATTTGGTTGATAATAAAGCGCAAACGCACACTATAGCTTTTGCAATTGAAGATTGGTGGATAAGTGACCTTAATAGTTATATGAATCAGGAACCTGCCACCTTGTTTGTTGAGGCACTAGAAGATTCCATTTTAATCCAAATTGATTATAATTCTGAGCAGCTATTATTGGAAAAAATTCCTAAATTCGAACGTTTTTTCAGAATCCTTGCACAACGCTCATTTGCTTTTCTTCAAAAACGAATGTTATCCAATTTGAGTAAAACGGCCGAAGAACGCTATGACGAATTCATTCAAAAATACCCATGCATTGTAAAGCGTGTTCCTCAATATGCTTTGGCTTCTTATCTTGGTTTTAGCACCGTTTTTCTAAGTAAAATTAGAAACAAAAAAACCAAATAGTTAATCTAGTTTATCAAAATTTACTAAACTAGTTTGTTTTTTCTCAAGAATCCCTGCCCCATCTTTGTACTGTCAATAGTGACAATATTTTAAATATAAAGTACAATGAACAAAACAAAACAAATCCCAAGTTACCATCAAGAAAAAATAGCGCTTCAGGAAAATCTGGCTACTATGATTCCAAAAGAATCTTTGAATGTGTTTAGTACAGATGCCAACTTATTGGCAATGGAAATCACAAACCCATTAAAAGTATCCGTGGGCGATAAAGCACCTTTATTCGAACTACCAAATGCCTTAGGCAATGCAGTATCTCTCCAAAAACATCTCGAAAAAGGTCCGGTAGTCATCACTTTTTACAGAGGAAATTGGTGTCCTTATTGCAATCTGGTTTTAAACTCATACCAGAGGATTCTACCAGAAATTAAAGCTCTTGGCGCCAATTTAATTGCTATTTCCCCGCAAAAGCCAGACAGCTCTTTAGATATGAAGGAAAAACACGCTTTAGAATTTGAAGTACTAAGTGACGATAAAAATGGAGTAGCAAAACAGTACACCACGATTATCAAAAATGCTCTGGAAGCAGTGGATGAAGCAAAAAAACTAGGCATAGATTTTTATGATTTTTATGATGATAAATCGAGAGATATTCCTGTACCGGCAGTTTTTATTATTGATGCAAACGGTACAATTGTTTTTGCAAAATCAGAAGGCGGTGACTATAGTTTGAGAGTGGAACCTCAAGATATTTTGGATGTATTAGCAGCAACCAAATAATTTTTGAAAATGTAAATTAAAAAGTTCCTTTTTGCGGCATATCGGTTTGTTTTTTTTAATGTTTTTTTGAAATACACTAAAATGTAAAATTGGTATGTCGTAAATTGATATATACAGTTATCAAATCCCGCAAGCTTTCACGAGAGGATAATTGACCAAATAGCAATAATTGTATACCCAGATTAATAAATATAGATAAGAGTGGCTCAAACACAGCCGCTATCAAAGTTTACAATAAACGTTCCTTTTATAAAATAGTAATTCGACAAAAAGTTAATACCTGAATACTATTGTAGAATAAGATCATCATTTTATAAAGTGGAGAATTTTAAATGGACTAGGGTTTAAAGAATTTAAATCAGTGAAAAAGACGTGAAGAGAAATTGAAGTTGTACACATGTTAAAAAATGAACAGGTGATTAATCTGAGGATAACTATCTTTAAATCGTTCTGCTCATTGGTGGAATAATTTCATTAATTTAGCAATAATTAGTTTTCTGGTTAACAAATGCGACAGAACCATAAAAGATAATTTAGAAACTCAAATAAATTAATTTGTCAGTAGATTTTATTTTTTATTTATCATCGCCAAGAGACCTAATACAGGCCCTATTCCTAGAACAATATACACAAAATGATTATCAATAATTGTCGTTAATACGCTAAGAAACTGTATACTTAAAATAGTAATGGCAAAACCCAAACCAGTCACAAAAGTCAAAGAAGTGGCCTTTGTTTCACTTGGAGCTAATTGAGCAATTAAAGTAGAAAATAAAGGAGAATCAGCAATGACAAAAAATCCCCAAAATAACATAAATAAAATAAAAATTACGGGGGAACAGTGAAGCAAAAAGAACGGAGAAAACAAACAACACAAACAAGAAAGCAACAATGAAACCATAGCCATCTTTTTTACACCAAAATAACGCGAAAGCAAACCACTAAAAACACAGCCAACTCCACCACTGGCAATAATTAAAAAGGACAAAAAGGAAACATTTAATTCTGCTTTACTGTAAAACTCGTTGTATGATGCTACCATAATCGGTACAAATGCCCAAAAGGTATACAATTCCCACATATGACCAAAATAACCAAAAGCTGCAACACGAAACGCCTTGTCTTTAAACCCACTAAATAACGAGAATCCAACCAATTTTTGAAACGGTTTTCGGTATGGACCAACAGGAACAAAAAAATAAACTAAAAAACCACCCAAAATGGCTAATCCTGATGTAATAAAAATGACAAACTCCCAATCAAATTTGAATGTAACACTTTTTAGAAAATGAGGAAAAGCGGTGCCAAGAACTAAAGCTCCAACTATCAACCCCATAGATTTACCAAGTCCTTTATCAAAATAGTCAGCCGCAATTTTCATTCCTACTGGGTAAATGCCTGCTAGAAAAAAGCCTGTACCAAAACGAAACAAGAGTAAACCTGGAAAACCAAATCCGTTAAACAAAATACAGAGATTAAAAAAACTGGCCACTAAGGCACTCATTAAAAAAACTAGGGAAGGCGAATAGCGATCAGCTATATTAAAAAGGGAGAAAGTAATAGTCCCACTAACAAAACCAAGCTGTACAGCACTGGTAAGATGAGTTAAAGAATTGGAATTAAGGTGAAAGCTTCTGATTATATCAGCCATTACAGCATTGGTGGCAAACCAAATAGAAACACAAACAAATTGTGAAAAAACAATAACCGGTAAAATCTTATTCATAATTCAGAGGTAAGGGTTTACCAACATTTAACATTATAAAACATAATCCATCTTCCACTGCAAATAAGTCGCCATTATACTATCATATTCAGGAGTTGGCACACCTAGTCGAAGCCCAGAAATAACAATAAAATTAGTCAAGGTTTGAGACTCTGTCTTTCTTCCTTTTAAAAAGTCATTGTGCATAGAGGAAGTAGCATCATAATGTAATGTGGTAAATTTTTTCATTGTAATTTCAATGATATCGGGTAATAAAACTGTATTTCTATTAGCGATATTAGCAGCCTCTGTAACCAATTGTCTCAATTTCGTTCTATGATTTTCATCTTCTAAAATAGGGCCGATCGATAAATTTAGGAAACTCGTTAATGTAGCTAAAGAAGAAACAAAAACAAATTTCTCCCAAAGCAATTGTTCAATATTAGGCGAAAGATAACAGTCTATCCCATCAGCATTGAGTATATCTGCAAGTTCATTTTGTCTTTTAGCTGAAACAGTAGCCGAACCAAAATACAAACTATGCATCTTACCCATAACCTGTACCGTAGCAGGTGCAACAAGTTTGGCAACAATATAGGCACACCCCTCTAAAACTTCAATAGTCGGATAAATTTTTTGAATTCGTTCCTTAGTATCTACTCCATTTTGTAACGATAGTATAACCGTATTATCGGAAATGCTGCCTTTTAGTGACAACAAGCTTTCTTCAAGATCATAACTCTTTACAGCACATATTAAATAATCTAGAACACCAACTTTATTCAAATCACTGGTCACAAGATTATGATATACAAAATCCTCGGAATCAGAAGTAAGTAACGTAAGACCATAATTTTTAATAATACATTCTGATGATGCTCTGGTTATAAATACAATTTCAACACTACCAGAAGTAGCATACTTTTGCGCTAATCTCCCACCAAAATAACCTCCAACAGCTCCTATCCCCAATATACCAATACGTATTTTTGTTTTCATAACAATAAGTATTTTTGAATATTATCCTATTTAGTTGTCTGCCAAGTGATAAAACCACTGAATCATCGAGTATTTAAAAGTACTCAACAATCTGTTACTAACTAAAACAAGAAATAAAACATAAATCATCATTAAATCTGGAAATTAAATCAAATAAATAAACGTTCAAAAAATAAATCATTTAAAAGAAACAGTGGATTTATTTAACGAAGGAATCTATTCCAGAGCATCTTTTATTTTAGGCCATATTGCATTGGCTTGATCAATCAGTTCCTTTTGATTCTTATTCCATTTCATTTTGACATCTTTATTATAATTAAGATAAAGTTTTCCATCTACAATTGTCCAAGCCTCCGGATCTGTTGGTACTTTATGACCCTGTGACGTCCCATATGCACAATAGCCCCCAAACTGCGGCGCATACTTCTCAGGATCAGTTATAAAAGCCGTTAGATTTTCCTTTGAAACAAAATACCAAGTAGCATCTTTCCAAATAGTAGAAAATTGTGTAGTACCAATTAATGGTTTGCTCTCAGTAAAATAAGCCATAACATCATAACCATTAACCGCACCTTTTTTTGTGCTGTAAACTTCAGAACTTTGCCCTTGTGTCAATACTGTCCAAAACACAAATGTGAGTAGAAAAATTACTTTTTTCATTTTTTTTAAATTTTAAATTATGAGCAAATTTACAGGCTTTTAAAAAATTCAATTGTCAGCTAGATTACAAAACTAATTTTTTAAATAAATTACGAACCATTTAGTCCGTAATTAAAATAAATCATATATTTGCGGACTGATTGGTTCAGAATTAATTATTGTAAATCTAAATAAAAAAAGGCTTTTTAATAAGCTTTTTTTTAAATTATTTTTTGGACTAATCAGTCCTTAATTAATGTGTAACTAAATAAAAAATTAGTAAGAAAGCAATCCAATTAACAGGATTTAAGGGTGTTGATAGTTTAGACTTAATTGAACTACCTATACCTAAACCAGAAGCTGACGAAGTCTTAATAAAAGTAAAAGCAGCTGGAATTAATTACGCCGAAGTAGAACAAATCGAGGGCAAGTACCTTACTTTTGGTAAAGAAATACCATTTGTAATGGGTTTTGAAGTATCTGGCATAGTTGTCGAGTTAGGTAAAAATGTAAAACACCTTTCCATTGGAAATGAAGTAACTGGTTTCTCTGTAAGTGGTGGTTTTGCAGAATATAGTACTGCGAAAGCAGCAACCTTAATACCAATTCCAAATTCCCTTAACTTTGGACAAGCTACAACCATTCCTATTCAAGGAATGACAGCCTACACAATATTAAAATACCTTGTGGCTCCATCAGCTCCAGAAAGTATTTTAATACAGGCAGCAGCTGGAGGTGTTGGTCTATACCTAGTACAACTTGCAAAGCATTTTGGAGTGAAAAAGGTGATTGCATTAGCCAGTTCTAATGAAAAATTAGAAATAGTAAAATCATTAGGTGCTGATGTAGTAATCAATTATGAATCAACTAATTGGATAGAAAAAGTAAAAGAAGCTACAGAAGGAAAAGGTGTGGATGTAGTTTTACAAATGCTGCTGGGTACTATTGGCGAGGAAAGTTTTAAGCTCATTGCGCCAAATGGAAAAATTATACTTTTTGGTTCTAAAAACTATAATGACACCATAACTACAGAACAAGTCCGTCAGTTAATATGGCAAAATCAAACACTAGTAGGTTTTGCATATCCTGCTTTACCAATTGAAAAAATTGTGGAAAGTCTTCCAGAGTTTTTAGAACTCATCCATCAAGATAATTTAAAAATAATAGCAAATCGGGCTTTTAAATTATCCGAAGCAAAAGAAGCCTTTAATGCACTAGCTTCACGAAATACTATTGGCAAAGTATTTTTTAGCATGGAATAAACACAAAATAAAGGACTGAATGTTCCATAATTTAGTAAATTTACCGCAGCAACAAAATACTGCGGTAAACTATATAAAATGGCAAGAAATAGAGAATTCAATACAGATGATGCATTAGACAAAGCTATGCTCCTTTTTTGGAATAAAGGTTTCAATGGTGTCTCTACTCAAGAAATAATTGATGACCTCAATATTAGTAAATCTAGTATGTACGGTGCTTTTGGAGATAAAATGGAATTATTCACTTTAACTTTACTAAGATATAGCAGTAAAATTATTGTGGATATAAATAATGAATTTGAGATAAGTCAAAATGTAAAAATGACATTCAAAAAAATACTTTCTCAAATATATAAAGAAGCTCTTTCAAAAAAATTAAATAATGGTTGTTTTATTGTAAATAGCACCATTGAATTAGCTCCACATAATAAAAAAATAGCTAAAATAGTTTCAGATCATCGGACTAAATTGGAAGATATTTTTGAAAATGCAATTAATAAAGCTATTGAAAAAAAGCAGGTTCCTGCTACTAAAAATGCTAAACAAATTAGTTGCTTTTTTTGCAATACCATCAATGGAATGTATGTTGATTCAAAATATATTAGGACGAAAACCTCCTATGAAAATACTATAAATACTGTTATTGCTTCACTAGATTAAACCATATATTTTAAAGTCTAATCTAATCCAAAAAATGTTAGGATTGGATTTTAACATTTTTTTACAATTTAATTTTTGACTGATTAGTATAGTATTGATATATTTGCAAAATAAAAAACATAAAAAATGGCTGGTAGACCTAAAATATTCAATGAAGAAGAAGTTATAAACAAAGCAATAAATATCTTTTGGTCAAATGGTTACGAAGCTACATCTACAGAAAATTTATTATCTGAAATGGAAATAAACAGAGGTAGTTTATACCACTGTTTTGGTAGTAAAAAGGAGTTATTTGCTAAATCTCTTGATCTATTTGGAATAAATTCTATAAAAATGATTGAGCAAAAAATCAAAACTTATGATAACCCGATTATTGGCATTAAAAATTTTTTCATAGAATTATCCTCAGCCGATTACGATACTCATAATAAAGGATGCTTTATGGGCAACAGTTTGTCTGAACTCAGTAATTTAGATGACGAATTAAAATCTAAAGCTACTAAAAACTTAGTTGTTTTAGAAAATGTTTTCTTTAAATACATCAGTAAGGCTAAGGAAGATGGTCAATTATTGACTAATGAAGATAGTAGGATTTTGGCAAGATATCTTCTCAATCTTTGGAATGGTATAAATATTACTCGAAGAATGTATCCTAACAAAGAGGTTCTTGAGTCGATAATTAAATTACAATTGTCTATCCTTTACTAATTTAAAAAATTAATTTTCAAATGAAATTTATAAATAGTACTCATAATTCTAAAGAGTCTCTTCTAAACAGGAGAAGTTTTATTTCAAACTCAATGCTCACATTGGGATACGTAATGATAAACCCAATAAATATGTATTCAAAAAATAAGATAAGTAAGATTAAAGCTATTGCTTTTGATGGTTTTGTTATATTTAATCCAAAGCCAGTTCAAGATTTAGTTTATGAAATTTTTCCTGAAAAAGGAGCAGAATTTATTTCAATTTGGAGAAGTAAGCAATTTGAATACACTTGGTTGCGTACATCATCAAATAAATACAAAAACTTTTGGGAAGTGACTGAAGATGCTTTAAACTATACTTTAAAAAAAACTGGTCTTGCTCTTTCAAACAACAAAAGGCAACAATTGATGGATTGTTTTTTAAATCTTAAGATTTGGCCTGAAGTTTTAGATGGACTTAAAATTTTAAAGATAAACGGAATTCGTTTGGCCTTTTTATCCAATTTTACAAACGAGATGATGATGGCTAATTTAAAAAAAAATGAAATTTCTGATTATTTTGATTTTCTACTTTCTACTGATCAAGTAAATGCATTTAAGCCTAGTCCACTAGCCTATCAAATGGGTATTGATGCTTTTAAACTTGAAAAAAGTGATATCCTTTTTGCTGCATTTGGTGCTTGGGATGCCTCAGGAGCAAAAATGTTTAATTATAAAACATTTTGGGTTAATAGATTAGGAGTTCCTATGGAAGAATTAGATGTTGTACCCGACGGGGTTGGTAGTAATTTTAATGATTTAATCTCTTTTTTAAAACTTTAGTTTTTTTTTTTGAGTTGTTTTTGACCATTCAGTTTAAAATACAATTACAAAAAGTTAAATAATTTGCAAATAATTTTTGACTAATCAGTAAATAATAAAAGCTTTCTTTATCCAAATAATTTAAAAATAATAAACCTTAAAATAATTAAATACAAACAAAATGAAAAAAACAGTTTTATTAGTCGCCTTAGTATTTACAAGCTCTATTGGTATGGGCCAAAATAAAAAAACTAATTCTTTAAGCAATCACAGCATTGCAAAAAAAGAATCATATTCAGTTACTTACAAAACAATTAAAGTTGATGGTTTAGATATTTTTTACCGTGAAACTGGGGACAAAAACAAACCAGCAATTGTATTACTTCACGGATTTCCATCATCATCACATATGTATAGAGATCTAATAATTGATCTTTCTTCAAAATACCATGTTATCGCACCTGATTACCCTGGATTCGGGCAAAGTAGTAGCCCGTCTATTAAAGAATACAAATATACATTTGATAATTTATCAATAACAGTCGAGCATTTTATTGACAAAATGGGATTGAAAAAATATAGCCTATATATGCAAGATTATGGTGGTCCGGTTGGATTTAGAATTGCAAATAGAAGACCTGAAGCAATTCAATCTTTAATCATTCAAAATGCAAATGCCTACAACGAAGGCTTAGGAAAAGCCGTACAACCTCTAGTTTCATATTTTGAAAATCAAAATCTAGAAACTGAAAAAGGTGCTAGAGGTATTTTAACTACTACAAAATGGCAATATACTGATGGTGTTGAAGACCTATCTAAAATTAGTCCAGATAGTTATGTAAGTGACCAGTACTACTTAGATCGCAAAGGAAATGATGATATACAGCTGGCATTATTTAGAAGTTATGGCAGTAACGTTGCACTATATGACAAATGGCATTCCTATTTCAGAAAATATCAGCCACAAGTATTAGTAGTTTGGGGTAAAAATGACCAAATTTTTATTAGCCCAGGTGCAGATGCTTATAAAAAAGATTTGAAAAATGTAGAAGTCCATTTACTTAATGGCGGTCACTTTTTGCTTGAAGAACATCACAGAGAAGTTGCTTCGTTAATTGATGGATTTCTTTCTAAAAGAATAAATAAATAAATAATTAATTTTTTTTATTTATTTTTTGACTAATCAGTATAGAATTAAAATAATTAAATATAACACTTAAATTAAAAAAAAATGAAAACAGAAAAAGTAAATTACAAAAATGAAAATGTAGACGGTGTAAACATAGCTTACCGTGAAACTGGCAATAAAAGTAATCCTACAATTCTTTTATTAGGAGGATTTCCATCATCCTCAATTATTTTTAGACCATTGATTGAAGAACTAAAAAACGACTTCCATCTCATAGCCCCAGATTATCCAGGATTTGGAAATAGTGAAGTACCATCAAAGGATAAATTTGAATATACTTTTGAAAATATTTCAAAAATTATTGAAAAATTTATAGATCAAATTGGACTTAAAAAATTTAGTTTATATGCTTTTGATTATGGTGGACCTATTGGTTTTAGAATTGCTGCTAGAAGACCTGAATTTATTGAAACTTTGATTGTACAAAATGCTAATGCTTATGTTGAAGGCATCGGTAGAGGTTTTGATAATTTAATGCCTTTTTTAAATAATCGCAACGATATAACCGAACAACCTATTCGATCGTTATTCTCTTTAGATGGTATTAAAATATTCTATTTTGCAGGGGCCGAAAATCCAGAACTTATTAATCCAGATACGTACTTTTCGGACTTACACTTTTTGTCAAGACCTGGTTTGATAGACATTCATTTGGATATTTTAGAAAATTATCCAACTAACATTGGGCAATACGATAACTGGCATAGTTATTTTAAAACACACCAACCAGCAACACTATTAGTTTGGGGGAAAAACGATCCATTTTTTCCTGAAAGTGCAGCTAGAGCATTTCAAAAAGATTTAAATAATACCGAACTCTATTTGTACAATACTGGTCATTCAGCCTTAGAAGAATTCGGTATTGAAATAGCAGAAAATGTAAAAACTTTTTTAAACAAGAACATTAAATAATTAGTAAAATGAAAAATTATAACACTGAAATTAAAAATACATTAATGGCTATTTTATTAGCTATCTCATTTGTTTCATCGGCACAAGTTGCAAAAAACACAAAAATCAATTTGACGTCTGTTACAAGTACAACTTTCAAAACAATTAAAGTTGATGGTTTAGACATCTTTTATCGTGAAGCTGGAGACAAAAATAAACCAACTATTTTATTGCTTCATGGATTTCCTTCATCTTCTCATATGTATAGAGATTTGATAAATGACCTATCATCAAAATATCACGTAATTGCGCCCGATTATCCAGGTTTTGGGCAAAGTAGTGCACCAAGTAATAAAGAGTATGAATATACTTTTGATAATTTATCAATTACTGTTGAACATTTTATTGAGAAAATGGGGCTGAAAAAATTTAGTCTATATATGCAAGATTATGGTGGTCCTATTGGTTTTAGAATTGCAGTAAAAAGACCTGAACTTATTCAATCTTTAATCATTCAAAATGCTAATGCGTACAAAGAGGGATTAGGAGATGCTTTAGCTCCTTTAGTAGCCTACATTCAGAATCCAAATGCAGAGACGGAAAATACAGCAAGAGGTTTCCTTATTTTAGATACCACCAAATGGCAATATCTGAATGGCGCCGAAGATACTTCTAAAGTAAGCCCTGACAGTTATACTATCGACCAAGCTTATTTAGATCGCAAAGGAAATGACCAAATACAATTAGCACTATTCCGAAATTATGGTTCAAATCTTCCAAAATATGCAGATTGGCAGGCTTACCTAAAAAAATACCAGCCTGCAACTTTAGTGCTTTGGGGTAAAAACGACTTATTATTTACTGCTCCCGGTGCTGAGGCCTACAAAAAAGATGTTTCTACTGCTGAAGTCCATCTTATTAATGGTGGTCACTTTTTATTAGAAGAACACCACTCCGAGGCTGCAAAATTAATTGATGCTTTTCTTTCAAAACATAAATAATCACAATGAAAATGAACAACATCATTTATTCATTGTTACCTATTATGGTAGGTCTTTGCCTACCGCTTATGGGTATTGCTAATGGCAATTTAGGAAAAGTTTTAGGTAGCCCTTTTACAGCAACATTTGGTGTATTCTTGGTAGCGTTGGCTGGTATCACATTTGTGATACTGGTCAGCAATGCGCCATTACCAACTGCAAACCAAATAACAGAAACTAAATTATGGTATTGGGTTGGTGGCTTGATTGTAGTGATGAATATTGTAACGTTTACTGTTGCTCCATCAAAAATTGGAATTGGTAACCTTATCATTTTTTTTGTAGCATCTCAACTCGTTTCTTCACTAATAATTGAACACTTTGGTATTTTTAATGTCATTAAGCACACTATAAATTGGCAAAGAATTTTGGGAGTATGTTTTCTAATTGGCGGTGTTTTTCTAATAAAAAAATTCTAGAAATCAATATTTAAAAAATTGTAAATGAAAATTAAAAAAATACTAATGATATTGGTTTTGATTAATTTTTGCGCCGTTAATGCTCAAAAAGGAACCGTATTAATTGGTGGTTTTGTAAGTTTACGTTCCACAGAAAACACGTCAAATGGAATAAATCAAAAATTTAACTCTTTTGAGCTTACACCAAAAGTAGGCTACCAATTTTCAACCTATTGGACCGCCGGAATAGAAACTACAATTGGAAACAGCAGAAGTCAATCGACAAGTACTGAAATTAATAACGAAATCAAAACGAATGTATTTAACATCGGAGGATTTTTGGCATATTCAAAACAACTGACTGGTATTTTTTACGGATTTGCAAAAATAACTTCAGGATTACAAACTGAAAAACTGTCCCAAAAAGTTATTACTTACACTTCTTCTCAGTTTAATGGCTTTTATATAGCCTTAGAACCCGGTATATATATCGATCTAAAAAAGGGTTTTGGGTTAGACTTCTTTTTTGGAGGCTTACGCTACAACACTTTTAAAAACCAACAAACTGATATTACATCAAAAAAAGAGTTGGATTTTACTTTTGGGAAAGTACTTAAAATTGGAATTTCCAAAAATTTATAAAAAAGTAAAACTTAAAAGTATTTTAACACACCTGTTTTTCACTTGTTAAATAAAGTTGATTACGGTGTTATTGTTTAACAATCAAAATAAAATAGTATGTCTGAAAAAACTTCAGTAAGTACAATTCTAAAATCCGGTATAATAGCTGGTACTTTAGACGCAATAGCAGGTGTTATAGTCTATTACATTTGGTTCGGGTTCAATCCTTTCCAAGTATTACAATATATTGCAAGTGGCGTTCACGGACCAACAGCAATTAATGGAAGTATTGCAATGATAATCGCAGGAATGGGTTATCATTATTTTATAGCTTTTGTTGTGGCAGCAATTTATTTTTTTGCCTACCCAAAATTTAGTGTTTTAAGAGATCACAAAGTTATTGTAGGGTTGCTCTTTGGCTTAGGAATTTGGTTGGTAATGAACTTATTGGTTTTACCAAATTCAAACATTCCAAAAGGTTCTTTTGACACTGGTTTGGCAATAGTTGGTATACTTTGGCATATGACTTTGGTTGGTTTGCCAATAGCACTTATTACGAGCAAACATTACAATTCTAAAATATAAATTTTAAAAAGTATCTAAAATGAAAAAATTATTGCATATTATTAGTTCTCCACGTGGAGAAAGTTCAGACTCTGAAAAAATCGCCGCTGCATTCTTAAAACAATACAAAGAAACAAATCCAGATGCTCAAATTGATACGTTGAATCTTTGGACACACAAAATTCCTTCATTTGATGGAAATAAAGCTACCGCAAAAATGACATTTTTTGGCACAGGAACATTAGAAGGCGAAATCAAAACCGCTTGGGATCAAGTAGTAGAAGTTACCAATCGTTTTACAGCTGCCGACGAGTATTTAATCACTGTACCAATGTGGAATGGAGGAATTCCTTGGGTTTTGAAACATTATATTGATACAATTACACAACCAGGATTAACTTTTGGTTTCGGAGCGGAAGGATATTTCCCATTACTTAAAGACAAAAAAGCCTGTGTCATTCTAACATCGGGTGTATATAGTCCAGCACTTCCAAAACCTTTTGGTTTAGATTTTCAAGCTTCATATATGGATTGGTGGTTAGAATTTGTCGGCGTTTCAGAAATACATTCTGTAAAATTATTAAGTAATGTTTTATCGCAAAATCAGTCAAAAGACAAAGAAGAAGCTAACAAACAAGCGGCCGAAATTGTTAAAAATCATTTTGCACAAATATAAAGATAGTTGTTAATTGTTGGCTTGAAAGATGTAGGATATCCCATTCCTGCATCTTTCTTTTTTATCAATAAAAAAAGGAATTAGTTGGAAATGATTGATTTAAAACAAAAAATGGTTAGTTCATTGCTAATTAGAGCAGATGTGAAGTACAGACGCGCCGTGAGCAAAATACTAGAACCATATCAACTTACCATTCTACAATTTGAAACGATGCGCCTACTGGATCAAAATGGTCAAATTATTGGAACCAAATTCATCAAGGACAATCTTACAAATCCTGATATTGCCATTTCGAACGTTCTTGACGAACTATCTGCAAGAGAGTTTATTATTAAAGACAGAGCCTTATCAAATCGGAGGAAAGTAGAAATTAGATTAACTCCTTTAGGAAAATTAATAATAGACAAAATAGAAGAAATTCCTCCTGAAACCTGTCTTTTTGGGAAAATAAAAAAGGAAGAGTTAGAACAACTCAAGCGACTTTTAATTAAGATTATAAAAATTTTAGATTGTGACTAAACGAACAAAAATTCTAAAAATCTAAGCTATTTTATATAAATTTGATAAAGATATTACAACTGTAAGGTTGTGAAAAAAAGATGATTTCAATACATTATTATATTATTTATTTCAACATTCGTTTGATTGACTATAAATTATAACAATAAAACTTAATACATCTATAACAAAACATATCAAGTAAAATCGTAACATTTAGGGTATGGGAAAATGGAACTAGAAGCAACTTATCTAAGGCTAATGAAAATCGTAATTATATTTTTTTTGCAGACCTTGCCAATCATTTGATATTGATTGCCCAAGAAAAAAACTGCAGCGATAGTTTCCCTCTATCTTTATTGCGCATATTGAAAATTAGTTGCGTACTACTCTACTTGATTCCTAAAACTTGGAAAATTGATTTTTTCTTACTCTGTGGCTATTTAGGAGGATCCGGCGCAATTGAAATATCACAACATTTAGCTCCAACAGGTTTTATTTTGCTGACAATTGTTTGGATTGGCGCTTATTTAAGAAATCCAGGGCTATTTTTAAAAGATTAATTCGTAACAAATCAAGATAAGGAAAGAATGTTCCGCTACAGCTTTGTCTAATAAACCTGTACAGAATTAATTTACTTAGATTCATTGGATAATAATACTAAAAAGACATCATGCCATTATTCAGTGATGTTTTTTAGTATTGTTAAATTTGATAAAAAAAAAAAACACTTACAACCAGTTTTAAATATGTAGTTATTTATTGTCCGTCATTATCTCAAATGATTAACTAAAGCTACAAATTACGGTTAAGATATCGCAACGAATGTCATACAGAATATTTTCTGTAAAATTTAATTCCCTGATATATTCCCAATGCCACGAATACCACTGGAATAATCACTTTCATAAGGTATTTTGCCAAAAAATCAGTTTGATCGGTAACATAACTTAAAGATAGAATCAAGGTTACCATTCCGATAAATGTTCCGAAAATTGTTCCCAAAACGTAGAAGTATTTTTTTGATTTCGAGATTTCGATAAAGTTGCCGTTTAACAAATACAGATTCCAGCTGGTCCAAAACGGAATTTGAATAAAATTAGAACTACTCAAAATTATTCCTAGCCAAAAAGGATAATTGGTATAATCACTAAAAATACTTGAGTTCAAATTTTCAGATTTTGAATTGGAATAAAAAATATAAGCCAGAATAAACATAAAAAGTACCGAAAACCCTTCGATGAAACGAATAAGCTTTTTATTTTTAATCAGTTGGTTAGCAAAAAGTAAGCTGAAATAAATAACCCAAAATTCAACAGCAATTACTCCAAAAAGGAAAGATATTGTTGTCTTTAGCCCAGTTTTAATGTAAATTTCAAATCCAACAATATTCAAATATCCCAAAGGAATTGAACCTATGAAACTGACTAGAAATCCAACTAGAATATTTTTGAGAATTTTCATCAAAAATTTACAATTTTATTATTCTGTTCCAAATGCAATCGGTATTGAATCATTCCCTCTTTATGAGATAGATATTGAAATCCCCTTTTATAATTGACGACACTAATTTTGTACATATAGGTAATGTGTTGCGCCAATACTTTCCAAGCAAAAAAGATAGAATGCTTTGGATCGTAAATATGAGTGGGTTCACTTGCAGCACCATTCAATTCAACTATTGAAAAGTTTTTGCCCTCTTCTAATTCTTTCCAATTGTTGTACATTAAATCCATTCTTCCAAAGTAGAATTCAGGAATTTGTAAACACATTTCATCAATAACATTGGTTAACTTTTCTGAAATTAGAAAACTGGAATCTACAAATTTAGCTCCTCGTGCATGATTCCCATAAGGCACTAAATTTAGTTTTTCTCCTGTAGGTAAAATTTCTTTCAACCGTTCTCCGTATTCTGCTTTCAAGTTTACTAATTGCAAGGCATAGCGCGGGTTTTGAACAATTAAATCTTCAATATTGGATGAGCCATTGCCTTCTACGATGAGGAATTCTTTAGAAACAATTCCTGTAATTTTACCTTTTTTTTCATTTGGAAAACGAACATAAAAAATCCCAACTTCATGTTCATAGGGAATAAAACTCTGCACTAAGTAATCAAAATTAGCTTTGCAGTGATATGCAAATAATTCATCTATTGAATTGATTTTTTTTACAGCTGATCCACGCAATCCAATATCTGGCTTTGCAATAAACGGAATTTTTATTTCAGAATTATTGAGTAATTTTAAAACAACATCAAAATCCAATTTTTCAATTATAAATTCAGTTTTTGGGTAATAATTTTGCGGTATTAAATCATATATTTCTTTTTTACTGTCCATAAAAAATCCGCCATTTTTCATCGTCGGATTACAAGCATTAAAAAAGAAAATAGTTCTAGCTTTTAAAGCAAAATAAACCCACAGAAAGTATATTGGCACATACACAATTTGAAAAGGCCAATATTCCCAATGGAATAATTTATGGATTATTAATTTCATTTTTATCTAATTAAAGTGTTACAAATACTTTTGAAAATTCCATTTCAGTAATCAAATCATTGTATAAAATTTCGACTTTATTTTTTTCAATTACAGTTTGCGTAATGCTTAAAGTTTTAAGGATATCACTTCTATTGATAACTAAACCGTGCTCTTGGTTTTGTTCTTCAGTATATCTGTGAAAATGGAATATCTTTTTGAAAGTAACTTCTGGATTTATTTCCAAAAAGGACGAAAACCATTTTGCTCTTTTCTGACGTAACTGTTCCGAATATAAAGTAGAAGAAGACCAGATGTGGTTTTGAGTAGCATCTAATAAAATGGTTTCTTTGCTAATTTCGTTCCAACGCAATTGATACAATTTTTTTTCTTGAAACAGAACTAAAGTAAAAGGTTCAATTCCTGATAAATCAATTATATTCCATTCTAAAATTGGCGAATTGGAAGCTATGATATCCAAAACGATTAAGCCACGACTTTTTTTATAAGTCAATTTAGGCTTATGCTTTTCAGAGGCCCCATTTAGCAAAACTAAAACGGTACCCTCTTCATTAACAGCATACCACGTTCCACCGGCTTTTTGGTCCTTAGGAAAAATAATATTCCTGTTTTTGACAAGATAATTTACAGGTTCAACAGCAGGCTCTCGCAATATTTTTTCATCACGATTGGAAGTAATGATTGTAATACCGTTGGATTGCACGTAGCTTACTGTACACATTGCTTTCTATATTCTATTGTGGAACGGGCGACACCAAAATTTTCATCAATCTGCAAATGTTTCAATTGCAAAACAGCGACTTTTATTAAAGCCTGATGGTGGATACAATGTTCTAAATTGTATAACAATTCTCTATGAAAATTGCTTTCAATAGTCACTTCTATTTCATCAATAACTTGTTGTAAAACAAGATTTTTGTTAGGTTTAGGCATGGAGTATATAATTGCAGCAATAGCCATTTGAGCTTTATTTGTATTGGTTTGTATGCCATAATCCCGCAATCGGTTATCATAATTGATAGTCCCTGATCCGTATTGATTAAGCAAACATTGAAAAAGCTCAATAATGTGACGTGTATGCTCACCTATAGTAGAACTACTCAACTCTTCACAAGGATAAGTATAATCATCATTTGAAAGTTGGGATAACAAATCCGATAGTTCTGTTAATGTTTTATGTACAGAAATTGTTAGCATAATATATAATGTTTTAGACTTGATAGAAAATAAATCGAATTAAAGTTTTGAATTAAAAATAAGTATCAGAGCTTAAATAGCAATAAATTGGGAATGCCTTTTTTATTTTGGAAAATCAATACAGCACAACATAAAAATGTAATGACTGCCAAAATAAAAAGTACTCCACCATCATTTTGCACAACAATTCCCAGCACTAGTATATGAGAAAGAATGGCACCAGCCATAGTTCCCAATCCTATTAGAGCGCCAAGTAAAGTAGTTCTTGGAATTAAAATTAAAACAGAAGCAATGAGCTCTACTATTCCTGATCCAATTCTTCCAAAAGGTTCTATTCCTAAAGCCGAAAAAATAGAAACACTTTCATCGGCTGCAGAAAATTTGAAATACAAAGTTTGAAGTAGAATTATCACCGCTGTGAGTTTGATAATCCAAGTAAATACAGCGCTTTTCATATTAATTTAGTTTATAATTTTTTTCCAATTGACATCCGCTTTTTTCTTCAAATTTGCTTCGTCTTTGTTCCAAGATTTTAATGTATTATTGAAATAGGCGTTGTAAAACAAATACAATTTACCATCAAGGATCTTGAATGTATCAGGGTCGATCTCCACTTTATCGGCCGCACTACCCATAGCATAAGCACACCAACCTCCATATTGAGGTTCATAATTTGCCGGGTTTTTTGAAAAGATGTCTTTATTAGCTTGCGAAAAAAAGTTATATATAACTCCTTCATAAGTTGCTGTTATACTTGATTTTCCTTTCACCGCTTTTTTTTGTGTAAAGTAAGCAACAGGATCATACCCATGTACGGCCACTTTGTTTTCTAGATTAAATTCTGCAGCTCTTTTAGCTGCTGTCTGTGCACTTATAGTCATAGTTACTAAAGCTATGGCAAGTAATAAAATAATTTTTTTCATAATAGTTAACATTTATTTTTCAAAGGTAAAGTAGTTTAAAATCTTGTTTTGTCAGCTGAATTACAAATGGCTTAAAATTTTTAAATTATTTATACCAGTTAGTTTAGCCCAGTTTTCATTCGCTTTCACAATGCGTTCTTTTTGCTCTTTGAGCCACATTTCTTTTACTTTTAAATTATAATTCAAGTATAATTTATTGTCAACAATTGTAAATGCCTCAGGCATAATTGGCGCTTTATGTCCTTCTGACGTTCCATAAGCACAATACCCTCCAAACTGTGGTTGGTAATAAGATGGATTTTTTAGAAATACTATTTTATTTTCTTCATTGGAGAAATAATAAATTGCTCCATTTAGCTCCGCACTAATATCCTTAGTACCTAATATAGCTTTATTACTTTCAAAATAGGCTACTGGATCAAAACCTTGAATGGCCACTTTATTTTCTAAATTGAAGTTGGCTTCTCTTCTGACAGTATTTTGAGCTATTGCAGTTGCTGAAATAAAGGCTAAAACCAGTAAAAAAAATGCATTTTTCATAATTAACGATTTATAATTATTTGTAGTTGTTCACATTACAAAGCTGCGATAGTTTTCAAGGTTAAAAAATGGACAATAGCCGTAAGATGATGGACAATTTTCCAAACTGATTAATTAAGCATATACCGTAGTATAATGTAGACCACTTTTTTGAGAGTCATTTTAGATTTTTTTATGCCTAAGTATATAAAAGAAAATGAGTATTCAATAATTAAAATACTAGCATGTATTTCTGTTGACAGATGGTAAAAAAATGGTGATAAAACTTTTGCCTTTAGTTATAATAACTGATTTTATTTCAATTGAGTAAATTGATTTTTTTTGACGTGAAATTTATTTTGGTACTACCAATGTACTTTAAAAAAATCCGAAGTTTTTGACTTCGGATTACTTATTAAAATACTATAGAATCTACATTCTAGGTAATAATTTTTTATTTTTCGGCGTAGATAATTAATCCATTAGAATCTACAGCAATTACTTTTTCTGGGTATTTTTGCTTTATAGTGTCTAATACATCACTTTTAATTTTTGCTTTCAAAGCATCATCGGCTTTGCAAAGTGCTGCTGCTACAGGCCCCGCCACTTCATTCATAAAAGCCCAATACATATCAGCAGTTCCACAATTTAATTTTCCATAAATTTCAGTTTGGGAAATATTTTTAAAGCCAGCCTCTTCAAATAAATCTTTCATAAATCCATCTTCCGCACAACGGAACATTCCTGGAGCGCCAGCAATAGCAGGTGGCATTTGCATGTTTTTGTTGATAGCGCCCATAATTGCAGTTACCCAAAAGTTCTTATCGGATGTGTTCCATACTGAAGTCGCAATTCTTCCCCCAGGTTTAAGAACCCTTACCATTTCTTTAGCAGCGAGAAGCATATCTGGAAAGAACATAAAACCGAAACGACAGCTAATAACATCAAACGTATTATCATCAAATGGAAGGTCGCATGCATCACAGGTTATGGTTTCAATATTTTTTAATCCTTTATTTATTGCGTTTTCTCGAGCAATATCGACCATATGGTCGGCAAGATCTGTAATAACCACTCTACCGTTAGTGACCATCGTGGCAATCGTTAGTCCTGGTTCACCTGTACCCGATGCAATATCTAAGACTAAATCATCATTTTTAGGATGGATTACACGAATAATTTCATCCCCAATAGGTTTCAAAAAGTCCATAGTCATAGTATCCCACTTTTTCCAACCCTCCGAAATAGCATTCCAAGAGACTTTTTGTTGCTCCCGAATCAATTCAAAATTTGAATCCACAGTACTAGTTTTAAAATAGTTATAAAGTAAAAATACAAAAATTAGTTTAAAAAATGGATAGCTTCAAATTCTGATTTGCCTAAATTCATTGGTGTTGAATTAAAACTATCTTATTCAATTGATTTTTACTACTAAACTTTTACTATTGCTTTCACTTAGGTTATATCATTTTTAAAAATTAATGAAGAAAATCCATTTATTCCTGTAATTAGTTTAAAAATAAATTCGTTCACTTTGTTCTTTTTAATAAATGTAATTATGATTTAACTATTAAACTTCTAGACAATTATAAACCCATTTATTCTTATAGTTTTGTGAATTTTTATTTTTTAGTACAAATTCTATATTGAGAGAAAGTAGAATAGGTTTAAAAATAGTTTTACATGCTTTTAAATTTTTAAACTAACAGAATTAATTAAAATGCCATTTTATAAATTATACTGGCTACAAAACTTCTGGTTAATCCATCGGGGCGGACGGTTCTTACTACAAATGGTGTCGCCATTGCCAATTCTAAAGTATTCTTTTTATTAATATTGTAAGCGGTAATTAGATTTCCATTTATTGTCAATCCATCCGAGCCAATTATATTTTCACGTTTTCCTATGATTGTTTCGTAACTATCTTCTCCCAGATGATAAATGAATATTACATTAGGTTTGAAAGTAAACTTCTCATTTTTAGTAACAATAGAATATGAGGCACTAACTAATGCATCTGATTTCCGTTGAAACAAATTAGTTGAAGGAAAATCATCAGTACCAGAAAATTCCTTGAAATACGAATTCT
Organism: Flavobacterium taihuense; assembly: GCF_019351435.1. Lineage (GTDB taxonomy): Bacteria > Bacteroidota > Bacteroidia > Flavobacteriales > Flavobacteriaceae > Flavobacterium > Flavobacterium taihuense. The sequence goes on from NZ_JAHWYN010000006.1 coordinate 247,462, forward strand.
TATTGTTATTAAAAACCGGAATTTGAACAGCAGTATTAAAATTCCATTTTCTGTATTTTAAATTAGTCCCTAAAAACAAATCAAAAGTTCCTAAACTAGCTTGATAATCTAACGGAAGTGAATAACCATTTATTTTTTTATTCGAACTGGTAAATGGAAATTTCCACCCAAAAAGAGTACTCCACTGTTTATTTTTCTTCTCTTTGAAAGTGTAATTTCCAATTAAAAATGCATCTCCAAAACTGGCGCTGGTTCCAAAACTTCCACTAGCAGAAGAAAAAACAATTTTTGAACTTAGTGATAATTTTTCCGTAATTTTTCTTGTATACGAAACAAAAGGAGAAAAATACGCAACATCAGCCTCGCCTTTTCCAAAAATAGCAGCGACCTCAATATTGTTTTTTAACGTTTTTTTTGACGTGTCGAAAGCATGACCGATCGAGCAAATTCCTGCATCACTGCACCCTTGTGCATTAGCATTTGTTGTCCCGAAAACTACCAACATTATATATAACAGCTTTCTCATATTAATTTTGAATTAATTTTGAAATAGCAAATAAGTGATTGTACTGTTGGCAATGTATAAGTACGTGAGAGTACATCGCTATATCAATTCCCTTTGGAATTATATAGACTGTAGCTGAAGTTAAATTCCCTAAAGAAACAAAATCTGTTGGAGCAGCAGTTTTCGATAAAAACACTTTCAAATCGGGCCCTTTAGAAATACTAAAATCTTCGAGTTGCACTTTATATTGGTTATTTTCCAAATAAATTTTCGCTTCACCCGTGACTGAAACCCCAGAAGTTGAAACAAATGCACCGTGATATTTTAAAGAGGCATTTTGCGCTACTGTAGTAACATTATAACCGTCTTTAGTGAGGACGCCTTGTTCTTCACATGAACACAACAGGAATAAAAAGGGTAGTATTAAAAGTTTATTCATAGCAATTTTATTTTTTTATAAAAACAAAATTAGCATGCTATGAAAAATGAAAATGTCAGTTAGTTTACAATTGAAATAAAATTGTTTTTATAACTTCTTAACATCATCAATAATTATTTTCTTTCTGGAATAAAAAATAAGGTTTTTTTCTTCCAATTCATTCAAAAGTAAAGTAGCTGTTTGTCTGGAAGTACAGATAATTTGAGCAATATCTGTTTGAGTAAGATAATTATCTATGGTATATTTATTTCCTTCTTGAATTCCTTCTTTTTCAGCCCAATCTTTCAAAAAAGTAATTAATCGGGTTTTGGCATCTTTCGACACCAGATTGGAATAACTATTCTTAAAACGCTTCATTTTTAAACCGACAAACTTGGTGTAAGACAAAGCTAAACTTGGATTTTTGACTAATAAATCTTCAAAATCAGACATAAGAAAACTGCAAATAGAAACCTCGTTAGTTAATGCTTTCGCATATTCATTCACATCAGGGTCTCTTTCTAATGCCAATTCTCCAAATAAATCGCCTTTTTGAAGGATTTCTTTAATGGTTTCGTTTCCATCTTCATCTACTGAAACTATTTTAATATTCCCTTGTTTAAGCAAGAAAATTCTCGGCAAATCGGAATCGGTAAAATAAATAACATCACCTTTGTGGGCTTTTTTAAAACCTACTATTACGCATAATTGTTTAATTTGAGACATACTCAATGTCCAAAATAATTTGTGATCTCGGAGATACCAGTATTTTAGTTCTTCATACATTTTGCAAATATATAAAATAATATACCTACTAGTAATCAACTTAAAAATATGAATTGACTAAATTTTTTAAAATAGTTTAATATTTGCGTGCTGATCAAAAATTACTATTTCAGAAAGCGCTTTTATATGACCAAAAAAAATAAATCATAATTTCAAGCTCTTAAAAAACATCAATGCAAGCCAAACTCCCTCTTTAAAGGACATCTTTTATCTCCAATGTTGGTAATAAATACTTTTACATGAAATTTAAATAACTGATCGTATGAAGCCATTTACTTTTGACCAAATACCTTTAATGATGAATAAGATTCATGATAAATTGGAGCATTTGGAAAAACTTATTTTAAGAATCTCTAATACAAAAGAAGATAAGGAAGATATTCTAAATATTGAAGAAGCCTCTAAACTTTTAAACCTATCGGTATCAACTATATATAGTAAAGTAAGTAGGAGAGAAATTCCAGTTAATAAACAAGGTAAACGTATTTATTTCTACAGGCATGAGTTAATGCAATGGATTAAGTCAGGTCGGATAAAGACTTATTTAGAAATCAAAAATGATATTGAAAAAAGGTCAAAAATCTAATATTTAGGTTCTTGACCTTTTTACTTTTTAACCTTCATATCTAAGTACTCTAATCATACATCACTTAGCTTTTTTATTATGTCACAAATATAATCAATCTTCAAAGTTTATAACTATTTTTGTGTAAACAACTCCCATGAGTTATGTTATCTTGATAAGGATACTTTGTTTTATTTTGCGATAGTTTGCTTTAAATTGTACCATAATTGTACCACTGAAGTTTAAAGCTCCATTAGAGTAAGGAAAGTTATTTTCTGCATCGGGAAGTAATCTACAGTTTCAAACTACCATATTACTACGTTTCAAGCTTTATAAACAAAGGGATTCTATGTATTTATAGATAACTTTGTTTACCCTTATTTACCATATTCGTGTTACTAATTGTACTACTACTTTTGTAAAACAGAGATTTTTTAGGAATTTTATACTACCATAGTCCATAAAGTCGCTTCAATATTGAGTTGTTACTTTCTGATTGTGTTTTAGTCGATAAACAAAGGAGATTTTTGTAGTAACAAAAACGGTAAGTAATAATGAGTCATTTGCAAATCAAAAGAAATTGTGTAGTCTGTAAGGAAGAATTTATTGCAAAAAGTAGTAAAGGAATCTACTGCTCTATAATATGTTTTAAGAGAAATTGGAGGAAATTACAAAAGGAAAACAATGTAGTAATCCCAAAAGTTAAACGAATTATAACCAAAGAAGATTTACTTCCAAAACATTATTTATCAATCAAAGAAGCTGTTGTATTCTTTGAAATTTCAGAGGTTACCTTACGTAGATTAATCAAAGAGAATAATTTAAAGTACGTTTGTTTAAAAAATAGGTTTCTGTTTTTGAAGTCTGATTTAGAGGGAATAACTTAGGGTAATTTACTTTTATAGTATTCCTTTTTTAAATTCAAGAAACTCTTATAATCTTTGAATTTGTTGTAGTTATAATCATTTTTCCAATAATTTATAGTTTCTTCTTTTTCATTAAGGAAAATAAATTTATCATCTAAATCTTTGTATTTGTCTCCAGTATACTTTCTTACTAAATCATAAAAATATGGAAAAGAAGGCATCTTTGATGTTACAGATACTACCAATGCAGTTAAAAAATTTCTATCATTTACAAATTCATAAAATAAAATATCCTCTAAAATATTTGTGATAATATATTTGTTGAGACTTAAATCACAGGGAATTCCACAATTATCTATAAGAAGCTGATAATCAATTGTGTTTATTATTTTATTTCGGGCTAATTCTATCAAATATCTCCTAACTTTAATAACATCTTTCAATTCAGATTTAAAAGGAAAATCAGCAAAATTGTAATCTATCCAATTTTCATTTATCATTTTAACAGTATAATCAATTTACAATTCAAAAGTAGTAAATATAATATATGTAAATTTCAGAATGTTGCACGAATTATTAATTCAATAGATGAATAAATTATCATTTGGAAGAAAAAAGTTTGTACAACACAAAAAAAACGATGTTCTGAGATAATTATCGATTATTTTCTCAAAGAAGAAAACACAATACTACTTAAGTTGAAATTACTCAAAGGAAGACATTTTTTTTTAAATTGATTGAAAAACACAAAAATTCGAAACGAAGTTTCAATAATACTTTTTTTGGTTCTTTTTTCTTAAAAAAGAACATAGTAGATTTATTAATTCCCCATTATTAATTGAAGATTTAATTAACTTATTAATTATACGTTTCGTTTTTGGGATAATGAAGTTTAGTAATCTGTATATTGAAGTTTATTATTTTCGATTTTAAAGTTTAATAATTTAGATAAATGAAGTTTAGTTTTTTAGATTTTATACTTTTGTGTAGCAGTCTAAAATTGTAAAAAATACTTTAAAATGGAAAAACGAAATAAACAAAAATTTACCGAATTTTTACAACAAAATGGTAACATTGAATCAATTATAGATAATGAAAATTGGGAAACAACACAAAGAGGAAAACACTTTAACATACTAATACCATCGGAGATTTTAGAGCTAAAGATTACAACCAACGAAAAAATAGTATTGGGATTTATCTACAGTTTAAACAACATTGGACATATTACCACAATGAGTAATAAACGTATCGCCGAATATTTATGTTTGAGTGAAAACACAATCTCTACAACACTAAAGAGTTTACAACAGCTTACGTTTATAGAAAAACAACCTAAAGGATATGTATTGAGTGAAGAAGTACAACAATCGGTAAATTCTTCGAAAGAAAGAAGTATCTTGTTATTTTTTGAAGTATTCCACAGTAAGTTACCAAGTGGAGCAAAACTATTATGGGGAGAGTATAACTCGTTGAGTAAAGGAGAAAAAGTCTACTTTGGAAGTAGAAAATACGTCAGTGGTCGATTAAGAATTAGTGAAAGTAGTATTAGTAATTATACCACATTATTGTACGATAATCAGTTTTTGATAAAAAACGAACTGTTTTCGGGTTATAAATTTAAGAAAAGAAGTGTTGTAACAAAGAAATTTGATAGAAAACCTATAGATTAAAAGGTTTTCTTTATTGTACATCGTTAAAATCACTTTTTGGTATAAAGTATCGGAAAACAGATTAAAATTGTTGTACTTCCTTAAAAACAATGTTGTAGTTAATTCTTAAAGTCGAGTTTGAAACAAAAATCAACCACAGCAAAAAAACATTAAAAAATTAGGTTGAATTCTCATAACTTTTAACCTTTGAAAAATAAGTTACATTCGGTTTTGAGTAAATAACTTATAGTTTATGATATTTATAAAGTAGGTTATTTTATGGGGTTTACTGTTGTTTGTGATACTAATTAGGGGGGACTTTACACCATAATTAGTAACCAAAAAAGAGAAAACAATGAAAATTTATTTATCTGTACGTAAAGGACAACAATCGAAAAAGAATGCCGAAAAAGGAAAACCAAAAATGAATAGTTTGTTTTTGATGTATCATGATGAAGAAAATAAAAAAAGGACTTATGAATTTTTAAGACTTTATCTATATGACAAACCAAAAAACAATTTAGAGAAAGATCACAATAAGGAAACTCAATTTCTAGCAGAAACGATAAGAGCTCAAAAAATATTGGAATTACAAAGTAGAAAACATGGATTTGTGAGTAGTGTTAGTGGAAAAGTAGGATTCTTGGTATATTTCAAACAAATGGTTGATACAAAATGTGAAATAAATGGAACTTGGGGTGCATGGTTAAGTACTTACAAACATCTAAATACCTTTTGTAAGGGTAAGGATATTCAAATATCCAAAGTAGACGACTTCTTTTTGGAAAACTTTAAATTATTTCTATTGACAAATAAAATATCTTCACGCAAAGGTAAATTATCCCAAAACACGGCATTATCCTATTTTAACAAAGTAAGAACCTCCTTAAAGGAAGCCTACCAAACTAAAATGATTGTTGAAAATCCGACAGACAGAGTAAAAAGCATCAAGGAAAAAGAAACTAACAGACAGTATTTAGTATTGGAAGAAATTCAAAAATTAGTAAAAACTGAATGTGATTATCCAATAATGAAAAACGCCTTTATTTTTAGTTGTTTAACAGGTTTACGTTTTTCAGATATAAAAGAGTTAAAGTGGAAAAATATCTCCTTTGATGAACAAAACGGATATCTATTAAAGTTTATCCAACAAAAAACAAAAGGGGTTGAGAATCTACCAATAAGTGAGCAGGCAGTTAAGATTTTAGGAGAAAGAAAAAAAGACACTTATTTTATCTTTGAAAACCTGATATACAGTGCCTACCACAACAAAATATTACATAAATGGATCTCTAATGCTGGAATTGATAAACACATTACGTTTCACTGCGCTCGACATAGTTTTGCCACACTACAATTAACAATGGACACCGATATTTATACCGTTAGTAAATTATTAGGACATAGACATTTGAAAACCACAGAAATCTACGCAAAAGTGATAGATAAAAAGAAAATAGATGCAGTTGCTAAAATGCCTGATTTATATTTATAGGTATATTTTTTAATAGAAGAATCGTTCCAGTTATCACATACTTACTACTGTAATTATTGATTGATAATATTTAATCGAAAAATCGAAATCGAAAAGGTTAAACATTTAAAATCATTAATTATGGTAGTTAATAGTATGTCAACAAAAGAAGTCGTAGAACTTATAAAAACAAGAGGTTTTGCAAATACATTGGAAGCATCAATTTATTTAGGAAAAAGTATTCATTATATCAGAAGATTATCGAGAGATAAGGTATTAACTTCATATAAACCAAACGGAAAATGTATCTATTTTAAAATTGAAGATTTAGATGGTTTTCTATTGAATAACAAACGCCTTACCCAAGAAAATATCGCACAAAAAGCTTCCAATTATCTATTTAAAAGTAGGAACTAATTAAACTTTTTGATGGATGGTGCTTTTAGGTAGGTATTCATTATTAAATTAAAGAGGTAATTTATTCATCCTCCAAAGGAGTTTGAGGAAGAAAATCCTTTGGAGAACATTCCAATATTTCTGCTAATTTGTTGATGTGCGAAAGATTATACTTTGCTCTAAACTTTGAACTTTCCACATTTCCTATAAAACCAATTGATAAATTTAAAGCATAAGATAGCTCTTTTTGAGAAATTTTCTTCTCTATCCTCATTCTCCTAACAACATCAATTACATATTGTTCTATTGGTTCTATTATTGAATTGTCCATAAACTTGCATTTGGACAAAGTGAGTTAATGCCTAAAAATATTTCACTTACACAGGTGTAAGTGTTTGGAAAAATGTTGATATTTGTAAAAAAACTAATTCTATGAAAATTAAATATATAATTCTATTGTATTCGACAATGTTAATGGTTACTTCTTGTAATCTATCAACTAACCATAAATACGACGGCTCTTACTCACTGAATATTGACCCATTTGGAGGAAACCTTAATTCGAAAGTAGATATAATAATTAATGGGGATAAGATGGAGTTTAATGGAGAAATTATAGATTGTAAACAGTATGATGACAGAATTGAAGCTGGAAAAAATAAAATAGTATTAATGGGAATTGATGGAGATTTAGTAGTAAATATACCAATGTTGGGTAAAGCACGATATATCAGAGTTTCAGGAGATAATAATTTAAAACTATAAAATTATGAAGCCCTTTTTTTTACTATTGATGATATTAATTTTAACAATATCCTGCGAATCTGAAAATCATTATCACGATGGACATTATGAGGGAGGTATCTCTTTTATAGACATAACTTGGGAAATTAATGGAGGTGAAATTTTAATAAATAATTCTATAACAGGAACATCAAAGCTACGTTGTGAACAGTTTTCTGACCGTATTGAATATCTTGAAAAAGATGGAACAACAAAAATTCTCTATGCTCAAGGAAACGGTGATTTAAAAATGAGTGATTTGATTATTCTTCATAAAATAAAATGATCTTTTTGAAATACGAAAAAAGTAATATGTGTCAATTAATGTGTTTAAATAAAGTAATATTAAATGTATAAGTATAAGCATTGATGAGAACAATTATCTTATAAAAAATAAAGGAATACACATCTCAAAAAAGAACGATGAAATAAGTATGTTCTTCTCCATTGATGGTATTGTTACAAAAATTCATTTTGTTTGTTAGAACTAAACAATATATTGTTAACAAGTTATAACTCATTACGAAAAGTCCTCTTTTAAAAGAGGACTTTTTTTGTTAGATTTACTTACTTACAATCAATAATGAAAAAAGATAATAATTATATTAGAAAAGAAGCAGATGATTTACTTAAAGGTAATTTAAGAGAACTTTTTTTTCAGAATAATATGAATTTAAAAGAACATTCTGCTTCTGCTGGAGAAGATAATGGAACTGATTTTTATTTTGATGTAACATCTGAAAATGAAGAACATAATTTTTTCTTTAGAAATCAAAATAAAGGAACTTATGATGATTTGGTAATTATAAAAAATAATAATGATGAAAATTTCGCAAAGATTTCATATCAGATTAGTTTAAGAAATGTTTCTAATTATTATTATGAATTTGATGAGGCAATGATTTTTACAATTTGTGATTTGAATTCTAATAATATTTATTGGTATGATATACAAAATGATTACAGTTTAAAAGAAAGAATTTTAAATCAAAAGAGTAATAATGTAAAATCTATTCAGATATACATTCCTACTGAAAATGTTTTGAATGAAAACACATTAAAAGATTTTATCGATAAAATACATTATTCAAAATATATACAGTTAAGAAAGAAAAAATACATAAGTGGAAATTTAGAAGCAGATTATTCAAAGATTGAAGTAGATATAAGAGGAAAACATATAATTGATAAAATACATTATGTTATAAAATTATTTGAGGGTATTGCCGTCTTACCTACCGATGTAATAAGTCAATTACCCCCGTTTAAAGGAAAAGAAAACAATACTTTTATTAATAGATCTACCCTAAACACAGAAAGTGAAGATTTTTTTGACTTTATAGAATCAATCATATTAGAAAACGATGAATTAAAGTTAAAATCGAACGAAGTTCTAATTGATAATCAAAAGGAAAAACTTAAAGACATAATTGATTTTTTACAAGTTAATATGATTCATCACATTGTTTGGAGAGGTAAGCAACCAAAAATGAGAATTTGTGTTCACAAATTATTTGAATATAAAAAGTGCGATTGTGAAAGATGTAATTTAGAAAGGTTAGACTTTAAAAAAACAAACATCCTATTAGGGAAAGATTTAGAAAACAATACTGTTTACGAAAGATTAAGAAGAGGTTATACGCATTATCTTTTAGGAGATTATAAGAAATCCGTTGAGCTCTTTTTGGAAATTTATAACGATTCGACAAAGACAAATAACCCAATAACTTATACTATTTCAACATACAATCTTACAAAGCTTAAAAGACTGATTAAGTCTTCGTATTACGGTGACGACGAAAATCAAATATTAGAACAATTAAATCCTATTAAATTTGATATTGATGAACCGTTTATTAACAGTAAAGCTCCATATTTTTTAGAAGTTTTTAGAGATATAAAAGAAAAACGATTTTATGAAATTGTAAGAGATGAAATTGAAAATTGTTATGATGAAATTCAAAAGATTAGTTTTAACGATAAATACGGAATTTCATACTCTCACAACAAATATGAAGACTTAAAATATTCTTTTTTAAGATTTACAAATTATTTGGAGCATAACTTTATTATATTCAACCATTATGCGGAATTTAAATTATTATCAAAAAAGGTTTTAGAAAGTGTTTTTGCTCTCTATACTTTAAAAAATATACATACAGAAAAACACGAAAAATTTAGTTGGAGTGTTATTGAAATGTGGATTTTTAATGTTGATGAAGATTCAACAAAACATCTTTTGAAGAAATATAGCATTAATAAAATTAAAATTGACGAAACATTAAACATCATTAGTCGAATCAATGAATTAGTCGAAAACCTAATACAATCCAATGAATATTTAGATGATTTAAGTAGTTGGAACAAACCATTAAAAGTTGACACTATACTTAACCAAATACTACTAATTACATCTTTGTTAAATGTAGATTATTCTGATAAAGATAAAATACTTTTAAATGTGATTGAACTTTGTGAAGTATTACAGAGCAAAAATAAGATTCCTTATAATCAGTTAATAAAATTCGTTGAAAACAATGAAGATGAGATTAGTAAAGAACGTATAAAACAAATTTTAGATTTGTTTTTCAATGATGAAAACCAAAAATATAATTTTGGTAGAGCTATTAATATCTATGCTGAAAAATCAACGAAAACTGAAATCGAAGAATTTATAAAACGTCTTTTGAAAATAAATGATTTAGATGAAATTGACATTAACTTAGAGGACAAATACCTTAAGAAGTTATTTTATTCTTTTACTTTTTTAGATAAAGATTTTACAGATAGATTCATTCAAAAAATAATCAATAATTTAAATGAAAAATTTGACAGAGAACTATATAATTTTCTATCAATTTATGGTTTTATTGGTTACGATGAAGATTTGTTTAAAAAGTATGTTTCATCGGTTCCGAATTACTCAAATATTGACAATGACAGCAGACATTATTTTCTCTCCTATGAAAATTTAGAATTAGGGTCAGTTATTAATTTGATTTACAAATACAATTTAGAAATAACGGAAGAATTAAAGAAGTTATCTAATAAATCACATAAAAAATACTTTGATTACTACTGTTGGTTATTAGATATTGATAACTTTGATTACTCCAAATTTAATTCGCATTGGATTTTAGAATATAGAACAATCCATTATTTTGAAAGATTTAAAAAATCTGAAAAATTAAAATCTGAAATAATGAAGTCATTAAAAAGTGATTACATAGAGGGAGTTTCCAAACTTTTTTTTGAAATTTATACATAAAAAATCCTAATTAGGATACTATAACTCTACAAACCCACTAAAACAAACAGAAGTCAATTTCTGCATCGGAAAATAAGTTTCACAAAACATCACAAAATAAAACAAAGAATCCCAGTTAAAATGTCATAAAACGGCATTTTAACTGGGATTCTTTTTTCTGTTTATATAATTTTATTTGCAGATAGTTTGTTCCTTTTTGTACCATTATTGTACCACGAAAATAATTTTCCGCATATGGATTTTTTTTTGGCCAAATGATGACACAATGAGACACACATAGACACAATGGGACACATAAAGCCACATTCTATGAGTACAAACATCAAGATTAAGCGAATTTGCGAATTCTGTCAAAACGAATTCATCGCAAAAACAACAAAGACCCAGTACTGCTCGCTAAAATGCAGCAGCAGGGCCTACAAAGCCAGGACAAGGCAGTCCAAAATCGATCAGAGCAATAAACAGACTGAGATTGCCAAAAATCCAATCCTTGAAGCGGTAAGGGTAAAAGATTTCCTCAGCATTAAACAGGCAGGTCTTCTTTTTGGAATAAGCAGAAGCACAATTTACAGACTTGTTAGCAGAGGACATCTGGACATTGGAAAGTTTGGTAAACGAACAGTTATCCGAAGATGTGATCTTGATTCCTTTTTTGCAATACCTGTAGAGGATTTGCTTTTAAAACCAAAACAGCAATTTCCAGGCTTTGAGAATTGCTATACCATAACCGAGATTCAACAGAAGTTCAATATTTCTTCTGGTGCACTTTACTTTTTGATTCAGCGCCGTGGACTTGTTAAATATGCGATTGGAAAATTTACCTATGTCGCTAAACAGGATATTGATATAATTTTTAATGCCGTGTGAAGATGAAAAATATAAATGTTACCCTTAGAAAAAGAACGCTTCCAAGTGGAAAGATTACACTATATCTTGATTTTTTCCCTGCAGTTTATAATCCTAAAACTAAAGAATTTTCACGAAGAGAATATTTAGGTTTATATCTGGTTTCAAAACCAAAAAGTAATATTGATAAAGAAATGAATTTAGAGAATTTTTGTAAAGCTGAAATTATCTGTGCAAACAGGCTTAATGAATTGAATAAGCAGCAAATTTACACCCCATTTGAACAGGAGCAGCTTCGTTTGATTGAGATCGGTAAAATGTCATTTCTTGAGTATCTAAAACTAACAGCAGAAAGTAAAATTGGTATTAACAGTGAAATATGGAAGTCTGCCATTACGCACTTTGAAATGTTTCTCAAGAATGAGGATATAATAATGCGGGAAATTGATGTTACTGTTATTGAAGATTTTAGGGATTATCTCTTGAAGGCAAAAAGTTTACGAAAAAATAAAAAGCTGTTGGCTCAAAACACTGCCTTATCCTATTTCAATAAGATCAAAGCCACTCTCAAAAAGGCATATAAAAAAGGATTACTACAAACTGATGTTAATGCCGCTGTGGAAAGTATCAAGGAACGAGAATCTCAAAGGAATTTTCTAACTATGGAAGAAGCTTCAAAGTTGTTTAGGACACCTTGTAAAAAGGAGATTGTAAAGCGTATAAGCTTTTTTTCTCTGCTAACAGGCATGCGTTATTCAGACATATCAAAACTTACATGGGAAGAAGTGCAATACAGTGCGGATGAAGGTTATTATATAAGATTTAAGCAGCAGAAAACTGACAGGCCCTTGACCCTTCCAATTTCTGAGGAAGCGCTTGAATTCTTAGGGGAACAAAGAATGGAGCATGGGAAAATTTTTTTAAATTTAAAAAAATGGGATTTTGACCGTTTGATACCCATTTGGATTAAAGATGCAGCTATTGAGAAGCATATTACTTTTCACTGTTTTCGACATACTTATGCAACACTGCAGATGGCAGCTGGTACCGACATTTTTACGGTATCAAAAATGCTGGGGCACAAAAATATAAAGACCACTCAGATATATACGAAAATCATCGACGAGAAAAAAAGAGAAACAACAAATAAAATTTCATTTAAATAATAAATTTTTAATACTGGTAAAAAAATAATTCTTGGCTTTGACTTTAAGGCGTTTATTTCAGTCGCTTTAAAGTCAAAGGGAGATGTTATTTTGATGCATTATTATTCACGTAATGACTGAGGAATCTTTTTAGACTTGCGTTTTTTCGTCTAAAATAGGTTTCTCATAAGTCAAACCTCTAGAGATGTTAAAGCTACATCGTAACCGATTCATTTCAGAGCTCAACGTGTAAAATAACAAATACCGTCAAAAGACCACTCACCGCTCGTGAATTGCACACGCTCGAAAAGATCTGTATTACCAATCATAAGACTCCAAACTGTTCAGGACATCTCCGTCTTTCAGTGCTATATGTTTTACTTGCGAATTGAACACACATAGAGCCAAACATACTTGGTATCGAAGTTACTCATTATGGTTATATGAGTATTTATGCAATAAAACAGATGCTGGAACACCTGTCAATCCACCCGACTGAGTCGTATACAAATACTACAGAGCAATCAATTGGACTGGAGATGAATAACTTGGGTAGCAGGCTGGGTAAGGTCAACTCTACCATTCCAGATGAAGCAATGTCTATCTGAATTTTTACTATTTTGATTTACTATTATATTCCTGATCCGTTACAAGATCAAACCAAATTGTTTCTCCTTTTTCTCTTCCTGTTATGGCTATCTGAATAAAATTTGAATCGTTGCTGGCACCATGCCAATGGGGAATGTTAGCTGGACATTTTACAACATCTCCCTTTCTAACAACAATTTTTTGATTCCCTTTTTCCTGATAATACCCGATGCCCTCAAGTACCAGTATAATTTGTCCTGAAGGATGACTGTGCCATTTGGTTCTTGCCCCTGCCTCAAAGGTTACGTTTCCAACTGCATTTTGATTAATACTATCTGCCTGAACCAAATTATTCAACCATACATTACCTGAAAAATTAGCGTTAGTAACTTTATCTCCTTTTGGAAAAATCAGAATTGCATCTACTTTTTCAGTATCCGAAAGCTGTACTTTACCATTATTACATGATATTAACCCAATAGTTATACAGGTAATAAAAGCAAATAGTATTCCTTTTTCAAAAATTATTTTCTTCATGTTTTTTTATTAAAGATTGGATTGATAAAAACTCACCAATTTATTAACAGCTTGTGATACATATTCAGGTTTCCAATAGGTCTGTATATGAGTAGCTCCTTCAATAATAAAAAGTTCCTTACTTTTGGCGTTGACTGCTTTAGGAAATGCTTCATCTGTCATATATTTTGTATCCGCTTTGCTTCCGGCTATCATTAAAAGGGGTTGATTGATTAAATCCATATTTGTAGCAGCATCCCAAGTCATTAAGTCCATTAGGCTGCTCATTGTATATAAAAAAGTGGAATTTGGGTGTGCATGAGTTCTATAATAGTACTCATATCCTTCGCGATAAAGATCAGTTTTAGTCTTAGCGATTTCTTCATCTGTTATAGTCGCTACTCCTGCATAAATCATTTTTCCACCATTGGTCTCTTGAGCACGGGCATCTGACGCTTTCTTTAAACGTTCCTGGACAGTTGCTAATTGGAAATTCTGAAAGCCATTACGCCTTACCTCACCTGAATTAAACATACTCAGTGTTGCAACGGCTTTAAAGCGCTTATCACTCTGCACTGCTTTTAAAGTATAACCACCTCCGCCACAAATACCTAAAACACCTAAACGATTTGCATCTACTCCTGCGTACTGAGTAATAAAATCGGCCATACCACGGATGTCTTCTATGCGGTTTGCAGGTTTATCAGTATGTCGAGGCTCTCCACCACTTGCCCCTTGATAGGCTGCATCGGCAGTAATAGTGATATAGCCCGCCTCAGCCAAACGTTGCGAATACAATCCGGCTGTTTGTTCCTTAATACCACCGTTAGGGTGTGCTACCACTATAGTAGGATATTTTTTTGAAACATCATAATTTGCCGGTGTATAGACATTGGCAGCGATTTCAATTCCATTGAGTTTATACTTTACAGGATGAATATTTACTTTTCCTTTCTCATTTTTGGTTATGGCTCCGTCATATACCAGAGTAAAAGGATTTTGCTCATATCTCTTTTGGATAGATTGTGCATTTGCCATGTTTATAATTAGTATTGTTGTTACAATGAATGCTATTTTTTTCATCCTTATTATTTTAAATTTTACTTTTTGCTTTTGAGTACTTCGTTCAAAACTTCCTGGGCAGCAATTGCTTCTTTATTTCCGACTGATGATTTTATAACTCCTATAAACTCCTGCAGCTGATTTGGACTCAACCCAACATTCAGGCATATTTTTAGATGAGAATTCAGCATAGGCTCCACACCGCCAATACTGCTGAGAACCGATATTGTAATAAGTTCCCTTTCGGAATAGGTCAAAACATCACGCTCAAAAACATCAGCAAAAAGATGCTCTTTCAGAAAAACATCCATCTCGGGCGCAAATGCTAGATAGCCCGATTTTGGCCCCTCTTGTGATACTCCTGTAAGTTCTGTCAAAATTACTTTTCCGCGCTCATATTTACTGTTTTCCTCTTTTATTATTGATGCTTCGGTTCCTACAACATCATTAATCCCTTTGGCTTTGCGTTCCTCCAACACAACCATAAAAGTCTGCAGCCCCCGAATACTGCGTGGAAAACCACAATAAGCATATAAATGCACCAAACTTTCCTTGATCTGGTTTATTGTCAATCCGGCATCCAGTCCGCTATTGAGTTCCGTTTTAAGTTTGGTTAAAGCTCCTTTGGCTGTAACTGCAGCAATTCTTATGATAGCTTGTTGTTTTTTATTCAGGTTTTCAACAGCTTCCGTCTGTGCATTCACAGTCGAAACATTTGCGAT
Source organism: Flavobacterium taihuense (assembly GCF_019351435.1). Classification (GTDB taxonomy): domain Bacteria; phylum Bacteroidota; class Bacteroidia; order Flavobacteriales; family Flavobacteriaceae; genus Flavobacterium; species Flavobacterium taihuense. The sequence goes on from NZ_JAHWYN010000006.1 coordinate 263,054, forward strand.
TATGACTACTAACATTATTAATTTTGAGAGTGCCCTCATTCCGAGTTTCTTATTTAATTAAACTTAATTTTTTCAACCAATTTTGAATTTCTACATCAACCTGTTTTTCCTTTTCGCCTTCCATTACAAATAAAATTCCATCTCTTTCTATCCCACCTTTGGTAGAAAATCCCTCCACAACTGTGCTTTTAGGACAAAGCTCTTTTACAGTTTGAAAACTGCTTCCAATTCCATAACCCGCATTGGTATTAAATGGGACAATTGTTTTTCCTTCTAAATTGTATTGCTTCAAAAAACTTTTCATAGGTGGTGGCAATTGCATTCCCCAGGTTGGAAACCCCACAAATACAACATCGTACTTTTTAATATTGGCAATTTTTGTTTTAAGCGGAGGCAGATATCCCGTTTCGTTTTCTTTTGCAACCTGACTCACTATCATTTTGTAGTCTCGAGGATATGGTTTTTCCAATTCAAGCTCCACTAATGTACCCCCAACCTTTTTATGAATAATCTCTGCTACAACTTTGGTATTTTTAGTTCGTGACAAGTAAACAATCAATACATTTTTATCCGTTAGGGATTCATCATTATTTGGAATTGTCTCTTGCGCTTTACTACAGCTTGAAAACATACAAACAAGTAAAGTTGTGATAAACCAAAATGTCGTTAACTTCTTCATTTTATATCTAAAATTACTTATCCAGCCCTTTTTCTTTCAACCATTTAGACATAAGATCGGCAATTTGAATATTATTCAAATCTGAAAAGGGAAAATGGGTATTTCCTTTAATTCCAATTTCAGGAAGATGAATTACAGTAACATCCCCACCATACTTATTTACCTTATCTCTCCACAATTTTGCCATTTCAAGACGAACCCTCCAGCCATCCTGTCCTGGATTTTTAATAGGATCAGAAGGGATGTTGTCACCATAATAGATAATGATTGGAATTTTGGTAAGTTTCATAAAATCTGCCATTGAAATTCCAGATGCTTCAAGCGTACCACCTGCACTAGGTTTTGGAGCAGGGACTTCACCTTCGGGGAAAAGGAATCCGCTTCCGGGTTCATAAGAGACTATGGCCTTTACGTTTTGATTTAGAATAGCCGTCAGCCAGCCCATCCCACCAGAATGAGAATGTGTAACAAGAATAGCGGGGCCTATTTTAGTAAATAATGCGGATACTGCACTCGTCATAATAGGTATTTCGATTGGTCCAATACTGGGCGTCATTGATCTGAAATATTGATTGAGTGTCGCTGGATCTTTAGCGAATTGAACACCTTCAAAATAATTGGGATAAATACCAATTCTAAAAGTCCCAAACCATTGCTGCTCATCCGGAGTAGCAGTTATTGTTGCTGTTACAGTACTACGCCCAGCATCACCTCTTCTTGGCTGATCTATTACATACACACCGAAACCTCTTCTCAAAAATATATTTTGATATCCTTCACGTCCGTCCGGAGTTGTTTCCCATGTTTTGGAAAACTGACCGATTCCGTGCCACATGACCAAAGGAAATTTTCTCGCGGTAACTGGAATTTGATAAAAAACATAGGCATGATCCCCTCGCAATGTCTGTCCGGCTGGTGTTGGATTGTACGGATCAAAAGTACCCGGATTCTCAATTATCGTACCTCCAACAGCAAAGCTTCCCTGTTGTTCTATAATTAATGGTTTTTGTTTTTCCTGTGCTATAATGGAGACGCAGGCCAGCATTAATAATAGACAAACACTATTCCGATAACTATAAATTTTGTTTTTCATCTTACTTTCTTTATTTCTATATAAAAATACTATTTTTTCTCATCCGCCTGTTCCATAACATCGAGTCGTGCTTTCCTATTGTCATCAATAATGCCTGCCGATCCATCTTGCCCAAACTCGAAAACCTCATTCTTTTTTGTGTCGTAAATAGTCCATTGCGGCAAACCTTTCATATTTGGATTTCCAGTTTTGGCAAAGTTGACCCAATAGGCATTCATTATTTTTGCTACTTCTTTATCTTTTGGAGAAATTGTATAGCCATTGCCTTCGATTAGATTATCAAATACATAGGGAATCTCAGATCCGTGAGAAGCTCCATATTTCATCCTTTCTTTCATGGATAAAGGCACGTATGAGAATAAATACAAATAAGCAGGTGTTCCTTTATCTGAAAGAGTTCTTGCTGTAAAGCGAGCCGGTTCTGCCCAAACTTTATCTGTGTTGACAAGTGTGAGCATCATGCCGAAATCGCCTTTACCATCAGTATCATAGGCCTTGGAAAATGCATCTTTATGATTGTCAAAAATCAAAAGCAACTCTTCCTTCGAGCCAGCATTCACAAAGCCTCCCGGTACTTCTGCACTATTCGAACCAATAATTAACGGAACTTTATGTTGCCTCCCAGCTTTATAGGAACTCTCAGCTGTTTCGGTGACTAATCGCCCATCAAGAATAGGTCCCGAATAAGTTGGTATCCCATTAACAGTTTCTTGTCCATCGTCAACAATTTCAGAAGCACTTAGTGATCGCAATTTATTTAGTACTTCAGCATCCGTACCTTCAATACCATATCTTTTGGCAAAATTAATTCCGATACTTTCAGCTGAAACAGGATAATATGGGTCAGCATTTTCTTTGTCAATCGGTCGAGCTGTAAGTACTCCATCTCGGCCTCCTCCAGATTCAATAATTGCCTTTTGAAATAATCCCTTGGCTGAGGGAATAGTCATTAACGAATGTACCGATACCCCACCTGCGGACTCTCCGAAGATAGTTACGTTCTTTGGGTCTCCACCAAAAGCAGCAATATTTTTCTGAATCCATTCTAATGCAGCAATCTGATCCATATAGGCATAGCTTCCTTTAAATTCATTTGGATTCTCTTTGCTTAAAGCAGGAAATGCAAAAAAACCTAAACGACCCAAACGATAATTGATGGAAACAAGTATTACCTCTTGTTTTGCAAATGCAGTTCCTGAAAGACCTGCACCGCTCCCAAACACAAATGCCCCGCCATGAATCCATACCATAACAGGTAATTTTGATTTTTTTGTTGCTGTGGCTGGCTTCCATATATTCAGAAACAAGCAATCTTCAGAGGAACTTTTAGACATACCAGAACCTCTGGGCCAGCCAGCCTGTGGGCAGTCTGCACAAAATTTACTAGCATCTCGTACTTCTTTCCATGGTATTACGGGCTGCGGTGGACGCCAGCGATTTACACCAACAGGTGGCGCTGCATATGGGATACCCTTGAAAACAGAAACACCATTTTCAATTATTCCGCGAACGGTTCCTGAGGCTGTATGGACCTCTGTAGGATCGATAGTCTTTTGTTGTGCATTTAAGTATAAAGTCATACAGAGCAAAATAATGCTAGCAAATAGTTTTTTCATATTTTATAATTTAATTATGGAATGACAAGATTAACTTTTAGCCCTTACTGATAATCTGCTCATCTGCCTACTCTATCCTGTAATTGCTGAGGGTAACGAGCACCAATAATTTCTATATTTTTAAGTGCTGAGTCGATATTGTCCAATTCTTCTTTACTTAAATAAATTTCTACTCCTCCAATGTTTTCCTCTAAGCGATATAATTTAGTTGTACCAGGAATTGGTACAATCCAAGGTTTTTGGGCCAGCAACCATGCTAAAGCAATTTGAGATGGCGTGGCAATTTTTTCGACTGCAATTGATTTTACTAAATCTACTAATGTCTGATTGGCTTTTCTATTTTCTTCTGAAAATCTTGGTACAATATTTCGAAAATCCGAAGCTTCAAATTTTGTTTCTTCATTTATGGCTCCTGTCAAAAAACCTTTACCAAGCGGACTAAAAGGCACAAAACCTATACCCAGCTCTTCTAAAGTTGGAATGATTTCATTTTCCGGTTCCCTATAGAATAATGAATATTCGCTTTGCAATGCTGCTACTGGCTGAACTTTATGGGCTCTGCGAATGGTTTCTACACCAGCTTCCGAAAGGCCAAAATGCTTTACCTTTCCCGCTTGGATCAGTTCCTTAACTGTTCCGGCAACTTCTTCGATAGGCACATTTGGGTCAACCCTATGCTGATAAAGCAAATCGATACAGTCTGTTTTCAATCTTTTTAGCGAAGCTTCAACCACTGCTTTTATCCTAGCCGGGCTACTGTCTAAACCTTTGGTAGAATCCCCGTCCTGAAAGCCAAATTTGGTGGCAATGACTGCTTCTCTGCGAAATGGTTCCAATGCCTCTCCTACTATTTCTTCGTTTGTAAAGGGACCGTAGCATTCTGCTGTATCAAAAAAAGTGATGCCTTTTTCAAATGCCTCCCTGATTAGCGCAATGGCTTCTTTCTTTTCAGTCGGCTTGCCATATCCAAAGCTTAACCCCATACAGCCTAATCCTAATGCGGATACTTCAAGTCCGTTATTTCCTAAAATTCTCTTTTCCATTTTCTTAATTTTTTAAACATTTAGAATTACTTCTTTCACCGAACGTGAATCCAGTAGTACTGTAAATTTCTCCTGTTAGATTTGTTTATTACCTAATTTTCATTCGGATAAACATTTAATGTGGTGCGTCATTAGGAGTAAGTACTTTGGTAAATGATAATGATCCTAAGATCCATTTATTTTTCTCTTTTATATATACTTCAGTCACAATAAATGGATTGATAACTTCATTACCTCCAACGACAGCCAGTAATGTAATTCTGTTTAGAAGTATAGCCGTATTCCCAATTATATTTACTGACACTTCATGAATATCTGCTTTCTTATAATGAATTCCTCCACTTTTAATGACATTGATTTCTTGGGTTTTTCCCCAACTTCCTCCCATGTGGACAAAAACAGATTTATCATCAAACAAAGGTGTAAGTTTATTGACATTTTTATCAGCCATCCATTGCCATTTGTCTTTAGAGAGCTGAATAACTTCTTGTTCTTCAGTAGCATTCTGTGCAAAGGACTTGCTTACAAATACAGTGAGTATAAGTAATCCAAATAGTAACTTTTTCATATTATTATTTTTTAGATAGTTTATTATTTTTGAATCTGATGGTTATCTCGTACACTGCTGAATGTTAAGGCTAAAAGTTTCCAGTTTTTCCCTTGTTTTTGATAGACTTCTGTTACAGTAAATTCAGTGGAGACATCGTTCCCCCGTACATTGGCCTCAAGTGTAATTCGGTTCCAGACGATTGCTGTATTTTCGAAAATTTCTATTGCTACATCATGAACTTTGGTATTCTTATACCAAATTTTACCCGTTTTAATAATGTCAAGTTCTTCATCCTTTTTCCAGGTACCACTCATATGAACAAATTTTGATTTGTCATCAAAGAGTGCTGCAAGTTTGTCGACATTTTTATCGGCCATCCATTGCCATTTTTCTTTAGAGAGTTGAATAACTTCTTGTTCAGCTACTGAATAACTCTTAGTAACAGTACTTGTTGTATTTTCTTCTCCAAAAGAATACTGGAAACTTACTGCAGCTATGAGAACCATAATTAATTTTTTCATCTGATTTAATTTAAAGTTAAATTGTAATTACGATTTTTAATTTCCGTGTTATTTTTTGAATGGGGCTTCCACGTCAGAAAAAGCTTGGACAAATGAAGGTAACCGCTCTCCCAAAATTGGAATAGCATCCAACTGTTTATTGAATTCCATTAATTCAGAGGCAGTAAATTTTACATTTTCAGCTCCAATATTTTCGATCATATGTGCCATCTGCGTCGTTCCTGGAATTGGTACAATCCAAGGCTTTTGTGCCAGTAGCCAAGCCAGCGAAATTTGGGCTGGAGTGGCTTGTTTTTGTGCTCCCCAGTTTTTTAATAAATCTACGAGTGCCAAATTGTGTGGCAGATTCTCTGCCGAGAAACGAGACTCATTCGCTCGAATATCACCTTGAGCGAAACGTGTGCCTGCATCAATTGCTCCTGTTAAAAAACCAACTCCCAACGGACTCCAAGGAACGAATCCTATACCTAATTCTTGGCAAAGTGGTATGATTTCTTTTTCTGGCCCACGCCATAACATTGAATATTCATTTTGAATGGCCGCAATGGGATAAATTTTATGTGCCCTTCTTACGGTTTGAGATCCCGGCTCAGATAATCCGTAATGCAATACTTTACCTTCCTTTATCAAATCCTGAATAGCCCCAACTACATCTTCAATAGGAACATTAGGATCTACTCGATGTTGATACAATAAATCAATTCTGTCGGTTCGAAGTCTTTTAAGCATTCCTTCCACTACCAATTTGATGTGCTCCGGACGACTGTTTAATCCAGGTAATCGCTTGCCTGTTTCCTGTTCAATATTCCAGCCAAACTTTGTTTCGATTACTATTTTATTTCGAAAAGGGGCTACACCTTCTCCAAGAATTTTTTCCACTTCAAAAGGACCGTAAGCCTCGGCAGCATCAAATAGTGTAACTCCTTTATCAAATGCCGTCCGAATGATATTGAGCATTTCCGGGCGAAAGGGAACTGTAGTCTGGTAAGTTCGGCTCATGTTCTGAACACCCAGCCCTATACTGGAAACTTCAAGCGAGGTACCAAGTTTGCGCTTGCCAGGAACGGGCTGTAATAAGTTGTCATTATGAAAAGGTTTAATTTCCGAGTTTGAGGATAAAGCAAAAGAAGATAAAGGTACTAATGCACCTCCTGCAATTGCAAGTCCTGCAGTTTTTAATAGTTTTCGACGATTCATAATTCTATTTTTAATTAGATAAAAGTTTTAATAATTATAAGTCCAGTTTTCTTTCACTCAACCATTTTGCCATATTTGGATCCCGGTGGTCAAAAAACAAACTTGCTTTTTTGTCCAGAGTCTGAATTTTCTTCATATCCTGTGCCGAAAGCATAAAATCAAAAACATTGAGATTCTCAAGCATTCTTTCTTTACGAACTGATTTTGGAATAGCAACAATATTTCTTTGAATCAACCAACGAAGAATAATTTGTGCAACACTTTTATCATGTTTATTGGCAATACCCATCAATAAATTATTGTCAAAAATGTTATTTTTCCCTTCAGCAAAAGGGCCCCAGGATTGAATTTGCACATGGTTCTGTTCTAAAAAATTTTGAGATGCGAGCTGTTGATGAAACGGATGCGTTTCGATCTGGTTAATCGCAGGTGTGAAACCACTATTTACAATAAGATCTATTAATCTATCGGGATGAAAATTGGCTACACCAATGGCTCTGATCTTTCCTTGTTCATGTAATTCTTGCATGGCCTTCCATGAACCAAATACATCGCCATACGGTTGATGAATCAGATACAAATCCAGATAATCCAGCTGCAACTTGTCTAAAGATTTTTGAAAAGCAGCCTTTGTTTGCTCATATCCCGCATCCTGTACCCAGAGCTTGGTTGTGATAAATAACTCTTCCCGGGCAATGCCACATTTTTTTATTGCATTTCCAACAGCAGTTTCATTTTGGTATGATGCAGCTGTATCTATTAAACGATACCCACTTTCAATAGCATCCAGTACAGCTTGCTCACATTCCGCTGCATCTGGTATTTGAAAAACGCCGAAACCTAAAATTGGCATTTCAACACCATTATTTAATTTAATATTGAACATATTACAATCACTTTAAAGTTTTAAATTATTCTTTTACAGCAAATTTCAGAACTAAATACGAGGGCAATGGTATACGGATTACTGAATCTCCTACCAAGATTACTGATTATAAACAAACAGCTATTTAAACTAATCTTAAATACCTAAATTTGTGTAATAAACAACAAAAGACATGGAACAAGTATTTAACTTTGAGACCATTAACGACTACAACGTTTTTAACAATCATGAGACATTACATCCTTTAGTAAGTGTGATTGATTTTTCTAAAGCAAATCCAAGAACTGGTTCCAAAATGAACTTTGGGCTTTTTTGCATAGTTTTGAAACAAGTGAACTGTGGAGACCTAAAATATGGCCGTAATTATTACGATTATCAGGAAGGAACCTTAGTGTTTATTTCGCCAGGCCAGACAATTGATGTAGAAAACAAAGTAGATTATTATCAGCCCATAGGGCATGCATTGGTTTTTCATCCAGATTTAATTCGTGGCACATCGCTTGCAAAAAGTATTAATGATTACAATTTTTTCAGCTATAACACCAGTGAAGCTCTTCATTTATCCGAAAAAGAAAAACAGCTTGTCTTTGACTGCTTCGCAAAAATCGAAGCTGAATTAAAACAATCTATTGATAAGCACAGCAAAAAACTTATTGCTTCCAATATTGAGCTGTTTTTGAATTATTGTGAAAGATTCTATGACCGTCAATTTATCACCAGAGATACTACCAACAAAGGAATTCTTGAAAAATTCGAAGAATTGTTAAATGGTTACTTTTCTTCTGATAAACCTAATATTTTGGGATTGCCTTCTGTTGCTTATTACGCAGCAGAGCTTAATCTATCTGCCAACTATTTTGGCGACCTGATTAAGAAAGAAACCGGAAAATCCGCTCAGGAGTACATCCAAAATAAAATCATTGACGTGGCGAAAAATAAAATATTTGACTCCTCCAAAACAATTAATGAAGTCGCTTATGAACTGGGATTTAAATATCCGCAGCACTTTACTCGTTTCTTTAAACAGCATGTTGGTAATACACCTAATGAGTATAGGAGCTTGAATTGATTAAAGCACTTATACTATTTTACAAAAAGAAGGCAGTTTCAAATTAAAAACTGCCTTCTGCTGCTATAGTAGTATTAAACAATTATAAAGGGGTATAATTAAAATTTTTAAAAGTTACACTTCCCTTGCCAATTGAACAAAGAGCAATTCTAAGGCCTAAAAAGCCACTCAGCGCATTATGGTTATAAGAAGAAACTTCAGCTGAATTCTCTGTTTTAAGCCACTGCTTGCCATCAAGACTGTAGAACATATCCACATTATTGTTTATATTTTTAAGTAGAAGGTACACATGTCTTTTATGCACTTTTTTTTCTGTTTCAAATTGCCATCCCCTAAGATTTGACAATATGTTTTCCTGATCAGCCAAAATTCCCGAGTAGTAGCTTCCGTTATAGAAGAGTACCAGTCCACCTACTGCATTACCTTCAATTTCCATCTCTACGTCAGCAGTATAGGAATGACCTGAGGGTACAAAAACTAAAGGTGAGCTGTCACCTACTCCGTTTCCTTTACCATTAATTGTAAGACTGTTATTAGCTAATTTAAAACGAGAATTTTCTACCCCTTGAAAAAATTTCCATTGTGGCTTAAGAGTACTACCGGAAAAGTCATCGCTTTGCGAAAAACGAGCCACTTCGGTTCCTTTAGGTTTTGTAATGGGCTTATCAGTCTGGATAGTATCAGGTACTTTATACCATCCATCTTTAGTCCACTCCACTGGCTGTAAAAGAGTTTGGCGCCCTAAATTATAAAACCCTTTTTCATAGGCATGTAGCACCATCCACCATTTGCCGTTATAATCTTCAAATACGGTACTGTGTCCTTTCGACCACCAGCGCTCATCGCTGCTTTGAGTCCTCACTACCGGATTGTACGGAGAATTTTCCCATGGACCGAATGGGGTTTTAGAACGTGCTGAAATAACCAAATGACTTGTTGAAGGTCCTGCGGTGCCGCCCTCGGCGACAGTTAGGTAATAATAGTCGCCTCTTTTAAAGAGTTTTGGGCCTTCCATACAAAAACATTCAATAGACCATTCTCTTGGAATTGCCCAGCCATCATAAGCATGTTTTACTGCTCCGGTTGTTGCCAGACCATTTTTGGATAAACCAATATAATCACCATTGCTGAAATACAAAAAGCGGTCACCTTTGTCATCTGTAACATGACCAGGGTCAATATTGCCAATTTTAAGGTCTATGGGATCGCTCCAAGGGCCTGCAATATTATCAGCAGTAACTACAAAGTTGGTTTTATTGGCTGGGAAATAAATGTAATATTTGCTATTGTATTTTACCAGATCAGGCGCCCATACATCCCCAACATATTTTTGCAGTGCACTAACAACAGGTGTCCAATTGATTAAATCCTGTGAATGCCATATTGTAAGTCCTGGATAGTAATCAAAAGATGAATGTACTATGTAATAATCCTTGCCTTCTCTCAGTAAACTAGGATCTGGGTAATCCCCTCCGAAGATAGGATTTTGATATGTTGACTTATTGGTTGATTGCGGCTGGTTTTGTGCTGAGATTTTAATTGCACAAAACAATATGATCATCAAAAATAATAACTTTTTTTTCATTGGTTAAAGTATATAGATAGAAACACAAATATACAATTTGCAGGTAACTTATAGTCTTTTAAACCATAAGAATTCATACTGTAACTACATCTAATATTATCAATCAATAACTCCATCAGCAGCAGTTTAAGAAAAAATCTTAAACATCGATTTATAGATCTTGTCATAATTGATGAAATTTTCTGATCTATTAGCACTATTTTCTAATCTCTTCGCTGCTTCCCCCTCCTTTTTGTATTCAAAGAACCTGTATGCTTTTGTCTTATTTCAGGAGCAAAGGTAATTCCGTGTTCTTAACGCAATAGCAAGGCCGGGCCCTGCGGATTTGCCAAAAAATCTCCACCCATCCGGGTTGTATTTTTTGTCAAAGCCTTGCCATTGCTAAACACTAACCTTTTTATGCTCATGAAACAAAACATAGCATACTCCGGCTCTTTAGACGAATAAAAAAAATGTCAGCAATGAAAAATAAAATAGTAGAAATGGTAATGATGAAACAAAACAGCACCTCCTCTCATTGCCAAATAAATAAAATTTAAAAAAAATTAATTCACTAAAAAAAGAGAAATCATGAACATTATCGGAAGAGTGACAAAAGATGCGGAGGTACGCACATTGTCTAACAGCAAACAGGTAGTAAACTTTTCAGTCGCAGCCAACGACAGCTACCGAAATAAAGCGGGCGAGCGTATAGAGCAGACAACCTACTTTGACTGCGCCTACTGGATTAGCGCAAAAGTAGCGACAATACTCACTAAAGGCACTCTTGTAGAACTCACAGGCAGAGTAAGTGCAAGAGCGTGGACAGGGAATAACGGAGAAACACACGCAGGTCTGAACTTCAACACCTCGCTAATCAAAACGCATGGTGGCGGTAAAAAATCGGAAATGGTACAGACTGCCACAGGAACAAACACTGACAAGCCAGAGAACGACCTCCCATTTTAACAACTAGCATCAACAATTTTTTAAGCTTTTAAATCATTTTATCATGGCACATAATATCAATTTCAACGAGAAAACAGGAAACTATTCATTCTTTAGCGTAAACCAAAAAGCGTGGCACGGTTTAGGGCAGATTGTAGAGCAATACCCAACAAGTGAAGAAGCCATAAAACACGCAGGCTTAGACTATGAAGTCATCAAAACACCGATATATACAAAAGGTTCGGGCATTATTGAAACGGCAAACGGTATAGAAATAGGCAGTAACGAACTGCACGTTCCCAACTACTTTGCCAATATCCGCACCGATAACAATGCCGTATTGGGTGTGGTAGGCAAAGATTACCACATCGTCCAAAACCGTGAGGCGTTCAATTTCTTTGATGCTATTGTAGGAGGTGACGAGGGTATTCTCTACGAAACCGCAGGAGCATTAGGACAGGGCGAACGCATATTTATCACAGCCAAACTGCCCGATTATATCCGAGTAGGCAATGGCGATGATGTTACGGAAAAGTACATTTTCCTAACCACTTCGCACGATGGCAGTGGAAGCATAACAGCAGCCTTCACCCCTATCCGCATTGTTTGCCAAAATACCCTTAACGCCTCGCTTCGTAATATGAGCAACGTGGTACGCATCAAACATACTTCGGGAGCAAAACAGCATTTGGAAAATGCCCACAAACTTATGGGCTTGGCGGATACCTTAAGCACACAGTTAGAGGGAATATTTAATGAATGGACTAAGGTAAGAGTTACAGACAGAGAAGTAAAAAAGCTAATCCAATTAGCACTTTGCCCTAACAAGGAAACATTGGATTTGCTCAAAAAGGGTGCGGAAGATGAAGTTTCCACCGTGTTTAAAAATGTGGTGCAAGATGCCTTTGCATACGCTATGACAAGCGATACCCAACAAATGGATACAACCAAAGGCACATTGTTTGGGGCGTATAATGCTGTGACAGGCTACTACCAAAATGTACGCAGTTACAAGGATGATGAAGCCAAGTTGCAAAGTATTGTAATGGGTGGAACGGCTCAACTCAAATCACAGAAAGCATTTGAATTATGTACTGCCTTTTCAATAGACGGTGCGGAAATCTTAAATCTCAATTAATAATTACAGGCGACTGCCTGCACAGGTGGTCGCCTATTTAAAAATCGCAATCATGACAAAGGAAAATAAGGACAAAAACGAATTTGCAGACTACCTTTTTAACCAATTTGTAGAAGCAGAACGCAGAGACAAACAAGATTGGTCGTTGAATTATTGGAACGTTTTAAACCAATATGCAGAGATTGAGCTGTCTGAGGAGGAACACTCTGAAAAAAGATTATACGTATTTAAACTTGATATTATAATTAGGGAAGCTATGACAGGCTGGAACACACACCTATTGATACTGCGTGGAAAAGAAGCCGAGCAGGATTACAGGGAGAGAATGGAAAAATATGAAGAACGCTTACGTGCCATTGGACATGACGAAGCTACAATTAAACAAATGTTAGACTATAAAATCAAACTAAATTATGGAAACGACTAATTTTTTCAATCAGATAGCACAAATGGACATACAAGGAGATTTACACCTAACCATAGCAAAGGGAGCAGAAAACAACCTTATTGTGTCGGTTATACTCAAAAACGAACAATGCGGAGATAGCGCAAAACAGCTGATACCACCACTTAATCTTAGGGGAACGGCAGAAGAATTGGACGAGGGATTTTTTCAGCAGATAACAACTCCTTTGCAAACGGCTTCAGGTTTAATGGTAAATATGGAAGCCTTTATGAAACAATTGGAAGAAGCTAAAAAGCAATCGGCAATGGAGAAAGAAAAAACCGAAAAAGAGAAGAAAGAACAGGAATCCAAAGATAAGAAGTTTAATGATGGTATGGCTGGAAAAACCGGTCAAATTGACCACCACTTTCCAGTGTAAATTGACCACCAGTTCCGGAGCAAACTGACCACCACTTTCCAGTTCAAATTGACCACCTAATTTCGGGGTAAATTGATTATTAAAAAC
>NZ_JAHWYN010000060.1 GCF_019351435.1 Flavobacterium taihuense
CCAGAACGTTAGCAGGCATATTCACCGAACGAACAAAAAACAGAAAATGAAAAAAATCGCATTATTATTCATAATTTTTATTTCCACTAAAAGCATTTCGCAAACGAAAAATTTTATTGATTTACCTTATATAGAAACTTCCGCTAAAGTTGATACTTTAGTAATTCCCGATAGAATTTACTTAAATATTTCAATAACTGAAAAAGATACGAAAGGCAAAATTTCTGTTGAAGAATTGGAAAGTAAAATGAACGATAAATTTAAATCGTTGGGAATAAATGTAGAAAAACAATTATTCCTAAATGATTTGTCAAGTAATTACAAAAAGTATTTTTTAAAACAACAAGATATTTTGAAGAACAAAAATTATACTCTAGTTCTTTATGACGCAAAAATATCTGGTAAAGTTTTAATTGCACTTGAGGAAATCGAAATATCAAATGTAGTTTTAGAAAAGACTGAATATTCGAAATCTGAACAAATGCTCTTAATTTTAAAAACTAAAGCAATAGAAAAAGCAAAAAATCAAGCAATTGCTATGACAAAACCCTTAAACCAAAAAGTTGGAAATGCAATATTTATTTCAGATTTTAATAACGTTGAAAGAATGTTATCAGGTTCAGTTGCAGGAATACAAATAAGAGGAAGTAAAAGTTTAAGTAATAGCGGATTTATTCCCGCAGACATTGAATTTGCAAAAATTAAAATTGAAACCGAATTGAATGTGAAATTTAAACTTGAATAAAAATACGCCTGCTAACACACGCTACAAGCAATTTGGGTTTTAGGCTTAATTTGAAAATGGTTTTGTATTTGGAAGATTTGGCAAATCCGAAAATAGGGCTTAATTTAGTCCCAAACTGCTTGTAGCGCGAGAACGTTA
>NZ_JAHWYN010000061.1 GCF_019351435.1 Flavobacterium taihuense
CCGCTTTTGCAGTAGTTTCTCCATTATCCCATAGGTAGGTATAACCTGCATTTCCACCAAGAGGAGTGACAGTGGCTTGACCATCGCTTAATCCATTGGCAGTAACGGCTTTGTCTTGAATCACTGAGCAAGTTATGGCAGCCTCAGGTTGTCCAATGGTTACGTTACAGCTTGTTTTATATCCTAAATTGTCGGTAACGGTCACGGTATGATTGCCTGCGTTTAGGGCAATTGCTTGTGCAGTAGTTTCTCCGTTATCCCATAAATAAGTGTAGCCAACATTTCCGCCAACGGCAGTCACTGTTGCTGTACCATTGCTGTCTCCATAACATTTAGCAGGAGCGTCTTGAACAATGCTACAGGATAAAACATCAGGTTGTGTGATGGTAACGTCACAAGTGGTTTTGCAACCTTTAGAGTCTGTAACCGTTACGGTATGCAATCCAACGTTAAGAGCCACCGCTTTTGCAGTAGTTTCTCCATTATCCCATAAGTAAGTATACCCTCCATTTCCACCAAGAGGAGTGACAGTGGCTTGACCATCACTTAAGCCATTGGCAGTAACGGCTTTGTCTTGAATCACTGAACAAGTTATGGCAGCCTCAGGTTGTCCAATGGTTACGTTACAGCTTGTTTTATATCCTAAATTGTCGGTAACGGTCACGGTATGATTGCCTGCGTTTAGGGCAATTGCTTGCGCATTAGTTTCTCCGTTGTCCCATAAATAAGTGTAGCCAACATTTCCGCCAACGGCAGTCACTGTTGCTGTACCATTGCTGTCTCCATAACATTTAGCAGGAGCGTCTTGAACAATGCTACAGGATAAAAC
>NZ_JAHWYN010000062.1 GCF_019351435.1 Flavobacterium taihuense
GTAACCGTTGCAGAGCATTCGCCCGTTACATCGGAAAGTGCGGCAACGTCAGCCAATGGAGCCGTTACGTCTTTTACAATTACTGTCTGCGTTTGCGCAGAAGTATTCCCATTGCCGTCATTATAAGTCCAATGAATGGTATAGGTTCCCTGTGCGGAATAGGAAACTGGGTCTAGCGTTGTCGCGGTGATGATGCCTGCGCAGTTGTCGGTGGCCGTAGGCGCGGTGGCCGTTGCGGAACATTCGCCCGTTACATCGGAAAGCGTGGCAACGTCAGCCAATGGCGCCGTTACGTCTTTTACAATTACTGTCTGCGTTTGCGCAGAAGTATTCCCATTGCCGTCATTATAAGTCCAATGAATGGTATAGGTTCCCTGTGCGAAATAGGAAACCGGGTCTAGCGTTGTCGCGGTGATGACTCCTGCGCAGTTATCGGTGGCCATAGGCGCGATAGCCGTTGCAGAGCATTCGCCCGTTACGTCGGCAAGCGTGGCAACGTCAGCCAATGGCACTGTTACGTCTTTCACAATTACTGTCTGCGTTTGCGCAGAAGTGTTCCCATTGCCGTCATTATAAGTCCAATGAACGGTATAGGTTCCCTGTACGAAATAAGAAACCGGGTCTAGCGTTGTCGCGGTGATGACTCCTGCGCAGTTGTCGGTGGCTGTAGGTGCGGTAACCG
>NZ_JAHWYN010000063.1 GCF_019351435.1 Flavobacterium taihuense
GAGTCGCAGAAGCAACATAACCAGTACCATTATTTACCTCATAAGTAACATAAGGAGCAATTCCTCCTGCAGCTGTCAAAGTAACGCTTGCATTAACAGTACAAGTTAAATCTTGAGCCAAATTAGCGGTTAGCGACAATTGTGGTTGAACTACATAATTTACAGTATTCGATGGACAACCATTGGCATCAACAATACTCAATTTGTAAGTTCCCGGAGCGGTTACCGTATAAATTGAACTCGATTGATTCGAACCATTTATAGTGTATGTAGCAGGGGTTTTTGAAACTGTTTGACCAACAGAAAGATCTATAGTGAATGGCGTTCCAACATAACATTGTGATGATGGCATCGCAATTGTTGGCGAAACGTCCAAACCTACACTGATATCTAATTTGAAAGTACAACCATTACTGTCTTTTACCCAAACATCATAATTATTAGGTGCTGGAGCTGTAACTGGTAAAACTGCACTGGCACTAGACGTATAATTCGTACTCAATGGCGTAACATTGTTAGCCACAAACGCATAAGTATAGCTAGGTGATCCACCATTAGCAAGCACAGTCACTTTTGCCCCTGTGTTGCAATTTGCATTGACATTACTTACTTCAGTAAGTGTTAATGGTGTTACTGGCTGAGTTACCGTGACACTAGCCTTTGCTT
>NZ_JAHWYN010000064.1 GCF_019351435.1 Flavobacterium taihuense
GCTGTACCAATACCATGACCGGAAGCGCTGTGGTAAGCATTACCGCTTTGCCAATTGCCTACGCCGTAACGGGAACTGCTGCCTATTGCGCAGGAGGAACCGGTGTTGCCGTTGGTTTGGCAAATTCTGAAAATGGAGTCAACTATCAATTAAAAAATGGAGCCACCGATGTTGGAAGTCCAGTGTCCGGAAGCGGGGCAGCAATTTCTTTTGGCAACCAAACTACAGCTGCCACTTATACCGTGTTGGCCACGAAAACAGCCGGTAGCTGTACCAATACCATGACCGGAAACGCTGTGGTAAGCATTACCGCTTTACCAATTGCCTACGCCGTAACGGGAACTGCTGCCTATTGCGCAGGAGGAACCGGTGTTGCCGTTGGTTTGGCAAATTCTGAAAATGGAGTCAACTATCAATTAAAAAATGGAGCCACCGATGTTGGAAGTCCAGTGTCTGGAACAGGCGCAGCAATTTCTTTTGGCAACCAAACTACAGCTGCCACTTATACCGTGTTGGCCACGAAAACAGCCGGTAGCTGTACCAATACCATGACCGGAAACGCTGTGGTAAGCATTACCGCTTTGCCAATTGCCTACGCCGTAACGGGAACTGCTGCCTATTGCGCAG
>NZ_JAHWYN010000065.1 GCF_019351435.1 Flavobacterium taihuense
CAAAGCAACTCCCGTAGCCACGCAAGAGCCAGCGTCTACATTGACACTTACTGCCGCAGGACAGGTGATTGTTGGATTGATGTTATCTGTTATGGTTACCGTTTGGGTGCAGGTCGCTGTGTTGTTGCTCGCGTCTTTTACCGTCCAGGTTACCGTGGTGCTTCCAATTGGGAAAGTGCTTGGCGCATCATTCGATACCGTAGCCCCCGAACAATTGTCCGCAAATACCGGGCTGCCCAAAGCAACTGCTGTAGCCACGCAGGATCCAGCGTCCACGTTCACGTTTACTGCCGCTGGGCAGGTAATTGTTGGGTTGATGTTATCTGTTATGGTTACCGTTTGGGTGCAGGTAGTTGTGTTGTTGCTCGCGTCTTTTACCGTCCAGGTTACCGTGGTGGTGCCTATTGGGAAACTGCTTGGCGCATCATTCGATACCGTGGCTCCCGAACAGTTGTCCGCAAATACCGGGCTGCCCAAAGCCACTCCCGTAGCCACACAAGAGCCAGCGTCTACATTGACACTCACTGCCGCAGGACAAGTGATTGTTGGATTGATGTTATCTGTTATGGTTACCGTTTGGGTGCAGGTCGCTGTGTTGTTGCTCGCGTCTTTTACCGTCCAGG
>NZ_JAHWYN010000066.1 GCF_019351435.1 Flavobacterium taihuense
TAACGTTCTGGCACTACAACGGGTTTGGGACTAAATTAAGCTCTATTTTCGGATTTGCCAAATCATCCCAAATACAAAACCATTTTTCCATTAAGCCCAATGCCCAAATCCGTTGTAGTGGCTGTTAGCGGTTCGGTTGTTTCTAGCCAATATTCCTAATTATTAATCGATTCTCAGCCTAATCTTGGCAGATTTAAAACCCAATTCTTGCCCAAATCTCAGCTAAATTTGATTCCCTTTTTTCGTTTCAATTTCACAATCAAAACGATTGTTCCGCTTCAATTAGAAAACCTGAGAATTTAAGTTCAGTTTTTCTTTTTCCGCTTAAAATCTCGAATATTTACATTCCAATATTCACGTTTCTGCTTTTCAAGTTCCAATTGGAAACTCAGATTTTCAAGTTTCAATTGTCAGATTCCAATATTTACATTTCGAATTTCCGCTTTCTAATCTTAAACATCAAAAAAACGAATTTCGCCAATTCCGACCCGATTTTCACGTTTGCTTGTTCAGTTTCTGCATTTAAAAAGCCAAATCTTTAAATCCGGCTTTCTCCTCGTTTCACGTCAACTGACCGCTAACGTT
>NZ_JAHWYN010000067.1 GCF_019351435.1 Flavobacterium taihuense
CGTTTGGTGAAACAGTCAAACAATTACTGTTTGCAGAACAGGCAACGCCATTAAGAGTAGAAGTAGCGACTCTACGGAAATTAGTTATTACAGATACGACTCCTGCATTGTAAGTTGCAGATGTAGCTCCTGAGATATCACTCCAAGACCCTTCGCAGCCAGTAGTACTCCATTGCCATTGATATGAAATTACTCCACCGTTTGTGGAGCTTCCCACAGTTGTACTGGTGAATGCTGCAGGATCAAACGGAGAACATAATGTTTGATCTCCAGCGATTGTGCCAGGAGCAATGTCATTTGGTGTCACAGTCAAAACGTTACTGTTGCCTGCGCAACCCACATCAGAAGTGGCTACTCTACGGAACCAAGTTTTAACGGCTACTGCAGGTGCATCATAAGTTGCTGAGGTAGCTCCTGCAATGTTAGTGAATGTTGTTCCATCAGTACTGCTTTGCCATTGGTAGCTTATGGTACCATGGTCAGAACCCGGTGTAACACTGGTAAAGGCTGCAGGATTAAACGGAGCACATAGTGTTTGGCTTCCGGCAATTTCACCGGGAA
>NZ_JAHWYN010000068.1 GCF_019351435.1 Flavobacterium taihuense
TTCCCGGTGAAATTGCCGGAAGCCAAACACTATGTGCTCCGTTTAATCCTGCAGCCTTTACCAGTGTTACACCGGGTTCTGACCATGGTACCATAAGCTACCAATGGCAAAGCAGTACTGATGGAACCACTTTCACTAACATTGCAGGAGCTACCTCAGCAACTTATGATGCACCTGCTGTAGCCGTTAAAACATGGTTCCGCAGAGTAGCCACTTCTGATGTGGGTTGCGCTGGCAACAGTAATGTTTTGACTGTGACACCAAATGA
The DNA here is from genome assembly GCF_019351435.1 of Flavobacterium taihuense. Lineage (GTDB taxonomy): Bacteria > Bacteroidota > Bacteroidia > Flavobacteriales > Flavobacteriaceae > Flavobacterium > Flavobacterium taihuense. The sequence goes on from NZ_JAHWYN010000068.1 coordinate 269, forward strand.
CATTGCTCCTGGCGCAATCGCTGGAGATCAAACATTATGTTCTCCGTTTGATCCTGCAGCATTCACCAGTACAACTGTGGGAAGCACCACAAATGGTGGAGTAATTTCATATCAATGGCAATGGAGTACTACTGGCTGCGAAGGGACTTGGAGTGATATCTCAGGAGCTACATCTGCAACTTACAATGCAGGAGTCGTATCTGTAATAACTAATTTCCGTAGAGTCGCTACTTCTACTCTTAATGGCGTTGCCTGTTCTGCAAACAGTAATTG
>NZ_JAHWYN010000069.1 GCF_019351435.1 Flavobacterium taihuense
CTAACGTTATCGGGCTAGGCGCAGTGCCTTCTTTCTCCCGCTTCACAAATAATTGCTAAAATAGCCAAATTTTTTAATTTGTACTATTTTATCCAACAAAGCGGAAGGCATTGCTCTTAGCCCGTGTTATGCGTAGTTACTGACCTATTTATAATCTATATTTTTATCAGTAACGGAGTTGGATAGACTACTCTTATCTTTTCTAACCACAATCAAAATCAATGAAACCAATTATTTATTCCGCTTAGCAAACCTGCTAGGCGAAGTTAATAATTGGGGTTTTAGGGCTCTATTTTTTTTGAGGATTTTAAGTTAGTAAAACTAAATGAAGTATTCTTACGTATTGACTTTGTCATTTATTTTTACTAACTTAGCCAAGTCTTTTACGTTGTCAAACGTATTGAAAGTGAACTTTCTACGATTCCAATCGAAAGACTTGAGGCCTAAATGCTTTATTCTTTTAAAATCCTCAAAAAAAATATCCCGAAAATTCATTGTGCAAGAAACTCCGTAGTCTACTGCCAATTACGCATAACGT
>NZ_JAHWYN010000007.1 GCF_019351435.1 Flavobacterium taihuense
AATCATAACTATGTAATTTTAAAAATAGCAAAAAAGTTATTTCCAAAAAATATTTTTGAGCTTTTTAAATTAGCTCAAATATTTTTCAGAATAACTTTTCAACTTACACACTTAGTGAGACACTACCTAAAAAAAAGCACACATTGAATTGACTAACATTCAAGAGTAATTAAAACGATATTCATTATCAAATCAATTAATCATTTTTGGTAACCATTTATGAATTATTACATCCAGATCATCTTCTATTATTGGCTTTGAAACATAATCATTCATACCATATTCTATGCATTTATCTTTTTCACCAACCATAATTCCCGCTGTCAGAGCGATAATAGGTACTATGTCTCCTTTACTCATATTTCTAATTTCAACGGTTGCTTCGTAACCATTTTTTATTGGCATTTGAATATCCATTAAAATCAAATCAGGGCTGTTAATTCCAAACTGTTCGACTCCTTCTTCTCCATCATAAGCTTCCAAAATAACAGCATTTGGAATAATTCTTTTCACTAAAGTTTTGGCTAAAAACATATTAATTTTATTGTCTTCTACAATTAAAACACGAAGCGTATCTAAATTTTTTGCTTTACTTATTTTTTGAATTTTTCTTGAACTACTTGGCTCTACAAAAGTTTCTTTTAAAGGTACTGCTTTCCTGAATTTTATTTCAAAGAAAAAATCACTCCCGTCTCCATATTTACTTTTCAGTTGTAAACTACTGTCCATTAATTCTAACAATAAATTGGATATAGCCAATCCTAAACCAGTTCCGCCAAATTTTCTCGAAGTAGCATTATCCTCCTGTACAAATGAATTGAAAATTTTCTTTTGATTGTATTGCTTAATTCCAATACCTGTATCCTTGATGGAAAATTTAATTGTCGATTTTTTGTTCCCTTCTTTTATTTGCTCCACATCTAACCTTATATATCCAAAAGAAGTAAACTTTAAAGCATTACTAATTAAGTTCACTAATATTTGTTTTAACCGAATCGAATCAGCATAAATATATTGCGGAACGCTTTCTTCTATAGTAAGCGATAAATCAATGTTTTTTAAATTAGCTTGATGTTTAAACAAGTCTATAACTTGGTGTAATAATCTAAAAAGGTCAATGTCTTCAATATGCAATTCTAATTTACCAGATTCAATTTTGGAGAAATCGAGAATATCATTAATAATTTCCATTAATGAATTGGCCGAAACATTTACGGTTGACATGTATTCCAATTGATTTTTTTCGAGATTTGTTTTCATCAACAAATCGGTAAAGCCTACAATTCCGTTTAACGGAGTTCGAATCTCGTGACTCATATTGGATAGGAAATCAGACTTGGCTTTATTGGCTTCATCTGCCTGAATTTTAGCTTTTTTTAGTTCCTTATTGGTTTGTTTTAATTGCTCATTAATCTCTTCATATTCAATGTATTTTACATACAAATCTTTTTCATTCTCTTCCGCTTTTTCTTTGGCTCTTATTAATTCTAATTCTAATAATTTACGATCAGTAATATCTCGAATAGTACCAACAACAACGGAAGGATTGTTCCCTTCGTCCCATTTTAAAGTTCCTATCCCATGTACCCAACGTTCGGCATTATCGTTAACTCTTATGATTTTATATTCCTTATTGAATTGTTTTCTCTTGGTTACTACCTCTTCTTGAAAATAAACAGCCAGCTCTTCTCTCCACGCTGGATGAACTAAAGCAGTCCATGTTTCTTCATTCAAATCATAATCTGCATCTATTCCCAAAATGGTATTCAATAAATCGGTTCGTGTCCATTTTCCGTTATACATATTAATGCTATAAGTTCCCAATTGGCCTATAATCTGTGTCTCTTTTAGAAAAAGTTCGCTTTCTTTGAGTTTGGCTTCGGCTTTTTTTCTTTCGGTTATATCAATAATACTGGCACGAATCAATACTTTATTTTCAGCGGGTAATCGTACCAATCGCACATCACAAAAAAGATAATTTCCTTCACTATCGACATGAATCCATTCAAAAGAAGGTTTTCCTCCTGCTATTGCTTCTCCAAATTTTTCATCTGCCATGTCAACAGATAATCGTCCATTGGCCTGGTATTTTGGGCTTAAATTTATAGGTCCAATTTCTAGCAGTTCTTCCTCTGTCATTTTAAACAATGCCAATGCGCTTTGACTGACACTAACAAATTTTTGTTCTTCAAAATCGATAACAACAAGAGCTTCTGGTGCGTTTTCTACCAATACTCTAAAACGCTCTTCTTTCTCCTTCAATGCATCCATTGTTTGAATTTGTTCGGTAACGTCTTTCACAAACAACAAAATTTCTTTTTCTGATAATTTAACTGCATCAATTGACCAGCAACGGATAACACCATTTTTATGAATAAAAGGAACAATATCGTTTGAAGTCCCCTTCAAAAAAAGGGCTTCAAAAATAAATTCTATCTTTTTTATAGCATCAGGAGGTGTTATATCTCGAAGCGCTTTTTTTAGCAATTTATTTTTTGCATAACCCGTAATCATAGTTGCTGCTGGATTTACTTCAAGAAAATATCCCTCTTTATTAACTACCATTACACCATCTGGTGCATTCTCGACATAGTTTCTAAATTTAGCGTTACTGAGTCGCTCTATTTCTTTCTCTTTAATAGCTGCAACTTCATTTTCTTTAGCTAAAATTTCACTTTCTATTCTTTTCTTTTCTGTTATATCTTGAGCAACTCCTCGTAAAGCTATAATTTTACCTTTATCATTTAGTATCGGAATTCCTGTTCCATATATCCATTTGAAGTTATTGTTGGGTAATTGCATTTTATGGGTGATTTCATAAGGCAAACCAGTTTTGATAGATTCATCTATCATTTTGTTGATGATTTCCTTTTCTTCTTCTGTAAAATGTTCCAAATACCGTTCATATAAACTTTTATTACTACTATCGGGCATTTCAAAAACATGAAACAATTCTTTGGACCAAATCAATTCCTTCGTCGCTAAATTGAATTCCCAACTACCAATTTTGGCAATCCTTTGGGCATCGTTCAACAAGGTCTCACTAGCAATTAATTTCTCTTGAATTTTTCTGATTTCGGTAATATCTCTTCCTATCGAATACACAAGATTTTTGGAAGGATTTATAATCGATGTCCATTGCACCGACACCAATTTTCCCTCTTTGGTAACAATTCTATTTTCGAAGATAACAGGGGAATTTCCTTTTAAAAGTTCCTGTAAAGCATCCCTTGTTTTGGGTACATCATCTGGGTAAATGTATTTGATATAAGTATTTAAGAGCAACTCTCTTTTAGAATAGCCTAATTTAGTGATAAATACCTGATTAAATTCTTTGAAATAACTATTCAAATCACTAACACAAATAAAATCTGAAGTTTCTCTGGTGAAAAATTCAAAATTAGCAATAGAATCTATTTTCTTTTGCAATAACGAAATATTATGCTCTTGTCTTTTTACTTTTTGCAACAATTCCTCAACCGATAGTATAGTTTCTTTCATAATCACAAAATAAAATTGAATTAATAGATAAAACCAAGTAACAAAAACAGGAAACTAAAGATATGAAAATTATCTCATATACCACACTAACAACCTAATAATTAGAAGATAAGCCGTTCACAATGGGTATATTCAAAAAAAAATCTTCCTTTATAAATTCTATAAAGGAAGATTTTTCGTAACTGTAAAAAATCACTTAAAAAAGACAAAAAATAACTAGCATTTATCTGTCATTTTTTTAACCATTTCAGTACTATTTTTTCTAATTCTTTTTGGACAATAGGCTTTGTGATATAATCAGACATTCCGTGTTCCAGACACTTTTCTTTTTCACCGTTCAAAACGCCAGCCGTTAAGGCAATCACTGGAATATTCTTGGTTTTTTCTGATTTTTTAATTTCTAAAGTAGCATCATAACCATTTTGTATTGGCATTTGAATATCCATTAAAATCAGATCCGGTAAATTTTGCTCAGCCAAAAATACTACGTCATGTCCATTAGAGGTTTCTATTATAGTACAATTATTTATGATTTTATGAATCAGAGTTTTTGCCAAAAGCATATTTATCTTATTATCCTCGGCAATTAATATTTTAAAATCGGACAGAGAATTTGATATATTTGATGAATAATCGTCAATCAAATCATTTATAACAACCTTCGCATTTGGTTTATAAGCAGTTTTTTCGAATGCAACGGTAAAAAAGAATTCGCTTCCTACTCCAAAGGTACTAGACAATTGCAATTCACTATTTTTTAGAGCCAAAAGCTGACTTGATATTGCCAATCCCAATCCTGTCCCTCCGTACTTTCTGGTAGTCGTATTATCAGCTTGAATAAAGGAATGAAAAATTTTCTTTTGGTTTTTCATTTTAATTCCTATTCCGGTATCAATTACCGAAAATTTAATTTTTGAAGCAACTTCATCCCCATCAATCTGAGCCACATTCAATTTGATATGTCCCGAAAAGGTGAATTTCATTGCATTACTTAACAAATTTACCAATACTTGTTTTAGCCTAAATGAATCGCCTATTATAAACTGCGGAACATCTTCATCAATATTTAGTATCAGTTTAATGTTTTTATGATTGGCCTCATGCTTGAATAAATTTATAATTTGATTCGTCAATTCGTACACATCAATTTCTTCAAAATTTAATTCTAATTTACCCGATTCAATTTTAGAAAAATCAAGAATATTATTAATGATTTCCATTAAGGTATTTGCAGATTCATTGACCGTTTTAAGATATTCCAATTGATCATTATCAATTTTGGTTTTCAATAATAAATCGGTAAAACCAACAATTCCATTTAGCGGCGTTCGAATTTCATGACTCATATTGGCCAAGAAATCGGATTTGGCTTTATTAGCCGCTTCAGCTCTATCTTTGGCTTTAATAGTGTCTCCAATTTGTTTTTTCTGGGTAATATCTTGGACGACCCCTTTTAGCTCCACTACATTATCATTCTTATCCAATATGGGAACTCCTGTACAAAAAACCCATTTTTCTTTGTTGTTTTCCAATATAATCCGATGTTCCATTTCATAAGGAATCTTATTAGAAATTGTATTGTAAATGTTTTTATTTAATTCTTCTGCATCTTCGGGTAAAAAACAGGACAGATATTTGGGATAGAGTTGCGCATCATTTGCAATATTTTCAATTTCAAATATTTCATACAATTCATTTGACCAATTCAATTCCTGGGTAATTAAATTAAAGTCCCAACTTCCAATTTTAGCGATTTTTTGTGCTTCATTGAGCGATTTTTCACTAGATAAAAGTTTTTCTTGCGTTTTTCTAATATCGGTTACATCTCTGGCAATGGCGTAAATTAAGTTATTGATGCTATTTAAGTTAGCCCTCCATTGCAAAAAAACCAATTCTCCATTTTTTTTTACATACCTATTTTCAAAATCAATAGTAGGGCTGTTTTTGCTTAAAAGCTTTACTTCTTCAAAGGTTTTTTCTAAATCATCAGGGTGGACAAATTCAACAAAAGGTCTGGATAACAATTCTTCTTTTGAATAGCCCAACATTTTTACAAATCGATCATTTACTACTTTGTAATAGCTATTGGTATCTGCAATACATACTAAATCTGGAGATTCATTGACGAAATACTCAAAATTAGTTATTGCATTTTTTTCATCATTTAACTCTTTGATAAGTTCTTCTTGCTCCTTTACTTTCTGGAGTAATTCTTCGTAAGTAAACTGCTTTTTTGCCTTTTCCATTATCAAAAATTAAATAATTATGTCTTTAATGTCACCAAAATTTTTATAAATATAGCACAGTCTTTCAGAAAAAAAAACACCTAATGAAAAAAGAAAAAAATTATTAATTTTTCAGAGATTAATCAATTATGAATAAAAATTCGCTTTGAACCCTGTTTTTAAAACCTGATTAGACTTCTTTTAGCAAAAAAAAACAATCCTTTGCAGACTACTAAAAACAAGTCCACCTAAAATTAGTTTCGACATCTTGAATGGTGTTTTTTATTTTTTTCTTCATTCTAATTGGTCATTGTGACAATTGTTACTGACTATCGTTTTTCATCATTCTAAATTTGCCTCATAATTTAGAAAAACAATTATGAAGAAAATCAATTTTATACTACTAGGAATTATTTCAATCACCCATTTTGGATATAGTCAAGATACAATAGCAATTTCCAAAAAGGATATTTGGGCAAAAGCTACTGACAAGAACCTGCAAATCAAAATGGCGAATCAAGATTTCAAATCGGCTCAGGCTGATTATCGTCAATCAAATTCGTTGTTCTTGCCGAATATCTCGGCTTCGCATACTTCTATGGCGACGACCAATCCATTGATGGCTTTTGGTTCCAAATTGAATCAGGGGATTTTAACACCATCTGACTTTGATCCTGCAAAACTGAACAATCCGTCACAAACCCAAAATTTTGCGACCAGAATTGATGTTTTGCAACCACTTATCAACGTTGATGGATTGTATGGACGACAAGCGGCCAAATCGAAAATGGACGCTTATCAATTGCAAACCGAAAGAACCAAAGAGTATTTGGAACTCGAAATCAACAAGGCTTTTATGCAGTTGCAAATGAGTTACAAAGCCGTTAAAGTGATTGAAAAAGCAAAAGCCACGGCGGAAGCCAATTTGAAATTGATACAAAATTATTTCAATCAGGGAATTTTACAAAAAACCGATTTGTTATCGATGCAAGTGCGTGTCAATGAAGTTCAAAATCAATTGCAATACGCCAAAAGTAACGTACAAAACGCCTCGGATTATTTGGCTTTTCTTTTAGATGACGGTATCGCAAACAAAGTGTACAAACCTATTGAAGAATTGGATAATGTGATCATAATTGATGCTTTTAACACTTCCTTATCTGATAATCGAAAAGACATTCAGGCGATGAACAAAACAACCGAATCGTATGGCAAAATGTTACAATCGAGTAAAATGAATTTCTTGCCAAGATTGAACGCTTTTGGAAGTTACGAAATGTATGCTCAGCAACTTTTCGGATCCAATTCGAATGGATATGTCGTGGGTGCGCAATTATCTTGGAATGCTTTTGACGGCTATAAATCGATTGGTAAAATGGAAAAAGCAAAAGCTGATTTTCAAAAATCGGAAATAGAAACACAACAATACAAAGCGCAAAGCCAAATGGAATTGAGCAAAGCCAACAGACAACTTAGAGATGCCGAAAATAAAGTGAATTTAGAAAAACTGGCTTTGGAACAATCCAAAGAAGCGTATAGAATAAGAAGCAATCGTTTCACACAAGGGCTAGAAAAAACTACGGATTTATTGCTCACAGAAACGCAGATGTATCAAAAAGAATTGGAGTATTTACAAGCCGTTTTTGAATACAATTACACACAGGAATACTTGCAGTTTTTGACAAAATAAAATTTCAATAGCAAAAATCAATTTCAATTTTAAAATCAATTATAAAAAATATACAATGAAGAATATCTTATTTAAATCAGCCATAATCACTCCCCTATTCGTTTTACTGCTTTCCTCTTGTAATGGCGACAAGAAAGAAGCTGTAATTAAAGAACCTGCTATCGCGGTAAAAGTTAGTGGTGCGTCTGAAAACAACAATGGACAATTTGTAACAGCAAGCGGTAAAATTGAAGCCGAAAACTCCGCCAATTTAAGCACTCGAATGATGGGTTATGTAACCAAACTTCACGTTCAGATGGGTCAAAAAGTTGGTGCGGGACAATTATTGGTCAGCATCAACAACACCGATTTGCAAGCCAAAAAAGCGCAAGTGGATGCCAGTATTCTACAAGCAACAGCTGGCTACAACAATGCAAAAAAAGATTACGATCGTTTTGTGAATTTGTTCAAACAACAAAGCGCTTCCCAAAAAGAATTGGATGATATGACTGCTCGTTATGAAATGGCAAAAGCAGGTCTGGAAGGCGCCAAACAAATGCGCAACGAAGTGATAGCGCAATTCTCCTACTCTAATATCACAGCTCCGTTTGCGGGTGTGGTGACCAATACTTTTGTAAAAGAAGGCGATATGGCCAATCCAGGAATGCCATTGGTAAGTATAGAAGGTGCTTCAAGATTGCAAGTAACGGCTATGGTTTCAGAAAATGACATTGCTGCTATCAAAAAAGGAATGGCGGTAAAAGTTTTGGTAAAATCATCTAATGCAATTCTGAACGGAAAAGTAAGCGAAGTAAGTTTATCGGCAAAAAATACGGGTGGGCAATATTTGGTAAAAATCAATTTGGACAAAACCGACAATACAGTATTATCTGGAATGTTCGTAAACGTTCAGTTTCCTGTTGCCAATACCATACACCCGAGCGATAGCGAACAGGCGAAGCAAACGAAAACAAGCGAAAAAGTTTTGGTTCCTGAAAGCGCTTTGGTGCAACAAGGACAGTTAACTGGAATTTATACCATTGGAACTGGAAATATCGCCATATTAAGATGGTTGCGCATTGGTAAAAACTTTGGAAATCAAGTAGAAGTTTTGTCTGGTTTATCGGCAAATGAGCAATATATCGTTTCGGCTGAAGGGAAATTGTATAATGGAGCTTTAGTTAGTGTCCAGTAACCAGATCGCAGGTTGCAGATTTTAGAATGCAGATTGCGGTAAACTAAATAGGTTCAAATAAATAATGTTAATTCCGCGTGAGGGATAATAGTGGAAATCCTTTTTATCTATAAATCCCGATAGGGTTTATTAATAAAAAGATTGAAACGGATAGCCCGACCCGATCTCGTCTTTTGGGACGAGAGCAGGTCACGCCCAAATAAATAAAAGAAATTATGCAAGAAGGAATTTCAGGTAAAATAGCCCATTTTTTCATCAATTCGAAGTTAACAATACTGTTGATGGTGGCTTTGATGATTATAGGAGTGTACAGTTCGTTTCTAATCCCAAGGGAGGAAGAACCACAAATAAATGTTCCGATGGCCGACGTAATGGTGGGTTATCCCGGCGCTAATCCAGCCGAAGTAGAGAGTCGTGTGATCAAGCCTTTGGAGAAAGTAATCTCGAATATCAAAGGAGTTGAACACGTGCACAGTATGGCCATGAACGGTCAGGCGATGTTGATTGTACAATTTTTTGTGGGTCAGGATGTGGAGCGTTCGTATGTAAAATTATATGACGAATTGGCGAAACACGAAGATATGTTTCCGCAAGGTGTGTACAAACCGATGGTAAAAACCCGCTCGATTGATGATGTGCCGATGCTGGGATTAACGCTTTGGAGCGAGAAACAAGATGCTTTTCAATTGCGTCAGCTTGCCGAAGAAGTGACTTCGGAAATTGAGAAAGTAAAGGATGTCGCCATTACTAAGGAAATTGGCGGAAACAATCGTGAACTGAAAGTGATTTTGGACAAAGATAAAATGGCCGAAAATGGCGTGGATGCTTTGGGCGTTATGCAAATGATTCAGGCGAATAATGGCAGTTCACAATCGGGTAGTTTTGTCAATGCGGACAAAGAATATTTGGTTACCACGGGACAATTTTTATCGAATGCCGAAGATGTGGAAAACTTGGTGGTCGGTGTGAATAAAAACCTGCCTGTCTATTTAAAACAAGTCGCCAAAGTGCAAGATGGTCCCTCTACAGCCAAAAGTTATGTGTCATTTGGATATGGCAAAGCCAATGAAAAATTCAAAACTGCTAAATCTGAATATCCTGCCGTGACGATCTCTGTGGGGAAAGTGAAAGGTGCTGATGCGATGAAAATATCGGCAAAAATCATTGCCAAAGTAGAACAATTAAAAAAGAGCTTAATTCCAAATGATGTACACGTTGAAGTAACCCGAAACTATGGGGAAACGGCTTCAGACAAAGTGGGCGAATTATTGATGCACTTAGGAATTGCAATTATTGCGGTGACCATTTTAGTAATGCTTGCTATGGGCTGGCGCGGTGGATTGGTGGTTTTCTTTTCGGTTCCTTTGACGTTTGCGCTGACATTATTTGCGTATTATTTGTTGGGTTACACCCTGAACAGAATCACACTTTTTGCCTTGGTATTTGTGGTGGGAATTGTAGTCGATGACAGTATTATTATTGCCGAGAATATGCACCGCCATTTCAAAATGAAGCGACTGCCATTCAAACAAGCTGCGATTTATGCGATTAACGAAGTGGGAAATCCAACAATTTTGGCAACATTTACCGTAATTGCGGCAATACTTCCTATGGCGTTTGTATCTGGAATGATGGGACCTTATATGAGTCCGATGCCAATTGGTGCTTCGATTGCAATGTTATTATCGTTGTTTGTGGCCTTGACGGTTACACCATATTTGGGATATCATTTATTACAAGAAAAAGAAGAGCAAGAACACAAAGAATCCGAAGGAATGGAAACGAGTTGGGTGTATAAAATATACAACAAACTGGAACGTCCTTTCTTGGAAAGCAGTGCCAAAAGACGCATTCTAGTTGCGGTAACGGTGGTATTGTTATTTGGATCTGTACTGATGTTTTTTACCAAATCGGTAGTGGTAAAAATGTTGCCATTCGATAATAAAAATGAGTTTCAAGTGGTGATTGATATGCCCGAAGGAACAACCTTGGAACGCACGGCTGCCGTTACCAAAGAAATTGCTCAATATCTTTCGACAAAACCCGAAGTGGTGGATTACCAAAATTATATTGGTACATCGGCCCCGATTACGTTCAACGGTTTGGTGCGTCACTATGATTTACGTGGCGGTAGCAATATGGCCGACATACAGGTGAATTTATTGCACAAAGAAGACCGTGATTTACAAAGTCACGCTATTGCAAGAGAGATGCGTCCTGAGATTAAGAAAATTGCCAAGAAATATGGAGCCAATGTAAAAATCATTGAAGTGCCGCCAGGACCACCTGTTTTATCGACTTTGGTAGCCGAGATTTATGGGCCAAATTATAAGGAACAAATAAAAGTTGCCAAGCAAGTAAAATCGATTCTGGAAAAGACCATTGATATTGTGGATGTTGACTGGATGGTTGAAGACAATCAAACGGAATATAAACTGAAAATCGACAAAGAAAAAGCGATGCTAAACGGCATTGCACCTCAACAAGTGGTAGGTAATCTAACGTATTTATTGAAAGAATATCCGGTTTCGAATTTGTATGATGAAAACTCCAATGATAATGTAGGCATCGTTCTTTCGCTTGACGACAAAGACAAAACGAGTTTGCAGGATATTCAGAATCTAAAAATAAAAGGAAGCCAAGGGAATATGATTCCGGTGAGCGATTTGGTAAAAGTAGAAATAGACACTTTACAAAAAACCATTTACAGAAAAGACCAAAAACGTGTGGTTTATGTAACCGCTGATATGGCTGGAGCGCTGGAAAGTCCCGTGTATGCCATTTTGGGAATGAATGAAAAACTGGCAAAAATGCAATTGCCAAGCGGCTATAAAGTCAACGAACTCTACATGGAACAGCCAACAGACGAAAGTGATTTTACCGTAAAATGGGATGGCGAATGGCAAATTACTTTAGAAGTATTCCGTGATTTAGGAGTCGCATTTATGGTGGTTATCGTGATTATTTACATGCTGATTGTGGGTTGGTTCCAAAACTTCAAAACACCAATGGTGATGATGTTGGCCATTCCGCTTTCGCTAATAGGCATTGTGTTTGGTCACTGGTTACTGAATGCTTATTTCACAGCTACCTCTTTCATCGGAATGATTGCATTGGCTGGAGTGATGGTGAGGAACTCGGTATTGCTAATCGATTTTATCGAAATCCGACTCAACGAGGGAGTACCCTTGAAACAAGCCATAATTGAGGCTGGTGCGGTACGTACTACTCCTATTTTGTTAACCACAGGTGCCGTAGTTATTGGAGCTTCTATTATTTTGTTTGACCCAATCTTTCAAGGTTTGGCGATTTCATTGGTATTTGGAGCCATTGTTTCTACAGTGTTGACCTTGTTGGTAGTGCCTTTGATTTACTATATCACTGAGAGAAAAAAATGGGAGAAATAAAAAATAATTTTTAAACACATAGAAACATAGATTATAATAGAAACAAAAAAAGACGCTTTGCTTAAGATAGTTCTCATAGAACTATGAGTAAAATGTATTTTTCTAAAACATTCTAATTTATAAAAAAATCTATGTTTCTATGTGTTTAATTTTAATCTAATAAACTAAAAAAATGAAATTACTACTCATAACCGCAGTCAAAGAATTTGAAAAAGAAATCAAGCAATTGCTCAAAAAGGCAGCCGTTCATTCCTTTTCCTATCAAGAGGTAAAAGGATACAAAAACAGTGCAGGAGAAGCAGTTGAATCTAATTGGTTTGGAAGCGAAATGAATGAAACCGAGTCCATCCTTTTTTATGCTTTTGCAGCAAAAGAAAAAGTAGACACTCTATATGAACTTGTGGAATATTTCAATAGAGAGCAGGAATCGCTATCACACATTCATATTGCTGTTCTTAACATCGAAAAATCAAATTAATCTTAAATATAAAAAACAATGAAAAATAGAATCGTACGAGCCGTTGCAGGTACTTTCATATTATTAAGTTTGCTATTAGCCCTCTATGTCAATCAAAATTGGTTGTGGTTTACGGCCTTTGTGGGTGCCAATTTATTACAATCGTCTATTACCAAATGGTGTTTGATGGACCAAATCTTGGATAAATTGGGAGTCAAAGACTAGAAATTCAAACAAAATTTTATAAAAAACCGAAGCGAGTGTTTCGGTTTTTTTTATGCTATAAAATCAAAGCATTCCTTGTCCTACAAGATCATGAATCAATTCTGAAACACGAGTTTTTCCTGATTTTTTAAGGATATTTACCCTATGGGTATTAACTGTATTTAGGCTAACAAATAATTTTTCAGCAATTTGTTCACTACTCAAACCCAATTCTATCAACTTGATAATCTCCAATTCGCGCTTGCTAAAAACAGTCCCAATTTGCAATAATTTTTCATTGGGAAATTTAAAATAAGACAAATCGTTTCCTACATAATAATGATTTCTATTTTTTTTCCACCAATCAATCTGAGTGTGAATTTGAAGAACATAAACCGTTTTGATTGGTTCTTCTCTATAAAACAAATAACATTGAAAAAGTAAACTTTTATATTTCCCATCAGGTCCCAGTATTTTTAAATTCGATGACAGCATCGTTGTTCCTTCTCTGGCAATAAAGAGTTCCTGAGCCAATTTGAATAATTTGGTTCTTCCTAAGCTATGTCTCTCAATATCATCTGGATGTGTAGCTTCAAAAAAATGATATGGCGTAACACTTTCAGGTGCTACTCCAATGATTTTAGTACTAAGTTTACTGGTAAACAAAATCTTCATTTGAATCAAATCACAGACAAAGAAAAACTGATTATTGATTTCCATACTCTTTTCGAGTTCAATCATTCGAGAATCATCAAAATTTATCCCCCTGAACCCAATTGGGGAAAAGGTTTTAATGAATTCATGAAATAAAGTATAGTCTGGCATAAAATGAAGTTTAACTTATAAAATAGAGCTCTAAAGTTATGTTAAATTAACAAAAAAAATAGTGATTACTAACTATTTTTTTTGTTAAAATAAAAATATAAATTTGCGATAATTAGTTTAAAACCAATAAACAGACTTAAATTTTATACAAAATCAATAACCATATCTTATCATATTAACTAGTCTACAATAAAACTTATTTGAAACTTTTTTTCACTCCATTTAGAAGATATTTATAAACCTAAAAATATAATTATGAAGAAGATGTATTTATTTCTTATTCTGGCACTATTGATTGTATCAACTAAAGTATCTGCTCAGACAGAAGATACAAAGAAAAATATAGAAATAATAAAAAAGAATCTTGCTGAAAGTAAAGCGGCAATGAAAAAGTATGAGTGGATTGAAACCACCACTACCTTTTTGAATGGAGGACAAAAAGGGGTCACTCAAAAACAATGTTATTATGCATTAGATGGAAAACTCACCAAAGTTGAAACTGGTGGTTCTGCCGAAGCTAAAAAACCAGGAGGATTGCGTGGCAAAATTGCTGAAAACAAAAAGGCTGAAATGTCTGATTACGCACAAAAAGCCATTGCAAAAATCCAAACTTACTTACCCCCCGATTCTCAAAAAATTCAAAAAATTTATTCCGATGGAAAAGTAGCCATTCAAGTACTAGAACCTAATAAAAAATTCAAACTTAGCTTCCCTGATTACAATGAAACAGGAGATTTACTTGCTATAAGTCTTGATATGGCTAACCAAAAAATCATTTCTATCACTGTGAGCACCTCTGTGAACACCCCTAATGAAAAAGTAGTATTCAACATTACTTATAGCAGCCTTCCAGATGGAACACAATACCCAGGAACTACAGTCCTTGATGCGCCAGCAAAAAACTTGAAAATAGAAATTTTAAATTCAGGATTTAAAAATGCAGGGGTGAAATAATTTTCATTAAAACAAAAACAAACAAACAAACAAACAAACAATTATGAAAACAGTATTTTTATTATTTGCAGTAGCATTTTCAGTTACAACATTTGCGCAAAACACTTCAAAAAATGATATTGACATTGTACAATCGCTTTATGGTAAATCAAAAGCCGAATTGGTAACTGAGTATATGGCATTATCTGGAACTCAAGCCACCGATTTTACAAAAGTGTATGAAGCTTATGAAGTAGAAAGAAAAAAATTAGGACAAGAAAAAATATACCTAATTGATCAATATGCTAAAGACTACGCAACTTTAACAGATGACAAAGCGGACGTACTTGCTAAAGGATCATTAAAAAATATTGCAGCATTCGAAAAATTACATTCTACTTACTATGATAAAACCAAAAAAGTAATTGGAGCCATGAATGCGCTAAAGTTTATGCAACTTGAAATTTATTTAGAAACAGAAATTAGAAATAGTATACAAAATACTATTCCTTTTGTAGGTGAATTAGATATGGCAAAAACAAAATAAATAAATAAATAAATAAATAAATAAATAAAATTATGAAAAATATCAGCTTAATACTAGTTGCTTTTTTATTCTCTGTAAGTATGAGTGCTCAGGAGAAAGGGTCAGTAGTACTTGATGTTTACGGAAGTTATATTTTTTCTGACAAAGTGGATTTTGATTATGGAAATATATACATTGGAGATGGTTTTGAATACGGAATTGGATTAGAATTTTTTCCTCAAAAATCGTCTTCTGTCGAAATTAAATACTTAAGAGTTGACAGTTCAATGAAAATTGATGTACCAGGAACTATCGACGATAGAAATGGAAACGGAGCTATGAACTACATTCTATTAGGAGGAAATCATTATTTTGACAATGGTAATAATGCAGTTCCATATTTAGGTGGAGGAATTGGTATGGGTATTGCAGAAGGTCCTTCTGGAGGAAGCGATACTAACTTTGCGTGGGAGATTAAAGGTGGTGTTAAAATAAAAACTAAATCTATTGTTTCTGTAAGCCTACAAGCGACACTTCAATCTATGATTGCAGCCGCAGGTACCGATACTTATTGGGGATATTATGGCCCTATAACGGTACAAGACTATGCTTACTCTTATCAATTTGGTTTGGGTGCTGTAATTGGGTTTAACTTCAAAAAATAAGATCAACAACAATAAAAAGAGGCTGTCTGATAAAGTACAGCCTCTTTTTATTTCTCTAAAAGTAATTTCATTACTGTTTCACAAGATAAAACTCACTAATATACTTTAAACATTTTTTAAAATGGAAAAAAATGGTTAAATTTAGAGACTTTATTTTTTTTCTAGTAAATATTAACTTACACCAAATAACCAATGAAAGTAAAACAAAAACTAAGAAAAATTTACACTATTCACTTTTGTATTTTACTGATGGCAATAGTATCGGGAAAAGCACAAAACACGACAAGTGAACTTGATCGTTCCATACTTCCCATAAAAGAGCCAGTACGAAAAACCTACACAGAACTTGATGTACGTAATGCCACACCACCAGCCCGATTTAATGTTACTGCGCCAAAAGGAGCTCCAAATGTAGTTGTAATACTAATTGACGATATGGGGTTTGGAGTTTCCGAAGCTTTTGGAGGCCCTGTTACTACTCCAAACATGGATAAATTGGCTGATAATGGATTAAAATACAACAGATTCCATACTACATCACTTTGTTCACCAACAAGAGTAGCATTACTTACAGGATACAATCATCACAGTAATAATATGGGGTGCATTGGAGAGGCTGCAACCACCTTTACTGGATATACATCTGTAAGACCACAAACCATTACTCCAATGGCCGAAGTGCTTCGCCAAAATGGGTATAATACCGCTGCTTTTGGTAAATACCATGAAACTCCACCATGGGAAATCTCCAATTCAGGTCCACAAGACCGTTGGCCAACCCGTTCTGGATTTGAAAAATTCTATGGTTTTATAGGCGGAGAGACCAATCAGTGGGCACCTTTAGTTTATGATGGAGTAACACTAGTTGAAACACCCGAAGATCCTAAATATCACTTTACAACCGATATGACCAACCAAGCTATTTCTTGGGTACGTTTTCAGCAAGCATTATCACCAGATAAGCCATTTTTTATGTATTATGCACCAGGAGCTACTCATGCACCGCATCACGTTCCTGCAGAATGGATCGAAAAATACAAAGGAAAATTTGACCAAGGTTGGGATAAAGTAAGACAACAAACCTTAGAGCGTCAAATTAAATTAGGTGTTGTACCACCAGATACTAAACTTGCTCCAAAACCTGCAGCTATAAAAGATTGGGATAAACTTTCGGCCGATGAGAAGAAATTATTTTCACGTCAAATGGAAGTCTACGCAGGATTTGCAGAACAAACCGATTATGAAGCCGGAAGACTTATTTCCAGTCTTGAAAAATTAGGTGTTTTAGACAATACCATAATCGTATTCATAGCCGGTGATAACGGTGCTAGTGCCGAAGGACAAATGAACGGGATGTTTAGTGAAATGACTTATTTTAGTGGAATTCCTGAAACCGTTCCAGATATGTTGAAACATTATGACGAATGGGGTTCTGAAAGTACGTATCCACACTTTTCAGCGGGGTGGGCAGTTGCTATGGACGCTCCTTTTTCTTACACAAAACAAGTAGCATCTGATTTTGGGGGTACAAGAAACGGAATGATCATTCAATGGCCAGCAGGAATCAAAACTAAAGGTGAAGTATGTTCACAATTTGGACATGTTATAGACATCGCTCCAACTATTTATGAGGCAACAAAAATACCTGCCCCAAAAATGGTAAATGGTATTCAACAAGATCCTATAGAAGGAACTAGCCTATATTATACTTTTAATGACGTTAAAGCAAAAGAACAACACACAGTACAATACTTTGAAATGTTTGGTAACAGAGGAATATACCAAGATGGATGGTTTGCACGTACCGTTCACAGACCTGCTTGGCAACAAAAACCTAATAGCACACTTCAAGAAGACAAATGGGAATTATATAACACCATACAGGACTTTAGTTTGAATGTTGATTTAGCTTCTAAAAATGATAAAAAACTCAAAACAATGCAGGAATTATTCATGAAAGAAGCCGAAAAATTCCATGTCTTACCTCTTGATGACCGTTTGTTGGAGAGAACCAACGCCGAATTAATGGGCAGACCAACAGTAATGGGCAATAGAAATACCGTAACTTATGGCGAGGGCATGAAAGGAATGGGAGTTGATATTTTTATCGATTTGAGAAATACAGCCTATACGATCACTTCAGAAGTAGCAGTAGATACTAACGGTAACGGTGTTATTGTATGTCAAGGAGGACGATTTGGCGGTCTGTCTTTTTACATAAAAGATGGAAAACCTGCTTTTAGTTATAATTATTTGGGAATGGAATCAACCCAAATAATAGCTCCTGAAGCTCTGAAACCTGGAAATTATAAATTGGAATATGATTTCAAATATGATGGAGGAGGAATGGGTAAAGGAGGTATTGGAACTATTTCCGTAAACGGAAAAAAAGTTGCGGAAAAAAGAATTGAAAAAACACAGCCTGGACTATTCTCTGTTGACGACTTAGCTGATATCGGTGTAGACGATGGTACTCACGTCGCTGATTATGGCAAGTCCTCAAAATTCAATGGTAAAATTGAGTACGTAACTATTGAAAAAAGAAAATAATTATTCAAAGAGGTCAAACCTTATCAGGTTATATTAAAAAATAACAGTTAAAAACCGAAACAAAAGTTTCGGTTTTTTTTTGCCTTGAATTAAAAAAAACAATTCGTTTTATGTTTTTTTAACCAATATTTACTTGTGTATTGTAAATGGATTTTTTCATGAAAAAAGAAAAAAATTATTAAAAAAAAACATATTAAAACACTAATTATCAGTATATTTATACATGCATTTTTTTTCTGTTTAAAAACAGAAAAAAACAACTATTCCTAGACTTTAGCACTAATTAATACTTAGAATTTTGAAACAAGTTTAAAATTTAAAGTATTTAAAGACAGACAGACAACTTAAATATTAAAATCATTAAGCGATGTCATTTGAAATGCAAATATTTTCTTTTTTATTTCTGATGCTTGGGCCTTTCAAAGTTATCGTTCCATTCATTAAAATCACTATGAATGCAACTCCAGAACTTTCTCGGAATATTGAATTTCGAGCAATCATTTTTTCAAGTGTAGTCTTGTTAATTACGGCTTTTCTCAGTCAAAGGATTATGTCCACTTACAGCATTCCCTTGTCATTTATGACTTTATCTAGTGGAATCATCTTTTTTGTTGTTGCACTCCTTAACGGTATTAAGCAGTTTGAACTTCCGACGAAAAAAAAGGATTTTGCAACAACTCCATCATTAAATACGGCATTAAATTCGCTTACTTTCCCTGCTATATTTGTTCCTTACAGAATTACTGCCCTTATTGTTTTTGTTTCCATCGGCCCAAATTTAAATTCAAAAATAACTCTTAGTGTAATCGTTATAGGGATTATGACTTTAAATTTAATTATAATCCTTTTAGCTAAGAGATTCTTTAGGCCCCCATCTTTGATTCTTGCTTTACTTGGTGTAATTGTCTGGATAATTTAAGTAGCATTAGGCTCATGATTATTACTTTAACCCAAGATAATCTTGACCTTATAACACACTATAAAATGGTTTCAACCCACAAAAATATAGTTTTTATTGATTGATTTATTCCGCTTTTGTTAACCTACTCTTTAACGTTAGAAATCAAAAAACAAGGTTAAAATGTAAATGTATAAAATTAATAAAGAACAAAATCATGGATAAAAAGACCATAAATTACTTCAAATCAAAACAAAAAACGATTGAAGAACGCTTTACAGAAGGCAAAGCCCTACGCGATAAATTTCCAAGAAAAGAGCAAGGAGATTACAAACCCGATCCCAAGCGTGCCGATCCTATCTCTATTTTAGAAGAACAAGCAAAAACCCGTCTCACTGAATTGGTACCAATACGATATGCCCGAATGCTCACTTCTCCTTTCGCTTTTCTACGAGGAGGCGCTGCGATAATGGCAGCTGATCTTGCAGCTGGCTCTAAACCTACAGGAATATTTGTACAGACTTGTGGCGACATGCATGTGGCTAATTTTGGCTTATTTGCATCAGCGGAACGCACCCTGATTTTTGGCATCAATGATTTTGACGAAACTTTGCCAGGACCTTGGGAATGGGACATAAAAAGACTTGTGGCAAGCATTGTTGCATCTGGAAGGTTTCTGGGCGCTAAAAAGAATTTATGCACCGAGAGCGTTTTGTTAGCAGTAAGTTCTTATAAAAAAAGCATGAGAGACTATTCCGCAATGGGACACATCGAATTAGTTTACGCCACTATGACCGAAAAAGATCTGCAGAAAAAACTACCACCATCGGTACAAAAAGGACTAAAAAAAATCACTGACAAAGCCCGTGAACGAACCCACTTTCAGGTACTTGATAAACTCGCAAATATAGTGCATGATAAATATCGCCTACGGGATGATGCTCCTTTTATTGTGCACGAAACACATACGCAAAGTGGCAGACCAATTGACGAAGCATTAGGATTACTTCTCGAATCCTACATGCTCTCGCTTGCTGACGACCGTATCCACTTGTTGAAACAGTACCGCATTGTTGATGTAGCGCGTAAGGTTGTTGGAGTGGGAAGTGTAGGTACACGATGCTGGATTATTTTTATGTTAGGAAACAATTCTGAGGATCCTTTGTTCTTACAAGTTAAAGAAGCTCAACCTTCTGTTTTCGAACCCTATGTTTCAAAATCGGCTTATTCAAATCACGGACATCGTGTTGTTGCAGGACAACGGTTACTGCAAGCCGCACCTGATATTTTCATCGGTTGGGGCGAGCAGGATGGTATTCATTTTTATGTGCGTCAATTGCGAGATATGAAAGGGGGTGTCGAGTTTGATCCTGATAAAGTAAACATTGAAAACTTTCCTGAATACTGCAAGCTTTGCGGAGAGGTCTTAGCATTGGCTCATGCCAAATCAGGCAATGCCGCCATGATTTCTGGATATCTTGGAAAAAGTGATGAATTTGATCAAGCCATGGTTCAGTTTGCCTTTGCTTATGCTGATCAGACCGAGCAAGATTATCAAGCATTGGTAGCAGCAGCTGCTAGCGGACGAATTAAAGTAGCAAGGGCAGAATCCTAAAAGCTCTATTTAACCAGATTCCTTATAATCAAAAAACATCAACAACACTTAATGTTTTTTTTAGCCACAACTTCCTTAGTTTTTTGGAGAGTTAATTGCTGTCTACTATAATTTATCTGCCATTATATCGAAGAACTCATAGTTCAAAACAGAGATCTTCCAGTAACAACAAAAATTAAGTTTTAACCCAAACAAGTCTTATATGTCCATTAAAAAATCTTTTTCTCTTTTTACATTTCATTATTATGCTTTACTATAGTTATTTTAACTACACTTGAAAAAGGAAATTCATTATTACTTAACCCCCTATTATAATAGATATTTTATTATTAAACTCCATTGCAAATCGTTGCTTCCTAATTTATTTAACAAAAAAATAACATAACATTTGTATATACAAATATAAATAATACTACATTTGTACCAACAAATAAGATACCTACAAATATGAAGATTGAAGATGAATTAAAAAGTACGGTTGATTATAATAAATCAACAAGAGTGGTTTTAAATTTGATGTACACACAAAATGTTATCGCTGATAGTTTTAATGAAATCATAAAACCGTATGATATTTCAGGTGAACAATATAACGTTTTAAGAATATTGAGAGGACAAAAAGGACATCCTGCCAATATGTGCATCATACAGGAAAGAATGCTGGCCAGAACAAGTAATACAACTCGGTTAGTTGACAAATTATTATTAAAAAATTTGGTCACTCGAAATGTTTGTCCAGAAAACAGAAGAAAAATTGAAGTTTTAATTACGCAAAAAGGTTTGGATCTATTAACTGAACTCGACCCCAAAGTAAAAGAACATGAAGAATCTTTCTCGAAAAATCTGAATGAAGAAGAATTAATACAACTAAATACCTTATTAGAAAAATACAGAACTAAAATAAATTAATACTATTATGAGCAATTTTTTAAATAACCAAAATTGGAGATATGCAACAAAGAAATTTGATGCTACAAAAAAAATCTCAACAGAAGACTTGAATACTTTAAAAGAAGCGATTCGTTTGAGCTCTTCTTCTTATGGATTACAACCATACAAAGTTATTATTGTTGAAAATCAAGAATTAAGAGCACAATTACAACAAGCCGCTTGGGGACAATCACAAATAGTAGATGCTTCACATCTATTCATTTTTGCCAATGACACTAATATCGGTGATGAGGCAATCGATGAATATTTGAATACAATAAGCGTTACCAGAGAAACTCCTATGGAATCATTGGCAGGATACGGCGATTTCATGAAATCTAAAATATCAACTTTGGAACCAGCTGTCAAAAATGTTTGGACATCAAAACAAACCTATTTAGCATTAGGCAATTTGTTGAATGCTGCTGCAGAACTTAAAATAGACGTAACACCAATGGAAGGATTTGTTCCTGCTCAAGTAAACGAAATTTTAGGATTAGACAAACTAAATCTTAATGCGTCACTTATTGCAACTGTTGGATACCGTCACGAAGAAGACGCTACACAATTTTACAAAAAAGTTAGAAAATCTCAGGAAGACTTATTTATCACTTTATAATAATTACTAATTCAAATTAAAATCAATTAAATCAAATTAAACAAATTACACATGAAAAATTTAAAATCAATTGCATTGGCGTTCGTAGTGGCTTTATCTACATTAGCAGTAACTGCTCAAACTAAAAAAGTAGACGTATCAAAAAGTACCATCAACTGGGTTGGAAAAAAAGTGACAGGAGAACATTCTGGAACTGTAGCCTTAAAAAGTGGTGCTTTAGTTTTCAAGAAAAAAGCATTAACAGGTGGAACTTTCACAGTTGATATGACAACACTTACTTCTACAGATCTTACAGGTGAATACCTTGGAAAATTAAACGGTCACTTGAAAGCTGATGATTTCTTTGGAACAGACAAATTCCCAACTTCAACTTTAGTTTTCAAAACTATCGCCGCTAAAGGAAATGACTTATATACTGTTACCGCTGATTTAACAATCAAAGGAAAAACAAATCCTGTTACTTTTGACATCGCTGTAAAAGGGAATACTGCTACTACATCATTCAAAGTTGACAGAACTAAATATGATATCAAATACGGTTCAAAAAGTTTCTTCGAAGGTTTAGGTGACAAAACTATCTATGATGATTTCGACTTAACAGTGAACTTGAAATTTTAATTTTAGAAATCTTAGTTGAAAGTACCCTCAGCATTTTTTTGCTGAGGGTGCTTTTTTTTTATTAAGAAACTGCAAACTTGTACTTTGATGGTCACCAAAAGCATTTTTTTATAGTAATCATTACCCGTTCCCACTCTCCTTCACCTATCTAATTCTTAACTTAAAAGTCATAAATAGATAATATTAAGAAAATACGCTTAAAACATTGTAATGGTAATTTTGAAAAAAAGAAAAACCCACAATTACTAGCGTTATGAAAAAAAAACTATTCGTTGTCATTATAATTCTCCTTTCGAATATAGCCTTAAATGCACAACAAATAAAAGGAATTACAGGAGAAACCAATTGGTTAACAGGATGGACTAATTTTAAACCAGCCACAACAGATTATAACGATGCCAACCAAATATTGACAGGCACAATAGATAGGGACTTAAAACTAACAAGAGACAACACCTATCGATTAATTGGGACAGTATATGTAATCAATAAAGCAGTTCTAACTATTGAGCCAGGAACAGTAATTAGAGGTGACAAAGAATCTTGTGGAACGCTTGTGATTACCAAAGGCAGCAAAATTATTGCTGAAGGTACACCATCAAATCCAATAGTTTTTACTTCAAACAATAATATTTCAGAAAGAAGACCTGGAGATTGGGGTGGAATTGTTATACTTGGAGAAGCACCTATAAATAAAATTGGAGGCGTTGGTTTTCTGGATTTTAACTTTGATCCTGCCGTGAGTTATTACGGTGGACAAGATCCAACTAACAATTCCGGAATTTTAAAATACGTACGCATTGAATACTCTGGTCGAAAAATAAATGCACTCAAAGAACTAAACGGTTTATCGATGGCTGGTGTTGGAAGAGGCACTAAATTCGAATACATCCAAATAAGTTTTTCTAATGATGATTCATTTGAGTCCTATGGAGGCGATGTTGTTTTCAATAACTTGATTTCTTACAGAGCAACCGACGATGATTTTGATTATACCCAAGGAGTTCAATGCACGATATCAAATAGTATAGCGATTCGTAATCCATATTCTTCCGATATTTCAGGTTCTCGTTGTTTTGAAATTGATTCTTATGATAAAATAGAAAATGCCGATGTGAACAAAAAGTTAACCAAAATTACAGCCAATAACATCACATTGGTCAATACCGAAGACAATAATCAAGGATTGGTAAGAGAGGCCGTTTACATCAAAGAAAAAAGTTATTTCAATATCAACAACAGTATTATAGATGGCTTTAGCAGCTGTGTTTTACTCGAAAACAAAATAGGGGTTTTACCGGCCAATTTAGCCAAAATTAATATTCAAGGATTGCAAATTAATAGATGCAACGGAGTGGTCCAAAGCGAAAATGCTACAGTAAATCCAGAGCTATCAAACTGGTACAATAGCGATACATTCTCATTAGAATTCTCTAAATTTAATAATGCAGAATTATTCATGCAGTCGGATGTCAAAAAATCGCCCGATTTTAGAGCAAAAAACACTAGCACTTTGGCCAGTGTCAAATAAATTGTTCCCGACTCAAAACACAAAGTCTGATATTTCTATCAGACTTTTTTTGCGCAAAAAAATCACACAAACTATTGTGAAAAGGTTTTTCCTTTATTAACAATTGAAAACACAACAGCATTTAAATAAATAATTTGAAATTAATTAAAATACAAAATTTTGAACTAACTTTATAAATCTTTTACAATTAGCTTATCATCATTTAAGATTCCATTTCAAATAGATTTCCTGTTTTTTATCAAAATGAAATCAACCTACGTTTTATTAATTGTTTTACTAACTTAATTACTAAAAAATATGAGAAACTTAAAGTCAGTCAGTATTATTCTACTTGTTCTTTTTTCCTTACACAAAGGAATTGCACAAACCTATAAAATTGATGTTAGTAAAAGCATCATTAATTGGGAAGGAAAAAAAATAACAGGCCAACATGAGGGCACCATCAACTTCAAAGATGGTTATCTGGTTTTCAAAGACAAAAAAGTAGCTGGTGGTAGTTTTACTGCAAATATGACAACTTTGTCTAATACAGACCAAACAGGCAGTTCAAAACTAAAACTCGAAGGTCATTTAAAATCAGAAGATTTTTTTAGTATTGATAATTTCCCAACATCTACTTTAATATTTAAGAGTATCGCCAATAAAGGAAACAACACCTACCTCATCAATGCCGACTTAACCATTAAAGGAATTACAAACTCCATACAATTTGATTTGGTTGTCAACGGAAACAAGGCCACGGCAGCATTAAAAGTAAATCGTACCAAATATGACATACGATATGGCTCAGGCAGTTATTTTGATGATTTGGGAGATAAAACCATTTACGATGATTTCGAATTAAACGTAGTTCTAGTTTTTTAACTTTTAAAATTTAACAAAAAAATAAAAAAAATATCTTTTTTTTTATTTTTTTGTTTTTGTCAGACCAAATATCATTTATATATTTGCATACAACAAAACAAAACATGAAAACAATAACAAACAATACTTGGTGGTGGAATAATTTACGTCAATCGTCGTGAACTAAGCTCCTATAGTATTATTTGAACTATAAATATAAAAGGCTTGTCATCACGACAGGCCTTTTTTTTATTTCAAAATGAAGCTAATAACTAAAGAAAAGAATTCATTGTATCAAAAAGCAACATAAAGTATGAAAACCTATAAACTACAAACCAACTACAAACAAATCCTCGCCGATACCATCACGCCGGTGAGTATTTATTTCAAAATCAGAGATAAATTTCCTAATAGTTTATTGCTCGAAAGTAGTGATTACCACGGAAACGATAACAGTTTTTCCTATATCTGTTGCAATCCAATTGCTTCGATAAAAATAGAAAACGAAACCATCCATAAAACATACCCTGATGGAACTTCCGAAACTATTGCCATTGAGACAAACACCAATATTCCTCAAATCATTCAAGATTTTTCAGGGCAATTTCAATCGAATAAAACAGATTTTAAATTCATCAACAATGGTTTATTTGGTTATATTTCTTATGATGCCGTACGTTATTTCGAAAAAGTAACCATCGCCAAAAAAGAGAACAGCAACTCGATTCCCGATGTGTATTATGCGGTTTACCAAAACATCATTGCCATCAACCATTTCAAAAACGAAGCCTATATTTTTTGTCACAGTCTGGACGGAAAAAACAACATATCCGAAATTGAACAATTATTACAATCCAGAAACATAGCTTCTTATAAATTCTCCAAAGAAGGTGAAGGTTTTTCAAATCTAACCGATGAAGAATTCAAAGAAAATGTGGCTTTGGCCAAAAAGCATTGTTTCCGTGGTGATGTGTTTCAACTGGTTTTATCCAGAAGATTTACGCAAGGATTCAAAGGTGATGAATTCAATGTTTACAGAGCTTTGAGAAGTATCAATCCATCTCCTTACCTATTCTTTTTTGATTATGGTGATTTCAAGATATTTGGTTCTTCGCCCGAAGCTCAAATTATTGTCAAAAATCGTAAAGCCGAAATTCATCCTATTGCAGGAACTTTCAAAAGAACAGGCAATGACGAGAAAGATGCAGTTCTGGCCAAAAATTTATCCGAAGACAAAAAAGAAAATAGCGAACATGTGATGCTAGTTGATTTGGCTCGAAATGATTTAAGTCGACACGGACATGGTGTAGAAGTAGAAAAATACAGAGAAGTTCAATTTTTTTCTCATGTCATTCATTTGGTTTCTAAAGTGACAGGACATTTACACGAAAAAGCGACTACGATGCAAGTGGTTGCAGACACTTTCCCTGCAGGAACTTTGAGTGGAGCACCAAAACACAGAGCGATGCAATTGATCGAAGATTACGAAAAAACAAACCGTAATTTTTATGGAGGTGCTATTGGTTTTATGGATTTTGAAGGTAACTTTAATCACGCTATTATGATTAGAACTTTCTTGAGTAAAAATCACCAATTGCACTCCCAAGCTGGCGCTGGAATTGTAGCCAGCTCAAACGAAGAAAGCGAAATGCAAGAGGTCTATAATAAATTGCTGGCATTGAATAAAGCGTTGGATTTGGCAGAAACTATATAAAAAAGTAAACAGTGTTCAGATTTCAGTATTCAGTTGAAAAACCTGAAAATTAAAACTTTAAACAAAAAATTAAATAAAATGAAAAAAATACTAGTCATAGACAATTATGATAGTTTCACTTATAATTTAGTGCATTATCTGGAAGATTTAGATTGCGAAGTTACCGTTTTCAGAAACGATGAATTTGATATTGACGAAATAGCATTTTTTGATAAAATTTTGCTTTCACCTGGACCAGGAATCCCAGACGAAGCCGGACTATTGAAAGCTGTTATCCAAAAATATGCGCCAACCAAAAGCATTTTCGGCGTATGTCTTGGACAACAAGCCATAGGAGAAGTTTTTGGAGGAACACTTTCTAATTTAGACAAAGTATATCACGGAGTGGCAACACTAGTAAAAACATCTGTTAATGACGAACTTCTATTCGAAGGTTTGGGAAATGAATTTGAAGTGGGACGCTACCATTCGTGGGTGGTGGATGCCAATTTACCCGATGTATTGGAAGCCACTTCCTTTGATGAAAACGGTCAGGTAATGTCTTTGAGACATAGAACTTACGATGTAAGAGGCGTACAATTTCATCCTGAAAGTGTATTGACTCCCAATGGGAAAAAGATATTGGAAAACTGGTTGAAGAACTAGTATTCAGTGTTCAATTATTTATAATGATGAGTCAGAAAGTATGAAAACAGTTAAAATCAATTTTTTTGTTTCTTGCCTTTTTATTTTTTTTCTTATTTCTTGTAACAAGCAGCAAGAGGAAAAAACACCACCAATAGTTAATCAACCCGAAATGGAAATTGATTTATTGGCTTTGCAAGCAAAAAACAAACTAGGAAAAGATACCGTTGTCAATATCAGTAATGACCCCGTTTATCATAAAACAAAGAAATATCATGCTGTAAATGCATTGCTTCTTTTAAAAAATGAAATTGATTTATCAAAAGTTGACATAAAAAATACGCTAATTGTTTTTGAATGTATTGATGGTTACAAACCTGAAATGTCTTTACAATTATTCTTAAACGCAAAACCCTATTTGGCATTCAAAGATGTTGATGCCCCAAAAGGTTCAAATTGGGAAAAAATTATCAAAAATGGAAACGAGATGAATGCCGATCCGTTTTATCTGGTTTACACATCTGTTTCACCAGATGATCAGGAATACAAATGGCCTTATAATGTTATTAAATTTAGATTACAATCGAAAAATAAAAACAGTGAAGCTTTACAGCCAAAAGACGATGAAAAAGCTATGAAAGGCTTTGCATTATTTCAAAAACAATGCATCACTTGTCATGCTATAAACGGAATTGGAGGAGAAATGGGACCTGAATTAAATTATCCCAAAAGCGTAACTGAGTATTGGAAAGAAACGGAATTAGTCAATTACATTGTCAATCCAGCATCTTTTCGACACAAAGTAAAAATGCCGACACTGGGAATTACAAAACAGGAATCGCAGCAAATCGTTGAGTACCTGAAATACATGTCAGACCATAAAAAAGTGAATAGCAATTAGTGAATAGTATTAAGTCATAATTTTCAATTTAAAATAAAAACTAAAATGAACATTACAATTTCCGAGACAAGGGAGCTAAACATTGAAGATATAATAAGTCTTTATCGCGCAAACGAATGAAGCTCTGCTAATAAACCGACACTATTATACAATGGTCTTTTGAATTCCGAAACATTGATAACTGCTTGGGAAGGCAAAAAACTAGTCGGACTTGGAAATGCTATTTCTGATGGCTATTTAACGGTCTATTATCCGCATTTATTGATCCTTCCGGAATATCAAGGAAAGGGAATTGGAAAAATGATTGTTGACAAAATGCAGGAGAAATACAATCACTTCCATATGCAAATGCTTACTGCCGATGGAAAAGCAGTAGATTTTTACAAAAAAAATGGTTTTGAACGTGCCGGAAATACCGAACCAATGTGGATTTATCAAGGAAATGAACACTAAAAAAGTAGACAGTCTTCAGTATTTAGTTAGCAGTCAAATTTAGAAACAAAAAACTCAGTCCCGATAGTTATCGGGGTCGTCACTCAGAATCTTAGCATCTATATAAAAAAATGAAAAATATATTAAACAGATTAATCAATCACGAAATTCTTTCGAAAGAAGAATCCAAAGATGTATTGGTAAATATCTCCAGCGGAAGTTATAATCCAAGTCAGATTTCGGCTTTTTTGACCGTATATATGATGCGAAGCATTAGTATCGAAGAGTTGGCAGGATTTAGGGAAGCACTTTTAGAATTATGCATTCGAGTAGATTTGTCCGATTACAACACCATCGATTTATGCGGTACAGGAGGTGACGGAAAAGACACTTTCAACATATCGACCTTAGCTTCATTTGTTGCCGCTGGAGCTGGAATAAAAGTCGCCAAACACGGTAATTACGGAGTCTCTTCTATTTCGGGCTCCAGTAACGTGATGGAGAAATTGGGAGTAAAATTCAGTAACGACAAAGATTTTCTGGAAAAATGCATTGACAAAGCCGGGATTGCTATTTTACATGCCCCTTTGTTTCACCCTGCCATGAAAAATGTGGGACCTATCCGAAAAGAATTGGGAGTTAAAACCTTTTTCAATATGTTGGGTCCAATGGTAAATCCATCGTTTCCACAGAATCAATTGGTTGGTGTATTCAATCTTGAATTGGCAAGAATGTATAGTTATTTGTACCAAAATACCCCTGTCAATTTTACAATTTTACATTCCTTAGATGGTTATGATGAAGTTTCTTTGACTGGTCCAACAAAAATGATAACCAGTACCAAGGAAGGAATGCTAAATCCCGCTGATTTTGGAGTACGTCTTTTAGAACAAAACGAAATCGAAGGCGGAAAAACCATCGAAGAATCGGCTGAAATGTTTATGGATATCATCTCCGGAAACGGGAATGAAGCCCAAAACAATGTAGTATGTGCCAATGCCGGAATAGCAATTGCTACTGTTACAAAATGTTCTACTCTAGAAGGATTTCAAATAGCGAGAGAAAGTTTATTATCCGGAAAAGGTTTTCTAGCTTTGAAAACAGTACAAGAACTAAGTAAATAAAACAGGTTTAAGGCTTAAAGTTGTTGGAATGTTGCGCTACTTTAAACCTTAAAACAAATAAAACTTTAAACAAAAATTAATGAATATTTTAGATAAAATCATATTTGACAAAAAAAGAGAAGTTATTCTCAAAAAATCCATCATTCCAGTTTCACAATTGGAGGCTTCGGTTTTATTTGGAAAAAAGACCATTTCTTTAAGTCAAAATTTGCGAAACAGTAACTCCGGAATCATTGCCGAACACAAACGCCGTTCACCTTCCAAAGCTGAAATTAATTATAGTTTCACTGTGGAAGAAGTGGTCAAAGGATACGAAAGTGCCGGTGCTTGCGGTATTTCGGTTTTGACAGACGGAAAATATTTTGGTGGTTCTTTAGACGATTTACTTTTGGCAAGAGCCTCGGTAAACATTCCGCTTTTGCGAAAAGAATTTATCGTAGATGAATATCAAATTCTGGAAGCCAAAGCCCACGGAGCCGATTTGATTTTGCTGATTGCAGCAGTTTTGACAAGAGACGAAATTAAATCATTATCCGAATTTGCTAAAAGTTTAGGATTAGAAGTATTATTGGAAGTTCATAATTTAGAAGAATTGGAAAAATCAATTATGCCTACGTTGGACATGATTGGCGTCAACAACAGAAACCTGAAAACTTTCGAAGTGAGTTTGGATTTCAGCAAAGAACTAGCCTCAAAAATCCCAAATGATTTTGTAAAAGTTTCCGAAAGTGGAATCAGCTCCGTCGAAGCTATCAACGAACTAAAACCATATGGATACAAAGGATTTTTAATTGGAGAAAACTTTATGAAAACCGACAATGCAGGAAAAGCGGCAACGGAATTTATTAATCAGCTTTGAGCTGTGGGCAATGAGCAATGGGCTATCAGCTCAAAGCCCAAAGCCCAAAGCTGAGAGCCTCAAAAAAACAAATATGAAACTCAAAATCTGCGGAATGAAATACCCCGACAATATACTCGAAGTAGGCTCGCTTCTACCCGATTATATGGGATTTATATTTTGGCAAAAATCGGCTCGCTATTTTGAAGGAGAAATGCCTGAATTACCAAAATCAATTAAAAAAACAGGCGTTTTTGTCAATGAAAGCATTCCAATAATTGAAGAGAAAATTGCGAAATACAATTTACAGGCCATTCAATTGCACGGTCAGGAATCGGTTGAATTTTGTTTGGAATTAAAAACTAAATTTGGTGCTGCAATTGAAGTTATCAAGGTGTTTTCGGCGGACGAAAATTTTGATTTTAGCGTTTTAAAACCCTATGAATCTATTTGTAATTATTTTCTTTTTGACACCAAAGGAAAATTACCCGGTGGAAACGGAACCACTTTTGATTGGAAAATATTAAGCAACTATCCATCGACAAAGCCATTCTTCCTTAGTGGTGGAATTGGAATCGAGGAATTGGACAACATAAAGGAAATTTCAAAAACCAATTTACCACTATATGCCATCGATATAAACAGTAAATTTGAAACTGAACCAGGGTTAAAAGATATTAAAAGATTGAATGATTTAAAAATTGAAATAATCGATGCATTTAAAATTTAAATTCATCATTTAAAATAAAAAAAATGAGTTACAACGTCAACGAAAAAGGATATTACGGAGAATTTGGAGGAGCCTATATTCCCGAAATGTTATATCCAAATGTAGAAGAATTACGTCAACAGTATTTAAAAATCACTGCCGAGCCCGATTTTATTAAAGAATTTGAACAACTGCTCAAAGATTATGTAGGTCGTCCAAGCCCTTTGTATTTTGCCAAAAGGTTATCTGAAAAATATGGAACCAAAGTCTATCTAAAAAGAGAAGACCTCAACCATACCGGTGCACACAAAATCAACAACACCATTGGTCAAATATTAGTAGCCCAAAAACTAGGCAAAAAACGGATCATCGCCGAAACTGGCGCAGGTCAGCACGGTGTAGCTACAGCAACGGTTTGTGCCTTGATGGGATTGGAATGCATTGTATATATGGGTGAAATCGACATCCAGCGTCAAGCACCAAATGTAGCCCGTATGAAAATGCTTGGTGCTTCTGTAAGACCTGCGCTTTCTGGATCTCGAACCTTGAAAGATGCCACCAACGAGGCCATTCGGGATTGGATTAACAATCCTGTCGATACTCATTACATCATCGGTTCGGCCATCGGACCACACCCATATCCTGATATGGTAACCCGTTTTCAAAGCATCATTTCCGAAGAAATCAAATGGCAGTTACATGAAAAAGAAGGCCGTGAAAACCCTGATTATGTAGTGGCTTGCATCGGCGGAGGAAGCAATGCCGCAGGAACATTTTATCATTTTCTTGACCAAGAGCAAGTTGGCATCATAGCCGTCGAAGCCGCTGGTAAAGGTGTCAATAGCGGTCACAGCGCTGCCACCAGCAAACTAGGTAAAGTAGGTATCATTCACGGTTGCAAAACCCTGTTGATGCAAACACTCGATGGACAAATAACAGAGCCCTACTCCATTTCGGCTGGACTCGATTACCCAGGTGTAGGCCCAATGCACTCTCACTTAGCACAAACCGGTCGTGCCGAATTCTATTCCGTAACCGACGATGATGCTATGGAATCCGGACTCGAATTATGCCAGCTAGAAGGCATCATTCCAGCTATAGAATCCTCTCATGCATTAGCTGTCCTAAAAGAAAAGAAATTCAAACCAACCGATATTGTTGTTATCAGCCTATCGGGTCGTGGTGATAAGGATTTAAACACATATATTGATTATTTTAAATTATAGTTGGGCGTTGCCACTATACCGATAGCTATCGGAAGGGCAATCCGCTATATTCACCGTATAACCACTATTGACTAAACCAAAAATAGAATCTATGCAAAAATTATTCGCCTACGGAACTTTACAAGAAAAAGATGTTCAAGAAAGCCTTTTTGGGCGTGTTCTTGAAGGAACTCCAGAAACATTAGTCGGCTATGAATTGAGTGAAATTCAAATCGAAGAAGAATTTGGAATAGTACACTATCCTATCATTATGGAAACCAATGATTCAAACGATACCATTAGCGGAATAGTATATGAAGTTTCAGTAAACGAACTTCATCAAGCCGATCTATATGAAGGTAAGCATTATAAAAGAGTCGAAGTACAATTGCAATCAAATCAAAAAGCTTGGGCTTATAGCGCGGCTATATAGAAAACAGTTAAAGAAATTTAAAATAAAAAAATGATTTTAGCAGCCGCTCAAACAAAACCAAAACGTGGGGATATCGACACCAATCTTTTGGACCATTATCGTCTAATCAAATTGGCAGCAATAAATGGAGCTCAATTAATCGTGTTTCCGGAATTGTCCATTACTGGTTATGAAAGAGAAGATGCCGTACGATTGGCTTTTAACAAAAATGATTTCAGATTGAATCATTTAAAAGAATTAGCGACCGAAAATAAAATAACCATCATCGCTGGAGCGCCGATACGCATACAATCAGATTTATTTTTGGGTGAATTTTGTATTGCCCCAAACGATTCGGTTTCCATATATACTAAACAATTTCTCCATACAGGTGAAGAAGTGTATTACCAACCTTCTTTTGATTACAATCCCGTAATCGAAATAGAAGATGAACGCATTGCCTGTGCCATTTGTGCCGATATCGATCATCCGAAACATCCTGAAAATGCAAGGAAAAGAAATAGTTCCACTTATATTGCCAGTATTTTCTTTTCGCCAAACGGTATTCCGCAAGCACATCAATCGCTACAGAACTATGCTTACCAATTTCAAATGAATGTCCTAATGGCTAACTTTGGTGGAGACTCTTACGGGAGTCCGTCAGGCGGTCGTTCTGCTTTTTGGAATAACAAAGGGGAATTGATTGTCCAAATGAAAGATTCAGGTTCTGGATTATTACTTGTACAAAAACAGCATTCTGGTTGGACAAGCAAAATACTCAACGATTAATAAAATATAAAAACAAAACTACAGGATTTTAAAATCCAAAGATAAAATACATTAAAAATGAACCGAATAAATCAAAAATTACAAGAAGACAAAAAGATACTTTCCATATACTTTTCGGCTGGATATCCTAACTTGAATGACACCGTACAAATCATTCAAGATTTAGAGAAAAATGGCGTAGATATGATCGAAATTGGATTGCCCTTTAGCGATCCTTTGGCGGATGGTCCAACCATTCAAGCAAGTTCAACACAAGCTTTGCATAACGGAATGACCTCACAAATTTTGTTTGAACAGTTAACAGCCATTCGCCAAAGCGTAACAATTCCGTTGGTGATTATGGGCTATTTCAATCCGATTTTGCAATATGGAGTCGAGAGTTTCTGTGAAAAATGTGCCGAAATAGGTATCGATGGTTTAATCATTCCCGATCTTCCCGTAGATGTGTATGCGGAACAATACAAAGCCACTTTCAATAAATACGGATTAATCAATGTGTTCTTGATTACACCACAAACTTCAGACGAACGCATCCAGTTTATAGATAGTGTTTCGAATGGTTTTATTTATATGGTGAGCTCGGCGAGCGTAACAGGTTCACAATCCGGTTTTGGTAGTACCCAAGAAGATTATTTTAAACGCATAGCCGACATGAATCTAAAAAACCCACAAGTGATTGGATTTGGAATTAATAATGCGGAAACCTTTAATCAAGCGACTCAGTTTGCCAAAGGAGCCATTATTGGAAGTGCCTTTATCACGCATTTAACTGAGAATGGAACTGGTAAAATTGGGGAGTTTGTGAAAGCTATTAGATAGTATAACTTTACAAGTAAAACATGATTAGTTACTTAAACAAGAGCATTTTACCTTAATTTTTTTTTAAGCAAATAACTTAAAGACTACTGCAAAAAGATTTACCATATAAGATATACAAGTTGGTGATTTTTTAATTACTCAAATAACTATATAACTTATATGGTATAATTTTCAAACTAAAATACATTTCACAAGACGCATATAATTCTAATCCAAATCGATTATATCACATCTGAATCAATTTGTTAAAACTCAAAACAAAGATTATCAGACAAACTGAAATACATCACAAAAAATAGCACAAAATCCAATATTTGTGTACTATACGAACAGTAGAAATAAAAACTCATTATTTTCTCAAAACTGTCAGATTTTAAAAAAACAACCTACTCTGTACTCATAACCCTAATTATCTTCTTTATGACTTAATACTAAGTGCTAATGATAATTTTTTCAAATCCAATAAATCATTTCATCAACTTTGAAATACTAAACGTTATCAATTAGGATTAAAACATTTGGATTGCTATTTTATTAAAACGAGAACTGAACAAAAACAATTCATTTACTGGCCATAAAAATAGAACATCTGAATTATTTGAGCGCCCAAAAAGAAGAAGCTATCATAAAGAAATTGGCGTACTGTTTTTTGAGCAAATTTTCAATGTATTTATATAAAATTTCACGAATAAAAGCTCAATTTTAAATGGCAATCATTAATTACCAAATAGTTACTGTTATTATAAAAAAAATATAACAAATTAAGTTTATTTTAAAAATTAAATCTATTATTTACAAAATAAATTATTATTATAAGTTAAATAATATATATTTACAGAACTGTAATTTTTTTATTTCAAAAAACAAAAGAATTATTGAGACCTAATTGCTGAAAAACTATTTGCTCTATGACAAAAAATCTAACCAAATCCTCTAAGACAAACATGAAAAATTCTGTAAATTTTTTTCTGAATGGAAAATCAATAACTATCGAAAACCCTTCACCAGATTTACTTTTAATTGATTATTTGCGTTCGCCAGAAGTGGCTCTTTCTGGACCAAAAAAACCATGCGGACAAGGAGGATGCGGAGGATGTACAGTAATCCTTTCAGAATGGAACGGCAAAAAAAATGAAGCTGAACATCGTGCAATCAACTCTTGTCTTAGACCAATATGTGCTATAGGTGGACTCTCTGTAACTACGATTGAAGGAACTGGAGCCACTCGTAAACCAGATCCTGAATTTCTGATGCAAAAATCCAGTTCAACACGCAGTAGTGTCCCTATTGATGAAGACAAATCTCCCGTATTAGACACTGCAAAAAAAGAAGCCGAGGTCAAACGTATGGCTGTTCAGGAAGAAATCTCAAAAAATCTTCAAAATGGATCTTGTACTGCTGAATTAGAGATTGTAACAGAAATTTCGGAATTCCCTTCAGAACTGACCCACACTGGTATGAATCCAGTGGCATACCAACTTGCGCTAAACAACGGAAGCCAATGCGGATATTGCAGTGTGGGATTTGTAATGAATATGTCAGAATTCATACATAATAACCCAAAAGCGACAAAAAAAGAAATCGAACAAGCGTTTGATGGAAATTTATGCCGTTGCACAGGGTATCGATCAATACTTACCGGAATGAAGACCTTTGCATCAGACTGGAGTGCTACCGATGAAAAAAACAGAATGCCATGTCTACTGGATCCAGCTACAAAAGCACAGCTTCCTTCCAATGTGGAGATTCCATTTCCTATTGGCGCTCAACAGCCTGCTTCGGGAGTTTCAACAAATCGTTGGGTAACTCCAACATCACTATCAGAACTGGCCGAAATTCTCAAAAACAACAAAAATGCCCGGCTTGTGCATGCCAATACCTCATATGGAATTTATAAAAATGAGTATTTAGACACAACTTCTTTTGTTGATATACGATTTATACCCGAATTAAATACTGGCTTCGAATTAACCAATGGATACCTCCAAATAGCAGCTAGCACAACATACAGTGAACTTATCGAAATTCTCTCTGAAGGTATCAATAGATTTAAATACATTAATAAAAAGCCATCTCAATCTGATATATCAATCTTAAAAGCATTAGACTATATGGCGCGCCGTACTGCTGGTCGCATAGTTCGTAATGCAGCTACAATTGGAGGTAACACCATGCTGGTACTAAAACATATCCCATTAGGCAAAGGAGAGCCATTCCCTTCTGATCTCTTTACCGCTCTTTTTGCCGTAGAAACAAGAATTACTTATTTCCAATTAGAAAAAAATGGCAGTTTCAAGGAGCATACAAAAACAGCCGAAGCCCTTGTTGAGGCAGTAAAAAATGACCCAAAACTGGCAGACGAAATTGTACTTGCTTCCTATGAAATTCCGTTGAAGGATATAAACGATGTTGTTCTTGCACAAAAAGTAGCCCTTCGCGAAGTAAACGCTCACAGTATAGTTAATGCAACTACCAATTTAAACATTAATGATGAATGCATCGTCAAATCGGCAATGCTTGTATTTGGTGGTATTGCACCATATCCTTGGAGAGCGACAGAAACGGAGATGGCGTTGAAGAATAAAAAACTAACCTTAGCAGAAGCCGAAAACCTTTCAAAAATACTCGAAAAGGAAGTCTCCAAAGAACTTGATGCCCAAAAAGAAAGAATGAAAGAGGTTCCAAACGAAGACTTTACTTCGGAATACCGTACACAACTAGCCGTTTCTTTTTTCTATAAAGCAATAGTGAGCACCTTAAAGATCAAAGGTGCTTCCATACCTGAGAACCTGATTTCAACAGCTGAAGTCAAATGGGGCAACTGGCCTGTAAGTGACGGAATACAAACTTACAAAAATCAGGATTATAAAGCTCCAGTAGCGCAACCTTATATCAAAGTCACCGCTATGTACCAGACTTCTGGACAGACACATTACACACATGAACTTGCTGTACCGCCACTCACTTTAAACGGTGCATTTGTACAAAGCCAAAGTGCTCTGATGAACTATACTTTTATAAATCCAAAGGATAAAAATACAATTACAATAGCAGAACTAAGAGTATATCTAAAAGAACAATTCCCAACCTTTGCAGATATTATCACCCATGAAAACATTAAAAATGGAGGTCGTAACAATCAAGGAATGGGAAATGACCAGCCTCTCTTTGCTGAACAATTGATTAGTTATGTTGGCCAATCTATTGCTATGGTGCTTGCTCCAACCGAGCAGGATGCAATTAAGATAGCGGCATACGTATCCTCAGAATGCATTCAGTACTCGAAGCCTGGAAGCCCTTGGACAGATCAATGGAGTGAACCTATTATCGATTTACTTGATGCTATTAAAAAAGGAAGTATTTT
Organism: Flavobacterium taihuense; assembly: GCF_019351435.1. GTDB lineage: Bacteria > Bacteroidota > Bacteroidia > Flavobacteriales > Flavobacteriaceae > Flavobacterium > Flavobacterium taihuense. Next base: position 38,143 of record NZ_JAHWYN010000007.1, read on the forward strand.
CCCTGACGCACCGGTTTCCGCTTCTTATGCTACTCACATCTGGAAGATAACCCGCCCCGGCAGCCAATTTGAATGGGCAACCAATGATGATTCTATTGCCCCTAAAGTTCTTTTGCGTGATCAAGAAATTGACACCAAAGAAGTTACTGTAGACAGCGTTCCATGTACTATGGTTAGTTCCTCACAGCTTTGCGGAGGGCAAGCCCATTTTTATATGGAACCGCAAGCTTGTATTGTAACACCAATTGATGAGCACCGCATCAAAGTACAGCCATCTGTGCAGAGTCCTGGAGGAATGCATGATACTGTTGCCACAGCATTAGGTATGTATTACAATCAAATTGAAGTGGAAGTACCTCCAGTGGGAGGAGGTTTTGGAGGAAAAACGGAACAAACCCGTTTTATTGCAGGACCAACAGCTGTTGCAGCAAAAGCAACCAAAAGACCTGTCCGACTTGCAGTACCTCGTGATGAAGATACGGCAATGATTGGAAAACGCCATGCCTACTACGGTGAATATCAAATTGCTGTTGATACTGGTTTACATAATAAAAATAATAAAGGAATTATCCACGGATTCCAGCTAAAAATGTGGGGAGATGGTGGTGCTTTCTACGACTGTTCGTTTATCGTATCCAACTGTATTCAATTGCGAACGGACAATGCCTACAAAATCAAAAATTTTGAAAGTCAAATTGATGTATGCCGAACCAATACAGCTCCAAGTACAGCAATGCGTGCTTTTGGTGATGTACAAGGCAAAAATATAGTCGAAAATGCTATTGACGATGCCGCAATTGCATTAGAAATGACACCCGAAGATTTACGTGAAAAAAACCTTTACGAACGTGGCGATGCTACACCATTTGGCCAAGCACTCTCGTATTGCTATATGAAACAAGTATGGGCTTATGCTAAGAAAGTCTCTAATTTCGAAGCCAAGAGCCTAGAGGTAAAAAAATTCAACAAAGAAAACAAATGGCATAAAAGAGGTATTTCGATGATACCCGTAAAATATGGTTCCGGATACAATTTGCTTGCATTAGAACAATCTGCCGCTATCGTGGTTATACAGCCAGGTGACGGAACTGTTGTTATTCATCAAGGTGGTGTCGAAATTGGACAGGGCTTGGTCACTCAGGTGCAACAAGTCGCAGCTTATGTATTGGGAATTCCAATGGAAATGATATTCATTGACAATGTAAACACAAGTGTTACTCCAAATCCAACAAGCACCGGTGGCTCAACCGGAACACCCTATTCTTGTGAAGCAGTGAAACAAACTTGCGAAGAAATGCGATCCAGACTTATGGAATTTGGTTACCAAATGCTTAAAGAAAATGGTGAAAAGTGGTGCATTGACAAAAAAATAGACTTTTGGAACTACGGTGCAGGAGAAGGTAAAGGCTGGGCTAAAAAAATAAAAGGAAGTGATGGAAAAGAATCAATGATTTGGCAAAACTTAATCAATCAAGCAGCCTCACAAAGAGTTAATCTTATTGCTTCTTTTAATGCTAAAATAAAAGGCGGTGAAGTTCAAATACCGGCAATGACATTCAAAACCGAAGCCGATCAGCCTAATATCCCTGGTATAGAACGTCTGAAAGACGTGAAACTTAGTGGTGGTGTTGATTCCTTTGTTGGTTTCACTTATTCCGTGGCTTGTTCTGTTACAGAAGTTGACATCCTTACTGGTGAAGTAAAAATAATTAGTTCTGATATTATTTACGATATGGGATGGAGCATGAATCCAGCCATAGACATAGGGCAAATAGAAGGTGCTTTTGTTCAAGGCATTGGATATTTATTGACCGAAAAATTAGTTTCAGAAACAGAAGGCGTTAATAAAGGCAGACTGAATTCTACCAATACTTGGCGTTACAAGATTCCTGCAATTACAACCATTCCGCTGGAAATGAATACTTATCTTTTCCCTAGAAATGAGGAATCTGTAATAAATATTCCTGAGGATTCTAATGAAATATTTTCGGCAAAAGAGGTCGGTGAACCTCCCCTAGTTTTGGCTAACAGTGTTTTCTTTGCTATCAAAGCTGCCATAAGAGCTTCCAGAAAAGAACGCAAACTAAACCCTCTTTTTCGCTTCGATGCACCAGCAACAGTTCAGGAAGTACGCAGAGCTTGTGAAGTAACTGCAAAAAATCTTGGCGAATAAAGAAAATAAACATCTATTCTTAAACCAATTAACATAAACTAATTATAAACCTATGAAACAGTTAAAACCACTCATTATTGCAGCTTCCGTCTTTTTCGTCTCTTGTTCTGAAAAGACTAAAAACCAAGACACACAACTAGAATCCCCAAATAAAATGACCCTATTAGAGAGTCAAAATTATGAGGAAAATGGATTCCCTGATTTCGGTTATATGGTAAGTCCTGAGGAATACAATGAAAAATATTCGGATCAACCGATATTTCGACTAAAAGCAGATTTTCCAACAGAAATGCCAAAAGATATGCCTGCTTTTCTTGATATAGACTTCAAAAAAGAGCCCTTAAAATACATTGAAGCTGTTCGTGATTATGGTTTTGAAGGAAATACAGAAGAATGGAATCCATACCAAAATAAGGTACGCAATTGGTATCATATTCCATGGTTACATCCTAGTGTTGAAGGAGAGGGAGCCTATCCGCCAAACGGCGGTACGGAAGGTTTTCATGGTCTTATAAAAGAAGCACCATTAGGACCTTACCAATTAGGACTTGGACTTAAAGGAGTCGACGGTGATTATTCTGTATATGCCATTACTTTAATTAATGATAAAGCGGGTTATGCAATGGGTAGAATGTGGAAAGACCCTGAAAATCCTAATCTAAAAACATTGGATAAACGATACAAAGATGGTGGATTTCCAGTTGGAACCGTTTTTGTAAAATTACTTTTTACCGATGCACCAAAAGGAACTGACTTTGTAGATTATCTCGTAAATCCATTGACATGGAAGGCATATATTACTGAAAATTTCTGGAAATCAAGCAAAAGAGTTGTTTCCGATGTGCATTTGTTGCAAATGGATATTTCTGTTCGTGATCAAAGAGCAGACAGAAGTCCAAGCAATCCTGAAGGAACTGGCTGGGTATTTGGAACTTTTTGTTACAACGGAAAATTAAATAAGAAAAACAAACTCATGAACCTTGTGCCTGTTGGTCTTATGTGGGGGAATGATCCTAAAAACAGAATCAACAAAACGTCTCCATATCCACCAATTAAAACCGAAGTCAACAAAGAACTAAAAGAAACTGTAATTTTCGAAAGTCCAAATCTTCCACCTCAACATCTTGGTTGGAATGGAAGATTAGATGGACCAGCAGATTTAAATACTGTTTCTTGTATGTCATGCCATAATGCAGCCGAGTATCCTGCAGTAACATCTCTTGTTCCGCCTAATGCGGCGCCTGATGGAGGCAAAACTCCGCCTGAAGGAGGTGGAAATGACGAATGGATGAAATGGTTTCAAAATATAGAATGTGGCACATCTATGAATCAGACTGTGTATTCAACCGATTTTTCCTTTCAGGTTGCAATTGCTTTGCAAAACTTTTTTACAGCAAAGGAAGCAGCAGAAAAAGGAAGTTTTTCATCCGAATACAAGGCTATTCCAGTTGCTATTCGCCGTGGAGATATTGCTCCAAATAAATAATCTTACAATAGATTCGGTTATCCAAAACCAATGAATAAGAAGTATACCGATTCAAGTCCTGAAAAGAAACTTGAATCGGTATACTATATACTTACTTATTAGAAAACTTAAAAAAAAAATAAAATGGCTAATACAATTTCAGCATTGGATGAGAGTGGTAAACCAGTAGATTGGTGGTTCGCCTATAAAGTTCCAAAACTTGGCAAAACAGCAAACGAACCTACAGCCACTGGTTACGAATACATTTACTATGATCCTAATATAAAAAAGGTTGTCCAATCCCCTAATTTGTTGACAGACGGAAAAGAAGCACTTGATCTTACACTTAAGTCCATTTTTGATACACCAGCTCCAACTACGGGATGGATTCTTTATAATGATGAAATGCCTCCCGATACAAATAAAACTGACAGCAGTTCTTATGGGCATACAAAAGGTGTACTTGCCTTTGATACCGATACCAAAACAGCATTATGGTTGCTCCACTCATGGCCTAAGTTTTCAGATCCTGGAGCAACATCAATGCCTACTCCGGAATATGGGCAAACTTATCTTTGCATCTCAATAGACATCGAAACTGCGAGCAAAATTGCTGCTCAAATGGCAATCCATCAAGTGCCACAAGTATATTTGCCACGCATACCAGCTTCATTGGATAAAAATGATCCACTTAATATTCTTAGTCAAACCCTAAATTCAAATCCTGTAGCCGATTCAGATGTAATAGACTATAAATCTCGAGGCGGATTTGATTTTAAAGTTATTGCAAAGAACAAAACATGGAACAAAGATTTCTGGAATGATCTCGTTGGCCCTGCCCTTGGAACAGATATTAATGTTGAAACCTGGATACGAGGTAAAATCCCGCCTACACTTGACAGTGACGGCATACACAAAACATTTGATGTTAAATATATTGACCTAAGCCCTCTTGGAGTGCCATGGAACTGGCCAGAAACACACGACCATGCCAAATGGGCGGTTAGCGTCGACTCAGACTGGGTTTGTGTTGGTGATATCAATCGTATGATTTCTCAGGAAAAACGCGGTGGTGGCACCATTGCATTTCAGGACAATATATTATGGACTGCTTTATCAAAAACAGACCTTATTGTGGCGCCCCCAGGACATACAAGAGTTGATGCTCAGAACTTAATTAAGGCAACACAATAATGAACGGCAATGAGCCTGAAGCCATTGGACTAAAACATAGTAATCAATGGGACTTAGAAGCTTCCAAAAATTCCTAATAATGGCTTTTTAGCCCCGACAGAAGGGATAAACCTTATGCGCCTCGTCTCGTCTCCAAAGACGAGATGAGACTCATAAGTTTAGGAATGATGGCGGGAACTATACTGGCTGATAATGCCTAATTTTTCGCTCCAAATTCTTTAGCACACCATTTCTTTCCATATCTAAACAAAGCGCTATTCACTAGCAAAAAACCAAATAAGATGAACCAATACCTATCACCAAATAGAGATAAATTACAACAAACAATTAAGCACGTCGTGGTACTAATGTTGGAAAACAGATCTTTCGACAATTTATTAGGTTGGTTGTATAGTGATGAAGAACCTCCACATAATCAGCAATTTGAAGGACTGACAAAAGACCTTTGGAATCCGCTTGACAATATAGACTCCGATGGTATTCCTTTTATTGAGAAAGTAATGATTGAGAAAAACGGTCAGCCCAAAAAACGTAGAGGCGAGGCTATCCCCAATCCAGTGGATTTTACCCTTCCAAATCCAGATCCAGGAGAGGGTTTTAAAGACACCAATCACCAATTGTACCTAAAATATGATGTAGCACAGCAATATGCGCCTCCAGCAATTAACATGGGATTTGTTCAAAACTATCAAAACGCTATGTTGTATGGAGCCTTCAGTTTTGGTGATGATCCTACAAACCCTCGCAACATTATGAAGTGTTATACTCCTGAACAAACTCCTGTACTAAGCGAGTTGGCTAGGAGTTTTGCTGTTTGTGATCATTATCATTGCTCAGTGCCTAGCCAGACTATTCCTAATCGTGACTTTGTACATGCGGCAACATCAACGGGACATGTAAACAACAGTCCAGTTGCACAATGTGATGCACGAACCATTTTTAATCAGATACAAGAAGCCATAGATGGAGGAAGAAACGATCTTAGTTGGGGGATTTTTGGCAATAATGATTTCGCTAGCGCAAAGGATGAAGACGGTAAATTTGGAAACAATCATTTCTCACTTACGCGACTTATAATGAAACAATTACACGATTTAAAATATAACAATAATTTTGGGACACTGACCGATTTTGAAGCAAAATGTAAAGAGGGCAATTTGCCTAGTTACTCCTTCCTAGAACCAAATTACGGCGGAGAAGGGCAAAATGACCAGCATCCGCCTACCGACATTCGAGCAGGTGAAAAGCTCATTGCGGATATTTACAATATAATAAAATCGTCGCCAGTTTTTGACAATACTATGTTTATTATTACTTATGATGAACATGGCGGTACCTACGATCACGTTCCGCCTCCAAGCGGTGCCAAAAACCCTCATGAAGACAATCAAGCAGGACAGGATGGATTCCTCTTCAATCGTTTTGGGATACGCGTTCCTTGTGTAGTGATTAATCCATACATAAAAAAAGGGCTTATTGCAAGACCAGCTGGCTATACTCCATTTGATCACTCGTCCATCATCAAGACCGTTCAAAATTGTTTTAATCTTGAAGGTAACCTTACCGAAAGAGATAAAGCGGCACCCGATTTTTCGTGCTTGCTGGAACTGGAATATGCCCGTAAGGATGATATTCCAATTGTGAAACCATTAGAATGGGATTTGAAATCTGGAGTAACACACATAAATGATCTCCACAATTTGATCGCTACTGTTCTCGAAGACATGACTGGCAATCCAAAACCTTCATCAAGTGACCTTTTCGAATACATTCAATTAAACTATAAAAATCTTTTCGGGAATAATTAATCATTCTCAAAAAGCCTAAATCGTAGAATAAATGACGCACGAATTTCTTAAAATAATAGACTCATACAAAAGGGCTAGCAAAAAGAATTTTCGAACAGTTCTTGCTACAATTGTTCATGTAGAGGGCTCATCCTATCGCAAGGAAGGAACCCAAATGCTTATTGATGAATGTCAAAACATTACAGGCGCCTTAAGCGGTGGTTGTGTAGAACAAGAAGTTATCAGGCAATCCAGCAGCGTCTTTTCTTCCAATTGTCCAAAGGTTTTTAAATACGATGGACGTTTTCGATTAGGCTGCGAAGGAAGTATTTATATTTTAATTGAATTATTTCATCCAAACGAAAAACTCCTCAATTTAATAGAAGATGCTATCCAGCAAAGACAACCGTTTTTTTTGTCCTGCTCTTTCGTGAAAGATGAAATAAGTAAACCAGGTTTTGGAACTTCTTTTAAATTCAAAGACACTATAATTTATAATTCCGATTATGAGGAACGCTCAAATAATCAAGTTTTTGAACAAAAAATACAACCTCTAAACAGATTATGCCTCTTTGGAATAGAACATGATTCGAATAAATTAAGCCAATTGGCAGCATTCTTAGGTTGGGAAGTCATAGTCATAGGTTCTGAATATAGTACTGTAAATAGTAGCGATTTTCCATTTGCAAAATCGGTTTTGACAGTCAAACCAGAAGATCTGGATCAAGGTTTATTTTGCAAGAACACTGCCGTTGTAGTCATGAGCCATAATTACTCGAAAGATTTACGCTTTTTACTCCATATTATAAGTTCAAAAGTGAGATATATTGGTCTTCTTGGCCCAGTTCACCGCAGGGAAAAACTTCTCAATGCAATCCTTGATACTGATACGCTTCTTGATGATAGTATCTTTGACAAAATTCACGGACCGGTTGGATTACCTATTGGAAGTCAAACCCCAGAAGAAATAGCATTATCGATAATGGCAGAAATCACCAGTGTTTTTAAAATCAACTTAAAAAATAGCACTGAGAATCAAGGACTCAAATGTACTGTTGAATAGCTGGAATAATCTGATAATTTGTTTAAATTTGTAACCAAAAAATATAAGGACTACATTGCAGACAAGACATTCAAAATTATCTAAATTAATTTAGTCCGAAAACCAGTTTAAGCAAATTCTCAAAATATGCCCACCATTAGACGAACAACTTCCGAAAATACCGATTTTAAAAACCTAGTTGTTTTACTCGATGTAGATTTGAAAATAAAAGATGGCGAAGAACATGATTTTTATTCGCAATACAACAAATTGGACACCATCAACAATGTTGTAGTTTGTTATCAAGATGAAATAGCCATTGGGTGTGGTGCTTTCAAGGAATTTGATTTGAATACTGTCGAAATAAAAAGAATGTTCGTTCATTCAAATTTTCGAGGAAAAGGAGTTGCCCGTACAGTCTTGGCAGCATTAGAAGTCTGGGCTAGTGAACTTAATTATACAGATTGTGTTCTGGAAACCGGCACAAACAATCCCCAAGCCATTGCATTGTACCACAAATCAGGTTATGAGATAATCCCTAATTATGGCCAATATGAAAATATTAAGAACAGTGTTTGCTTAAAAAAATCCATTCGATAAATAATTAAAATGAGCCCCCGAATTGAAATTTTATCCGAAAAAAAATTAATTGGAAAACATATTAAAACGTCGCTTGCAAATAACAAAACTTCAGAGTTATGGCAAAGTTTCATGCCAAAACGTGGCGAAATTCAAAATATCATAAGTTCAGATCTATTCGCAATACAAGTATACAACCCAACCTATTTTGAAGCGTTCAATCCCATTTCTGTATTTGAAAAATGGGCTACACTTGAGGTTACTGACTTTGAAAATATTCCTATTGAGATGGAATCTTTCACTTTGTCGGGTGGACTTTATGCCATTTTCGAACATAAAGGGCATAGTATTGAAATTTTTGATCATATATTCAGAGATTGGATTCCCAATTCAAAATATGATTTAGACCATAGACCCCATTTTGAAATTTTGGGAGCTAAATATAAAAAAGAAGACCCAAACTCAGAAGAAGAAATTTGGATTCCAATTAAAGAGAAATTATAACGCTTAACCAAAAATAAAGACTCTTTTTTTGTTGAATTATTTCTAAAAAAACTAAAAAAACATTTCTTCTTCAAAATTCAAATTCCCATTTATTTTAGTCTAAACCTCAAGTTTAACTGCAACTCATCTCTGTTATTAATTGTTAAAAATAAGTTAAAATAAAATTAAACAATCGTTTAATTTAAACAGTTGTTTAATTTTGTTTCGAATTAAAAAGACACCATTGAAAACGGATTTTAACGAAAAACAAATTCAAATTTTGCAAGTGGCCGAAAAGCTATTTGCTGAAAAAGGATTTGACGGGACATCGATACGAGACATTGCCAAGGAAGCCAAAATAAATATTGCCATGGTTTCCTATTATTTTGGTTCCAAGGAACAATTATTGGAATCCATTATTTTAAACCGCATCACAGATATTAAATTGCAGTTGGACATTTTGACTCTAGAAAAATTAGATCCACTTGAAAAAATACATAAGCTTATAGCTCTTTATATAGATAAAATTAACAGCAATAGATGCATCTACAAAATCATGCATTTTGAATTTTCCTCAAGCCAAAGAGTTATCAACCTTCAAGCTTTTACAGATTTAAAGAAAGGAAATTTAAAATCAATAGAATCCATTATCCAAGATGGACAAGAAAAGGGAATTTTCAAGAAAGACATTGTTGTTCCACTCCTTACGACAACTATTCTAGGCACCTATTTCCATTTTCATTTGAATAGACCATTTTATGAAAATCTTTTACACTTGAACACCGAAGAAGAATACAATACCTATATAAAAACAACTCTTACAATGCACATTCAACAAACCATTAAAGCCCTCTTGACATATGAAAGTTAGTTATTTTATGCTATTTGGAGGTTTCCTTATTGGGATCTCATCCATAAATGCCCAAGACAAAACCAATTTAAAGCTGGAAGAGGCTATACAATTGGCTTGGACAAAAAGTAATGAAATTTCATTGGCCAACACCAAAGTGGAAACCAAGAAACAAGAATTACAATCGGCTAAGAACAATCAATACCCCGATTTTAAAATTACAGGACAATATCTTCGTTTAACAAAAGCAACTGTGGACTTAAAAATTGATGCAGGGTCGGCAGTTCTGCCAGTTCCTGATCAATTGCTTATTGGTCAAGCGAGTTTGAAAGTACCTGTATTTGTAGGAATGAAAATTCAAAATGGCATAAAACTTCAGGATAATTTGTACCAAGCTGAAAATGCGATGGCCTCTCAAACCAAAGAAGATGTGACAATGAGAGTCATAGACTATTATGCAAATTTATACAAAGCACAAAGAACGATCGAATTATTAAAGGAAAATCAAAAAAGTGCCGAACAACGTGTAACTGACTTTACAGCTTTAGAAAAAAACGGAATCATCCCTAGAAATGATTTATTGAAGTCTCAACTTCAAGTTTCTAAAATTCAGTTGACACTTGATGAAGCCTTAAACAATGAAAAAATAATCAATTACTATCTGGTTACTTTGTTGAAACTACCAACAGAAACAAAACTAGTAGTATACGAAAATGATTTGATTAACTTTCCTAAAAACGCTATTCCTACTGATGAGCAGCCTGCTTTTCAAAATCGCAAAGATTTGGCAGCAATGCAATATCAAGAAAAAGCAACTCAAAACAATATTAAAATGGCCAAAGGTGACTACTACCCTAATGTTGCTTTGGTAGGAGGCTATGCTGCTTTGAACCTAAACAATATTATTACGTTAGAAAACGCAATGTTTTTTGGAGTTGGTTTATCCTATGATATTAGTGGTATTCTTAAAAATGGTACTCAAGTAAAAATTGCTGAAAGTAAAGCAATTGAGGTAAAAACTTCAGAAGAACTATTAAAAGATAATATTAGAGTTCAAGTACAACAAGCGATTACCAATTATGATTTGGCCGTTAAACAAAATATTGTTTACAACCAAGCTGTTGAACAAGCTTCGGAAAATTACCGAATTGTAAAAGACAAATACGAAAACGGACTTTCGGATACTAATGATTTACTGGAAGCTGATGTAGAGCAGCTGAAATCAAAAATAAGCGAAACCATTGCTAAAGTTGATGTTATTCAAAAATATTACGAGTTACTTTCAGTCACTGGTCAACTATCACAAACCTTCAACCTTTCAAAAATATAACCACTACCAATATCATGGAAAAGAAAAAAACAAACGCCAAATTCATTATAATCCTATTGGTTTTGATCCTAGCAGGAGGAACTTACGGAATTTCAAAATACATCCATTCTCAAGGACATGAAGAAACAGATGATGCCCAGATAGAGAAAAACATGAATCCGATAATCCCGAGGGTTTCGGGATATATCAGCAAAGTGTATGTTAAAGACAATGACTATGTAAAAAAAGGAGATACTTTATTTACTATCGACAAAAGAGACTACCAATTAAAAATAGAAGAAGCAAGTGCTGCTTTTATAGCTGCAGAAGGTGGATTTGAAGTAGCCAAAGAAGATATTGGAAGTTCATTAGCAAGTATTGCTGTTTCGGATGCCAATGTACAATCAGCAGGAGGAAATATTGAAACTGCAAAAATTAGATTGGGAAGAGCAACCAGTGATTATGTTCGCTACGAAAATTTATACAAAAATCATTCAATTACCAAACAACAGTACGAACAAGCATTGGCAGCCAAACAAGAAGCGGAAAGCCAAGTACGTATTTTACAACAACAAGAAAAAGCAAGTGCTTTTCAAAAAACAGTAATTGAAGCAAAATCAAGAGTTTCTAACAAACAAACAGATGTTGCTGCCGCCAATATCAAAAAAGCAAAAGCATTACTTGAAGTAGCTCAGTTAAACTTGACTTACACAGTTGTAACCGCAGCTATTGACGGACAAGTTTCAAAAATAGACATTCAACCAGGACAATTGGTTCAACAAGGGCAATCTTTATTTTATATCATCAATAACAATGAAGCATGGGTTGTGGCGAATTTTAAAGAAACACAATTAAACAAAATGGTTATCGGTCAAAAAGTAACGGTAAAAGTAGATGCTTATCCTGATTACGATTTTGAAGGAACGCTTACTTCATTTTCACCAGCAACTGGATCTCGTTTTTCATTGCTTCCGCCTGACAATGCAACAGGAAATTTTGTAAAAACAATTCAAAGATTGCCTGTCAAAATAAGTTTGAATGCCTCAAACGATCCTGAAAAAATTAAATTGCTTCGCCCAGGTATGAACGCTGATGTAGATGTTCATTTGAAATAATAAGTTTTAGAAAAAACTTATTAAAGGAATTTAAACCATTACTTATTAAAAATTCAAAATGGTACAAAACCAAGAAGACGATTTAGTAGAATACGGCATCAATAGGGTCATCATCACGATAACCTGTATCATGTGTGCTTTGCTCGAAATTGTAGACACTACGATTGTAAACGTAGCCCTAAATAATATGAGAGGTAGCCTCGGTGCTACCTTAACCGATGTGGCTTGGGTAATTACTGCGTATGCTATTGCAAACGTAATTGTAATCCCAATGACGAGTTGGTTGTCACAGCAATTTGGACGACGCAATTACTTTGCAACATCCATTGTTATTTTTACAGTGGCTTCCTTTTTGTGCGGAAATGCCACCAATATTTGGGAGTTGGTAGCTTTTCGATTCATACAAGGTTTGGGAGGAGGTGCTTTGTTAGTAACCGCACAAACCATTATCACTGAAAGTTATCCCGTTGCCAAAAGAGGAATGGCACAGGCCATTTACGGAATGGGAGTTATTGTTGGACCAACATTGGGACCGCCATTAGGAGGTTATATTGTGGATCATTTTTCATGGCCTTTCATTTTTTACATCAACATTCCAATTGGTATTATTGCTACTTTACTAACCATTGGCTATGTAAAGAGCCCAAAATATGGAGACAAACTAAAAGCAAACCAAGTTGATTGGTGGGGAATTGCACTCTTGGCCACTTTCATAGGTTCTTTACAATTTGTTTTAGAACACGGGCAACAGGACGATTGGTTCAATGATAGCTTAATTGTGACCTTAAGTGTAGTTTTTGTCTTTGGTTTAGTGCTTTTTATATGGCGAGAACTTGTCTATAAACATCCTATCGTGAATTTAAAAGTATTAAAAGACACCAACCTTAGAATTGGAACCGTCATGTCTTTTATTATGGGATTCGGATTGTATGGATCGACATTTATCATTCCAATATACACCCAATCTATATTAGGATGGACAGCTACAGATGCCGGTTTATTGTTAATCCCAAGTTCGATAACAACGGGTATTATGATGCCTTTTATAGGTAAAATGATTCAGCGTGGCATCCCACAAGCTTATATGGTTGCAGTAGGATTCCTGATATTTTTCCTTTTTACCTTTTTGATGCGTGGTGTAATGACACCAGACACTGGCGTTGAACACATGTTTTGGCCATTAATTCTGAGAGGTGTAGGTTTGGGATTACTATTTGTACCTATTACCACTTTGTCATTGTCTACTCTAAAAGGGAAACATATTGGTGAAGGTGCTGCCTTTACAGGAATGATGAGACAATTGGGAGGTTCTTTCGGTATTGCCATCATTACCACTTATCTCACTAGACTTAATCAGGAACATCGCGTGAATTTAATATCCTATCTTGACCAGTCATCTTATAAAGTACAACAAACAGTTCATCAATTACAAATGGGTTTTATGTCCAAAGGATATACTGCCAATGAAGCGTTGTCTAAAGCTTACAAAGTACTTGAACTGAAAGTAATGTCACAAAGCTCCGTATTATCATTTATGGATATTTTTATGTATCTCGGGATTCTATTCTTACTGTGTATTCCTTTTATCCTTTTGATCAAAAAAGGAAAAAATAAAATTGATCCATCCGAGGCAATGCATTAAGATTACAGAATTTAGATTGCAGAAGGCAGAATTGAGTTTTCTAATAATTAGGAGCAGAAAAATTAGGCGTTTTCAGTCGGCATTGGTCCCGCTATTAGCTTCAATCTTGTAAGCCGAACACCGGCTCACAAGGATTTCCACTGCTATCGGGGCTAAAGGACAAGATTTTGCTTTTTTGCGAACTTTAGGAACGAAAAAAATTAACAACTTCAAATTATAAAAAAACTCTGAATTTCACTTATTAATCAGTGAAATTCAGAGTTTTTTTTGCTTTCTCTATAATCTGAAATCTGTTACCTGCTAACTGCTAACTAAATTCTATCTCGTAAAAACCAAGTTATTCCCTTTCGACAAATTAGCATCAAACTGATATCCTTCATAATTGAATCCTTTTAAATCGTCAAGGGTTTGTGCATTGGTGTCCAAAATATAGCGTACCATCAATCCCCTAGCCTTCTTAGCAAAAAAGCTGATTATTTTCAGATTCCCATCCTTATAATCCTTAAATTCCGGAGTAATAACAGGAACTTTCAAAGCCTTCACATCCACTGCCGAGAAATATTCGTTGCTCGCCAAATTGATAAACAACTCCCCTTTTTTAAGTTCTTTGTTCAGTGAACTGGTGATGTTTTTTTTCCAAAACTCATATAAGTTTTTGCTTTCGCCAATAGGCAGTTTCGTTCCCATTTCAAGACGATAAGGTTGAATTAAATCCAATGGTTTCAAATAACCATACAAACCTGATAAAATTCGTAAACTATCTTGAAGCTGTTCTAATTTATCTATCGGAATCGAGTAAGCATCCAATCCTGTATAGACATCGCCATCAAAAGCATATACTGCCGGACGCGCATTTTCGGGAGTAAAAGGAGTTTTCCAATCCTGGTTGCGTTTCCAATTCAAATCGGCTAATTTATCTGAAATCGACATCAATTCCGATAAGCTTTTAGGTGATTGTTGTTTCAAAACTTTATGAACCTGTCTGGATTCCTTTAAAAAAGAAGAGGCTGTATGTTGGGTTGTTGGTAATTCTTGTTCGAAGTTTAACGATTTGGCAGGAGAGAGTACAATTTTCATATTGGATATGGGCTTTCGAATTCTTTTTATTAGCAATTTCAAAAGTACAAATTGAAATCTAGAATTCGGAAACAATGAATTGAATTGTTTAATGCAATCATAGATTTTTAAAATGAATGCTATTTATTTTCCTTATTTTTGATTTTATAAAGAAATAAAACAGATTGCAATGATTGAAATCAAAAGAGCCCATTTAGAAGACCTTATCACAATACAAAACATAGGCATACAGTGTTTCACCGAAACTTTCTCGGAGATAAATACTCCAGAAAATATGCAGAAATACCTTCAGGAAAATTTCAACACATCACAATTAACTTTAGAAATAAACAATCCTGATTCTCCTTTTTACATCGCCTTTTGTGATAACGAACCCGTTGGTTACCTTAAATTAAACCTAAGAAATGCACAAACCGAAACAATAAAAGACGAAACAATCGAAATCCAACGCATTTATGTTTTAAAAGCTTTTCACGGAAAAAAAATAGGACAACTATTACTCGACCAAGCCATAAAAGTTGCAGAAGAATATCGTGTCGATTATATTTGGCTAGGCGTTTGGGAAGAAAACCATAAGGCTTTACAATTTTATGCCAAAAATGGTTTTGTCACATTCGACAAACATATTTTCATTCTAGGCAATGACCAACAAACCGATTTATTAATGAAACTAGCCATAAAAACCAAATTCTAATGAATAGCATTCCTACACCTATAACAAGAAACTCGAAATCCATTCTCAATGCTGCCGTAATTGTAGCTGCGCTAGGGTATTTTGTTGACATTTACGATTTGTTACTTTTTGGAATTGTTCGTACCGATAGTCTCAAAGATCTTGGAATAACAGGAGATGCCATTCGAAATCAAGGGGAATATCTTATCAGTATGCAAATGTTTGGTATGCTGTTCGGGGGAATTCTTTGGGGAGTTTTAGGAGATAAAAAGGGGCGAATATCCGTTTTGTTCGGTTCGATTTTACTTTATTCTGTAGCAAATATTGCCAACGGAATGGTAACTACTGTTGATGGCTATGCGTTTTGGAGATTGGTTGCAGGGATTGGGCTTGCAGGAGAATTAGGAGCTGGTATCACATTGGTTGCCGAATCCCTGCCCAAAGACAAACGCGGCTACGGAACCATGATTGTAGCTTCAGTTGGAGTTTCAGGAGCAGTTGCGGCCTATTTAGTCTATCAAATTTTTCAGGACTGGCGTTTTTGCTATTATGCTGGTGGAGGTCTAGGTATTTTGTTATTGTTTTTAAGAATCAGCATCGCCGAATCGGGGATGTTCAAGCAAGTACAACAAAGTGATGAAAAGAAAGGAGACTTTTTTTCTTTGTTTACCAACTCCAAAAGATTTACAAAATACATTCAATGTATTCTGATTGGGATTCCACTTTGGTTTTTGGTTGGTGTTTTGATAACTTTTTCACCTGAATTTGCAAAAGCGCTTGGCGTACAGCAAGCCGAAACCATTGCCGCTGGAAAAGCTATTGCCTTTTGCTATACGGGTTTGGTCTTTGGAGACATAGCCAGCGGATTATTGAGCCAATGGCTTAAAAGCAGGAAAAAAATCATGGGCTTGTTTTTAATTTTTAATCTAATCATGGTTTTTGTTTACTTAAATGCATACGGAATATCTGCAGCAACATTCTATTTGCTTTGCTTTACAATGGGATTCTCAGTTGGTTATTGGGTTCTATTTGTAACCATAGCTGCCGAACAATTTGGAACCAACATCAGAGCAACTGTAACAACCACTGTTCCTAATTTTGTGCGAGGTTCGCTTCCTTTGATTATTTTAATTTATAGTTTTTTTAGAGACAGTTTCTTTGACGGTGATATTCTCAAATCAGGAATGATTGTTGGCTCCCTATTGTCTATCGTTTCGTTATTGGCACTTAGGAAAATGAAAGAAACTTTTCATACCGACCTAGATTATACCGAAAATAATAATGAAAATTTCATTTAAAAAAATGTCTTTATTGAAGCATATTTCGGAAATACATTATTCAAAAAAGCCTCCCTCCGAAACCTTGAAAATTTAGTAGAGGTAATTCTGCATCTTTTTTTGAGCGCTAAATTAGAGTGCCTTCCAAAAAAATTTCAGAGTTACCAATTTTTATTTCAATTATATTTGAATTATATTTGAATGAAATTTATACCATGAAGATATTTTTCATCCTACTTTTTTTTCCCTTATTCCAAGCAGGATTTGCCCAATCGGCCGAAACGTATTTTGAAAAAATCAGAAATAACGAGGCCGAACTTACCGCTTTCTTTTCCCAAATGCCTAAAGGGGGTGATTTACACCACCATTATTCTGGTTCTATTTATGCTGAACCATTATTAACTCACGCCATTTCCGAAGATTTTTATCTCAACACTCAAACCATGACTGTTAGCCAAGAAAAACAGAATGGAAGTGACTGGGTGTTATTTTCTACCTTGCAAAAAAATGGTGAATTGGATGTCTACAAACAAAAAATAATGCATAAATGGTCTGTCAAAGATTATAATAATGTTGACTACCCTTCGGATAAATTATTTTTTGAATCCTTTATGAAGTTTGAACCTGCCACAAAAAATAATTTTGAAGCCGGTTTATTGGAACTAAAAAACAGGGCTATCAAAGAAAATGTAAGCTATATCGAAACCCAATTATCGACTATTCCCTGCGCCATAAAAACGGATGATTTAACTAAATACAACACTCATTTAAGAAAAATGATGGCTAACAAAAATGAAAAAGCCGTTATGCAATCTTTAGATTCCTTGTATAACCTTTTCATTCAAAAAGAGGCTAAAAAATACGCCTCCGATTTTAATGTAAACTTCGTTGCCAAAATGCACGCAGCACTTAAAATAGATGACAATCAATTCACGATGCGCTACCAAAATTTTGTTTTGCGCTTCATGGAACCAGTTGATTTATTTAAAAATCTAGTCGTTGCTTTTATGTCATCCGATAACAGTCTATTGATGGCTGGAGTAAATATTGTATCTCCCGAAGATGGTGAAACATCTATGAAAGATTATGGCTTGCACATGCTAATGTTCAAGTATTGCCACAGCCGTTTTCCTAAAGTTAAATATGCAATGCATGCCGGAGAACTTACCTTAGGACTTGTGCGCCCAGAAGAATTATCTTGGCATATTAACGCCGCCGTTTATACCGCTGGTGCCAATAGAATTGGACATGGAGTTGATATTGCTTATGAAGAGAAAAGCTATGATTTAATGCGGTATATGGCTAAAAATAACATTCCGATCGAAATCAACCTGACTAGTAATGAGTTCATTTTGAAAATAAAAGAAAACCGCCATCCTATTCTATTGTACAAAGAATTTGGTGTACCCATCGTTATCAGTACTGATGATGCCGGAATATTACGAACCAATATGACTGAACAATATGTATTATTAGCCAAAAGATACAAAACCATTTCCTATACCGATATCAAACAATTTGTGTACAATAGCATCAACTATAGTTTTATTCAAGATCCTGTATTGAAAAAACAATTAGTGCAGGATTTAGACAATAGATTTAAGACTTTTGAGGCTAATTTTACGATGAAATAATTCGAATTAAAATAGCCTCTTTCAAAATTCAAGCAATTGAATTAAATCATTTAAAGCCAATTTTTGAACAGCAATTGCCTATCATCCTAATCAAACTCTTACATGATTTGTTTAAAAAAAGACAATTTGTGTTGATTTTAAAAAAATTTGAAAAATATAACTTTTATTAAAAACAAAAGTTATATTTGAAAAATAAATAGTCCTTTGACTACTTTTTAAAAAAAAAATTAACCAAACCTTTTAACCAACAGATCAAAATGAAGAAAACTACTTTAACTATTATTTCTTGTTTACTCACTTTTATCATGTATTCTCAAGAAGAAGAAATGCACAAGAAAATAGATTCCATTGAAAAAACTTTCAGATATGAACATGGCTCCATTAATTTAAAAAATGGAATTGGAAAAATAAACATCCCAAATGGTTTTAAATATTTGAACCCAGTTCAGGCGGAAAGAGTTTTGGTTGACTTATGGGGAAATCCTAAAGGGGAGAATCTTACTTTAGGTTTATTATTACCAGAAAATCAAGGTGTAATGAGCCAAAACGGTTATGTTTTTAATATTCAATACGATGAAATTGGTCATGTTGAGGACGATGATGCAGATGATGTAGATTATGATGATTTGTTAGCCGAAATGCAAAAGGAAACAGTAGAAGAAAACAAAGAGAGACAAAAAGGAGGATATGATCCAGTAACAATTGTAGGGTGGGCGGCAAAACCGTTTTATGATAAAGACAGGAAAATATTGCATTGGGCCAAAGAAATAAAATTTGGAAAAAGTTCAATAAATACGCTAAACTATAATATTAGAATCTTGGGCAGAAAAGGAGTTTTGGTGTTAAATGCTATTGCAACCGAAAATGAATTGCCTCTTGTACAAAAAGACATTAGTAAAGTACTTGATATTGTACAATTTAATGATGGCTATAAATACGAAGATTTTGATTCCAATGTGGATGAAGTTGCTGCTTGGACCATTGGAGGCCTTGTAGCTGGAAAGGTTTTAGCCAAAGTTGGCCTCTTTGCTGTTATTGCTAAATTTGGAAAACTAATTGTACTTGGTCTTTTAGGTTTCTTTGGTGCTTTCAAGAACAAAGTAAAAGGGTGGTTTTCTAAAAGAAAGAATACTGAAAATGAAGAAGAACCAAGAGAACTGGAAGAACCATTAGCTCAAATTGAAGAAACAACAGAAATAGAAGAACCTGAAACTGTAGACAAAGGACTTTAACAAATATCCATTTTATTCAAAACAATTATGAGCCCCTATTTTGGGGCTTTTTTTCATAAAAAACAATGCTTAAAATTAAAATTTAAGACTCTCCCAATTTTAAATTCCCATTATAATGTCTAATTTCACCAAATATGATTTTCTACATTCAATATGCACAAAATGAAACATTGGGACATTCTTTTATCCAATCAAGTTGATAAAAAAACCTTTATCGATACTATATTATCAGGAGAAATTCAAGGAGAATTATCCGTGTTTAATATGCTAAGCGGAATTCTGTATTCGGACATTTCCATTCAAAAATTAATCGAAGAAGAATACCAACATGATTCGATTAAAGCTACAAAAGAACCCCACCGAAACTTACGTAGTTTTTCATCTGGAGAACGAAAAAAAGAGTTTTTAAAGTATTGTCTTAAACAAAATCCGGATTATATCATTCTGGACAATCCTTTGGATCATCTGGATCAAAATTCCCGAATTGAAGTAACAATCGCAATCGAAAATATTTCAAATTCAGTACGCATTATTCAATTGGTTAATCGAACTGCCGATTTGCTTTCTTTTATTACAAATAAAGCAATCATAAAGGATAATTCGTTTGAATTGAAAAACATAAATGCAATCGAAAATAATTTGTTTGAAAACGACAGCTATAAAATACCCATTCACAAAGAAATTTTCAATGATCGTGTTCTTGTAAAAATGAACGCTATATCCGTTAGCTATGATGAAAAACCAATTATCGACTCCCTTTCTTGGACGATAAAACAAGGAGAATTCTGGCAACTTATTGGGCCTAATGGTTCTGGAAAGAGCACCCTATTATCGCTAATTTCTGGAGATAACACTAAAGCTTATGGACAAGATATAGAACTCTTTGGCAGAAAAAAAGGAAGCGGGGAAAGCATCTGGGAAATCAAAAAACAAATTGGTATTTTCAACACTTCCATGACCGATTTATTTAACAAAAGTTACAGCTTGGAAGAAATGATCCTCTCTGGTTTCTTTGATTCCATCGGATTATACACTAAACCTACAACATTACAGCGAAGAATCGTTGCACAATGGCTGGAAGTAATTGAAATGAGCCATCTGAAAAACAAAATTTTCAATCGCCTTTCTGTAGGTCAACAAAGAGTAGCACTTATCACTCGTGCAGTTATCAAACATCCTCCTTTATTAATTCTAGACGAACCTGTTGAAGGACTAGATGATCATAACGTAGCCATGGTCATACAACTAATAAATACGATTAGAAAAGAAACAAACATTACAATTCTATTTGTTTCTCATCGAGTGGAGCCTAATCTTTCTCCAAATTTTGTTTTGGAATTAACCCCAAGCCAAACAGGTTCTAAGGGAGTGATAAAACATCATTTAGGAACTGAAATAAAGTAACCGTAATTCATAAAAAAGCCCCGCAAAATGCGGGGCTTTTTTATTCTATCTTTAATCTTCTTCGGCATGATGTGATTTGGAATAACCTCTCCATTTTTCGATACAATCCTTAAAATCCTGAGGCAATTCGGTGTCAAAACGCATCATTTCTCCAGTATTTGGATGTACAAAACCAAGTGTTTTGGCGTGCAATGCCTGACGTGGCAATGCTTTGAAACAATTCTCAATAAACTGTTTGTATTTCGTAAACGTAGTTCCTTTCAAAATCAAGTGACCACCATAACGCTCATCATTAAAAAGCGGATGACCAATATGTTTCAAGTGTGCCCGAATCTGGTGTGTTCTTCCTGTTTCTAATCGGCATGAAATCAATGTCACATACCCAAAACGTTCCAAAACCTTATAATGGGTTATGGCAGGCTTACCTATTTCAGGATCAGCAAAAACAGCCATTTGCATGCGATCTTTCAAGTGTCGCGCCAAGTTCCCTTCAATAGTTCCTTGTTCTTGAGCTACATTTCCCCAAACTAAAGCAATATATTCTCTTTCGGAGGTTTTGGCTTCAAATTGCTTGGCCAAATGCGTCATAGCAGCTTCGGTTTTGGCAATAACCAATAAGCCTGAAGTGTCTTTATCAATTCTATGAACCAATCCTGGACGCTCACTGCTGTTCATTGGCAAATTCTCAAAATGAAATGCAAGCGCATTCACTAGGGTTCCTGTATAATTTCCGTGCCCCGGATGCACTACCAATCCCGGCGGTTTATTGATTAGCAAAAGTGCATCATCTTCATAAACAATCTCTAACGGAATATCCTCTGGATCAACCCTGTTTTCAAAAGGAGGATGTGACAGCATTACCTGAACAACGTCAAAAGGCTTTACTTTATAATTCGACTTTACCGTAGCATCATTCACAAAAATATTCCCTTCGGTGGCTGCGTTCTGAATTTTATTACGAGTGGCATTTGGAATCAAACCCATCAAGTATTTATCTATTCTCAAAATCGCTTGACCCTTGGGAACCTCAAATTTGTAATGTTCAAATAATTCTTCGTCTAAATCTTCTATTGGTTCACTATTATTGTTCATTTGTTGGTGTTTGTTCTTGTGTTGAAGCAGCTGAACTGTCCACTACTTCTTCTTGATAACTCTCTTTTCCATCGCCCAAAACCAAATCAATTTTAGAGGCTTTCAATACTCTGTCTCCTACTTTCAAATTTCTGCCTTTATAACGCATTTCCAATACCATATCTTTACCTAAATTAGGCACATACGTAATTGTTCCTGCTTCAAGTCCCAACGCCTTAAGTGTTGGCACTGCCTCACGATATGTTTTATCAATTAAATCTGGAATTCGAACAGACGAAAACCCAGATGAATTAATCTTAATATATACTTTTCTACCTACTTTTACTTTTGTACCTGGCATCGGATCCTGCTCTACTACACTGTATTTTGGAAAATCACCTCGAAAATCAACACTATCCAAAAGTTCATAATCCAAATCCAATTCATCCAGCTTATCTTCCACTTGTTCTTCAGTCAATTTTCTCAAATCGGGAACGGTTATTTCATGACCATGATCGGTTGTAAAAGTCAACCAATGCATGAATAAATAACCCAAAACTGCAATAATAGCAAGTGCAATAGCCACTTGTCCAAAAAATACACGACTCGTAAGATATTTTTTTAAGCTCATAAATATTTTTATTTCCCGCAAAGATAAACCTATTTCGTTTCAAAAAAAATGATAATTTTGTTTAGAATACGTTTAATCGGCTAATCGGTTAAACGTTTAACCGATTAAACTTATAAAATGAAAAACATTGCCATCATCATGGGCGGCTATTCAAGCGAATACAAGATCTCACTTATTAGCGGAAACGTAGTTTACCAATTCTTGGACAAAAACAAATACAAAGCCTTCCGCATCCACATTTTTAAAGAAAAATGGGTGTATGTAGACGCAAATGATGCCGAATTCCCTATTGACAGAAATGATTTTTCGGTAAACATAAACGGAGCCAAACAAACTTTTGATTGTGTTTTCAATGCCATTCACGGAACACCAGGTGAAGACGGACTGATGCAAGCTTATTTCGAATTATTAAACATTCCGCAAACCGCCTGCGATTATTACCAAGCCGCATTAACATTTAATAAACGTGATTTATTATCGGTATTAAAACCATACGGAATCAAAACAGCCGCTTCCTATTACCTAAACAAAGGGGACATTATCAAGACGGACGAAATTGTACAAAAATTAGGTTTGCCTTGTTTTGTAAAACCCAACAAAGCCGGCTCAAGCTTTGGGATTTCAAAAGTAAAAACCGTTGCCGAATTGCCAATTGCCATTGAAGTAGCCTACAAAGAAGACAATGAAATAATCATAGAAAGTTTCCTTGACGGTATCGAAGTTTCAGTTGGAGTCATCAACTATAAGGGAGAAATAATTGTTTTGCCTATCACCGAGATTGTTTCCGAAAATGATTTCTTTGATTATGAAGCCAAATACGAAGGAAAATCACAGGAAATAACTCCTGCCAGAATCTCCGAAGAAATGACTCAAAAAGTAAGTGAAGCAGCAAAACGTGCCTACGAAGTACTCAAAATGAAAGGATTCTCCAGAAGCGAATTCATCTTTGTAGATGGCGAACCGCACATGCTCGAAATGAACACTATTCCTGGTCTTACCACCGAAAGTTTAATCCCGCAACAAGCCAAGGCAGCTGGAATTTCTCTGGAAGATTTATTCACAAACGCTATTGAGTTAACACTTAATTAAGTTGCTAAGCAGCTAGGAATCTAAGACACTAAGTTCATAGAGCCCTAGCTACTTAGAATCTTAGAATCTTAAAACAATGAATAAAACCAGAATCGAAGCCTTTAGCGATGGTGTATTAGCCATTATCATTACCATAATGGTTCTAGAAATAAAAGCACCAGAAAAAGATAGTTTTGAATCTTTGAATCATTTGATCCCAGTTTTCTTAAGTTATGTTCTGAGTTTCATTTACGTCGGGATCTATTGGAACAACCATCATCATATGTTTCAAGTGGTTAAAAAAGTGAATGGTTCTATTTTGTGGGGCAATCTTTTTTTACTCTTTTGGCTGTCCTTGATCCCGTTTGCAACAAGTTGGATCGGAGAACATCATTTTGCTGCAACACCTATGAGTATTTATGGTTTTGTTTTATTGATGTGCGCTATTGCTTATAATTTGCTCCAAAATAAAATCATAAAATTAGAAGGCAAAGATTCGATTTTGCACCGCGCAGTCGAGAAGGACTTAAAAGGTAAAATATCAGCATTAGCGTATCTTTTGGCAATTCCCTTAGCTTTTGTCTCGCCTTGGATTTCTGGTTTACTTTATATTGCAGTAGCGATGCTCTGGATTATTCCAGATTCAAGAATTGAAAAACAACTAAACTAAATTGAAATGAAATGAAGAAAGCTATATTTCCAGGATCGTTTGACCCTATCACCTTAGGGCATGAAGACATCATCAACAGAGGTGTTTCACTTTTTGATGAAATTGTAATTGCAATTGGGGTAAATGCTGAAAAAAAATACATGTTCACGCTCGAAGAAAGAAAACGCTTCATAGAAGAAACCTTCAAAAACGAACCCAAAGTTACCGTTATCACTTATGAAGGTTTAACTATTGACTTGTGTCATAAAATCAAAGCCGATTTTATACTCAGGGGACTTCGCAACCCCGCCGATTTTGAATTCGAAAAAGCCATCGCACACACCAACAGACGATTGTCAAAAATAGAAACCGTCTTTTTACTGACCGCAGCTCGAACTTCCTATATCAGTTCCAGCATAGTGAGAGACGTTATCCGAAATTTTGGGGAATACGAAATGCTGGTTCCTGAAGCGGTTAGAGTCAAGTTGCATAAATAGTTTTTGTTTGTCATTTTGAGAAACTAAACCACTACAATTGATAGATATTTGCAAAATGATAACCTCACCCTTAAAAACAAAACTTGCAAAACCTACTTAATAACCGTAATTTCGCAACCTAAAATAACACACACCTATAATGAGTTTTGAAAGAGAATTAAATAAACGCAGTGGTTCCCAATGTGAATTATGTGCTGCTACCGAAAACTTAAAAGAATTCCAAGTACTACCTACTAAAAAGGGAGGATTGGACGAAAGTATTTTTGCTTGTGCCACTTGCATCGATCAAATAGAAAATCCTGGTCATGAAGATTTAAACCACTGGAGATGTTTGAACGACAGCATGTGGAGTGAACATACTCCCGTACAAGTTGTTGCATGGAGAATATTAAGTCGTTTGCGCAAAAATGGTTGTCCACAAGAATTATTGGAACAAATGTATTTTGACGAAGACACCTTGGCGTGGGCTCAAGCCACAGGAGAAGGTGAAGATGACGAAAACAAAATTATCCACCGTGATGTGAATGGGGTGATTCTAACTCATGGAGATTCAGTCGTGTTAATCAAAGATCTAAAAGTAAAAGGATCTAGTATGGTTGCCAAACAAGGAACTTCGGTACGTAACATCCGATTAGACCATGAAAATGCTGAATACATTGAAGGAAAAGTAGATGGCCAACAAATTGTAATTATCACACAATACGTGAAGAAAATATAGATTTCAGATTTAACAAAAAAAATCCGATTCGCCAAGGTGAATCGGACTTTTTTTTACTTCAATTTTTTCTGAAATCTGAAATCTGACTTCTAGCTTTTAGCTTTTCTGAAATAATTTTTCAACTTGTTCTTTAGACAATGGCTCAGAAATATGAGTAGAAGTCGCCTCTTTGTTAGAAACCATAAACTGTACCGTTGTTTTATCAGAGCTGGCAATATAATGTAACCAGACAAAATTATTAGGTAATTCCAATTTTACATCATTCAAAGGACTAGACGTAAATCCTTTTGATATAATACCATAAAGACTTTGATACGCATTATCAACATTCTTGAATGTAAAAGCCTTTAAAGCGGCTTCTTCATCATCACTTTGAACTGTTGTGTAAAAAAAAGTAAATTCATCTCCAATTTTTTGAACATAAAAATTATTATTTACTCTACCCAATTTTTCAACTGGCACAGTTTCAACAACTTTAATTTGGCTAAAGCCAATAGAACTAATAAACAAAACAGCAATCGCAATAACTTTTTTCATAATTTATTTAGGGTTTAATGACATACTCAATAGGTAAGTATTTGTCAGCAAACATAATAATAAAAAAAAACAACTTCTTTGTTGATGTTTTTTTTTATTAACATTAAAGTAAAAATTTTGTTTGTAAATAAAAGCCTTCCCTCATAAGACGTCATTTCAATCCCAATTTTTACAATATTAAACTATAAAAAATTATTAATAGCAAATTGAACTGTTAACTATTATTTTTAGCATGAATGTTTTTCTGATTTTGAGTAAATCTAAAGTCATATGTGTAAAACCTGTAGTCTACTCCTCCTCCTTCTTAATTACCTTTCTGGCTACCTCAATTTTAAACTTCTTGCCTTTCATTTTTTCATCTTTAATGGCATGAAGCAAATCTTTCACTTTATTGAATTTTACCGCTGCAAACGAAATAAAATCTTTTACCTCTATTAAACCCAAATCTCCTTTTTCCAGTTTTCCTTTTTGAGAAAAGAAACCAACAATGTCAATTTTATTCAATTTGTTTTTCTTTCCGCCACTGATGTAAATTGTTTGAAACTCTGGTGGCTTTGGTAACGCATTTGAATTTTCTACATTAAATAATTCCATTCCGTAATCCAGGTAATCCATTTTTTTCTCACTTTCATGAGCAATAACATATGCCGTTCCAGATGCCAACATACGTGCGGTACGACCATTTCTGTGTGTGAATTCATCTTCTTTTAATGGCAAATGATAATGAATTACATGTTTCATTTCGGGAATATCCAGTCCACGAGCTGCTAAATCAGTAGTGATCAAGTAACTCATGCTTCCATTACGAAACTGAATTAACGACCTTTCACGTTCATCCTGATCCATACCACCATGATAATAAGTAGCATAAATCCCTTTTTCGTTTAGGGTATCGCTAATACGTTCGGCGGCATCACGATGATTGCAAAAAACAATCGCCTGTTGGGATTTTAAAGAACATATCAAATTAAACAAACTTCCCAGTTTGTCTTTTTCTTTAGAAACAACCATTTTGGTAGCCAAGTTACTTTCCTGTTCCTCTTCGGTTGGAATAAAATCCAAGATTGTTGGATTCACAACTCGAGTGTATTTTGGAATTTCAATATCCGATGTAGCTGAAACCAAAACACGTTTGTTTAATTTACTCAGTTTACCAATAATGAAAGACATTTGTTCATGGAAACCTAACTGCAACGATTTGTCAAACTCATCCAAAATCAAAGTTTGGATTTTGTCCAATCGAAAAGTGCCTCTGTCGATATGATCTGCGATTCGACCTGGAGTTCCTATCAAAACAGCTGGTGGATTACTTAAGTTTTTAATTTCGGTATCAATAGAATGTCCGCCGTAGCACACATTTACTTTGTAATCAGTCCCCATTTTTTTCCAAACCTGTTCAATTTGCAATCCTAATTCGCGTGATGGAACCAGAATCAAACATTGAACCGATAGAATTTCGGGCTGTAACATTTCAAAAATAGGCAACAAAAAAGCTAATGTTTTACCTGAACCTGTTGGGGAAAGCAGTAAAACATTATTATCGTTAAGGATGACATCTTGTGCAACTTCTTGCATTTCATTTAGGCTTTTGATACCTAAATTCAATAATATATTGTTGGAATGGTGTTTCTTATTCATTTTGCAAAGGTAGTTTAAAAAAAGTGTTCATTATTCACTTTTTAGTGATGTGTAAAATGTAAAATCAAATTATAAACAACTAAAATTAAAAATAATTACATTTGGAAACCAAATCAAAAATCAATCTCATGCAATTAATACGCTTTTGTTTCCTGTTGATCACAGTTTCTGTTTTTGCTCAAAATAATAATAAATATATTACTTTCTTTGAAAAAGAAAACGGAAACAAATCAGCCAATTATCAAGAAACAATCGCCTATTATACTCTTTTGGCCCATGATTTTCAAACTATCAAAATGGAAAAAATGGGATTGACGGATAGTGGCGAACCATTATACATGATTACTTTCAATCCTGAAAAGAATTTTAATTTTGAAAACATCCAAAAAAACAAAGCAGTATTATTCCTGAATAATGGAATTCACGCAGGTGAACCAGACGGCATAGACGCAACTATGCAATTGTTTCGTGATTTAGCTTTAGGCAAAATAAAAACTCCCAAAAACACGGTTATAGTTACGATTCCAATTTACAATATCGGTGGCGCTTTGAATCGAAATTCAACTACAAGAGCCAACCAAGAAGGCCCGGAAGAGTATGGCTTTCGAGGCAATGCCCGAAACTACGATTTGAATCGCGACATGATTAAATCCGACACCCGAAACACCAAAAGTTTTGTCGAAATATATCATAAAATAAATCCAGATGTTTTTATCGATAATCATGTGAGCAATCGTTCCGATTATCAATACAAACTGACCTATATCATGACACAGCACAATAAATTGGGAACCATCTTAGGAGATTACATTAATACCGAAATGATGCCATTTATTGTAAAAGATTTGGAACAAAAAAACATTCCTACAACACCTTATGTCAATGCATTTGAAGAAACTCCAGACAATGGTTTCGTGCAATTCTCAGACACCCCAAGGTACACGACTGGTTACACATCATTATTCAATACAATTGGTTTTGTTGTTGAAACTCACATGCTCAAAAAATATGCTGATCGTGTAAAAGCGACCTACGAATATATGGTCTCAACAATTGACTATATCGATTTGAATTATAAAAAAATAAAAGAATTACGTGCCAAAAACGAAGAACAATATAAACCTAAAAAATCATATCCTGTTGAATGGAAAATAGACAGCTCTAAGGCTACAACCTTTTTATTTTCAGGTTTTGAAGCTTCCTATAAAAAAAGTGAAGTCACTACTGGTCAACGATTATTTTACGACAGAACTAAACCATACCAGAAGAACGTTCCTTATATCAAAGAATATAAATCAGTTAAAGATGTTATTATTCCGAAATCCTACATTATCCCAAAAGGCTATTGGAATGTAATTGATTTATTAAAAAGTAATAATTGCAAATACACACAATTAAAAAAAGATACAATTATTGAAGTCGAAAGTTATAAAATTGCCGATTATAAAACTTCGAGTCAAGTTTATGAAGGGCATTATCCCCATAGAAACACAAAATTGACGGCAACTATTGAGAAGAAATCATTTGCCAAAGGGGATTATTTATTTTCTACTGAACAAAAAGCTGTAAAATATTTATTGGAAACTTTAGAACCAGAAGCTGTTGATTCGTTCTTCAATTGGAACTTTTTCGACAGTATTTTACAACAAAAAGAAGGATATTCTGAATATGTTTTTGAAGATTTGGCTGCCCAAATTTTAAAAGACAACCCTAGTTTAAAAATAGAATTGGAAACGAAAGTCAATAATGACCCTGCATTTGCAAAAAATAGCGAAGCACAATTGGATTGGGTTTATAAACATTCCAAATTCTATGAAAAAGAACATTTACAATATCCGGTTTACAGATTACTCAACTAATATTGTTTTATTTTATTAATTTTTCTTCTTCGAATAGTAGTTTAATATTCTCATATGAATTTTGTAATGCCTCTGGAATTTCACTCGGTTTAAGCCAAGCTACTTTTTCTATTCCTTCTTCCAATTGCCCTATTGGTGTTCCTTCGAAGGTAGATTCCATCTCAAACCAATGTGTTATTTTTAATTTATATTTTCCATTGCGCTTAAAAACATGATACGTTTTCTGTAACTTCTTGATAACTTTCAATTCATTTACACCAGTTTCTTCTTCAACTTCACGCATAGCAGTATCTTCTATTAGTTCTCCTTTATCGATACCACCTTTGGGTAAATCCCATTTCCCGTTTCTAAAAATGAATAAAACTTCACCTTTTTTGTTATACACCAATCCACCTCCAGCTTTGTTTACAGGAATTTTTGCTTTCAAAGTTTTCATAATCACACTTTCATCAGGGTGATAGAGATAGGCTTTTTTAATTTTATTTTGAAACATTTTGACAATAACCTGCTCAATATCAATGCTATCAAGCAAGAAAAGTTGAAAATCTGTCTCCTTAGAGATTTCATTTGTCAAAAAAAGTGGTTTGTCGTTAACAAAAACTTTATACATTTGTATTATGATTTTTAATAAAGATACAGCCGAAAAAACAGCCGAATTGCTTTTGCAAATAAATGCAATTAAATTGAATCCAGGAAATCCTTTTACATGGGCTTCTGGATGGAAATCGCCTATATATTGCGATAACCGCTTAATACTCTCGTTTCCAGCCATAAGAAATTATGTTCGAGATGAATTTTCTAAAAACATCGAGAAACAATTTGGCAAGCCAGACGTTATTGCCGGTGTAGCAACTGGAGCAATAGGAATAGGAATGCTAGTTGCAGAAAGTATGGGATTACCTTTTGTATATGTTCGACCAGAACCTAAGAAACATGGTCGTCAAAACCAAGTAGAAGGTTTTTTACAAAAAGGACAAAGCGTAGTAATAATAGAAGATTTAATTAGTACTGGAAACAGTAGTTTGCTTGCCGTTGAAGGCTTACGGGAAGCAGGAGCAGTTATAAAAGGAATGGCAGCAATATTTACCTATGGCTTTGATGTTGCAGACCAGAACTTCAAAAATTCCAATATTGATTTGTACACTTTGAGCAACTATCAAAATTTATTGAATTTGGCGGTTGCCAAAAGTTATATTACAGAGAAAGAAGAGCAAACTTTGAGAGAATGGAATGTAAGTCCATCTACTTGGGGAATTTAAAGTACAGGCTTTAGATTACAAATTTTGGATTTAAATAAATAAAATAACAAACATTAAATACAATTATGAACTTAGAAAGTCCAAAAGTTACAGTTGAGAAATCAAGCCAAGAATTATTCGATTTATTGAGTGATGTAAAAAACTTCGAAAAATTAATGCCCGATAATATTGCAAAATTTGAAGTTATCGGAGAAGATGCTTTTATTTTTGGATTAAAAGGAATGCCAGAAATCAAATTAAAGATGAAAGAAAAAGTAGCTCCAAGCAAAATCGTTTTGGGAGCTGCAAGCGACAAACTTCCATTTACTTTGGTAGCTAATATCGATACTCTTTCAGAAAATTCAAGTGCTGTAAAACTGGATTTTGAAGGTGAATTTAATGCAATGATGGCCATGATGATAAAAGGTCCAATCGGCAAGTTCATCGA
This sequence comes from Flavobacterium taihuense, assembly GCF_019351435.1. Taxonomy (GTDB): domain Bacteria; phylum Bacteroidota; class Bacteroidia; order Flavobacteriales; family Flavobacteriaceae; genus Flavobacterium; species Flavobacterium taihuense. The sequence continues at coordinate 69,433 of NZ_JAHWYN010000007.1, forward strand.
AACCTTGGCAAACAACATGACAAAACTTTAATATTTATCATTAAGAACAAAGACCTTTTAGCTATAAACTAAAAGGCTTTTTCTTGATATAACAACGAATTTTGACTTAATACAACATTTGCACTTCTTTCAGATTATATTCACAAATACTATCATCTTCCAAAAGAATCTGAAGTTTACCTATTGATGACACTCCTTTTATGATACCCATAAAATTGTTTTCATTTTCGTCGGTAAAAGCACTAGGAATCCCAACTCTAAATAATTCATTAGTATATTCATTCCACAATTGAGAAGCCGATATCTGATAATTTTCTGTAATTAGTTCCATTTCGTCTACGATTGCCAATAAAATTTCTTCTTTATCAAAAAAGGAACTGCAAATTAACGCCAATGATGAAGCTCTGGGTAAATATTCAAATTGTACTTGGTTTACATTTAGCCCCAACCCTACAATAGATGTAATCGTTCCCTCACCCTTTATACTGTTTTCTATCAGGATGCCACCAATTTTCTTATTGGCTGACATAATGTCGTTTGGCCATTTTACACTTAATTCAGGTATATTATACTTTTTTAAGGTTCTGATTACAGCCAATGAAACCACTACATTTAGATTAAAAACAGTCTCATTGTCAAATAAAAAATTTTTAATCAAAACACTCATTATAAGATTTTTACCAGACTCAGAATCCCATTTAGACCCCATCTGTCCTTTCCCTTTCAGCTGATTCTCCGCAGTAACTACAGTGAAATTTTGAACCTCATGTTTGTTCGACAATCCTTTTAGAAACTCATTTGTAGAATCTATGGCATCGAGTTTGATTAGCTTCATGTGTACTTTTTTTTGTAAAACATAATTTAATATTATGTTAAGGTTCAAAATTAATCACAAAAAATGGTAACTTTACAAACTTATATAAAAAATTAAATGGCGAAAAAGACTATAAACAATGATGTTCTATTGGCGAACATTATAAAAGGGATAGAAGAAGTAAAAGGAAGTGATATCGATATTTTAGATTTAAGAGAAATAGACACAGCAGTTTGTGACTATTTTGTTGTTTGCAATGGTAACTCAAACACTCAAGTGAATGCCATTGTCAATTCTATTCAAAAAACAGTTTCTAAAGATTTAAAAGACAAACCTTGGCATGTTGAAGGTTCTGACGTGGCCGAATGGGTATTAATGGATTATGTACACATTGTCGTGCATGTATTTCAAAAACACATCCGTGAATATTACAACATTGAAAGTCTTTGGGGTGATGCTAAAATCACTAAAATCGAAAACAAATATTAAAGAAATAATCTTCTAATGGCTAAAGAGAATAATCCAAATTCAAATAAATTTAAAGTAAGTCCTTGGTTAGTTTACACTGCAATACTCTTGATTTTTTTAGGAATAAGTTTTGCAACTGGTGGATCTAGCTTTCAAGAACCTGCTCAATTAACTTCTTCTAAATTCAATTCTTATTTAGAGAAAGGACAAATCGAAAAAGTAATTGTTTACAATAAAAGTGAAGCCGAAGTTTATTTAAATGCTAAAGCATTAAATGATCCTGAACACAAAAAAGTTTCCAAAGACGTATTGGACAGACCCAACAAAGGGCCACACTATGCGTTTGACATTGGTAATGATCAAATTTTTCAAACCAAATTAGAAAAAGCGGTTGCTGAAGGAAAATTGAAAGATTTCAATTTTTTACCAAAAAGCAATTGGACTGATATTTTTGTAAGTCTATTGCCAATCATCATCATTATTGGTGTTTGGATTTTTATCATGCGAAAAATGTCTGGTGGTCCTGGTGGTGGAGGCGGTCAGATCTTCAATATTGGAAAATCAAAAGCCAAACTTTTTGACGAAAAAACAGATATCAAAACTACTTTTAAAGATGTTGCCGGATTGGAAGGAGCCAAAGAAGAAATACAAGAAATTGTAGAGTTCCTTAAAAACCCTGAAAAATACACCAATCTTGGAGGCAAAATACCCAAAGGTGCTTTACTTGTAGGACCTCCAGGAACGGGTAAAACATTATTAGCCAAAGCTGTTGCCGGTGAAGCTCAAGTACCTTTCTTCTCGCTATCTGGTTCTGATTTTGTTGAAATGTTTGTTGGTGTTGGTGCTTCACGAGTACGTGACCTTTTCAAACAAGCCAAAGAAAAATCTCCTGCTATTATTTTTATCGATGAAATCGATGCTGTAGGTAGAGCTAGAGGAAAAAGCAATATGTCAGGTGGAAATGACGAAAGAGAAAACACATTAAACCAATTATTGACTGAAATGGATGGTTTCGGAACCAATTCAAATGTAATTGTTTTGGCTGCAACAAACAGAGCCGATGTTTTAGACAAAGCCTTAATGCGTGCTGGCCGTTTTGACAGACAAATTTTTGTTGACTTGCCAGACATCCGTGAGAGAGCTGAAATTTTCTTAGTACATCTTGCGCCTTTGAAAAAAGTAGAAGGACTGGATACTGACTTTTTAGCGAAACAAACTCCAGGTTTTTCAGGAGCCGACATCGCTAATGTTTGTAACGAAGCAGCACTAATTGCCGCCAGAAACAATAAAGAAGCAGTAGATAAACAAGATTTTCTTGATGCTGTCGACCGTATTGTTGGAGGGCTTGAAAAGAAAAACAAAATCATCACAGTTGAAGAAAAAAGAGCAATCGCTATTCACGAAGCCGGCCACGCTACTGTAAGTTGGATGCTAGAACATGCCGCTCCGCTAATTAAAGTAACTATTGTTCCTCGTGGTCAAAGTTTAGGTGCTGCTTGGTATTTACCAGAAGAACGTTTAATTGTTCGTACGGATCAAATGCTAGACGAAATGTGTGCAACTATGGGAGGGCGAGCTGCTGAAAAAGTAACTTTTGACAGAATATCTACAGGAGCTTTGAGCGATTTAGAAAAAGTAACCAAACAAGCCCGAGCCATGGTAACGGTTTATGGCTTGAATGACAAAATTGGTAATGTAACTTATTATGATTCTAGCGGTCAAAGTGAATACAGCTTTTCTAAACCATACTCAGAAGATACTGCTAAAGTAATTGACAAAGAAATCTCTGACCTTATAGAAAGCCAATACCAAAGAGCAATAGCCATTCTGGAAGAAAATAAAGATAAACTAGAACAACTTGCCAGTATCTTAATCGAAAAAGAAGTCATTTTCAAGGACGATTTAGAAACTATTTTTGGACAAAGAACTTTTGACAAAAACTTAGGTGAAGTAGTTTCCTAAATTTACAAAAAACACAAATTTTTAAAATCTTAATTCAAAATCCCGTTTTGAATTAAGATTTTTTTATCTTTGAACGTTTTCAAGTAACACAAAACGATTAGTAACAAATTATGAATCTTTTTAAAAAATTATTTGGTTCGAATAATCCCTCTTCAGAAGAAGTTAGAAGTGGCCATTCAGACAGACCAAATCCAGATATCAATTCCCCTTTGGACGAACAATTTATCTATAATTTCAAGAAAAATGGGGGAAAATTTTTATACTGTGAAAATTTAAACGAAGTAAAAGAGCAATTTGAAAATATACTTGAAGAAAACGATTGGTTCGAATCAGAAGCCTTATGCTACGAACCAAAACTATTTTTTTTGCTTGACGAAAACAAACTTACTTATGGTCAAAATGTAAATCCAAAATTTTTATTGTCAGGTTGTGAAAATTTGGTCGCTGAAGAGGGCTCCATTTTATTCTCATCTAACCAAATCAAGCAAAAAAAACCGAATGATTTACCAACTAATATTATTATTTTGGCAAATACAAGTCAGTTAGTTGAGGGAAAAAGTGATGGTCTTAGTGCTATTCGAAAAAAATACCTAACAGAATACCCTACCAATATTACAACAATAAAATATTTTGAAAAAGCTAAAGAGGAAGATTTTACTCAATATGGAAGCTCTGCCAAAAATTTATATTTATTGCTTTTAGAAGATCTTTAAAATGAATGAAACACTAAAAAGATCAATATCCGGAGCTGTTTACATTTTATTATTGCTAGCTTCTATACAATACTCTATAGAAACATTTTTTATTCTATTTGGTATTTTTTTATTAATTGCAGTACTTGAATTTTGCAATTTAGTTCATTTAAACAAAATCGCACCAATAGTAATAGCCATTTTATTCTATCTATTTTTTTATAAAATTGCAATAGCTACAAAAGAAGACGGAATTTTATACATACTACGTTATAGTAAAAACTTTGATTTAGCAGTTCTTATTTTATCTCTGATTGTTTCGTTAAAATGCATTGTATTTTTATTTGACAATAAAAATTTAAAAGTAGATGCCTTTTCGAAATTCGCCTACTTAGTTGGCTATATCATGCTTCCGTTTATTATCATAACAAAAATTCCATTTGGCATTAAGGGTTATAATCCAAACATTCTTATTAGCATTTTTATTTTGATATGGACCAATGACACATTTGCGTACTTAGTAGGAAAATCCATTGGAAAACATAAATTATTTGAAAGGATTTCGCCTAAAAAAACCATTGAAGGCTTTTTTGGAGGAATTGGATTTGCAGTAATTGCTAGTTATTTTATATCAAAATATTTTTTAATGCTTCCTGAAAAAAACACTTTCATTTGGATCATAATCGCTTTGATTGTTGGAATTTTCGGTACAATAGGAGATTTAGTCGAATCCAAATTTAAACGGATTTCAGAAAAAAAAGACAGCGGAAACATAATGCCTGGACATGGAGGCATTCTAGATCGACTAGATAGTGTTATCTTTGTAGCACCAATAATATTTTTATTTTATCAAATTTTAAATTATGTTTCATAAAGAAGGAACTCAAAGTATTTTATTAGGCACCATTTTTACTGCTGTCGTTTTTTTAGCAACGGATCATTTTATTCATACCGAATGGATTAGAATGTCAATTGAAATAGCAACTTTATTTTTATTAATTATCATTTTGCAATTTTTCAGAAATCCAAAACGAACAGTAGAAATGAATGAGAGCCATATTCTCGCACCTGTTGACGGAAAAGTTGTTGTTATAGAAGAAGTGTATGAAGGTGAATATTTTAAAGACAAAAGAATTCAAGTTTCAATATTTATGTCTCCTATAAACGTTCACGTTACCCGTTATGCAATAAGTGGAATCGTTAAATTTAGTAAATACCACCCTGGCAAATTTCTTGTTGCTTGGCATCCAAAAGCGAGCGAAGAAAACGAAAGAACTACCGTTGTTGTAGAAAACAAGACTTTTGGCGCAATATTGTACCGCCAAATCGCTGGTGCTTTAGCTAGACGTATTGTAAATTACGCGCAAGAAGGCATGCAAGTTGTTCAAGGTACTGACGCTGGTTTTATTAAATTTGGTTCAAGGGTAGATATTTTTTTACCTTTAGGCACTACAATTAATGTCGTACTCGACCAAAAAGCAATTGGAGGAAAAACTATAATTGCAATTAAATCTTAATGATTGAAAAAGATTTAGATAAACAATTTCAAGAAGCAGTTGAAATAGCTTCTTTTATGACTCAAGCATCTTTACCGCAAGATGTCCAGTTACGTCTTTATGCCTTTTACAAGCATGCTACATTTGACAGAAGCAAGTTTAGTTCTTCAGACAATTCAGATTTAAGAAATGCGTTTAAAACGAACGCTTGGATCCAAATCAGTCATCTTTCACAAGATGAAGCCAAACAACAATATATTGAACTAATTCATTCCCTAATAAAGTAATTGTATTATTCTTATGAAAAAGAACACTTTTATAGTAGCCAATTTGCTCTTTATTACGGTTTTAATTTCTTGTAACGAAAAAAAATTGACTGAAGTTGTCGAAGTTCCACTACCAACAGTGCAAGAAAAAGTAAAAATAGGCAGTCCGGATGACTTGAAAGCCATTGAAGGCTCTTTTCAATTTGAAAAACTCCCTTTTGGTTATGACGCTTTAATACCAGATTTTTCAGCTTTGACAGTAGAATCTCATTATAAAAATTATCTCTATTATACCAATAGTTTAAACAAAGCAGTTCTAGGAACAGACAAAGAAAATCTTACCATAGAAGAAGTATTAAATAAATTAGACATCAACGACCCCATAATTCGCAACAATGCAGGAGGCTATTACAACCATAGCCTGTACTTTAGATCCATTGGACCAAAAGCAGGTGGGGAACCAAAAGACACTTTAGCTTCTAAAATTATTAAAGATTTTGGTTCTTTTTCTAATTTCAAAACCGCTTTTAAAGACACTGCAACAAAACAGTTTGGGTCTGGTTGGGTTTGGTTAGTAGTCGACAAAACTGGAGTATTGCAATTATCAACCACTCAAAATCAAGACAATCCATTAATGACATATGCTCCTGTAATCGGATTTCACGGAACACCAATTCTAGGAATTGATCTCTGGGAACATGCTTATTTCTTGGACTATCAATACAAAAAGAAAAATTATATCGATGCTTTTTTTAATATTGTAAATTGGGAAAAAGTAAACGAAAATTATAAAGCTACTTTCAAAAAATAGCTAAAAAAAGCTGATATTTTAAGTATCAGCTTTTTTTTGAGGTTCTATTTTCAGTATTTTACAATTGATAAATAAAAGATTCCAATGGTTTAATACTGACAGAAGCTTTGCCTTCACCATTTACAATCTGCAACTGAATTGTACTTTTCCCATACAATTGGTCTTTTAGAGCATAACTTCCATCTTTCAAATTCCATTTACTAATTATATGCGTTGGAATTTTCAATTCAAAACTATTGGTTGCATCTGATGAAAAATTAGCAAGCACAATTAGTTTTTGATTATCAGACCAACGAACAAATGAATAAATATGATTAGGGTCGTAACCTAAAGCCGCTTGACGATTTACTTCTTGAAGATCTTGAAATTGCCCCATTACTGCCGAGCTTTTTGCAGAGAAATTCAGTAATCTTTTATAAAAATCACGTAAGTCTTTTTCGCTTTGCGATAATTTTCCACCATCAAATGCTCCATCATTCATCCACCTTTGATGATTTGGTACACCTACATAATCAAAAATTGATGTTCTGGAATGAGAACCAAACCCTCCATTTTCATTACCAGCCTCCCCTACTTCTTGACCAAAATATATCATTATAGGTGCAGAGGTTATCATAGTGGAAACCACCATCATTGGTTTACCTTTTTCTGGAGAACCTGCAAATTCAGGGCTTGCTAATCGTTGTTCATCATGGTTGTCTAAAAACTTCAACATATGAATATCTATATCAGCTAAACCACTTTGAATGTACGAAAGTCCATCTGGTGGCGTTTTTCCTTGAATAATATCTTTCAGTTTATCATAAGTCTCTACCTTATCATATAGATAATCCATTTTACCCAAATGAATGTAATTGCGATATTCTTTTGGATTATACACTTCGGCCATCAGAAAAGCGCCTGGATTAGCATTTTTTATGGATGAGTTCATATAACTCCAAAATTCGTAAGGAACCATTTCGGCCATATCATATCGAAAACCATCTACCCCTTTCGCAGTCCAATACAACGCGATATCTCTAAATTTAGTCCAAGAACTAGGGACGCTTTTGTCTTTCCAAAAATCAAAATGTTCTTTATAAGACAGTTTATCAAAACCAACTGGCAATTCAGGAAAATCTTTGGAACCGTCAGGGCGAATACCATAATTTACCTTTACCGTTTCATACCAATCATTTTTATCCGGTTTTGCCATACGAGAACCATTCCCCGTCCATTTGGCAGGATTTTCATCAAATTTTCCGTCTATTAATGGATTCTTTTCTCCATTTAAAGGTTTGTCAGTATCTGGAATTTGAAATGGAGTATTTGGAATGTAATAAAAATTATTATCTCTTTTATATTCAACACTAACATCATCATCTGCACCAAAATCTCTTACTCCTTTTGGATTACTCTTTCCTTCATATTTACGGGCAATGTGATTGGGAACAATATCAATGATTACCTTAAGATTTGCCTTGTGCGTTCTTTTAATTAATGCTTCAAACTCTTCCAGACGTTTTTCAGGGTTGACAGCCAAATCAGGATTTACATTATAATAATCCTTTACAGCATAAGGTGAACCTGCTCTTCCTTTTACTACTTCGGGATCATCATTTGAAACTCCAATTGCAGTATAATCTCTTATTAAAGCGTGATGCGGAACGCCTGTGTACCAAATGTGAGTAGCACCCAAATCTTTAATCTCCTGAAGCGCTTTGTCTGTAAAATCGTTAAACTTCCCTACTCCATTTTCTTCAATCGTTCCCCAAGGCTTATTTGTAGTGTTTTTGTTACCAAATAATCGAGTAAAGACTTGATATACTATTGCTTTATTTTCGGAAATGGTTTCTTTCTTGTGTACACTCATTTTTACATCTTTAGTTTTACATGCAGTGGCTATAAGCAAAATACTTATTCCTGTTATTACTATTTTTTTTGTGATCATTTTTTTTTAAATTATAAAAAATTAAAAATATACAATTGACACTATATTTGTATGTAGTATCAATCCATAAATTTAAAGCTTTTTTCAAAAAAACAATCACCAAACCACGCCTATTCAGGTTTGTTTACAAATTAAAAAACCACTACAACGTAATAGCCAATCGTTTTGTTTATAAATATATTTTTCAAAAATTGCTCTTATAATTCAAATGACAAACTATTATAAATAAATCCTAATATCTATAGCGTTTGTCTCATTTTTCATAAATTTACAAAAAAAATAAAACCATTGAAGAAATCTTTAATTTTCATTATATACAGCCTAGTATTACTTAGTGCAAATTTTGTTTTCGCACAAGCTACCAAAAAAATACTTATTGAACAATCTGACTTTGCCGATGTTGATCAACTTAAGTTTCCCGATGCACTTTTACTTACTGGAAACGTAAGAGTAAGTCATGACGGTGTAATTCTAACCTGCAATAAGGCCTATTTTTTTCAAAAAGAAAATTATCTGAAAGCTTTTGGAAATGTACAATTAGTCCAAGGTGATACTTTATATTTAAACAGTAATTATGCTGAATACAGTGGCGAATTAAAAAAAGCGTTTGCAACAGGTAATGCGGTTATGAGTTCACCAGATGCAACTTTAGCCACAGACACCATTAACTTTGATCGAAACGTACAAGAAGTATATTATAATTCAAATGGAACCATTGTAAACAAAGACAACACCTTAAAAAGTAAATCTGGAAGATATTACGTAAACCAGAAAAAATTTCAATTCCTAACGGCCGTAACCCTAACAAATAAGACATACGAAATCAAATCAAATCACTTAGATTATTACAGTAATTCGGGCCATTCGTATCTTTTTGGACCGTCAACAATAACTAGTAAATCCAATTATATTTATACCGAAAAAGGGTTTTATGACACCAAAAAAAATCTAGCCCATTTTCTAGACAAATCTTACATTAGGTATGATGATCGTGTAATAAAAGGAGATAGTTTGTATTATGACCGAAACAAAGAATTTGCTTCTGCAACACGAAATGTAAAAATAACCGATTCTATTAATAGAGGAGTAATTCGAGGACATTATGCCGAATTATACAAAAAGAAAGACTCCATGTTTGTGACTAAAAGAGCCTTGGCTGTTAATTTTGTAGATAACGACTCGGTTTATATTCATGGCAAAAAACTCATGGTTACTGGAAAAGAAGGAAACCGAATCATTCGTGCCTTCAACAATGTTCGTTTTTACAAAACAGATATGAGCGGAAAATGTGATTCAATCCATTCCAGTTCCAAAATAGGTCTAACAAAATTGATTGGAAACCCAATATTATGGAACGGCGAAAGTCAAATTACAGGTGATGTGATGCATCTCATTGGTGATAAAAAAACTCAAAAACTGGATTCCCTCAAAGTACTCAACAACACTTTTCTAGTCTCGAAGGACACTCTTGGCAACGGATTTAATCAGACAAAAGGGCAAAATTTATTTGGAAAATTTCAAGAAGGAAAACTCCATGATGTGGATATCATAAAAAATGCAGAAGTGATTTATTATATGCGAAATGATGCCAAGGAACTCATTGGTATCAACAAAAATGTAAGCAGTAAAATCAATATTCTTTTTGATAAAAATACAATAGAAACCATCACTTTTTTCAAACAAGTGGATGGTGATATTTATCCCGAATCCGAATTGCCCGAAAACGCGAGAACACTAAAAGGACTAAAATGGCGCGGAGATGAAAGAATAAAATCGAAAGACGACGTTTTTAGCGAGGAAGAAAATACTGAAGAACTCAAAGTCATTGAAGCTACCACAAAAGATAAAGCTAAAAAAGCTACACCAATGAAAATCCGAAAAGAAACGTTGAATTACGATAAGAAGAATTCGAAGAAGTAATCAGCAAGCAGATTTTAGAATGCAGATTGCAACATAAACGATTAAACTTTTAAATAATTTAAACTTTCAAAAAAGTGAATCCTGATTTCATAAAATACCAAGCTCAAACTTCACCTTATCCATTAGGCATGGAAGTTTCTCACGCTATTGGTTCTTATATTTTTGACACCAATAACAAAAAATATTTAGACTTTGTGGCAGGAGTTTCGGCCTGTACGCTAGGACACCAAAACAAGAGAGTTAATGATGCTATAAAGGATCAGTTAGATAAATATTCACATGTTATGGTTTATGGTGAATATTCTCAAAGCCCAGCGGTTGAATATTGCAAATTAATGGCTTCACTCCTTCCCGCCCCTTTAGACAAAACATATTTAGTCAATTCAGGAACAGAAGGTATAGAAGGTGCTTTAAAACTAGCAAAAAGAACTACCGGAAGAAGTCAGTTGATTTCGTGTCACAACGCCTATCATGGCAACACAATGGGATCGATGAGCGTTATGGGATTTGAAGAACGCAAACAAGCTTTTCGTCCATTGCTTCCAGATGTCGATTTTATAACTTTCAACAACGAAACTGATTTACAAAAAATCACCACCAGAACAGCTGGAATCATACTCGAAACAATACAAGGAGGAGCTGGTTTTATTGAGCCACATAATGATTTCCTTAAAAAAGTTAGAGCAAGATGCACCGAAGTAGGTGCAATGATGATACTTGACGAAATCCAACCGGGATTTGGAAGAACAGGAAAACTGTTCGGATTTCAAAACTATGATGTTGTACCGGACATCGTTGTTATGGGAAAAGGAATGGGTGGAGGAATGCCTGTAGGTGCTTTCACAGCTTCATCGGCAATGATGGATTTACTGACTGAAAATCCAAAATTAGGTCATATCACCACTTTTGGAGGTCACCCTGTCATTGCGTCAGCTTGTTTGGCGACTTTGAAAGAATTAACTGAAACCAATATCATGACAGAAGCTTTAGAGAAAGAAAAACTCTTTAGATCGCTTTTGGTACATCCTTTGATACAAGAAGTAAGAGGAAAAGGATTGATGCTTGCTGCCATGACAGCGAGTGCTGACATCACAAATGAAGTGATTCTAAAATGTCAAGACAGAGGTTTAATTTTATTTTGGTTGCTTTTTGAAGGATGCGCGATTAGAATAACACCTCCTCTTACAATTTCAGAAGAGGAAATCAGAGAAGGCTGTGCCATAATTCTTGAAGTAATGAACGAGATGATGATTTAAGATTTCAGGTTGCAGAATGCAGAATTAAGATTTTTAGAAAACAGAACAAAGAAAATCGATTTTTGACATTGTAATTGATTTTTGATATTGCCATTTTCATTGAAAAAACTGTTAATTAAATTGTTCACAACAAATAGAATTCTTCCTCATATCAACAATACGTTTTCCTAATTTTATTTTAGGATAATTTAAAAACACACAGTATGCAATTAAGCAACGAAGAAGAAGATTATAACTTATCCCTATCCAAATTTGAGTCCATGTTGAAAACCAACAAAGTACTCTTTTTTGACTCCGAAGAATTTGAAGAAATCATTCTTCATTATCTCGATATGGGCAAGTCCGCATTGGCCAAAAAAGCTTTAAAACTTGCTCTGGAACAACACCCAAGATCCAGTGGGCTAAAATTAGTTCAAGTAGAAATGCTTATTTATGACGATAAACTCGAAATAGCCGAAAAGCTATTGAATGAGCTTTATGCCATTGAACCCACAAACGAAGAGATTTACATTCAAAAAGCCAATATTTGTTCCAAAAGGGATCAGCATGAAAAAGCAGTAGAAATGCTTAAGATTGCTTTAGACTACACTGATGACTATGCCGATGTTTATAACTTAATCGGTATGGAATATCTTTTTATGGATAATCTAGAGTTGGCTAAAGAAAGTTTTATCAAATGTCTTGAAGAAGATTTTGAAGATCAATCAGCGCTATACAATGTGGTTTATTGCTTTGAATTTTTGGATCAAAACCAAGAAGCCATAGCATATATAAACAAATACATTGACAAAAACCCTTATAGCGAGATAGCTTGGCATCAATTGGGACGTTTGTACTATGGTGTAAAAGAATATGAAAACGCCATACGTGCTTTTGATTATGCAACTCTTATAGACGATGAATTTCTTGGTGCTTTTATGGAAAAAGCAAAAGCATTGGAACGACTAAAAAAGTATGACCTTGCCATTGAAAGTTACAATCGAACAATCGAATTGGATGATGCAACATCCTATGCCTTGCTTCGAATAGGAAAATGTTATGAAAAATTAGGCAACAAAGTTTTAGCCCTTAAATATTTCAACAAAACGGTACACGAAGATCCACTTTTAGATAAAGGCTGGATTGCGATAACCGATTTTTATGTACGTCAAAAAAACTTCCAAAAAGCATTGTTTTTCGTCAATAAAGCTTTGGCTATCGACAACCAAAATAAATTATACTGGAAACGATTTGCAGCCATCAACAAACAAATGAACTTGTTTGAAGAGGCAGAATTTGGATATAGAAAAGCAGTAGAATTTGGCGATTACCAACTCGACACCTGGTTATTTTGGGTTGACATTTTGCAGTTTTTAGGCGAATTCGAAAGTGCAATCCAAACATTATTACAAGCATCTGAGTACTTCCCAGAAGAAAACGAAGTAGAATATCGATTAGCAGGATTGTATTTTATGCTTTCAGACAATATCAAAGCAAAATTCCATTTGAGTAACGCTTTACGTTTGAATTATGACAACTACATCCTATTGGAAGATTTATTCCCAGTTGTTTGGGCAAAAAAAACAGTACGAAATTATATTGACAAACATAAAAAACAATAATGATTGAAGTTTTAAGAAAACGTTTTGGTTTATTAGGTCGCAATATCAACTATTCTTTTTCAAAAGGATACTTCACAGAAAAGTTCGGCAAAGAACATTTTGAAGGCTGCACTTATGAAAATTTCGATATTCCAGAAATTAATTATTTTACTGAATTAAGAAAAAACAATACCGATCTTAATGGATTAAACGTTACTATTCCTTATAAAGAGGCCATATTGCCGTTTTTGGATAAATTATCCAAAAACGCAACCGAAATCGGAGCAGTGAATACTATAAAATTCACCAAAAAAGGAAGACTAAAAGGCTATAACACAGATTATTATGGATTCAAAAAATCACTAGAACCATTGTTACAAACTCATCATAAAAAAGCTTTAATACTAGGGACTGGAGGTGCCTCCAAAGGTGTTGCTTTTGCATTGGATCAATTGGACATCACTTACACTTTCGTGTCTCGCGAAGCCAAACAAAATTGTATTGATTACAGTCGTATCAATGCCACAACATTTGACAACTACCAAATCATAATCAATTGTACTCCAGTTGGAACAAGCCCGAATGTCGATTTATTCCCGCTTATTCCTTATGAATTCTTTACAGAGAAACACATCGCCTACGATTTGATTTACAATCCCGCCGAAACCCAATTTCTTAGTAAAGCCAAAGCACATGGCGCTCAAATTAAAAATGGCTTGGACATGCTTATTTTTCAAGCAGAGAAAGCCTGGAAGATTTGGAATAAATAAAAAAGTTACTTCTAATATTACTTTTACAATAGTATCAACTCTTCGATTATAAAAATACTGAACCCTCAAAATGGATTATCCTTTGAGGGTTTTCTATTTAATGTTCTGTGATAAAAAAGCAACAATAAAATAAAAAAACAAGTCAGCAAACTAGAAAGAATTCAAATTACATTATTTAAGTAAGATTTATCTACTAAATTCAATTATAAACAAAAGTTTTATTTTGTATTTTGACGCGCCTTTAGTATCTTTCGCATTCAAAAAATAAAAACCTTATACATTTACAAAATGTTAGAAGAAAAGAACGATAACCTGTCTCTAAAAGAAACTGAGATAGATGGAAAAGCAGCCAATGAATTGCAAGAAACAATTCAATCAGAAGCGTCTGTAGTAACAGAAAGTGAAATCAGTGATGCTGTAGCAGAAGAAAATATGGTAAACCCCGTTTCTGAAACAGTAATTTCGAATGAAAACGAAACAGACGAAAAGCAAAACGTGATAGATGCCATAGCTGAAACAAATGCTGAAGAAAGTGAAGATGAAACGCTAAAAGAACGTCATGATATTCCAATGCTCGATTATGATGCATTACCAATGGAAACACTTGTAAGTGAATTGAAAAATTTGGTTACAAATGAAAAAGTAATGTCAATTAAAGAGCATGTTGAAGAAATTCGAAAAGCATTTTTAGCCAAATACAATCACCTCATAGAAGAAAAAAGGGAAGAATTCAATCAGGAAAATCAAGATCCTAACGAAGAATTCCAATATCATTCTCCACTAAAATTAAAATTCGATCAATATTACACAATCTATAAAGACAATAAAAACGTACACTTTAAGAGTTTACAAACCAATTTGAAATCTAATTTGGAAGTTAGATTGGCTATTGTAGAAGAACTAAAAGAATTAATCAATCCACAAGCAAACATCAAAGACACTTTAAATCATTTTAATGAATTAAGAGAAAGATGGAAAAATGCAGGCGCAATTCCGAAGGATAAATACAATCACGTTTGGAATAATTATCATTTTCACGTAGAAAATTTTTATGATTATTTGCACTTAGACAGAGAAGCAAGAGATATTGATTTCAAATACAATCTAGAGCAAAAGCTAAAAATCATTGCACGTGTTCAAGAATTACTTAAAGAAGCAGATATCAACAAAGCTTTCAGAGAACTTCAAGATTTGCACAGAATTTGGAAAGAGGATATCGGTCCAGTTTCAAGAGAACATCGCGATGAGATTTGGAACCAATTTAGTGAACTAACAAAAAAAATGCATGATAAGCGTGAAGTATTGTTCGAAAACTTAAGAGGAACCGAGCTTGAAAACTTAGAAAAGAAAAAAGAAATTATTGCCAAAATTGAAGTTTTAGCTACTGAAAAAGTGAATGCACATTCGCAATGGCTAGCCCAAATTGAAAAAGTAGAAGCTTTACGTTCAGAATTTTTCTCAGCAGGAAAAGTTCCCGCTGATGTTAACGAAGCTACTTGGGCGGCTTTCAAAACAGCCGTTAGAAATTTCAACAGCTTTAAAAATTCTTTTTACAAAGACATTAAAAAAGATCAAAACGACAACCTGAACAAAAAAATTGCTTTGGTAAAGAAAGCCAAAGAACTTCAGGAAAGTGTTGATTTTGCTAGCACAACTCCTATCATGAAGCAAATTCAGGAAGAGTGGAAAAAAATTGGTCACGTTCCAAGAAAATACTCTGATAAAATTTGGAACGAATTTAGAGAAGCTTGCAATCACTATTTTGATAAATTGAAAGAGCACAAAAGTGTCGAAAATGTTGACGAAGTAGAAGCTTTTGACAAGAAGAAAGCCTATTTAGAAACGTTGAGAGAATTCCAATTGACTGGAGATCACAAAACTGATTTAGACGCAATTAAATTGCATATTGAAACTTGGAAAAACTTCGGTAAAGTTCCTTTCCCTAGAAGACATATCGAAGGTAAATTCAATAAAATTCTAGATGCTTTATTTGAAAAATTAAGCTTAAGCAAAAAAGATACCGAAATGATGCGTTTTTCTAACAGAATGGATCATTTATCTGAAAGCAACGACACAAGAAAACTCGATAATGAGAAGATTTTCTTGATGCGTAAAATTGAAGAAGTACAAAATGAAATTTTCCAATTGGAAAATAACATTCAGTTTTTTACCAACACCAAAAATGCTAAAAAAGAAAATTCAATAGTATTAGAAGTTCGCAAAAATATCGCTATCCATAAAGAGAGCCTAGATGTTTGGAAAGAAAAACTAAAGCAACTGAGAAGTTTGAATCAAGAATAAAAATTCATTTTCTCTATCCATATAAGCCTCAATCGTAAAAGTTTGAGGCTTTTTTATTATACTAAAAGTCCTAATTTTAACTTTCATTTACCATAATAAACTCGTAAATCTATTTCCTATTTTCTAAATTTGGAACATGAAAAGTTTTTGGAAATTTATCGTATTTACTGGCCTATTTATCCAGTTCAGTTTTGCCTGTAGCGCAAATCACGATGCTACGATTTCATTTCAAAAAGAAAGTGATACTACATTCAGTAAAGAAAGCTTAAGTGTTTCCCATTTCGTTCAACCCAGTATAGATCGGGGAACTCCAGACCAAAAAAACAATACTCGAATTCCTGTCTACATAAATGACAGCTATACTTTACTTTCTTTATTTTCTAGTTATAGAGAAAATAATCTCAAAATAGTTTTATCAGACCAAGACATCGACAGATGTGCGAAAGTATCGATATTACTTTTTCCTTTCCATTATTTTTGGTGATTTAATATCCTGATTCCGTTTAAAAAAAAGTTAAAAACAACTTTTAACTCCTTCTTGATTCCATTTGAACCAAGAAAGCAAATCATTATATCTAATTACTAAAAATAAAAAAATGGACACATCCGTAACCATAATAGGTCTTATCCTTACAATCTTAATAGGCATTCCCTTGACTTTAGTATTCCGTTCAAACATAATGAACAGAACAAAAATAAAAGAGTTAAAGAACCAATACAGTCAAAACAATCATTACAATTTTGAATTAAGTGAAAATCAAAACAAGAAAATTATCTCAATTGACAAAAAAAATAAAGGCTTTTTATTTATTGATTTTAGCTACAAAAAGGAGACTACCTATTTTGTCGATTTAAAAAATATTCTTTTATGCAATCTATTAGTAACCACTATGAGTAAATTAGGTACTATCTCAAAAGTCGAAATAGAACTGGTACATAAAGACACCATGAAAAAAGAAATGATTCCAATATACAATATTGACAATCATTTTCTCGACTTTAATTGTTTGTATGAGGACCATAAATTGGCTGAAAAATGGGTCTCTTTAATTAATGATTGTCTCTAATAATAACTTTACAAAGAGGTCCGAAAGAACCTCTTTGGTTGTATATAGCTATTATCTAACATGATAAATATCATTTTAAATCGTAAAAAGTCGCACTAATTTTGACTTATATATAAAATGTATATCATGAAAACCTCACTGATTCAAAAATACAATGTTCCTGGACCACGTTATACTAGTTATCCTACGGTTCCTTATTGGGATGAGTCAGGATTTACTAATGAAATTTGGATGCAAACGCTAAAAAAATCATTCCAAGAAAGTAACGATATAGAAGGTATTAGCTTGTATATTCATTTACCTTTTTGTGAAAGTTTATGCACATTTTGCGGTTGCAATAAACGCATCACCAAAAATCATAATGTTGAAAATCCATATATTGAAGCTGTTTTAAAAGAATGGAAACTTTATTGCAAAATTTTAGGCGATAAACCCAAAATTAAAGAAATCCATTTGGGAGGAGGAACTCCAACTTTTTTTTCTATAAAAAGTCTGGAAGACTTAATGAATGGAATTTTCACCCTTGCCGAAAAGGCAGAGGGTTATGAATTTAGTTTTGAAGGGCATCCCAACAATACTACGCACGCCCATTTACAGAAACTATATGATTTGGGTTTTAGAAGAGTGAGTTTTGGTGTTCAGGATTATTCCGAAAAAGTACAAAAAGCGATTCACAGAATACAGCCTTTCCATAATGTGGCCAAAGTTACATTTTGGGCCAAGGAAATTGGATATACTTCCATAGGCCATGACATTATTTTTGGATTGCCCTTCCAAGAAATTGAAGATATCGTTGATACAATAGAAAAAACAAACTCCTTACAACCCGATCGATTGGCTTTCTATAGTTATGCCCATGTGCCATGGATAAAAGGCAACGGACAACGCGGGTTTCATGATGAAGATATTCCAAAAGATGATGCCAAAAGGAAATTATATGAAGTTGGAAAAGAATTACTCTTTGAGAATGAGTATTATGAAATCGGAATGGATCATTTTGCATTAAAATCGGACAGTTTATACCACTCCTTTGAGAACAAAAAATTACATAGAAACTTCATGGGTTATAGCTCCTCAAAAACCCAATTAATGATTGGATTGGGCGTTTCATCCATCAGCGACAGCTGGTACAGTTTTGCACAGAACGTTAAGAACCTGGAAGATTATTACCAATTATTAGAGTGGGATAAATTACCTGTTTATAGAGGGCATCTATTATCTACTGAAGATTTAATCATTAGAAAACACATTTTGAATCTGATGTGTCATTTTGAAACCAGTTGGGAAAATTCGAGCAATTATGTACCAGAAATTCCTGAAATTTTAATTCAACTTGAGGAAATGAAAAAAGACGGTTTATTAATCATAAATGGCGACAAAATTCAAGTTACAGAAAAAGGAAAACCCTATGTTCGTAATATCTGCATGGCCTTCGATTTAAGATTAAAAAGAAAAGCACCTGAGACGGCATTATTTTCAATGACGATTTAAGAGAAAACTAAGGATATCTTAAAAGAATACATCTTAATTTGATTCACCTGTTTTTTTAAAGCTCTTTTGGGCGTGCCCCTCCGTAAAAACTGCGGGTCGTGCTGTACGTTCCCGCTTTTTTTTGATTCCTTAAAAAAGGAATCGAAAAAAGAGCTCCACTGCCATCACTCACTCAAAAACAGGAAATTGTTAAACATTCAATATTATTCGAGATACAAAAAAAAGGCCAATTAATGACAATTGGCTTTTTCTTGTACAAACAAACTCATATTCGAGGGAGAAACATAAGGAATCCCAAGCCCAAGCCCTCTTAGAATAAATAATACACCTATTACAATCCCAACATAAGGAATTATTTTTTGAATTCTATTTCGAATGCGAACAGTGATAAACGAATTAATATATACCATTAAACTCATCAAAGGCACGGTTCCTAAACCAAAAAGCAACATATACAGCACTCCAAAACCAGGACTTTGCATAGCAATTGCACCAAACAAAGCCACATAAACCATCCCACAGGGCAAAAAACCATTGAGCAAACCAATAATAAAAAGCGATTTAAAACTTTTGTTTTTGAAATGACTACCAAGATTTTGCTTGATCTTTGAAATCCAACCATAAACCGGTTTCGAAAAATTATATTGGGCAAAAATCTTTTCGGGAATCAGAATCACCAAAATCATGGCAACCCCAATAAAAATAGAAAGTTGCTGTTGAATTCCTGCCAAAAACAAACCTCTTCCCAACAATCCAAAAAGCAAACCTATACTCCCATAAGCCGTTAACCGTCCCAAATGATAGGTAATAATTTGAATTGCTTTTTTGGCAGGATTATTTCGCTCTACAGGCAACATCATAGCAATAGGACCGCACATTCCTATGCAGTGAAAACTACTGATTAAACCAAATAAAAAAGCAGTATAAAGCATTGTGATTTTAGATTGCAGATTTTAGAGTGAAACGATTTGAAACTAATTTTTGTTTTCCCTATTTTCTTTTCTATTTAATATAAATCTCTTCTTTGGTTAAATAAGACTTTCCTTTGTATTTCCATTCCATATTGATATCCCATTCACCGCCTACCAACTTATTCTTCGGGATAAACAAAGAAGCGGAATCCGTAAATGAAAGAGGTACTTGAAAGTCAAATTTCTTATTAGAGGGTCTGTATAAAGCGACAGTTCCTTTGACAGCATCAGGTTCGAAATCAGCAGGAAAAACAATCATAATACCATTAGCGTCGACAGTAATTACAGGCTTCGACTTTAAATCATGAGCATTTTGGATGCGTACCATTTCATCTTGAAAATGTACATCATGTTTATAATATTCTTCTATTACCAAATCATTATCATACTTACTATCGGATTGTACTTTCAAAACAAAATACAAAATAAAGCTTATGAATAAAGCAAAAGCAATCACGACATAAGTTCCCCAATTAATTTTCATTTTATCTATTTTATATTATTATCTATTTCTTTTTAATTTTATGAAACAATACAGATTAATCAAAACTACGCGGGCTTAAAAAATTAGTATATGTGGTTTCAATTTTCTTATTTCCTTCATACAAATCAATTTCTAATTTAGTCCTATCACTTTCCAATAAAAACCTATTGATTTCAATAAACATGGTACCGCTAGACATTTCGTGTTTGAGAACCTTTAATTCCTGAACACCAACTACCTTCAAAGTACCCTTAATTCCA
This sequence comes from Flavobacterium taihuense, assembly GCF_019351435.1. Lineage (GTDB taxonomy): Bacteria > Bacteroidota > Bacteroidia > Flavobacteriales > Flavobacteriaceae > Flavobacterium > Flavobacterium taihuense. Next base: position 89,972 of record NZ_JAHWYN010000007.1, read on the forward strand.
ACCAATTTAAAATGTAAATCATTAATATCATGATTTGTTTTATTTATTATTTTGAAAGTATAAATATTACTGATATTATCTCCTTTATGCTGAAATAACTGACCCGGTAATCGCAAAATAGTAGCTTCAACCTCGGTTCTTAAAAACAATAATCCAGTAAGCACACCTATCAATATAACCAATATTGCCGTGTAGCCTTTCATTCTGGCGGTAAATTTAAATTTGGCTTTGGTTTCAATTTCGTCTTCCGAAGCGTATCGAATAAGTCCTTTCGGTAATCCGACACCTTCCATTATAGTATCGCATTCATCAATACAAGCCGTACAATTCACGCATTCGAGCTGTACTCCGTTACGAATATCAATCCCAGTTGGACAAACATTCACACATTGTTTACAATCAATACAATCTCCTTTTCCAGATGCTTCTCTGTCTTCTTGCTTATTGAATTTGGCTCTCCCTACTTCTTTCTCTCCACGAACGAAGTCATAGGCAACATTTATTGATTTTTTGTCCAATAAAACACCTTGCAGTCTACCGTAAGGACAAGCGATAATACAAACTTGCTCTCTGAACCAAGCAAAAACAAAATAAAAAACACTGGTAAAAATCAATAACGATATAAAGGTACTGGAATGCGCCAGAGGACCATCTTCAATTAAACGAAATAATTGATCACTACCAATGAGATAGGCCAAAAATACATTGGCAATTAGAAACGAAATCACCAAAAACATAAACCATTTTAGAGCTTTTTTCCTTATTTTTTCTCCATTCCATTTTTGCTTTTCCAAACGGATTTGGGCTCCCCTGTCCCCTTCAATCCAATATTCTATTCGACGGAAAACCATTTCCATAAAAATGGTCTGTGGACAAATCCAACCACAAAATATTCGTCCAAATATAACCGTAAACAAAATAACAAATACAACCCCAATCACCATGAATAGGACAAAAATATAAAAATCTTGTGGCCAAAAAGGAAAACTAAAAATATTAAAACGACGTTCTAAAACATTGAACATCATGAACTGATTCCCATTTATTTTTATAAAAGGATTGGCAATGAGAATAATCAATAAAAAATAGCTGACCCATTTTCTATATTCGTAAAACTTACCGGAAGGCTTTTTGGGGTAAATATATTTTCTATGACCCTCCTTATCAATAGTCCCAATGGTATCTCTGAAAGATTCGTCTAGATTACTTGACATTTTTTTATTTTTAAAATACTAAAAAAGAGCTTTCTCAAAAGTAATAATTTTTGACAAAGCTCTTTATTCTAATATATTGTTAATTATTATTTTACTTGAGTACTGTCAGCTGCAGGAGCTGCAGAGGCAGTTGTTGGCGCCCCATCTTCTAACCATATATCACCGTCTGGTGCTTTTGGATCTTTCGGATTACTTCCTCTTAAAGAAATCACATAACTAGCAACAGCCTGGATTTCTTTTGGTTTCAAAGTACCTTTCCAGGCAATCATCCCTTTACCGTCTCGGCCCCCATTAGTTATAGTGTGGAATAAATTCTTGATTCCGCCACCCAGAATCCAATGATCATCGGTTAAATTTGGTCCAATCTGACCGCCTGCATCAGCACGGTGACAGGCCGCACAATTGGTTTCAAAAATTGTTTTCCCATTCGTTAAATCTGCAGGATCAGTTAGTAAAGTTACTGTTTTTTCATCCATTAAATCTGGAGCTGTTTTCATATATTCAGCCACTTCAATTTTAGCCTGATCCACTTCAGCTTTCAATTCAGCTTCTTGATCTGGTGCTCCCATAATCTCATAACGAACTAAATAGATAACCGAGAAAACAATACAGGCATAGAATAAATATACCCACCATGGCGGTAAATTATTGTCCAATTCTTTGATTCCATCATAATCATGATCCATCAACAATTGTTTTTCTTCTTCAATTGGCACTGTTCTTGTCAAACGTTGCATTATGCTTTTATACCAACTTTTGTCTTTCAAACTTAAACTTTCTTCATGCGCTAGTTTTGTTTTCTCTTCATCTGACAACAAGTGATATGTAATTGTATTAACTGCCTTTAATGTAATTTCTATTGCTATCAGAAGAAAAAGCAATACAAACAAAAAGACTGCAACCATTGGGTATCTTATAAAAGCAGGACGGTCTCCGGAATCTATAAAATATTCCATTAATCCTAAAGCGGAGAAAAATATGAAAAGGACTCTTATATAAGGTGGAACTAATTTTTTCATTATTTAATTTTTTTTGAAATTGTACAATTTAATCTTCTAATGGGATTTGACTTATTTCGTCAATTGTCTCTTTTTTATAGGAATAGACCCAAAGTCCTAAACCAAGGAAAAAGAAAAAGAAAATCAGCAATGAAACTACAGGATATATTGCAACACCTGCAATGGTTTCCATATTGTGTTTTATCTGTTCGAACATACCGTTTCCTTTTTTTATTATTCTTTTACTTTAATATCAGTACCCAGTCTTTGTATATAAGCAATCATTGCCACAATTTCTCTTTCGTTCATTGGAACAAATTTCTCTCCTCTTGCCAAAGCTTTCTTTTTGCTGTCTTCGTAACTTTTCACAAAGTCAGGGTCATTTTTAAGACTTTCTTCAATCGAAATGGCTTGAGTTCTTAAATCTTTCAATCCGTTTGCCACTTGAGCATCGGTATAAGGAACACCTAGAGTAACCATGGCTTTCATTTTCTTTTCGGTCATGGAAATATCCATGGCTTTATTGTCAAACAACCATTTATAGCTTGGCATAATAGAACCTGCAGAAATACTTTGAGGACTCCAAAAGTGATTAAAATGCCAGTTGTCGTTATATTTCCCTCCAACTCTTAACAAATCGGGACCAGTACGTTTCGACCCCCATAAAAATGGATGATCGTACACAAATTCTCCAGCTTTGGATTGTGGTCCGTAACGTTCCACTTCACTTCTAAATGGACGAACTGATTGCGAGTGACATCCCACACAACCTTCACGGATGTACAAATCGCGACCTTCTAATTCTAAAGGAGAATAGGGTTTAACACTTGCAATTGTTGGAATATTCGATTTTACCATAATTGTTGGAACAATTTGAATAATTCCGCCAATCAATATTGCTATTGTCGCGAAGATTGCCATTTTGATTGGTTTTCTTTCCAACCAAGAGTGGTATTTCTCTCCTTTTAATCTTCCTTCACTAATCGTTTGCAATGCTGGAGCTTCTGCCAATTCATCCTCTACTTCCTCTCCGGCTCTAACTGTTTGAATAATATTATAAACTAACGTTAACATTCCTACCAAATACATCGTTCCTCCAATGGCTCTCATCCAATACATTGGCATGATTTGAGTAACTGTTTCAAGGAAGTTACCATACGTTAATGTACCATCTGGATTAAATTGTTTCCACATTGAAGCTTGCAGAAAACCAGCCAAATACATTGGCAATGCATATAATATAATCCCTAATGTTCCAACCCAAAAATGGAAATTGGCTAATTTAGTAGAATATAATGTCGTTTTTGTCATTCTTGGAATCAACCAATAAATAATACCAAAAGCCATAAAACCGTTCCATGCCAGTGCACCTACGTGAACGTGAGCAATAATCCAGTCTGTGTAGTGCGCTATAGCATTTACATTTTTAAGAGATAGCATTGGTCCTTCAAAGGTAGCCATACCATAACCAGTCATGGCAACCACAAAAAACTTCAATACTGGTTCTTCACGAACTTTGTCCCAAACTCCTCTTAAAGTCAAAAGTCCGTTAATCATACCTCCCCAAGATGGTGCAATCAACATCACAGAGAATACAACACCTAAGTTTTGAGCCCAATTAGGCAAAGCAGAATACAACAAATGGTGAGGACCAGCCCAGATATATAAAAATATTAATGACCAAAAGTGTATGATTGATAATCTATAAGAATATACAGGACGATTGGCCACTTTTGGCACAAAATAATACATCAATCCTAAAAATGGTGTAGTCAAGAAAAAGGCAACAGCATTGTGACCATACCACCATTGCACTAATGCATCCTGAACTCCTGCATAAACAGAGTAACTCTTCATTGCAGATATAGGTAATTCTAAACTATTAAAAATATGTAATACGGCAACCGTAATAAATGTGGCTAAGTAAAACCAAATGGCAACATATAAATGGCGTTCTCTTCGCTTTAACATGGTACCAATCATGTTGATTCCAAAAGCTACCCATATTAGAGCAATTGCAATGTCAATTGGCCATTCCAATTCAGCGTATTCTTTTGATGAAGTATATCCCAATGGAAGCGAAATTGCAGCCGCAACAATAATTAATTGCCAACCCCAAAAATTCAGGTTACTCAAGAAATCACTGTACATTCTGGCTTTTAACAATCGCTGCAGCGAATAATAAACACCCGCAAACATTGCGTTACCAACAAAGGCAAAGATTACTGCATTGGTATGCAAAGGTCTCAATCTACCAAAACTCAACCATGAAATACCTTCGGTCATGTTTGGAAAAAGGAACATAGTGGCCAATATAAGACCTACTAACATTCCCACTACTCCAAATAGTATGGTAGCATAAATGAACTTCTTTACAATTTTGTTGTCGTAATAAAATTGTTCCATTTCCATATTTATAATTGTTTTTAAAGTTGTTTAAAATTGGTAAACTATATAAAAAGATTAAAGAGTAATTTAACTCTTAATTTCTGATTTCTTTTGTGAGGATTTAATCAATTCATCGTCAAAAAGCATTCTGACAGAGGGTGTATAATCATCATCATATTGACCTGATTTTACTGCAAAAACAAAAGCAATAAAAAACCCAATGGCGACGAAAATACTAATAGCAATAAGCAAGTAGATAACACTCATAATCCTAATATTAAGTTAACAAAATTATAGGTATCACTTTTTACAAAAAATGACAATTATCATATTTAATCCAATATGTTAAAAATATGAAAAAATTAGAAACAATTCCTTGTTAAACTATTTTATTTTTCGAGAATAATAATTACTCATCACCGTGACAAAACTCACTATCGTAATAGTACTCAATGGCATAATAATCGCTGCTACCAATGGCAAGAGGTTTCCGGTAATAGCAAACGATAATCCAACCACATTGTACAAAAGTGATAAAGTGAAGCTCATTTTGATAGTTGTAATGGCCTTTTGTGCTAATTTTAAAAAATAATGCAATTTTTTAAACTCTTTTGCATCCAGAATAGCATCGCAGGCTGGCGAAAAAACATTTACATTTTCTGATATAGAAACTCCTACATTACTTTGTGCCAAAGCTCCAGCGTCATTGAGCCCATCCCCAACCATCATTACATTTTTGCCCTGCTCCTGCAAACTCTTTATGAACTCTAATTTTTGTTCGGGTTTTTGATTAAAAATCATCTCAGTACCCTTAGGCAAAATGGACTCTAACAGGCTGCGTTCTCCTTCATTGTCACCAGACAAAACTTTTACTTGATATTGAGTACTGAGTTTACTAAACAATTCGGATAATCCTTCTCTGTATTCATTATTAAAAAAATATTTACCGTAATATATCCCATCTATTTTTATATGGACAGCTGTTTGCTGAATTTCGTCTTTTTCCATTTTTTCCACATAATCTGCAGAGCCTATTTGCACTGAAATTCCATTAATTACCGCTTGAATTCCTTTTCCTGTAAGCTCTTCAAATGAGTCTAATTTTAGTCTTTTAGTCTCTGGCAAAAAATCGTATAACATTCTGCTCAAAGGATGATTCGAAGCACGTAGTATACTTTTCAACAATATCAATTTGGATTCATCTAATTTATCACCTTCATAGGAAATATTCGATTTTGTATTGGTTGTTATTGTTCCTGTTTTATCAAAAACAATAGTATCAACTTTGGCTAATTGTTCGATTACCAAAGCATTTTTGAGGTAAAAATGTTTGTTGCCAAAAATTCGCAACATATTACCCATTGTAAAAGGTGCGGTCAATGCTAGTGCACACGGACAGGCAACAATCAATACAGCAGTAAAAACATTGAAAGCGGTATTGGCATCAAAAAATATCCAATATCCAAATCCAGAAAAAGCTATTAATAAAAGAATTGGCGTGAAATAACGGCTAATGCTATCGGTAATGGTTTTGTGTTTTTGCTCCACTTTTTTCTGAAAAACATCGTTACTCCACAATTGAGTCAAATAACTTTGGGAAACCGAATGCAACACTTCCATTTCGATCACCTTTCCAATTTGCTTACCTCCGGCAAAAACTTTATCCCCCGATTTTTTAGTAATTGGTATAGCTTCACCGGTAACAAAGCTATAATCAATTTCAGCTTTATCGGAGATTAAAATTCCATCAACAGGTATCAATTCTTGGTTGCGAATCAATAATCGATCTCCTTTTTCTATTTCATAAACTGGAATACTTTCCTCAGTGCTGTCGTTATTTATTTTAGTAATCGCAATTGGAAAATAGGATTTAAAATCTCTTTCAAAACTAAGAAAACTATAGGTTTTGATCTGGAACATTTTGCCTAATAACATAAAAAATATCAAACCGGTCAAACTATCAAAAAAACCAGAACCATAATCCATAACAACATCAAAGGTACTTCGAACAAACATCACTATTATACCCAAAGCAATAGGAATATCAATGTTCAGCATTTTTGATCGAATACTTTTATAAGCCGAAACATAATATCCACTAGCCGAATAAAAGAAAGACGGCAAAGACAAGGCAAAAATTAATCCCCTGAAAAAAGGCCTGTAATTATCCAACCAATATTCCTTTACTTCAAAATACTCTGGAAAAGAAAGCAACATAATGTTCCCAAAACAAAAGAATGCAACTCCCAGTTTGTAAGTCAAACTTCGGTCTACATTATTTTTGCCTGTTTCGTAATTTTCTAAACTAATATAAGGTTCATAGCCTATGGAGCTTAGTAAATAAACAATATTTTTGAGTGAAACAATCTCAGGATTATAGTTGATCCGAACTTTCTTTTCAGGAAAATTAACCTGAGAAGTATTTATTCCTTTTTGAAGGCGTTGTAAATTCTCCAAAATCCAAATACACGAGCTACAATGTATATGAGGAATGTTAAGTGAAATAATAGCGGTCGAATCTTCTTGAAATTCCAACAGCTTTGAAACGATACTTTCATTGTCTAAAAAATCATATTTCCCGTTAATATCTTGTGGAGTTGCACCTGGTGATTTCTCAAAATCATAATAGCAAGTCAAATCATTTAGACTGAAAATTTCATAAACGGTTTTGCATCCATTGCAACAAAATTCTTTTTCATCAAAAAGAATTTCCTCTTCTTTTACAATATCTAAACCACAATGAAAACAGTTATTTTTCTCCATAAATAAAGGGTAATTAAGCGGGTGCAAATTTTACAAATTCATTATGCTAAAAACAATGATATTTATCATATAAATGTATAACTTTGTAAGCGCAAATCCTATTTCATTATGAGCAAATGTGAACAATGTATCGTGAGAGAATTTAGTTCTTTAAAAGCACTAAATAAAGACGAACTTATAAAACTTTCTGATTGCAAAACATCTAAAATCATCAAAAAAGGAGAAAACATTTTTGAGGAAGGAGAAAATGTAAACGGCATATTTTGTATTAAGGATGGTGTTTGCAAATTGACCAAATTGAGTCCAAACGGAAAAGATCATATTGTAAAATTGGTCTCCAAAGGAGAATTATTAGGTCAACGTTCTATGATAAGTGACGAACCAGCTAATTTGAGTGCAGTAGCATTAGAAGACATGCAGGTATGTTTTATACCCAAAAATGAAATACTAGGTTTTTTTGACAAAAACAATCAGTTTTCCATGAATGTCATGAAAACCATTTGTGGAGATTTAAAATCTGCAGATGAGCATATGGTTAATATGGCTCAAAAATCCGTAAAAGAACGATTGGCTGAAACCTTGGTTTATTTACATGAAACCTTTGGCACAAATACTGACAGCACTTTAAAAATTCAGCTTTCAAGAGATGAATTAGCCAGCATGATTGGTACCGCCACTGAAAGTTGCATCCGATTATTATCTGATTTTAACAAATTAGGATTGATTGAATTAGTAGGAAAAAAAATCGTCTTGAAAGACATTAATAAGTTGAAAAAGATTGCTGATTAAAGCAATCTTTTTTTTTACTGTTTTCTGATTACTCTGCTAACTGAATACTATAGTTTCTTCGCTTCGTTCCAGAAAACATCCATTTCCGCAAGGGTCATATCCATCAAAGGTTTACCTAATTCATCTGCCTTACTTTCCAGATATTGAAAGCGCTTAATGATTTTTTTATTGGTTCGTTCCAAAGCATCTTCGGGATTTATATTCAAAAAACGAGCGTAATTTATCATCGAGAATAAAACATCCCCGAACTCCGATTCCATTTTATCCTGGTCACCGGTAGCGACCTCATCTTGTAATTCTTGCAATTCCTCTTGTACTTTATCCCAAACTTGATGAGATTCTTCCCAATCAAATCCTACGCCTTTTACTTTGTCCTGTATTCTACTAGCTTTTACAAGAGCTGGCAAACTTCTGGGAACACCTTCAAGAACTGATTTCTTACCTTCTTTTAGCTTTAATTTTTCCCAATTTTGTTTTACTTCTTCTTCATCTTTAACCACAACATCCCCGTAAATATGAGGATGCCTGTGAATGAGTTTTTCGCAAATATCATTACACACGTCAGCCATATCAAAATCGTTCGTTTCACTGCCTATTTTGGCATAAAAAACAATATGTAATAGCAAATCTCCCAATTCCTTTTTCACCTCATTTAAATCATTATCCAATATAGCATCACCCAATTCATAGGTTTCTTCAATGGTAAGATGACGAAGCGTTTGCAGAGTTTGCTTTTTATCCCAAGGACATTTCTCACGCAAATCGTCCATTATGTCTAACAATCTTTTGAAAGCTTCGAGTTGATTTTGTTTGGAGTTCATTAGAAAAGTTTAGTTAGGTTATTGGATTTGAAAGTTTAGCTTTTCACTAAACCTCATTATTGCAAAAATAAGAAATCCTGTCTAGAAAAATCTGGACAGGATAAATATACTGAATTTGTGATAATTACTCTTTTTTAGCTTTTGCTTTTTTAGCAGGCGTTTTTACTTTTTCGGCAACAACTTCTTCAGCTACTGGAGCAGCTTCTTCTGAAACAGCTGGTGCATCAAACACAAGTAAACCTTTTTCTTGCAACATATTGTACCAGTTTATGATCTTTTTTACATCAGATGCATATACTCTTTCTTCGTCATATTCCGGCAATACTTCTCTGAAATAAGATAATAAAGTAGCATTGTCTTCTTTATGAGAAATCGTTTGTCCGTTGTTCTCTTTATTGGCAATGTTTTGCATGATTTCTGCCAAGGGCTTCTCGCCTTCATAAGTATAAATAGAAATCTCAGACAATAGACTTACATTGCTTTTTAAACTTACTGTAATTTTTTTTCCATCCAATAATGACTCAGCAACAAAACCGGTGCGTGTTTGTACTTTTAAAACATATAAACCTGGTTTCCCTGAAATCGATAATATTTTCTCTAAACTCATTTTTATTTTTTTTATTTATTCTTTTTAATATCTAAAAACTTATTACTGCCAACTGACACCTTAAAATTTATCTTCCTTTTTTGGCAAAAAACTTCATCCTGTAATCCTGAAATGTTTTCCCTTCGGTGATGTTTTTTAATTTTTTTTGAATCAAACGCTTTTTCAAAGATGATATTTTATCTGTAAATAAAATCCCTTCAATATGATCGTATTCGTGTTGAATAACTCTTGCAATCAAACCATCAAAAACTTCTGTTTTCATGACAAAATCTTCTTCACAATATTCAATTGTAATGATTGGTTTTCTATACACATCTTCGCGCACATCAGGAATACTCAAACAACCTTCGTTAAAAGCCCATTCTTCGCCTTCTTCTTTGATGATTTTGGCATTGATAAAAGTTCTCTTGAAACCTTTCAATTGATTTTGCTCTTTGTCTTCCAAATCTTCATCATCGCTAAAAGGAGTAGTATCAATAACAAATAATCGCAATGACAACCCCACTTGCTCAGCGGCAAGACCAACCCCACTTGCATTATACATGGTTTCATACATGTTTGCAATAATTTCTTTTAAATTTGGATAACCCGGAGTAAGTTCCTCCCCTATTTTTCTTAAAACAGGATCACCATATCCTATAATCGGTAATATCATTTGATTGATTTTTATTAATATCTAGCGTAAATAAAGGAAAAAATCCACTTAATTAAGTTGGCAAAAGTAGTAAAAAAATAGATAATGATTAATCTCCAATTGATAATTAGCATTTTTTTGTAAAATTGCATTAGATAGATTGAACAAAACCTTGCGAAGACATTTATAACTTATCTTTGTATCAAATCAAATTCGATGATTACCAAAATAGAAAGATTCACTGATAGCACTTATTTCACTAATGCTTTAAAGGCAACTATTTCAGCAGTTCTTCCGGTATTGGTATTCACTTATTTTGATCATTTTGAAATTGGTTTTGTCATTGCCCTTGGCGCTTTCTTAACATATCCAAGTGACATTCCAAGTAGTTTAAAGCATAAGATAAACGGAATTATTGTCACTGCTTTTTTGATAGCGGGAGTCAATTTATTAATCAATCTTACATATCCAATTCCTTTTATTTTTTATCCCTTTTTTTCCCTATTGGTATTCGTTTTAGCAATGCTATCCGTTTATGGACAAAGAGCTACGTTCACCTCTTTTTCTGCTTTATTATCGGTATCCTTATCTTTTTCACATTTGCATACTGGAATGGAAATGGTTCAACATTCTGCATTAATACTTGCAGGAGGTTTATTTTACCTAGTTATTTCATTACTTTTTCATTACATAAGTCCCTATCGTTATGCCGAATTACAAGTTGCCGAATGCATTAAATTAACATCTAAATACCTAAAACTAAGAGGGGATTTATGGAACAGTATTGCCGACAGAAAAGTAATACTAGAAAAACAATTGCATTTGCAAGTCGAACTCAACGACATTCACCATAACATCCGAAGAGTACTCATTGGAAAACAAATCAATGCTGTTTCTTCCAATCAAAATCGAAAAATGCTCATCGTTTTTATCTCTTTGGTAGAAATATTGGAATTAGCGCTATCGACTTCATTCGATCATAATCGATTACACCAAAAATTTGAAAAGAATCCAAAAATCCTGGATACTTATCAAAACTTGGCCTATAATCTAGCATCTACATTAAAACAATTATCCAAGAATATTGAAAAAAGAACCAACTACATCCCGAAACATAAATTATCCAAGCATTTATTAGCCTTAGAAACTGCCATAATTGAATATGAAAATGATTTAGGAAAAGCAGAAGCTTCTGAAGGTGTTTTGATGCTAAAAACCATGCTTGAATACGCGGAGAAACAAATTGAAAAAATTAAAATTATCGAGCGCGCCTTTACAACAGTATCGAACACCTATGATTTCAAAGGGAAAGATAAAGATTTAGAAAAATTTTTAACTCCCCAATATTATCCAATTAGCACATTTATTGAAAACATCAGTTTTTCGTCAACTATATTTAGACATTCCTTACGATTAACGGTCGCGCTAATTCTAGGAGGCATTATAGGCAAATTTCTTGCCTTTCAAAACGAATACTGGATTTTGATGACTATCATTATCATCATGAGACCCGGTTATGGATTGACCAAACAGCGATCCATACAACGTGCTATTGGTACTGTCATTGGCGGCATCATTGCATTCAGTATTTTATCTTTAATGCCTACACATTTTTTATTAAGCATTTTGGCGATATTTTGTATGTTGCTTGGATTTTCTTTCGCACAAACCAAATATACGGTAAGTGCTACTTTTGTGACCATGTATATTGTATTCCTGCATGGAATATTATCGCCCGATTTTGTAAATGTTATCCAATTTAGAATTGCTGACACTTTAACGGGAGCTTTATTAGCTTATCTTGCCAATCATTTTTTATGGCCATCTTGGGAATATATCAAAGCCCCAGAATATTTAGAAAAATCGATTATTGCCAATAGAGATTATTTGAAGCAGATTTTTATTTTTTATACCAAAAAAGGCGAAGTTACTACCTCTTATCGTTTGGCAAGAAAAAATGCATTTATCGAAATTGGAAACCTTATGGCTTCATTCCAAAGAATGTCACAAGAACCGAAGTCTAAGCAAAAGAAAATAGTTCTTTTATATAAATTGACAGAACTTAATCATTCCTTACTTTCCTCGACGGCCTCTTTAGGGACTTATATTCAATCCCACAAAACAACGCCTTCATCCAAGGCATTAACAATTGTAGTAGAGAAAGTCCTTAAGAATCTGGAACAAGCAATCGATTATTTAAAAGGAGAACCGATTAATGATTCAAATGAAATTACAAAAGAAGAGTTAGCTAATCGTTTTATAGAATTAAAAAACATTCGTCAAAACGAACTAAAAGAAGGAAATCCAATTGACGAAGAAGCTTTTGCCTTAAAAATGCAGGAAGCACAATTGGTAATAGAGCAATTAATTTGGCTAACCAATTTATCCGAGGGAATTTTAAAAAACACTAAAAAACTAATGGAGGATTGATTAAAAATAGAATGACAGCTTTCGGTTCTTTCTATTCGAAACCAAAAGCTGTCATTTAATATTTATTAACCTGATTCTATTCTAATTGAAAATCATTGCAAAAATGCCAAATCTTTATCTTTAGCCCTGATCGTAACGGCATCCTTTGCTTTTTTCTTTAAAAAAGCAAAGATATAGTGTAGAGCAGGTTCTATGTGACTAAAATAGCCTTATGCTGTTGCTCCAAAAATTAATAATAGAACCGTTAGTTTAATTTTAAAACTTCGGCTGTATTGTTTCTAATAGTTGCCAATAGCTCTGGATTTTCATTTAAAGACTGGCCAAAAGAAGGAATCATAGCTTTCACTTTTTCCTGCCATTCTGGAGAATTAAATTGGTCTGGAAAACATTTGCTTACCAACTCAACCATAATAGAAACTGCGGTTGAGGCTCCAGGGGAAGCTCCTAATAAAACCGCCAGAGTCCCATCATTTGTATTGATAATTTCTGTACCAAATTCCAATTTTCCAATTAACTCTTCGTCTTTTTTAATAACTTGAACTCTTTGTCCAGCCCTTTCCAGTTTCCAATCTTTGGTTCTTGCACCAGGAACATATTCGCGTAAGGCATTCATTCTATCTTTTGGAGATTGACGCACTTGCTCAATTAAATATTTCGTAAGGGGGATGTTTTTATAACCAGCAACAATCATCGGAATTACATTATCTGCTTTTATGGACAACGGTAAATCTGAATAAGAACCATTTTTCAAAAATCGCGTAGAAAATCCTGCAAACGGTCCAAAAAGTAATGCTCTCTCTCCATCAATCATTCGGGTATCAACGTGAGGAACAGACATTGGTGGTGCACCTACACTAGCTTTTCCATATACTTTAGCTTGGTGTTTTGCTATTACTTCGGGATTAGTACATTTTAACCATTGACCACTAACAGGGAAACCTCCGTATCCTTTTCCTTCGGGTACATTTGCTTTTTCCAATAATGGCAATGAACCTCCACCGGCACCTATGAAAACAAATTTGGTATATACTTTTTTCTTTTGACCGGAAGCCAAATCAGTGATTTTTATCCTCCAAGATTTGTCTTCTCGCTGTTTTAATTTTTTAACTTCATGGCTGTAGTGTATAGCAACATTATCCAATTTTGTCAAATATCCCAACATATTTCTAGTTAATGTTCCAAAATTCACATCGGTCCCAATTTTCGTTGAAGTTGCCGCTACTTTTTCATCTGGGTTTCTGCCTTCCATTACTAAAGGCATCCATTTTTGCAATTCAGAAACATCAGTGCTGAAAATCATTTCGGCAAAAAGAGGATTTGGCTGCAAAGCTTTGAACCTGTTTTTTAGAAACTCCACATTTTTATCACCCCAAACAAAACTAATATGAGGTATACTTTTTATAAAATCTTCTGGAGTTGGAAGTTTTCCGTTTTTAACTAAATAAGCCCAAAACTGTCTTGAAACCTCAAATTGTTCAGCAATACTAATTGCTTTATTTGGATTTATTGTTCCATCAGCACTTTCTGGAGTATAATTAAGTTCACAAAAAGCGGAATGTCCTGTCCCTGCATTATTCCATGCATCAGAACTTTCTGCGGCAGCAACATCTAATCTTTCGTAAATATCTATCTTTAAATCAGGTTGTAATTCTTTTAAAATTAAACCTAGAGTAGCACTCATTATTCCAGCTCCAATTAAAACTACATCTGAATTGGATCGTATTGTTGTATCGGACATTTTTGTGTTTTTTTAAGAAGTTGCAAAATTAACTCTAAAAACCACAAAAAAAAATTATTTTTTGGTTACAAAACACCAAAAAGACATAACAGTTTGTTAAATTAAGGCTGCTATTTTCTATTCAGATAATCCTGAAGCATAATAGTGGCTGAAATTTCATCGATAAGGCCTTTATTTTGACGCTGTTTTTTACTGAGACCACTATCAATCATTGTTTGAAAAGCCATTTTGGAAGTAAAACGTTCGTCTACACGAATGACTTTCATATCTGGAAAATGATTGGTGAAATGAGTAACAAAACCTTTGATTATTGAAGCACTTTCAGAAGGTTCACCATTCATTTGTTTGGGTTCGCCAATAAGAACAGCTTCGACTTTTTCTTTAGCAAAATAATCTTTCAAAAAAGCAATTGCAGTTGGCGATGGAATCGTAGTCAAGCCCGAAGCAATAATTTGCAATTCATCGGTAACGGCTATTCCGGTACGTTTTTGTCCGTAATCTATAGAGAGTATTCTTGGCATTTTATTTTTTTATCAAAGGTAACTATTTTAATTTCCCAATTCTGAACAACAAGAAAAAAGGAATAGTCGTATTATACACCTTGCCTTTTTTTCGTTTGCCCAATTTAAGACAATTAAACATCCACAAGTTAAATCTATAACATTTTCCATACAAATTCTCTTTTTTGCTATTGGTTAAAAATGGTATCTTTGCCAAGAATCCATCAAAAATAAAATTGCCATGATTCCCAATCAAAAATGCAGGTAGAATGGCGATACCCCCCGATAGCTATCGGGACCAATAAAAAAACAAATATTATCTTCATATGAATCCATTACAAACAATAATAGAACAAGCTTGGGAAAACCGTGCTTTATTGCAAGAGACAACAACAACTGATGCCATCAGAGAAGTTATAGCATTATTAGATGCAGGAAAATTGAGAGTTGCCGAGCCTGTTGGTGATGGATGGCAAGTAAACGAATGGGTAAAGAAAGCCGTTGTAATGTATTTCCCAATTCAAAAAATGGAAACTTGGGAAGCTGGAATCTTTGAATACAATGACAAAATGTTATTAAAAAGAGATTATGCTGAAAAAGGAGTTCGTGTAGTTCCCGGAGCATCTGCTCGTTATGGTGCTTACATTTCTAGCGGTGTAATCATGATGCCAAGCTATGTAAATATCGGAGCTTATGTAGATGCCGGAACAATGGTAGATACCTGGGCGACTGTTGGAAGCTGTGCTCAAATTGGTAAAGACGTACACTTGAGTGGTGGTGTTGGAATTGGAGGTGTTTTAGAACCTTTGCAAGCTGCTCCTGTAATTATTGAGGATGGTGTATTCGTTGGATCAAGATGTATCGTTGTTGAAGGTGTTCACGTAGGTAAAGAAGCTGTTCTTGGTGCTAATGTGTGTTTGACTGCTTCTACTAAAATTATTGACGTTACAGGTGATACTCCTGTTGAAATGAAAGGTTTTGTTCCTGCTCGTTCAGTAGTAATTCCTGGAAGTTACACCAAGAAATTCGCAGCTGGTGAATTCCAAGTGCCTTGTGCATTAATTATTGGAACCCGCAAGCCATCTACTGATTTAAAAACATCTTTGAATAACGCTTTACGCGAATATGATGTAGCGGTGTAAAAATCCTGATACTTAAATAAAAAAATTCCAAGTCTCTATTAAAATAGATATTTGGAATTTTTTATTTAGCGATAATTTAAAAAATTAGAACTACAAAAATTTAGAATTATTCTTTATTTTTATTCTGAATCTGAATGAGTTTAACATATTTCATATGAGTAAAAAAACCTTGAATTAATGCAATAGTAATTCCATCAATGCCATTAAATATTCCTTTTTTAAAAAAATAACATCTTATAAAAGTAGTCAACCCATTTAAAACTGGCTTAAAGCTATTAACTCTTTTTCCATCATCATAAAGTTGTTGAGCGTGCCAAGTAGAGTATAAGTTTTTCTTATTAATTAATTGCCCCAGACTCTCCCAAGCATAATGATTTATATGAACATTTACACTAATTTTATTTTTCCCAAAAACCTTTTGATGAACCATATCTTTTGATGGAGAAGCCGTTTTTTTATTAAAAAAACGTACAGTTCTATCAGGATACCAGCCCGAAAAATCGATTAATTTATTGCCCATGTAATTATACATACTAAACGCATAAGCATCAAAACTCTGGTTTTCAAACTTTCCAGACAAAATAAATTCTTCAGCATCCTCAGCTAAAATCTCATCGGCATCTAGATTTAAAATCCAATCATTTTTACAATAAGGAAGCCCGAAAATTCTTTGAGGTCCATCTCCCAAAAAACTTTGTGATATAACTTTTACTCCTTTCTCTTCAGCAATTTTTATTGTATTGTCAGTACTTAGTGAATCTATAATGATTACTTCATCGCACACTCTAAAAAGCGCATCAATACATTTTCCTATATGTTTTTCTTCGTTATAGGTTATTACTAGTCCACTAATTTTCATATGTAGATAATATTTGTTTTTCTATTTGAGTCCGTAATTACCATATCATCTAATTCATTGTTTACAGATAGGCTACTATAATATTTTGATATTCGATGATATTCAATTGCCATCCATTCAGATTATATTCATTACAGAAGCGCTGTTTTCAAAATAATTTTAGCTTTCCTATTCTTAACTTTAATCTAAACTTAAATAAACTATCTTCTCCTTTTATGTCTATTCTTTTTACTAAATAATTATTTTTAAACGGATAATCATTCACTCTGTTCCCTATTCTTAAACCATATTTTATTCCATTTTCACGCATTATTTTTTCAAAAACACCAAATTCAGTTTTTTTTCTAGAATAGTTCCCAAAAGGATATGCCAAAATAGGTCTTATATTTAATCGATTATCTTTTACAAAATCGTTACACTTTACAAAATCAATTTCCAATTCCTCTTTAGACAATGAACTATATCTTTTATGCTCAAATGAATGATAACCTAATTCAATAAAATTGCTATCCAATTCTTTTAATTGTTCTACACTCATTATTTTTTCTTTCCCTTCAATCCAATAATCAAAATTTCCAACGAAAGAAAATGGTATAAAAAAAGAAGCTTTTAATTGGTATTTTTTAAGTAAAGGAACTGCATATATTAATTGACATTCGGTAACATCATCAAAAGTAAGAATAATACTTTTTTTTGGTAATTTTTCTAATTTTTCTAAATCCTTGAAATGGAATGTTGTATAATTATTATCGTGTAAAAATTTAAATTGTGATTCTAATTTCGATATGGAAATATTTAAATTTAAAGATTTAGCGTCATCTTCAACAACATTATGGTACATTAAAATGGGCAACTTAGACATTTAGATATTTTTTTTGTAGTTTTGTTGAACCCTCAAAAGTAATTTTTTTTTTATAATTAACCCTATCTATAATGAAGTTTTTAGTAATTCAACAAAAAAGAGTTGGAGATGTATTGATTAGTACAATTATCTGCAATAACTTAAAAAAAAAATACCCTAATTCTACAATAGATTTCATGTGTTATGCGAATAGCGTTGATGTACTAATTGGAAATCAAAACATTGACAATGTAATTGTTTTATCCCATAAAGTTAGAAAATCCTACTTTTCTTTATTTAAATTTATTTTTGAAATTCGAGCCAAAAAATACGATGCCGTAATTGATGTTTACAATAAATTAGAAACAAATCTAATCACCTTATTTACTGGTGCTAATATAAAAGTTGCCTATCACAAATGGTACACCTCTTTATTTTACACTCATAATTTAAAGCGGTTTGACAATACAAAAAACACTAACTACGGTCTTGCAATTGAAAATAGACTTTTATTATTGGCACCATTTAACATTGATAAAAACATAATAGATCCATACCCAAAATTATTTGTAAGTGATAAAGAAAATGAGGACACTCTTTCTCTTTTTGAACAACATAGAGTAAACAAAAACAACAAAATCATAATGATAAGCTTGTTGGGAAGTGAGGAAAACAAAACATATCCATTAGAATACATGGCTAGAGTTGTTGATTATGTTGCTAACAATAACGATGTGACTATTCTTTTCAATTATTTTCAAAATCAGATTGAAGATGCCAAGAAAATATACAATTCCTGTTCAAAAGACACTCAAGAAAAAATACATTTTGACCTATTAGGTGACGATTTAAGATCGTTCATTGCTATAATGAACCAATGTGATGTAATTATTGGAAATGATGGTGGAGCGATAAATATGGCCAAAGCATTAAACAAGCCTTCCTTTACGATTTTCTCCCCTTTTGTAGAAAAGAAAATTTGGGCTACTTTTGAAGACGGTTTAAAAAACATATCAGTTCATATTAACGATTTCAAACCCGAGTTAATTGTTGATGTTCACCATGATGAAATAAAGAAAAATGCATTTTCAGTATATCAACAATTTCCTCCAGAATTATTTAAGGAACAGATTAAGTTCTTCTTGGAACAAAATCTAGTTAGTATATAAAATTGAGTTTATATATACTTGTTTTTAATTATACCTTTTTAAAATCACACCTCTTAAATCTAAAATAATAATCTCATCAATATTATATGGACATTTCAATTATTATTGTTAACCACCGTAGTTGGAAGCCATTAGAAGTCTGTTTAGATTCAATCTCAGAAATAACCTCTCCAAAATTAAAATTTGAAGTTATAATTGTAGATAATTTTTCAAATGATGGACTGTTTGACCATTTCGTAAACAAATATTCAAACTTTATTTTTATCAAAAACAATAGTAATACTGGTTTTTCAAATGGTTGCAATATTGGTGCAAAAAATGCAAAAGGAAGCTATCTGTTCTTCCTTAATACCGATACAACAATTTCTCTTAATGCTCTAAGCATCCTCTATGAAACTTACAAAAAATATCCCGAAATAGGAATTTTATCATGTTTGCAAATAGATAAAAAAAATCATTATTTTAATCAAAAAAAGATTTTCCCTTCTTTTACTCAAGTCTTAGGAATAACTAGATTTTTTTATAGAAAACTCAATAAAAAAAGATTACAAAAAAAATTCAACACTCATGACAATTTATTTTACCCAGATTGGGTTACTGGTTCAGTGATTTTTATAAGTAAAGATTGGTTTCAAAAAGTTAACGAATGGGATGACGATTATTGGCTGTACTTTGAAGATGTAGCTATTTGTAAAAAAATAGCTCAAAATAAAGGCAAAATTGCAGTGACTCGAGATGTAACAATTTTTCATGAGCACGGAGGAGCATCAAGAATTGATTTTGAAACAGAGTGCATCAGCAAAACTGAAGTTATCATTTCTAATCACGTATATATAAACAACCATTTTAATAGTTTTAATAAAAACATATCGCACTTTTTACTAATAATCGGAATTCTTTCTGAAAAAATTATTTTGTCTTTTTTAAGCTTATTTCTTTTTTTAAATTTAAAGTTAAAAACAAACAAATACATTCTTAGAAATCTTTGTCTTTATTATTATAATGCCACCAAAAAACAGACTTGGTTGAGCCCAAGATCCGTAAACTATCAAAAATGAAAACGAATAGTCTCACAAAAAAATTATCAGTACTAATCATAACTTTAGACGAAGAGGAACATTTAAATGCTCTTTTATCTGATCTTGATTTTGCTGATGAAATAGTAATTGTCGACTCCTTTAGTACAGATAATACTGAGATTATTTCAAAATCATTTTCTAAAGTAAAGTTCATTCAAAATAGATTTGAAAATTTCTCCAAACAAAGAAATTTTGCTATTTCACAATCAAAAAACGATTGGATATTATTTCTTGATGCTGATGAGCGGTTAACACCAGAATTAAAGAACGAAATTATTGAAACGTTACATAACAACCATTACTATTCTGCTTACTTTTTTGAAAGAATTTTTATGTTCGAGAATACAATATTAAAATATAGCGGGAATCAGACCGATAAAATATTTCGCCTTTTTGATAAAAATTTTGTAAGATATGACGAAAGAAGACTCGTTCATGAAAAATTAATAGTAAACGGCAAAATCGGTTTTTTAAAAAACAAACTAATACATTATTCTTATGCAAGCTACCGAGACTACAAAGAGAAAATTATTTTGTATGGGAAATTTAAAGCGAAAGAAAAATTCATAAAAAAAATTAAGCCTACATTTTTGCATCAACTTTTGCATCCCACCTATAATTTCATTTACAATTATGTAATTAGGTTAGGGATTCTTGATGGTAAAAAAGGGATTATCATATGCTACCTTAATGCCTATTCCATTACTGTTCGATACCGAGAATTAAAAAAACTTTGGAGCCAAAATTAACTTCTCACTTCCAAAATTTAATTTTTGCCTTTATTCTTTTTTTTCTATAATATTTTTCTTGAAAATCATACGTGTATTTCCAGAGTGTTTCAAAAATTACATTCTCTGGTTTACCAGACAATTTTGAATATTCATTACTCATCACGGCTACCATTTCCTTGAGAGGTGTCAATCGACAAAGGTTTCTCATTCGCAATTCAAAAGACATCGATTTATGAAATTCCATTCTATTCAAATCGACTAAAAAAAACTCATATTTATCTTCAGAAACTTTCTTAATCAAAGTATTCCCGGGAGAATGATCCTTAAACTCAATACCTTTTTGATGCAAGTTATATGAAAACCTAGTAAATTGACGTAAGATGTTTTCATGATCAGGATAATTTGGAATTTCCACCAGCTCCCTATACGTCAAATCACATTGAAGATGTTCGCTTGCATAATAACTATCTTTTAAACCTATCCAATTGTAATTTTCAAGATATGCCATAGGCTCTGGTGTACCAATTCCTTTTTTCAATAAAAGAGTCGCATATTCAAAAGAACGTCTTGCCTTAGATTTTCTAAAATAAGCATAGGCAATTTTATTAATCAAATTGGGTACTTTGAATGACTTGATATTGATTGTTCTTCCGTCAATTTCAAATAACTTAATAGTATTTCTTTTTCCATCGCCAAATAGTTGCCCTCTGTATTTGAATTCAGATATAAAAATTAAGATTTGATTTTCTATGGATTTAACAGATGGAGACAATATATATTTCATGAAAATAAATAGTTAGGTAGACAAAAGTAGGTATTGCTTTCTAGACTTCAAATATTTTATGTAATTTTGCTCAAATTTCAACCTATGATTTACCCGAGTTGTACTTTAGTCACTCCTACCTATAATTGGCCCGAAGCTTTAAACTTATTACTTCTTAGCATATTAGAACAAACTGTTTTGCCAAACGAAGTAATTATAGCTGATGACGGTTCCACTGAAGATACAAAAAAAATAATATCCGAATTTCAAAAAACATTTCCTGTACCGTTACTTCATATTTGGCACGAAGATATCAGAAACAGAAAGCCAGCAATAATGAATAAAGCCATTGCTGCTGCAAAATGTGATTATATTATTGAAATCGATGGAGACATTATAATGAACAAATTTTTCATAGAAGATCATTTAACTTTTGCAAAAAAAGGTCATTATCTATTTGGTTCTCGTGTTAATATAAAAAAAAGCTTTTTAACTGAATTATTTTCAAAAAAAACGATTCAATTCAACTTACTTTCTAAAGGAATTAAAAAAAGAGGAAGAACTATCAGAATACCATTTTTAATGCGTTTTTCTAAAAGTGTTACTAAGCGTTCCTCTAAATTAAGAGGATGTAATATGTCTTTTTGGAAAAACGATTTTATAAAAATCAATGGGTTTAATGAAAACTTAGTTGGATGGGGAATTGACGATTCAGAAATGATACAACGCATGCATAATGTTGGAATACTAGGAAAAAGATTAAAACATTGCGGAATTGCCTATCATATCTATCACAAAGAACAATCAAGGAGCCAACTTGACATTAATGATGAAATTTTAAAACAAACAACCGAAAAAAAATTAACTTTCATCGAAAAAGGAATCAACCAATATTTATAACATGTTTGACATAGCCATAATTCTAATTAATTATAATTCTAGTGAACATACTATAAATTGTATTCAATCCATTATAAACAAGACTTCCCAGGAAATAAACTATCAAATTATCATAACCGATAATTGCTCAAAAAAGGAAGATTATTTAGCCCTTAAAGCCTTTTGTGATAGTATATCTATTTCTAATCTTGAACTCCACCGAAGCAACATAAATACAGGTTTTGGCGGAGGAAATATGTTTGCACTCCGCTATACAAATGCAAAATATTATGCCTTTATTAATAACGACACTCTATTCTTAAATGATTGCTTATTAATTCTTAAAACCGCCTTAGACAATAATCCAAGTATTGGAATTGCTGGCGCTCAAGCATATAAAGAGAATAGAGATTTTATGATTTCGCTAGATCATTTTGCTTCACCATCAAGGGAAATTCTTGGTAGAAATTTCCTTGAATTCATCAATCCTAAAAAACATCCTAAAAGAAAAAAAAGATATTCTGCTCCAATACAAGTTAACTTTATACCTGGTAGTTTTATGTTCTTAAGAGCTACTGATTTTAATGAAATTGGTGGCTTTGACACCACAATCTTTCTTTACTATGAGGAAACCGATTTATGTTTAAGATTAGCCAAAAAAACTAAATATGCCTATTTAATTCCAGAAGCTGAATTTATTCATTTACATGGTGCCAGCACAGAAAAATCGATTGCGATAAAAAAAGAATTAAAAATTTCATTACTCTATATATTAAGAAAACACTATGGTTACTTAGGATATAAAATCGTTTTAATTTACCTGATATTAAAGTACTTTATCAGTAGTGTTTTTAAACTAAAAAACCGTTCTCTTTTCCTTTTATTATTAAGCGGAGCTCCCATAAGTAAATCATTAAAAACAGAACAAAAAATAATAACAGTATAATGAAAATCACCAAAAAAATAAAACATTATTTAACAAGAATTCGACGCGTTAGTCAGCTTGAAAAAGAGAATTCTAAAATAGTGGTTAAACCTTTGGATGAATTAAACCGAGTACCTTTGTTCTTTGATTCATCTAACAGACCTAAAGTCTCTATCATAATCCCATTTTATAATGAAGAGATTTACACTTGGAATTGCCTCCTTTTTTTAAACAAATATTTGACAAATGAAATCCCTTTTGAGATTTTGTTATTTGATGACAATAGTACTGAAAAAAATGACTTTTCTTTAATAAAAGGCATTTCAATTCATAGAAACAATGAGAATTTAGGCTTTTTAAAAAATATTAATAAAGGGATTCAATTAGCCAAAGGAGAGTACATCTATATCCTAAACAATGACACTGAAGTACAGGAGAATTTTTTAAAAGAATTATTTTATGTATTCGAGAATTTTAAAAATGTTGGTGCTGTTGGATCAAAATTAATCAATCCAAACTGGAGTCTTCAAGAAGCGGGCTCAGTTTTCATGAAGGACTTTAATATTAGGCAAATTGTTACGAATAAGAAAACGTTCTATCCTGAGGTAAACTATATTGTAAAAGTAGATTATTGTTCCGGTTGCAGTCTGCTATTTAAGAAATTGGACGACAATGGGAATCTTAATTTATTTGACGAACAATTTGCTCCAGCATATTTTGAAGAGACTGACTTTTGTTTCAATTTGAAATATATACAAAAAAAAGAAATATACTACACTCCATTTTCAGAAGTAGTACATTACAACGGAACAACTTACAATTCTCTTAAAAATAAAGTCTTAGGCCAAAACGAAAAAAAAGATGCTCTTTTTAAAACCAATTCAGAAAAATTCAAAACGAAATGGAGCAAACAGCTTCAAGAAATAAAAGAGACTACCATAGAAGGTAGAATCCAAGAAATATACGAAAATAAATCGATAGTCTTTTTTAATGGAATAATTCCTGAATATGATAAAGATTCTGGTTCCAACAGACTGAAAGAAATAATAACCAGCTATATAGAACTCGATTATCACGTAACATTAATATGCAAATTTGTTTACAAAGACAATAATTACATTTCTGCTTATGAAAAATTGGGCGTTAATGTATTTTATGAGCACAAAAAATTTACGGGTTTCGAAAAATATCTACTCGATCAAAAAATAAAAGCATCTATTGCCTGGTTTCACAGTCCAATGGAATTCATTGATTTTTATAAAGTAGCTAAAAAAATATTTCCAATGGCTAAATTCGTTTATGACATGGTAGATATTCATCATTTAAGATACAAAAGAGCTATTGAGCTGGAGCCTACTAAAATATCGTTCAGAAAAAAATACATTCGCTACAAAAACCTAGAATATAAATCCTCAAAATTAGCCGATTATGTTATCACTATTTCAAAATTTGAAGAGGACTATATGAAATCTGTCTGTGATGAAAATAAAATAATAACGATTTCAAATATTCATTATCCAAAAATAAATAGTGATAAAACTTTGCCATTTGAGGAAAGAAAAGATGTCTTATTTATAGGTTCTGCACACACACCAAACGTAGATGCTCTTTATTATTTATATAACGAAATAATGCCTTTGGTTTGGAATAAAATCCCTGACTTAAATGTAAATATTATTGGGTCAGTAGATAATGAAATAAAGGATATTGATCACCCAAATTTTATCTTTTGGGGATATGTTGAAAATATTGACAATTTTTTTATTTCGAATAAATTTATGATTGCGCCACTAAGATATGGAGCCGGTGTCAAAGG
The DNA here is from genome assembly GCF_019351435.1 of Flavobacterium taihuense. Classification (GTDB taxonomy): domain Bacteria; phylum Bacteroidota; class Bacteroidia; order Flavobacteriales; family Flavobacteriaceae; genus Flavobacterium; species Flavobacterium taihuense. Next base: position 115,058 of record NZ_JAHWYN010000007.1, read on the forward strand.
AAAAATTGGGCAAGCTTTTGAATATTACCTACCTGTTGTCACCTCATCAATAGGTGCTGAAGGAATGCATCTAACAAACAATGAAAATGCTTTGATTGAAGATAGCAAAGAGGGGTTTGCAAATGCCATAATTAACTTATATGACAATAAAGAATTATGGAAAAAACTACAAGATAACTCTGAAAAAAGTTTATTGCCTTTTTCAAGAAAAATATTAAAAGACACTCTTTTAACAATAAAATAAACTTTTTCTATTTAATTAAAAATAGCATCAATTTTTTTATAACAAGTTTCTTTATCATTATTAATAATGAAATACTCTCTTCCAAAATTAGATATTTCAAAATAATATTTTTTATCACTAAGCAATAATTCTATACTTCTTGCAAATTCTTGAGGATTATCTGTTACCAGACATCCATTATTAAACTTACTGCTCATGCCATCCACTCCTCGTGTATTACACACAATTGGCAAACCGAAAGATAAAGCTTCAATTACCTTAATTTTTAAGCCTGTTCCAGAAAGCATTGGACAAATAGCCACTTTGGATTGTAAATAATAGTCATTCAGATTCTCTGCAAAACGTATCTTGACAATATTCTCATCATCTTGAATATAATCACAAACCTTGCCAATTACAACAATATTGATTTCTTTACTCAATAATGGAAATACCTCTTTAAAAAACCAATTTGCCGCTGACACATTATGAGAGTTACTACTAGCTACATAAATCAAATCGTATTTTTTTTCAACTCCCTTTTCGGTCAAATTATTCTCAATTATATGCGAGAGCGTAATAACTTCCTTCCGCATGAATTGAGAAAACAAATAATTTTCCTCAACTGAAATAACAAATATTTTATCAAATTTTCTTAGTAATTCAATTTCTTTTTGAAAGTATTTTCCAAGGCTGAAACTTCGCAAATATTGAAATTGGGATGTCAAAAAATCGTGTGTATCAATACAAAGTTTTGCTTCTTTTATATATGGATTATCAATCACTAATTCAGCCCAGTAGGCATACGAAATTATAATATAGTCGTATTCATTAGACTTCAAAATAGAGTTAAAATAAGATTGGTGATAGATTCTTATCCTATTAAAATGCTTGATTCTTCCGAAAATTAAATTTGGAAGCGAATAACAAAAAAAATAAATGATTTTGTTACTCTTTCTTTTAAATTCTTTTAATAAATAGCCTTTATTAATTAAGCCATTTGAAGTCAATTCGTTAATTGAATCAAGAGAAAAATCCTTGGACTCAACTCCCACAAGATCCACTTCAATAGAACGACTCTTGAAATAATGCAAAAGAGCATTAGCTCTTGAATTATTTCCTTGATTCAATAATAGAGGATTTTCAGGATAGAAATAAAGTATTCGCATTAAAAAAATATTTAAGTAAAAGTAAATTTATTAATTGATAAAACATCAAAAAAAAGTGACAAAATAAACTTTTACTATTCTACAACAAGTAAAAAAAAACAAACACATTGGGCTACAAATAATTAAACCCGATAATTTGATTTATTGTTTTATTAAATTAAAAACTTAAAAAAATTAACAGCAAAAAAGTTATTTTTGCAGTACTGTAAAGATAAAACCATATATTTAATTCACTACAAAAACTGGTAAAAATAAATAAGCTTATTTAAGCTAAACAACTTACTTCAAATCATAAGAGTTTACCATAAATTGAATTTGAAATGTTTCTTAAAAAACAAAGTTAAAGATAGCTGAAATTTAAATTTGATGATTTTCATGAAAATAGTAAAAAATAAAAAAATAATTTTAGCAATCACTGATGATTTTAAAATTAAATCCTGCATAGAAGACAACTTAAAACAAATTGGATTTGATGTTATTACAATCACTCCAATAACAAATGAAAAATTTAAATATAAAAATCTTAAAGAGCGATTTGTAAATTTTATCAAAAAAAATATTTACAATGACCTAGATTATAAAAAAACATTACGCCAAAACTTTAACAAAGAAGCACTTTTAAAAAAACTAAATACAGTCGATTATACTCTTACAATTCGTGCCGATTTATTTGAAAATGATTTTATTGACAAACTAATTAAATGTTCTACTAAAAATTATGCTTATCAATGGGATGGATTATCAAGATATGAAAGAATAATGATGTTGATTCCCCTTTTTACGAAGTTTTATATTTTTGATAAAAACGATTTATCACAAAAAAACATAACTTATCCCACTACAAATTTTTATTTTGATTGCTACGAACACTTGCTTAAAAAAGAACCTAAATACGATCTGTATTTTTTAGGTTCTTACGACAGTAGAATAAAAAAATTAATCCCAATCTGTGAGTTATTACATAATAAAGGGTATAAATTAAATATTGTTTTAATTTGCCATTCAAAAGAAGAACTTAATAAATATCCTTTCATAAAATACTATAGTACACCTTTCAGTTATTATGAAAACTTACAAATGGCAGCAGACTCAAAATGCATTATAGATCTACATCATGATTCGTTGCACACAGGATTGTCTTTCAGAACATTTGAAGCTCTTGGTTTTAACAAAAAATTAATCACCACAAACCAAATAATTAAGGATTATGATTTTTATAATTCTCAAAATATTTTTCACATTGACGAGAATGCTGATTTTAGTGGAATTGATGATTTTATAAAATCAGATTATAAAGAAATCGACTCAATTATTAAAAATAAATACAGTTTCACCAATTGGATTAAATACATTTTAGAAATTGATCAAAATACCCCTATAAAAATTCCTTGAAGCAAAAGTCCTTTAGTTTAAAGTGACTTTATGTAACTTTGACATCAATATTTAATAGACAAAATGAAAATATCAGTTGCCCTCTGTACCTTTAATGGTGAAAAATTTCTTCGCAAACAACTTGATTCTATACTAGATCAAACGTTGAAAGTTGATGAAATAGTAGTTTGTGATGACTGCTCTTCTGACAGCACTTTGACCATATTAGAAGATTATAAAAAAAACAATCCAGATGTATTTCAAATCTATCAAAATGAAATTAATCTAAAAAGTAATAAAAATTTTGAAAAGGCAATTGCTCTTTGTAGTGGTGATTATATTTTTTTATCCGATCAGGATGACATCTGGAAAAATGACAAAGTTGAAAAAACACTAGCTGTTTTTAATCAAAATCCAAAAGCTGAAGGCGTTTTTTCAAACGCAGTATTGATAAATGAAGAAGGAAACCTTATTTATGAAGACATCTCATTATGGGATTCTTTTTCCTTTTATGAATCTAAAATGAACAAACCAATAGATCTATTTGATTTCCTTATTTCAAATGGTAATTTTTTGACTGGTGCCACATTGTGTATCAAAAAAGAAGTGAAAGGTTTTTGTTTTCCATTCCAAACTTCTAAAAGCTTCTTACATGACGAATGGCTTGCCTCAATTTTATCAAAAAACAAGACATTACATTATACTACAGAAAAATTACATTTTTACCGTTTACATGATGCTCAACAATTAGGGATTGGAGATATAAAAAACTTATCCGATGGTAACATAAAGCTTATAAGGGAACAAGAACTTGTACTTAAAATAAAAAAACCAAAATCATTTAAGGATTATAAATTTTTGACAAATCGATATTTCTCAAGATATGAAAGATATAAAAGTTTAAACGATCAAAACACAGACACCCCTATCATTCTCGAATTAATGAATAGGGTTATTGAATACTATACCAAATTCGACCTTGAAATGAAAAAGAAACATCCTATTCGCTATTTTTTTAGAAGAAGAAAAGATAAAAAGAAAGGAAAAAGACAAATTGACATCTAATTTTTATTACCAAAAGAAATTTAATTTTCAAACATCTATTAAACCAAGAACCCAATTCATTAAATTCCAATCAACAATTCACAATAATGAACACAAAAGCTCGAATCATAGCATTTTACTTACCTCAATACCACCCAATTCCTGAAAACGATACTTGGTGGGGTAAGGGCTTTACAGAGTGGACAAATGTAGGCAAAGCAAAAGCTTTATTTAAAAAACATTATCAACCCCGAGTTCCAGCAGATTTAGGTTATTATGATTTACGCATACCCGAAACTCGCAAAGCACAAGCAGATATGGCCCGTGAATATGGTATTGAAGGATTTTGCTATTGGCATTACTGGTTTGGTAATGGAAAAAGATTAATAGAAAGACCATTTAACGAAGTTGTTGGTTCAGGTGAACCCGATTTTCCTTTTTGTTTGGCTTGGGCAAATGAAACATGGAAAGGTTTTAATCATGGACTTCAGAACAGAAATGTTTTAATTGAACAATTATATCCAGGTATAGAAGATTATACGGCCCATTTTTATGAAGTATTACCTGCTTTTAAAGACAAAAGATATATTACAATTGAAAACAAGCCAGTTTTCATGATATACAAACCATTAGCAAATGCTGAAATTCTAATATTCATAGAGACTTGGCGCAAACTAGCAATAGAAAACGGATTAGAAGGGATTTATTTTATAGGTCATAATATGGATTTTACGATTAGTGATCATGTACTGCAAAAAACGGGAATAGACGCAATAAATACAGTACGATTGAATGATTTTTTATCAGAAAAAAAATCTTTTTCCAGAAAGTTTTATAAAAGATATAATAAATTTTTTAGAAATAATGTTAAAGCATACCCCTATGCGACTGCTTCAAAAAAATTTATTTGTCCTCTGATAGATAAAAAAGAAAATATTTACCCAAGTATTATTCCAGGTTGGGATCATAGTCCTCGCAGTGGACAAGAAGGTCTAATCTTGACGGACTCTAATCCTGAATTATTTGAAAAGCATGTTAAAGAGGCAGTAGAAATTGTTAAAAACAAAAGTGACGAACATAAAATTATTTTTATTAAATCTTGGAATGAATGGGCTGAAGGTAATTATATGGAACCTGACTTACGATGGGGAACAAAATTTCTAGAAGCCCTTAAAAGACAAATACAAAAGTAAAAAGCAAATCTATTAGATTTAAAAAAATTAAAAAAATATTAAATTACAATCTACATTAATTTGTATATTTTGTGCTAAATTAATTTATTTTATATGAAAATAACAATAATAAGCTATGATAATTGGGGTTTTAACGACCACATAACAGCAATTTTAGCACAAAAGGGCCATGCTGTAAATCACATCAATTTTCATACTTTCAAATACAACTATCCCAATATCCAAACGAAACTTTTTAATTTCATTTTAAAAACGGTTTTCAATACTAACATTAAAAATACCTATTACGGCAAAGAAATACTTAAAAAATTGGCAGAGAAAAATGAAGTTCAAGACATAATATTGACTATAAAAGGAGATTTCATTGATCCAAAAAGCATTTCAGAATTTAAAAAATATACAAAAAAATCGATAGCCTATTTTAATGACAGTACCACTCGATGCCCCAAAATAAAACGGGTTATCCCTTCTTTTGATGAAGTATATTCTTTTGAAAAAGAAGATTGTAAAAAATATAAATTAAACTTCATCACCAATTGGATTTACACATCAGAAACAGATCATAAAAAAACTGAAGAATATCAAGTTTTTAACATTAGTTCCAAGGATAAACGATCTGCGTTTTTATCAAAAATAGCTGCTATTTTAAAAGAAAATAAAATTAATTATAAAATTATCATTTTTGATAAAAAAAGCAAAAACCAAGATCCTAATCTTGAATACATAACTGAACAAATTCCATTAGTAGAAGTCAATAATAATCTAAATAAGGCACAAGTTTTATTGGACATTAATAGAACCGGACAAAAAGGACTTACCTTTAGAGTACTGGAAAGTATTGGTTTAGAAAAAAAATTAATCACTACAAATTATGATATTAAAAATTATGACTTCTATAACCCTAATAACATCTTGATTATAGATGAGAAAAAAACAGAAATTCCATTAGCTTTTTTTAATAATGAATACAAAAAAGTTCCAGAAGAAATATTAAAAAAATATACTTTAGAAGGCTGGATCAACAACGTTTTGAATTAAATCAATTAATTAGTTCAAAATACTTTAAATAAAACCTCACTTTAATGAAGTATATTTGCCTTTTTTATAATTAATAACATTTAATTGTAATACCATTTCAGCAAAAAATCAAATTCATGAAAGTACGTTTCTTATTAGCAATTACTGTATTAGTGGGTCTATCATCAAAAGCACAAAACATCCCAATAGGGTCTATAGATTTGATAGAACAAAGAGGTAGAAATGAACAACTTCTTGGGAATGGGAACCCACAAATTTCATATACTTTAAGACCTTTAGCATTAGATTTAATTGACTCTACACAGACAGAATCTAATACAATTAATTCTGAAAAAGTAAACATAAAAGCGCTTCCAATTACATTAACCCAACAATACAATACTTTTGGACCATATGGTTGGAATGATGGTGCCATGATTCCCGCCAAAGGCTACCAAACCCTTTTAAGTGCTGGTTTTTTTGCAAAGTATGGGATTTTAAGTGTGCAATTAAAACCCGAATATGTATTTGCTACCAATCCTGATTTTGAAATTTTCCCTTTAACAGAAAGCAATGGAACTAGAAAAGTCAATGTTTTCTATTTAAACCATACCGATTTACCGGCACCATTTGGAAATAAATCCTATAGTAAATTATACTGGGGTCAAAGTAATATCAGTGTTGCCATCAATAAATTTTCCATTGGCTTATCTACCGAAAACATGTGGTGGGGACCTGGAACCAGAAATTCACTCCTCATGAGTAATACAGCTCCAGGATTCTTGCACTTTACATTTAATACTAGACAGCCAATAGAAACTTTCATAGGTAGTTTTGAAGGGCAAATCATATGCGGTAAATTAGAAGGATCCGGCTTAAGCAGTCCAAAATCACAATTCATAATTAACGGCATCGATTATGAATTGCCTAAATCTCAAGATTGGCGCTATATCAACGGACTTTCCATAAACTACCACCCTAAATGGGTTCCTGGCTTATTTTTAGGCTTAAATCGTACTATACAAGTTTATCGTGAGGAGATGGGTAGTAGTTTTTCAGACTATATGCCAATATTTGATCCTTTTCAGAAAAAAAACCTAAATAGTGAAGATTCAAAAAACAGAGATCAATTGGCTTCGCTCTTTTTTAGATGGGTTATGAAAGAATCAAAATTTGAATTTTATGGTGAAAGCGGTTGGAATGATCATTCCTCTACCATTTGGCAATTATTCGATTCACCTGAACATTCCAGAGCTTATCTTTTTGGCTTCAACAAAATTTTTATGCTCAACAAAAATAAAAACAAATATTTAAAAGTAAATTTTGAAACTACCCATTTAGAGCAAAGCGCCGACCGTATTGTAAGACCCGCTGGCGCATGGTATCTTCATGGAACTATACAACATGGTTATACCAATCAAGGAGAAGTTATTGGAGCAGGAATAGGGCCTGGAAGTAATTTACAAACTTTAGATTTTAGTGTATGGGAAAAAGATAAAGTATGGGGAATACAAGTAGAAAGATATGCTCATAACATGGATTTTTACTACGATGCCATTCCTGAGTATGATAGAAAATGGGTAGATTTAGCTATTAACACATATGCTTATAAAAAATACGGAAATTTAGGTATTCAAGCAAAACTCAACATGGCTCAAATGAGAAATTTTCAATATCAGTTTGAAATTAATAAATTTAACCTGCAGTTTCAACTTTCTTTGCAATATCAATTGTAAAAAAAACATATTATGAAAATTTCTGTTGCCATGTGTACTTATAATGGCGAAAAATACATCAAAGAACAACTAGAAAGTATTTTAAAACAAACTATAGCTATTGATGAAATAGTTATTTGTGATGATGGATCTAAGGACAAAACTATTGAAATTATAACTCAAATTCAATTAGAGAACCCAAATAAAATAATAGTATATAAAAACCAAATAAATATAGGAAGTACCAAAAATTTCGAAAAAGCTATAACTATATGTTCTGGGGATTATATTTTTTTAAGTGATCAGGATGATATTTGGAAAACAAATAAAGCGGAGAAAGTCATTCAACATTTTTTCAAACATCCATCTACAGAAGCTGTTTTTACTAATGGAGACTTAATTAATGACAAAAGTGAAAATTTTACTAAAAATAGTCTGTGGGACTCCACTTTTTTCGCAGAAGGACAGCTATCCAAGCCAATTAACCTATATGATCACATCTTATTTAAATCAAATATGGTAACTGGTGCAACACTTTGTATCAAAAAGGAAATAAAAGATCTAATTTTGCCAATTCCAAATATTAAAAAATTTTATCATGATGAATGGATTGCTATTCTGATAGCTGCAAGAGGCAATTTAGAATATTTAACCGACAGATTGATTTACTACAGAATTCATAATAGCCAACAAAGTGGCATTAATAGTAATCTTAGCGTGGGTAAATCAAAGAAGTATCAATTAAAAAACAATCACATATTAGGCCATGACACGCCAAAATCATTTCAAGAATACAATCAATTAGCCAAAGTCTATTATCGCAATTATATAAAGTTTCAAATAGCCTCGAAAGAAGTCATCGATGGATTTCCTATAAATTTTAATGAAATTGCAGAAACCTATTTAGACTTATTCAAAAAATGCAATAATTCATTAAAAAAAGTCAATCCTATTTTCTATTTTTTTAGAAATTTAACCGACAAAATAAGAGGAAAAAGACAATTAAATTAAAATAAAATGGACATTAATCAAGAAGTACTCAAAGCATTCGAAGTCATAAAAGAAGGTGGAATCATACTCTACCCTACTGATACCGTTTGGGGAATAGGCTGTGATGCGACCAATCCGGAAGCGGTGGCCAAAATATACAAACTCAAACAAAGAGCCGAAACACAAAGCATGATTTGCCTGATGAATGGTGAGAAAATGATCTACAATGTGTTCAAAGAAATTCCAGAAGTGGCATGGCAAATCATGGATTTTTCCGAAAATCCAACTACATTAGTTTTAGACAAACCTAGAAATGTGGCTCCTAATTTAATCGCACCTGATAACACCATGGGTATTCGACTAGTCAAAGAGCCTTTTTGTTTTAAATTGATGGAACGCATGAAAAAACCATTGGTCTCTACTTCGGCAAATATCTCCGGGCAACCTACCCCAAAAAGTTTTAAAGAAATTAGTCCTGAAATTATAAAAGGCGTAGACTATGTTGTAAATTTGCAGCACGATAAAATCGCTGGAAAACCATCAACAATCATTAAATTGACTAATGATTCTCAGGTGAAAGTGATTCGTAAATAGTTTGCAATTCCCGATAGCTATCGGGGCAGTTTTCAGTTTTCAGTTTAGCTACTTTAAACTACAAACTTTAAACCAATTAAAATGAGCATTAAAACTTCATACAAAGAAGCCTTAAACAATAAAATATTTGAAGTAATCTCTCAAGCTTCCCATGAACTGAACATAGAAAGTTATGTGATTGGTGGTTTTGTTCGTGACTTACTTTTAAAAAGAGATTTTAAAAAAGACATTGATATTGTTGCCGTTGGTAGTGGTATTGAATTGGCATTAAAAGTTTCTCAGTTATTACCCAAAAAACCAAAAGTTCAAGTTTTTAAAACCTACGGAACCGCTATGTTGCGTTTTGAAGATACCGAAATTGAATTTGTTGGCGCTCGAAAAGAATCCTACAATCTTGACAGCCGAAATCCTGTTGTAGAAGACGGAACCCTTGAAGACGATCAAAACCGCAGAGATTTTACGATCAACGCATTAGCTTTGTCGTTGAACTCCAATAATTTTGGCGCACTTTCCGATCCATTCAGTGGTATTTCAGACTTAGAAAACAAAATCATAAAAACGCCTCTTGATCCAGACATTACCTTTTCGGATGATCCTTTGCGCATGCTTAGAGGAATTCGATTTGCAACCCAATTGGGTTTTGAGATAGACAAAGACTCATTAGATTCCATCGCCAAAAATGCCGAACGAATCAAAATCATTTCTGGAGAGCGAATCGTAGAAGAATTAAATAAAATCCTTTCTACCGACAAACCTTCCATTGGATTTTTATTATTGTTCAAAACTGGTCTTTTGGATATTATCCTTCCTGAATTAACAGCCTTAAATCAAGTAGAAGAGATAGAAGGTCATACACACAAAAATAATTTTTACCATACTCTGGAAGTGGTAGATAACATTTGCCCCAACACCGATGATGTTTGGCTACGTTGGTCGGCTTTGTTACATGATATTGGAAAAGCACCAACCAAACGCTTCAACAAAAAACAAGGCTGGACATTTCACGGACATGAATTCCTTGGCGGAAAAATGGCTAAAAAAATATTCGAACGCTTACACATGCCATTGAACCACAAAATGAAATTTGTGCAAAAAATGGTTATTATGAGCTCCCGACCTATCGTTTTAGCACAAGATATTGTTACCGACTCAGCAGTACGTCGTTTGGTTTTTGATGCAGGCGAAGATGTAGAAAATTTAATGACCCTCTGCGAAGCCGATATCACAACCAAAAACCCCAATAAATTCAAGAAATACCACAGTAATTTTGAAATTGTCCGCAATAAAATTGTAGAAGTCGAAGAACGCGATCATGTTCGCAATTTTCAACCACCTATTTCTGGAGAAGAGATTATGCAAATTTTCAATTTAAAACCTTCCCGTGAAATTGGAATGCTAAAAGAAGCGATTAAAGAAGCCATACTAGAAGGAGAAATTTCAAATGATTATGATGCTGCTTATGGATTTATGATGAAAAGAGCAGAAAAATTAGGTTTAAAGAAAGTTTAACTAATGTTCAGCTTCTGCTAATTATTTATAAAATAAATTTACAAAAAATTGATTTAAATCATAATGAAAAACAACAAATCCGTAATTATCTGGCTCCTATCAGGTTGCTTTTTAGTGTTCATAATGGTTGTAGTGGGAGGTATTACCCGATTAACCAATTCCGGTTTATCCATGACTGATTGGCATTTGGTTACTGACACTCTGCCTCCACTCACCGAAGCCAAATGGCAAGAAGCATTCGACCAATACAAACAGTTTCCAGAATACCAAAAAATCAATATTCATAATGATTTCACACTCTCCGATTATAAATTTATCTATTTCTGGGAATGGTTTCACCGTTTCATAGGAAGAATAATAGGACTAGTTTTTATCATCCCCTTCTTTTATTTCTTAGTAAAAAAGAAAATTGACAAGGCCACATTAAACAAATGCTTTGTTCTACTTGGAATGGGTGCTTTGCAAGGTTTTTTTGGTTGGTTTATGGTAAAAAGTGGATTGATTGACAATCCTGACGTAAGTCATTTTAGACTATCCTTGCACCTTACATTTGCCTTTATCACTTTTGCCTATACCCTTTGGGTAGCACTAGATTTAATCTATCCTGATAAAAAAGCAGCAATTATTCCTTTGCAAAAAATAGCCCGATTAGCTTTAATCTTCTTGCTGTTACAAATTATATACGGAGGTTTTGTTGCGGGACTAAATGCAGGTTTAATTCACAACCATTGGCCAATGATGAGTGATGGACAATTCATTCACGACAGTGTATTCATCGAACAAAAAACACTACTCTTGAATCTTACCGAAGGAAAAAGTGGCGTTCAATTGGTTCACCGCATGTTAGCGTACTTTGTGGTTGGATTCATTTTATTCCTTTATTTTAAAAGTAAAAAATACCAATTGACATTACAACAACAAAATGGATTAAACGCATTGGTAGTAATCGTTTTTCTTCAGTTTACTTTGGGTGTTTTTACATTACTGTACAGTGTACCGCTTTGGCTTGGTTTAACCCATCAAATTGTAGCGTTCTTTCTATTGACGGCAATGACATACTCTTTGCATCGATTGAGCAAATAACACTATTTTAAAGCTGAAAAATGCTTTTAGAAACAGAATGACTTCTTTGAAGAAACTGTTTCTAAAAGCGTTTTTGTTATTTTTAACTACTGTTTACGATTCAAATGCTTAAATTAGACTTACTTTTGTAGTCCGACTATATTGTCACATCTTGTTCTTTCATCTATTAAAATGTCTAAACTTGCTGCTCAAAATCAATTTATTGATTTATCCGATTACGGTAGACCACTTGCCAAAATATTTGCCAATCAATTAAAAAACACTCGTTTTACTCCCATCCACGTAACCCTCCTTTTTGGTATTTCTGGTCTGATTGCTATCTTTTGTATTTTACAAAACCACTACTTTTTGGCTTCCTTTTTCATTATTTTAAAATCGATAATTGATGCCGCTGATGGTGAATTATCACGAATTAAAAATACACCATCATACACAGGAAGATACCTTGATAGTGTGTTCGATATAATCCTTAATTTTTTATTTTTGATGACTATTTGTTACGTCTCCAAAACGAGTCTTGTATTTACTTTTTTGGCTTTTATTGGCATACAATTACAAGGCACTTTATACAATTATTACTATGTAATTTTGAGAAACAAATCGGCTGGTGGAGATCGAACAAGTCAAATTTTTGAAGACAAATCTCCCAGAGCATTACCAGGAGAGAGTCAAAAATGGGTAGATATTTTGTTCCAAATTTACACTATAGTCTATGGTGCTTTTGACAAAATCATTCATACTTTAGACAAAGATGCCTATAAAGTAAATTCGTTTCCAAATTGGTTTATGACATTATTGTCTATTTACGGATTGGGTTTTCAATTGTTGATAATTGCCATTATGTTGCCTTTAAACTGGATAGAATATATTGTGCCTTTTTTTATCATCTACACTTCTCTTGTTTTTATACTAATAGGCATCAGAAAAGCATTTATCAAGGCTTAAAACCACCATAGCCAAAATCCATACCTACAACTTAAAACCCAGTTATTCAGTATTTTAAAACAACAAACCTCAATAATAATAACAAGTAAATTTTAACCTATCCAATTTTTAAAATCAGTCACTTTTTCTCTGCTCACAATTACCTCATCTTCCTTGTAACTAGGCAAATTAATCTTCAATCTGGAGTTGCTGTACACTACAATTTCCTTTATTGCTTTGATTGAAATAATGAATTTCCTGCTGATTCGATAAAAAGCTACAGTATCAATTTCCTGCTCCAAAACTTCCAAAGTACTATCTATTAAATAATTTCTATTATCAAAAGTGTGAATATAAGTACCTTTATTTTCACTAAAAAAACATTCAATTTCATCAGTCGAAATCACTTTAAGATGTTGCCCAATTTTTACTGTAAATCTTTTTTTGAATGGTTTCTCAAAAGGGTTTGAAAGCATTTTTCGAATCTGTTCAAAATCCAATTGCATTGATTCATGCCCTGTTGTTTTTGGAAATTGAAAATGATCTTTAAATTTCAAAACGGCCACTTCCAGATCATCTTCATCAATGGGTTTCAAAAGGTAATCGATACTATTTAATTTGAATGCTTTTAGTGCATATTCATCGTAAGCTGTGGTAAAAATAACAGCACTTTTGATGTCTATTTTTTCGAAGATTTCAAAGGACAAACCATCCGACAATTGTATGTCTAAAAAAATTAAATCGGGATGCTCATTTTTCGAAAACCAATTCAAAGCTTCTTCCACAGAATGAAGCATAACTCCTACTGGAATATTTATTTTTTCGAGTTTGCGTTGTAATAATCTTGCCGCTGGCTTTTCGTCTTCTATTATTATTGTGGTCATATTTAAATTTTAGATTACAGATTGCAGAATTTAGATTGGTAGCATACAAATTGCAGATTATCGTTTTACATTTTTCCTGCCAACTGAATACTGCTGTTCACTCCCACTTTTGTTTTTTGTCATCATCCATAAACTCATTGATTTTTCTTTCTTCCCAGTCAGCACCAAAAAACAGGTCTCTACCAAAAACCGATATCCAATGTGCTAGCAATCCTATTCCCCAAAATATGGCTGTGAAAAAAGTCTCCCATTTAAAGAAAACTTCGATGCCTATTTCACTTTTGTTGAATGTGAATATAATTATAAATGCATTTACGAAGACATAAACCAATGCATGCACATAAAACCCCTTGATTCTCTTTACACGTTTATAAGCCATTTCATATCTAGAGTCTGGATTGAAATTTTCATCCTGAAAATTTTCAAATAACTGTTTTCTATATCTTCCCATTTTATGTGTGTTATTAGATTCTAAGTTGCAAAGACGCTAAGATTTAAAAAACCAAATTAATAAACTCGAAATCGAGTTACTTTCCTTTAAACTTAGAATCTTAAACTCTTAACAGCTCTTAAATTATTATTCCCACGATTTTTTTGTTTGCTCTTCTTTTTCCATGAACTCTTTAATTTTTCTTTCCTCCCAATCTTTATTGAAAAACGGTGAATAATTAAAAACTTTTAATCCGTGAAAAAGCACTCCTAGCCCCCACCATCCCAGCGGCCAAAAAAACCATAAATACTGTGGCGAAGTAATGATATTTATGGCTATTAAAAAACAATTTACCACAATATATGAAATCAAGTTTCCATAAAAACCTTTTATCTCTTCCACTCTTTTTCTCGCTTTATAATAGCGTTCTTCATCTGTATTTTGATTTTCCATGACTTTTAAATTTTATATTTAAATTACATCCTATTTCCAACTCTGTTTACTGTTATCTTTATCCAATATTTCTTTTATTTTTCTTTCTTCCCAATCGGTTCCGTAGCCAAATACCTTAAAAGCATGCATCGTTAGCCCAAATCCCCAACCCGCTACAGAAAACCAAAACCAATGAAATTGTGGCATATAGGTGAGATTAATAAATATTAAAATTGGAATCACACAACAATAAGAAATCAAGTTTCCATAGAATCCCTTAAGCTGTTCTACTCTCTTTTTTGCTCTGTAATAAGCACTATTTTCATTATATTTTGAAGTTGTTTCCATAACACTAATTTGTTTGGTTAAAATCGGGATCTTAACCGTAAATCTCTTTTCATCTTGTTCGATCAATACCTTTCTGTTGGTAATAATTCCGTAGCGATCCACAATATTTTGTAATCCTACACCCTGACGACTTTGAATAACCTCCTTCTTTTGTAGATCATTTTGAATTGCCAAATAATCACCTTCAATAAAGATTCGAATGTGCAGTGGTCTTTGCTCGCTAACCACATTGTGCTTTACCGTATTTTCCAACAACAATTGCAACGAAAGCGGGACCACTTTGGCATCCGGGTTTACTACTGTTTCTGGCAATTCATAAAACAAACTATTCTCAAAACGCATTTTCAACAGATTCATATACGTTTTAGCAAAAGATAATTCTTCTTCAACCGAAACCAATTCTTTGTCTTTTTGTTCCAATACATAACGGTATATTTTAGACAAAGAAGTGGTAAATCGTTGTGCATTTTCAGGATTTTCTTCAATCAATGAACTCAACACATTCAAACTATTGAACAAAAAATGTGGATCAATTTGATTTTTTAAGGTTTCGAACTTGGCATTGGCAGTTCCGGCAATGATTCGTTGTTGTATTACTTCGGTTTTTGAAGCTTGTTTCCATTTTACCATAAAGCTTCTGGCTTGCATAAAAACGGAGACTCCCAATGACAAAATGATGTAAAAAAGATGCACCCAAATCATTCTTTCATTAAAAAACTGATCTAAGGCCATTTTTTGCAAAACCACAAAAATGATATAATCTATACCCAAAACAACTGGAACCGTATATAAAACAGTAACCAAAATCCCATAGTAAACTCTCAAATTAGTTTGCTCGAGCCAATCCCATTTTCTGTCCAATAAATTATTTAAATAACCATTCCCAAAACCTAATCCAAAAGAATACAAACAACTCAAAGAGAACGTTATTAAGACATTTTTTATACTAAAATCATCTCCTAACAAAGCTGAAAAAATAATAGTGAAAACCATAGAAATCTTGAAACAAACGATTGTTCCACTTTTTAAATCAGAAAATGTACTTCTATAATCTTTCATTATAATCAGCTTAAATTAATTGAACTATTTACAGTTTTTTTGAGCTTCCAGTGCTCTATCCAATCCCCATTTTGGAGAGAAAGGGGTTTGCGGTTTAAAAGTAGCAAAAAGTCCAATAGCTTTATCAACTTCCTGACATAAAGGTTTCGTGTCTACACCTGTCCATTTGGCTCCCTGAATTTGAAAATCAGCTTTCCCAAAAACTGCTCTTGGGTTTTGTGGAGACAATGCTTCGGCTTTAGTGTACATTTCTATGGTTTTACCTGAATATTTCATGCCGTTTGTCATAGGATCGACAACAATCCAAGCAGTGTAAATCATGGCCTGCATCACATATAGCTCGGCGTTGTTTTGATCTTTTATCATTTCGGCATCCAAGGCATTTTGCGCTTTATTTAGCAAAGCATTCACCTGGGTTTTATCTTGAATTCCAAATGAAGCCGTAGTATTAACCAATGCCACATAATAATTGGGCAGCCAACTACTTTTGTCTGCTGCTGAAATGCGCTCAAACATATCCGAAGCTTCTGTGTTCTTTCCCTCTTTCCAAAGTTGAAATGCCTTTCCCATCCCTTGTTCAAATTGTCCTTGAGCAGAACTTATTACAGCAACAAATAATGCGATTGTAGTGATGATTTTTTTCATTTTGATTATAGTTTTAATGATTAGTTATTGAATTTGATATCTATTTTTGAATCTTTGTTTATGTTAAACTTGGCATCTTCATAGGCAGGAGGCCCCATAAATCCTTTGGCATTGTTGGAACAAGCAAAATCTTCAGAAGGAATTCCCATCATATTTTTATCCAATTTCCCATTACTGTTTTCATCTTGATAAGTAGAAATACCATATTCTCCTTTTGGGATACCAACAAAAGTAACGGTGGCACTATTGTTTTTAATTTCGGAAGTAATGCTTTTGTAAGTTGATTTAAGAAACGTTCCTTCTGAATTGTACAAACCTACTTTTACCATTCCGATATTGTTTTTTAAACCCGAAACAGAAACAGTAAGGTTAGCATTTTGGGCAGACATTAGACTACAGATAAAAAATGCGATTGCAGTGATAATTTTTAACATGGTTTTTGATTTTTAGTTGTGATTAAATTGTGATTGAAACTCTTATTGTTATTGATTTAATTCTTGAACAAATTTATATTGGTTGTAACGCTTTTAAAATTTAATGATACCGAACTGTTGATTTTGATGGATGAAGTGTTCTTTTTGAAGTTTCTAAGTTTCTGAGATTCTAAGACACTCAGAGCCTTAGAAACTTTTTTACAAATTCTTCAACTGATTGTCGTTTTTGTTCTTGCTGATGGTCCAAAAGAAACCAATAAAGAAAAATCGATCCGCTGCCGGTTTGATGGCACTTCTTCGGTATTCACCATTTGCATCGGGTTTAACTGCATAATTGTATCCGTATACATTATTTGCGCCTAAAACATTGGAAACCGAGAAATACAAAATCTTTTGGGTAGTTAGCAAATACGCCCAGTTGAAACTCAAATCGTTGTATGATTTTGTCTTGCCGTTCATGAACTTGGTTTCATTCGGATTGTTATACGGCCTTCCTGTGCTGAATGAATTAGTAAACCCTATTTGAGATTTCCAGTCCGTTATCCAATATTTAGTTACTATCGACAAACTGTTGTCAGGAACAAAATTGGGAGTGACCTGGGTTGGATAATTTTTATACAAACGCTCCGTATCAATATAAGAATACGAAATCCAATATTCGAGATTCTTGATGGTTTTTCCATCTCTCCAAAACAAATCCAATCCTTTTGCATATCCCTTTCCATCATTGGTAAAAATTGAATTATAAGCAACTGTTGGGCTGTCAAATCGAACCAAATTGCTATAATCTTTGTAATAGGCTTCGGCTCTAAGTGTGCGCCCTTCTTTGCTGTATTGATAATTCAAAATAAAATGAGAGGCCTTTTCACTTTCAAATTGATTGTTTTTAGAAAACTTGATATATTCTACACTCGGCGTTTGAGAGAAATCACCATACGCAAAAGACAATTGACTGAATTTTGCCATTTTATAGGCAAATGAAATTCTAGGAGATATAAAATTATCATTTGTCAAATCATTTGCGGAAGCGCGAACTCCAACTTTGGCGGCAAGCTTTTTAGAAAAGAAAATATCAGCTTCTGTGTATAAAGCTCCAATGGTATTTTGATAACCATAATCAAACGTATTTCCTGCATTGCGAGTGAAGTTTTCATCATACTTGGTTATAAAATAATCGGCACCAAAAGACAATTTAAACCGATTGGAGAAGTTTTTTTTCAATTTCAACTTCATATTTACGGCATTTTCCGCATTTCCCAGATTATCCAAATCAATATCTGATTTCAGTTGATTATAGCCATAACTCAAACCTGCGGTAATATTCCAATTGGCTCCAAAAAAACCATTGTATGAAGAATTAAAGTATAAATTATCGTTTTTAGAATTGACTGTGATTTTGTCAATCGAGTTGATATTCTCCTGTTTAATTATAAATTGAGAAGCATCAAAAGCGGCGTACATCTTAAAAATTCCTCTTTCAAAATTGTATCGATACACCATTTCACCAGACAAAGCCTGCGGAGCGCTTTTCCACTCTACATCTTGGGGAACAAGTGCCTGATAAGGCGTTAAATTAATGTAAGAAGTATTGATGCTAAAAGAACTCTTTTTCCATTTTTGAGTATTTCCCAGACCTACACCTACGGTCATTACTGAGATTTCCGTTTTGCTTTGATCCGGTTCGTCTATTGTATTCAAAAGCAAAACACTCGACAAAGCATCGCCATATTCCGCAGAATATCCACCAGTAGAAAAGGAAATACCGCTGAAAAGGAATGGAGAAAATCGGCTGCGGGTTGGCAAATTATTAGGAGACGAACCATACGGCTGAGGCACTCGCATCCCGTCTACATATGTTTGGGTTTCATTAGCTTCGCCTCCGCGAACAAACAACCTTCCGTCCTCGCCTACTGTTTGTGTTCCTGGTAATGTTTGCAAAGCAGCCACAATATTTCCTGCCGAACCCGCTGTAGTTACGATGTCCAAAGGTTTTAATACCGATACTCTAGCTTTACTCCCTGAATCCAAAGAACCCGCAGTGATTATAACAGCATCCAGTGTATTGACATTATCCCTAAGTTTAATAGTTTGATTTTTAAAATGCGCTACATCAATGACTATATTCGAAGTTTCATAAACCAAGGAACTTGCAACCAAATTTTGATTTCCGGTAGCGGTGGTGGCAAATGCAAAATCACCATTTTCAGAAGTGGAAGCACCATCATAACTGCCTTCAATGTAAACATTGGCACCTGCGATTGGAACTCCTTTTTCATTAACAATTTTACCTGAAATAGTGGTTTGAGAAAAGAGTGTTAAACTAAATAAAGAGGCGAATAATAAAATAATGGTTTTCATGATGACGGTTTTGATGATTTTGATGAGACAAATGTCATTCAGAAAAAAAAGGAATTGAAATTGTTCTGACCGAATTGCGGAAAATTAGGGATGAGTTGTATGTTTCAAACTAAAAACTTATGTTTGTCACATTAACATAATTTTTAACATGAAAAAACTTCAATACTTATTTTTTATCTTATTTACAATTCCTTCATTTGGACAAATCAATTACGATGCAGGATACATTATCAATAATAATGGAATTAAAGCAGAATGCCTTATCCGTAATGTGGCTTGGCAAAACAATCCTACAGAAATAGAATTTCGATTAAATGAAGATGATAAGAAAACCAAAATAGCAAATATTGCAGATATTAAAGAATTTAGTATCGGGAATAGTTATAAATACAAGCGTTTTAACACTAAAATAGACAAATCAAACAGTGAAATAGCTACTTTAAGTAGTGAAAAAAATCCTATTTGGAAAGACGAAACCTTATTATTAAAAGTATTGGTTGAAGGAGAAGTTAATTTATACCAATATATTGGTAATGGTTATCAACGGTATTTTATAAGCACTGGTAATCATGAAAAAGCAGAACAGCTTATATACAAAGAATACTATGCTCAAAATAATGTTGTTACAGAAAACAATGCCTTTAAACAACAGCTTTTTACGACGCTTAAATCTGACAAATTCACAGCAGATGATTTTAAAGACTTGCCTTATGAAAAGCAAAAAATCATTGATCTAATTATAAAATACAACACCACCAAAAACAATCAAATTTCAAATTTTGCTCCCAAACAAAACCAAGCTAAAACAAACTTTAAACTTCAACTTGGAGTCAACTATTCTGATATTGAAATTATTAGCACTTCAGAGTTTGAAACGGGAGGAATTTATTCAGCAACTTTTCCAAAAAAACCTGTAGCAATTATTGGTTTCGAAATAGAATATATATTACCTATTAATCAAAAAAAATGGTCTTTATTATTTAGCACTAGTTTTCAACACTATAAATCAGAAACTATGGCTTCCAATAATGCCCCAATTAGCATTGATTATAAAACTATTGACATACTATTTGGAGTACGGCACTATTTCTTTCTAAATAATCAATCTGCAATTTTTATCAATGGGGGAATGATCTATGGAAGTCCATTTAATTCTTATTCGAAAAGAGAGCGCCAAAAATATTCATGGGAAGAGGGCACTGGAACAATTGAAATTAAGAAAGAAATTGAAGGTAATGCATACGCTTACATTGGACTTGGCTATAATTATCACAAATATAATGTAGAATTAAGATTCAATTCCGATCGTGAACTTTTTAAGTCAGATAGAAAACTTAAATCTAGTTACAGTTCATTTGGCATTTTATTTAGTTATAATTTTTTATAAGCAATAGATATTATGTTCATTGTGCTCTTTGCGGTTAATTAAAAAGTGTTCAATAGAATTCGTAATTTTAGTATCTAAAACTTACCACCATGAAAAAAGCTATTCTTACATTATTGCTTTTAGTTAATTTTAATCTACTTTTCTCTCAAGAAACAAATTCCTCTTATGACGAAAAACTCGCCAAATCCCTAAATGCAGACGAACGTGGTATGAAGCAGTACGTGTTTTGCATTTTGAAAACAGGAAGCAACACCACCGCAACAGACGAAGAAAAAAACGAACTGTTCAAAGGACACATGGCTAACATCACCAAACTCGCTAAAGAAGGTAAACTAGTTTTGGCCGGACCTTTCATGAAAAATGACAGAAACTATAGAGGAATTTATATCTTTAATGTAAACACAGTCGAAGAAGCAAAAGCACTTGTTGTCACTGATCCTGCCGTAAAAGCCAATATTTTTGAAGTCGAATTGACTCCTTGGTATGGTACTGCGGCATTGCAGGAAACTTTGAAGATTCACGAAAAAATAACAAAAAAATAGTTCCCGTTTTTTATTCAAAAAGGAGTTCGATTAATACCAAACAAAAACTTTTAGGGATATCCAAAAATAAATTACAAGACAAGCCATCCGAAGACTGGAAAAACCCCTCCGAAACAGACAATTACTCGTCAGAAGACTGTAATTGGGAGTCCGAAGCTTGCGTAAGACATTCAGAAGCCCGTATCAGGGTCTTTTTTTCTTCAAATTTGCTATTTTACTGAGCGGAGAACAAAAGTGGTTGAAATAAACAAAATTCACGATTTGTAAGTTTGTAACTATTACTTTCTATATTTAAAAAAGGTACAACTATAAATTTTTCAGACCAAGCTAACCAAATTCGGGTAGATTGAAGTAATTTTATCAGACCTAGTAAATGAGTTATAGGCTATGTTAAACGACTGCTAAGTATGACGAAAAATAACAACTAGAAAAATTAATTTAAACAAATATTTATATCATGAAAAAGTTACAATTCAAAGTAAGCATCAGTGCATCTGTGACCACGATTTATGATTTTATGCTTGGCATCAACAGTAAATCAACTTATGAGCAATGGACTTCTTTGTTTAACCCGACATCGACCTATGAAGGAGGTTGGGACAAGGGAAATAAAATTCTATTTATTGGAGTAGATGAGAAAGGAGAAAAGGGAGGTATGGTTTCCAAGATAGCTGAAAACATTCCCAACCGATTTGTTTCGATTCAACATTATGGCCTTTTTAAAGCTGACCAGGAAATTACAGAAGGACCAGAAGTGGAAAAATGGGCAAACGGATTTGAAAACTATACCTTCGAAGAAAACAATGGAACTATAACCGTTACTGTTGACTTAGATACTTCTGAAGATTTTTTAGATTATATGAACCAGACCTACCCAAAAGCACTCGATAAGTTGAAAGAACTTTGTGAAAAATAACGATTTCAAGAAGTACCTTTACTCAAAAAATAAATAATCGAACTCACCTATAAAAGTCTTCAATAATTCTAAAAAACTAAAAAAATGCCACATCTTTTAGCCACACTTCGAAATGTTCCTTTTGAAACCATAAAAGGAGTTTTAGAAAATGACAGAGCCTTTCATGCTTCCGAAGAAATGTATCTAGAGCATATTTGGCAAAATGTAGATGATGAAAATGAAGTGCTGTTTCTTTAGAATAAATACAATAGAAAAAACAAAAAAACTAATTGAGAAGTTACATAGCAAAGCATTGGAACAAGACCCGAGTGCAAATTTACCAACGATGATCTACTTGCAATGATTCATTTAATTAATATTGTTGTTTTCAAATGGATAAAAATTCCGAAAAATGCTATGCTTTTTTGGATAAAAGAAAACAAAAAATATTATACGATTTACTTGCTCTTTTTTTCTTTATTGTCATTTTCTCAAAGAATTGACAATACAGCATCTTTCAGGGACATGAATAACAATCATTATTTTCGTTATAATTACGACAACGACTTTTTCGCAAATACCGATTATTACTATACTCAAGGACATAATTTTGAATTGGTAAGTCCAAGACTGTTTAAAAATCCAATAAATAAAATATTTGTAAAATTAAAAAACAGCAAACAAAAATACGGCCTCCTATTTGAACAAATAGGCTTTACACCAACAAGTCTAAAATCCGATGAAATTCTTTATGATGACCGACCTTTTGCGGCGGCGGCGATGCTTAAATCATTTTTAATTTCGACTGATACCATTCATAAATCTATATTTTCTTCTACTCTAAGTTTCGGAATTATCGGTCCTTTTACTTCTGGTAAAGAAATTCAAACTATGATTCACAAATATATTGGCGCAGAAATCCCGTTAGGATGGCAATATCAAATCGAGAATGACGCGATCCTTAATTACGAAATTTCATATGAAAAACAATTATATCGGCTAAACAATTTATTTGCGTTACATGCCAATGCAAAACTTCGATTGGGAACAATGAACACAAATATGTCTGGCGGAGTGACAACAACTTTTGGAAAAACAAACTCTCCTTTTATTTCAATAGAAAACAAAAACAATTTCCAAATATATGGCTATTGGCAAGGTCTAATTACCGCTATCGGATATGATGCCAGTTTACAGGGAGGCCTATTTAACCCAAATAGCCTTTATGTAATTACTGATTCGAATATCGAAAGAGTTACTTTTCAAAAAAATTTCGGAATCGTTTTGCGTTCCAAAACATTTTATCTGGAATATTATCGATCCTGGCTTTCAAAAGAATTTGAGACAGGAAGAACACATAGTTGGGGCGGTTTTAGAATTGGATTTACATTATAATTTAAAAAACTGAAAATTTGAATATTAATTTACCTTTGACTTTTAAATAAAAAAACTCATTTTTTTTAGAGTTGATGCTTTTTCAAATATAAAAAAGCAAATTCTTATACCGTGATTCTAAATACCAATTTGTCAACAACACTATACTTGTCATGATTACATTAAACAAAGTACACCATATTGCCATTATTTGCGCAGATTATTCAAAATCAAAACATTTTTATATTGATACTTTAGGATTGACCATCATCCAAGAAATCTATCGCAAGAACCGAGATTCCTACAAACTGGATTTGGCACTCAACGGAAACTTTATCATAGAGTTATTCTCCTTTCCGAATCCTCCAAAACGAATTTCCAGGCCAGAAGCCGCAGGATTACGGCATTTGGCATTTGAAGTAAATGATATTCAGGAAACCAGAAACCATATTCTGGAACAAGGTTATGAAACTGAGGAAATACGAATTGATGAATTTACTCAAAAGAGATTTTTCTTCACTGCCGACCCAGACAACACTCCAGTCGAATTTTACGAGAAATAACATTTAAGCACTACATTTTCTTAAAGAAATCACAAAACAATGTTATTAAACTAAGGTTCTATTACAATTCCAATTTTGTTTCTTTAGCTTTGTATTCCTTAAAAAACGAATTGCTTTTTTATATATTATAAAGAGTTCGTTTTTCTACCTGAACGGTTTAAACAAAGAAAATGATTCAAAAAACACGAGATTTTCAATTCCTAAAATTCCAAAAGCTAGTTATCGTTTCAATCTTGATCGGTTTTCTTTCAGCATTTTTAGGAGTTGCTTTAAAAAAACTAACTGAATATTACGAAGAAATCTTTTCCCACCAAGCCGCAGTAAACCCTATTTATTATATTTTATTTCCAATTTTTGGATTGTCAGTTATTTATTTTCTAAGAGAATTTATTTTCAAGAAAAAAGAAAACAAAGGCATCAAGGAAATCTTTGAAAGCACCAATTCCAAATCACAAAATTTACCCAACTACAAAATTTCGTCCCATTTTATCAACGGATTATTGACCGTGATTTTTGGAGGTTCCACAGGCATTGAAGTTTCGACTGTTGTTGCTTCTGCCACGATTGGTTCTGTAGCACAGCGAAAACAAAACATTTTCAAAGAGTATAAAACAGAATTAATCTGTGCTGGAGTTGCTGCAGGAATTACAGCTTTATTCAGTAGCCCAATTGCGGGGATTCTTTTTACATTAGAAGTCATCTCCAGAAAAGTGACCCGAGCATTCTTAGTTACTAATTTGATCGCCGTCTTTACTGCATTTGGACTTATTTTTGTTTTACAAGAAAAGCCATTGTTCTCGGTAGTTATTACAACTTGGCATCTCAAAGCAATTCCATATTTTATCCTTTTAGGTGTTTTAGCGGGATTCGCTTCTGTCTATTTAACTCGATGTGTATTGTTTTTCAAAGATCAGTTTTCGAAAATAAAAACACACTATTTTAAAATCGTTATAGGTTCGAGTATTTTAAGCATTTCATTGCTTTTATTCCCACAACTTTATGGTGAAGGATATCACGCTATCAAAGAACTAATTGTAAATCCAAACGAAACCCAATTAACATTGTCAGTAATTTTGACATTTATTGGAATTTTAATTTTGAAACCAATCGTAACTTCAGCAACCCTAGTTTCTGGAGGCGATGGAGGTGTTTTTGCACCAAGTCTTTTTATTGGCGCTTTTCTGGGATTATTGGTTGCCTTGGTATTAAATACTTATTTTTCGGTCAATGTCATTCCTGTAAATTTCATAATTATAGGAATGGCAGCAGTATTGAGTGCTAGTATTCACGCTCCTTTTACTTCCATTTTTCTGGTTTGTGGATTAACGAATGATTACACCCTATTCTTCCCCATTTTGGTAGTTTGCCTGATTTCAAAATACACTGCAAAAATGATTTATCCTTTTACAGTTTATACGTACTCACCTAGTTTAGCAAAATAATATTTTTCCTATGCCTGTTCAAAAAATAAAGCGAACCTATCGCAAAACGAAATACATCCTTTACAAAGAAACTTTAGTTGATTATAAAGAGCAATTTTGGTCATTTTTAGGCTCATTTGTCGGCATCGGAATCTTGGCATATATTCAATCCATACATTTTAAGGGAAATGATGCCGTGTACTTAATTGGTTCTTTTGGAGCATCGAGTGTATTGGTTTATGGCATTATTCAAAGTCCATTTTCACAGCCTCGAAATCTCGTTGGAGGACACTTAATTTCGGCCTTAATA
The DNA here is from genome assembly GCF_019351435.1 of Flavobacterium taihuense. Lineage (GTDB taxonomy): Bacteria > Bacteroidota > Bacteroidia > Flavobacteriales > Flavobacteriaceae > Flavobacterium > Flavobacterium taihuense. The sequence goes on from NZ_JAHWYN010000007.1 coordinate 140,972, forward strand.
GGTGTTACCGTTCATAAATTTGCACCCGACATCATTTGGATTGCCGCTCCTCTAGCCGTTTCATCTGCCATAATTATGATGCAAATCACCAAAACCCTGCATCCACCGGGAGGAGCAACCGCATTAATCGCCATCATCGGCTCCGACAAAATAAAAGCCTTAGGATATATGTATGTGCTTTCGCCCGTTTTAATAGGCACATTGGTTTTGCTTATCACGGCTTTGATTTTTAACAACATGACTCCAAGCCGAACGTACCCGAGCAACAGCACCTACCACAAACACTACCATAAATTAAAAAAACGCTTAAGCAAAAGACAAAATTAAATTCGAACTGCTGACTGAATCACATATTAATTAGAATCTCTATTCTTAAAAAATTTTCTGACATTATTATTGTTTGATATTTAAAATACTATTTTTGGTAAAATTAATCTCACTTTAACCAAAAGCACTTTAAATGAAAAACAAAATTCTCCTACTATTATTGGTGGTTGCACAAACTGCATTCGGCAGTAATAATTTTACCGAAAATCAAAAACTTGCCACGACCTGTAAGGTTTGGGGATTTTTAAAATATTATCATCCCAATGTCGCAGGTGGAAGTAAAAATTGGGACGAACAGCTTTTTATAATTTTGCCTCTAGTTGAAAAAGCCCAAACCAAAGAGGAATTTTCATTAGTTTTAGAAAACTGGATTGCTTCTCAAGGAGAAGTAAAAAAATATGAGGCCACAAAACCAGACTCAAAAGTGGAGTATTTTACAAAAAACTTAAATTTAAAATGGATTGACGATTCTAGTGTATTTTCCAAAAACCTGTCCAAAAAACTTAAGTTTGTTGAAGATAATAGATATCAAGGAAAACATTATTATGTGCAATATGATCTTGATACTGGTAACATTTTACAATTTAATAATGAAGTTAAATATCCAAATTTTAAATGGCCCGATAAAAATTTACGCATTTTAACGTTTTTTAGATATTGGAATTACGTAGAATACTTTTTCCCATATAAATATCAAATGGATCAAAAATGGGATATCACTTTAGAAAAAATGATTCCTCTTTTTATGGAAGACAAAAATGAAGACGCTTTTTACGACGCAATGCAAAGACTAACCGTTAAACTTAACGACTCTCATGTTGTGTTTTATAGATATTCAGGCCCAGATTCAAACAAAATCCTAAATTATTTTCCAGCCAAATGTAAAATCATTGATGAAAAAATAGTTGTTACAGAAATTCGGGCAGATAGTCTGGCAGAAGCTCAAAATATAAAAATAGGTACTGTCATTACTAAGGTAAATAACAAAACGATAAAAGAAATTATTGCAGAAAATAGAGATTTAATTGCTGCATCAAATGAAGCTGTTTATCTAGACAGACTAACGGAATCAGCATTATCTGGATATTCAGATAATGTTAAGTTAGAATTTTTTCAAGACGGAAAGTATATAACAAAAACTATAAATTGGTATAATGAACACGATTCTCACAGAAATGAATATAAAAAAGGTGCCAAAATCAAAAAAGAAAAGTTTAAAGTTTTAGACAATAATATAGGTTATGTTGATATGGAAATTTTACAAGTTATAAATGTTCCTGACATGATAGAAACCTTACAATCAACCAAAGCCATTATTTTTGATATCAGAAATCATCCAAAAGACACTAATTATTCAATAGCTGAATACTTAAATCCAGAACCTAAGGAATTTGTTAAATTTATTGATCCCGATTTAAGCTTTCCAGGCAGGTATATTTGGAGAAATGGTATTGAAACGTGTGGAAGAATTAACCCGGATTATTACAAAGGGAAAGTAATTCTTTTAGTAAATGAAAAATCCATTAGCCATTCTGAATATACAGCAATGTGTTTAAAAGTAGCTCCTAATGCAACAATAATTGGTAGTCAAACTGCAGGAGCTGATGGTGCAAATGCATGTTTTCAAAGTAAAGGATTTCAAACATGGTTTACCTGTTATGGCGTTTTTTATCCCAACAAAAAAGAAACACAAAGAATCGGAATTGTTCCAGATATTGAAGTGAAACAAACTATCAAAGGCATTCAAGAAGGAAGAGACGAAGTGCTTGACAGGGCTTTGCAATTTATTGAAACAGGAAAGTAACTATATAAGCAAAAATCTTTTCAACAAATCCCAATTCATAAATTTAAAATCTAAAATTAAACTTTACATTTGCTCTTTCAATAAAAACAACGATTATGGTTTATAAATTCAGAGTCATTCTAGATGCCGAGGAAGACATTTTTAGAGACATAGCAATACTTGCAGAGGATACTTTAGAAGATTTACACAATGCTATTTTTAATTCATTTGGCTTTGACGGAATGGAAGTAGCTTCTTTCTATACTTGTGACGAAACTTGGAATCAAGAAGACGAGATTTCTATGTTTGATACAGGAGATGTTCCAGGTGAGCAAAAAATCATGAGTGACTATCAATTATCCGATATATTAGACGAGCAAAACACCAAGATTATTTATGTTTATGACTTTATCAATATGTGGACTTTTTTAGTCGAATTGGCCGCTGTTGAAGAACAGATTGTAGGTAATACGTATCCAGAAACAATATTTTCTCATGGAGAAATGCCAGACGAGGCTATTGAGAAAAACTTTGAAGCCGATATGCACGATGACATCTATGGCGAATTTGAAGACGATTTAGACGAAGACGATTTAGACATGTTCGAAGGAGACGATAGTTTTGAAGACTATGGCTTTGAAGAGAATTGGAATTAAAAGAAAATGACAATAAGAATCAAGAGCCAAGAGTAAAGACTTCAACCTGTCTTTTTTCTTGGCTCTTGGCTCTAAAACTTAAAAATAAATAAATGATCAACCTGTACAACACGCACATTGAAACGCTATCCATACATCGTGTGGGCAACATGAGTCGTAACGAACCTCTATTTTTATCGGAAGAACCATTTAAATTAAATGATGAAATTGTGCCTTTGATGAAAGAGTTTTTCTTCAAACCGTTTAAGGAAAAAGAAGAAAACTATTTTCAGTTTGCTCACGAAGTGGATTTAGACTACAATGACATGTTTAAATATGCAACTGAAATTTTCAGCAATCCAAATAGTTTGCATGATGTATCTAAAAAGATAACCAACCATCTTTTTGAGCAATCCAACCATCCACATATTAAAAATGGTGAGGTATATGTAACTTATTTAACCAATTTAAGTATTGATAATAATGTAGTCGATGCTATCGGAATTTTCAAAAGCGAGATCCAATCCGACTTTTTACAGTTTGAGGAAAAAGGAACGCAATTGGAAATGATACTTCAACACGGTGTAAGTCTAAACAAATTGGACAAAGGCTGTTTGATTTTTAATTACAAAAAAGAAGAAGGATACAAAATCTTATCAGTTGACAGCAATCGTTATGATGCCAGATACTGGTTAGAATATTTTTTATCGGTAGATGCATTTGAGGATGAAAATTTCATCACCAAAAAATATTTGAAATTCTGTCAAGGATTTGCAAAAGATGTTGTTTTTCCTGCCGAAGACAAAAAAGAAGAGGTAATGTTTATGAACCGTTCTGTGAATTATTTTGCAAAAAATGATCAATTTGAAGAAAGCAATTTCTTGAATGAAGTACTGGATAACCCGGATTTGATTCCAGAATTTAAAAACTACAAAGTTGACAAAGGCGAAAAATACAGCATCGAAGATGTGACTTCATTCCCTATTGCCAATGCGGCGGTAAGCGACGCTAGAAAATCAATAAAAAACGTAATCAATCTTGATACACATATTCAAATCAAAATGGATTTTATTAATCCTGAAAGTGCAGAAAAATTTGTGGAAAAAGGCTGGGACGAAGAAAAGCAAATGTATTATTACTTGGTTTATTTCAATAAAGAAGAGAAATCTTAATATTATTCCGGAATAGTAAAAAGCACATTATTCAAAAATACTTTATAATCCTCAACCGCTTAAGCAGTTGAGGATTTTTTTTTAACAAAATATCTTGGAGCCAATTAAAAAACAACATAACTGTAAGATTTAAACTTCTTTTAAAAAAAATACATGTATTTCGTCGGTTTTTTTTGAATATAACATCATTTTATCATACGTTTGACAAAATTTATAACCCCCACATTATGAGCTTCTTAAATTTCATGTCTAAATTCGTAGACAAAAAAACTGCTTGTTCAATTTTTGGTCATAAAATAGTGACTGTCAGAAATGTAACTGGTCATTTTAAAGAATATAAGTGTACTGTTTGTCAGGTTGAATTAACCAATGATTTACAGGACAGAAAAACATTTCTAACTCCTGAGTTAAAAAAAATAAATGAAACTTTATTGAATCATTACACAAGAAAGAGACTTTCCTCTATGTAATTTTCTGGAATACCCGCACTAAAACCCCGGCTTGAATACGTTGACACTATTGAAATTTCTGGTGACAAATTCAAACGCAGAACTCAATACGTTCCCCATAGATTTTGCGTTTTTAAAATTTATATCATTCGTGTAACGATACAATTCTAATTTCAGTTGGCCCAAATTACCATCTGTTGAAATATTATCGTTACCCATAATTTTCATCAGAATCTTAATTCTGTTTTCGGCTGAATTTATTCTTTTGGCCAAAGCTGATCGCTCTTCATTTTTATATTGTTCAATTGATCGATCTTGAAGCTTGTCTTTTACTATTTTAACCATAGGATAATTTTCCTTGAAAAACTGAGGACGATACACTTTAAAATTTCCTTCATAACATTGTTGATCAAAATCAATTGGTCTAATTTTATAGACAACTTGATCAAAATCATGAATAGGAATAACTACATAATTATACGATCTCATATCTCCCAATAAACGGATCATACAACGCTCATTGAACTTCACAAATTCTTTGGCTATTTGCGCTTTTTCGGTTTCTGTACATTTATTTAATAAGGTTTGCATAAAAACATCTCCAGGAATCCCCGTGATATGCTCTTCTATCAAAGTATCGTTAAATACTAAAAAATTTATTTTGTAGGGAGAAAGAAGATGTTCCAATTCCAAACCATACACTCTGGATGCATCTGCTTTTTTTATATAAAAATAAGTATAGTTGTCATTCAAAATATTTCTAACTTTTATTCGAAATGGCTTTGAGTTTCCAAAAGTGCAATAATCAATTGCATCAATATTCAAATATTTAAGAATTTCGGTATTCCCATCAGAATACAATAATGAATACACTTTTTTAAGATTCAAATCAATTTCTGTTCTTTCAAATTCATTATAATACACTCGTATCCATAAAGTGTCCTGATCATTTTTATCAAAAACACTAATAGCGCCCGAAAATCGCAAAAGATCATCATAAATAATAGGTTCTTTTGATACAAGATCAAATCGTTCCAGATAATTCATTAATGAATTATTGATGGGATAACATGGTTTTTTAAAAAACATTAAAGGTGCCTCACTCATTTCAGGTAGATTTGTTACAAATTTACATTAATACAGTTATTTATTCAAGGTGTTGCCCTTTTTAAATCAATAAAAACATTTGATTTCAAGTAATTAAACAGTTTCTTTCCTTTCTGTAAATTAGAGAATACCGAAAATTATTTTCTCCTTGAGTAACAAAAACAACACAAACTCGTCCTATACAAAAACACTAAATAATTTGGAAACAATTCTTTCAATACATAACCTCAACAAACGTTATGGCAGTCTTCAAGCTTTAAAAAATGTTTCATTAGAAATAAAGAAAGGCAATGTTTACGGGATTCTGGGACCAAACGGTAGCGGAAAATCAACTACTCTGGGTATTGTCCTCAATGTAGTGAATAAAACTTCTGGCGATTATAGCTGGTTTGAAGGAAATCTTCAAACACATGAAGCCTTAAAAAAAGTAGGTGCCATCATAGAAAGACCCAACTTTTATCCCTACATGAGCGCTGAGGAAAACCTAAAACTAGTTTGCAAAATAAAAAACATCGATTATTCAAAAATCTCTGAGAAGTTAGAGCTTGTTGGTCTAACCGATAGAAAACACAGTAAATTTAGCACGTTTTCTCTTGGAATGAAACAACGTTTAGCCATTGCTTCTGCCCTATTGAATGATCCTGAGATTTTGATTCTAGATGAACCCACCAATGGTTTAGATCCACAGGGGATTCATCAAATACGAGATATAATCAAACAAATTGCTTCAAAAGGAACTACCATTTTACTAGCATCCCATTTATTGGATGAAGTCGAAAAAGTATGTTCCCATGTTTTGGTTTTAAGAAAAGGACAGGTTCTGTATTCTGGTTCTGTAGACGGTATTTCTTCCAATGAAGGTTTCTTCGAATTGCAAGCGGATGATATAGAAAATTTAGTCCGAGTATTGCATACCCATCCCGCAATTGAAAAAATTAATGCAACAGAAGGAAAAGTTTTGGTGTATTTAAAGGCAAATTTAGAGTCAAAAGAACTGAATCAGTTTCTGTTTTCGAATAACATTTGTTTGAGTCATTTGGTAAAACGCAAAAACAGCTTGGAGGAGCAATTTTTAGAATTAACCAAGAATCAATAGCAATTTCAATGGCAATCAAAACACTAAAAATCTAATAGTCTAAACAATCTAGAAAATGAAACGATTACTCTCTATAGAATTACAAAAAATATGGTTAAACAAAGCCAGTCGCGTACTGACTTTAACCTATTTTATATTACTCTCTTTTATTGCTTTGATAGCCTCAATCAAGTTTAACATTGGTAACATTCATTTTCAGGTCGCCGAAATGGGAATTTTTAATTTTCCTTATATCTGGCACTTCAATACATACATCGCGGCCATTTTGAAACTCTTTTTAGCTATTGTTATCGTTTCGATGATGGCAAATGAATACAGTTACGGCACTTTAAAACAAAACCTAATTGACGGATTGAGCAAGAAAGAATTTATACTTTCTAAATTCGTAACTATAGTATTGTTTTCATTATGCTCTACCGTTTTTGTTTTTATAATGACCTTAATTCTTGGTTATAGTTTTTCATCTTATACGGAACTAAGCATTGTTTTTTCTGATTTGGGCTATATTTTAGCCTTTTTTGTAAAACTGGTTGGATTTTTCTCTTTCTGCTTATTCTTGGGAATATTGGTAAAACGATCAGCATTTGCGTTGGGATTTCTATTGGTTTGGAATATTATCGAAGCCATAGCAAAAGGCATTTTGAACTTTCGTATTTTTCCGGAAGGGAAAACTGCAGGTTACATCACCCAATTTTTTCCTTTGGAATCAATGTCTAACTTAATACTGGAACCCTTTTCAAGATTATCACTTATTAAATCAATTGGTAACCAAATGGGGGTAGAAAACCTCAAGGATTACAGTGTACACTTTTCGTCAATTGTGATTGTTTTATGTTGGACAATTATCTTTTTATTCCTATCCTATAGAATATTAAAAAACAGGGATTTGTAGTATATTTGTATGCTATGAATGGTATCAAAAATATTTTATTTTTAGTACTCTACTTCCTATGTACTGTCGCTTCTGCTCAGTACATTACAGTAGATGACACCCAAACAGCTCAACAACTGATTGAAAATGTTTTGGTAAATAGTTCTTGTGCCAATGTTTCCAACTTTAGCGCTACAGGCGATACGTTTACTACCGGGCAAAACAGTTATGGATATTTCAATTCTGGAATCAGTAATTTTCCCATTAAAGAAGGCGTACTAATAGCTACATCTAGCAGTAAAAAGGCCAGAGGTCCCTATATAAGTGATTTGGGTAATGGAAGTGATTCTTGGGTTGGTGATATCGATTTAGATCAGACATTAGGCATCAATAGTATCAATGCAACAGTACTGGAATTTGATTTTGTGCCATTAACCAATTTCATAAGCTTCAATTATATTTTTGCTTCGAATGAATATCAATCTTTTTTTCCTTGCAATTATTCAGATGGTTTTGCTTTTTTGATTAAAGAACAAGGGAGTACTGACGGTTACACAAACATTGCGGTATTACCGGGTACTACAATTCCGGTATCTTCCAAAAATGTACACCCCACTATAAAAGACGTTATTGATCCTCAAAACAATTTACACCCAGGTTGCCCGGCCATAAATGATTCTTATTTTAATGGATTCAATACTGATACAAGTCCTGTTAATTATAGTGGTCAAACGGTACCTTTACGTGCTCAAGCTGATGTAATTATCGGAAAAACATATCATATCAAATTAGTAATTGCCGATGATAAAGCAGTATATTATGATTCGGCTATATTTCTAGAAGCAGGAAGTTTCTCCGCAAAATTAGATTTGGGTCCAGATCGCACTTCTGCAACCAGTAATCCTCTTTGTTTCGGCGAAATCTATACTATCGATACCAAACTTCCGGCGAACTATACTTACGAATGGTATAAAGATGGTTCTACAATTGCAATGATTGGTGAAACAATGCCAACTTTAAATATAACTACTCCTGGCACTTATAAAGTAAAAGTCACTCTATTCCCAACCACTTGTACTGCAGAAGATGAAATAAAAATAGAATATGCTCCTCAAATTGTTTTAAACGATACAACCTTATCCCAATGTGATGATGATAATGATGGCTTTTCTGTTTATGATTTAACCAAAGTGGATAACCTCATTAAAAACAACAATCCAAAATTATCAAAAGTTGTCTATTATACCTCATTCGCAAATGCTCAAGGAGAAATTAATCCTATTTTAGATACAACCACTTTTAAAAATACAACAATCAATCAAACTCTTTACGCCAGAGTAACCAATGAATTTGACTGTGTTAATTATGCCCAATTGAATTTGAAGATTTCGAACAATTCAATTGCAATTCAAAATCCAATTGAGAGTTGCGATACAGATGGCGTGGATGATGGAATAACTCAATTTGATTTAAATTTAGAAGTAACCCCACAGGTAATAAATGGACTGACAGCTGGTTTTACTGTTGAATATTACCTGACTGAAACCGATGCCATTGCCCAAAAAAACCAAATACCTAATCTCTTCTCCAATACGATTCCAAATCAACAAACAATCTATGCTAGAATTGTAAACGGCCCTGATTGCTATAATATCACTCCAGAAACTCTAGTCATAAACACTTTTGATCCGCCAAATTTTCAAGAAGAAACATTTTTTTTATGTGATGGAACTAATAAAATTTTAACCGTAGATAGCGGTTTTTCAGATTATTTATGGAGTAACGGAGATACAACCAATACAACAAATGTTTCAACTCCTGGAGAATATATCGTGACCGTTAGTAATACGAGCGGTTGCAAAAAAACAAAAAAATACATTGTTAAACCTTCTGGAATTGCAACAATTACCAGTGCAGCAGCTAATGGTTTTACTGCAACTGATAATACGGTGAAATTATTCTATACTGGTACAGGCAATTATGAATTTTCATTAGATGGCAATTTTTATCAAGATAGCCCGATATTCAACAATGTCAATGCAGGTGTCTTCTGGGCAACTGCCAAGGACAAAAATGGTTGTGGGATCTCAATACCTTATAAAGTATATGTACTAGATTATCCGCGTTTCTTTACTCCCAATAATGATGGGTATAATGATACTTGGAAAGTAAAAAATCTGGACGTTTTGCCTAAATCTTCTATAACTCTCTTTGATCGCTATGGAAAATTATTAAAACAACTAAATGATTCTAGCAGTGGATGGAATGGTACTTTTAATGGAAATCAATTACCCGCAGACGATTATTGGTTTGCCATAACAATTGAAGACGGAACAATAATAAAAGGACATTTTTCTTTGAAAAGGTAATGGTTGGTTCAAATTTCCCCACTATTATCATACCACAATATTGAATCTAAAACTTTATGGTGAATTCTCATGATTGATATCGGGAGTAAAATTAACACTCATTTTGCAAACACAAAAAAACACAACCTAGAGTTAGTGCAATTCCATAATGTTTGACATTATCTCATGACTAAAATTTTAATTTTTCATCAAGGAAAGAATGAATACCCATCAATACTGCAACTGGGATAATTAAAGGCATAATCAATGCCGTGATAAGCAGTTCTATATTCCAGCCATAGTCTTCATTTGCTTTTTTGTTAGCAATCCCAAATGAATACATGTAAATCAACGAAAAATATATGATCATTAATATCATTTTGATTTATTTAAAGGTTTATACTCTTTTATGTACAATGCAAATTAAAACATTTTTGTTGTTTAAATGCATATAATACCGATTAAATACATTTTATATCTATTCTGTATAAGTGTTTACTATTTTCAGTAAGTGTACCAAAATTGTTAGTTTTCAACTTATTTAGATTTTATTTTTTTGGGAGCTTGGGTTATGAATATTAATTGCGTAAAATATTAAGGTAAAAACATGAAATGTGATTTTCGATTTTCAGTTAGATCGTCGAGCTACTTGCGGAGTTGTCCTTACTTCGGCATGACAATCTTGGGTGAAAACTTTGTAGGAATGAATATCGCAAGTGAGATTGCTTTATTTCTATATAGCACGATGTCATTCGTTTCCCGAAAAATAAAATTGATTTTTACAGAATAAAACAATTTAAATTATCAAATTAAACTTATTTTTGATTGCGCTATCTAATTCAGACAATAGCCATTAACCATCACTATGAAAAGATCTTTTCGCTTTGTCATTTTTATCCTTTTTACAGTAAATTGTTTTGCACAATTTAGTAAAACCCATTATATCCCACCATTAATTTCAATTGCAGGATTTGCTGAAGATCAATATTTATACATCTCTACTCCAAGCCTTACCAATGTAAATTTCAAAATAATTGCCAATGGTGGAAGTGTTATTAGTGGAAGTGTAAAGAACAACAATCCTTATCGTTTATCTATCGGAACGGGAGATAATACTCAATTATTCACACCAGTAACAAAAACGGGAATTGTTGTTAACAAAGGATACATAATAGAAGCCGAAGATTTAATCTATGTAAGTGCCAGAGTCAATGCTGGGCTCAATAATACTGGTGGGTATAATCATGCGGGCGGCTTGGTGTCCAAAGGAAATAGTGCACTTGGAACCACATTTAGACTAGGAGCGATGCTGAATCCACTTTTTGACATAACGCTGTTGAACTTTGCCTCGATCCTAGCCACGGAAAACGGAACAAAAATCGTAATATCAAACATTCAAAATGGAACCAAGCTTTTGAATGGAGCAAATGTTTCCGGACCAATTACGATTACTTTGAATAAAAACGAAAGCTATGTTCTCGCTTTACAAAACTATAATGATGGCAGTTCGGTTTCTAACAGTTCAAAAATAATCGGGGCATTGGTAACCTCGGACAAACCAGTTGTAGTCAATTCCGGTTCCTTTGGAGGAAGTAACAGTACAGAGATGGGAATGAATCCAAATGGTGGTGGTTTGGTTCCTATGGGAAGAGACATTGGTTTTGACCAAATTGTCTCTTTAGAAAAAACAGGAAAAGAATATGTTTTTGTTAAAGGAATTGGGACCGATGATTTGGAACGTGTTTTAGTAGTGGCACATTCTGATCAAACCCAGATTTTCCTCAATGGCAATACAACACCATTCAAAACACTCAACAAAGGAGAATACATCGCTCTTGATGGAAGTCAATTCATAAACGGAACCATGTATGTGGTTGCAACCGAAAATATATTTGCTTATCAAAGTATTGGAGGATCTGATTCCGCCGCCAATCAAAACTTATTCTTTGTACCTCCCATAAATTGTTCAACTCCAAATACCGTTGATAATATCCCCGAAATACAATCCATAGGAAATACTACTTTTAATGGATTCTTAAACATTGTAACCGAAACAGGAGCTACTGTATTATTAAACAACAACCCCATTATCACTCCGCCAACAGCAATTGCGGGAAACTCAAAATTTGTGCGCTACACTGTCTCCAATTTATCTGGAAATATAACAGTGAAATCTAGTAAACAAGTGTATGTTTCTTATTTTGGAACAAACGGAGCGGCAACTTATGGTGGTTATTATTCTGGTTTTGATTTGAAACCCGAAATTGTAACTGGAAAATTGTCTTTAACTAATTCCTCTTGTATCCCGAATGTATCTTTAAAAATCAATTCCTTATCGTCATACGATGCTTTTCAATGGTACAAAAACGATATTGCAATTTCTTCGGCCACAAGCAATAATTACACCCCAATACAGCCTGGCTTTTATCAGGTAAAAGGTAGTATTTCAGGATGTGTCAGTGATGTCTTATCTGATAAAATTCCAGTAAGCGAATGTCCCATCAACAGTGACAGTGATTTAGTAAATGATAATATTGATATTGATTATGACAATGATGGAATATTAAATTGTACAGAATCTTTTGGGAATTTGGATCTGAATATTTCCAATCCAAATTCGGGAGTTGTAACTATAGAAACCTATTCAAATTCCTTTTCAGGTTTAATTACTAATACTACACCAGCTGCCCCTATTCCTTTTGCAGGAAATAGCGATGGTAGCTTTGTAACCCAAGTTATGGCAGGAAAAGGATTTTCGGTTTCCTATAATTTGAATTTTGCCAAACCCATAAATCTCAGTTTAGAATATGTTTCAACTGCAAATGTAACTGATTTATTAAATACCGACTCCGAATACATCATCAATGCTGACATTGACAAAACCGTTACCGTTTTGAATCCCACCGATCAATTATTAATAGACACCAACTATGATGGCGTTTACGAAAGCGGCGTTACTCAATTTTCATCATTCGAAATACGTTTTAGACTAAACGGAAATACTCCGCTCCCAGCCGGAAGCGGTACTTTTAAATTCCAATCCTATCAAACCAAATCATTTCATATTACCCACAAAAATCTTTTGGATAGCGATGGAAACAAAGCGACTTTCAAACTTATTGCGACTTGCGTTCCAAAAGACACTGATGGAGATGGAATTCCAGATCAATTGGATCAAGACTCCGATAATGACGGTATACCCGACATAATTGAAATTCAATTAATTCCCAAAGAATTATCTAATGTTGATAGTAATCTGGATGGACTGGATGAAGTTTTTGAATCTATAACAAACCCAATAGACACCGACAATGATGGTATTCCAAATTATCTTGATTTAGACAGTGATAACGATGGTATATACGATTTGATTGAGTCCGGAAGCAATGCATCGGACAGTAATATAAACGGTATCCTTGATACCACAGTTTTTGGAACGAATGGCCTAGCAGATTCTTTAGAAACAACAGCAGACAGCGGAATACTAAACTACACCGTTTCGGACACAGATGCAGATGGAATAAAAAATTATACCGAAATAGACAGTGACAATGATTTATGTAACGATGTCATTGAAGCAGGATTTATTGACATTAATTTTGACGGGCTGCTCGGAGTAAATCCTATTATAGTAAACACAAATGGAATAGTAACAAGTACAACCGACGGCTATACCTCTCCAAACGGAAATTATATTCTCGCCAATCCAATACTTGTGACCAGACAACCCACAAATCAATCCATTTGTGAATTACAACATGGTACTATTACTATTGAATCCAATGCCGATACTTTTCAATGGCAATTATCTACAGATAGTGGTATCTCCTGGAATACGCTTGTCAATAATACTGTTTACTCTGGAGCCAAAACAGCATCATTAGCCATTACCAAAGTAAACTCAACAATGAATAGATATCAATATCGTGTTCTATTAGACAAAAACAATAATGCCTGTGGATTAACATCTGAAACTGCTACATTGACAATTTTAAATTTGCCAATTTTAAATTCTCCTATCACAATTGTACAATGTGATGATGACACTGATGGAATTACAAACTTTAATGTAACCGAGAAAAATAGTTTTATTTCGGCAAATTCAGCTAACGATAAGTTTACTTACTACACTACATTGGCGGGAGCAAACAGTAAAGATACTGCAACACTTATTCCAAATCCTATTGCTTTTACAACTGGCAATACCAATGTTTGGTCTAGGGTAGAAAATACAAATGGCTGTTTTAGTGTAGCTCAACTGAATTTAATCGTTTCCACAACCCAAATCAATCCAAATTTCAAAAGAGATTTTGAAATTTGCGATGATTTTACAGACCTAATAAATGACGACAAAGACGGTATTACTGCTTTCGATTTTAGCAGTGTCACTACTGACATTCAAGCTTTACTCCCAGCTCCTACTACAAATTACATCATAAAATACTATACCACAGAAGCCGATGCTTTGGCAGAAATCAATGCAATTCTAAACCCTGCCAATTATAGAAACACCATTCCCAACCAACAAAATATTTGGGTAAGAGTGGAGAGTAATTTTGATAATGCCTGCTTTGGGCTCGGAGCTTACATAAAGCTTCAAGTAAACCCAAAACCAAATATTGACATTAATGACAGTAAAAATGATGATGAATTGGTTTGCTCCAATTTACCAAGCTTTTTTGTCACACTAAACGCAGGAATTATAGGCAATATTCCAGCAAGCAATTATACTTTTGTTTGGTCAAAAGACGGAAGCATTATTCCAAACGAAAACAACTATACTTTAGATGTCAACGAAGAAGGTATTTATACAGTAACCGTTGCTAAAGCAAAAGGCTGTGAAAGAACCCGAAGCATCACAGTAACTGCTTCAAATATTGCACATCTTAACTCGGTTGCGATCTCAGATTTATCAGACTCCAATACCGTCACTGCAAACATTTCTGGTCAAGGAAATTACGGATACAGCATAGATTTACCTAATGGTCCCTTCCAAGAATCCAATATTTTGGAAAATGTGCCCCCTGGAATACATGAACTTTATGTTCATGACAAAAATGGATGTGGTACCCTTCAAAAAACCATCGCAGTTTTAGGAATTCCAAAGTTTTTCACTCCAAACAATGATGGTCACAATGATTATTGGAACATCAAAGGAGCCAATGAAACATTAAACACAAAAGCAAAAATAATCATATATGATCGTTATGGAAAACTAATAAAACAAGTTCTTGCCTCAAGTGACGGCTGGGATGGAACTTTCATTGGAAACCCAATGCCAGCCGATGATTATTGGTACACTATAAAACTGGAAGATGGTCGCGAAGCCAAAGGACATTTTTCATTAAAAAGGTAAATCAGCCACAATCTTTACAAAAAATCAAACAATCTTCACAAAAAATCAAAGTTAAATAAAGCACAGTATAACGTTTAAATTAAATACGAAATCAATAAAAACATGAACAAATTCCATTTTACCATCTTATTCTTTTTTAATCTTTAGCACAAAAGCTCAGGAAGTCAAAGTCACATCTGGAAAAGCACAACATTTTGCAAATTTCCAATCTAAACTTATTGATGATCAAAACATCGACATCTGCTTACCCTATAGATCTTCCAACAAAAATAAAATATGTCGATCTGTATATATATAATGATCAAGCCTTGTATGATGCCGAAAGCACTTGGAACAAACAAGCATGGGAAGTGGATCAATTAGCTGGTAAACTAATTGCTGAAGGTAAAACGAAAAATTTGTTGTAGTGAGTATTTGGAACAATGGTGCCAAATGTCATCCAGAATACTTTAGACAAAAACCCTACAAAAGTCTAACACAAAAAAAAGATCGGTCACTGCACAATTACAAAAAGCTGACAGAACAACCGAAATATTTAAACCTTAATTCCGATTTATATCTTAAATTTTTGGTTACCGAATTAAAGCCATTTATCGATAAAAAATTCTTCCCAAAACCCCATAAAAAACACTTTCGTTGGCGGTTCAAGTATTGGGGGATTGATTTCTATATACAAAATTTGCGAAGATCCGAAATTTTTTGGAGGTGAAGCTTGCCGGTCTACTCATTGGCCAGAAACTTTTCTTCTATCAATAATCCCTTCCCTGAAAGCTTTGTCAATTATTAAAAAAAACATTCCCAATGCAAAAGATCATAAAATCTATTTTGACTATGGAGATCGAACACTTGATGACCTATACAAACCGTTACAGGAAAAAAATAGATGTCGTAATGATAGCCAAAGGTATTTCCAGCAAAACTTCTTCCCGGGTGAAAATCATTCGGTGGAAGCTTGATCAAAGCAATTGGATATTCCATTACCCTTTTTGTTAAAAAACATAGTCTAAATGAGTCTATTCAAAATATATTTATGGCACTACTTTCAATAATCATTTAATAATGAAATTCACCACTCTCCTGAAATAAAAACAACATAAAACCCTGCTAGGGCGCGTCATTATAAATAAACAGAGACGACTTATCTATAACGATAAGTTGGCTCTTTCTATTTATAACACCTATCTTTATGATTGTTATCGGAAGGTTCAACTTTGGAAGCTTACTTCTTTCCCTCACGCTCAAGTTAAACAAGAAAATTTTCTGCTAACCTAGAAATTTCATATATTTATAGGTGTTCATATTAAAAAACAATACTACCAACTTAATTCAACAACAATGTCAAAATTTTTCATCTCAATCCTACTATTTTTTTCTAGTTTTATAATCGCACAAAATTCAACCCTTTCTATCACCGTTATTGGGTTAGAGAACAATGCTGGAAAACTAACAGCTGAACTCTACAATTCAAAAGGAAAATTTCTAAAAATAGCTTTCAAAACAGCCTCGTCAGATATAAAATCAAACACAGCCACACTAAATTTTATAGCAATTCCCAGAGGAGAATATACTGTTATGGTGTATCACGACGAAAATAACAACGGTAAACTCGACAAAAATTTCATAGGAATGCCTAAAGAAGCTGTTGCCTGTTCCAATAATGCAAAAGGATTTATGGGACCTCCTAAATACGATGACGCAAAATTCACAATAGCTACTGATTCTAAAATCAGCATCAAAATGAATGCTGCACTCTAATCAAAAAAAACCCAAATTCCTAAGTAGAGGAATTTGGGTTTTTAAATATTAAATTTAAATCTTTTAGATTTTAAATCTTTTTCTGTCTGTTTCTGTCAAATATATTTTTCTCAAACGAATAGATTTTGGAGTTACCTCAACATATTCATCTTTTTGAATGTATTCTAAAGCTTCCTCTAATGAGAAAATGATTGGAGGGATAATTCTAGCTTTTTCATCATTACCAGAAGAACGAACGTTAGATTGTTTTTTCTCTTTTGTTACGTTTACACACATATCATCACCACGAGAGTTTTCTCCAATTACTTGACCTTCGTAGATTTCAGCATTTGGTTCAACAAAAAACTTACCACGATCTTGCAATTTATCGATAGAATAAGGAATAGCTTTTCCTTTTTCCATAGAAATCAATGAACCTTTGTTACGTCCAGCAATTTCTCCTTTATAAGGCTCATATCCTATAAAACGGTGTGCCATAATAGCCTCACCAGCAGTAGCAGTTAGCAATTGATTACGTAATCCAATAATTCCACGTGATGGAATATTAAATTTTACAATCATACGTTCCCCTTTAGTTTCCATACTCAACATTTCACCTTTACGCATAGTAACGAACTCAACCGCTCTACCTGAAAGAGTTTCTGGTAAATCAATTGTCAATTCCTCAATTGGCTCACATTTTTTACCATCAATTTCTTTGATGATAACTTGTGGTTGACCGATTTGTAACTCATAACCTTCTCTTCTCATTGTTTCAATAAGAACAGATAAGTGAAGTACTCCACGACCAAAAACCATGAACTTATCAGCTGAATCAGTTTCACCCAATTTCATTGCTAAGTTTTTTTCTAATTCTTTTGTCAAACGCTCTCTAATGTGACGAGAAGTTACAAATTTACCCTCTTTTCCAAAGAAAGGAGAATCGTTAATTGTAAACAACATACTCATTGTAGGTTCGTCAATATCAATTGTTTTTAATGCTTCCGGATTTTCAAAATCAGCGATAGTATCTCCAATTTCAAACCCTTCAACACCAATAATTGCGCAAATATCTCCAGCAATTACTTGTTGCACTTTTTTACGACCAAGTCCTTCAAAAGTGTGTAATTCCTTAATACGTGATTTAGTGACAGTACCATCTCTTTTTACTAATGAGATTGGCATACCTTCGTTAAGAACTCCTCTTTCAAGACGACCAATAGCGATACGACCCGTAAATGCAGAAAAGTCTAATGAAGTGATCAACATTTGTGGAGTTCCTTCAGAAACTTTAGGAGCTGGTACATTTTCAATAACCATATCCAACAATGCTTCAACATTATCAGTTACGTTTTCCCAATGGTCAGACATCCAGTTGTTTTTAGCTGAACCATAAACGGTTGGGAAATCCAACTGCCATTCTTGAGCACCTAATTCAAACATTAAGTCAAAAACTTTTTCATGAACTTCTTCAGGAGTACAGTTTTCTTTATCTACTTTATTGATTACAACACATGGTTTTAATCCTAAATCAATTGCTTTTTGTAACACAAAACGAGTTTGTGGCATTGGCCCTTCAAAAGCATCAACCAAAAGGCAAACACCATCAGCCATGTTCAATACACGCTCTACCTCACCACCAAAATCGGCGTGACCAGGAGTATCGATGATATTGATTTTTGTTCCTTTGTATACTACAGAAACATTTTTAGAAGTAATAGTAATACCTCTTTCACGCTCTAAGTCGTTGTTATCAAGAATTAAGTCACCTGTATTTTCGTTGTCACGAAATAATTGACAGTGATACATAATTTTATCAACCAAAGTTGTTTTACCGTGATCGACGTGGGCAATAATTGCAATGTTTCTAATAGCTTCCATCTGTGATTTTTAATGGGTGCAAAGGTACACTTTATTTTGATATAAAAAACCTTTACACAATAGTTTGCTATTTTGTTAACACATAAGCACTTATTGTAAACTTAAAATTATGCTGTCGGAATTTATTTAAATTGATGTTTTAAATTTTAACATTTATTAATTATATTTGATTAATGAAAAACAAAGCCAACCAAATAACCTTAATATACACCCTTTTCGCATTATTTTTAGCTATCATAAGCTTTAAATTAGCCAAACAATATTCAACCTATTTGGATTGCTATAATTTCAGCTTCATCAAAGACATTTTTTTCATCACTGTCACAGGAATACTCTTTAGATACATTTTATCCAAAAACGATAAAAGAAATACTGAAATCAACAAAAATCTCAGGCAAACTAATGACAAATTAAAAGAGTCTAACGAAAAATACGATATCGTTGCCAAAGCTACCAGCGACACTATTTGGGACTGGAAAATCCCAGAAGACCACATCACTTGGAACAAAGGAATCAAAGGAATATTCGGCTACAGTCAAGATCAAGTGGGAAAAAATTCTAAATGGTGGTTTGATAACATCCACCCTGAAGACAGTATAAAAATGTCTATCAAACTCTATTCCTTTTTAGAACAAAAAACAGAAAAATGGCAAGATCAGTACCGTTTTAAATGCGCAGATAACAGCTATAAATATGTATTGGACAGAGGTTTTATTCTAAAAGATGAAAACGGCAAAGCCATACGAATGATTGGTGCTATTCAAGACATAACTAAACAAAAAGAAGAAGAAAATCGTTTAAAATTACTAGAAACCGTCTTTACAGAAGCTAAAGACTCCATTATAATCACCCAAGCTGTTTCAAGTGATAATCAAATCCCAACAATAGTTTTTGCTAATCCTGCCTTTTCCAAAATGTCAGGTTACGAACATTCTGAAATTATAGGCAAATCACCAAATTTCTTTATGGGTGAAAATTCAGATTTACAAGAAATCGAAAAACTAACTGACTGCATAAAAAACAAAAAAGAATGCTTCCTGGAAATCATCCTTTACAAAAAAGACCAGTCTGAATACTGGGTCAGACTTTCATTCATCCCCGTTTATAATCTTGACCAAAATATTTCACATTGGATTTCCATACAAAGAGATATTACAGAAGAGAAAAAATTAGAAAAAGAAAAAGAAATACTTATCAGGGAACTAACCCAAAACAACAAAGATTTAAAACAATTCTCTTACATCACTTCCCATAATTTAAGAGCTCCTTTATCAAACTTAACGGGCTTATTAAACCTTATTGATGATTTTACAATTGAAGATGAAGAACTAAAAGAAATTCTAACTGGCTTTAAATTATCTACCCATTTATTAAACGAAACCATTAATGATCTTGCCAGAGTAATCACTATAAAAGACAGTCCATCGATACAAAACGAAGAATTACAAATACAAACTATCTTTAAGAATATTCTGAATCAACTCCATATTCAACTGGAAAAAATAAAGCCTAAATTGAATATCGATTACGGAAATGTCACCAAAATAAATACCAATAAAGCTTATTTCGAAAGTATTTTTATCAATTTACTCAATAATTCTTTAAAATACAGATCAAAAAACAGAGACTTAACAATAGATATTACTATCTTAGAGAAAAATAACACAATTACAATCCATTTTAAAGACAATGGCATAGGGATTGCATTGGAAAGACACAACAATAAAGTATTCGGCCTTTATCAAAGGTTTCATAATTATCCAAACAGCAAAGGACTGGGCCTGTTTTTGGTTAAATCACAAATAGAAACTATGGGTGGCACGATAAGTATTCAAAGCGAAGTCGAAAAAGGAACCGAATTCACACTGACATTTAAATCCCATTAAAAATGTTAGAGCTCATTATGTGTGTAGATGACGACCCCATTTCATTGATGCTTTTCAAAAAAGTAGTCAACAAAGCCCTATTCGCAAACGAAATAATAAATGCTACAAATGGAGAAGAAGCAATTATCCTATTCAATACAATCAACAACACTACAAACCTAAAAAAACCACAATTAATCTTTTTAGATTTAAACATGCCTCTAATGAGCGGCTGGGAGTTTCTTGACTTATTTAACGCCTCTAATTTTTTTAATTTAAATAATACTAAAGTTATCATTTTAACTTCAACTATAGATCCTGAGGATATCAAAAAATCAAAATCATATTCTAATGTTATTGAGTTTCTATCCAAACCCATTACCATCGAAATGCTCGATTATTTAAAATCTAAAATATAATCAAAACATGATCTTTTTCTAGGCATCCCACAACTTAATAAAAAAAGTTAAATCCATAAAAAAAGCCCCTTAAAAAGGAGCTTTTTTTATATAAATTATATTACTTACAATTTAGCAACATGCTTAGTTAACTTAGACTTCAAGTTTGAAGCTTTGTTATCATGAATGATGTTTTTCTTAGCTAACTTATCAATCATAGAGATTACACTTGACAATTTAGAAGTTGCATCAGTTTTATCAGTTGCAATTCTTAATGCCTTAATAGCATTACGAGTTGTTTTGTGTTGGTATCTATTTAATACTCTTCTCTTTTCGTTACTTCTAATTCTCTTTAGAGCTGACTTATGATTTGCCATTTTCTTGTTTTTTTTTTAAATTTATTGATTTACTAATTAGTAAAAAAAGAAAAACCTCCCACAATTTAAAATTAAATCACTTCAGTTTTAACTAATAAAATAAAAAATTGAGACACAAAATTTTATTTTATAAAACAAATTCACAACTAAATTAGTAGCCCGTAGCGGAATCGAACCGCTCTTACATGGATGAAAACCATGCGTCCTAACCGATAGACGAACGGGCCATTTTTCCCTCTAAGTTCGGGATAACTTTGACAGCAAAAAGAAAATTAGTAGCCCGTAGCGGAATCGAACCGCTCTTACATGGATGAAAACCATGCGTCCTAACCGATAGACGAACGGGCCATACTTCTCTAATGCGGATGCAAAAATACAACTATTTTTGAGAAGTACAATAGTAGAGGCAAAAAAAATTATTTTTTTTTAATATGCCTTAGCAAAAAGCACTCTACCAACTGAAGCATTCCCTGTAAACACACAGCTTCCCGCTTGTTCAACCCTATCTAAAGGTATACATCTTATCGTCGCTTTAGTCAATTCTTTGATCTTCTCTTCGGTAGCCGCAGTACCATCCCAATGTGCTGAAACAAAGCCTCCTTCACCATCCAAAATAGCTTTAAACTCATCAAAACTATTTACTTCGGTAATATGGGTATTTCTATAATTTAATGCTTTTTCGAACAAATCTTTTTGTATTTGCTCCAACAAACGACTGATGTAAGTCGCAATTCCGTCCTTCGAAACTACTTCTTTAGTCAAAGTATCTCTTCTTGCCACTTCAAAAGTTCCGTTTTCTAGATCTTTTGGTCCCACTGCAATTCGAACAGGCACTCCTTTTAGTTCCCACTCGGCAAATTTGAATCCTGGTTTCTGAGTAGTTCTATTGTCGAATTTTACAGATATATTTAATTCCATAAAAGCTTTCACCAAAACATCCACTTCGTTTGAAATAGCTTCCAATTGTTCATCACTCTTATATATAGGAACAATAACAACTTGTATTGGCGCCAAATTAGGCGGCAATACCAATCCTTGATCATCAGAGTGCGTCATCACCAGCGCTCCCATCAATCGGGTTGAAACTCCCCATGAAGTCCCCCAAACATGTTCCTGTTTACCCTCGGCATTAGCAAATTTCACATCAAAAGCTTTAGCAAAGTTTTGTCCCAAAAAGTGTGAAGTTCCTGCTTGCAAGGCTTTTCCATCCTGCATCAAGGCCTCAATGCAATAAGTCTCCTCGGCACCGGCAAAACGCTCTGTTTCAGTTTTCAAACCTTTTATAACTGGAATCGCCATAAAATTCTCAGCAAATTCAGCATACACATGCATCATTTTTTCCGATTCTTCCACAGCTTCGGCTTTTGTAGCGTGTGCGGTATGCCCCTCTTGCCATAAAAACTCAGCGGTTCTTAAAAACAATCTTGTTCTCATCTCCCAACGCACCACATTAGCCCATTGATTAATCAATAAAGGTAAATCTCTATACGATTGTACCCATCCTTTATAGGTAGACCATATAATAGCTTCACTAGTAGGACGAACAATTAACTCCTCTTCTAATTTTGCATTAGGATCCACCATTAGTTTTCCTGGTTTGTCAGGATCGTTTTTCAATCTATAATGCGTCACAATAGCACACTCCTTCGCAAATCCTTCTGCATTTTTTTCCTCGGCTTCAAACATGCTTTTAGGAACAAACAGAGGAAAATAAGCATTTTGATGCCCCGTTTCTTTAAACATTCTATCGAGTTCAGCTTGCATTTTTTCCCATATAGCATATCCATACGGCTTGATCACCATACAGCCTCTAACTCCTGAATTCTCAGCTAAATCGGCCTTAACAACCAACTCATTGTACCATTTTGAATAATCTTCTGCTCTTGTTGTAAGGTTCTTGCTCATTTTGAATAATTTGGCATAATATTTGTTTATATATAATTTAACTAAATAATTACGCAAAACTAACTAAATTTGTATAGTCCAACAATAAAATAATCTACCAAAATGAAAACAAACACAAATATTACTCGGAAAACACCTCTTTATTTCTTAATAGGATTTTTGAGTTTGCTAGTAACCTCTTGTGGTTCTTACCAGAACAGTTCTTATTATGATAACGACGGTATTTATGGCACAAATGGAGAGAAAATTGTTATAAAGGACAACCAACAAAATTCAGCTTCAGTACAATATAAACAATACTTTAGTTCATTACAAAACACTGGAGTTTCTGGTGAAATATTTACCGATGTAAATAGCTACGGCATTAACTACGATACACAAAACGACTCTATACAAGCACCATCTACAGGTTATGCTTCTTGGGGTAGTTCTCCGCAGGAAACAACAGTTACAGTTTATCCAGACAGCTATTGGTCTATTGGTTTTGGGTGGGGATATCCTTATTATGGTTATGGATACCCTTATTATGGATGGGGCTATCCCTATTATGGATGGGGCTACCCAGGTTACGGCTGGGGATATCCAGGATACGGATGCGCCTACCCAGGTTATGGATACGGATATACTTCTCCCTACGCTTATAATTATAGCAGAAGAGGATCATCATATGCAGGAACATACAACAACTCTGTTTACAACAGAAATTATACCACCCGAAATAGCAATACATACAATAGAAACAGTACATACAATAGGAACAGTAATTATAGCAGAAATGACAACAGTATAAGCAGACAAGCTCCAACTTTTACTAATAGAAATAGTTATACCTCTACTAGAAATTACAGCCAAAATCAATCTAGAAGTGCGTCTACACAAAACAGATACAACTCTTCCGGTCAAAATTATCAACGCTCTAATTCAAGCTACACACCTAGTAACAGTTCTTACAGAAGCAGTGGTAGCAGTATGTCTGGCGGTAGCGGAGGAAGAATGTCTAGTGGCGGTGGTGGCGGAAGAATGTCTGGCGGCGGCGGCAGAAGATAACTAGTATCTATCTCATCTAGAAATTAACTAACCATAAGCTCAACCCAATGAAAAAAAAACTATTATTACTCTTAGCTGCACTATTCTGTTCGATAGTACAAGCTCAAGAAATTAAAGATGCTATGCGGTATTCTCAAACCGAATTGCACGGAACGGCTCGTTTTACAGCTATGAGTGGTGCATTTGGAGCACTAGGAGGCGATTTATCATCTATAAATATAAACCCTGCAGGATCGGCAGTATTTGCAAACAATCAATTTGCCTTTACAATGGGTAATTATAACATCAAAAATAATTCTAATTATTTTGGCACTTCCGCATCGGCAAGCGAAAACAATTTTGAAATCAATCAAGCAGGTGGGGTTTTCGTTTTCAAAAACAGAAACCCAAACAATGATTGGCAAAAATTCACTATGTCAATTAATTATGAAAACACCAACAACTACGACAATTCACTATTTTCTGCAGGGACAAGTCCTATTAATTCTTTAGCTAATTATTTTTTAAGCTATGCAGATGGCGTTCCTCTTAAAACAATAACAAACAACAATTATGCCTTTTTAAATAATGGAGCACAACAGGCTTATCTCGGATACTATGGATTCATCATAAACCCGGTTGCTGACGTTGACACAAATACTTCGTACACCTCAAATGTACGCTCAGGAGGTAAATATTACCAAGAAAACAGTGTTTACTCCAATGGCTATAACGGAAAATTGATTTTCAACAGTGCCGTACAGTATAAAGACAAAATATATTTTGGGTTTAACTTAAACTCTCATTTTACAGATTATGTACAAAACTCCAATTTTTATGAATCCAACAACAACCCTTTAGATATAGACTACGAGGTTAAAAGCTTAAATTTTTCAAATAACATACATACCTACGGAGCTGGGTTTTCTTTTCAAATAGGAGCAATTGCTAAAATTACCAATGAACTACGCATGGGTTTTACCTATGAATCTCCAACATGGTACAATTTACAAGAAGAACTTTCTCAAAAACTAACCTCTATTAGAAGTAACACAGTAAACACAAGGCCACCAGATGTAGTTGATCCTCATGTAATCAATTATTATGCTCCTTATGATTTACGTACTCCTGGAAGTATAACAGGAAGTATCGCTTATGTTTTTGGAAAATCGGGTTTAATAAGTCTCGATTACAAATACAAAGATTATAGTTGTACGGAATATTCCCCTGAAAACGACAGTTATTTTAGAGGCTTAAATGCTGATATTCAAAACTCTCTAGGTTCTTCAAACGAAATACGTTTGGGCGCCGAATACAAAATTGACAAATTTAAGATAAGAGGAGGATATCGTTTTGAAGGAAGCCCTTACAACAATTCGACAACTATGGGTGACTTGAACAGCTTTTCTGGAGGTTTAGGCTATAGTTTTGGAGCTATAAAACTTGATTTATCCTATATATATTCCAACAACACTGCTCAAGAACAATTCTTTAGACAAGGATTTACCGAAAAAGCCCAAATCGATACGCATAAAAACATTTTTACTATGACTTTATCTTTTGAAATGTAGGAATACCCAATCCTATATTATAATAAAAACCACTTTTGAAATCTTTCGGAAGTGGTTTTTGTTTTTCTAAAAAGAATAATTTAGGCAAGACCACATTTGCAAAAGTGGCCACTTTCTCAAACTGCTTATTCGGCCACATTTACAAATGCGGTCGGGCTGTACACGTTACTTCGGTAACTAGTTGCCATCCTTCTTGGGCTATACATAACATTGATTGCAAATCCACAGCTTTTGGTTTCTTAAACCCAGAACCTGCATTAGAAATCTACTGGCAAAAAAAAACGCATTAATTGAAATATTTTCCAAAAATGTCAACCATTTTATTGCTTTGCTTATTTGTAAAAAAAACTAAACATCTCGCCTAGCCCCGATGGGAGGGAAAATCCTTTTGTTCCGATTTTTATCGGAACAAAAGATTGGAAGGACAGCGGGACTAATGGTATTGACTACATTAAATATTGTGCTCCAATTCATTTTTATGAAAACAAAACGAGGCTTTTTGAAAAGGAAACAAGCAAGGTTTGGGTAAAAAATTGTAATTTTGCAAAATTCCTAAATTATCGGGAATGTAATACTATGAGAACGAAGTCTTTAAAAAAGAACAAAATAAATGTGATCACTCTAGGGTGTTCCAAAAATGTGTATGACAGTGAAGTGCTAATGGGGCAACTCCGTGCGAGCGGGAAAGAAGTGACTCATGAAGCCAAAGCAGAAGATGAAGGAAATATAATAGTGATTAACACTTGCGGATTTATTGATAATGCCAAAGCAGAATCAGTAAATATGATTTTGGAATATGCCGATAAGAAAGAAAAAGGTCTTGTAGATAAAGTTTTTGTAACCGGTTGTTTATCTGAAAGATACCGACCGGATTTAGAAAAAGAGATTCCAAATGTGGATCAGTATTTTGGAACTACCGAATTACCTGCTTTACTGAAGGCATTGGGTGCGGATTATAAGCATGAATTATTGGGAGAACGTTTAACTACGACTCCTAAAAATTATGCTTATCTAAAAATTTCGGAAGGTTGTGACAGACCTTGTAGTTTTTGTGCTATTCCGTTAATGAGAGGGAAAAACGTATCTCAAACCATTGAAAAACTGGTTAAAGAATCGGAAGGACTTGCAAAAAACGGGGTAAAAGAATTGATTTTGATTGCGCAAGATTTGACCTATTATGGTCTTGATTTGTATAAAAAAAGAGCATTGGGTGAATTACTGGAAGCTTTGGTAAAAGTAGAAGGCATTGAATGGATTCGTTTGCACTACGCCTTCCCTACCGGTTTTCCGATGGATGTTCTTGAAATCATGAAACGCGAACCTAAAATTTGTAATTATATTGATATTCCGTTGCAACACATATCGGATTCTATTTTGAAATCGATGCGACGCGGGACAACACAAGAAAAAACAACCCAATTATTAAAAGACTTTAGAGCAGCAGTTCCTGGAATGGCTATCCGTACGACTTTAATCGTTGGATATCCAGGAGAAACTCAGGAAGATTTCAATATTTTGAAAGATTTTGTTCAAGAAATGAAGTTTGACCGAATGGGCTGTTTTGCTTATTCACATGAAGAAAATACACATGCTTACTTACTGGAAGACGATGTTCCAGACAATGTAAAACAAGATCGCGCCAATGAAATTATGGAGTTGCAATCTCAGATCTCTTGGGATTTGAATCAAGAGAAAGTTGGCAAAACATTTAGATGTATTATTGACAGAAAAGAAGGAGGTCATTTTGTGGGTAGAACCGAATTTGACAGTCCCGATGTAGATAACGAAGTATTGATTGATGCTACAAAACACTATGTAAAAACAGGTGAATTTGCTATGATCAAAATTATTGAAGCGACAGAATTTGACTTATACGGAGAACCGGTCTAGATTTTTAATTTTTCAAGATTATATTTATATGAGAGCATTTAAAACAGTACTTTTTGTGGCATTCTTATTTTTATCTGCCAATAATATTTCGGCACAATATGGCAATGGTTACGGTGGTAGTGGATATGGTGGAGGTGGATATGGAGGAAATGGTTACGGTAGATCCAACCAAATGTCGCAAATGCCATCCAGTCAACCAAGTGCTCCAAAGCCTATTCCTGCAGAAGTAACGGCTGCCAAAATTGTTGAATACTATAAAAAAGAACTTAATTTAGATGCACTTCAAGAAGTGGTCCTCAATAATATCTATACTAAATCACTTAAAAAACAAGACGCCTTACTTAAAAAAGAGAGTAGTGACGAGGATAAAGCTAACGAACTTAAAGTTCTAGGTGAAATGACCGATTTGGAAGTAATGGAAATATTAAATAAAGACCAAAAAGCTAAATATCAAATTTTGAGTGAAGACAGAAAAAACAAAATTGAATCTCGAAAACACTAGAATTTGTTACAAAAAAAATTGAACTGCCCGTTATGAAAAAGAACTTTTACTATCTCATTCTAATCCTTTTTATTGCATCGTGTGCCACAAAAAACCCACATAAAGCAACCGAAAAGGAATACAATGCACAAATAAACACCCTAAAAGAAACTATTTCTACAAAAGAAGCTGTTCCTTTAAAAAGCGAATCCTTCGTTGTGGTTGACAGCATTGCTTATCGATACAAAAATCAGTTGTTAAATTACAAAGATACCCTTTCTAAAACCGACACTAAGATTTTACAAAACGGCATCGTCTCGGAATGGGTAGGAACGGTTAATTTTAATTTAAGAAAGCCTAATTTTATCATTATTCATCATACCGCACAGGATTCGGTGCAACAAACTTTAAAAACTTTTACCTTAAAAGAGACCAAAGTAAGTGCTCATTATGTGATTGCCAGAGATGGTAAAGTAATTCACATGCTTAATGATTATTTGAGAGCATGGCACGCTGGGAATAGTTCTTGGGGAAAGGATACTGACATTAACTCCAGTTCTATCGGAATTGAATTGGACAATAATGGCTCTGAACCGTTTTCGGATTTACAAATCAATACTTTATTGGCACTTTTGACCAAATTGAAAAAAGACTACAACATTCCAACACAAAACATTATTGGTCATGCTGATATTGCCCCTACAAGAAAAAAAGATCCAAGTGCTTTATTTCCTTGGAAACTTTTGGCTTTAAATGGGTTTGGGGTCTGGCCAGACGAAACACTTCTTTGTCCACCTAGTGATTTCAATGCCGAGCAAGGATTACAAATAATAGGATACAACACTACAAATCTTTCGGCGGCCATTATAGCTTTCAAACTTCATTACATTCAAAATGAAGTCAATGATGTTTTGGACGAAAAAACGGTTAGCACTATCTACTCGATTTATAAAAAATAAAACATGTAAAAACGCATTTTGATTGATTCAAAATGCGTTTTTTGTTTTTACTTTATTCTAAATTCATACTTTATCAAAAAAGATTATTTTTACTTACTTTTAACCCAGAATCAAAATTATAGCAGTTTACTCTTGAATCATAAATTACCCACAGATGTCACAGATTCTAAAGATTCTCGCTGAAATTTATTTTTAGACAGCCGTTTTGATTGGCAAAAACTGGGCAAATCCGTTTGATCAATCTAATCAGTGGCCTATTATTGTACAATAAGGATTTAAAATAATTAACCAATAAAATAAATATACTGAATTCCTCTGATATTCAATATTAAAGACAATGAATAATCCAAAAATATGGCTATCCACACCTCACATGGGTGGTAGCGAACTCAACTACATACACGAAGCTTTCGATACGAATTGGATTTCTCCATTGGGGCTAAATATTACGGAATTTGAACATGATCTAGAAAACTATTTATCTCAAAATGTCTTTGCAACAGCACTAAGCTCAGCAACGGCAGCCATACATTTGGGTTTAATTCTCTTGGGCGTAAAAGCAGGCGATGTTGTTATTTGCCAATCCATGACCTTTTCGGCATCGGCTAATCCTATTTTATATCAAGGAGCCACTCCTGTTTTTGTTGATAGCGAAATCGAAACCTGGAATCTGTGTCCCATCGCTTTAGAAGAAGCCATTGTAGACACTGTTCACAAAGGGCAAATCCCAAAGGCAATAATCACTGTACATTTATATGGCGTCCCCTATAAAATAGACGAAATAAGAGCCATTGCCAACAAATATAATATACCAATTTTGGAAGACAGCGCCGAGGCTCTAGGAAGCAGTTATAAAGGAAAAAAATGCGGCACATTTGGTGACATTAGTGTATTTTCATTCAATGGAAACAAAATCATAACCACTTCAGGAGGCGGAATACTGATAACTTCAAGCAAACACACAAAGAAAAAAGCTCAATTTTTAGCCTCACAAGCCAAGGACGAAGCCCCTCACTATCAACACAGTGAACTAGGTTATAATTACCAAATGAGCAATATTTGTGCTGGTATTGGACGCGGTCAGATGAAAGTACTGGAAAAACATATTGCCCTGAGAAGAACTATGCATGATTTTTATGTGTCTCTTTTCGAAAATATTTCCGGAATCACTGTTTTTTCGACTATAAATCCAGATTATTTTGCTAATTATTGGTTGACCTCTATACTTGTAAATTCTGCCGAAACCAAAAACGGAATCAATCGAGAAAACATTCGGTTGGCATTATTGGATTCTAATATAGAATGCAGACCTTTATGGAAACCAATGCATTTACAACCGCTCTATGAAAACTATCCTTTTTATGGAAATAAAATTGCAGAAACGTTATTTGAAAACGGACTAAGTTTGCCCTCAGGATCAAACTTAACAGATTCGGACAGAGACCGTATACGCACTGCTTTATTAAAATTGTTATGCTAATCGAATTAAAACATTCCAACAAAATTAATTTGCATAACAAATCCTCAGATTTAAAGTTCAGATAGATATTTTACTTACCAAAACAAAACCTACTCTACTCGAAAAAACTGATTATTCTTAATCACTTCTTTTATTGCAGTTATTTCTTTGATCTTTACTTTCTCCTCAAAAGCTGCAATATGATTGTTATGATGCACATCTGATCCCACAAAATCGTACATTCCTTTTTGTAATAATTGTTCGGCAATTTTAGCAATTGACTCCCCATAATACCCAACAACCGCCAACAAATTAAGCTGAAAAAGACAACCTACCCTTTTTAATTTCAGATATTCTTCAAAATTATTGTGGTAAAATGTATATCGTTCTGGATGTGCCAAAACGGGAATATAGCCTGCCACCTGCAAATCAAAAAGTATAGTATACAACTGCATAGGCGCATTGATATAAGACATTTCTACCAATACATAATTGTCTTTCAATGTCAATAGCTCTCCCTTCTGAAAAAGTTTTACAAAATGATCGTCCATCATATATTCTGATGCCGCACGAAAAGGGAATGATATCGTTTGCTTTTGCAATTCTAAAACAGTTTCATTCTTAACTTCTAGAATTCTTTCTTTTGTATTATCCCATACATACCTCATAGTATGTGGAGTAGTCACAAACTGAGAAAATCCAAATCCTTGAAGAGCCTTTACCAACCCCAAAGTATGCTCAAAAGTTGGTGCGCCATCATCAATTCCGGGCAATAAATGCGAATGGATATCAACATGATTATTAGGAATTAAATCCTTTAATACAGGTCTATTTTTGGTAAAGAAAAACAAGTGCGATTATTTAAAATAAGTTACAAAGTAAACGAAAATTAAACAAATAACACTACTTCAAAAACAGATGCATTAAAACAAAAAAAGCTGCCAAAACCCAATAATAGGATCTTGACAGCAAAAAAAAAATATTTTTTAATATTTAGTAAATTATAAACTCAAATAAATAAACATATTATTAGAATCCGTAAACTACGGCAATAAGAAATTGAGAAGCAGATTTAGCAGGAGCCAAATCAGAATCAACAAAAATAACTTCATCAGAATTATTATCCATTCTAAACTCAGGAATAATAGTTAATCCACTTACTTTATAGTTACCTGATAAAGTCAAAGCAGTTACATCTGTATCTCCTGAACCTTCTTTGTATTTAAAATATTCACCTCGCAATCCTAAAGCAAAAGCATCAGTAATAGCATACGATGGGTATATTGCTGCACCTGTATAACCTACTTTTCCCTCATTTGAAAAATCGGCCACATTCAAACCAAATTTGAATTTATCAGTAAGTTGTAAAGTAGCTGTCAAATCAACAATAGTACCACTTACAGAACCGTCCATAAAGTTTAGGTAAGCACTGCTTGCACCCGAAGCATAAGACAATTGACCACCAACAGCATTTAATCCTTTTATTGGATCAGCTTGATACTTATTCCATTGGTCATTAAATAAACCAATCATTGCACCAAATTTATCGGTTATTTTATAGTTGGCTTTTATACCTGCATTTTGGAATGGTCCATTCGTAAACAAATAAGAGGTTGAGTAACTAAAATTACCCAGAGGAGAAATTACCTCATACCCTATGAAAGTTCCCATGTAACCTGCCGTAAAACTAAATTTATCTGAAACTGCATAAGTAGCATATAAATTTTGAATGTGGAATGAATTAGAATTTTCATCATCATAAGTTCCATCTGCATTTGGAATGGATTGATACTGTCCTCTTGGACCAAAAGATACTTCTCCTACAAAAGACACTTTTTTAATGGACTTCTTGAATGCAATATCAAGCATTCCTAAAGACACCGAATTTTGATCTGTTCCAAAACTTGTTGGAATGTTTGCTGTTTTTGAAAAATCATACTTGTAATACAAATCTCCAGAACCTGAAATTTGCAATGGCGTAGATTCTGCAGCGTCTTGTGCGAATCCAATACTTGTTGTCAATGCTAAAACTAAAATAGTAATTACTTTTTTCATATTTAATCTGTTTTTAGTTAATAATTCAATTAAGACAATTGAATTAAATTTGGTTATTTTTTCTTTTTCTTGAAGCGAAATTATTAACTTTTAGTTAACAGAAAAACTTTTTAAAGACTTTCCGAAAAGAATTATTGATATCCAAAAATCATCGAAAAATAATATGTATTTCCTATTTTAATCCTTGAATTTTAAAAATTCAATAATCATATTTTATTAAAATACCCTATAATTTTTATACTTTTAAAAATAAAATACTTAAAATAGTTAATTTACAAATAAAAAAAACATGACTAAAAAAAATAACCCCCTTAAAAAATAGGGGTAAAAAAATATATTAAATTACAACCTAAAAACATGCCGCTGTTTTAAATTCAAAATAAATCTAAAAATTAAAGGCAATAAAAAACCTTAAACTCACAAACTAAAAGTTAGATGTGTGTTTAAG
Organism: Flavobacterium taihuense; assembly: GCF_019351435.1. Taxonomy (GTDB): domain Bacteria; phylum Bacteroidota; class Bacteroidia; order Flavobacteriales; family Flavobacteriaceae; genus Flavobacterium; species Flavobacterium taihuense. The sequence continues at coordinate 174,165 of NZ_JAHWYN010000007.1, forward strand.
GTTTTGAAACTAGGAATATAAAATATTGCTTTTTTTTGATAAATTATTTGATTGTAAAAGTCATACCACCAGAAATGAAATTATGACTCAATTCATCATCTTCTTTTACATATCCATACTCATTATACGTATATCTGATAAAAACAGGCAAACTGAATTTTTCGGAGAATTTAATTTCTTTGGCTACATTCAAACCTACATTAGAGAAAAAGAATCCTGCATTTCCTTCTTCGTCAGTTCCATAATACCCTCCATTAATTACCACTGCTCCTACAAATGGTCTAAAATCAAGACCTGGTTTTTCCCAAGAATAAGTATATCCAGCCTCTGCATAAGAAGAGAATGCTCTAGTCGCGTTTCCATCCGCATCATATTTATAATCATTACCGCCTACAAAAGTATTCCATTGAAAATCCAAAGGCACACCTTTATCCGAGAAATCTAGTAGTAATGACAAATCTAAAGTTTGAGCTGAGCCTTCTGAATAGTCAAAGTATTTACTGCGCTCCCAACTAGTATTATTTTTTGTTGCTGGCCAATAATAATCACTCAGCATCACTTTTACAATTGGCGTAACTTGATACGATACATACCAATCAAATTCATTATAAGCGTCTGCTGCACTCGAAAAATTGGTAGTTCCCCAAACTCCTACGGTTAATTTCTCTGTAAATGCATAGGAAGCATAAGGCTGAAATGCTACTTTATTACTACTGTATTTAATCCCTCTCCACAAATAGGGAGCTACAACATCAACAGCTGCAGCAAATTTAGATTCTGGGGCATCTTGTGCCGCTACTGGTGTATCTTGTGCAAATACGAAACTACTCGTTAGCATTAATGCTAAAACTACTACTGCTTTTTTCATTTTGGTTTTGGTTAGGTTTTGGTTATTAATTTTAAATATTTGCTTTTTTAATTTTTGATGTAATTTGTTCTGCAGCCAATCGTCCTGTTTCTGCGGCTCCATTCATGAACCCTTGATAATCTACACTACAATGTTCTCCCGCAAAATAAACATTACCTACAGGCTCGCTTGTATATAACATAGCTTTATTCCATTGTCCTGGTTTTGGACAGGTATAACTGGCTTTTACAAATGGATAAGAAGACCAACAAGCAAAAACATGTTTGTTTACGTACGCTTTTTTAGACCCTGGAAAAACTTCCTCCATTTGACCTACATATTTATCGATTTCTTTTTGAGGCAAATCTGTTTTCCAGATATGCGTTGCGGGTGCATGCGGATTATGCACTGCCACTTTTGACAAGGCAATAGATTCATCTCCTCCAAAGAAACAACAATAGACCCCTTTGTTACTGACTACGCTTTTTATACTACTGGAGTCCCAGCCGTCATGAATGTCTTTGTGAAATAAATAACCGTAATAATTATTTTTCCCTTCGCACCAAGGTCTACCTTGATATCCTAAAAACAATTTATTATTTTGTCCGTAACCCAATTCCTGAATCGAATTCATCTTCTCCTGAGTCATGTCGCTTAAGTCCATTTTCACATCACGTAACATAGTAAACGGAATAGCAATAATCACATAATCGGCCTGAACATCTTCTTTATCCTTAAATGACAATGTATATTTCCCGTCTTTGTTTGAAATGGCTGTCAATATGGATTTCATCACAATTGAATCGGCCACTTTTCCAGATAAATGTTCAATCAACTTAGAATTTCCTTCCTTAATTCTATACTTCTCATCGCTATCGCCAAAAATTTTAAATCCTTCAGAAGTATTGGTATCAACCATATCCAAGAAATTGATTGCGGACTGTTCCGAAGTGTCCAATCCAAATTCCGCCAAATAAGCTGCAGTAAAAATATCTTTCAACCATTGACTGCATTTCAAAGACTTTATATAATCCTTCAAAGTCATTTTATCAAAAACCAAAGCCGCAGGGGTATCATAATCTTCTCCTAAACTAGTTGCATCTTTTTGAATTGCTGGCGCAATTTTTTTGAACTCTTTTATAATTTCTTCTTCCGAAATATGCCTTCCATCAAAAAAGAAGGTTTCATGTATCAAATTTGCAGCTTTGGATTCGGCATACATATCGATTAATTCCAAATCAAATTCTTTCGCCAAAGCGAGCATATCTTCATGATTCGAATCTATAAAATCGCCTCCAAATTCGGGATGAATACCCATTTGCAACGCATCACCATAATGTGTCAAAATCCTTCCGCCCAATCTAAAACTTCCTTCATAAACGGTAGCTCTAATTCCTACTTTTCTCAATTGATAAGCAGCGTTCAAACCTGCCATTCCAGCACCAACTATCACTACTTTTTTATCATTTGAAGATCCAACACCTTCGCCTTCATCGGATATTGGGTTTCTTGTTTTTTCTTCTTCTTTTTTACAGCTTATTACAGATGTTCCAATAATTCCAGTAAGTAAACTAAACTTTGCCACATCTGTAACAAATTTTCTTCTCGTAACAGGGTCACTATTTTTGAAAGCAATAATTGTATCGACTTCAATTTCTGGATTTTCATTTGAAAATTGAGCAAGTTTCAAATTCAAAAGAATATTCTTGAGTACGGTTGATTTTGGATTTCTCATTGGTTAATTGGTTTGGTTAGCACTTTATTACACAAAGATTCACGAAGTAAAACAGAGATACACAAAGTTTTTTTTTAAAATTAAATACTTTTATTTTAGAGCGTTAAATCAATTGAATTTTCATCCTTCTTTCCGAAATAACTATTCAATAATCACTGATTTCATATTCATAAATTCTTTGATTCCTATTTCGGATAATTCTCTTCCGTAACCTGATTTTTTGATGCCTCCAAAAGGGATTCTAGAATCAGAGCGCACTAAAGAATTAACAAAAACATTACCTGCTTCTATTTTTCTGGCCAATTTATAGGCATTCTCCCTGTCTTCTGTCCAAATTGCCGAAGCCAAACCATATCGATGATTATTGGCAATCGCAATCGCATCATTTTCATCTTTAGCTCTAATAATTGTAGCCAATGGCCCAAAAGTTTCTTCCTGAAAAGCGATATTATTAGCATCCACAAAATCAATTAATGTGGGTTGAAAATTGCAATGCTCCCGCTCTCCTCCAACCAAAATTTTCGCACCTTGTTTTAGAGAATGCTCCAATTGGTAACTTAATTTTTCGGCCAAATCAATTCTTGCCAAAGGCCCCATATTGATTCCGCTTTGCAAAGGATTTCCTTGTTGCAGCGCACTTACTTTTTGAGCAAACAAAGCAGCAAATTCATCCGCAACTTTTTCGGTAACAATAAAACGTTTGGCGCAAATACACGCCTGACCAGCGTTTAACATTCTGGATTGAGTAGCCACAGTTGCAGCCTTTTCCAAATCGGCGTCATTCAATACAATAAAAGCATCCGAACCTCCCAATTCCATTACCGATTTTTTGATATGCTTTCCAGCTAATGCCGCTACAGAAGAACCTGCCATTTCACTGCCTGTCAAGGTAATTCCAGACACAATATCTGAAGCAATAACACTTTCTACTTGTGGAATATCAATGTTTATTTGTTGAAAAACACCTTCTGGAAAACCCGCTTCCAAGAAAGCATTTTCTATGGCTTTGGCACAACCAATAACATTTGGTGCGTGTTTTAAAAGTGTCACATTTCCACCCATAATTGCCGGTGCAGCATAACGCAACACTTGCCAAAAAGGATAATTCCAAGGCATAATCGCAAAAACAGCACCCGATGGATCATAAACCGACATACTTTTGAACGGTGTATCGTAATATTCATCTTTCAGCATTCTTTCCGCATTCTCCGCATAGAAATCACAATTCCCTGCTGATTTATCGACTTCGGCAATACCTTCTGACAATGTTTTGCCCATTTCATTGGTAATCAGCAATCCCAATTCGTCTTTGTTGGCTCTTAATATATCGGCTAGTTTTTTCATTTTATCGGCTCTTTCTTGAAAAGTGGTAGTGCGCCAATTCTTGAAAGCCGATTCCGATAATTGCAGTTTTTGAGTCAATTGCGCATTGGTTAATACTTCATGCTCCGCGATAACTGCTTGTGTAAACGGATTTATAGATTTGAATATCATTGTGTGTTTTTTTTAAAGTTTAAAGTTGTTCAGCTGAATACTAAAAACAGGTTACTGCTTACTTTCTAATACCATCCCACAGGATCTGTATCCAGATTGATGTTGACTTGTTTTACTTCGAGGTAATTTTCGATACCATACAATCCCAATTCTCTGCCAGTTCCCGATTGTTTGTAACCACCCCAAGGCATTTCATTGAAAGTAGGATGATAAAAATTGACCCATCCGATTCCTGCTCTAATCTTTGGCATTACCCGATGTACACGCGTTACATCTTGCGTGAACAAGCCGTAGCCCAAGCCATATTCTGTATCATTGGCCATTGCAATAGCTTCTTCTTCGGTGGAAAACTTTAATAATGCTACTACGGGACCAAAAATTTCTTCTCTAGCGATTCGCATATTTGGAGTGACATCTGTAAAAATAGTTGGCTCTATAAAAAACCCTTTACTGTCATCTGTATTGCCTCCAAAAGCTAATTTTGCTTCCCCTTTTCCTACTTCGATATACCCTTTGATTTTATCAAAATGGGCTTGAGATACAATTGGTCCCATCGTATTTTCGGCATCACTTCCATCACCCACTTTTATATTTTTGGCTCTGGCTACAAACTGTTTTACAAATTCGTCGTAAATGGTGTCTTGAATCAAAATTCGAGAACCTGCTGTACACACCTGTCCGCTATTGGCGAAAGCCGCAAACAATCCCCAATCAATAGCCAAGTCCATTTTGCAATCGTCAAAAATGACTACTGGATTTTTCCCGCCCAATTCTAAAGTAACTTTTTTGAGATTTTCGGCAGCGATTTTGCCAATGTATTTTCCCGTTGAAGTTCCTCCTGTAAAAGCAATTTTATCAATTTTGGTATTGCTTATTAGTGCGTTTCCAGCAATGGGTCCATCGCCTGTTACAATATTGATTACTCCTTTTGGAATATCCAATTCGGCTATTAATTGAGCCAAAAACAAAGCCGTCAAAGGTGTCACTTCGGATGGTTTTAAAACAACTGTATTTCCTGCTGCAATCGCTGGCCCTAGTTTCCAGGCACACATCAGGAACGGAAAATTCCAAGGTATAATTTGAGCACAAACCCCAATGGCCTCGCGAGTTACATAACTAAATGAATTTCCTGGAACACTCATCGTTTCTCCGTGAATTTTTGTGGCTAATCCTGCATAAAACTCAAAACAAGATGCTGCATCATCAATATCAAATTCGGCTTCACGAATGGGTTTGCCATTATTTTCAACTTCTAATTTTACAAATGCTTCAAAATTGTCTCTAATTTTTCCCGCAATTGCAAACAATATTTTTTGACGGTCTTGTGCCGTCTTGCTTTTCCATTCCTCGCCATCAAAAGCAGCTCTTGCAGCATTTACAGCAGCATTTACATCTTCAATTTGCGCTTCTGGAACTGTAGCAATTATAGCCTTGGTCGCAGGATTCAATATCGCTCTTGTTTTGCCTGATGCCGTATCCACAAAAGCACCGTTGATATACATTTTATACATAATTTTTAAAGTTAGAAGTTAGAAGTTAGAGGTTAGAAGTTTTAAACTTCAACCAAACTTTTATCTTAATTATAAATCTGAATTAAACTCGGCACTAAATAAATAGTGACCGATTGTCCTATAATTTTTGTCAACGCCACTGACGAATCTTCGGTTTTAATTATTTTTTGACCTGATGCAGTTACCAATTTGTATTTTCTATGATTCCCCACAAAAATGACATCTTCGATAGTAACCTGAAGCGAAATATCATGTATTGTATCAAACGAAACATTCTCTGGTCTAATGAATAATATCCCTTTACTATCACTTATTTCATGATTGAAATTAAAGGTTTTATCCTCTAATGTAAATGTCTCTTTATTAGCAATATTCACTGGAATCAAATTGGCCTCACCAATAAATCCAGCAACAAATTTGGTTTTTGGATGGTTATATAAAGTTTGACTGTCTGACAATTGCTCTATAACTCCGTGATTCATTACTGCAATTCGATCCGACATAGTCAAGGCTTCTTCCTGATCGTGCGTTACATATACAAAAGTCTTGTTCAAATCCTTGTGCAACTGTTTCAATTCGAACTGCATTTGTTTTCTTAATTTCAAATCCAATGCGCCTAGCGGTTCATCCAATAATAAAATTTCGGGATCAGGTGCAATCGCTCTGGCAATGGCAACTCGTTGCTGTTGTCCACCTGACATTTCAAAAGGTTTTCTGGTTTTGAAAGCCGTCATTTGAACCAATTCTAGCATTTCATCCACCCGTTTATTAGTTTCGGTTTTGCTTAATTTTTTTTGGTGCAAACCAAAAGCAATATTCTCGGCCACATTAAGATGTGGAAACAAAGCATAATTTTGAAAAACCGTATTTACGTTCCTTTTATATGGAGGTAATTGTGAAATGTCTTGTTTATTGAGTAAAACTTGTCCATTGTCGGGAGTTTCGAAACCTGCAATCATGCGCAACGTTGTTGTTTTTCCGCAACCACTTGGTCCCAAAATGGTCAAAAATTCTCCATCTTGGATTTCTAAATCCAAATTGTTTACGATAAGCGAACTTCCGTATGATTTACTGATTCCTTTTAATTCTAATTTACTCATTTTAATGTAATTTAAGGACCCTAAATCCTTGTATAAATCTAAATACAACCTACTTATTAATAACTTTTTTCATTCTAAAACCAGAAGTTACAAAACCTTCATTTAGATAAAAATTCAACGCTTTTTCAGCAACGTCAGGTCTTGGCGTATCGAGTTCTATTCTTTTCCAACCCTCTTTTTTAGCTATAGTAAGAACATAATCAATCAATTTCTGTCCTAGTTTTTTTGAACGAAAATCAGGCACGATATACAATTCATTGACAACACCAAAATTACCTTTTGCATAAATTGCATTAGTTACAACATACGTAACAAATCCAATAATTTTATTGGAAACAACAGCGACAATTATTTCTCCTTTAGTCAAAAAGTCAGATACTATCTCATCATATTCATCTACATTGTAGTCAAAATCTATTTCTTTATAAAATTGAAGATTCATTTTTTTAAAAACTTCGATTTCTTCTTTTTGCAATGTTCTAATATTAACTTCAATAGTTGAATCCGAGGTTAAATTTGAGATTTCCTTCATTTTTAATTCTCTTTATTAAATTTTAACGAAATAAAAATGGCTGCAGACGATATTAAAAATACCAAAGTCGCCACAGCATTTACTTCGGGTGTAATCCCCCGACGCATCATTCCATAAATTTCTATTGGTAATGTATTTTCTCTTGAAATCAAGAAAAAAGTAACGGGTATTTCATCCATTGATAATACCAATGACAATAAAACGGCGCCAATAATGGCTGTTTTTATATTGGGCAAAATCACTTTAAAAAACGCTTGTAATGGACTGGCTCCCAAATCAAAAGCTGCCATTTCCAAATACGGGTCTAATTTTTTGAATCGAGCCAAAATCTGTGTAATCATAATGGCAATTAAAAAAGTGGTATGTCCAATAAAAACGGCTTTCAATGACAATGGAATTCCCATTAAAGGAAAAAGACTCAACATGGCAACTCCCGTCACAATTCCAGGAAGTGTAATGGGAAGTAAAATTAATTTTAGCAAAAAGTTTTTACCAAAATAATTGTATTTGTGTAGCGCATAAGCAGACGGTATTCCAATTATTAAAGCGGCGAGCGTACTTGATATTGCTATTATAAAACTGACCTCGACAGCATTAATCATTGATTGATTGTGAAATAATTTTATGTACCAATCCAACGAATAATGTTCAATTGGAAATGAACTTACCGATTCTTTATTGAATGAAAACCATATAATAATGAATATCGGGAAATACAAAAACCACAGCACCGAAAAGGCTGAAAAGGAAATTATAAATGCTCTTATTTTTTTCATGATTATTGTGTTTCGTGTTTTTTCTCATATCGAGAGGAAAGTTCCAGTACTATAAAAACCAAAATGAGTAAAACTACTCCAACTGCTGATCCAAGAGGTTTGTCATTGGATGTTCCAAATAAATTTTGAACAATACTCGAAATAAACAATGTATTGGGACCTCCTAAAAGCGACGCTGCCAAGAAATCTCCAAGCGTAAGCACCAATGCTAATGTCCCACCCGAAATAACTCCAGGTAAGATTAAAGGGAAAATTACTTTTCTAAAAGTTACCCAAGAATTAGCACCTAAATCTTTACTAGCTTCCACCAAGGATTTTGAAATTTGTTCGAACGAAGTATAAATTGGTATGCAAACGAAAGGCAAAAAGATGTAAATCAAACAGAGAATTACCGAGAAATCAGAATACAACACAAAACGCAATGGTTTGTCTATAATGCCCATGTTGATTAAAGAGGAATTAAAAATTCCGTTTTCGCCAAGAATTACTTTCCATGCATAAGCCCTTACAATATAGGACATCCAAAAAGGCAGAACGATTAAAGTATAATAGAACGATTTGTTTTTGGTTACTTTAAAAGCAATAAAATAGGCCAGCGGCAAACTCAATAAGATGCAAGCTAATGCAACAATTATAGCATAAATAAAAGTTCGAATCAAGGTTTCGTAATACAATGGATTGGTAAAAATCTTGATATAGGAATCAAAATTGAGATCATATACTACTTTTCCAAAATCATCTGTTGCCAATACACTTTGTGTCAAAATGAACAGATAAGGCAATACTAAAAACAGGAATAACCACAGCAATAGTGGGAAAATTAATACATATTTATCGTAGTTCTTCATTGTAAAAAATTATACTTTTTTAATCAAAATCAAAAATGGCAGTTGCCATTCTTTTTGTGATTTGCCCGTTAGGAAGTGCCTCTGTTAAAATTAATTTTCGAGCACTTTCACAATTCAGTACTTCATCCATATTTCTAATTTCACCACAGGGAACATTGTTGTTTTTTAATTCTTTAAGTAAAAACGTACTATGAAATTCACAAAATGCTTTAGACAAAAAAATACTTAAAAGCGCTCTGTTTTTGACTCTCAAACTATTTGAACTAAAACGAACATCTGACAGTAAATCATTTATATTCAAACACGAACAAAGCGATGCAAACTGTTTGTCATTTCCAACCGCAAGAACAATTGCTTTATGATCTTTTGTGTAAAACGTTTCACCATAAGGAGCAATATTTGGATGTAAACTCCCCATTCTTTCTGGAACAATTCCACCCATTAAATAATTTGTTGCCTGATTGGCCAATGTAGCTAAAGCGGCATTATATAATGATACATGAACAGTAGCCCCTTGATTTGAAATGCTTCTTTTCAGCAATGCGATCAGTATGGCTTCTTTAAGTTGGTGAGCGGCGAGAATATCGATAATGGCGATTGGTATTTTGACAGCTGTACCTTCTTTTTCGCCATTTATATACATAAATCCAGCTTCTGCTTGCAATACAACATCAAAAGCGGGAGTTTCGTCATTGGCTCCATAACCACTTATTTGTGCATAAATGAGTTTAGGGAATTTACCTCTTAAAGTTTTCGAATCCAGTCCCAATTTTTTTGAAGAGGTAGGTTTGAAATTGGCTATAACAATATCCGCATCTGCAATCTCATTCAAGACCAATTCAAGATCTTTTTCAACAGTTAAATCTGCCCACAGAACTGTTTTATTATAGTTCACTGAACTGTAATACCCGGATTGATTTTCCTTGGACTCTGATTCTAAAAGCCAACTTCGAGTTACATCTCCATTATTGGAAGGATTTTCGACTTTTATAACCGTCGCACCCAATTCGGCAAAAAACATTCCTACTGCAGGACCAGCCAAAACCCCCGCTAATTCGACGATTTTTAATCCTGCAAATAGTTCTTGTTTTTTCATTCCTAAAATATTTTTGAAGAAGGAATTATTGGTTTTTCACTTCACTCCAGATTTCGTTGTATCTTTTTCTGTTTTTTACAGGTTGCCAAAAATTCAAGGTTTTAAACATTTTATCCATGCTTGCCACATCCATTAATTTTTGAGTTTCAGGAGATAATAATGCATTTGCTTCTGGATTTGACACATAATATTGTGTGAATTCAGCAACTTGAGCCATCACTTTTGGTTGGGAAACATAATCCAACCATAATTGCGCCAATTGTTTATTTTTGGCTCCTTTTACAATCATCAAACGGTCAATCCAACCTGTTGCTCCTTCAGTAGGAATAACAGCTTTAATGTTCATTCCTTGCTTGTTCAAATTAGCTGGAGTCAATGGCCATCCCACAGCAGCAACTACTTCTTTGTTTTTGAATAAATTATCCAATTCCCCTGCTGAAGCCCAGTTTTTACGAACCTGAGGTTTCAATTCTACCAATTTTGCTTTACAAGCAAGCAATTGTTCTTCACTTAAATTATATAAAACCGACTGATCTTTTTTGTCATATCCTAGCAATTGTGCTGCTAAATAAATAGAAGAAATATCATCATACATTGCGATTTTTCCTTTGTATTTTGGATCAAAGAAAAGATTCCATGAAGTTGGAGTTTCTTTGATAATATCGGCATTATAAACTAAATAATCTGGTCCCCAAGTAAATGGCATACCGTATGTTTTTCCGTCTTTTTGAACGTCTTTCATTCCAGATAAAACTGGAGAAAGCGATTTCCAAGCCGTTAATTGTTCTAAATCTAAAGGTTCTGCCAAATCTGAAGAAACGATATAACCCGCCACATCGGATGAAGGAGTGATTACATCATAACTAGCGCCACCGCCACTTTGTAATTTTGAAACCAATTCATCTGAAGATCCAAAATAAGTTCCTTTTATGGTTACTCCATATTTATCTTCAAACTCTTTGGTAAAAGAAGCATCAGCATATCCTTCCCAAGCCAGGATATTTAAAGTAGAACCTTTTAATGCTTCTAAATCAACTGTTCCCGTCTTAGTTTCTTCAGCTTTTTTGCCACAGCTTGAGAATAAGCTTATAATTACTAGTAATGATAATGCGATTTTTTTCATTTGGTTTGGTTTTTTGGTTGGTTATAATAGTTTAGAAGGTCTATATGTTTAGAAGTAGTTTAAAACATTAAATTCTCTTTTTTCTGCATACTAAAAACTGAACACTTTCTTATTAATGATGTTCGCTTAATTTAGTAGCTGGATCAATAGGCCAATACATCAAAACCGAACAATTCCCGCTTCTTGGATCGTCTAAATAATCAAATAAAGGCTCGACTAGAATGAATCCGCATTTGGTTTGAGCCGTAACGGTTGGATCTATTATTTCTCCTTTTATTAATTTGTCACAATATTCTGCAATAGTCATTTGGTATTTTACTTTATCATATCCAATTGGCATTCCAGCAGTCATTTGCCCCAAACATCCCAATTCTTTTGCTACATCTTGACGCGCATTATAAATTTGTCTTCCAATTCCTTTTCCCTGATAATCAGGATGCACCGAAACGTCAAGTCCGTACAGCCATTCTGCTTTTGGGTCATGTGTTCCTAACCATAAATTATCCGATATTTCGAGAAAAGTATGGTGTCCTTTGTGATAATTTTGCTGTAAAGTTGTAGTAGCAGCAATTACTCTATCTCCATCTAAAACAATCATTTGACCTTCAGGAAAAATTTCCATATGTCTCAAATATTGCTCTTCTGTCATCAATTCTTCAGCTGACAAAGTTGGAAAAACAATTTTTTGAAGTTCTGCTTCTTGCTTTGCATATTCTGGTGTAGCAGTCTGTAAAATGTATTTGCCTAAAATTTCTTTTTTCATTTGATAAAGTATTAAGTTTAAAATTGGAATTTGAAATGTATTAGCACATATTACCGTAACTAATCAATTTCATTTCCAAATATTCTTTCAATCCTTCGGATCCTGATTCGTGACCAATTCCACTGCTTTTTATTCCAACAAAAGGCAATTCGGTTCCGTGTGCCGCCCATTCGTTGATACCTACCATCCCGAATTCAAGGTTTTCGGCATACACATTTGCATTTTTAATGTGATTGGTAAAAACGTATGAAGCCAAACCATATTCCGTATCATTTGCCCATTCAATAACTTCTTCTTGGGTATCAAAAGGAATTACAATCATCAATGGTCCAAATACTTCCGTTTTGATAAATGCTTGAGTTTGTCTTGCTTCAATTAAAGCTGGATGTACGAAAAATCCTTTCTCTGATTTTTCACCACCAATATGAACAATTGCTCCTTCACTTTTTGCTTTTTCGAGCATAGCCAAAGAATGGTTTTGCTGTATTTTATTAATCAGTGGTCCCACAAAATCAATATCTCCACCATTGATTCCAGTTTTTAGTTTCGAAATATCCTCTTTTACAACAGCAACAAACTGATTGAAAATACTGGAGTGCACATAAAAACGTTGTGGCGAAACACAAACTTGGCCACAATTTCTTAATTTGGCAACCAAAGCCTGATGCGCAATCGATTCTACATCAACATCTTTATCAATAATCACAGGGGCGTTTCCTCCCAATTCCAATGACAATTTGGTAGATGTTTTTGAAGCACCATCCATTAATATTTTCCCAACACGGGTACTTCCTGTAAAGCTTATTTTTTTCAACAAAGGGTTTTCAATCATTTCCGTTCCTGTGGAAACCGGTTCGGTATTGATTAAATTAAAAACTCCTTTTGGTATTCCCGCTTCGTGCAAGGCTTTTGCCATATTAAAACTCGATAATGGCGTAAATTCTGAACCGCGCATTACAACCGTACAACCCGCCGCCAATGCAGCAGCTACAGCTCTTGCTGGATTATAAGCTGGGAAATTCCATGCCGTAATCACTCCAACAACACCCAATGGCTGATAAATGACCATCGAACGTTTGTCAATTCTGCTCGAAGGAATTACCCTTCCGTAGCTGCGTTTTCCTTCTTCGGCATACCATTCGAAAAGGTTGGCAGAAACTTGCCATTCGCCCCTTGCTTCCAGCATTGGTTTCCCAGTTTCTAAAGCAGTTTCTTTGGCGAAAGCCTCCGCATTTTCCCTCATATAGTTGGCCGCTTTTTTTAGAAACTCTGCTCTAAAATAAGGAGTAGTGTTTTTCCATCCTTTGAAAGCGGTATCGGCAGCATCAATGGCCAAACTACAATCGGCAGCATTACCGAAAGGAACTTCATCCACTATTTCTTCCGTCGATGGACTTTGCAAATCCCATTTTGCGCCGTCTATTGCGTCGCACCATTCTCCATTTATATATTGCTTTCTCATTTTTTTTCTTTTAAGATATCTTCGTCAAAGTTTAGAACTTTGACAAAGATTATTTTACTTCAGAACCTCTTCTATCGCTTCTTCCAAAATCATTAAACCTCTGTGCAACACTTCGTCTTCGATAAACAACGGGCTTAAAATTCTAATACAATTTCCGTAGGTTCCAGAAGTAATCACAATCAATCCATTGGCCAAACATTTATCCACAATTGCTTTTGTGGCCACACCATCTGGAATTCCAGTTTTTGGATTGGTGAATTCTATAGCTAACATCGCACCTAGTCCGCGAACATCAGTAATGGTTTCCGGATATAAGGCTTGTATGTGTTTGAATTTATCATGAACAATTTTACCGACTTTTTTACCGGCAGCATTGATGTCATTTTTTTGCATGTAATTGATACTTGCCAATGACGCCACACAACTCAACGGGCCTCCTAAATAGGTACCGCCAATAAGTCCTGGTTTTATGGCATCCATAATTTCTTGTTTACCAATTACAGCACCAATCGGCATTCCACCACCCATCGATTTTGCCCAAGTAGACAAATCCGGTGTTACATCATAATGTTCATAAGCCGCCCATTTTCCGGTACGCCCAAAACCGGATTGCACCTCATCAAAAATCAGACAGATATTATTTTCGGTACAGAATTTACGTAAATATTGAACATATTTTTTGGAAGCCACTGTAAAACCGCCTTCACCTTGAACTAATTCAAGAATAATTGCAGCAGTCTGACTGATGGAAACGGTTGACGAAAAAGTTTTATGCAACTTCATAATCATCAAATCATCAAACTCATCTTGAGTCATTCTGCCGATCATGCTCGGCTTGTAATATGGATATTCCAAACGATATACTTCGGGAGCATAAGGTCCAGCTCCTTCTTTGTATTTCACGTTGGATGTCAAAGTCATCGCCATCATGGTACGACCATGAAAAGACCCATCATAACAGATTACACCCGATTTTCCGGTAACCGCACGAGCAATTTTGATAGCATTCTCTACTGATTCTGCACCAGACAAAGTAAGCATTGCTTTTGTTGATTCTCCGTGAGGTAGTATTTCACATAATTTTTCAGTCAAATCCAAATATTGTTCGTAAACAGAAACATTAAAGGAAGCATGAATAAATTTTTCGGCTTGTTTTTGAATAGCTTCAATAATTTCAGGAACGCCATGTCCAACATTATTTACACCAATTCCACCCGCAAAATCTATCAGTTCTCTACCGTCTGCATCAATTATTATGGCTCCTTTGGCTGATTGAATACTGGATGGATTAAAAATACCCAAAGCGTTTGGAACACTTTTCTTTCTTCTTTCGTATAATTTGTCTGTATTATTCATTTTGTTTGCTTGATAATTTTGCTAATTCTAAATCGGGCTGGGCAAATTTGTATATTTTCATATACATGTTGGTTTTGGTGTCAAAAACCCCTTCCAAAACATGTATTTTGTCTCCAATTAATTCATTCAAATGTTCCATATCTCGGCACATTACATTCGCTTCTATATCAAAATCACCCGAAACAGATGCTAAAAAACTAATCTCAGGTAATTTTGCCAATTGTTCGAAAATAGAATTCATAAACGTTTTTGGCTTGACCGAAATCAAAATACTCGCGTAAGCATTAAATCCAATTTTATTAGGATCAATTCTGCCTATAATTTTCAACGTTCCATCTTCAACCAAGTTGATATAACGGTGCCTTATTGTACTTACAGCAACATTAATTTCCTTTGAAATTTCGGTAAATGACATTCTACCATCTTTTTGCAATAATGTCAATATTTGAAAATCCAATTCATCATCTAATACACTCATCTTTAGCTAATTTTTGTAAAATTTTAATAACAAGTCAAATGTAATTAATTTATTTACAATAAAAATCAATTTTTTTGTTTTATTTTCAAAAATAAAGTTATTTTTTGTGTGTTAATTTCCCAGAAACCCATGTCTCCAGTGTTTCAACATTAGAAACATCTTCTATCTCGAAAGGATTTTTATTTAAAACAATAAAATCGGCAAATTTGCCAACAGATAAGCTTCCTTTTACGTTTTCCAAATTATCGGCAACCGCGCTACCTTGAGTATAGGCGTATAATGCTTGTTGCAATGTAATCTTTTGGCTTTCGCCGATGACAGAACCATCAGCCGCTTTTCGAGTAATCGCCGTTTCAATGTTTACCCAAGGGTTTATTTCTTTTACAACTGGTCCATCTGTCGATAAAGCTAAATTGATCCCATTGTCCAAAACCGTTTTGCAGGGATAAACCACATCTAATAATTCATCGGTTAATGTGCTTTTGAAATTATTAGCCAATTCATAAATAAATATGGGTTGCATGGCAGCAGTCATATTCATTCGTTTGAAATCATTTATATTTTCTTGGGATAAAAACCCAACATGTTCGATTCTGTGTCTTAAAGTAGGATCGATTTTGAACAAATCACTATACACTTTCAAAGTCAAATCGACTGCTTGATGACCTATGGCATGCGTTGCTACAGAGAAACCTTTGTCAACCGCTTCTTTGGCCGTGGTATAAAATTTATCATAATCCAATCGCAACACGCCTTTGTAGCCATTGGTGTTTTTATAAGGAACATTCAAGGCCGCCGTAGCCGAACTCAATCCGCCATCCGAAAAGAATTTCACGGTTTTTATCTGTAAAAACTCCGATTCATATTGTTCCGGCAAAACTTGAATTTCATCGCTTCCGTCTGGAATTCGAAGCGGAAAAACATTCATTCTCACTTTGAGTAAACCTTCTTGATCCAATTGAATATAGGCCGCAAGCAATTCTTCGTTGGCCGCAGGATCTGTAGCGCTCGTGATTCCGAGACTTAACAAATAGTCATGCGCTTCCAGAATCATATTTTTATATTCCTCGAAAGTAAAAGGCGGAATATTATTCATAATTAAACCCAAAGCTCTTTCGGTAAAAATTCCCTGCAAACTGCCGTCTTGATTTTTGCGAATTTCACCTCCAAAAGGCACTTCGGTAGCTTCACTCACTCCCGAAATCTCCATCGCTTTGGAATTGGCAATACCAATATGGGCACAAGTTCTTATGACAAAAACAGGTCGGTCCAAAATGATTTCATCCAAATCTTCTTTGGTAGGTAAACGCTTTTCTTCGAGTACCATTTCATTGATTCCGCGAGCCATAATCCACTCCGAGTTTGGATTTTTGGCAGCAAAATCTTTAAGCTTTTGTTTGAATTCGACTATCGATTTTACGCCTCGAACATCCAGCATATAGGTGCGAAGATGTCCAATTTTCCAAACATGAATATGCGCGTCGTTGAGTCCTGGAACTATAGTTTTCCCTTGAAAATCAATTTCTTTCTCAAAAGAACCAAATTGATTTCGAAGTTTGGCTGCTGTACCAATGGCTTCAATTTTTCCCAAATCATTAATTACTATGGAATCTGCTTTTGCGAAAGCGGGATCCATAGTAATGATGTTGGCATTATGTATTAATTGGAAATTCATTGTTTAATTTTAAAATTTAAGGTAACAGATTTCAGATAACAGAAGGCAGACTGAGACTGTCTTCTGCAATCTAAATTCTGCTATCTATAACCTATCCTCTTTCGTTCAATACGTCTTGAATAGCGGCTTCAATTACATCAAGACCTTCATTCAATTGTTCATCTGTAATTACAATTGGAGGCAAGAAACGAATACAGTTGGTATACAATCCAGCTCTAATTAAAATCAAACCGTTGGCAACCGACTTTTTGATTACAGCCATTGCAAAATCCATATCCGGTTCTTTGGTTGTTCTGTCTTTTACAAACTCTACCACAAGCATAGCTCCAAGTCCACGAACTTCGCCAATTATCGAAAATTTCTCTTTCATGGCATTGATTCTGTCCGTAATTACTTTACCAACATGCGTTGCACGATCCAAAAATTCTGGTTTGATAATTTCTTTTACCGTTGCCAAAGCACCTACAACTGCAATTGGACTTCCACTGTATGTTCCTCCAATTCCACCCAAATGCGGTGCATCCATGATTTCTGCTTTTCCAGTAATGGCAGATATTGGCAATCCAGACCCAATTGATTTTGCCATCGTAACAATATCCGGAACTACACCAGAATGCTCAATAGAAAGGAATTTTCCTGTTCTACCCGCTCCTGCTTGAACCTCATCGGCAATAAAAACGATACCATGTTCATCACACACTTTTCTGATTTTTTCTAAGAAACGTTTTGGCACCGGAATAAAACCACCTTCCCCTTGAACAGGCTCAATGATAATTGCCGCAACTGCAGATGGATCAACATGAGAAATTAAATTTTGATCAAAACGTTCGATGCAAAAATCAATATATTCTTCTTCTGTCATAGAATTTGGTCTTCTATACACATTTGGAGAGTGAAAACGATAAATATCTTGAGCATAGCTTCCAAAACCTTTTTTGAATAAACCATATTTACTAGTCAAACTTAAGGTAAGCATGGTACGACCGTGATAGGCTCCTTCAAAACAAATTACTGCCGGTCTTTTTGTATAATATCTTGCAATAGCTACTGCATTTTCTACAGCCTCAGAACCTGAATTTGCCAACAAAGTCTTTTTGGGGAAATCACCTGGCGTAATTTCGTTTAGCAATTCTGCAAATTCCAAATACGGTTCAAATGTTGTAACAAGAGCACCTGGATGAATGTATTTGTCCAACTGATCTTTTACAGCATCAATCACCACTTGTGGTCTATGACCTAAATTTACCATTCCGATTCCACCTGCAAAATCAATCAATTGATTCCCATCTACATCCCACACTAAGGCACCTTCAGCCTTTTCAACCACCACTTCGGTAGATTTACCTAGACCTGCTGGTAATGCTGCAGCTCTTCTTGCTAATATTACTTTGCTTTTTGGACCAGGAATTTCTGATACTTTTTTAATTTGAGTTCCCATTTTATTTTTTTTTTTTTTTGCTTTTTACTCTTTATTCTTTTAATTGCTATAAATAATAATTTTCGTCAACTGGCTTATACATTAATATACTTCCAAATCCCGATTCAGGATCATTTATGTAATTGTATAAAGGCCGAATCCACCGAAAACCTGCGCTTCGTTGTGGCGTAATGGTAGGATCTATTATTTCGTTGTTCATAACCTTTTTGCAATATTCTTCGATTGTCATTTGATCTTTTACTTTTCCGTAACCAATTGTCATTCCTGCAATTATTTGTCCTTTCAACCCTAATGCTGCGCACACTTCATTTCGGGCTTTGTACATTTCTTTTGAGAGTCCTAAACCTCTGTATTCTGGTAAAACCCCCATATCTATTCCGTACATCCAATCACCATTTGGAATTTGTACATTGGTAATCCATAAATTATCGGTCTCTTCCAGAAAAGTACTATCATGTTCTGGAAAATCACATCTAAAAGAACTTGCCGAAGCCACAATAATTCCATCCTTTTCTACAACAATTTGCCCCTCGGGAAAAACCTTTATATGATTGGCAAAATGATTTCTATCTAATATTTCAGACTCGTGCAATGTTGGATAACATCTCGATTGCACGTATTCCATTTGAATGGCATCCTCAACTTTTGCATTTCGTATCAAAAAAGTGTCATTCAAAATCTTTTTAGCAATCATATTTTTTAGATTATAGGATATTTAAATTCTTAGCAACTTAGAATCTATTCAATTTATAATTTTCATCAACTGGATAATACATTAATATACAAGCAAAACCAGCTTCGGGATCATTGATATGATTGTATAATGGTTTTATCCATCGAAAGCCTGCTTTTTTTTGCGGAGTTACTGTAGGATCCGTGAATTTTTTTATTTCTAAGGCATAACAATATTCTTCTATAGTCATTTTATACTTCACTTTTCCGTAGCCAATAGTCATTCCTGCAATGAGTTGTCCTTTTAACCCTAATTTTTTGCAAATTTCTTGCCGAACCAAATACATTTCTGTCGACAGTCCTAAACCTCGATATTCAGGCAAAATCCCCATATCTATTCCATACATCCACTCTCCATCTGGAATATGGGCATTGGTAATCCATAAATTATCCGATGACTCAAGAAATGTGGCTTCTTGTGTTGGAAAATGAGACCGAAATGTACTGGCAGAACCAACAATAACGCCATCTCTTTCCAACACAATTTGACCTTCTGGAAAAACTTTAATATGATTTACAAAATGATTCCTGTTTAATAACTCGGTTGGATCCAAAGTAGGATAACATTGTTTTTGAACATACTCCATCTGAACTGCATCTTCTGGAGTTGCATTTCGAATTAGAAATTCATTAAACAATACATCTTTATGAATCATATCACTTTCATTTACATAACAAAACCTGCAATCAAATACAACACTGAAGAAGCCACAAATATTGCCAATTGATATGGAAATTGCGAAATACCATGTTGCATCATATCTACTTTACAAGATTGTGCGGTTAGTACTCGATTGTCTGAGAAGAAACAGGCAGCCGCTCCCCAAACTGTTCCTGAAGCCAATGCTCCTTGGCTCAACCAAAAATTGGCTCCCAATGTATGTGACATCAATGCTGTTGTAGGAACCAGAATCGCATAGATTCCCCAGTTTGAACCTGTTGCCCAGCAAATCCATGCTACCAAAGCAAAAACAATAAAAGGAAAGGTCACACTATTCAACCAACTAATACCTTGTAGTTTTTCGACCACAAACTCATTAAATCCTAATGCATTTTGAACATCTTTTAACAAATAAGTAAATCCCAAAACGGTTAATACGAATGTTATCGTTTCCAATCCCAACACAAAATGTTTTGATATTTTATTGAATTTTATCACTTTAAAAAGTAAAAAATATAGGTATGTAAACACTACCGCTGTAACAATACCACGCAATGCATCGATACTACCAAATATATATTCGGATGAAAAAGCGAAACTTCCCCAATAATCCATATCAAACGGGTAAGGAAAAACAGTACACCATATTAAAACCAAAATAGGAAGTATGAAATAGATTAATTTACCTTGTTTTGCATTGGGTTTAGCTACTTTAATTACCGCTTCTTCGATTGGTTTTACATTAGCTTCTGCTTCTTTAATGGCTTTAGAGTCCGGAATTAATTGAAACACAATTAAACCACCCATGATTAATGAAATCCAAGCCGAGAAATTATAAGGGATAGTCCCCAGGAAAGCCTGAATTGGATTCGTAATAGCCACACCCGCAGCATCTAAAACACCTCCATCAATTGCTACAATCTGTGTTCCATAAAATATGGTCCAAGTCGAAATAGGAAAAATAATAGTAAAGGGCACACAAACCGTTGTCAACACTAATGCTAATTTCTCTCTGGAAACACCAAATTTATCCGTTATGGGTCTCATGGTATTCCCTACTGACAAAGCACTCAAATAATCGTCCAAGAAAAAGAAAAAGCTTAAGAAATAAGTCATTATCAAAGATTGCTTTTTATTTTTTACATGATTCTCAGAATATCTTGCCACTGCCTTGATTCCTCCTGAAACATTCAATAATTGAACAAATGCTCCATATAATATACAAACTAAGATTACCCAGATTAATCCTTGATCATGTGCATCTCTGGCAATAGAAGTAAACATACCATCGAACATATTCAATGGAAAAATCATTCCTTTTCCTTCTGGAAAATATTCTTCAGATCCACCATGTTGTGCCAACAAAGCAAATCCAATGGCACAACCTATAATCAAAGGCTCCAAGGCTTTTCGCGTAATCATTGCAATCCCTAATACTGTAAAAGCGGGAACAAGCGCATGCCAATGGATAAAAAAACAAAATGTAGCCAAGAATAACAGGGCAACACCGATAATAGTAGATACTGATTTCATAAATTTTGTGGTTTTGGTTTAGGTTAATTCAACGATCTAAAGTGGTCAAGCTTTAAATTAATAATCTATATGTAAAGATCTAACCCAATATTTCATATTGTAAATAAATCAACATATATGTATTTATTTTGTAAATCTAACAACATTTTTATTACTAACAAAAAAATTTATTATTTTTTTACATTTTTTTGTATATTTGAAAAAATTAAAAACATAAATCATGTCATTTAACGAAGTAAAAAACTTTATAAACGGGGAGTTTAAAGCAGGAAGCTCATCAACAACCCATACAGTAATCTCGCCTTTAGATGGTAAGGAATTAACTACTTTCAAAGAATCCACCATGGAAGATTTGAATGAAATTATTACTGCAGCACAGATCGCTCAAAAAAAATGGCAAAAAGTCACCTTAAAAGAGCGCGTGCAAGTATTTTATAAATACAAACAATTATTAGAAAAGAACAGCGAAGAGCTAACTGAAATCATTCACAGGGAAAACGGAAAAATTCACGGTGAAGCCAAAGCCGAAATTGACAAAGCCATCGAACTAACCGAATTTGCTTGTTCCCTACCACAATTTGTGAATGGGGAGAATATGGAAGTAAGTAAAGGTGTTTATTGCTCCTCCACCAAAATTCCACTGGGAATAGTAGCTTCAATTGTTCCATTTAATTTCCCCACTATGGTTCCGCATTGGACTATCGTAAATGCAATTGCCCTGGGAAATGCATTTATTCTAAAACCTTCTGAAGCTGTTCCCATCAGCAGTCAATACACTGCCAAACTTCTAAAAGAAGCAGGACTTCCTGATGGATTGTTTAACATTATAAATGGAACGCAAACGACAGTAGAAAACATTTGTGATCATCCAGGTATTCAGGCTGTCACTTTTGTAGGTTCAACCAAAGTAGCCAAAATTGTATACCAAAGAGCAAGCAACAACCTAAAACAAGTCTTAGCACTTGGAGGAGCCAAAAACCATATCCTACTATTACCCGATGCACATCCAGAAATGGCTTCGTCTAATATTATTGCTTCCATGAGCGGTTGTGCCGGTCAACGTTGCATGGCGGCAGCTACCTTAATTGCCGTTGGAAATTGTGATGCCATCCTTGATAAATTAATTGATGATGCCAAAAAAATTCAATGTGGCACAACTTTAGGTGCTGTAATTTCCAAAGCGGCCAAAGACAGAATTGAAGGGTATATAAACGAAGCTGAACAACAAGGAGCAAAAATCATTTTGGATGGCCGCAACACAATTGTTCCCGGAAAAGAAAACGGATTTTACGTAGGTACAACGCTTATTGATTATGCCACTGCCGATATGAAAATTGCCAGAGAAGAAGTTTTTGGTCCAGTTCTTGCCATTATTCGTGTAAATACAATAGATGAAGCATTGGCAATAGAAAATGCAAATCCGTATGGAAATGCGTGTTCGGTATTTACACAAAGTGGAGGCTTAGCCAACTATGTTACCGAAAATGCTTCAGCTGGAATGTGTGGTATTAATATTGGAGTTCCCGTTCCTAGAGAGCCTTTTGGTTTCGGAGGATGGAATGAATCCCGTTTTGGATCTGGCGACATCACAGGGAAAAGTTCTATTGGCTTTTTTACCAAAGAAAAGAAAACAACGACCAAATGGAATCCAGAAGCTGGAGTCAATTGGATGAGTTGAGAATTTTAGAATATAGAGGATAGAATTTAGAATTGGATTTTAGTTTTTATATTTTGAGAAAAGAGCCAAAAACAAAAAGGATTGATCACAAATCGAGATTGGAATCTAAAACCTTTATTCAAAAAGTAAACATTTTTTTTGTAAATTTAGTTTTCCAACCACTTAAAACCAACCCATTATGATACGTAAAGCTACCTCTCAAGACTTAGATCAATTGACAAATCTATTTGATCAATATGTTGTTTTTTATAAAAACCCGTCCAATTATGAAAAGCACTATGCCTATCTAAAGGAACGTCTAGAAAATAATGAAGCAACTATTTTTGTAGCTTCTGAAGATGAAAATCCAGATAAGCTTACTGGTTTTGCACTAATCTATGTTACTTTCTCTTCATTGGCACTCAATAAAATTTTAATTCTAAATGATCTTTTCGTGGATTCTTCAGCTCGCAAAAAAGGAATAGGAGAAAAATTGATTTTACAAACTGTTGAATTAGCCAAAGAATTAGGCGCTAATGACATTCGATTAAGAACAGCAAAAAACAACACGGTTGCCCAAGGGTTGTACCATAAAATGGGCTTTGTAAGAGAAGACTTTTTATACAGCTATGACCTCGCCGTCAACTAATTACAAACACAAATAAATTAACCCCAAAATGTTAAGTAAAGAACAAATCATAAGTGACAGTAAAGAATTTAGCTTGTTTTCATGGTCAGCACAAGCCAATGTAAACCCAATTGCGATAGAAAGAGCCGAAGGTGTCTATTTATATGACTGTGATGGCAACAAAATAATCGATTTTTCATCTGGATTAATGTCGGTAAATATTGGTCATGGTGATCAAAGAGTTACGGCAGCTGTAGTAGAACAAATGCAAAAAGTAAGTTTCGTAACACCAACTTGCACCACCGAAATAAGAGCCAAATTAGCTAGAAAACTATCCGAAATATGTCCCGGTGACCTAAACAAAGCTTTCTTCACATTATGCGGTACTTCTTCCGTAGACAACGCTATCAAACTAGCAAGATTATATACGGGAAGACATAAAATAATTGGTAGATACAGAGCCTTTCATGGCGGTTCTATAGGCGGAATGTCCGTTGGGGGCGATCCTAGAAAACTGGCCAACGATTCCCAACAAATGCCCAATGCAGTATTACTGGACGATCCTTATTCTTTCTTTGGAATGAAAGATCTGGATGAGGCTACAAAATTGAGTTTAAGTTTGGAATATGTAGAAAGAATTATTCATTTTGAGGGAAAAACCAATATAGCGGCCTTTATTTTTGAAGGTGAAAGCGGTTCTTCCGGTTGTTTGCATTATCCAAAAGGATATTTGAAAGGAGTTAAAGCTCTTTGCGAGAAATATGATATCCTTTTTATTGCTGATGAAGTTATGGCTGGCTTTGGAAGAACCGGAAAATGGTTTGGATTTGAAAATCATGACATTATCCCTGACATGATTTGTATGGCCAAAGGATTAACTTCCTCTTATATTCCGTTGGGATGCTTAATGGTTTCAGACAAAATTGCAGCAAAATTCGACAACACTCCAATGATGATTGGGCTTACTTACAATGCGCACCCTGTAGCTCTAGCGGCGGCACTGGCTGTGATAAACATTTACGAAAGTGATAATTTGATTGCCAACACCAAAAAAATGGGAGTTTATCTCGAATCCAAAATAGAGGAAATGCGAGCTAAACATCCAAGCATGGGCTCTTTTAGAAACACAGGTCTTTTAGGATGTTTGGATGTGCTGAAAAATAAAAAAACGGGTGAACTAATCGCCCCTTATAATGCTGCCGCCGAAGATTTAAAAGTAACCAATCTTATTGCTGCCAAAGTTAGAGCATTGGGATTGTATACTTTTGTGCGTTGGGGCTACATTTTTATAGCACCACCATTATGCATCACTGAAGCTGAAATAGATGAAGGACTGGCTATTATTTCTCAAGCTTTATCAATTGCTGATGAACATTTGGTTTAAAATATAAAATCAAAAAAAAGAGGATTTCAAATGCGAAATCCTCTTTTTTTTACAGTCAAAAGTAAAACTAACAAATAGCATTGTTCTGAAATACTTTGTTGATTATTTCATATATTTTTTCTTTATCCAAAGGTTTTGTGATATAACCTGAAAACCCTGCTTTCATTATTTTTTCTTTTACTTCTGAAGAAGAATGTGCTGTTTGAGCAATTACAATACAATTCGGATTGTCTATTTTTATTTTTTCAAAAGCCTCATAACCATCTAATATTGGCATTTTTATATCCATAAAAATCAAATCAACATTAGGATTTGTGGCACTAATATCAACAACTTCCTGACCGTTTTTAGCTCTTATAACATGGTGTTTTTTATTTTCCAATATTGTTTTTAATAATAGAAAATTAATATTATCATCTTCAGCAACTAAAATGGTTTTGGCCTCTGCATCTTTACGCAAAGTATGTTCTTCAATTGCACTGACTGCTATCGCTTTTTCATCATAAATCAAAGGAATCTTAAACTTAAAAACAGAGCCTTTGCCATAAACCGATTCAACCGTGAGATTGCCTCCCAACATTTCTACATAAGCTTTTGAAATTGACAAACCCAGTCCTAATCCACTAAGCGAGATAGAATAATCATCTTCGACTCTCCTGAACCGATCAAAAATAACTTTCAAATCATTTTTGCTAATTCCAATTCCAGTATCTTCAACCCTAAATTCCAAAAAATTTTTATCAGAACAAATGGTGTATCCAAATGCTACATGACCATTATCTGTAAATTTTATCGCGTTTGTCAATAAATTAACAATGACCTGCTTCAATTTAACCTCATCAGTCAAAATATCATTCGCCAATTTAAAATTATTTTCCAGCAAATAAAACTGAATATTTTTGTCTTCGGGTATTGTTACTTTCAGTGTGCTGTACAACTCTTTCAAACATTTATCTATATTCAATCCTTTAAACTTCGGCCCAATTTGTTTGGCATCAATTTTAGACATTTCAATTAAATCCTCGATAATTGACACTAGGCTTTTACCACTTCGATTTATTATTTTTAGATATTTTTTTTTGTAATCTTCGCTTAATTTTTCGTCCATAAGCAAATCCGAAAAACCTATGATAGCATTCATAGGTGTCCTGATTTCATGTGATAAATTAGCCAAAAAAGTCGATTTGAGTTTATCGCTTTCTTCCGCTTTTTCTTTTGATTTTTCCAATTGGAAACGATTTTTTCTATGATCCTCAAATAAATTACCGATATAGCCAAATTCTCCAGGTTCCATTTTCAAAAGGCTAATTGAAATTTCACGATCGTTTTCTAAAATTGTAGTAACCAATCGTAAAGGCCTATACACCCATTTTCTCGAATAATGAATGGCGGCAATAAGACTAAACAAGGTAGCAATCACTATAATTAACAGTAATTCTTTGGTCTTTTCAAAATTAAGGTGCGAAGGTCTCTCAAACAATAATTTAGCCACTACCCTATTATCAGCATTTCTTAACTTTATAACAGAAGTTACCTTTTTGTTTCCAATAGTATCCATATTAACTTTGTCTAAAAGTTGAATTTTAGAACTACAGATTTCTTCTAAATTTTTAAAATATTTTTTATCCAATACACGAGCCATAAACATGTAGCCTGATGGCTTCGTTTTTACTTTTTTTGGATCATTTGAAGAATGAATCGTTCCACCAAAAACTTCTATTACTCCTTCGGGAACTCGCAAATAAAACCTGGAAAACCGGGATTTATATAAATGCATCATGGCTTGAACAGGGATGAAATCTTTGCTTTTAAAATTAGTCGTAGATGTATTAACAATGAATTTTTTCTTTAAATCATAAACTCCGATATAGTCCACTTCATAAGTAGGAAATTCATTTACAATATATCTTTTAAACCAACTCGTATCTTTTGATTTTGTAAAATCAACTAAAGCATCCCAATAAGTAAGATCGTTTATGGTGACAATTTGTGTTTTGGAATTGAAGTCAAACAACCTATTTACTTCGGTTGAATACTGATTAGAATTAGATTTAAAAACATCCTCCTCTTGCTGAACAGTATATAAATAAAGAGACAGAAATAATAATAAAAAAAGCGTACAAATTCCTACGATTAACAAAACCATTTTTGAATAAGTCGTTAATTTTAAAGTTAATTTCATTCAGTTATATGAATTACGTCGAAAATAGTGTTGCAATATAATGTTTTTTTTATAATACAAAAAAATCCAGCTCGTTAGAGACTGGATTTTAATTTTTAACAAACTAATTCGTGTTGTTGTATTTTTTCAAAAACTCCCTTGTCTTCAGACCCGATTCTTTAAGATTTTCATTCTTCCAATTTCCTTCTGAATTTGCTGATTTTTTTAGCATTGAACAGGTTTCGTCTTTATCGGAAATTGACCAAGTAATCCAGCTCAATTTTCTTATTTCCATCCAATCGATGTATTCTTGCCAAGCAACATAATTCATTGGCCCATCTCCCGAAGCTTCCATTCCAGCCGATTCAGAGACAAAAATCGGCAAGCCACTTTTTATTGCTTCATCTGTGTTGTCACGCAACCATTTTTCGTGGGTTGCCGCATAAAAATGCATGGTGTACATTAAATTATCATACCCTTTTATAGGATCTGCTGCAGGTAAATTTATATCCTGATCCCATTTTGGACAACCCACCAAAATAATATTATCTGGATCATTGGCTCGAATCACTTTGATTACTTCTTCGGAATAGGCTTTCACTTCAGGCCACGTTTCGTAGTCCGGTTCATTAAAAACCTCATAGATTACATTTGGGTACTTTCCATATTTCTTGGAGATTCCATCAAAATATTCTTTGGCTTCTTTCAAGTTAATATTATGGCTGTGCCAATCGATGATTACATAAATATCGGATTTGATGGCTCCTTTTATAGCAGCTTCGATTTTATCTTTAGAAAAATCGGGTTCCTTCATATAAGGATGCTCTCCTATTTCGATTCCCATTGCGGCGCGAACAATCGTGCAATCGAAATCTTTTTTTAACCAAGCTACCGTTTTTTCATTATAAAATCTTGGCCAGATACTATGCCAGCCCAAACTTACCCCTCTCAAAACAATTGGGTTTTGATCTTTATCTACCAGCTGTGTTCCTTTTACGCTAAGCTGTCCGTGTTTTTTTACGAATTGTGCGTTTGCCATACTGCAACTCAATGCAAGAAAAAACAGAATTATTTTTGATTTGAAGTTCATTTTTAACTATTTATTAGTTTCACGATGGATGATAATTTAGATTAAAAAAATACCTAACAGACTAAAAGAAAACTGTTAGGATAAAATATTTCAGACCTTTACAATTAAGGAATTAATTTTAATGTAATAACATCATGAGAGGCTATATCACCAGTGAAATTCTTTTTGGTTGTACCCGCTTCTTTGTTTTTCCAAAGGTCTTTGATTTTGAAGATTGATTTATTAAAATCGACTTCAAAGCCAAAATCAGCATCTTTGATTGGATTCTTTTTCCAATCGTAATTGATTTTTTTAGGAGCGTCGGTTCTGTTCAAGAAAGTGATTGCCCAAGCTCCATCGGATAAAGGTTTTACCCAAACTTCCAAGCCGTCTTCGGCAGAAAGTTTGAATCCTTGAATTCCCAATTTATCCTGATTTACGGCAATCAATTCTTTATTGGTCAAAATAGCCAAGGTCTCTTTGGACATTTTTCGGAAATCATTTCCTGCGATTAATGGCGAAGCCATCATGCACCACATCGCAAAATGAGTTTTGTCCTCGGTATTGGTCATTCCGTCACCGACTTCCATCATATCAAAATCGTTCCAATGATCTGGTCCTGAAAATTTACGGATATCTTTGCGCATTTCGGCAATTTTCATGAATCCCCAAGACGACCAATTCCCTTCTTCGTGATGGAACTCGCAATCAAAACATGGGTAAATATCACCCGATATTCTCCAAAGGTTTCCTATTGGTTTTCCCCAATCCCAAGGTTTGTTGTCACCCCACTCGCAAAGACTGAAAACGATAGGTCTTCCGGCAGTTTTTAAGGCGTTACTCATCGTGGCATAAGCTTCGGGAGCGTTGATTCCTGCAGTATTACACCAATCGTATTTTAAGAAATCAATACCCAAATTGGCATAAAAGCGTGCGTCTTGGTACTCATATCCTCGCGTGCCTGGATAGCCAGCGCAGGTATGGGTTCCGGCACAATTGTACAAACCAAACTTTAGTCCTTTGGAATGTACATAATCGATTAAGGATTTCATTCCGCTTGGAAATTTGATTGGGTCTGGGATTAGATTTCCATTGGCATCGCGCTCTTTTGTCATCCAACCATCATCAAGGACAATATACGTGTAACCCGCAGCCGCCATTCCGGTTGAAACCATAATATCGGCTGTTTCTTTTACGAGCTTTTCATCGATGTTGGTTTCGAAGGTGTTCCAAGAATTCCAACCCATTGGTGGTGTCATGGCAAGGCCTTCGAATTTTCCAGTGCCTTGTTTATAGACATTTCCTTGTGAGAAACCTTGAATTGCGATGCTTCCTAAAAGAAAGCTGAGAAGTATTTTTTTCATTTTTATATTTTTTATGTTTTTAAAGTTGTTTTCAATACTATCAAACAGGTTTTGGAGACCTGTTAGGATTGTACGTTTCTTAACAAGCTTCTTTTAACCTGTTAGGTACAAATGATTCAAAATTTTCATTTTATTTTTTTGTTTTTACCGCTAATTATCCTGTTTTGCAGAATTTGCGTGAGGGATGGCAGTGGAGCTCTCCCGATTTTTCATCGGGAAGCGGGAACGTACAGCCCTCCCGATAGCTATCGGGATTGTGGTCACGCCCAAACTATATTAATTGTTCATTGCATTTATTTTTATTTCGGCTTTTTTGAATCCGCTGCTGGTCGCGGTCACCGTAATTTCACCCGTTTCTCCAGTTGATTGTATTATCACTTGTGCCAAACCGCTAAACAATGTTCGTTTCCAAGTTGGGGCTGGCGTGAGGATTTGAATTGTTCCTGGATTGGTGTTCACGGTTCCCCATTTGTATTTGTAAATTAAAGGTACGGCAACAATCGTAATTGTGTTTTTCCCTGCACGGAGATTGGATTTGTCGAGTACGAAAGTGTCTCCTTTTTTGTTTTCAGGAATAGCATTTGCGATTAATTTTCCGTTGATGTAAATGGATTGCGATTGACCGATGCTGTTGTAAAACAGATTGATTTTGGTTTCCTCGAAATTTTCGGGCAAATCAAAATCGGTTCGATACACCACGGCTTTGGCTTTCTTGCCAAAAATGGTGTCACGGCTGTCTTTGAAAGCGCTGTCCCAATTGGAAATATCCAAATTATCGGCGGTTTCGGAAATAGAATTGACGATTTTTTCCTTAAGGTTCGAAATGTTGATAACCGTGTTGGTCTCCAAAAATTGATCGGGTTCTACCGAAGTGGGTTTTCCGTTTCCAACGCCGATTATTTTTCCAGGATCTGAAATGGAAAACGCAATTTCATTTTCGGAAGTAGGAACATGCAAGCCTGATTTGTCCTTGGTATCGACAGTAATCATGACGATATCCACGTTATTTGCTTTAAGGCTTTTTACGTTTGATTGCAAACCAATAGCAATAGCATCGGAAGTGGTTTTCACGGTTTCGGTTAGGATTTTCTTGCCGTTTTTATAGCCAATCGCTTCCAAAGTTCCGGGTGCATAGTTTACTTTCCATTCCAAATGCCCGTTTTTTTCCATCGCTTTTTTACCAAGACTTTTTTTGTTTAGAAAAAGCTCCACTTCATTGCAATTACTGTACGCCCAAACGTCAATGGGTTGTCCTTCTTTGCCTTTCCAGTTCCAATGCGGTAAAAGGTGCAAAACAGGTTCAGTCCCCCACCACGCTTTTAGGTACCAAGCATCGTCTTTGTAAAAACCACATTGATCGACCATTCCAAAATAAGAACCTGTTGCCGGCCACACATACGGAGTGGGTTCACCACGGTAATCAAAGCCCGTCCAAATAAACATTCCGCCCAGATACGCTCTGGAATCATAGTGTTTCCAACCCTGTTCGATACTGTGTGCATTCGCTGATTGCGGAAAATCGTAGGCCGGTTTATATTGTTTTTCGTTGTCTTCGAAATAGATTCCTCTTGTGGCAAAAGTAGAACCTTCTTCGGTTCCCCAACTGGCCAGATTAGGAAATTCACGATGGTGTTTATCTGTGGTTTCTTTACCTCCGTGTTTGATGTAATTGTAACCAACTACATCCACAGCTGTGGCAATTCCGTTATCCCAATTACCGCTAATTCCTGCCGTTATTCCTCTGGTAGTGTCTATTGTTTTAGCAAAATCCTGCATCGTTCTTGCCATTCGGGCTCCGATGCTATTTCCTTCTACGCC
The DNA here is from genome assembly GCF_019351435.1 of Flavobacterium taihuense. Taxonomy (GTDB): domain Bacteria; phylum Bacteroidota; class Bacteroidia; order Flavobacteriales; family Flavobacteriaceae; genus Flavobacterium; species Flavobacterium taihuense. The sequence continues at coordinate 205,406 of NZ_JAHWYN010000007.1, forward strand.
CCATTCTTCGTTGGCGATGGACCAACTGATGATAGACGGATGGTTTCGGTCTCGGAGTATCATCCGCTTTAATTCGCCCAACTGAACATTGGTAATTCCCATTAATCTAGTTTCGTCAATGACAACCATTCCAAGGCGATCGCAAGCATCCAATAACTCTGGTGTTGGTGGATTGTGTGAACAACGATAGGCATTGGAGCCAAATGATTTTAAAGTCGTAATTCGAAAATCCTGCAAACCATCGGGCATTGCCACTCCTACTCCTGCGTGGTCTTGATGGTTGTTAGTTCCTTTTATTTTTAGGTGTTTTCCGTTTAAAAAGAATCCTTCGTTGGCATCAAAACGCAAAGTCCTTATTCCGAAAGTGGTGGTTTGGATATCTACCAATTCGGTTCCTGTATAAATCGTGGTTATCATTTTATGCAAATACGGATTGTCTACTGACCAAAGCTTAGGATTTGTGATAGTCAATTCGTTTCCAAATTCTTTGGTTTCCATTGGTCTTAAATTCAGATTGGCCATTGTTGTCGTAGCGATTGATTTTCCGGCATTATCATAAACGGTTTGAATGATTTTGAAGCTTTGAAACTTACTTCCTTCATTGATTACAGAAACTTTAGAAGTCAGTTCGGCAGAATTTGAATTCAATTTGGTTGTACTCACAAAAGTTCCGTCTGCGGGTACGTGCAACGAACTGGTTTTGTTCAACCAAACGTGACGGTATATTCCGGCTCCTTCGTAAAACCAACCTTCTTCCATCATTGCATCCACTCGGACGGCAATGGTATTTTCTCCTCCATAATTAACATAATCGGTAACATCGTATTCAAAACCCAAATAACCAGAAGGATTGTTCCCCAGATAATGTCCGTTGAACCAAACTGTTGCATTTCGAAAAACACCGTCAAAGGCTATGTGGATCCTGCGTCCTAAATCGGCTTCGGGAATCGTTATTTTTTTGCGATACCAACCAATGCTTGTTTCGGGAAACGGACTTCCTATGTTTTTGAATCCATGGCTGTAACTCGCTTTTTCGCTGAAACCTTGTTGTACTGCCCAATCGTGCGGCAAATCCAATTTTCGCCAAGAGCGATCATCAAAATCTGTTGCAGCAGCTCCATCGCCATAAGTGGTTTTGGCTAAATAGGAAAAATAACCGGTTCCTGTATTAAAATCTTTGGCCACATCAAAAGGATGACCAAAGGCAAATAGCCAATTTTGATCAATAGAAATATGCTCCCGGTTCCAGCTCTTTGAAGTCGATTGCGAGAAAACAGAAAGACAAAAACTTAAAGATAAAAGTAACAGAAATGGTATTCGACTGAGATTTTTCATTTTACAATTTTCACAAACTAAAGAAGATTTTAACTTACAAGTTTAGTAAATAGTTACTAGATATAGTGATACTTTTTTTTCAAAATGTACCTAAAAAACAGCAAAAAGGAAAAATGCAAACTGTTCTAAAAAAAATATTCCCTAATTTTTCAATTAGGGAATATCTTAAACTAACTCAAATAAACTTAAACCAAATCATTTTAAAGCAAAACCTAAATTATCTATATAAAAAGTAGTGGCCGTACCATCACTCCCAAATACAATTTGTCCGATAGTAGCCGGTGCAACTGCCATCCCTAAATCAGACCATTTTACAACATAAGTTGCATATTCACTTGTGAGATTAAACCAAACTTCATGCCCCCAATCTCCCCCTACCACAACTCTCATTTTTGCCGCAGCTTTTAATTTCATTTGAAATTTAATTCCTATTGCATTTGCTGGAACCGGATGTCCTCCATTGGCCCACATATCAATTTGAAAACCAGACCAAGGTGTAATATCAACTTTAATCGCTTTATCACCTTGAGCCACTTCTTCGCGAGTAGTATTTTCAATATTAGTATTTGAAACTCCCCAACCACCAACACCATCAATACCCCAGAAAACATCATCATATATAGCACAACCTATTGCATCTGTAGATGTTGCTGTACCTGAAATATTACTCACTGAAATGTACTTTTTATCTGCACCTGCAGGCAATTTAATTTTAATTTCTGTCAAAGTTGACGAAATTACTGGTACACTTTCTGCTCCAACTTTAACAATCGGATTTAAGAAATAATTTCCATAAATTGTGATTACATCACCTTCTACCGCATTGATTGGATTAAAACTTCCAAAAGTCGGTGATGGGGGAGATATCACAAAATCGTAAACTATTGTTCCTAATTTTGTAACAACTTTTAATTTACTACTTGCATCTGCATAAGGTGTTTTCTCGTCAATTAATACAAATATCTCCGTATCCGTCACTAATACCGGATTAAAATAAGTGTCGAAATCATTAAAATAAATTTTTTCAACAGTAGTAAATCCTGAACCTCTAATGATATAGTAATTTTTTGGATCTCCTTGTGTTACTGGAACCAAATCTCCTTCTTCGGCTTTCGCTACACTCGTGATGGTTAATGTTCCTGAACCTGAATCGGCACTATCCTCACTACAGGAAGAAAAAACACCCAGTACCAAAAGTGCCATCGAAATAATGGACAATAGGTATTTTATTTTTATATTTTTCATATATGTAAAATTTGTTTGTTAGCAGTCATATATTATCGCCTTTTTTATTTATTGGTGTTTGCATACGCAAACTTGCTGTTAATGGCGATTTCATATTATCAATTTTAAAAATTATTTAAAAGTATATGGTACTGGCGCATCCAATAATTTTGGATTTTTTGCAACCTCATTATCTGGATAGTCCATATAAAAATCATTAGTAGCATGGTCCTCACTATATACCGGCGTATAGTAACGTGCACCATATCTGTCTCCTCTATTTTGTGCTGACATAATTGCGATTGCTTTTGCTTTATCGATACGTCCTAAATCAAACCAATAATCTCCTTCAAAACACAATTCTTTTCTTCTTTCAAGAAAAATATCATCAAAAGTTACAGAAGTCAAATTACTTAATCCAGCTCTTCTTCTTACTGCATTGATAGATTTCAAAGCTCCTGCATCAGAAGTGCTCCCTCCACCTGCCAAAACCGCTTCGGCATGAATTAACAATAACTCGGCATAACGCATTATATACGTATTGTTATCCATCATTGCCCAAGCATCCGCTGGACCTGTAGCAGCTCCGTTTACTACACCAACACAATATTTTTTAATCGCACCACCAGATCCTTGTGCTAAATCTTTCCCAGCAGGAACTGTAAAACCAATTCCTTCGGTTGTTTTCATGTTTGGATAAGTATCTCCTGCAACCATAATAGTTTCGTGTTTTCTTTTATCTTCAATACTATACAAGCTAAAAATCTCCTGAGCTGGTCCAAAAACTCCTGCATACGATGCATTTGAAGTTGATAAATCTCCATCTTTAAATCCAAATTGCGTATTACAGTTATTGGCAGAACCATAAGCTCCATCCCCTTTCCATTGAATAGCAAAAATAGATTCTTCGTTATTGTTGTTCCCATACGTAAACAAGTCAGCAAAACTTTTCGCAGGTAATTCATCACCACCTAACAATTTAAATTCACCACTATTAATAACGTCTTGTGCCATAGCTTTAGCATTAGCATAATCTTTTTTATACAAATATACTTTGGCTAACATTGCTTTTGCAGAACCTTTAGATACGTGTCCGTTACTGGCGTAATTGGCACCTCTGCTTTTTTCAACCAATAAGTTAATGGCTTTTAAATAATCATTTGTGATCAATTTATATACGTCATCAACTGTGTTCGTATTTACATAAGGATTACTGGTAAAATCCAAAGGATTTTCAATAATTGGCACTGGTCCCCAAAGTCTCACTAAGTCAAAATAAGCAGTAGCTCTCATAAAATAAGCTTCACCAATAGCGTTGTCTAATACATTTTTATCAACATCTGGACCAACTCTACTAGCCAAAAAGTTAATAATCATATTCGATTGTTGCACATTGGCCCATAATGCTGACCAACCGTTTACCAATTCTGGATCACTCCCATTCAAAGCAAAAGTCTTTAATCCACTAACATCAGGTGATCCCGAGTACATGTTTCCTGACCCCACTTCAATAGCCCACCAAAATTTGTTATACATCTGAAACCAAGTTCTACTGTACATCCCATTGGTTGCAGAACTGACCTGATCATTTGTACTGTAATAAGAGTCTAAACTTATCCCATCTTCTGAAGGTCTATTTGTAAAATCTTCCTGGCACGACCCAAACACGAGGAACGTTACCGCTACGAGCAGTAAACTATATCTATTTAAAAACAATTTCTTTTTCATTTTATCTTTTTTTAAAATTCTACGTTAAGTCCAATTGTAAATGTTCTGGCTACTGGGTATCTTCCATTATCAATTCCTGACAAAAGCACATTCTGATTAAATGAACCTATTTCTGGATCATAACCTGAATAATCAGTAAACGTAAGCAAGTTTTGAGCTGTACCGTATAATCTTAATCTTGTTACTTTAAATTTAGAAATAACATCAGAAGGCAAAGAATATCCTAGTGTAACATTTTGAATTCTGATGTAAGAACCATCTTCAACATAACGATCCGAAATCAATAGGTTATTATTTGCTGAATCCGCAATTGGTCTTGGGTTATTACTTTCTGTATTAGTATCAGAATAATAATCCATTGCATCTACAAGTTGATTGTCATATAAAGATGCATTTGTTGTTCCAGCTCTTTTGGTTAAATTCATAACATCATTACCGTATGACCCTTGTAAGAATATAGAACAATCAAAGTTTTTGTATTTGAAATTATTTGTAAATCCAAAAGTCAAATCTGGGTGCGGGTTTCCTATAAATGTTTTATCATTTGCATCTATTTTACCATCTCCATTAACATCTTTGTATTTTACATCACCTAAAGAAGTCTCTCCTGCCCCTGTTCCAACTGGCTGACCAAACTGAATTGGAGCATTGTTTAAAGTTGCCTGATCTTTAAATATTCCTTCGGTAACATAACCGTAAAACATTCCGATAGGATTATTAATCGTTGTATTGGTAACTACTACTGGTTGGTATCCGTTAGTATTAACTTCTTGCGTTAAAATAATTCCGTTGGCAATTTCATCTAAATTATTTTTATAATGCGACACAACCAAAGAAGTATCCCAATTAAAATTACCTGAAGATTTAAGGTTGTATCCTAATGTAATATCATATCCTTTATTACTCATTGTACCCAAATTAGAGTATGGAGCAGAAACCCCTCCGTATTGTGATCCACCTCCTGTTAAGTATAGTGGCAATGGTACTTGGAACAAAAACCCTTCCGATTTTTTATCATAAAAATCAACGCTCGCAAACAATTTCGATTCCAACATTGTAAAATCAATACCAAAGTTAGTTTGATTCAATGATTCCCAAACTAAATTTGGATTTGGATAATTTGCCGGTAAAAACCCGCTTCCTAATCCTGAGTTTTGCACATTCAACATCGCAGAATAGCTATTGTTTGGAATCTGTTGGTTACCAGTTTCTCCATAACCCAATCTGAATTTAATGTTGTCAACATATTTACGTGTTCCTTCCATAAAAGGCTCATTAGAAAGTTTCCATGAACCAGAAATTGCGTTAAACACCCCTTTTTGATTGTCAGTTGTAGGGTCAAACTTTGACGAAACGTCTTGTCTTGTCGAAGCCGTGATACTGTACTTATCATTAAAATCATAAATTACACGAGCAAAAAGAGAAGAAAGAGAAGCACTTCCTTTATATTGCGTTACTGTATTGTTATCAACATCAGCCAAATTTAAGGTATGGATAGAATTTGTTTTAAAACCTTGTGCAGACGCAATTAACCCTTCCCAATGAGAATCATTCGCTTCTTGACCTAATAAAATTGTAAAATGATGTTTATCGAAAGTTTTATCATAAGTCAGTAAGTTTTTAATATTTGTAGAATACCAATTTTGCCTTCTTACATCTAAATCTGCTAATAAATTTTCTTGACTACCCCATTTATAAGAAGGTCTAAAATCATCGTTTTCAGAAAATTCAGTATTTGCAGCAATCTCGATACGATATTTCAATCCTTTAAAAAGATCGGCTTCGGCATACATATTTCCTAAGAAATTTTTACGAACCAAAGTATTTTCTCTAGTCAAAGCTTCTGCAACTGGATTATAATAAGTTACACTTTGTTCTGATGACGGTGGTCCTGCAAATGTTCCATCAGCATTTCTAACTGGTATATCTGGTGATTGCAATAAAGTATTTGAGATTAATCCAGAAAAACTTTGATTTACTGTAATATTCTCATTGGTAATACCTCCTGAAAGATTTCCACCAACTCTAAGCCAACTCTTAATTTTAGAGTCCAGATTTAATCTTACAGTATATCTCTTTAATCCAGAATTAATAATAGTTCCTTCGTTATCCAAATAACTTCCTGATAAATAGTAACTAGTACCATCTTTTGCACCTGAAAAAGATAATTGGTGACTTTGTGAAATAGCCGTTCTATATACTTCGTCTTGCCAATCTGTTCCTGGTCCTAATAATTCAGGATGCGAAAATTCCTGACGTGTTTGAAATCCCCATAATTTAGCCAAATTTGTTTTTAGAGTGGCATACTCCGGCAAAGTTAAAACATCCAATTTATTGGTAACATTACTAATTGAAGTAAAATTTTCATAAGCAACTCTACCAGTTCCTTTTTTACCTGATTTGGTAGTAATAATAATAACCCCATTAGCACCTCTTGAACCGTAAATTGCAGTTGCAGAAGCATCTTTCAAAATGTCCATAGATTCAATATCACTAGGATTTATCATTGACAACGGGCTAACAGCATTGTTTCCGCTTCCTCCTGATGAAGAAAATCCATCTCTACCAGCCAAAGGACGTCCACTTGTAGATTTTCCTGTGGCATCTCCAGAAACAGGGACTCCATCAATTACGTATAAAGGTTCATTAGTCCCTGAGATAGAAGTAGTCCCACGAATCCTAACCGAAGCGGCACTTCCAGGAGCACCTGAGTTATTGGTAACACTTACCCCTGCAGCCTTACCTTGAAGCATTTGGTCTACACTTACTACTTTTAGGTTCTCAATATCTTTGGCTTTTACAGTAGAAACAGATCCATTGAGATTACCTCTTTTTTGCGTTCCATAACCAATTACAACGATTTCTTTCAAGTTTTCAGAAGCAGATGTCATAGTAACATTAAGCTTAGAACTTCCTTTTACCGCTACTTTTTTGTTATCAAAACCAATAAATGTAAAAGTCAATACAGCATTTGCAGGTACATCGATTGCGTACTTTCCGTCAAAATCAGAAGAAACGCCTTGTGCAGCTCCTTCAGGTTTAATATTAACTCCAGATAGCGGCAGATTATTAGCATCTGTAACAACACCCTGCACCTTAAGCTGTGCATTCATGATACCACAGGTAAATAGTAAGAACATCAATGGAACCTTTCTGTGGTTTACTTTCCAATGAATCAAGTTGGACAATAATTTTTTCATAATAAAAATTTGTTAGTTAAGTTTAATAATTTCCGAAAGGGTAATTCGGCTATTATTATTGGCATTAATAAATAATGATTTATAATTAACAAATTTATAACAGTAGTTAACATCAAATTAATATTATTATATCATTTCATGATAATATATTTTCAAAATGAAAAATTTAATTACACATAACAAAATTATAATCTGAATTTTTTAAATTATTACCATTTATTACCTATAATATATGCCATATAATTAATTTCAAAATAAAAAATGCTTCCCGAAAGACTCTTTCAGGAAGCATTTTAACAAAAAAATTAAAGTAATTACAAAATTCTCTTTAATCCTGAAAAATCATCACGGTATTGACTAGGTGTACATTTTTTAAAAGCCTTAAAACTTCTATTAAAATTGGCTATGTTATTAAACCCTGATTTGAAGGCAACCTCCGAAATACTTAGGTCTTTCTCGACTAACCACCTGGCCGCATAGCCAATTCGGATATCATTAATATAGTTGACAAATGTTTTTCCTGTGCGTTTTTTTATAAACCTATTAAAAGAAATCGTTGTCATATTAGCCACACCCGCCACTTCTTCCAATGATAATTTTTCAGCAAAATTCTTTTGAATATAATCATAAATCAATTTCATTTTATCATACTCTTCAAAAGTATCATTTTCAACGGTAAAAGTTGACAAAAGCCTTTGATTACGGGAGTTTGCAAGGTCATATAATATTGAAATAATCTCCAAAAAATAGTCCATACCATCCAACTTAGATATCTTTATTAACCGCGGAGTGAGCATTTCGGCTACTTGATTTGAAAATAAAATACCATGTACGGAACGATTAAACATCTCCTTTATAGGCGTCATAATTCGTCTGGACAACAAAAATTCATGAAAAAGATCGTTATGAAATTGAATTGTTATTTCGTGAATATCTTTGTTTTTACATTTATGCTGTTCCCAACCATGATACAAATTAGGTCCAACCAACACCAATTCTATATCATCAATCTCTTCTATATTGTCACCTACAACACGCTTCACCCCTTTTCCGTTCAATATAAAATTGATCTCAAATTCGGGATGATAATGCACTGGATAATCAAACTCATCTTTAACTCTATCAAAAACCAAAAAACTATCTTGTGCTGCAAGTGGAACTATTTCTCTGTGAAAATTTTTAAAAGCGCTCATAATTCATTTTTTTATTTGCAATAATAAGATATAAAATTGACAAAATAATATTAATCCAAAAGATCTTATTGCTATATCTTTGAAAAATGGATTTATTCTTTTAAAAGAAAAAATAACCACAAAAAATATAAAACATTTTAAAGCCGTTATTTTTTTAACATTTTGACAAAAAATTAATAAAAATATAAAATCACAGCTTTAAAATTTTAATCATTTGATATTCAATCCGAATTGATTTTGATTTTATTTTAAGCTAATAAAAATTCATTACAATAGATATGACAAAAACGAACTATATATACTCACTTTTTTTAACTTTTAGTACATTTTGCTCCTCTTATTCACAGAGCAGTGATACTAAATTATCATTATCTGATAAAAAAGCTACCAAAAACACCACACAGTTATATCAAAATTTATACAAAACAGCCAATAAAGGGATATTATTTGGTCATCAAGATGATTTGGCATACGGTGTAAACTGGAAATATGAAGAAGGAAGAAGTGATGTAAAAGATGTCGTTGGAGATTATCCAGCAGTTTACGGATGGGATCTGGGAGGTCTTGAAACCAAATCAGATAAAAATATAGACGGCATTCCTTTTGATAAAATGAGACAATACATCATTGACGGATACAATAGAGGAGGTATTATCACTATTAGTTGGCATTCCAACAATCCTTTAACAGATGGAAATGCTTGGGACACTACTCCAAAATCATTGGCTTCGGCTTTACCGGGAGGCGAAAGTCATGAAAAATATAAGGCTTGGTTGGATGAAGCTGCAAAATACATCTTAACTTTAAAGGATAAAAAAGGGAATTTAATCCCGTTGTTGTATCGTCCGTTTCATGAACTTACCGGAACTTGGTTTTGGTGGTGCAAAAACAATGGAAGCCCTGAAGAGTTTAAAAACCTTTGGAAATTTACTATTGATTATTTTCAAAAGAAAGAAGTTCACAATTTAATCTATGTGTACAACACTGCCGATTTCAACTCTAGAGAAGATTTCTTGGAATACTATCCAGGCTCTGAATATGTTGATGTTTTAAGTTTTGACAAATACATTTACAATGATCCTTTGAAAGACAATTCGTTTGTAGAAAATTGCCAAAGACAATTTGGAATAATAGATCAAATTGCCAAAGAGCAACATAAGATTATTGCTTTTGCAGAAACGGGTTACGAGGCCATCCCATATGACAAATGGTGGACAGACACTTTGATGAAAGCCATGGGATCATACAAAATATCCTATGTGTTGGTTTGGAGAAACCACGGTTGGCAGGAAAAAGAAAAAAAATTCCATTATTATGCTCCGTTCAAAGGGCAACTAAGTGAAAAAGATTTTATCCAATTTTACAATCTAGATAATATCCTTTTTGAAAAAGATGCAGCAAAAATAAACCTATATAAAAAATAAAGCCCAATGACTACAAACCCTAAAAAAACCATGGATTATAAAATCAGTTTAAAAGAAAAAGTTGGTTACGGATTAGGTGATGCTGCTTCTTCCATGTTTTGGAAAATTTTCAGCATGTATCTCATGTTTTTTTACACCGATGTCTTTGGGATAGCGCCCGCGGTGGTTGGAACTATGTTTTTGATTACCCGTATTTGGGATTCTTGCTTCGACCCCTTGGTGGGAATTATTGCGGATCGTACCAAAAGTCGTTGGGGAAAATTCAGGCCTTATTTACTGTGGACAGCTATTCCATTTGCCATAATTGGAGTACTGACTTTTTATACTCCAGACTTTGATGCAAAAGGAAAAATAATATACGCCTACGTTACTTATTCCTTAATGATGATGATTTATTCTATCATTAATGTGCCATACGCTTCATTGCTGGGAGTAATGTCTGGTGATAGAAAAGAGCGCACAACCCTTTCCTCCTATCGTATGGTTTTCGCCTTTGGCGGAAGCTTGTTGGCTCTGTGGTTAATTGAACCTTTGGTAACTCATTTTGGTGGAAGTTTAAATTCTAAAACAGGTTGGTTATACACCATAATCGTGTTTGGAATCATCACAACGATATTCTTTTGGACTTGTTTTTTTCTAACAAAAGAAAGAGTACTACCTATAAATGATGAAAAACCAAATTTAAAAGAAGATTTAAACGACCTTCTTAAAAACAGACCTTGGTGGATTTTACTAGGTGCGGGAATTGGCGCTTTGGTATTCAATTCTATCCGTGATGGAGCTGCAGTTTACTATTTCAAGTATTATGTTAGCAGCACTGTGAGTTATAGTTTCAATATTTTGGGAGAAAATTTCGCAATGACTCCAACCACTCTTTACTTGGTATTAGGACAAGCAGCAAACATTATTGGTGTAATTATAGCTACTCCAATTGCCAACAAAATAGGAAAAAAGAAAACCTTTTTCGGCGCAATGGCACTTGCATCAGTATTGAGCGTTCTTTTCTATTATTTAGGCAAAGAAAATATTGTACTGATTATGGTTTTCCAAGTATTGATTAGCATTTGCGCCGGTTGCATCTTCCCATTAATCTGGTCTATGTATGCTGATAGTGCTGATTATTCCGAGTGGAAACAAGGCAGAAGAGCCACAGGTCTTATCTTTTCGGCTTCCTCGATGTCACAAAAATTTGGATGGACAATCGGTGGTGCCGCTACTGGATGGCTTTTAGGATACTTTGGATTTCAGGCCAATGTAGTACAATCACTGACCGCACAAAACGGAATATTATTGATGCTAAGCATACTTCCGGCAATCGCCGCCGCACTATCTGTACTTTTCATATTATTCTACCCACTATCTGAAGAAAAGCTACAGACCATTGAAGACGAACTTAATGCCAAAAGAAATTTAAACAAATAATACTTGATTTAGAACATTCAATTATGAACACAACTGAAATAAAAGCAGATTTAAAACAAATAAAAATCGAGCTCGACAAACAATTCAATACTTTAATTCAAACAAAAAATGAACCACAAGACGGTATTGGAAACGGAATATACATTCGCTATAAAAACCCAATTTTAACAGCTGCTCACACACCGCTGGAATGGAGATTTGACTTTAATCCGAATACAAATCCATTGTTTTTGGAGAGAATTGCCATAAACGCCACATTCAATGCTGGAGCCATAAAATGGAATGACAAATACGTCCTTGTTGCCCGTGTCGAAGGAGCAGACAGAAAATCGTTCTTTGCCATTGCCGAAAGTCCAAATGGTATCGACAATTTCAAATTTTGGGACAAACCTTGCGTGATTCCACAAACAGAAGAACCAGACACCAATGTCTATGACATGCGTTTAATAAAGCATGAAGACGGATGGATTTACGGTATTTTCTGCACCGAAAGAAAAGATCCATCAGCACCAAAAGGTGACACTAGCACCGCTATTGCCAATGCCGGAATTGTACGTACCAAAGATTTAATCAACTGGGAAAGACTACCTGATTTGATTTCGAACACAGGACAACAACGTAATGTGGTTTTGCATCCAGAATTTGTAAACGGAAAATATGCTTTATACACTCGTCCGCAAGATGGTTTTATTGATGTTGGAAACGGTGGTGGAATTGGACTTGGGTTTGTGGAAGACATGACCAATCCAGTCGTAAAAGATGAAAAAATCATTTACGGAAAACAATATCACACCGTATATGAATTGAAAAATGGTCTTGGACCAGCACCTATAAAAACTGAAAAAGGTTGGCTGCATTTAGCACATGGAGTTCGTAATACTGCGGCCGGTTTGCGCTATACACTGTACATGTTCATGACAGATCTGAATGATATTGCAAAAGTGACACATGCACCAGCCGGACATTTTATGGCACCAGAAGGTATTGAAAGAGTTGGAGATGTTTCCAATGTTTTATTTTCTAATGGATGGATTGAAGATAAAGACGGAACTGTTTATATCTATTATGCTTCTTCAGATACCAGAATGCATGTGGCAGTTTCATCTGTAGATAAACTTGTGGATTACGTTATCAATTCTCCGGAAGATACCTTGACTTCTGCGGGTTCAGTTAATACAATTATCAAACAAGTGAATAAAAACAAAGAAATCTCATAATTGTGCAAGCCGATTTAAAAAATCTAAAAACAGAATTAAAGCTTGAGCTTCAAAGTATTCTTTCCTATTGGATGGAAAACACTATTGATAGAAAAAATGGAGGTTTCGTTGGTCAGATAGATTACAATAACAATACAAATAATGAAGCAGAAAAAGGGTCTGTATTAAATGCAAGATTACTATGGACCTTTTCTGCAGCTTATAAAATTTCAAATAACAAAGAACATTTAGACACTGCAAAACGAGCTTTTGAATACCTTTCAGAACACTTTTACGACAAAGAATTTGGAGGCATTTTTTGGAGTATCCATTATGATGGAACACCAAAAGACACCAAAAACCAAATTTATGCATTGTCCTTTGCTATTTATGGATTGAGCGAATATTATTCGGTTGCCAAAGATGAAAAAGCTTTGAAAATAGCCATTGCTTTGTATCAAAAAATTCAAACATACAGTTATGATGCCTCAAATGGTGGGTATCTGGAAGCATTTACCCGCGACTGGCAACCCATTGAAGATTTACGCTTGAGCGAAAAAGATGCCAACGAAAAGAAAACAATGAATACCCATTTGCATATCGTTGAAGGATATGCCAATTTATATACCGTTTGGAAAGACGAATCGTTACGAAAAGTCATTATTGAATTATTAGAAACCATCGAAAAATACTTCATCAATACCGAAACAGGTCATTTACGATTGTTTTTTGATGAAAATTGGGTAGAAAAGAAAGATGTTATTTCGTATGGACACGATATTGAAGCAGCTTGGCTTTTGTTACAATGTGCCGAAATTTCGGGAGATTCGACATTAATCGCCAATTATAAGAAACATGCTATTCAAATTGCGGATGTCACCAAAGAAGGTATAGACTCTGACGGCGGATTATGGTATGAATACGATCCCGAAACCAAAGAATTAATGGCCGAAAAACATTGGTGGCCTCAGGCTGAACTAATGATTGGCTACTTTACGGCTTGGCAACTTTCAGGGAAACAAGAATACTTAGATATCGTTTTTAAAAATTGGGATTTCACTCAAAAACACATCATTGACAAGGAAAATGGAGAATGGTTTTGGGGTATCAACGGTGATTATTCCAAAATAAAAAAAGACAAAGCTGGTTTCTGGAAATGTCCGTATCACAATAGCAGAGCTTGCATCGAATTAATTCACCGAATTTAAAAACACAAGATGAAAAACCTTCTTAAATCCATAGTTTTCAGCTCAATAATTGCATTAAACAGTTGTTCGAAAGACGATCCAGCACCCGATCCAGTTGTAGTAATTCCACCAGTTGTGGTTACTGATGTGTTAACAACACAAAACGTAAAAACCTACATGGTCGACAAAAATGCCACTGCCGAAACGGTTGCTTTATTTTTCAACTTAAAGAAATTGGCTAAAACCAAATTTGCAATTGGTCAACAAGATGCTTTTAATGGATTTTATAATAATGGTTCTTCAGCACAATCGGATATTAAAAAAACAACTGGGTATGAACCTGCGCTTTTGGGTTCCGATTTTATGTTTATTACCGACAAAAACAATAATGGTCAATCCAACAATTGGTTTTACCAACAGGAAATTATCATAACCGATGATGCCAAAGAAGCGTATGCCAAAGGCATGATCAACACTTTCTCTTGGCACATCAGAGAACCCAATAAAGAAGACAGCTTTTATGCCGCTGATATGACCACGGAACAAAAAACAACTGCTTTCAAGAGTATTTTACCCGGTGGTGTAAATAATGCCTGGTACAAAACAAAACTGGATAAAATAGCTAGTGTCATTTCGAATTTAAAAGGCTCCAAAGGGGAATTGATTCCAATTATTTTTAGGCCGTTTCATGAATTTGACGGAAGCTGGTTTTGGTGGGGAGCCGATTTTTGTTCACCAGAAGAGTACATAGCTGCATATCAATTTACCGTAGAATATTTAAGAGATACAAAAGGAGTTCATAACATTTTGTATGCCTTTTCTCCCGATAACTCCTACGCTACTTCAACCAATTATTTGAGCAGGTATCCTGGTGATGCTTATGTAGATGTTTTAGGAATGGACAATTATGGCGACTTGAATAATCTTGGACAAACAGGAGCAGACAAAGCCAATGCCAAACTTAAAATGCTATCTGGCTTAGCAATAAGCAAAGTTAAAATTGCCGCTATGACCGAAACCGGTTATCGAGTTACGGCAACTGTTGCTCCAGTTGCTAATTGGTTTTCTACTTATTTGTATAGCGCACTGACAGCAAATAGCATTCAGATAAGTTATGTTATGTTTTGGAACAACAGTCAAGATGGCTATTATGTTCCAACACCAACGGCTTCAAATGCGGGTGATTTTAAGACTTTTTCAACTAAATCCAAATCGGCTTTGGTAAATACCTTACCTAGCATGTATGTTTTACCGAATTAAGTTTTTAAAAAAAATAAGGCATATAAGTAAAGATTTTAAAATTTGAATAAATAAAATTGTAAACGAAATGCCCTAGCCCTGATTGCTTCGCCAGTTCACTTCGCTCGTGTGCAGTGGAAATCCTTTTTTGAGGTTTTTTTAACCAAAAAAAGATTGCAGCGGATAACAGAATAAAGCTCTTAAAGAAATTAATTAACGATGAAGAAATCCGTTTTAAAAATAGTTTTGGCTCTTTTATGTTTGGCAAGCATCACTTGTGAAGCCCAAAAACAACAAGCCAGAATCACTGTAAAAGGAACTCAGTTTTACAAAGGGAACAAACCGTATTCTTATATTGGAACCAATTATTGGTATGGAAGTTTGTTGGCTTCGAAGAAAATTGGCGACCGAAAAAGATTGATTCGGGAACTGGATTTAATGCAAAAATACGGTATTGACAACTTGCGAATTTTGGTGGGGGGCGATGGCGGAACATACGATTATACCGTTCGTCCAGCTTTGCAGTACGAACAAGGAAAATACGATCAAGACTTACTCGATGGTTTGGATTTCTTAATTGCCGAAATGGGCAAACGCAAGATGTACGCCGTGTTGTACTTGACCAATAACTGGGAATGGTCTGGCGGGATGTCGCAATACTTGGAATGGAATGGAAAAGGTGCAATTCCGGTTCCAGCAATTCCACCCAACACTTGGCCTCAGTTTATGAGTTATACCGAGAAATTCCACAGTTGCGAGCCTTGCATGGAAGCGTTGAACAATCATGTGAAATTTATTTTGGGAAGAACAAATAAGTATACCAAAAGAAAATATACCGAGGACAATACCATTATGGCTTGGCAAGTGGGAAATGAACCGCGCACGTTTACTCCCGAAAACGAGGCTAAATTTACCGTTTGGCTCAACAATATTGTCAACTTGATGGATAGTTTAGACAAAAATCATTTGATTTCAACTGGTTCTGAAGGAAGAAACAGTTCGAACGATAGCATGGAAACTTTTGAAAGAACACATACAAATCCGAATATTGATTATTTAACCATGCACATTTGGCCCAAAAACTGGAATTGGTACAAAGCGGACGATGCTGAAAAAACATTACCAGCAACGCTAGAAAATGCTGGGAAATATATTGACTTACACGTTGAAGTCGCCAATCATTTAAAAAAACCCATCATCATTGAAGAATTTGGTTTGCCAAGAGAAAATGAAGGTCTAACAGCAACAGCTTCGGTAATCAACAGAGATATTTTTTACAATTATATATTCCAAAGAGTTGCGGAAAGTCATAAAAGAAATGATGCCTTACAAGCGGCCAATTTCTGGGGTTTTGGCGGTGAAGGAAAAGCGGTTAACAAAGACGGAAAATGGAATCCCGGTGATCCATTGACCACAGACCCACCACAGGAACCACAGGGTTTGAACTCTGTTTTTTCTGCGGACAAATCGACTTTAGAGATTGTAAAAAAGTATAATTTAATGTTGAGATAATAAAGGGAGCAAATTTATATTTGCTCCCTTTATTATTATCCCAAAATGTTTTGTATTGCAACTAATTCTTCTTTGGAGAAAGCTAAATTCTGCAACGAATCAATATTATTGTTTAATTGTCCCACAGAACTGGCTCCAATCAAAACCGAAGTAACTCTGTTGTCTTTCAGTAACCAAGCCAACGCCATTTGTGCCAGAGACTGATTTCTTTCTTTCGCTATTTCATTCAATTGAATGATTTTCTGGATTCTTTCTGCCGAAACCTCATCTTCTTTTAAATGTCCGTTTGGATTGTGAGCACGAGAATTTTCGGGAATTCCTTTTAGGTATTTATCAGTCAAAAGCCCTTGTGCCAAAGGTGAAAAAGCAATACAGCCCACCCCTTTTTCTTCTAGAACATCAAGCAATCCTTCTTCAGGAGTTCTTACAAACATCGAATATTTCACTTGGTGAATCAAACAAGGCGTCCCCAATCGTTTCAGAATTTCAGTAGCCTGCCTTGTTTGCTCAGGATTGTAATTTGAAATTCCGGCATATAATGCTTTTCCGCTACGAACAGCATGATCCAACGCCATCATGGTTTCTTCCAAAGGAGTTTCAGGATCAAAACGATGCGAATAGAAAATATCAACATATTCCAAATTCATTCGTTTCAAACTTTGGTCTAAACTCGACAACAAATACTTGCGGGAACCCCAATCGCCATAAGGTCCATCCCACATCGTGTAACCTGCTTTGGTCGTGATTACGATTTCGTCGCGAAGGTTTCCCTTAAAATTATTTTTAAGAATAGTCCCAAAATTAGTCTCTGCCGAACCCGGAACCGGACCGTAATTGTTGGCCAAATCAAAATGAGTTATTCCTTTATCAAAAGCAGCTTTGGCAATACTTTCGGCATTTTCAAAAGAATCAACTGAACCAAAATTATGCCATAATCCTAACGAAATTTGTGGCAATAGTAAGCCGCTTTTTCCACATCTATTGTATTTCATTATATCAATTTTAAGGTTTGATTTAATTTTATAATTGGTAAAGTTCGCATTCGTAAATTTATAATACAAATAAACCCGACTTGTTTTTGAGTACAAATCGGGTTTAAAATTAGTCCATTCTATTAAGTGGAATAGAATTAATAGAATGAAAAATTACTTCTCCCTCTTTTTTGGAGCGATTTGAGACGAGGTCTTATTGCAATTCAAAACCACTTTCCAAACCTGTGTCTGAGCTTCCTCCAATCCTAATTTTGAAAGCTCCTGATTCTACCAAATAATTGCCTTCATTATCAAAGAAACCTAATTCCTTGTCAGTCAAAGTAAACGTTACGGTTTTGGTTTCGCCCTTTTTGAGAGTTACCAATTCAAAACCTTTTAATTCTTTTATGGGTCTTGCCAAACTCGCAGCAACGTCTTGGATGTACAATTGAGCGACCTCTTTACCATCATAATTACCCGTATTAGTAATATCCACCGAAACTACAACTGGCTCCCCTTTTGCGAAAGCAGTTCTGTTTATTTGCAAATTTTTATAATCGAAAGTAGTGTAGCTCAACCCAAATCCGAAAGGGTACAAAGGTGTTTTCTCCACATCGGTATAATGCGACCAAAACACATTTTTATCACTGTTTACAGGTCTTCCAGTATTGTAATTGTTATAATAAATTGGTACTTGACCTACATTTCTAGGGAAAGACATTGGCAATTTTCCACTTGGATTGTAATCTCCATACAACACTTGAGCCACGGCATTTCCCGTTTGTGTTCCCAAATGCCAAGCCTCAATAATAGTTGGAATATGTTCTGCTGCCCAAGGCAAGGCTAATGGTCTCCCGTTGTTTAAAACCAAAACAATATTTGGGTTTACTTTGTATATTTCTTCCAACAATTCCTGTTGAACGCTTGGTAAATCCAGGTTCGTTCTACTGCGTCCCTCTCCCGACTGGAAGCCGTGTTCTCCCATGACCATCACGACTACATCCGCATTTGCCGCTGCTTTTTTGGCCGCATCAAATCCGGTTTTGTCTGTGGTATTGAAAACCAATTCATCCACAAAAGCCGCTTTGCCTAAAATCAAGTCAGCTCCTTTTTCAAACGTCAATTGATTGTCTTTGTACTGTTGCATGCCTTCGAGAACCGAAACTGCAGTATTGTCATCCGAAGCAATTCTCCAGCTTCCCAAAGGACTGTTTTTATCATTGGCCAAAGCTCCGATCAATGCAATTTTCTGTCCGGATTTTTTTAGCGGAAGCAATCCCTTTTCGTTTTTCAACAACACAATCGATTTTTTGGCCATATCCAAAACCGCATCGTTATTCGCTTTGTTGCCTATCGTTGCTTTTTCTCTTTTTTCATCACAATATTTGTACGGATCATCAAACAATCCCAATTCAAATTTCACTCGCAAAATTCTGCGAACTGCATCGTCAACCAAGGCTTCTTTTACTTTACCTTCTTTGACCAGTTTTACCAATTCTTCTACATACAAATGCGACTCCATATCCATATCCGAACCAGCGTTTACAGCTTTTGCAGTAGCATCAGCACCGTCTTTGGCAAATCCGTGAGCAATCATTTCCCGAACCGAAGCCCAATCTGAAACCACAAAACCGTCAAATTTCCATTTGCCTTTTAGAATATCTCTTTGCAAAAAACTATTTCCGGTTGCAGGAACTCCATTCAAAATATTAAACGAATTCATCATCGTACGAACACCCGCATCCGTCGCCGCTTTAAATGGTGGCAAAACCGTATTGTACAATTTAGAATTGCTTATATCCACTGTATTATAGTCCCTGCCCGATTCGGCAAAACCGTACGCCGCAAAATGTTTGGCACAAGCTGCTATCGTATTTACTTTTTGCAAATCAGCTCTTGTGTCACCTTGAAAACCAGTGATTCGGGCAATGGCAATTTTACTTCCCAAATATGGGTCTTCTCCCGCTCCTTCCATCACGCGTCCCCAACGCGCATCCTGAGAAATGTCGACATTAGGACCAAAAGTCCAATTGATTCCAGATGCCGAAGCTTCGTCTGCCGCCACCTGAGCCGATTTCTTAATCGCTTCCATATCCCAACTTGCCGCTTCAGCCAGCGGAATCGGACTCAAAGTTTTGTATCCATGAATTACGTCAAAACCAATAATTAAGGGAATTCCCAATCGGGTTTCCTCAACGGCAATTTTCTGAACTGCTTTTACTTCTTTCACTCCACGAACCGACAGCATCGAACCTACCCAACCGTCACGTAAATGTTTGTATTTCAGTTCGGCATTTCCTCCTTTTGGAGCCGGGCCGGTTACTTCCCAAAAACCGTTGTATTGGTTCATTTGCCCGACTTTCTCTTCCAGCGTCATTTGTTTCATCAACAAATCGATACGTTCTTCAATGGGTTTTGTTTTGTCTAAATGTGGTATTTTCTGTGCAATCATAGTTCCTGTGGTAATCAGGGTAAAAATCCCTGCAATAATTAATGTATTGTTCTTCATAATTCGTAATTTATTTTTTGGGCGTATCCCTCCAGAAAAAGTCGGGTCGGGCTATCCGTTACAATCTCCCGAGAAAAATCGGGAGGATTTTCACTGCTATCCCTTACGCGCACTTACAACATCTTTTCTCCTTATCTATCAAGTTTTCAGTCGCAGTCACACTTTTCAGAATTGACTGCAAACATTATAATTTACATTATAAACAATATAGACAAAAAATATCCCAATGATTATCGGTTGAAAACTGAGAATGAAAACTGAGACTTCCTCTATTTACTCATAAAAGACGAAGCAGGCAAATTTGCTTTATTGAAAAGAGTCGACTGATCCGTATTCTTCCAAGCGTAACGCACTTTCACAGGTATTTTTACTTTATCCGATTGTACTACGACAGTATTGTTCTTGATTACAGCAGTCGCTTTATAGAATACATTGTCAGTTCCTGCAACTTCAAACAAATCGGCTTTCTTGTCTTTAAAATACAAACCTTCTGAATAATCAAAAATGACTGTTATTTTACTTTTTTCAACTTTAATTCCTTTATAAAGCGGGCCATTCACCAATGCCGAATTGGTTTTATACGTATTCACCAAAGCCAAATTCGCCAAACGAGTCCCAACCGATTTTTTGTCTTTTGGATGAATCTCCTCAGGGGTAGAAATGTCGCTTGTCAATACCATTCCGGTATTCGGAACTTCCTGCAAAACTTTTCGCTGTGCATCGCGAATGATTGAACCTCCAAAATGATCTTCTCCATATTTATAAGGCGCAATCTGAACATAGTAAAACGGAAAATCATATTTCCATACTTGTCTCCACGAAGTAATTAAAGCCGTCAGTGTTTTGTCATAAACCGCTGACCCCACGTTACTTTCGCCTTGGTACCACAACGCCCCAGCTATTTTAAATTGAGTCAGCGGATAAATCATAGCATTAAAAGCACGTCCTGGCTGATTCGGACCATAGCTTTCTTCTTTCCTAGTTTTCGCCGATTCTAATAAAACTGAATCGTTTTGAATCACTTCTTCTGGCATCCAAATCTCCGCTGGTGTTCCGCCCCAATTGGACGAAATCAAACCGATAGGCACGTTTTTCAATTCTTCCTGCAAACGCTTTCCAAAAAAATAACCCACTGCACTGAAATATTTCATTGTTTCGGGTGTGCATGCTGTCCAAGTTCCTGCTATATTATTTTGGGGAGTTGTAGCCGTTAATTTCGGTACCAAAAACAAACGAATATTTGGGTTCGTAGCATTTTTTACTTCCTCATCGCCATTCTCAATTCCCCAACTAGCGTTCATTTCCATATTGGATTGTCCGGAACAAATCCAAACTTCGCCAATCAAAATGTTTTTCAACACAATTTCGTTATATCCTTTTATCGTAATCGTGTAAGGTCCTCCCTCTTTTGGAGTGGGAATATTAATCTCCCATTTAGCCTGATTACTGGCTTTGATTTTATAAGTTTCATTGTTCCAACTTGGCGTAATCACCACTTCCTCCTGCGGATTTGCCCAGCCCCAAATGGCAACTTCGGCATTTCGTTGCAAAACCATACTATCCGAAAAGATATTCGGAAGCGTAATATTTGCGAAAGCGGTATTTGATACTATCAGTAAGAAAACAAATCTAAAGATGTTATTTTGCATCGAGTAATTTTTTAAAGAAAGGAATTAATTGGTCAGCCATTACTTTATCATCTGCAATATCGGGATGATAGCCACAGCCTTTTGGACTCATTGGTTGAAATTCAAACAAGGCAATGGGTTTATGAATGGTGTCGTTTTCAAAAGCCTGAATCACTTTTTTCAAGCATTTCACCAAAGTTACATTTCGCTCTCCCGAAACCATCGGACTGTTCAACAAAACAATTCGGGTATTGGGTGCGTGTTTGTATACCGTTTTGATAAAATCAATATAATTCGAAACGTATTTCTCTTCATTAAACGGCAATCTTGCTTTTTTGCCATCACCGTCAGAAAGATCATTGGTTCCCAAACAAATGCTTACTAAATCGGGTTGAAAAGCAAAATCATACGGTTTCGTTTTATCTTTATTCAGGTATAAATTTTCATAGACATCGGGAATAATAGCTTCGTCCAGATGTTCATCATTCCAATTGCGGTACATTCCGTATCCCGAAACGGAACTCAATACAAAATCAGCATTTAAATCTCTTGCAAGCACTGGCCCATAAGCCCAATACGCATTGTGCTGGTCAAACCAATCTCCCTTCCCACACGGAATTTCAGAAGCATCATTTCCAAAACCACACGTTATAGAATCACCGATGAGTTCAATTTTTTTCTTTTTTTGAGGAGCAGAACTTGCTATCAATTTCGCCGTCGTTCCTGCAAACAAAACACTGCCGGTAGTAGCTTCTGTGGCTTTATAAATCGAAAGATGATGTGCTTTTTTGCTTTTTGAAATTGTAATTGGGAAAGATTGTACAGTTCCTTTTTCGATTCGTATTCGTCCGATGTATTTTCCGTCGAGTTCTAGGGAAACATAGTTTTGATGTTCCCAAGAATCGATGCTTTGCAAGGAAATAGTACAGGAATTTCCTTTAAAATCAAATGACACAGACGAAGCAGAACCAATAAGCATCACTTTATTATCTTGGATTTTTTCAACTCTCCCCTTATATTCAAAAAGCGATTGGGTTACGACCTTTTTTTGGGCAGTAGAAACGAACGAAATGGTAATGAATAAAAATAAAAGGTATTTTTTTAGGCAATTCATAATCTTTTGGGACTTTTGTAATAGTATAGACAACAAATATAAATTGATTGTGAATTACTATTCGATACTATTTCTTCAAACTATAATCAAAAATTTTCAACAGTCTTGTTTGCAAACAAAAAAACCACCTGAAGAGGTGGTTTCATATACTTTCTTATTTAAATCGGGAACTCGATTATTGAAATGCCAACGATTGAAACCGCTGACGATAATTATACCATTGGCAAATATAAAATAGACCAATCTACTTGTTCTTTTTCTCCAATACTTCCTCAAAAAATAATTCCGTAGCGAAGGCTATGCAATGATTTTTATCATTGTCTTGAAAAAAAACAACTTCGCATCTTTGGACTATTTTATATCCACTAATGGTATTAAATCTTGAATTACTGTTTTTTTGAATAATGGCAAAAAAGCAAAATATTCTCTTTTAGCCCCGACAGAAGGGAAAATCCTTGTGAGCTGGGGTTCAGCTCATAAGATTGGAATGATGGCGGGAACTAATGCTTCCTGAAAATGCCTAATGGTTCTGCTCCAAAAATTAATCTTAAAAATTAACTTTTCACTCCAGTAGCCGCTGCAACAACAGTTCCTTTTATAGTCAAAACTTTTACAGTTGTTTCAGCATTTGTAGTTACCGATACTGTTTTTGTAAATCCACCTGGATTAGCCGCATTGTAGGTAGCTGTAACGGTTCCTGATTTTCCTGGAGCAATTGGCGTTTTGGTATAATCTGTTGCTGTACATCCGCAAGAACCTTGAACATTGGTAACGATTACAGCTGTTTTTCCAGTGTTTTTGAATTCAAAAACAATTGGTTTTGGAGTGTTTTGAGGAATGGAACCCACATCTATGCTTTCACTTTTCCATACAATTGAAGAAGCTGCAATAGCTACTTTTGAAACTATTGCTTTTACAGGTTCGATGGCCGAAAATGACATTAATCCTAGAGTTAATGCCAACATTGAAATTTTAATCATTTTCATATTATTTTGTTTTATGGGTTACATTTTTTAATAATCCAAAAGTAGAGTAGAAAATCAAACCCCTTTGTTAAGCGGTATTCAATCTTTGTTAACGAGTTGTTAATGCAGAAAAGTCAAGCAAATTTTGATTAATATTACATAATGAAACTGACCAAACTCAATAGCAGCATCCTAATCGGGTTAATCGCCATTATAGGAATCCTAGTAGCGCAATTGCTTTGGACGAAAGAAGCTTTTAGTATTGAAGAAAAAAAATTCAGTCAAAGAGCACATGTCGCCTTACTGGAAGTTGCCAAAAAATTGTATCAAGGAACCAATCAAGAACTTCCTGGGAAAAATCCAGTGCGGAAAATCTCCAATGATTATTATATTGTCAATATCGATAACGATTTTGAACCCGAAATTTTAGAGTTTTATCTCGTATCCGAGTTCAAGAAAATGAACATCACCACCGATTTTGAGTATGCCATGTACAATTGCCAAAGCGATGAAATGGTCTATGGCAACTACATTTCGCTATCCGAAAAGAAACAAACCAAACATTCTGTACATTTCCCCAAACACAAAAATTTGGTCTATTATTTTGCTATTCGGTTTCCAAATGAAACGAGTTATTTGTTCAGTTCCTTACGGTTTTGGTTTGTGCTTTCGATTGCTTTAATTGTCATTTTACTGGTTTATGTCTATTCCATTTTCACGCTTTTACAGCAAAAGAAATACTCCGACTTGCAACGTGATTTCATCAATAATATGACCCACGAATTCAAAACGCCTTTGTCCTCCATATTAATTGCTTCCAATTACCTCATCAAACAAAATCCAATTCTGCAAGATGAAAAACTGGAAAAATACACGCACATTATTATTGACCAAAGCAACAAGCTGAATCAGCATATCGAGAAAATTCTAAGCGTTGCAAAATCGGATAATGCTCCGTTAATATTGAATAAAAAAACGCTGAATGTTTTGCCGATTTTAGAAGCTGTAATTGAAAACAGTACCCTAAAACATCCTGAAACCCAAATCGAAATTAAAACCGATTTAGCAACCGTAACCATTGAAGCGGACGAATTTCACTTTACCAATTTGGTGTACAACCTGCTCGATAATGCGATAAAATATAGCGAAAACAAACCCGAAATTTGTATCGCTATTGCAAAAGTTGGAAAGTATCTACAATTCGATTTTATCGATAACGGTATTGGAATTGATTCCAAAAACATTCCCTTTGTGTTTGATAAATTTTATAGAATTCCGAGTCAAAAAAGCAATGAAGTCAACGGTTTTGGATTGGGTTTGTACTATGCCAAGAAAGTATGCGACCTCCACCACTGGAAAATAAACATAAAATGCAATCCCAAAAAAGGCTGTACCTTTTCACTTTTAATTCCTCAAAACTAAATGAGTACTGTTCGAATATTGTACACCGAAGACGATGCCACCTTAGCATTCCTGACCAAAGACAATTTGGAGCAAAACCGCTATGAAGTGACGCATTGCGAAGACGGGAAATCGGGTTTTGAAGCCTTCAAAAAAGGAAGTTTTGACATTTGTATTCTAGATATAATGATGCCAAAAATGGATGGATTTGAACTGGCCACCAAAATCAGGAAACTCGATGTCGATGTTCCCATTATTTTCCTGTCGGCCAAAACCTTAAAAGAAGACCGCATCAAAGGGCTTCGATTGGGTGCCGATGATTATCTCGTTAAGCCTTTTAGCATAGAAGAATTACTCCTTAAAATTGAAATATTTCTAAGACGTTCCCGCAAAAACAAT
Source organism: Flavobacterium taihuense (assembly GCF_019351435.1). Classification (GTDB taxonomy): domain Bacteria; phylum Bacteroidota; class Bacteroidia; order Flavobacteriales; family Flavobacteriaceae; genus Flavobacterium; species Flavobacterium taihuense. The sequence continues at coordinate 231,053 of NZ_JAHWYN010000007.1, forward strand.
TCGGTTGAAAAATCAATCTACGAAATCGGGAAATACCAATTCGACACCAAAAATTTCATCCTTTTTAATGAAACCGAAAAAATACCGCTCACCCAGCGCGAAGCCGATCTATTAAAATTATTCCTCGACAATAAAAATGTGGTTTTAAAACGAGAACAAATCCTAACCTCTCTTTGGGGTGACGATGATTATTTCATGGGACGCAGTCTCGATGTTTTTATTTCCCGCTTGCGCAAAATTTTGGCAAACGAAAAAGGAATAGCGATTGAGAATTTACACGGGATTGGGTTTCGGTTTAAAGCGGAGTAAAGCTAAAAAGAAGAATTACTATAATACTATTTCTCAATATTGTCTACTCCCATTTTTGTCATTCCGACAGAGGAGGAATCTCCACAATCTATTCCAAGCAGTATTTCCTTCCCTCAAGATTGGCATTCCCAACGATGGAATTATGTTTGCGTTTTATTTATAAACAAAACACTACTTTAGTACTATGCAATTTCAAGAAGGGTATCATACTTATTACATTTACATAATCACCAATAAAGCAAAAACTGTTTTATATACTGGTGTTACAAATCATTTAAAAATACGCTTAGAGCAACACAAAGACAATATCATATCTAAAACTAAAACATTTGCCTCTAGTTATAATGTTCACTTTTTGCTTTACTATGAAAAGTTTACTTGGATTCAAGAAGCCATTGCACGAGAAAAAGAAATAAAAGGCTGGAGAAGAGAAAAGAAATTAGACCTCATCAAAACAATCAACCCTGACCTATGTTTTTTGAATTACTTATTTGAATAAGATTGTGGAGCTACTTGTGGAGATTCCTCCTCCGTCGGAATGACAAGTTTGTACGGAAACTGTGTGGCAAAAACTTTGACAAACAGTTTCTTCAAACCTATAAAAACCAAAAAACCACCTAAAATCATCAGGTGGTTTCCCATTTCTTATAAAAAAATCTACAAAGGAATATTCCCGTGTTTTCTATTTGGAGTTACACTTACTTTATTCTCCAGCATACTAAACGCTTTTATCAGTTTACGTCTGGTGTCTTGCGGTAGGATCACCTCATCTACAAAACCACGTTGGGCTGCAGTGTATGGATTAGCAAACAAATTGGCATATTCGGCTTCTTTTTCCAAAAGTTTGGCTTCATGGTCATCGGCTTCACTAATTTCTTTCTTGAAAATAATTTCCGAAGCGCCTTTGGCTCCCATAACGGCAATCTCGGCAGTAGGCCAAGCAAAATTCATATCGGCACCAATGTGTTTGGAGTTCATTACATCATAGGCACCACCATACGCTTTACGCGTAATGACGGTCACTCTTGGTACAGTTGCTTCGCTCAATGCGTAAAGCAATTTAGCACCATGTACAATAATTCCCTCCCACTCTTGATCTGTTCCGGGTAAAAAACCAGGTACATCTACCAATACTAATAATGGAATATTAAAACAATCGCAAACACGAGTAAAACGCGCTGCTTTTTTGGAGCTTTTTACACCCAATACTCCCGCTAAAAAATTGGGCTGATTGGCAATAATTCCAACACTTCTTCCTGCTAAACGGGCAAATCCCACGATGATATTTTCGGCGAAATTTTTATGAATTTCATAAAAAGAATCTTCGTCAATTATTCCTTTAATTACATCATGCATATCATACGGTTTATTGGTACTGTCCGGAATTACAGTCGCCAATTGCATTCGGATTTCATCTCCCAATTCATACGGCAAACTTTTTGGTGTTTCCTTATTGCTTTGTGGCAAATAGCTCAACAAACTTTTTAAATCTTCCAGACATTCTATATCATTTCCCGAAGTGATATGTGCCACCCCCGATTTGGTTGAATGCGCCAAAGCACCACCCAATTCTTCAGAAGTTACAGTTTCATTAGTTACTGTTTTTACCACATTGGGACCTGTAACAAACATATAACTGGTACCTTCGACCATCATAGTAAAATCGGTCATCGCCGGAGAATATACCGCTCCACCGGCACATGGTCCCATAATTGCAGATATTTGCGGAATTACACCACTAGCCTGAACATTACGATAAAAAATATCAGCATATCCGCCAAGGGAACGAACACCTTCTTGAATACGAGCGCCACCTGAATCGTTTAGACCAATCATTGGAGCTCCCATTTTGACAGCCATATCCATTACTTTGCATATTTTTTCGGCGTGTGTTTCGGACAAAGCACCTCCAAAAACAGTAAAGTCTTGAGCGAAAATATAAACCAATCTGCCGTTGATGGTTCCATAACCCGTAACTACTCCATCGCCATAATACAATTCTTTTTCCATTCCAAAATCGGTAGTACGGTGTGTTACCAACATCCCGATTTCCTCAAAAGAACCTTCATCCATCAAATAATCAATACGTTCTCTTGCTGTTAATTTTTTCTTTTCGTGTTGCTTAGCAATACGTTCTTTTCCACCACCCAAAAGGGCTTGTGCTATTTTTTCGTTTAAGATTTCTATTTTGTCTTGCATACTTTCTTTTTTAACAACTAATTTTTAGTAACCAATGAAACAACTGAAAACATTTTCGAAAACATTAAGTGAATAAGAGAAATTAAGTTTTGCTTTTTTCTTACTGAAACTTAATACTTAATGATTGAAATATTTTTAATTCGGTAAGCGTATGATTTTTTGATCTTCAAAATACTGCTTCAAAGCTATCAAAGCAGCAATTTCAGCTTCTTGTTCCATTAAATTTTTCAACATATCTGCATTGTAAAATTTCTTTACAAAGTTGGTGTCAAAATGACCGGACAGGAATGCTTCATGCTCAAATACGAATTTCCCAAAAGGCAAAGTGGTATGCACTCCTTCAATTTTATATCCATCAATGGCTTTTACCATCAACTGAATAGCTTCTTCACGGGTTTCTCCGTATGTTATTAGCTTAGCCAACATCGGGTCGTAATAAATAGGAATATCCATTCCTTGTTCAAACCCATTATCTACTCGAATTCCTTCGCCAACTGGCAACTGATACACATCCAAATGTCCTACACTTGGCAAAAAGTCGTTCATCGGGTCCTCTGCATATACACGCAATTCCATAGCATGTCCTTTTATTTCGAGATCTTCTTGTTTGATAGCTAATGCTTCTCCTCGAGCTACGCGAATTTGCATTTCGACCAAGTCAACGCCTGAAATCAATTCGGTAACTGGGTGCTCTACTTGCAAACGGGTATTCATCTCCAGGAAATAAAAATTATCATTTTCATCGTATAAAAACTCCACTGTACCTGCCCCTAAATAATCACAAGATTTGGCAACCAATACTGCTGCTTCCCCCATTTTTTTGCGGGTTTCAGGACTTAAAACACAAGAAGGAGCTTCTTCTATTACTTTTTGATGACGCCGCTGAATACTGCATTCTCTTTCAAACAAGTATAATACATTTCCGTGGCTGTCTGCCATAATCTGAATTTCGATATGTCTGGAAGAGGCTACATATTTTTCGATAAAAACGGATCCATCACCAAAAGCCGCAACTGCTTCGCTTATTGCTCGATTCATTTGGGATTCAAAATCGCTTTCTTTTTCTACCACACGCATTCCTTTTCCGCCACCACCTGCAGATGCTTTTATCAAAATAGGAAAGCCAATTGTTGTTGCCGTTTTTTTGGCTTCATCAATATCAATAATAGCATGATCAACACCAGGAACCATTGGAATATTGTATTTCATTACTGCATCTTTAGCAGCAAGTTTACTTCCCATAATTTCAATAGCCTTTGCCTTTGGACCAATAAAAATAATTCCATTTCGCTCTGCTTCTTGAGCAAATTCGGCATTTTCGCTTAAAAAACCATATCCTGGATGAATCGCATCTACATTCAATGCTTTGGCAACCTCAATAATTTTGTTTCCTAACAAATACGATTGATTTGATGGAGATTCTCCTATCCAAACTGCCTCATCGGCGAATTTTACATGGGGTGCATTTCTATCGATTGTCGAATAAACAGCAACTGTTTTTATGCCCATCTTCTGAGCTGTTTTCATTACTCTAATGGCAATTTCTCCTCTATTGGCAACTAATATTTTCTTCATAAATTACTCGAATTCAATTAACAAATCACCTTTTACTACCGAATCTCCTACTAAAACCGAAATCGATTTGATTACACCATCTCTAGGAGAAAGAAAACTATTTTCCATTTTCATTGCTGTTAGAATCAATAAACAGTCATTTTCTTTAACGATTTGCCCCACTTCAACTCCAATTTCCAAAATTAATCCAGGCATAGGAGCTTTTATAGCATTCACTTGCTTCACTTTGCCTACTTCAAATCCCATATCTTTAATTAAAAGATCCAATGGATTTGAAATAGCAATCACATAAGTGTTGTTATTTACCTTAACCGTATATTTTTTTTGATTGAAATTCGAAGCGATAATTTTCGCTTTAAAAGGTGTGTTTTGATGTAGTACATGAAATTCATTGACTCCCGTAGGTACGGCATCCAGTTGAGAAATACTTTCCTTTTCAAAATCAAAATGGAAAGTATCATTTACCGCTATTTTGTAATTATCACTCATTCTTTACTCTTTTTAGAGGAGTAAAAGTATAAAAAGAAAACGTTTTCGTAAATAAAAATTTAAATTCTTGGCAAAATCAACTGAAGAGTTAAAATCTGGGCGTGCCTCCACTAGAAAATGGGCCAGCTACACTTTGCGCATATACAGCCCATTCGCTACTGGAGTCGGGGTATCCGCATTACTTCGTTAACTTGCTTCAAATAAAATTCACTGAACTCCGATGAAAATAAATGCATCGTGAAGTAATCTCTCAAGCGAACCCGTTGAACTACAAAATTAGATGATAAAATGACATATTACGGATTTGCCATACCGAACGGAGGAGATATCACATTATCTGAATTACTTGATGTCATTCCTCCTCCGTTCGGAATGACAAAATATTATAAGGAGAAAAAAATCTACAACACAAGCAACCCAAATTCTCGCAATATATTCACTGATTTTGAATACCAAAACAACTCAAAATCTTCCAATTGCTGTTCAAAATCGGCTTTTATTTCCTGAAAAGAATAGGTTTTCACATTCGAAACTGAGATTTTATGAAGCATTTCAACCAGCCATTCCCCTTCTGTTTTATTGGTTTGGATCGTAAAGCTTTCTTTTTTGTCATGAAAAGTCAAACTCATCATTTCCCAAGAATTTCCTTTTTTGGATTTGGTAAAATGTTCTACAATTGGTTTTCCTCCCAGCCAGACAATTTTGGCAGTCGGTTTGGTATTAAAATTAGTTTCTTCTTGAAGTGCATCAAAAATAAAATCTGCACCAATTTTCGTCTTGGGAATTTTGAAATCAAACCAATCCTGCAACTCGTAATCAAAACAGATTCCGTGCATAAAATTGAACAACGATTTCTTGAGTCCGAAACTAAATTTATCATGATCGATTCCCGTTAAATCGACAAAATTAATATCATTATTGGCAAAAGTTCCAATGGTTTCTGCTTCTTTTACGGCTCCAAATTGCTCTGGAAACATTCCCACCGGACTGTGCGCCGTCATCGCAAACTGATGCCAAAACCCTGATTGCAAAACTCCCGCTTCAAACAACTGACGCACCATTTCGAGGCTGTCCACCGTTTCCTGAACTGTTTGCGTTGGGTAACCGTACATCAAATAGGCGTGAACCATTACTCCTGCTTCGGTAAAATTTCGGGTAACTTTGGCCACTTGCTCTACCGTAACTCCTTTGTCAATCAGTTTCAACAATCGGTCCGATGCCACTTCGAGTCCACCCGAAACTGCAATACAACCCGAAGCTTTGAGCAACAAACACAAATCTTGAGTAAAACTTTTTTCGAATCGAATGTTTGTCCACCACGTTACCGCCAGTTTTCGGCGAAGAATTTCGAGTGCCAAAGCTCGCATCAAAGCGGGTGGAGCAGCTTCATCCACATAATGAAAACCGGTTTCGCCCGTTTGGGCAATCATTTCTTCCATTCGGTCACACAATAAACTTGCAGCAACTGGTTCATACACTTTTATATAATCTAAAGAAATATCGCAAAATGTACATTTCCCCCAATAACAACCGTGCGCCATCGTGAGTTTGTTCCAGCGTCCGTCGCTCCACAATCGATGCATCGGATTGACGATTTCGATAACCGAAATGTATTTATCCAAAAGCAAATCTGAATAATCAGGTGTACCTACTTGAGATTGTTTATAATCGGGTTTAGTTGAGTTGTTTTTATAAACCACTTTTCCGTCTTCAAGAAGAAAAGTTCGTTTATATTGCTTCTCGTCCCTCGACTGCGCTCGGGAAGACACGCTCGAAGTGACAGCATTTATAAGTTCCTCAATCGGAGTTTCGCCATCATCCAAAGTGATGTAATCGAAAAACTCAAAAACTCGGGCATCCGAAAGTGAACGCAATTCAGTATTGGGGAAACCGCCACCCATAGAAATCTTGATATTCGGATAATGCTTTTTCACCCATTGTGCCGAGCGAAAAGCCGAATATAAATTCCCAGGAAACGGAACAGAAATCAGAAATAATGTCGGCTGAATCGTTTCTATTCTTTCCTTCAAAATCGAAAGCAAAATGTTATCAATATAAGTGGGTTCTTGTTCTAAAGCTCCATACAATTCATCAAAAGAATTAGCTGAACGCCCTAGCCTTTCTGCATACCGACTGAAACCAAAATTTTCATCGACACATTCCACTATAAAATCCGAAATATCCTCAAGATACAAAGTTGCCAAATGTTTGGCTTTGTCTTGTGTTCCCATCGTTCCAAAAGCCCAATCGAGTTCTTCCAAATGTGCAAACCGTGAAGCTTCGGGCAGAAAATCTTCCTGACAAATTTGAAGCGCCAAAGTTGGATTCTTCCCCTGCAAAAATGCAATAACCGAATCGATGGTTTTGATGTACTCGTCTTGTAAAGCGAGAATTCGTTTCGAATTGTCGGACAGTTCTTCAAACTTTAGACTTTGAACTTTAAACAAATCTTTTAAACCTTCTTTCGAAAACAATTTCAAAATCACTTCAATCCCTAAATCTGCCTGAACCGATTCAATATTTTTGGTATTCAAAAACCCTTTGATATAAGCCGTTGCTGGATAAGGCGTATTCAGTTGGGTAAACGGGGGCGTGATAAGGAAAAGTTTGGTTTTCAAGGAATATTATTTTGTGCAAAAATAAGGGATATTTGGAGACTTTTCAGAAAAGATTTTATGAGCTATATTTTGAGATTTTTAATTTTATTTAGTAAAAATTTAATTACATTTGTACGCATATATTTTTTTCCTATGAAGCGAATTTTACTTCTTTTTATTTTATTACATCTAAGCATTTTATCCTTTTCTCAAAAAACAAATCAAGACTCTACAGCAACCAAATTTTTATTTGAAGATAAAAATGGGCGTTTAATTCAAGATTTAGAACAACAAAAACAATTTTTTAAGATTCGCGAAGAAAAAAAGAAAGCAGAAATACTGAATTTGAAAAAAGTAAATCAGAACACGAAAAAGGGAAATTCAACTTCAAGAGCAGAAGCGCTACTTCAAGCAGTAGAAATCTGTACTAATGGAGGTTTTGAGCAGTATGAAAATATAAACGGAAGTAGTTATCTTAAGAATTTTCTGTACACAATAGGTGATCCTCCTGGTCCAACGCAATGCCGTTCAATTACCAATACCGCCGATTCCTACATCAATCGCTATGACCCTAATAATATGAATATTATGGCAACGGGGGTTTCTGCAAATTTAATTGATCCTTATATAGGAGATATTAAAGCATTTGATCAATATGCACTTAAAATTAATCATGAAAACTCATCTACTTATGGTTCTATTGTTCAAGGCAAAAGGTTTAAAACAAATAATGAAAATTATCTAAAATTCAACTACAAAGCAGTATTACAAAGCGTATACGACAACAGTCATACAGATAATCAAGCATTTGTTAAAGCCCGGATTTTAGATAAAAATAAAGTAGTTGTAAATGAATTTTGTTTGGTAGGAGATGAAAAAAACTGCATTTTCTCTAAAGTTCCCAGTCAAACTTCTGATTATGTTACCTTATATACTACCAATTGGCAATCTGGATTTTTAGACATTTCATCAATCCCAAATAATGAAGAATTTACCGTCGAATTTATGGCTTCAAGATGTGGATTAGGTGGACATTATGGGTATATGTATGTTGATGATATTTGCTTATTGCATTCTACAGAGAATCTTCAAGGTTCTGTAGAACTTGAATCCTTGAATAAAGTTTGTCCTAGCTTACCCGTTTCAGTATGTGGCACTTATACTATTCCAAATTCTGGAGGAATTTCCGCATCTGTAAAAAAAATTACGTTAACTGTTTACAACAGCAATAACGTTTCTGTTTATAGTACATCGACTACCTCAAGCCTAGACACCGCAGTTAAAAAGTTTTGTTTCACACTAAATGCCAGTGATTTCCCCAATAGTACCAGTGCAAATTACAATGTAGGCGTACAAGTAGATTATAATATTTCTGGAACTTCTTGTACGGGGACAACATTTAATTCTGCCATAGATCCTGACGCAAATTCTGGCTGGGATATTTCTTTTTTGAATTGTACTTCAAATTGTAACATTAATGTAACGACTGCAAAAATATCTCAATGTGATGCTAATCATGATGGAAGTGAAAATTTTGATTTGTCTAAATTAAATGCTGCAGTGGTAACTTCTACTTCGGGTTTAAATTTTAGTTATTTCAAAAATTACAGTGAGGCACAGGCCAACTTGAATGCTATTTCCAATTCCATAAGCTATCCAAGTTCAAGCACTTCTATATATGTTAGAGTGAGTAAGGATGCTACTTGTTACAAAATAATTTCTGCCGATTTAGAAGTAAGAAACCCCACAGCAACAATTTCAGGTATTTTAAATATTTGCTCAGGAAGCACGGTGTTGACTGCTTCTTTGGGAGCTTCATATCTGTGGAGTACAGGAAAAACAACGAAAAATATTACGGTAACTTCATTAGGAAATTACTCTGTTACTGTTACTGATTCTTTTGGATGTAGTAGCGATGCGCGGGTTACAATCGAACCTAGTCAAACTGCTGTATCACCTGTCTTGCAAGTCACACAACCCTCTTGTTTTGCCACCACAGGAACAATAAAAATAACTTCACCGGCATCACAATATAGTTTTGATGATGGCGCAACTTGGAGCACAAACAATACAGAGAGCAATTTGTATCCAGGAACCTACTTAGTAAAAATAAAGACAATAAATGGATGTACTTCCTATTCTGAAAGTGTAACTATCACAGCTGCTTCTACTTTATATCCAAATTACAGTTATACCAATCCTTTATTTTGCGGAGATACTGGCAGCATCACCATTACAACTCTAGCTTCATACTATAGTTATGATGATGGCGCAACTTGGGTAAATAATTCTATTGCCACCAATCTTTTGCCTGGAAATTATAAAATTCGCACGAAAGATTTACAAGGCTGTATTTCATCGGCCAACAATGTACTCCTTAGTAGTAATACGCTGGAAACTCCAACTTATACAATAACACAACCCGCTTGTTCTGAAGAAGGAAGTATTACCTTTAATACGCTTTCTGATTTTTACACTTTTGATGGCGGAAACACATGGGTTACAAGCAACAAAATGAGCAATTTAAATACTGGAAGCTATTCTTTAGGGATAAAAAATGCAATAGGTTGCACTTCCAACTATACATATGTTTATTTGAATGATTTTGAATATTCCTATCCTGAATACACTACAGAACAACCTGTTTGCGGAAAAGATGGAAGTATTACGATAACTACAGTAGCAGACTCCTATAGTTTTGATAATGGATTAACTTGGACTAGTAATAACGTTAAAATTTTACCTTTTGAAACCTATCTAATAAAAATAAAAAACAGTGCGGGATGTATTAGTTCTGGCTCTTATGTTTCTCTATATCAACCCTACCTGAATCAGCCAATTATTAGCATTGAACAGCCAACTTGTGGACTAGACGGAAAAATCACTATCAACTCATTATCTGATTTTTACAGTTTTGATAATGGTATAACTTGGACAAAGCTCAATTCGAAATCATTGCCTCCCGGTAATTATCAAATAATTATAAAAAATAGTATTGGTTGTACCTCTTACCCCAGTTATTCTTATTTAAACAATCCAAATATAGGTACACCTACTTATACTGTTGTTCAGCCCACTTGTACAACTTCGGGCAGCATTACCATAAATACAGTTGCCGATTACTATAGTTTTGATGGAGGCAGTACATGGGGAACTTCTCCTTCCCTATCAAATCTTAATTCTTATGGATATTATAGCATTGTGATAAAAAACAATTTAGGATGTATTTCTAACTATGAGAATATTTCTATAAACGACCCAAAACTTCCTGATCCAGATTATACAGTTACCAATCCAAGCTGTGGAAATATTGGCAATATTACATTCAACACCATTGCAGATTATTATAGTATAGATTACGGTGCAACCTGGAGTACAAAAAATGTCTTTAATAATGTAAGCCAAGGATCTTACTATTTAATGATAAAAAAAGCGAATTGTACGTCCAATAGCATTTCCATTTATATGGATAACTTGAATTTGGCACAGCCCAATGTTACCATAACTCAACCAACTTGTGGAACAAAAGGCACTATTAAAATCAATACTACTGCTGATTTTTATAGCATAGACATGGGGACTAATTGGGTAACAAATCCAGTTTTTTCGAATCTTTCAGAGGGATGGTATTACCCAACAATCAAAAAAAACAAAGGTTGTGTTTCAAACTTTAACCCAGTAAATCTTCAAACTTTTTATCTCCCTGTTCCTACTTTTAAAACAACACAGCCCACTTGTGGAAACGGAGGAACCATAACCTTTACTTCAACAGAAGCAAAATATAGTATAGATGGAGGCAAAACTTGGAGTGCCAATTCGGTATTTACTAATTTAAGTCCAGGCTTTTATTATTTAATGGTAAAAGACACTGCTGGGTGCACATCTAATACCTATGGTGCATACACTACCCTACAACAATATTATTTACCAAATCCAGATTTCGCAGTAATTCAGCCCAGTTGCGGTGTCAATGGAAGCATTACTATTGCAACAGTTGCAACTTCTTATAGCTTTGACAATGGTGCTAATTGGACAACAAACCCAGTTCTTTCCGGACTTACTTCTGGCTATTACAACATAATGATAAAAAATGCAGCTGGCTGTATATCCAGCAGTTTATCAATACCTATCAATCCATATTATCTTCCCAATCCAAATGTAATAGTAGTACAACCCAGTTGTGGAAATGGAGGAAGCATCACAATTACAACTCCTGCTGACAGCTATAGTTTTGATGGAGGTACCACATGGACTACCAATCCCATTTTACTAAATCCTACATTGACATATTATACTGTTCTCATTAAAAACGCAACGGGTTGTATATCAAATTCACAATATTTCTATATTGAAAAATATTACTTAGCCTCACCAAATATAACCTCCATACAACCCACTTGTAGTAACCCTACCGGGACTATATTAATAAATTCTACCGCAGATCAATATAGCTTTGATGGAGGAATAACCTGGACTACTAATCCTGTAAAGAAAAATTTAGCTGGTGGTTCTTATAATGTACTAATAAAAAACGCTTTGGGCTGTACCTCATACAGCAGTTATACTTATATTAATACACCTCCTGCAATTCCTGCAGCACCCGCTGTACAGATAGTTCAACCTTCCTCATGCGGAGCCACTGATGGTAGTATCATCATAACGACACCTGCCATAAGTTATAGTTTCAATGACGGAAACAGCTGGACAACAAGCCCAACAAAAATAAATGTAGGAGCAGGTACGTATATTATTAAAATCAAAACAAATTCTTATAGCTGCGAATCATTAACAACGATTGTCAATTTGAGTTCTGGCAGTACAATTGCGTCTCCAGCTTTTACCACAACTCAACCCAACTGTAGCTCTTCAAAAGGTGCTATAACAATTACTACAAATGCTGCAACTTATAGTTATGACAATGGATTAACCTACATTTTTTCTAATACAAAAACAGATCTTTCTCCAGGAAATTATTTCATAAAAATTAAAAATTTAGCAGGTTGTGTTTCAGATGCAGCTTCGGTCACTATTTCGGCAGTATCACCACTTCCAGCTCCTGCCTATAAAGTCATTCAGCCAAATTGCACCAATTTCACAGGATCAATTTCTATTGATACCGTAGCCGATTTTTACAGTTTTGATAACGGAATTACATTTGGAACATTCAATACAAAATCTAATTTATCGCCAGGAACCTATAATTTAATGATTAAAAATAATTCAGGTTGTATTTCTCTAGGTGCACCAGCCACTATAGATGCTGCACCTACAATTCCTGAAGCTCCACAAGTTGTAGTCACAGACCCAATAGGTTGTAATTCAGCTAAGGGCAGCATTAAGGTTTCAACTGTTGCGAATCAATATAGTTTTGATGATGGTACTACTTGGATTAGCAGCAATACTGCTAGCTTATCACCCGGAAATTATTTAATTAGAATAAAATACACCAATGGATGCTCGTCTGTTGGGTATAAAGCACTCATCAATACGCCTCCAGATGCCCCTTCAACTCCAATGTTAACTGTTATGCATCCTACTAGTTGTAGTAATCCATTTGGCTCAATTTTAATTACCAGTACGGCTTATCAATATAGTTTTGACAATGGTGTAAATTATTCAACCAATCCAAATTCTGGCAATTTAGCAGCCGGAACCTATCTGGCTCGGGTTAAAAACAGTAGTGGTTGTGAATCTCCCCCAATACTTACAGCCATTAATACACCAACAGATTATCCTAACAATCCTAAATTTACAACTATTCAGCCTGATTGTAATAATCTTAAAGGGATTATTACAATAACAGACAGTGCATCAGAATATAGTTTTGATAACGGTGTTAGCTGGTCTACAAATTCAACGCAATCAAATTTTGACCCCAAAAGCTATTTTATTAAGATAAAAAATAATAATGGCTGTATTTCAAAGGCGACCACAGTTGCTCTAATTCCTTTTACAAATTTTACTCAAAAACCAACTGCGGCAACTCCGCAAAATTTCTGCATTCAACAAAATGCTACTTTAAATTCAATTAGTATCACAGGACAAAATATAAAATGGTATGATTCATTAAATGCTGGAAACCTTCTACCAAATACCACTTTACTTCAAAGTGGAAAAACGTATTATGCTTCGCAAACTATCAATAGTTGTGAAAGTGAAAGAATTCCAGTAGCAATTAACATTCAAAATACATTGGCTCCAACGGGAAATACAAACCAAACTTTTTGTACAGGACAAAACCCAACAATTGCAAACATCCTAGTTACTGGAAGTTCAATAAAATGGTATGATACTGCAAATAATGGCTCTCTATTAGCCGAAACAACTAATTTGCAAAATGGCAAAACTTATTATGCTTCGCAAACCATCAATAATTGTGAAAGTCCTAGATTTGGAATTACCGTTTCTATTGTAAATACACCAAATGCTCCAACGGCAAATGGTAATCAAGCCTTTTGCAAAAGCGAAAATACAACGCTGAACAATATTCAAATATCGGGGCAAAATTTAAAATGGTACGACTCTAATACATCTGCAACTTCTTTAGCAAATACCACTTTAGTACAAAATAATACGACCTATTACGTTTCTCAAACCATAGGTTGCGAAAGTAGCAGACTGGCTGTTTTAGTAAATGTGTATGATACGCCATTGCCAATTGCAAATACCTTACAAACTTTTTGTATTGATGAAAATGCTACATTAGACAATATTGTTGTTACTGGACAAAACATAAAATGGTATGATGCTCCATCTTCAGGCAATATTTTGACAGCCGCAACAGCTCTTGAAAATAAAACGTATTATGTTACTCAGACAAATAATAATTGCGAAAGTAACAGACTTGGAATTGCCATAAAAATTCAAGACACACAAGCACCGGTTGCTGATGCAAATCAGAGTTTCTGCATTCAACAAAATGTCAAAATCAATACTATCAAAATTAATGGTCAAAACATTAAGTGGTATAATACTGAAACCGATGGAATAAATTTATCAGAATCAACACCACTTGAAAACGGAATTACCTATTATGCTTCTCAAACCATTTATAATTGTGAAAGCAAAAGAACTCCAATAGCAATTCAAATTCAGGAAGCCACAAACGCTGATTGTATTAATTTTGAAGATGAACTTCCATTTCCAAAATTCTTTACGCCAAATAGTGACGGATATAATGATACGTGGACAATCGACTTTGAATATTTGGAGCCAAATTCAGTAATTAGAATCTTTGATCGCTATGGAAAACTCATTAAAATATTAGCAACTAATACTTCATGGGATGGCAACTATTTAAATCAACCCTTGCCATCAACAGATTATTGGTTTGTCGTTACCCGATTAAATGGAGCTGAATTTAAAAACCATTTTAGCTTAAAACGATAAAACTAAACAAAAAAAGAGTTCAATAAATTGGCCTTTTTCTTTATTTCGTTTGAACCAAAATCCATTTGGAAATTTCCTCTAATGCAATTGGAGAGAATGTTTGCTCGATAGTTTCATATTCATTTGGCATACCCGTTTTGCATTCTTGAAAGAGATGATTCAAATTTGGAATTATTGTGGTAGTTACTTTTTTATTTCCGCCTTTGACCAATGCATTTTTAATCGCAGGAATATTTACATCGGCGGGAACTTGTAAATCTTTATCACCGTTGATTGCTAGAACTGGACATTTTACTTTTTCTAAAGCCGATGAAGGATCCAATTTCAGAAAAGAAATAAACCAAGGATTCGTAATTTGTGACGTTACTCCACTTATTTGCTGCTCATCCATTTTATCTTCAAACTGTAGTTTCAAATAACTATTTATTTTAGATTTAAGATTAGAATCATTTTCTTGGGAAGTCAAAATCATTTCATAAGCTCCCTTGAAAATTTCTTGTCCCTTTTGAATTTCATTTTCTGAAACTCCCATTTGGCGTTCTATCTTCTCTTTTTGCAAAAGCATCAATTGATCTCCCCGGATTCCAGTTCCTGCCAACAATACAATAAAATTTACATCCTTCGAATTCCCTGCAACAATGGGCGCAATTACTCCGCCTTCGCTATGCCCCATTAATCCAATTTTTTTTTTATTAATCTCTTTTCGGGTTCGTAAATAATCTACTCCTGCTTGAACATCTTTGGCAAAATCCTGTGTGGTTGCTGTTTTATAATCACCTGTTGATTTGGCAACTCCTCTATCATCAAATCGCAATACTGCAATTCCTTTTTTGGTCAGATAATCAGCTAAAACGAGAAAGGGTTTATGTCCCAACAACTCTTCGTCTCTGTTTTGAGGACCGCTTCCCGTAATCAAAATTACAGCAGGAAAATGACCTTCCTTTTGAGGCAAACTTAAAGTCCCTGCCAAAACATTTTTATCAATTTTGTTTTCAAATACTACTTCCTCTGTATAATACGGATAAGGTTTTTGTGGTTCTTGAGGTCTTATTATTGCTTTTTTTTCTATAATACCTCTTGACATATTCATTGCAAAAGATTGGCCACCTTGCGAAAAATTACCCACAATTAGGTTGTCGCTATTCAATGTCCCTTCGTAACCAATTGTAGCAGTTGGTATTTGTAGTTTCAAAACAGCATTTTCAAAACTGGTTGTCGTTACTGGAATTCCTTTTGCACCTTGATCGGGACTATCCATTGTCGAGCTATAGCCGTTTTCGGTTTTAGTGATGTTAAAAACTACTCTTAACTGTACCCCGGGAACTTTTAAAATTCCGTTCCATTGTCCTGTAATTTCTTGTCCGAACATAGTAAAAGAGGCTAGAATTACTATTATAAAAAATACGGTTTGCTTCATTTTAGTTGACTTTATTTTAAAATTGATATTAAATAGTTAAAAAATGGAACTCAATTGTTTCTACTTTTTCTTTTTTTGAATACTGGCAAAAAGGTAAAATATTTCCCTTTAGCCCCGATGGAAGGGAAAATCCTTTTTGGAGTCGATTTTCCTTCGACTCCAAAAAGATTGGAATGACAGCGGGAACTGTGCCTCCAAAAAAAGCCAAATCTTTCTGCTTCAAATTAATAATCGGACTCAAGCTAGAAATACTTACCCTTTTTTCTCTATTTCCTTAAACTTAATATAGGAATACACCATTGGGACGATTGCCAAAACAAAAACTAGAGCAATAAAAACGATTGAAAAAGTAGCACTTGGAAACAACAAAGCGCCTAATACAATTACTAACCCTCCGATAACCCAAAGTTTGCTGGCAAAAACATGAGTAATTTTCCAAACATCTTTATTCTCTAATGTCCAAGGAGTGCGGATCCCGATAAAATAATTGGGCTGAATCACTTTGAAATAATTTCCCAAAACGGTAAACAGAATACCAATAATTGCATAAATCATGTTGGGGCTAGAAAAAGACTGATGTTTAGAAATATAAAGTATAAACAATGCCAACAAGGACATGAATAAAACAAGTATAAACTTCAATTGGTAATACTTTCCTCCCATAAGAGCGATTCTCTTTTTGGGATCAATTTTTGGGACAACAAGTAACAAAACATATATTAAAACAGGCAACATAAACAGTAATCCTACAAGTGAAAATTTGTCTCCCCAATGATCAACTTCGCCTTTGTAATTCCAATGCGTTGGTACTTTGTCGGGTAATGTATTCCAAATAAAAGCCAAATAAACAAAAGGCAGTAACACAATTGCGATGATAGGAAGTTCTTTTTTTAAAGCTAGATTCATATATGTAAAATTTTATTTGTTATTGGTTATATATGTTATCGCCTTTTTGCTTACTGGAGTTTGTTTATACAAACTTGTTTTTAATGGCGATTTCATAGTATTATTTTTTAAAAGTTAAAATCCATTGCAACACATCTTCCATTATGGTGGTGTTGATGGAATAGAAAATAAATTGTCCCGATTTTTCGGCAGTAATCAAATCAGCACGTTTCAAAATATCCAAATGATGGGAAATACTTGGCTTTGACATATTAAACTGATCGGCTATTTCACCGGCAGACATATCTTTTGTTTTCAAAAGCTCTAATATTTCCCTCCTAGTGGCATCGTTCAATGCTTTAAATATGTCATTCATTATTTAAAGTATTTATATATTTAGACAAATATCTAAATGTTTTTTTGATTTTCAAAACAATAATCATATTATTTTTCTCTCTATATGGAAATTCACCCGTTCTTTTAAAACGTTACGTTTCGTCAAGTTTTTAACACAAACAAGTAGTTAAATTAATAAAAAATAACAATTTAACCACATTTATTTAAAAAAAAATACGTTATTGCAAAAAAAATATTCCAATTCAAATAAACCAACAAATACGCTTACTTTTGAAAAGTCAAATCCAAAACATAAAAAACACTGAAGATTCTACACTTTGGTCCAGTTTGAAAGCGGGTGATGAAAAATCATTCTCAATACTTTTCGAAAAATATTATTCGGACTTAATTCGCTACGGAAATTCATTTTCACCTTTTAAAGAAAAGGTACAAGATTGCGTACAAGATGTATTTGCAGATGTTTGGATCTACAGACAATCTTTAAGCAATTCGGTTGTGGTAAAAGCTTATTTGTTATCCAGTGTTCGCAAGAGGATTGCACGTTTACAAGAACGTGATTATATTTTCATGAAGACATCGACTACTGATTCTATTGAATTTTTATTTGATTTTTCAATAGAACATCAACTTATCTCAGATGAAGAGTCAGCACTAAAAGTGGCACATCTGAATTCATTTTTGAATAACTTACCTGCGAGACAAAAAGAAGCATTATATCTTCGATACCATCAAGGACTTACCGTGGAACAAATTGCAGAACTGCTTCAGATTAACTATCAATCAGCGAATAACTTATTACATCGAGCATTACTTCAACTTCGAAAAGAATGGAAAGGCAATCTCTCCCTATTATTGTTATTATCTTCAACCACTTTTTAATTATTTTTTATTTAATCTAAAAATAATATTAATTTAATGAGTATCAAATAAAGAAACTGTCCTCTATGTTTTTGTAAGCTAATTTTTTTATGCAAGAACGCAATAATTATACAGAAATAGAAGATTTTTTGGCCGATGTCTCATTCCAGTTATGGGTACGATCAAAAGTAGATAATCAAGGTTGGGAAGAATGGACTTTAGAAAATCCCGATCGTGCCAAATTGGTCGAAAATTCCAGATTATGGCTATTGGCGATGTCCGTACACCATGAAGAGATTCCATCTGAAGTTATCCAAGGCGGATTAGAATCCACTTGGGAAAAAATCAATAAAAAAGAAAAATCATCAGCCGAAGCAAAAAGATCTACGATAGAATTATGGCAAAAAAATTGGTTGAAAGCGGTTGCCGCAGTATTCGTGTTTGGCTTTTTATCCAATTGGTTTTACAATAATCATTTTGTTTTCAACAATTCGGAGTCCACTTATAATGAAATCATAAAGGATGATTACACTGATCTTGTGGAGCAAACAAATCATTCATACAAACCACAAATAATAACGTTGTCTGATGGTAGTTCTGTTCTTCTAAAACCAAATAGCAAGCTGAGTTACCCCAAAATATTCACCGGAAACACTAGAAAAGTATACCTCTCAGGAGAAGCTTTTTTTGAAATTAGCAAAAATCCAAAAAAACCTTTTTTTGTATATGCTAATGAAATTGTAACCAAAGTTGTTGGAACGAGTTTTAGAATAAAAGCATACGCCGATTTACCAAATGTTGAAGTAATTGTTCGAACTGGTAAGGTTAGAGTTAAACCTAATCCGTCCATAACAAATTCAAAAGAAAAAGAAATAATATTACTGCCTAATCAGGCACTTCGATTTACAAGACAGAATCTAACATTCAATAAAATTACTGATATCACTCAAGATGAATCTTTTGATCATACCCAAGGTAATATTGAACAATTAAGCTTTGAATTCACAGACATACCTGTCGAACAGATTTTCAAAACTATTGAACAAGCTTATCTGGTTAATATTGATTTCCCTTTAGATAAATTAAAAAATTGCCATCTAACAACCTCATTAAATGATCAGCCATTACCCGAAAAACTAAAAATCATTTGTAAAAGTATTGGCAACAATACTAATTATGAAATGAACGGAAATCAAATTATCATAACTTCAAATGGCTGTAATTAACCCTAATTTCTCTTTATAAAAAAAGCGCCGAATATGCTGTAACACACTCGACGCTCTAATAAAATCAAATTGCACTCTGTAAAGTGAAATTTGTAGTGTTTCTTAAAATACCCTTTAATTAAATATTCATTAAAACAAAACCAAAATTATGAAAAAACCTGTTGTAAAACAACGATTACTCTTTCGAATCATGAAAATAACATTATTCCAGCTGGTCTTAGCATTTGTCTTTTCAACTGTTACAATGGCAAACAGTGTGAATGGTCAAAAGAAACTAGATACTAAGGTAACTATTGTAGTTTCGAATTTATCACTGGACGATGCTTTGTCAAAACTTCAGAAATCTGCACACGTTAAATTTTCATATAATTCGAGAATTACACAACTCAATCAAAAAGTAAGCATCGATGCAAACGAAGAAGCTTTATCAAGTATTTTAAATCGAGTTTTGAAACCTTTTAATATTTCTTATTCTGAAGTAAGTAATCAAATTATATTACAAAAGAAAAATAGAACCGAAAAGGGGTTTACACCAATAATAAACCAAACTTCTTTACTGGAAAACTTAATGGAAATCATAAAGGTTAAAGGGAGAGTATTAGATGAGAAAGGAAATCCATTGTCCGGAGCCACTGTAATGGCTAAAGGAAGCAAAGTTCTTGTCTTAACAGATTTTGATGGAAGTTTCAGTATAGACATGCCACTTAATAGCACAAAACTAATTATTTCCTATGTAGGGATGGAGACACAAGAGGTAGAAATTCAAAATACTCCAATGACTATTATTTTGAATGAAATAGGACAAAAACTAAGAGAAGTGGTTATCACTACAGGGTACGAAAAAACTTCTAAAAGAACTTTTACGGGAGCTGTAAGTAAAATATCAGAAAAAGATTTAAAAATAGAAGGAGTCATTGATGTCAGTAGAATGATTGAAGGAAAAGCCGCTGGGGTTACTGTACAAAACGTAACAGGTTCATTTGGAACTGCACCCAAAATTACGGTGCGTGGATCCTCTTCTATTTTTGGTGACACCAAACCATTATGGGTTATTGATGGAATTGTACAAGAAGATATAGTAAATTTTACATTTTCAGATTTAACCTCAGGAAATGCCGAAACTTTATTAAGTTCTGCCGTAGCAGGGTTAAATGCAAATGACATTTTGAGTATTGAAATTTTAAAAGATGCATCTGCAACTTCCATATACGGATCAAGATCTATGAATGGTGTTGTAGTTGTTACTACTAAACAAGGTAAAAGAGAAGCTCCATTAAATGTTACTTATTCATTGGAACAAACAATGAGAACTGTTCCCAGCTACAATCAATATGATATATTAAACTCTCAAGAAACAATGAGTATTCTAAAAGAGTTAGAACAAAAAGGCTTTTTGGACATGCCAACTTCAATTTCCGGGCGTTATGGAGGTGTATACAATGTTATGGCAAATGCTATAAATACTTATGACACTACAGCTGGAGCATTTGGTGTAAACAACACTCCAGAAGACAGAAATGCTTTTTTACAGAAATATGAATTAGCAAACACCGACTGGTTCAAAGTTTTATTCAAGCCTTCGATTACCCAAAATCACTCCCTTAGTTTTTCTGGAGGAGGAAAAAACAGTACTTATTATGCTTCTTTGGGATACTACAATGATCCAGGTTGGACTTTAGCTGACAATGTAAAACGATTAACTTCAAATATCAAAGCTACTTTCTTTGTAAATGACAAATTAAACGTAAACTTTTCTACCCAAGCTTCTGTAAGGGACCAAGGAGCTCCTGGCAGTTATGATAGTCAGAAAGACGAATATAGAGGAAGTACTACTAGAGATTTTGACATTAATCCTTTTAGTTATGTATTGAATACTAATAGAACATTGCGTCCTTATGATGAAAATGGAAATTTAGAATACTACAGAAACAATTGGGCCCCAATTAATATCATAAACGAGTTGGATAACAATTTTATGGAATTAAAAGTAAAAGATATTAGTTTACAAGCTGGATTAGATTACAAAATAACTCCTCATTTAACTTATAATTTAACAACAGCTGCACGCTATGCCAATACGAGTATAGAGCATAATATTCTAGAAAATTCTAATATTACTGGAGCTTATAATGCGATGGAAACAACAGTTGTAAGAGATCAAAATATTTTTTTATATCAAGACCCGAATGATTTGACTGCTCCAAAAGTAGCTGTATTACCAAGAGGTGGAATGATGCGTAAAAAAACAAATGACATGACCTCTTACAATGTTAGAAACAGTTTAAACTACAAAAGAACGTTCAATACTACTCATGAGTTAGAAGGTTTTTTTGGAACTGAAATTAGATCTGTTGACCGATCAAGTGATAATTTCACAGCTTATGGTTTACAATACAACAGAGGATTAACAGCCTTTACAGATCCTCGTATTATAGAAAAACTAATTCTTGAAGGTAATTCTTATTTTGGTTTTAACGAAGAGAGAGAAAGAACAGTAGGACTATTCGGAAAAGTAGGATATACTTATGATCGTAGATATACAGGTTCACTAACTGGTCGTTATGATGGATCCAATAGACAAGGAAACAGCACTTCTTCTCGTTGGTTACCTACCTATACTTTGAGTGGTAAATGGAATATCAAGGAGGAAAATTTTATGAAAGAATTGGATAACATCAGTAATTTGAGCTTGCGTGGATCGTATGGTCTTACCGCTACTGCTGGCCCTGCAACCAACTCTCTGGCAATATACAAAAGTAAAATCACTGATCGATTAGATCTTGGCGATAGAGAAACGTTCCTAGATATTGATCAATTGCAAAATTCTGATTTAACTTGGGAAAAACAATTTGAAACCAATATTGGATTAGATTTAGGTCTTTTTAATAACCGAATTCAATTAACTACAGATGTATACAGCCGAAAAGCTTTTGATCTAGTCGATTATGTCGTGACTTCAGGAATAGGTGGCCAAAAAATAAAACAAGGAAATAATGCCGACATGAATACCAAAGGTTTTGAATTTGGACTTACTACCCAAAATTTTGTATACGGCAACTTTAAATGGTCAACTACCTTTAACTTCGCTATATACAAACAGGAAATCACAAAATTACAGAACACTCCAAATGTATTAAATTTAGTTGATGGAAATGGTGGAAATGTAGTTGGAAACCCAAGAAACGGATTGTATTCCTACCAATTTACAGGTCTAAACAATCAAGGTTTACCAACATTTGTAATGCCAGAAGGGAAAGACAATATAACAGGTGCTAATTTTCAAGATACCGAAAAAATAACCAACTATTTGAAATACGAAGGAGCAATTGAACCTAATAAATCAGCTGGTTTATCCAATACATTTACTTACAAAAACTGGTCTTTAAATGTATTTATTGTAGCGTCTGGAGGAAATAAAGTACGTTTACACCCAGCATACTCGGTAAACACTTCAAATTCAAATGGGTATAATGACCTTACTGTTTTTACAAAAGATTTCACAAACCGTTGGATAAATCCTGGTGATGAAGCATACACAAACATTCCTGTTATTGCTGATAAAACGTTGATTTCTAATTACGCACAAGTTGGTGGAGATTTATCAAAAGCTTATAATGCTTACAACTATTCAGATGTACGAGTGGCAGATGGCTCATTTGTAAGGATGAAAAACATTTCGCTTGCTTTTGAATTCCCTAAAGATTTAAAGAAAAACCTAGGTCTTTCTATTTTCACACTTAAATTAGTAACTACGAATCCTTTTCTAATTTATTCCGATGCTAAACTTCATGGAGAAGATCCTGAATTTTACAGATCGGGTGGAGTTTCACTTCCTATAACTAGTCAATATTCATTCGTAATTAATTTATCTTTATAATACTAAAACAATGAGAAAATTAACAAAAATACTACCCTTTATTATACTATTAAGTCTAACTAGTTGTAATGATTTCCTTTCAGAAACACCAGACAATAGAACTCAGATAGATTCACCTGAAAAAATTTCAGAACTTTTGGTTAATGCCTATCCTGCAGCCTCCTACATGGAATTTACAGAAACCATGACCGATAATGTTTTTGATAGCGGAAATTTACCCATGACTACTGTTGAAAATACCCAAAATTACAATTGGGAAGTACCGGAAAGCATTGAAGACGATAGCCCATCATTTTACTGGGATGCCTGTTACAATGCCATAGCGCATGCCAATCAAGCACTAGACGCTATATACAAACTTGGAGATCCCAAAGAATTAAATCCGCAAAAAGGAGAAGCTTTAATGGCTCGTGCTTATTCCCATTTTATGCTTACAACACTTTGGTCCAAACGCTATAATCCGGCAACTGCTTCAACCGATTTAGGAATTCCTTATATATTGACACCAGAAGATGTATTATTAAAAGACTACAAACGAAATACGGTAGCCGAAGATTTTGCTTTTATAGAAAAAGACATTGAAGAAGGTTTAAAATACGTTGGTAATAATTATAAAAATCCAAAATTTCATTTTACCCCCAATGCGGCCAAGGCGTTTGCCAGTCGTTTTTATTTGATAAAAGGAGACTGGAACAAAGTAATAGCATTATCTGAAAGTTTAGGTTCAAACCCTACAGACCTTCGTGATTATCAATCCTACTTAAATGTTGATTATACTTCCGGAATGATAAAATATGCATCCGAAGGAGAAAATACTAATTTATTGATTGTTTCTACAGCCTCTATTACATATAGAAATCTATGGGTAAATAGATTTGCATTTACTGGAGCGGACCAAAGTAAAATATTAGGATCGGCAACCAATTTATTTAACAAAGCTTGGTTATACAGACCCTTATCTTCTAATGGTGGAATAAATCAAGTTATTCCTAAATTTTACGAGTATTTTAAAATAACCAATGCAAATGCAGGAATTGGAAACCCATACAATGCAAATGTATTAATCAGTAATGATGAATTTTTCTTAAATAGAATTGAAGCTCATGTGATGTCAAACCAATTATCACTAGCAATAAGCGAATTAGACTATTTCTTAGCAACGCGTACCAAAGAATATGATCCCGCAACCGATGTACTGACTGAGCAAGCAATAGTGGATCGTTATCCTGTAATTGATAATGAATACACTCCTTTTTATAACTTGACTCCATTGCAAGCCTCTTATATAAAAGCAATTGCAGAAACCCGAAGAAGAGACTTCTTGCACGAAGGGTTAAGATGGATAGACATCAAACGATTTAACTTGGAAGTCATTCATCAAACCTATAATATGCCTGACAATATACTAGCAAAAGATGACAAACGTAGAGAATTGCAAATCCCATCTCACGCCATTGATAGAGGAATAGAAAAAAATCCACGTTAATTTAAAAAAAATCAACACATGAAATTTATACAACTATATAAAAAAGCATTACTAATTTCCACATTAGTATTATTAAGTGCTTGCTCCAGCGAAGAAAGCTTAACTGCTAGTATATTAGATACTACAAAACCACAACAGTCAGAGCTAGATGTCTGGATTGGGCAAATTTACTTAACTCCCTACAACATCGAAGTACTTTACAAGTGGAATCAAAATCTAGTAGATGGAAATCGTTATTTATACCCGCCTACACAGACTAAAATAAAACCTGCTTTAGAAATAGTGCAACGCATTTGGCTCAATACCTATACCACTATTGGCGGAAGTAAATTTGTTAAATTAATTGCTCCAAGACAATTGGTTCTTGTAGGAGGTGTGAATCTTAATTCTACTGGAACAAAAACGTTAGGAGAAGCAGAAGGAGGACAAAGAATTACTTTGTTTGAAACGGATTATGTAGACAAAACAGATAGAGAAAGTGTAAAACAGTTCATACATACCATTCAGCACGAATACATTCACATTCTAAACCAACATAAACCTTTTGACGAAAAATCATTTGCCAAAATAACACCTACAGGATACACTGCCAACTGGTATGAGACTAAAGATGCTGAAGCAAACGAAGAAGGCTTTATTACCGCTTATGCAAAATCAAATATCATCGAAGATTTTGCAGAAATGGCTTCTATGATGTTAGTAAACTCAAAAGACGAATACGAAGCTATTATTGCTGGAATAACGAATCCGAAAGCACAATCTGACATTAGAGCCAAAGAAGCCTTAGTTGTTAAATACTTCAAAGAAGCTTTTAACATCGACTTCTACAAATTAAGAGCAGAAGCTGAGAAAAACACTGCGGATGTTATTGCAGGTAATTAAGAGGTAGTATACTTATAAACGAAACAAAAAATATAACCATGAAATTAAAAAATATAATCAACTACCTGCTAGTTGCCTTTTTAACAATAGGTGTAGGCTCTTGCAACAATAACGATGAGGATTCCAAATTCGATCAAACTCCGACCCAGCGCTTGCAAGCTAGACAAAAAGAACTCAATGATTTGCTACTATCATCTGAATTTGGTTGGAAAGCTGTTTATTTTACAGACAATACTCAATTAGGAGGCTATACCCATCTCTTTAAATTCAAAAATGGCGGGTTAGTCGACATGGCTTCCGATTTTGACAGTGATACCGCAACATCTAATAGTGAATATCAAATTCAACTAGGGAGTACTGTGAGTCTTGTGTTCACAACAAAAAACAGGATTCACCTACTATCCGATTCAGATAACTATCCTACAGATGCTTTAGAAGGAAAAGGGTACAAAGGAGACTTTCAATTTTTGTATTATGGTCAGGAAAATGGGGAAATCATTTTTAAAACCAATAGAGCTTTTATTGAACTTCATTTTGTAAAAGCGACGGCGCAAGATTGGGCAGACCTTCCAAAAAACATTGATATGATAGCCAATGTAATTGGAGCACCTACTCGACCACTTTTTAGATTATTGGAAACAAACGATGGTACTACAATCCATCAATTTGATTTTAATTTTTCTGATATTACACGATTTGCTACTGCAAATTCAGTAGAATCTGGATCAAGTATGAGTTATAATATGGGTATTGCTTATACTCCTACTGGTATTATAGTTGATCCCGCTGTAAAAGTTGGCAATCAAAAACTAACCAACTTTATATACGATGATGCAACTGGGGCTTTTACTGCGACAGGCACAAATAATGTTACTGCAACAATAAAATATAGTGATAGCCCTTTAATGTTAACCGATGATTATAAGATGTTATTAGCAGGAAATCCAAATAATGTATACGCATACATTTACAACTTAACCAATACTGCTTCGACTAATTCACTGTTATTCAAAACTACATTAAATGATCTAAACGCTAGCTTACCTACAGGAGCCCAATTAACTAGAATTCAGCCATGGTTTAATAATGCTAATGGCAGTAATTATATCGAGTATCGTTTTGGAAATGCTTCTGGAGCTACTATTGCAAGATATTATCATTATTTTACTGTAACAGAAGATGCTCAAAAGAAAGTAATTATTTTAAATCCATTACAATGGAAAACAAGTACTCTTTCGACTGCTCCGTCAATCACAGCTCCTGTTTTCTTAAAAGAGTTAGATGACCAATTAATGAATCCACAAGGTTTGTATTTTATCGAACAAGGCGGACTTCCTTATCCAGCGTATACTTTTACAGGTGTCAACAGTAACTTTAGAATGACTGTTTATCCTTTTCAATAAATTACAATCTAAATAAATCTATGAAAAAATTAATCATAACTGAAAGTATGCTAATTTGCATAAATTCCTATGTCTATACGTTTTCAAGCTTGTCAATTCCATTAAGAATGACTACTTGGCGACTTAATTAATTTTTTGATAAAAAAGCAGTTCAATTTTGAACTGCTTTTTTTATACAAATTAAAAATAATCGTAATTTTTCATAAGAAACATTAAATAAACTTATATTTTTAAGATTATTCTTTTAATTATTTTTTGTATTTGTAGTATTATTACTAATTAAAACATAATTATAAAAAAAACAAAAAACATCTCTAATTTGCCTTTCAGTCAAATGAAACTGAAAATTTACCTGCATGGCTTTATAACAGTATTGATTATGATAATTTTTTATTCCTGTTCTACTACTGAAGTTGAAACGATAAATAAATCAGGAAATGCTGAAGCTAAAAAAGAATCAGGCAAAAATGAAATTTTAGATAAATCAAAATTTGTTATTTCGACTTATGATACCAAGAATGTAAATTCATTTTCACAACAAACTTTCGCAAATGTCGAAAGTATAGAAACTGCATTAAACAAAAATAATTATGTAGGATTTAATAATGAAGCTATTCAATTGGTGAATGCAGCAAAAAACGAAAATGATCTAAGATTTGCATTTGAGAAGGCGGGAATAGCAAATAGTCAAGAAGTTATTGATCTACTGAAGACTATGGTCATAGCACAACAAGATTTTATTTCTAAAAATCCAAGCTTTTATAGTTTACCTATAGAAACACGAATCAAACTACTAAATGCAAGTATTGACCTAACCAAAAGCACTTATATTTGGAATACGCCATTACCAAATATAGGACAAGTTGTTCCTAACTCTAAGTGCGGAAGGCTTCTTAATAGAGATTGGACGAGATGTAATCAAGATTTTAGTGGATGTGCAGTAGGTGCTGTTATTGTTGCGGCTGCAGGGCTGTGGCCAGGCTTAGCCGCTGCAGCAGGTTGTATGTATACAAAAGTAAATTGTCAGAACAGAGCACAGGAAGATTATACAGAATGTCTAGTAGCATATACAATTGGTGTGCCACCATTAACTGGAGAATTAACGTTACATTGCACTGATATGAGGGCAGCAGTGGATAGTTGTTGGACAACAGACTCTAATGGTAAATATGTCGGAAGAGTTGATTAACAATAAAAAGAATTTTTTTTATAATATGATGAAGAAATATATTACGCCAATAAATCTTATTTCCTATTTATAGACGGTAGTGTCTCACTAAGTGTGTAAGTTGAAAAGTTATTCTGAAAAATATTTGAGCTAATTTAAAAAGCTCAAAAATATTTTTTGGAAATAACTTTTTTGCTATTTTTAAAATTACATAGTTATGATT
>NZ_JAHWYN010000070.1 GCF_019351435.1 Flavobacterium taihuense
AAACAAGCGATTGAGAATAGAATTTCCTCTATTCAACAATCGCTTGTCTTTTAAATCTTCAAAATGTCTTGTCTGCATTTTTTTATCTCAAAGATAAAAAAAGTTGTGTCCAGACGGTAGCTCAAATTGAGTTGCTTTTCTTTAAATATAAGTAAAGCTAAAAGCCTTACATGTGACTTTGCTCAGTAATAAAAAAGAAAACTATTAGTATTACTGCCATAATCAGCATCCTATAAATTGATGATTTAAATAGTGTTGTACCATTGATTTGATCATCTCTTCTCTGTTTAATAAGGTTAGAAATCATAAATGGAATCATTATTGGTATTGAAATGTATAAATAATATCTCGAATACTCACTATATTGATTTGAAATAAATACAAGAAGTAATGTCTATAAGACACTGTCCCATAAAGTGTGTAAGTTGAAAAGTCAAGGCTTCGGTTTTATAATCGGAGCCTTTTATCAAATATAAGGGTAAATTGGTTTAAAACAATTCCCCAATTTTGAATAGGCATCGTCCA
>NZ_JAHWYN010000071.1 GCF_019351435.1 Flavobacterium taihuense
AACGTTGGCGGTCAGCTTACAAATCTGAAATTTTTAAAACCTAAGAAATGAATAAACTAATTTTCTTTTTTTTCATTATAGTTTATAGTTGCTGTTCAGGACAAATCAAAAATAACACGAAAATTTCTAACGATTTTTACATCAATATTAAAGCAAGCGAAAATTTAGAACCTCATTCTGACATCAAAAAAACAACTACTATTGTTGAACTTAATCAAAAAGAACAAAGAAAAATATACAACTATTTTCAAGAATATGATTATTTTAATTTTCCTACTGAATTAGAAATCGCATTGTCAGACTGCAAAAACAATAAATTTTCGAAATTTATTAAAAATGACATTATAATTACTGTTAATTATAATTCGAAAAAGAAGATAGTATTTTGCCAGATATCGAATAATGATAAAACGAAATATGAAGCAAAAAAATTTTTAGAATTATATTCTAAAATTTGGGAAATAATTCGAAAAAAAATAGAACGAGAAGACAACTCAGAAACTGAATACTATATCTATTAAAA
>NZ_JAHWYN010000072.1 GCF_019351435.1 Flavobacterium taihuense
AATAAGAGATTAGAAATTGGATGGACTTGGATTGGTGAAAAGTTTCAGGGAACAGGTATAAATGCAATTTGCAAAGCACTTCTCTTAGATTATTGCTTTAACACTCTAAATTTAAGAAGAGTAGAATTTAAGATTGATGTAAAAAACCTAAAATCACAAAAGGCAATAGAAAAAATTGGAGCCATTAAAGAGGGATTTTTAAGAAATTACAACATTCAATCTTACGGAGATAGTGAAGGAACGTATGTTTATAGTGTTTTAAAAGAAGAATGGAAAAATTGATTGTTGCAAAACGTAAATAAGAAAGAACTCGTGAAGCAGAAAATACTCAAGCCAATCATTGTCTAAAAAGAAGCAATAGAAACGGAAATGGTTTGCGCATATTGTTACGCCCTACAACACACGCTACAAGCAATTTGGGTATTTGGCTTAATTTAAATATGGTTTTGTATTTGGATGATTTGGCAAATCCGAAGAATAGGCTTAATTTAGTCCCAAACTGCTTTTAGCGCGGGAACGTT
>NZ_JAHWYN010000073.1 GCF_019351435.1 Flavobacterium taihuense
GAGTCGCAGAAGCAACATAACCAGTACCATTATTTACCTCATAAGTAACATAAGGAGCAATTCCTCCTGCAGCTGTCAAAGTAACGCTTGCATTAACAGTACAAGTTAAATCTTGAGCCAAATTAGCAGTTAGCGACAATTGTGGTTGAACTACATAATTTACAGTATTCGATGGACATCCATTGGCATCAACAATACTCAATTTGTAAGTTCCCGGAGCGGTTACCGTATAAATTGAACTCGATTGATTCGAACCATTTATAGTATATGTAGCAGGGGTTTTTGAAACTGTTTGACCAACAGAAAGATCTATAGTGAATGGCGTTCCAACATAACATTGTGATGCTGGCATCGCAATTGTTGGCGAAACGTCCAAACCAACACTGATATCTAATTTGAAAGTACAACCATTACTATCTTTTACCCAAACATCATAATTATTAGGTGCTGGAGCTGTAACTGGTAAAACTGCACTGGCACTAGACGTATAATTCGTACTCAATGGCGTAACATT
>NZ_JAHWYN010000008.1:0-109436 GCF_019351435.1 Flavobacterium taihuense
ATGGACGATGCCTATTCAAAATTGGGGAATTGTTTTAAACCAATTTACCCTTATATTTGATAAAAGGCTCCGATTATAAAACCGAAGCCTTGACTTTTCAACTTACACACTTTATGGGACAGTGTCTCAAAAATTCGCCGCAATTATGCAAGGCTGGATGCTTTTTAGAGATGTGTCCAGACGGTAGCTCGATTTGAGTTGCTTTTGTTCAATGTGTATTCCAAACTGAAATAAGTTTTATAATCAAAAAAAGTATTTTTATTAATAAGTATAAGTGTTAATACTATAAAGTTCTTCTGGGTTCGTTCCATTTTTTCTGTAAAATTTATTTATCAATACACTTCCATTTAAATTATAAGTAATCTCGTTTCTTGATGAATATATTGTCGAAGATGTATTGTTATTACTTATAGAACTAATTTCATTATTTTGGTTTGCCCACCATAATGTATAATTAGAAAATCCTAAAACATTAGCAAACGGGTTCTTTTTAGTATCAAAACTATATTCAATAGTACTCTTTTGAATAGGATTACCTACATTTACAACAAAAGATTCCTCTTTTATCAAGTTCCCATTCAAAACGGTATAAACAGAAGAGTTGCCTCTTGGTTCCAATGCTCCAGATATACCGCTATAATGAGTACCTAATACGGTACCATCAACATTATAATCAAATACTATCTTATAAATATTGTTATTATTCTGAGTATTCTCAAGTGAAATCATTTTGTTTTTATCATTATATAAATATACTGTCGAACTCTGAACAACACCTGCATTATTAAATGACTCCAATTTCATTATTAAATTTCCTGTATAAGTATATATATCTTTATTTGACTCTGTTGACGCAGCACCTCCAGCAATCAAATAGTTACCTGAAACACTAATTAATTTATTTATAATTATTGGATCATAAGTAAAAGTAGAAAAGCTTTTGTATTCAGTAGTCATTACATTACTAGCATCGTATTTATAAACTTCAAAAGTTCTTGTTTTAGGAACTTCCAATACTACTTTTTCAGAAGCAATACCTTTTGGACTTTCTTGACCTGACAAATTTACTGTAACAGTATATGTAAAAGCTCCTGTAGTAGTTAAAACATCTGTGAATTTTGCTTCCGTAAGTGGAGTTGAATTAATTTTTACAGTGTCATCATTTCTGTAAATATTATAAGTAATTCCTGCCCCTGTTACCGCTTGCCATGTAATTTTTATTGAATTTCCATCCAAAACTGCTTCAGCAGTAGTTGCCGACGGTACAACAATTGGTGTATCTTCATTACTACTGCAAGATTCAAGCATAAAAAAAGAAACACATACTAGTAGAATTATTTTTTTCATAATTTTCTTTCATATTTTTTTAGGATGTGAAAATAGTAATTTTTTTACAATAACAATGTAAAGCATATACAATTAGCAAATTAAAATTCATTTTTTTTTATAAATAATAAAAAGTAATAACACAATAATTAAAAAATGTAATTCCGATAAAGCTTTAAAGCAAAAAAAATGATGAGTCAACAATTCCCATTAATTGAGCATCCTAATCATTATTAAATGATTTGCAAGCCTATTTCACATCTAATTGCAATTCTATTTAAAACAAAACCATTACTAAATTTGACTTTAAAAAAGAGAGTAAACAAAGATAATCTCAACAAAAACTGAAATAAATTATTCAATATTAAATTTAAATCCATAATAAAATGAAATATTAAACTATTCGCAAAAACGATCCTAAAGGCTTTGTTCTTTTATAAAAAATAGTACTTTTGGAAAATCAAAAATGAAAAATTTTAGCAGCACATATCATCCTTCGATAACAACTCAAATCTGGGTTGCACTTGCTGTTACAACTACATCTACTACAACTACTACCCCTTAGGGGTATACATTTTACATATAATCCAGCTGCTGTACTTTTTTCTTAAAGAAAGATAGTCATGGGTGTATAGAAGCCTTTTGCACTTTAAAAACAACAAAATACAATATAAATATCGTTAAGATTTCAAATACTGATGATCATATAAAATAGCGATACCAAATTACATTAAAACAAATACAAAATAATATCTACATATGAAAGTATTAAAATTTGGCGGAACTTCGGTGGCCAATGCAGAAAACATAAAACTAGTTTTAGATATAGTCCTAAATAAAGCACAAGACGAAAAACTAGTTGTTGTTGTATCCGCCCTTAGTAAAGTAACCGATTTGTTGCAATTGGCTGCATCAAAAGCAGCAGCTAATGATGAGAGTTTCAAAGATATTGTAACCGAAATCGAGAAAAAACATTTAGAGGCACTTAAACAACTGATTCCTGTTAGTGAACAAAGTGGCCTGTTAAGTCATATCAAAAGAATCGTCAATCACTTAGAAACATTGCTTGATGGTTGCTTTTTATTAGGAGAATTATCCCCAAGAACATTAGATACCATTCTAAGTTTTGGAGAATTATTATCATCTTACATCATTGCTGAAGCTTTAAAACAAAAGCTAAAAAACAGCAGTTATAAAGACAGTCGAGAATTGATTAAAACCAATAATCAATTTGGAAAAGCAGCAGTAAACTTTGAACTTTCTAATCAACTGGTTGTTCATTTTTTTGCTTCGAATGATAATCAAGTAGTCGTAATGCCTGGCTTCATTGCCACTTCAGAAGATGGAATCAACACTACTCTAGGTCGTGGCGGATCGGATTATACAGCAGCCATTATTGCAGGAGCTTTGAATGCAAGTGACTTGGAAATTTGGACTGATGTAAACGGAATGTTTACTGCGAATCCTAAAATTGTAAAACAAGCACAACCCATAGCAACAATATCTTATCAAGAAGCAATGGAATTGTCTCATTTTGGAGCCAAAGTATTATATCCACCAACTATTCAGCCTGTTTTAAGAAAAAGCATTCCGATTTATATCAAGAATACTTTCGAACCACAAGCCGAAGGAACTTTGATTTCCAATAATTTCATACCGCATACTAATCCTGTAAAAGGAATTACCCATATCGACAACATTACTTTGATTACTCTGGAAGGTTCCGGAATGATTGGAGTTGCCGGTTCTTCTAAACGATTATTTGAAGTTTTATCGAATGAAAATATCAACGTTATTTTTATCACTCAAGCATCATCGGAACATTCTATATGTATTGGTATTTTAAATTCGGATGCTGATACTGCCGAAAATGCCATCAACAAAGCCTTTCAAGTAGAAATTGCACAAAACAAAATTGACCCTTGTATTGTAGAGAAAAATCTTTGCATTATCGCTTTGGTAGGTGAAAACATGAAAAATCACCAAGGTTTAAGTGGAAGAATGTTTAGCACTTTAGGAAAAAATAATGTCAACATTCGTGCAATTGCCCAAGGTGCTTCCGAAAGAAATATTTCTGTGGTTATTAATGAAAGAGACGTAAAAAAAGCGCTAAATACTTTACACGAAAACTTCTTCGAAGAAAACACTAAGCAATTAAACTTGTTTGTAATGGGTGTTGGAAATGTGGGTGAGAAATTCATCGAACAAATCCATAAGCAGAAAAAATTCTTAAAAGAAAATTTAAAAATAAACGTAAGAGTTATTGCTGTTTCCAATTCTAGAAAAATGTATTTTGATGAAGACGGAATGCCGTTGAAAGAATGGCAATCACTTCTTGAAAAAGGAGAAACAGCCAACAGAGAACAATTTATTGCAAATGTAAAAGCACTCAATTTACGTAACAGTATTTTTGTGGATATCACTGCCAATGAAGAAGTGTCAAAAACATACGATCAGTATTTAAAACAAAACGTGGCTGTAGTAACTTGTAACAAAATTGCTTGTTCATCTGCCTATGATAATTACAAAAACCTAAAAAGTTTATCCCGTAAATTCAATGCTCCTTTCCTTTTTGAAACGAATGTTGGAGCTGGATTACCAATCATAGATACGGTAAAAAATCTAATTGCTTCTGGCGATAAAGTGCACAAAATTCAAGCCGTTTTGTCAGGTAGTTTAAACTTTATTTTTAATAATTTTGATGAAAATAATACTTTTCATGACGTAGTAAAAGAAGCTGGAGTTCAAGGTTTTACAGAGCCAGACCCAAAAATTGATTTGAGCGGAATTGACGTTGCCAGAAAGATCCTTATTTTGATACGTGAAAGCGGTTATCAAATGGAAATTGAAGATATTGAAAACAAATCTTTTCTTCCAAATGCATGTATGGAAACTACCAATAATGATGCTTTTTTCACTTCATTAAAAGATCATGCAAAACACTTTGAATCTATTTTGGCTGAAGCCAAACAAAAAGATAGCCGATTAAAATTTGTTGCTCAATTCGAAGATGGAAAAGCAAGTGTAGGTTTACAATTCATCCCAAAAGACCATCCATTTTACAATTTGGAAGGAAAAGACAATATCGTTTTATTCTATACAGATCGTTACGTTGATCAACCGTTATTGATAAAAGGTGCTGGTGCAGGAGCAGCGGTTACAGCTTCGGGAATTTTTGCCGATGTGATTCGAATAGGAAATATATAATTTATAGTTGATGGTTGTTGGTTAATGGTTGATAAACAGAAACAGAAACCGACAACAAACAACCATCGACCAACAACAATATTTATGACTGAAATAAAAATATTTTGCCCCGCTACCATCGCGAATCTTTCATGTGGTTTTGATGTACTCGGACTTTGTTTAGCTACTGCTGGCGATGAAATGATTGTTCGTAAATCGGATGTGAAAGGAGTTCGCATTACTAAAATCGTAGGAGCGGATTTACCAATGGAAACCGAAAATAATGTTGCCGGAGTTGCCGCTTTGGCGATGTTGGAGGAAGTGGAAACCGAATTTGGTTTTGAGATTGAAATCTACAAACATATCAAAGCAGGAAGCGGAATCGGAAGCAGTGCTGCCAGTTCAGCGGGTGCTGTTTTTGGAATCAACGAATTATTGGGACGCCCTTTCACCAGAAAAGAATTAGTAAAATTTGCCATGCAAGGTGAAAAGTTAGCCAGTGGTAATGCCCATGCGGATAACGTTGCCCCTGCCCTTTTGGGAGGTTTCACTTTGGTAAGATGCTCGAATCCTCTGGATATTATTAAAATTCAAAGCCCTTCTGAATTATATGCAACTGTAGTTCATCCGCAGATTGAATTGAAAACATCAGATGCTCGTTCGGTATTGAAACAAACGGTCTCCTTAAAAAGCGCTATTACCCAATGGGGAAATGTGGGTGGATTAGTCGCAGGATTGTACACTCAAGATTATGAATTAATAGGACGGTCGTTGCACGATGAAATTATTGAACCTGTTCGCTCTATGCTGATTCCTGGCTTTGATTTAATCAAACAAACCGCTTATGATAACGGAGCTTTGGGTTCTGGAATCTCTGGTTCTGGCCCTTCAATTTTTGCTTTAAGTAAAGGAAAAGAAAATGCCGACAAAATTGCCAAAGCCATGAGCGCCGTTTACGAAGAAATGAATTTACCTTATGAAATTCACGTTTCCAAAGTGAACGACGAAGGAATGAAGATAATTTAATCCCCCTAACCCCCGAAGGGGAAATAAAAATATAAAATTCTAAATTTTAATAAAAACATCCTGAATCACGTTTCGACTCCCTCTCCTTTGGGGAGGGTTGAGGTAGGGATTCTAAAATTAGTATCACAATGAAATATTACAGCTTAAACCATAATGCACCAAACGTTTCTTTTCAAGAAGCAGTAATACAAGGATTAGCAACCGACAAAGGATTGTATTTCCCGGAAACCTTAACGCCATTAGCACCAAGTTTTTTTGAGAATATTGAAAATTTATCACACGAAGAAATTGCTTTTGAAGCAATCAAACAATTTGTAGGAGACGAAATTCCTGCCGAAACTTTAAAACAAATCATAGCCGAAACTTTATGTTTTGATTTCCCATTGGTGGAAGTTGAAAACGGAATCTATTCCCTTGAATTATTTCACGGCCCGACTATGGCATTCAAAGACGTGGGCGCAAGATTTATGTCCCGCTGTCTGGCGTATTTTAACAGAGACAGCAAAAACAGTAAAAATACCGTTCTTGTAGCGACTTCCGGAGATACGGGAGGAGCAGTTGCCAGCGGTTTTCTTGGCGTGAACGGAGTCGATGTGGTTATTCTTTATCCTTCGGGGAAAGTGAGCGACATTCAGGAAAAACAACTGACTACTTTGGGACAAAATATAAAAGCCCTTGAAGTTGATGGTGTTTTTGACGACTGCCAGGACATGGTCAAAAAAGCGTTTCTCGATAAAGATTTAGAGCACATACACCTGACTTCTGCCAATTCAATTAATATTGCGCGTTGGTTACCTCAAATGTTTTACTTTTTCTTTGCATACAAAGCATTGAAAGCACAAAACAAACCATTAGTATTCTCTTGTCCAAGCGGAAACTTCGGAAATATTTGTGCGGGTATTATTGCTAAGAAATTAGGATTACCTATCGAACATTTTGTGGCTTCTACCAATGTAAATGATACCGTACCTAGATTCCTTGCCAACGGAATTTACGATCCAAAACCATCTATCGCTACGATTTCGAATGCTATGGATGTTGGGAATCCAAGTAACTTTGTTCGCATTCAGGAGATGTATCAAAATGATTTGGAGCAATTCAAAAAAGATTTCACTTCCTATACTTTTACCGATGCTGAAACTTTGGTAGCGATGAAAGCCATTCATAACGAAAGAGGCTATATCGCCGAACCGCACGGAGCAGTTGGCTATTTGGGGTTGAAAAAAGAATTGCAAAATATTCCCAACGCGATTGGTGTTTTTTTGGAAACGGCACATCCGATCAAGTTCCTGGACGTAGTGGAGCCTACTTTGGGCGTTACTTTACCCCTGCCAACACAAATAGAAAGCGTGATGAACAAAGAGAAAGTAAGTACCAAAATCAAGACATACGAAGAATTAAAAGCTTTCTTAGGATAGCTAATTTATACCACCACACACAAAACGGCTGAGATTTATTTCAGCCGTTTTTTTTTTGAGCTAATCCTGCTGTCCGCTATATCTGTGTGCCTGAACCTCAGGCACACAGGTAATTGCGAGAGCAATTCGACCATCAGGGCTACGACAGCATCAGGATTTTAAAAGATCTGTCATTCAATATGAAATTTAAAAATATGGTAAGAAAAAATACATATATTTGAATAAGCGAAATAAACTTTCGTCTATACACCTTTTGGTGTAATATGACTCACTAAACTTAAATTCAAGACAAAAAAACTTTATGAAAGTTACTATTTGCATTCTATTCATTATCCTAATTTCACATACAACTTTGTTTAGTCAAACTATTGACAAACTGAAAATTGACAACGCTGAAATGCCTAAAGAGTATTCTATTTCAGAAACTCTAAATTGCATTTCAATTCAAGCGTGTATGTTTTATAAACAGACCGATATGTACAGTATATTTCTTGGAAAAATAAAAAATAAATCTATTCAAAATTTTGAATGCAAAAACGATAGCGGAAGTATAATGTATTTTGAGTTTGAAGAGGATTTTAAAGGAGAAGGTTTTTTAACTGGATTATTATGGGGACAAGCAAAAAAACCAACAACAGAACATCCTGAACAAATCTTTGCAAAAGGTGATTTTTTAGTCATTTGGAGTTTTAACAGCAAAAGTGAACTTCAGAAAATATCTGAAAATAAAGTAAAACAAATACTAAATTAAAAATACTACCGCCAACAAGTATAACGGATTTGGACAGTTGACTTAATAAAAAATCGTTTTGTGTTTGGCAAATTATGGCAAATCCGAAGATAAGACTTAATTAAACCGCACACCGCTAGTAGCAAACGGACGTTAGGAAGAATAATAAAAAATCATTTAAAATATGGATAATTCGGAAATTGAAAAGGAAATTTTAAGGTATAACAATTCTCCTTTGGAAAAATTATCGGGACTTACTCCTACCCAAACTCACGAACTAATCCACAATCCTTTGGGTGAAAATTCTTGTATTAAATTTAACTCAACCATCAATAATGATACGCTAAATGAAATTCCTTTTTTTAAAATTTCAGAAGAGCTTTTAAAAATCATTGAACGTGATGGCTTTATAAAACTCACTCCACTTGGCGCTCTTCCCAAAAAAATATTGACAGAATTGTATGAATACAAATTTATTATTGAACAACTTATTGAATCTGGAATAAACAAACTTTGGAGAGAAGATGATTGTATTGCAATAAAAACGGCCCGTATAGTTTGCACATCAACAAATCTTGTCAAAAAAAGTAATGGTAAGCTTTTACTAACTAAAAATGGGGAACGATGTCTAAAAAGCGAAAATCGTGTTGAGCTTTTTAAAGTTATTTTTTTAATATTTACCGAAAAATATAATTGGGGCTACAGTGACGGATATCCTAATGAACCTGTTGGACAATATGGCTATTTATTTTCTATCTTCTTATTAAAAAAGTTTGGCAAAAATGAAAATCCTGAAAATTTTTACGCTTTGAAATACCTAAAAGTTTTCGAGAAATTTATAACTCTATTTGATGAGGATTATTCAACACCCGAAGAACAATTTAATAATTGCTATTATTTGAGAACGTTTGAAAGATTCACAGATTGGTTTGGGTTTACTAAAACAATTGGAAATCGTAGTCTTTTTAGTGAACAAAAAGTCAAAATCATAAAAACTGAACTACTTGATAAAATATTCATTTACAATTAAAAAATAACAAAACTCACCGTCAAGCAAAATTTTTACTCAAACAAAAAAATTTAATCCAAAAAACATTAAATTTAACTCTCTAAAAAAGAACATCATGGCAAATAAAGTTACACTTCACAGAGTTTTTACATCACCTCCTGAGAAAGTTTACAGAGCATTCACAGATGCTGATGCAATGGCGTCTTGGATACCTCCTTATGGTTTTGTCTGCAAAGTTCATAGTATGGATTTCCAAATTGGCGGAAAATACAAAATGTCGTTTACTAATTTTACTACGGGTAGCAGTCATTCATTTGGTGGCGAATATTTAGAAATTATACCCAATGAGCGATTAAAATACACAGACGTGTTTGACGACCCAAATTTACCGGGACAAATGATTACCACAATCGAACTGCGAAAAGTACTTTGCGGTACAGAACTTTTTGCTACACAGGAAGGGATACCTGATGTCATACCGACAGAAATGTGTTATTTAGGCTGGCAGGAATCATTAGACAAATTAAAACGTTTGGTAGAACCGAATATCCCGGATGCTTAACTTAGTAATCTAAAAATTAAAAAAATGGCAAAACAAATTTTTATCAATTTAGCAGTAACCGATTTGCAAAAATCTATGGCCTTTTATACTGCATTAGGCTTTACAAACAATCCTCAATTTTCGGACGACAGCGGAAAGTGTATGGTTTGGAGTGAAAACATTTTTGTGATGCTGTTGACACACGAAAAATTTTCAAACTTTGCAACCAAACCCATTGCAGACACCAAATCAAGCGTAGCGGGACTTTTTTCATTATCGACTGACAGTGTTGATGAAGTTAACAGTATTATGGAAAATGGACTAAAGGCTGGCGGAATTGAGCCAAGCGAAATGAAAGATTATGGTTTTATGCAACAGCGGACTATCGAAGATTTTGATGGACACACTTGGGAAATTTTCTATATGGATATTTCAAAATTCCCAACAGCACAGTAAGCCAAGAAACAAGACAAACAACTAATTTTCGTGCAAATAAAAAATGCTGTACTATTAATTGCATATTTTTCCCGTTTGTTTCTTTCTTTTTGATAGCCAAAATACTCACGTCTATTCCCTGCCTGATTTTGCAAACAACATTAACAGGTTGAATTCCCACAGCAAATTAAGGCCTTATTTCATCACAAAATTAAAGAACTGATAAACCCAACAATAAGGTTATTAAAGCTTTGAAAAAGCAATAAAAAAACACAATTAAAAAACGCACCAATGTTTATCATTTCATTATCATATAAAAAAGACCTCAGTGAGGTAGATAAATTTATCGAATCACATATTCTATTTTTAGACAAATACTATTCAGAAAAGAAATTCATTTTTTCAGGAAGGAAAAATCCAAGAACAGGTGGCGTAATATTAGTTCGTAATGTGGACAGAGATACGCTTCAGGAAATTATTAAGCAAGATCCTTTTTATCAAAATGAAATCGCTGATTATGACATTACCGAAGTAATCCCAACCAAATATGATGAAGA
Organism: Flavobacterium taihuense; assembly: GCF_019351435.1. Taxonomy (GTDB): domain Bacteria; phylum Bacteroidota; class Bacteroidia; order Flavobacteriales; family Flavobacteriaceae; genus Flavobacterium; species Flavobacterium taihuense. Next base: position 10,229 of record NZ_JAHWYN010000008.1, read on the forward strand.
TTTTAAGATTTTCATAGAAAAATAGCGTTTTACTATTTAGACCAAAACCAATATTAAATTCTTTCGATTTTTTATCAGAGGAAATATCAATGTTTCACCGCTAAATTTCTTCATCAGCGTAAAGCTCGCGTAAGGGATTACCTCACATTGTATTTATTTTCATTGGAGTTCAGTGAATTTCATTTGCGGCGATATCTCCCGATTTAGAAAAACAAGGCTTTTTAGCCGTAGTTTTTTATATCGGGAATAAAGCCAAAAGCCCGACCACAAAACCAGTAGAAAGAGGAATCAAAAACGAAATTTTCTGCTTTGGGGTTACGCCCAAATTATAAAAATAGGAGGAGTTACAAAACCAATTCTTCAAACAGTCGTTGAATGGTTTTATCCAAATCCGTGCAAAAACCTGAATGTGGTCTGGAAGTTTGTATTGCTGAGCTACGGATAGCGGTTAGCCAACGAAAACGAGACGGAATATCAAACGCGCCAATAGGGCCGCCGTCTTTGCCCCCGTGAGCGATTTTTTGAAATGAGGATAAATTTAATTCGAGTTGTTCCAAATCAAAATCTTCAGAAAACATAAGCAATTTTGCCTCATTAACAGAATAGAGCATTTTTATGAATTTGGCGCTTTTGCAAAACAGAATAACGCCTACATTCAGGAATTCCTCTCGTTCCACCCTTGGCACAACGCGAATAACGGCATATTCATATAAGTTTTTCTCTTGCATTTTGGGCTTCATTTATAAAAATTTCTGAATGGTTCAACCTTGTCCATAAAAACTGGAAGTAAATGGCTCTAATTTCGTCAGGAGTTAGCTCGGTATCTTCCCAATCGAGCCAATCTTCGGGTATGTAATTGACAATATCTTGCAATATATCTTTGGTGAGTAACTTCCTAAAAGCAACATCAGTTGTCGCCAATTTGCTGGCTTGTGGCAATAACACATGATCTTTTATTAAGGCAAAAGGACTTTTGGCATGTGTTTCCCATGTATTCCATGAATGGTGAAAATACAAAGATGCCCCGTGGTCGATGAGCCATAATTCTTTGTGCCAAATGAGCATATTGGTATTCCGGAACGTGCGATCGACATTCGTAATAAAGGCATCGAGCCAGACAATTTGTGACGACAATTCAGGAGACAATTTCGTTACTACGGGGTCAAAAGTAATAGCTCCCGACAAAAAATGCAATGCCAAATTGAGCCCTTGGCTGCCTTGCAATAAATCTTGAATTTCCTCATCGCCTTCGGTACGGCCAAAAGCTTCGTCGAGATTAGCAAATACCAATTCGGGCATTTTCAGATTTAATACTCTTGCAATTTCTCCGCCAATCAGTTCGGCAATCAAGGCTTTTACGCCGTGACCCGCACCCCTGAATTTCAAAACATATTTAAAATCATCATCCGCTTCGGCAAGAGCAGGCAACGAACCACCTTCCCGCAGTGGCGAAATATAGCGCGTAACATTTACGGTTCTTAATTCAAGTGGTTTTTTCATAGTATGATTTTACGAACTACAAACGTACAAATAACTATTCTCTTTTAAGAGGCTAAGACGCTAAGAAACTAAGATGCTAAGATTTAAGTAGACTATTCAAAACGTTACACTTTTAAAAAATTTGAACTTTTAAGCAACCTTAATCCTCCAAACTCAAATACGCTTTCCCAATATTTGCAATAATATCCGAAGCGATAAAAGATTGATAACCCGTTTCGGGCAAAGCGATATCGGCGGTTAAACCATGTAAATAAACACCAATTAGTGCCGAATCCACGGCTTTGTAGGATTGTGCCAAAAGGCTCGTAATCATTCCCGTCAGAACATCTCCACTTCCGGCGGTAGCTAGGGCAGCGTTTCCTGTAGTATTTTCATAAATTGTCTCGCCATCAATAATATATGTTGGTGCTCCTTTCATCACAATTACCACATGATTCACTAGCGAAAAAACAACCGTTTTACCAAACATTTCTTCTTTTGTATACCATTTTCCAATCAAACGTTCAAGTTCTTTGGGATGCGGTGTCAAAACTGTTCTGGGAGGTACTAGCGCCACCCAAGACGGATTATGGGACAAAATATTCAGCGCATCGGCATCGATAACCAACGGAGTGCTCGTGTTTGACAAAAAATCATGAAAAGCCTTTTGAGTTGCCATTTTCTGTCCCATTCCCGGACCAATTCCAATAGCATCAGCCTCCAATTCAAAACTAATATCTGAAAGGTATCTTTCGTGTTCATCCGTTACCACCATCACTTCGAGAATGGAGGTTTGTACAATTTCGTAGCCACAAAGCGGCACAAAAGTCGTCACTAGCCCGCAACCCGTCTTCAGCGCTGCTTTACTGGACAGGCACATCGCACCAATCTTACCATAGCTCCCGCCAATTAGCAAAGCATGTCCCTGTATGCCTTTGTGCGTATATTTATCAATGGGTTTGTACCGTTTCAGGATTTCATTTCGGTCAATGGCAATTGGAGTATTCATGAGCTTGTAATTTCTATTAAAAGTACGAAATTCTGAAACTAAAATACCAAAACTTAAAATGCAAATTCATAATTCTGAAATTTTCTGTACTTATTCATCACGACCCAACTTATATCTACCCTAAGTTTATAGTCACTCAACCTATTGCAGTAGAGGATTAAACAAAATAAGCTGCATTAAAAAAATGCAGCTTATTTTAAATTATGAAAGAAAACGTACTCCTTATTTGGTTTTCATAGGTGGCAAGTCAAATGCTTTTGAATCATGTTCAAAACCATTACGATGGGAACCATCGCAAAAAGGTTTGTTGGCAGATAATCCGCAACGGCAAAGTCCCAATGCTCCTCTTCCCTGCAGTCCGTAAATGTTACCATCTTGATCCATTATTTCGAAATCTCCTTCAATTTTTATTGATCCGTTGCGATTGATTATTAATTTTGTCTTATTCATAATATTATTTAATTTTTAGAGGCCAAAGATTGCAAAAAATATTTTTAGGGTTTCGCATTGATGTGTTTTTTTTTAGGATTCAAAATCCTTATTTATATTAATTCTATTTTATAGAAAACAAATTGCAATGAAAATCATAACCTGGAATTGTAATTTGGATTTTCTAAAAAAAGTAGAATCTGCATTGGCTCATAAACTTGATATTTTGATAATTAAAGAATGTAAAAATCTAGATAAATTGAAATTTGACAGTAAAATTCAGTTGCCAGCTGCTTTACTTTGGAACGGAAAATTTTCGTGTAAACTATGAAAGTTTTAAATAAATTGCAAGAAGTGAACTAGCTGCTAACTATTACTACGTCAAATACCTATAATCCAAATATTTAAAAAAAATCAAAAAAGATTTGCGAAACCGAATAGTTGCACATATATTTGCAACCAAAAGGTTTCATATTATAAAATCAATAAAAATGAGAAGAGACATTTTTCAAGCCATTGCCGACCCAACACGCAGGGCCATTATTACATTAATTGCAATACAAGCTATGACACCTAATGCCATTGCAGACAACTTTAACATGACTCGTCAAGCGGTGTCAAAACATTTACGAATACTCACGGAATGCGAGTTAATAAAACAAGAGCATCAGGGTAGAGAAATTTATTATTCCCTTGAAATTGAAAAAATGAAAGAGATTGACAAATGGTTAAACCAATTCAGAGAAATCTGGGAAATTAATTTTAACCAACTCGATATTGTATTATCCACCATTAAAAAAAATAAAAAATGAAAAACAATTTGCTATTTGATTTTACCGTTGACAAAACAGCAAAAACGGTATTTATAAACAGAGAATTTGAGGCCGAACTTCCACTGGTATGGGATGCGTTTACGAAACCCGAACTATTGGATCAATGGGTTGCACCAAAACCCTGGATATCCAAAACGAAATATATGGATTTCAAAGTTGGCGGACGAAGATTTTATGCCATGGTAAGCCCCGAAGGAATTGAACGTTGGGCAATTCAGAGATATACTTCCATCAGCCCGAAAACCAATTTTAAAATGCACAATAGCTTTGCAGATAAAGATGAAAATCCTGAATTATTGGGTTCTGATTGGGATTTTAGTTTCAGTGAACAAAATGGCATAACAAAATTGAGTTTGATTATTACAAATGAATCTCTTGAACGTATGGAAAAGATGATTGAAATGGGGTTTGTAGAAGGGTATAAAATGAGTATTGATAATTTAGAAAAATTATTGGATATTTTATCGCAAAAATAATTTTCATTTTCAATACAAATCTATGTAAAGGCGAAGTCTCGCTAATTAAGATTAACTTATTGTTAGGGTAACATTGCAAATAGGGAATTAAAATATTTTTGCAATACATTAACATAACAAATATTTTAAATGAAAAAACTGTTTCCAATTGTAGCTGTAATCCTTTTTGCCTTAAATGCAAATAGCCAAACCAAGAACTATGCAGCTCTTAAAGTAAAAATCTCTAACCTTCAAGTCGATTCTTTAGTGATCATCTCATATAAGAATCCAAATTTCAAAAAAGTCATAAAAGTAGATAAGGATGGAGTACTGAAAGATACTTTGAACGTAAGAGCGGATAAATATTATGTAAGCAATTGTTCAAGTGTTTTTCCAAATGGTATATATCTAAATAATGGTTACGACTTAAAGATCACTGTTGATGGCAAAGAACCTGGAAAAACCTTGGCTTTTACAGGAAAAGGCGCAGTCGAGAACGAGTTTGTCAAAACTTTTGCCAAAAATGAAGAGAATTTTGATTACGAATCTCTAATGCAATTGGACGAAGGCAAATTCAATAAACAAATTGACCAAATACGACTGAATTTGTTTGCAACCCTTGACAAGAAAAAATATGCATCTGATTTTGTGGTATATCAAATATCCTATTTAGACTATTTTATTGATATGAAAACCCAAACTTATAAGACCATCTTAGAAGAGCGAAAATAACATGCTTTCCTTTTAACAAATACACTTACAAGATATAAAAGCTATAAAAATCTTCTCGGTTTCTATAGCTTTTATTCTTTTATAATTATTATTGTTGCTTTATACCCCGTACCTACATTCCACTGATTTGCTGTAACAACTCCCTTGTCGTCATAAACATCGAATTCTGCAGTATTCGGTGAAGCGAAACCTTCATTCAAAGCTTCAAAATCAATTCTGTTAATTCCTTTCACCAGTTTTATTTCAAATCCTTTAAAATCTCCTTCCAAAACAACCTCGGGTTCAATAACTTTATTATTCAAATACACCTTTACTTTGTCGCCATCAAGAAATGCAGCATCACGGTAACGAATTTTGGAGGTCATAGACGTTGTTTTGAAACTGCCTAAATATTGATTTTTTTTATAGTAAACACCCTCAGTATTTGCCTCTTTTTTATACAAGTTGGTATCCTTAAAAAGTTCTGCTGGTTTAATTTGCAAGGAATCTGGCTTTTTCACGACATCGGGTGGTGTAACTTTTGATGAAATTTCTTTTGGAGGAATCATTTTTTCTTTTTTGGATTCTTTGGGCGGAACTCCTTTGAATTTAGAATTAAATTCCTCTTGGGCATATCCATTTAAGGACATACCAATGATAACAACAAAAAACAAAATCCTTTTCATAAGTGATATTTATTTATTAGTGATTATAAGTGTTACAGTTCTTAATTAATTAGAATCTATACAAAACCGTCGGACAAGTACAACCCCACTCTATTTATATAACAACCAATTCATGATATTTATTGCATTTTTGGAAAATGCGATTCTAAAATTACTCCTCTGGGATGAATTTATACTTAAAAAAAACTAACATTCAAACAACGTAGTATATAGAAGATTTGCTATTAAAACTTCTGCAATAAACATAGGCAATCAAAGTTGACGGTTTAAAAACAAAATATTATCTTTCATCCTAAATTTCAAGCATAAGAAAATACATCTAATTTAACTATAACACATCTAGTCCCTGCCTAGATAAAATTTACAAATTATAACATCATTTCTAATAACAAATATCAAGTAAGTCAAATCAATAATGAAGAAAATTTTCAAACGGACCTCTTTAGGAATTATTTTGCTTTATAGTTTCCATTCTTTTGGCCAAAATAAAAATAATTATAGTGTCAAAATCGACTCTTTAATTTCGAGTAAAACAACAAAACCTTTTAACGGAATCATTATCATTTCAAAAAATGGAAAGACCAGTTATTCAAAAATTATGGGTTATTCTGATTTAGAAAAGAAAGCACCATTACAGCCCAACAGCCAATTTGTTATTGGCTCCATTAGCAAGCAAATTACAGCAGTTTTAGTGTTACAAGAATATGAAAAAGGACATCTCAAACTGAATGAACCCATTCGTAAATACTTACCTGAACTTTCTCAAAATTGGGCCGACACTGTTACGGTTCATCATTTATTAACCCATACGCACGGAATTACGGAACTTGACAAACCAACTGCTTTCAAAGCTGGAACAGCGTTTAATTATTCTTATTCAAACACAGGTTATGATTTATTATCAAAGATTACGGAACGGACTTCGGGAAAATCATTTGCTGAACAATCAAAAGAACTGTTTCAAAAATGCGGAATGAAAAACACTTTTCATCCAGACACAAAAGAATATAAAAATTTGGTTAAAGGATATTCCGAACAAGAAAACGGAAAAATAGAACTCGAAAAAAATAGTTTCAGGAATGCTCCTGCAGCCGGTTCTTTTGTTTCCACCCAACCCGATTTGATTTTATGGAATCAAAATTTGCAAGGAGGAAAGCTGTTGAAAGCTGACACATACAAGATGATGACCACAAAACAGCAAGGAGCTATACGACAACATCCATTATCTGGAAAAACCGATTATGGTTATGGAATTACAGTAGACACAAAAGATGAAATTTTACAATTGGGACAAACAGGTTTTGCACCAGGATTTGTTTCAATGAATTTTTATTTTCCAGAAACCAAAACAACTTTAGTTGTGTTAGAAAATACTGCCTATGCCCCAAATGACTTGAGAAATACTTTTTTTTATCATACTCAAATTTTAAAAATAGTAAGGCAAGAGATTATAAATTTTCACGACTCAACTAAAAACGTTAATACTAAACACCATTAAAATGAGAAAAATATTAATCATTTCACACCTGCTTTTATTAGTAAGTATAAGTTCACATGGGCAACTGAAAAAGAACGAGGTCTTAAAACCTGAATTTGCAACTATTCTAGAAAGCCTGAAAGTAAAAGGAGCCGTTTTAATTTACGATGTTAAAAACAACACCTATTATTCGAATGATTTTACTTGGGCAAAAACGGGAATCATTCCAGCATCAACTTTTAAAATTCCAAATTCAATTATCGCTTTAGAAACGGGAGTAATCCAGAATGATTCAGTCATTTTTAAATGGAACGGAGAACAACGCAATAATAAAAAATGGGAACAGGATTTGACTTTTAAAAAAGCATTCCAAGTTTCTTGTGTTCCTTGTTACCAAGAAGTGGCTAGAAAAATTGGCGTTAACCGAATGAAAACCTACTTAAAGAAATTGGATTACCCTGGAATGTTTTTTGACACTATTACTATAGACAATTTTTGGTTACAAGGAGAATCCAAAATTTCCCAGATGCAACAAATTGACTTTTTGGAAAGATTGTATTTCTCTAAATTACCCATTTCCAAGCGAACCGAAAATACTATGAGAAACATCATGATAATAGAAAACACCAAAAGTTATACTTTAAGCGGTAAAACTGGTTGGGGGATGCGAGCTGATTTGGATAATGGCTGGTTTGTGGGCTATATAGAGACGAATAATTTGGCTTACTTTTTCGCTTTAAATGTCGAAATGAAAAATGCTACTATGGATAGTTTTCCTGCTATTCGAATGAATGCGATCAAAGAAGCGTTTAGGAAACTAAAATTGATTGAATAAAAACTACAAGCTATCATATACAAGATAACTTAAACAACCTCAAATTATATAAAAATTTAAATCTAGAATCAAAAGCTCTATTAAGATTTAAATTTCTCCTGATAATTGTTACTTTTTTTGTACAATTATTTCAATAACAAATTGCGAATACAAAAATTATTCAATAAATTCGCAAAAATTTTTATATGAAAAAACTTAGAATTACTCTTTTGCTGACAATCTTATTGTCATTGTTTTTATTTATTTCTTGCACTAGTGACAACGAACCAATTGATCAAGCAATCCCAACTGTAGATCCTGTTACTCCCGCAGAAACCATTGGGCTTCCAATAATAACAACAAAAGCATCATTTACAGATGAACTTACATCTAGCCCTAAATTAGGAGGCACAATAACATCCGATGGTGGATCACCTATAACCGCAAGTGGTATCGTTTGGAGTACCACAACAAACCCAACAATTGCAAATTCCAAAACTAATGACAATACAAGTGTTGGAAACTTTACTTCCACAATGACAGGATTAAGTCCAAAAACTACCTATTATGTTAGAGCTTATGCCACTAACAGCAAAGGAACTTCCTACGGAATCGAAAGAACAATAACAACAATAGATTCAACTATAGATAATGCTCTAGCATTAATGACAGCAAATATTGATAACGTACAATACAATGTAATGAGACCTTATTTATATGCTTTTACTGGAAATGATGTAAATGTTCAAAATGATGGCGGTGCAATAGGTGACCCAAGATTTCTATGGATCCAAGGTGATACTTCAGACAATCTTGACACTCTCATAGAAATAAACTTGCATATCCCAAATGACAAGTGGACACCAGGCACATATACTTTGTATGAAAGAGAAGATCTATCAACTACTGCCGAATGTCAAGCGCATTTAATTTTAAATGATGGCAACTTCTCTATGATTACCTCTGGGACATTGACAGTTACCGAATTTAATCTAACCACCAAAAGAATAAAGGGTACATTTTCATTCACTTATAGTAAATCAGAAACACCCGGTGATTTCAAAGTTACCAATGGAACTTTTAATTATGCATTGGATGATTCCTATTTTGATTAAATAGTATTCTAAAATAAATTAAATCCGTCTATTTTGGCGGATTTTTTTTTACTATTGAGTAACAATTGGGATACATAAAAATCCTTGCAGCTAATTTTGTAAAAACAGTAGAACTTCCTGCATCTTTCTTTAGTCAGAAACTCAACTTTTTCCAATGCAAATCAAAAAAAATCATTTTGGGTTAGAAATCTTGGAATATTTATAAGAACTTTGCACGCTTTTTGCAAATACACAAGCAACCAGCTTTTAGAAATTATAAATTGATCATCCACAGATGAAGAAGAAAATAGAAATATTAGCGCCCGCAAAAGATTTAATTCACGGTATCGCTGCCATTAACAGTGGTGCCGATGCCGTTTATGTTGGAGCTCCCCAATTTGGTGCCCGTTCGAATGCCACCAACTCTATTGAAGATGTTGCTGCCTTGGTACAATATGCCCATTTATACCATGTACCCGTTTTTGTGGTTTTGAACACCATTCTTTACGATAACGAATTAGAAACCTGCCGTCAGCTAATTTGGAAATTATATGATATTGGTGTCGATGCTCTGATTATTCAGGACATGGCCATCATGGAAATGGACTTACCCCCTATCATTTTGCACGCCAGCACACAAGCCAACAATAGAGATGCCGAAAAAATGAAATTCTTGGCCGATGCCGGAATCAAACGCGTCGTTTTGGCTCGTGAATTGAACTTGCATCAAATCAAGGAAATCAGCAACGCAACTGATGTGGAACTGGAATTCTTTGTAACTGGAGCTTTATGTGTTTCTTTCAGCGGTAACTGTTATATGAGTGTTGCCAATGGAGAACGTAGCGCTAATCGTGGTTCTTGTGCTCAAAACTGTCGTTTGCCCTACAATCTAATTGACGGTCATGGAGAAACGTTAATCAAAAGTACCCACTTACTTTCTATCAAAGATTTTGATGTTTCAAACGAGATTCCAAATTTGGTGGAAGCTGGCGTTTGTTCATTCAAAATCGAAGGTCGTTTGAAAGATATTGTCTACGTAAAAAACAACGTTTCTTACCTTAGACAAAAACTGGATGCTTTCTTGGAAGAAAATGATAAATATACCAAAGCCTCTTCAGGAAAATGTACTTATACTTTTGATTCAGTTTTGAATCGTACTTTCAACCGTGGTTATACTGATTATTTTGTAAATGAACGTCACGCTACAATTGGTTCTTGGGAAAGTCCAAAATCAAAAGGGCAATACATTGGTAAATTAATCCGAACCGTTGGAAATGCCTATGAAATTGAAAACGGACACGTATTGAACAATGGTGATGGTTTGTGCTACATCAATGAAAATAACGAAGCCGACGGTATTTACGTAAATAAAGTCGAAAATGGACTTGCCTATCCTAACGTTTTGAAAGAATTAAAAGAAGGTACTTTCATTTACAGAAACAATGATGCCGCTTTTATTAAAATTGTGGAACGTGAGGACAGTGCAGTTCGAAAAATAAGCACTTCTTTATTATTGTTCGAAAACGAAACTGGTTTTGAACTGCTTGCCACCGATGAAGATGGTAATACAAGTTCTGTCAATTTGATTCATCCAAAAGAACAAACCAAAAACAATCAATCCATCGAGGAAAACATCAAAACGCAATTGGCCAAAACTGGTTTTACTCCTTATACGGCTGATGAAATAACGATTCAGTTTTCTGATAATTGGTTTTTACCTATTTCGAAAATCAATGAAATGCGCAGAACCGTTTACGAACAATTATCGGAAACTCGTTTGAAAAACTACAAACGAGAAGAACGTAAAATCGAAAAGACATCTCACCCTTATCCTGAAACCAAATTGGATTTCATGTACAATGTTTCCAATAAATTGGCGCGTAAATTTTATGAGCGACATGGCGTAACCGAAATTGAAAAAGCATTTGAACTGCAATGGGATCCAGGGAAATCTCGAGTAATGACCACCAAATATTGTATTAAATACGAATTGGCCAAATGCCCAAAGTACCATAAAGACACTATGGAAACCAAACTAAAAGAACCTTTGGTATTGAAACAAGGCGAATTGGAATACAAACTGAAATTCAACTGCAAGCCTTGTGAAATGGAAATTTGGGAAAAAGACGCGGAATTTGAAATTGAAGAAGATTAAAACACTAATTTTCGTCTTTTTAGATATAATCATAAACTACAAAATAAAGTTCCCTTTATTTTGTAGTTTTTTTTTGGACTCATTTTGAATTCCGTTCTAAAAAGCAAACTCTAATTCAGAAGCGTATTACTAAAAATCCTAAATTTGTAAAAACCAATAAATCAAATCATGAAAAATCTGTTAACTCCCCTATTCATTATAGCATTTGTATTGATTTCCTGCAAAAACGAAGCTGAAAACCAAACACCTAAAGTAGTTGTTCCATTTTATCAAGTTGCCAATCAGCAACAAAATCAAACGTTAACAACTCCACAACCAAACCAAGGTCAAAGTCTATACCCAGCAGCATCTGCTCAAAATACTACAACTCCTGTACAAACAACTGCTCCAGTAAAAGTTGCCAAGGGAATGAATCCTTCTCATGGTCAACCAGGTCACCGTTGTGACATTCCTGTAGGAGCTCCTTTGAACTCCCCTATAGCTGCTAATTCCACAACGTCACAAGTTGTCTCAAATTCGGGTCAATCTGTGACTACAACAACTGTACCGACTGCAAAGGGTATGAATCCTCCTCACGGCCAGCCTGGACACCGTTGTGACATTCCTGTAGGAGCACCGTTAAATTCTCCTGTCGCTGCTAATAAACCAGCAACTCCACAAGCAGTTCCAAATTATATTGTTTCTCCACCTTCAACAAATGAAACTCCACCTTCAACACCTGCAGAAACAACTGTACCTGGGCAATAAATTTTAATTGGGCGTGTCCCTTCGTCTCGTCCCAAAAGACGAGACTGCGGGTCGTGCTGTACGTTCCCGCTTTTTTTTAATCCCAAAAGAGGGATAAAAAAAAGAGCTCCACTACCATCACTCACGCAAAACAAGATCATCAGTATATAATTGATTCTTTTTATAAACAAAGAACATCCGAAAAAAAATCAAAAACGTATACCTAATTTAAACAGCTAAAAACCAAATCAGTAAATACTTTTTTCTTAACTTTATAAAACAAAAAATCAGATTCTACTTATACAATATCTGTATAACCTATTTTGATTTCTTGTTTTACAAAAGTTTGTATTAATTTTTAAATAGTATAAAAATGAAAAAAGTATTGTTCTTGACAGGTGATTTCACCGAAGATTATGAAACTATGGTTCCATTCCAGATGTTGGAAATGGTAGGCTATACCGTACACGCCGTTTGTCCCGACAAAAAAAAGGGAGATACCATAAAAACAGCTATCCATGATTTTGAAGGGGACCAAACTTATACCGAAAAACCAGGACACAACTTCACATTAAACTATAGTTTTAATGACGTAAAAGTATCTGATTATGACGGATTGGTCATTGCTGGAGGAAGAGCTCCCGAATATTTGAGATTGAACGAAAAAGTACTTGAAATAACAAAGCATTTTTTTACAACCAATAAACCAGTTGCAGCTATTTGTCATGGTATCCAAATTTTAACAGCAGCAGGCGTTGTAAAAGGACGAAAATTAACTGCTTATCCGGCCGTTGGTCCAGAAGTGACATTAGCAGGTGGAATCTTCCAATCCATTCCTGTAGATGGAGCCTTTGTTGATGGAAATCTAGTTACCTCGCCGGCATGGCCAGCACATCCAAGTTTTATAAGAGAATTTCTGAAAATTATGGGAACCAAAATTGAAATTTAATTTCACATCAAAGTAAGGCGCTAACTTAAAGTTTGGATTTAAATAATACTATTCAAGAACTACAACCTAAGCTAATTTTGTTGTAGTTTTTTTTTACCTTTGAAAATCAATACCTTTTTATACAGATAGAAGATTTCAATTAATTTTATGATTACAACAGCAACACTAGAAGATGTACTTTCTTTAGAAAAATTAATCAATTCTGCCTATCGCGGAGAAACCTCAAAACAAGGCTGGACAACGGAAGCAAACCTTTTATCTGGAAAAAGAATTACTTTAGATGAACTAGAACAAATTATTAAAAATAAAAATAATACTATTTTAAAATACACAAAAAACAATCAAATCATCGGATCTGTTTTACTGGTCAATAAAAAATCTAAACTTTATTTGGGAATGCTGACTGTTTCACCCGAATTGCAAAATAGTGGTATTGGAAAAATATTACTAAAAGAAGCCGAAGTTCATGCTTTTTCTTTGGGTTTGCCCAAAATTGTTATGACCGTGATCTCAATTAGGAAAGAATTAATCGAATGGTACAAACGTCATGGCTATGAGGACACGGGAATAAGAGAGCCATTTCTACTCAATGATACCGACGCAATCATTTCCAAAGAACCATTGGAATTTATTGTGCTTGAAAAAATACTTTAACTCTTTTATATCTAATGATTATTATTTTATAAATTAGTAAAAAAAATATCATTTATGAAAACATTAGACCAATGGTTTGAAGAATATGCAGTAAGCCACCAAAATCCAAAAAATAAGGCTATACATTACATCTGTGTTCCTGCAATTTTCTTTTCTGTATTGGGTTTATTAATGAGTATTCCGAGTGGTTTTTTGAATTCTATTTTTCATTTAAACCAACCTATCATTGAAAACTGGGGATTTGTAGCTTTACTATTTGTTTCTATATTTTACATCAGATTGTCTGTGTCTATGGCTATCAAGATTATCATCTTCTCTTTTCTTTGCTTGATCCTAAATCATTACATCGGACAGTTCGTTCCTCTTTGGGCTTTCTCGATTGGAGTTTTTGTTATCGCTTGGATTGGCCAATTTTATGGACATAATCTTGAAGGCAAAAAACCTTCGTTTCTAAAAGACATACAATTCTTGATGATTGGACCAGCTTGGGTTGTCCAAAACTTATTTTCTAAAAAACAATAGATTTGTAATTTTTTTTGTTCATTATACTCCTACAGTAAAAAAAGTATTACTTTTATTAAAAGCAATATTAAATATCTCTTTCAAAATTGTATTATTTTTTTTAAGAAACTATTTTCTAGCTTTTGTTTTTATTGAATAATAATGATTAAAAATTAAACTCAATGAAGTCATCAAACAGTGAACCTTCAGGCACCTATATTCAGGAAGTAAATGCCTTTCCAAATTCAGCTGTAGCAGTTCCTACGGCTGTACCAGCATTTATTGGTTATACACCACAAGCAATATACGAAGAAAAATCATATACAAATATTCCAGTAAGGATCACATCCTTTTCGGACTTTCAAACCTTTTTTTGTTTACCAGACACTCCGAGTCCTGCGAGTCCTACTAAACAATACAGTCCTGAATATTACTTAGTACAACAAAATAGCCAACCCACAAAAGGAGATTCTATTTTGATTGGCGAATCCTACTATTCAATTGTTCCAGATCCCAATACTATCTATTATTTGTACAATAGTGTAAAGCTTTTTTATGAAAATGGCGGTGGTGATGCCTACATAGTTTCTGTTGGTTCATACGGCCCTCCTTCCAAAAAACCGATGGCCCCTGGTACTCCAATTGTTAATCCAAATGTACAACTCAATGACTTATTGTCTGGTCTTGCTTTATTATTAAATGAACCAGAACCTACAATGTACATTTGTCCAGAATCTACCTTGCTAAGCATTGAAAACAATGCGACACTCATGCAAAGCATGCTCCTTCAATCTACAAATATGCAAACAGCAATGTGTGTTTTTGATGTCATTGGAGGCAATGATCCCGATCCAATTTTATACACAGAAGACATTTCAAATTTCAGAATGAATACGGGGTCGATTGGCCTGAATTATGGCATGGCTTATTATCCTTTTATTGGAACCACGACAATGCAAATTCAAGACATTGATTACACGAACTTATTTGGTGGAGATACTAAACAATTGGGATCAATCATTAATCCAGCGAGTGCTCCCAACCCAAATGTTGCCAAAATTATTGCCAATATTCAAAATCCAGAGAGTGGTTTCACTGTTTCCCAAAATAATAATGCGCTAATAATTGCGAGTCCAATCTATTCGCAAATCATAAAACAAGTATTAAGTATCGCCAATATACTTCCTCCTAGTGGAGCTATGGCAGGAGTAATTACAACAACTGACAATCAAGTTGGACCTTGGCAGGCACCGGCGAACATCTCTATCATTGGAGCAGCTTCATTGCCTATTTGCATTTCAGAAAACCAACAAGCCAACTTAAATGTAGATGCCGTTTCAGGTAAATCCATAAATGCTATTCGACTATTCAATGGACTTGGCATTTTGGTTTGGGGATCCAGAACTCTGGATGGAAATAGTCAAGACTGGAGGTATATCCCTGTACGAAGAACAATGATTTTTATAGAACAGTCCTGTAAATTGGCCGCTCAGGCTTATGTTTTTCAGCCTAATGACAAAAATACTTGGGAAGCCGTAAAAACTATGATTGGAAGTTTTTTGATTTCAATTTGGAAGCAAGGCGGACTACAAGGTGCCAGTCCATCCGATGCATTTTCGGTAGAATGTGGTTTGGGATCAACAATGACTGCTGAGGATATTCTTAACGGATTTATGAATATTACCGTAAAAGTAGCAGTTGTTCATCCAGCCGAATTCATTGTCTTAACATTCCAACAACAAATGGCAATCCCCAGTTAATTAACTAATAAGCTAATTTTAATTTAAAAAATAAATAATATGGCAACAGATGATGGTAGCATAGAAGGCGCAACATGGCCAATGCCAAAATTTAGATTTGAAGTTGACTTAGGTACAGAACTTACAAAAGTAGCCTTTCAGGAAGTATCTGGAATGGATGTAGAAAACCAAATAATAGAATATCGAAGTACTAATAGTCCTTTATTTTCTGTAGAAAAAATGCCGGGCATTACCAAATACGGAAATATTACTATGAAGCGAGGCATCTTTGTGAATGACAATACTTTTTGGGATTGGCATCAGCAAATTGTAATGAATACAATCAAAAGAAGAACGATTGTAATAAAATTGTTGGATGAAAGTGGAAATATAACAATGCAATGGACATTAAACAACGCGTGGCCCACTAAAATTAGCAGCACCGATTTAAAATCAGATGGAAATGAAGTAGCCGTTGACACTATAGAAATTGCACACGAACAATTAATTGTTTCAAATGGATAATATAATCAAGGAAGCTCTTTTAATTCCAGCTTTTAACAATATCAAAAATGTCTAACTTTTTTATTTTAAAAAAATGAGCAATTCAACAATACTACCTGGTGGAGAAATTGTCACCTTTTCTATAAAAATTAACGGAATTGCAATACCTGATGTACTGTCTGTGTTGTCTGTACATATTGAAAAAAAAGTAAACCGAATTCCAATTGCCAAAATAGTAATTCTGGATGGCGAAGCCAATTCTGGAACATTTGATGCCAGCTCATCAGCTACATTTCTGCCTGGTGCCACAATTAGTATTGAAGCAGGATATGATTCAAAAAATGAATTGATTTTTAAAGGAATAATTACAAGCCAATCAATTCGTATTGACAGTTTAGTTGGTTCAGCATTAGAAGTTGAATGTCGAGATCCTGCAGTTAAAATGATTGTGGGTCGAAAAAGCATTACCTACAACAATAAAAAAGACAGTGAAATTATTTCATCTATTATCGGAAGTTATTCGGGCTTAACTTCGGAAGTTTCGACCACTACAACTACATGGCCCGAACAAGTTCAATATTATGTAACCGATTGGGACTATATTTTGGCTCTTGCCGAAGCAAATGGATTAATTGTAACCACAATAAACGGGAAAGTTGCTGTTAATGCACCAGACAGCAATACATCATCTGTTTTGAAAGTCTCTTATGGGGATGGCCTGATGGAATTTAATGCAAAACTGAATTCCATTACTCAACTTGAAAATGTAACTTCTAATTCTTGGGATTTTAAAAATCAAGCAATATTAAATGGTCAAGCCACTCCAAATGAAGCTGGAGCTGGCAATCTATCTACAAAAAAACTATCCGAAGTCATTGGTCTTTCTGCCTATCAATTGCAAACCTCAGCACCATTAGAAACCACAGATTTAAACAATTGGTCCAAGGCACAAATAGCAAAAAGCGAATATTCTAAAATAATAGGCGAAGCCAAATTTCAAGGTGCGAGTTTAATTGACCCTGGTAAATATATGACCTTTACTGGGCTGGGAGATCGTTTTAATGGAGATTACCTCATCTCTGGCGTGATTCATGAACTATCAGAAGGTAATTGGCTTTCGACAGTAAATCTTGGTCTTTCTCCAAATTGGTTTACAGAAGAACCTGATGTGATGGCTCCACCAGCATCTGGACTTTTGCCTGGAGCTAGAGGTCTTTTGAACGGAACAGTCAAACAACTATTTGGCGATCCTGATTCCCAATATAGAATTCTAGTAGATGTTCCCGTATTTGATACTAACGGAGCGGGTATTTGGGCTAGACTTTCCAATTTTTATTCCACTAGTGGAGCTGGAGTATTTTTTTTACCCGAAGTGGGTGATGAAGTTATACTTGGCTTTTTAAATGAAGATCCTCGTTTTCCTGTAATATTGGGAAGTTTGTACAGTAATTCGAAAATAAAACCTTTTACTGGATTAGAACCCAATGAAAAAAATTCAATAAAAGCCATCGTTTCCAAATCTGGAATTTCAATTGAATTTGATGATAAAAATAAAATTTGGACAGTAGCAACGCCCAATAAAAACAACATAATTATTAGCGACAAAGACCAACAAATTACCATTAAGGATCAAAACCAAAATAGCATTGTAATGTCCAATAGCGGCATCGATATGTCTAGTCCAAAAAGCATAAACATTTCAGCCCAGGAGAAAGTAACCATCAAAGGCTCTCAAGGAATTGAAATTGAATCCAATGGCGGTGATGTTGAAACGAAAGGAATTAACATAAAAGAAACCGCAACTATGCAACATACCGCTAATGGCGGAACAATAGCCCAAGTATCTGCAGGAATGGAATTAACGCTGAAAGGCGCAATGGTAATGATAAACTAAACGATATGCCAGCAGCAGCAAGACTTACAGATTTTCACGAATGCCCAATGGTAACTCCAGGTTTACCACCTATTCCGCATGTCGGTGGTCCAATCATTGGTCCCGGTGAACCAACTGTCCTAATTGGAGGTTTACCTGCAGCTCGAGTTGGAGACATGCTAGTATGTGTAGGCTCCCCAGATACTATTATAAAAGGTTCTTCAACGGTACTAATTAACGGAATGCCAGCAGCAAGAATGGGAGATGAAACTGCTCACGGTGGATTAATTGTGCTAGGAGCATTAAATGTTATGATTGGTGGATAAATAACGTGTTTTTAGCAAAATAACAGACTTATATAATACTGTTAAGATTCACTCTTCGTTTTATACTTTTTTTGATTTCAAATAAAAAAAGACAAACTGCACCAGCGCTAATTGGTAAAATCCAATCCATAATTTGTAATGGAGATGTGTGAAAATAGAGATTTAAAAGGGGAAGATAAACAATGAGCATTATACAGATAATAGAAAATACGAATGACAACAGTAGATTTCGGTTTGAAAGCAAATATCTTCCCAAAACATTTTCATCGGTTCGTCTAGAAAGAATATTAACAAACTGACCAAAAATTATAGAAACAAATGTAATCGTAATTGCTTTTTCATAATTACCAATACCAGTTGTATTAATAAAAAAAGAATAAAGAAACGCTCCATAAGCGGCAATCCCCATTACAATACCCGAAAAGAAGATTCCTCTCATCGCATTCTTTGTCAATATTTTCTCTTTTGGATTTCGAGGAGGGGTTTGCATGATATTTTTTTCCGGAGGGTCGTAGGTAAGCATCGTTAATGGAAGTAATTCACCCACCAAATCGATTAATAAAATCTGTACTGCCAAGATAGGAGTTGCTACTCCTAAGAAAGAACCAACAAATCCGAATAACACACATGTAAGCTCTGCCATATTACAGGCGAGATTTGCTTTAATTGTCTTTTCAAAATTTCGAAAAATGATTCTACCCTCTTTAACAGCAATTACAATAGTCGCAAAATTATCATCCAATAAAATCATATTAGCCGCTTCCTGTGCTACTTTTGATCCATTTTTTCCCATGGCAACACCAATATCGGCACGTTTCAAACTCAAGGTATCATTGACACCATCGCCTGTAACGGCAACTATTTCACCTAATCTCATCAGTAAATCAACAATTCGGAGTTTATCATCTGGTGAAACTCTTGAAAATAGCAGCGCTCTTTTTTGAAAAACAGTTTTCAAATCATCATCACTCATCGTTTGAAGAGCAGTAGAATTAATTACAGTTGGAAATTCATTGCCTTCATTCATCAAGCCTATATTCTTGGCAATAGCTTTGGCTGTTATTTCATTGTCACCGGTTATCATAAACACTTTCATATGAGCTTTAAAAACAGATTCAATAGCCTCTTTTACTCCTTCATTTGGAGGATCAAACATAGTAACAAACCCAGCAAAAGTCAAATCTTGTTCTACCTCATCAATGGAATAATCATTTTTTAATTCAAGATCTTTGAAAGCTATAGCGATCACCCGCAATGCGTTTTGAGAAAAGACCGTAGCCATTGAAAAAATTTGCTTTTTGTTATCTGCAGTTAATTCATCTATTTTCCCATTTGTTATTATTTTTGTTGATGCCTCTAAAACAGATTCTATCGATCCTTTAACTATCGAAATAATCTTGTCGTTATGCTTCCGAATAATAGTGGCTCTTTTGCGAAAGGAATCAAATCGAAATGCTTTTACATAAGGATAATCTTTTTCTATTTCTTCCAATGTGTATCCTGCTTTCATTGTAAGTGTTGCAAACGAAGCTTCGGTTGGATCACCAATACAGTACCATGAAGAATGATACTTATCCGGTGGACTTATTTTTCCTGTTGAGGATAGAAATCCCGAAAGAAAAAATATTTTTAAATCTCCCAAAGACTCTTTGTTCAATATCTTGCCTTCTTCGTTCAAAATATTACCTAAAGGTTCATAACCCAAACCTGAAACCGAAAAAGATTCCCCATTAAAATAACATCCTGTAATAGTCATTTCGTTTTTGGTAATTGTTCCCGTTTTATCTGATGCAATAACTGTTGCAGAACCCAGCGTTTGTGCCGATGCCATTTTTTTTACAATCGCTTTTCTTTTGGCCAATCGTCCCACAGCCAAAGCAAGCGACATCGAAATTTGTGCAGGCAATCCTTCGGGAACCATAGCTGCTGCTACACTGATAGAAAAGACTAGTGCCAGAACAAGCGAATCGTGCAAGAGCAATCGTATTCCAAAAAGAAAAGCGGCAATAATTAGTGTGACAACAGTTAATTTCTTCGCTACATCCGCAATCTCAATTTGTATGGGAGCATCTGCAATTTTTATTTTTTGAGATGAAGTGCTAATTTTCCCAATCTCAGTTTGTATTCCTGTGGCATATACAATTCCCATAGCTTCTCCCCGTGCAACGGTAGTCCCCATGAAGATGCAATTTTTTATATCGGCTATGGTAAGTGTTTTGTCTGTACTAAATAAATAATCTTTATTCGACGGCAATGATTCACCTGTAAGAATAAATTCGTTTGTGGAGAAATCTTTGGAGTCAATCAAACGGATGTCCGCTGGGATTCCGTCACCTTCACTTAACTTAACAAGATCACCAGGAACAAGATCATCCGCAAAAATTTCGATTGTACTCCCTTCTCGTATAACAATACATTTATTTGCAACTAGTGTTTTGAGTGATGCCAATATGTTTTCGGCTTTCCATTCTTGGTAGAAGCCAATTAATGCATTCAAAACAACTATCATCAAAAGGATTACTCCATCGCGTTCTTCTCCCAAAAAGAAAGATACTAAAGAAGCAACAATTAAAATCAATACTAGTGGACTTGCGAATTGAACGAAAAGCATTTTCAAAACATTTCTGCTTCTGGAAGCTTTTAAAACATTCGTACCATACTTATTTCTGGCCAACTGTATTGCCTTTTCATCAAGTCCTGATTTGGTATTAGCATTGAATTGTGCAATAATATCATCAATATTTTGATTGTAGAAATTCATACGCTAAACATTTATTTTTTAAAAACTGAATTAACAAAAAAACGCATTACTAAACACCCTGTAAATTACTAAAAATTAAAACATTAAGCACATAAATTATAGCAAAACAAAAGATTATGTAACGCTTTTAGTTTCCATCCTATTTCTCAAATAAATCATTAATAAAAAATACAAATAGCTAAAAACCAAATAATTAACTTCTTTTTATTAACTTTATGTTCCTAAAAAAAAATAAAAATGGAAAATAAAAAAATAATCACTGTATTTGGTGCCACAGGTGCACAAGGTGGAGGACTTGCCAGAGCTATTCTGGCAGACACTAGTAGCGAATTTGCTGTTAGGGTGGTAACTAGAGATGGTAATTCTGAAAAATCAAAAGCATTCTCACAATTAGGAGCAGAAGTAGTTGAAGCAGATATTGACAACATTCAAAGCATCAAAAAAGCCATCGAAGGTGCCTACGGAGCTTACTTTGTTACCTTTTTTTGGGAACACTTCTCTGTAGACAAAGAATTGCAAGAAGTAAATAATTTTATTGAAGCTGCAAGAGAATCCCATTTGCAACACATTATTTGGTCAACTTTAGAAGATACCAGGAATTGGATGCGATTAGACGATGAAAGAATGCCCACTTTACATGGCAAATACAAAGTACCCCATTTTGACGGAAAAGGAGAAGCAGATCACTTTTTCAGAGAAGCCGGATTACCCACCACCTTTTTAAGAACATCATTTTATTGGGACAATTTTATTCATTTTGGTATGGGCCCCCAAAAAGGGGAAGACGGAAACTACTATATAGCATTTCCGATGGATGATAAAAAACTAGCTGGAATCGCTTCAGAAGATATTGGCAAATGTGCTTATGGAATATTCAAAAAAGGAAAAGAGTTAATTGGAAAAACTGTTGGTATTGCAGGAGAAAAACTCAATGGCAATGAAATGGCCGAAAAACTTTCAAAAGCCTTGGACAAAAAAGTACTTTTTAATCCTGTGAGCCCAGAAGCCTATCGCAATTTTGGATTTCCCGGCGCCGATGATTTGGGAAATATGTTTCAGTTTAAAAGAGATTTTAATGAAGATTTTAATGAAGCACGCAATGAAGTTTTTGCAAAAGAATTAAACCCTGAACTCCAAAACTTTGATCAATGGCTTTCTACAAATGCTTCGCGAATTCCTATAACCTAAAATAAAAGAAGATAAAAATTCAATTAAATACGAATCGATTATTTTTTTTATCTAGTCTATTCCTAAAAGTGACCTCGTGGTTTACGAAAAGGGAAAGTTTTGTTTTATAATGAACATAAAGTAATCACATCACCGTAAAAAAACAGTAAATTTATAATGAATACGAACTCCTGAAAAAACAGCACAAAAGAAACACCAATAGCATATGGATACGGTAACACATACACTTTTGGGAGCTGCAATAGGAGAAGTAATACTAGGAAATAAAATTGGTCGAAAAGCACTATTTTATGGTGCCTTGATGAGTAACCTTCCTGATATTGATGTTCTAGGAGTTTTTTTTCTAAGTGATTCAAAGCAATTATTATTTCATCGTGGTATCACACATTCATTGTTCTTTATAATACTAATTTCAATATTATTGGGATGGCTTACCCAATTTTGGATAAAAGATTATCGGATAACTTGGATGAGTTGGACAAAATTATTTTTGATCACAATGCTTTCTCATCTTATGTTGGATTCACTCACTTGTTATGGCATGGGACTATTTGAACCCTTCAGTCATTATAGAATATCCTTCAATATTTTTTTTGTAGCTGACCCATTTTATACATTGCCACTACTTATTGGTGTAATAGTCCCTTTTATTGGAAAAAGAGATTCGAAAAGAACCGTAAAATGGAATTCTATTGGCTTAAGTATTAGCTCCTGTTATTTAATTTTCGCCATCATAATCCACAATTATGTTTTTCAGGTTACGGAAGGATCTTTTAAAGAACAAAAATTAATTTCCGATGATTTTACTGTCACTCCTACTCCACTTAATACTTTTTTGTGGATGGCCTATTCCCATGATAAAAAAGGATCGTGGATTGGTTATTATTCCATATTTGATGAAAATAAAAAAATATATTTCCAAAGGCAGGAACGAAATGATTCACTGCTTATTCCGTTTGAAAAGGATCAAGTAGTAAAAAACCTAAAGCTACTTTCAAAAGGAAACTATTTCATTTCAAAAGAAGATTCTATTGTATATTTTAATGATATCCGATTTGGTCAGGTTAGCGGATGGGATAAAGCGAAAGATGAGCCTTATGCTTTTAAGTTCAACCTCAATAAAAGTGCCGATAATAAAAGAGCTTTGAATCGAATAAAATTTAAAGAATCAACTTATGAATGGTTTGCCTCACTGGTGAATAGAATTAAAGGAAAGTGATTTTAATTTTATACAAATGACAGAACAACAAACACAATCACCAATGAATCAAGACACTAACAAATATCCAGAAAAGATAACTCTTGTTCATAGTGGGGATGATTATTTTTTGCGTGCGAGGAACATTATTTTAAATGCACAATCGGAGATTCACCTTCAAATGTATATTTTTGAAGTTGACACAACAGGCATTGAAATTATAAATGCATTAAAAGAAGCTGCTCTGAGGAATGTAAAAATCTTTATTTTACTTGACGGTTATGGCTCCTATTCCTTTCCAAATGCAATCGTTAAAGAACTTATCTTACTAGGAATTAACATTCGATTCTTTTCTCCTTTTTTTTCTGGCAATAATTTTTATATCGGCCGAAGATTGCACCATAAAATAATTGCAGCCGATGGTATTGTTGCACTTATTGGAGGTATCAACATTTCTAACAAGTATAGAGGAACGGTAAAAGAGAATCCTTGGCTTGATTATGCCATTCAGATAGAGCATAGCGAAACAGCTATGCAACTTGTGCAATTGTGCAAAAACAGCTACTTTAAACATAAAAGAACACATAGAATACAATTACAACCTGTTAGTTATTTGAATAGAAAAATGACCATTACCGTATTACAAAATGACTGGCTGAAAAGAAACAATGAAATCGCAAAAACTTACGTACAATCAATTCAAAGAGCACAAAAAGAAATCATTATCGTTGGGTGTTATTTTCTCCCTGGTCGAAGATTTACTAAAGTTTTAAAAAAAGCAGCCAAAAGAGGAGTCAAAATAAAACTCATTCTGTCCGGTATATCCGATATTCCTTTGATGCAAAAAGCTACCTGCCATTTGTATTCTTCCTTTCTTCAAAACAATATTGAATTGTATGAATGGAACACCTCTGTTTTGCATGGCAAAGTAGCTTTAGTCGACACCAAATGGGTCACTATTGGCTCTTTCAATTTGAACCATTTGAGCTCCTATGGAAGTATTGAGACCAATGTTGGAATCGAGTCAGCAACATTCGCCAAAACTCTGGCAGCCAATTTAAACAATGTGATTTCTCAATGTGAAAAAATCACTTACGAAACTATTAAAAAAAAGAGCAACCGTTTTTCAATAGTTGCAAACTGGTTTTCATACCAATTTGTGCGAATGATATTGATAATCATAACTTATATTCCCTATAATAGGTTTATGAACAAATACAGAGAAGAAAATTGAAAACTAAATTAAGTTATCTATTATGAACTGGCATTTACTTCAACTATCAGAAATCGAGCAATTATTGAATTCCTCTCCAAAAGGTTTGGATAGCATTACAGCTAGTGAACTTTTATTAGGGAACGGGAAAAACCAGATTGCCGACCAAAAAAAGAAAACACCTTTTCAGATGTTTTTACATCAGTTTACGGACTTTATGATCCTAGTTTTAATTGCTGCTGCAATAATTTCGGGTATTATAGGAGATTTGGTCGATACTATAATTATTTTGGCGATCATCATGATCAATGCTGTTGTGGGATTTATTCAAGAATATAGGGCAGAAAAAGCGATGGAGGCATTAAAAAAAATAGCCGCAAATACGGCTCGTGTTTTACGTGATGGAAAAACAATAGATATAGATGCTTCCGATTTAGTTCCTGGGGATGTTGTAGTGCTGGAAGCTGGAAATATCATTCCCGCAGACATACGTTTTTTGGAAGCTCATAAAATCAAAGTAGACGAATCGACACTTACGGGAGAATCTCATAATACCGAAAAAACAGCCGAAATACTTCCGGAGGGCAAATACGGTTTGGGAGACCGTACCAATATAGGATTCAAAGGAACCAACATTACCAATGGTCGAGCGCTAGCTTATGTAGTAGCAACTGGTATGAATACTGAATTGGGGCATATTGCCAAAATGATTCAGCAAGAGGAAACGGCCACCCCTTTGCAAAAAAGACTTATTGCTTTTGGAAAAAGATTATCAATTGTCATACTACTAATTTGTACGGTTATTTTTGTAATTGGCTGGTTGCGTGGAGGAGCTATTTTAGAAATGTTACTAACTTCCATTTCGCTTGCGGTTGCCGCTATTCCAGAGGCATTACCGGCGCTTGTTACTATTGCGCTTGCTGTTGGAGCCAAACGGTTGGTAAAAAACAAAGCACTGATCCGTAAACTCCCAGCTGTGGAAACATTAGGCTCCGTTACCTACATTTGTACTGATAAGACTGGCACATTAACACTGAACAAAATGACAGTTCAGGAGACCTATGAAATCCCAATCACAAATGCTGATTTTGATTTCTTCAAAGAGAATTCCTTGCTCAATGCAATGGCACTGAACAATGATATTAAGATTGCCAAAGACAAAAAATGGCTAGGGGATTCTACTGAATTAGCCTTAGTAAAATATGCTTTTGACAAAAATATCAAAAAAAATACCCTAGAAAAAATACTGCCAAGGGTAGCCGAATTGCCTTTTGATTCTAGTCGAAAATGCATGACCACATTACATCAAACAGAAAAAGGGATACTTGTCATTACCAAAGGTGCCGTAGATGAATTATTCGATAAACTGGATAAAAAGCAAAAAGCACTCATTCCTGAAATTGAACGCAAAGTAAATGAAATATCCGAGAAAGGGTTTCGGGTGTTGGGCTACGCAATAAAACTATTGCCCTTACTGCCAGAAAAATTAAATACCCAAGACATTGAAACCTCATTAACTTTAATTGGTTTTGCCGGAATGATTGATCCACCAAGAGAGGAGGCAAAACAAGCGGTTGCCGAGTGCAAACAAGCAGGAATTGTTCCGGTAATGATTACTGGAGATCATCAGCTCACTGCAAAAGCCATTGCAAAACAATTAGGAATTATTACTTCTGACGAGGACTTGGTACTGAGCGGATCTGAACTTTCTGCACTTACCCAAACTCAATTTGAAGTTATTGTAGAAAAAATACGTGTTTACGCACGTGTAAATCCTGAACAGAAACTTAAAATCATAAAGGCACTTCAGGATAAAAATCAATTTGTAGCCATGACGGGAGATGGTGTAAATGATGCACCTGCCCTTAAAAATGCTGATATTGGAATTGCAATGGGCATTAACGGAACCGAGGTTTCCAAAGAAGCCGCACATATGATATTACTAGATGACAATTTTGCTACCATTGTAAAAGCTATTAGGCATGGACGAAGAATATTTGATAATATTCTGAAATTTATAAAATATACCATGACTTCAAATTCCGGAGAGATTTGGGCTATATTTTTAGCGCCCTTTTTAGGTTTACCAATACCCTTGCTAGCCATACATATACTTTGGATAAACCTTGTTACAGATGGTTTACCCGGGCTGGCACTTGTCTCAGAGGCATCTGAAACGAATAGCATGAATCGCCCACCAAGAAATCCAAAGGAAAACATCTTTTCTGGAGGAATGGCAATACACATTTTATGGGTCGGTTTTTTAATGGGGGCTGTCACTCTAGGAATGCAAGCATGGGCAATGCAAAACAATAATCATTGGCAAACAATGGCTTTTACCGTATTATGCCTGAGCCAAATGGGACACGTCATGGCAATTCGTTCCGAAAGAGAGTCTGTTTTTAAAATAGGATTCCTTTCAAACAAGCCTCTATTGGGAGCTATTCTATTGACATTTGGATTACAAATGATGATTGTATATACTCCTTTTTTTAATAAAACTTTTAGAACACAACCATTAACACTAAATGAACTGCTTATCACTTTTGCCGTTTCTAGTATTATCTTTTGTGCTGTAGAAATTGAAAAATGGTTTAAAAGGAAGTGGAAATAAAAACGTATTAAACCCTTACACTACTTTTGAATTGTTCACAAAATACATTTTCATCATTCCCCTATTTTTTACATCAACCTCTCCCCTATATTCACATTCGAAAAAATCTTTGATGAACTGATAGGTGTTTTCGGAAATATTAATTTTTCCCGGAATTGAATTGGTTTCCATTCTCGAGGCAATATTTACGGTGTCTCCCCAAATGTCATAAGCAAATTTCTTAGTCCCTACTACACCCGCAACTACAGGACCTGTATTGATTCCTATTCGAATTTTAAAACGGGTTTGTTGGAGCGGATTATTTATATATGATTCAGTAACAAAATCTAAAATTTCCTGTGCTGCATTTATCATTTTGTGCGCATGATCATCGGTTTCAAAAGGCAATCCACCTGCACACATATAAGAATCACCAGAAGTCTTTATTTTCTCCAAATCAAATTTTTCAATTATAGCATCAAATTTTGAAAAATAATAATCGATACTTTCCACCAAATTTTCTGGAGCTAAATTTTCGGAATATTGTGTAAACCCTTCAAAATCGGTAAATAAAACCGTAACCGATTCGAATCTTTTAGCAACTACTTTTCCGCTTTCTTTTAATTCTAGTGCTGTTTCTTCAGGAAGAATATTCAAAAGTAAAGTATCTGATCGCTTTCTTTCCGCTTCGATAATGATATTCGTTTTCTTTATAAAGCGATATCTTCTGAATAAGCCGACAGCCAGAAAAAAAACCAAGACCAATGAAACTATGGAAGAAATAGCAATTATTTTTTGGGTGCGTTTTTGTTGAATCATCAAATCGACTTCTGCCTGCTTCTTTGAAACCTCAAAATTAGTCCTCAAATTGCCCATTTTCTCGACCTCTTCAAGGTTTTTGACGCTGTCACGATAGGTAATGTATTTTTTATAATAGATAAATGATTCTGGTATGTTTCCTACTTGTTGAAACAATTCAGAAAGCATCAAACTTGATTTTTGAACTTGATCTTTCAATCCTTGCTTTTGCGCAATGTCTAAACTCCTTTTTGCATAGTCAAGAGCAGTTCCCCATTCTTTTCGCTTAAAATAAATATCAGACATGTAAAGAAGATAATCGGATATACCATAGTAATCCTCCTGCTTTTCTAGGATTGAAATGGCTTCACTTATGTTTTTGATTGCCAATACATCATTCCCTTTTTTAGCAAAGACCATTCCTTTATTCCCCAAAGTATAGGCAATACCCGTAAGATAATTTTCATTTTTGAATATTTCCCCAGCCTCATTAAAGTAATTTAGGGCCAAATTGAATTTTAGATTTTTGGAATATTCATCCCCTGCATTTAGTAAAGCTGTTGCCAATGAAAGCCGATTTGTTGTTTTTCTTAAAATTTTAATAGCTTTGTCATAATACAACTCTGCATTCTCTTTACTCCCCATAGTGGAATACACGTCGGCAATACACATATAAGACATTCCTTCACCTGAAACATACTGTGCTTTAGCTGCTGCATCTATACTCTTGAAATAAGAATCTAGAGCGATATTAAAATTCCCAATAATTCTGTTTTTATTCCCTTTTTGGCTGTATCCTCTATACAAGTACAAATAGTTCTTTTCGGCTTTGGATAAAGCGATTAGTTCCTCAGCATATTTTAATGACAATTCAAGGTTATTACTTTCATTAAAGGACAAATTCCGTAACAATTCCATTTTTTTAGAATTATTAAGTTTTTTTGTTTTGTAAATTTTCACAAGACTATCCGCTACTTTTTGATCCTGAGCAAAAATAACAAATTGCTGAAAAAAAAGGAGCATTAAATAAATTACGATATCATTGGAAAAACTAAATAATCTTTTTACTATCATGGATTTCCCATTAATTTTGGATCAATATGAAAACTTTTTTTTTGTAAGTCGTTATTATAAACACTACAATTCATTGTGTATATATCTTCTTTGTTTATCAATCTTAAATCCTCTTTGACTCTCGCTTCGACAATACTATTTATACCTCCACTTCCCATAATCGTTGTATCGTGAAAAAAATCAACATCGTTGGGGTCTTTACCTTTTGAATGATATACAATACTGTCAATGGCAATCGAAAACTCTTTATCATTAGATTTACCAATCCATTTAACATTTTTATGAAGATAAACATGAGATACAAAATCGATTACTTTGCTATCATTTGTTTTCCCATAATTGTTATCAGTCAATTTACAATAACTATCAACTATGCTATGTTCAGGTTCTTTAGGTGGTATAATTGTGCCCAAATAATCGTAAAGTTTTTTGGCTTTAACCTCTAATGTGATTTTTACTTTTCCTCCATTAGATAAACGTATTTTTAAAAATCCTTTTTCTGTCAGGTAAAATTTTAGTTTTCTGTCCATTGCAATTTATTATTTCAGGTTTATAAATATTTATTAACCATAAAAGTTATAATAAATTGAAAAATGGCAGATTCTTTGGGAGAAACAACTTTTAATTATATTAAAAATTCAGATCTAAAATTTAAAATTACAAACTATTATGGATTTGCTATCAACTTAGGATCTATTAAATAGGACTTAGCTATATTGTTATAATGAACACTAAACTCTATTTTATAGACATTTAGTGTTTTGGCCATTTCGATTTGATCTTTAATTGTTGCCACAACCTTACTATTACAACCTCCAGTACCTAAAATTGTAACATCATCTTCCAGAAAGCACTTGTCATTAGGATCATTCAAATCAAAGTCGTAAACAATTCTATCAATAGCAATAGAATAACGATTATCACTAGTTGAACCTATCCATTCTACATTGTGACCAAGATATACGTTGGATAAAAAATCTTGTACTTTTCCATTTTCAGAAACTCCATCATTATCATCAGATAAAGTAGTCATGGTATCAATTTCTTCTTGGGATGGATTAGACATTTGATAGAGACTATTGGCATCAACAGTCAAAACTATCTAAACATTTTTACTCATAAATTTTAGATTTAAAAGATTAATTAATTCCAATAAAATTTATAGGTTAAAAAGCAGACTGGGAAAGTAAAAATCAAATTATATTACATTTAATCAAAGCATTAACCAAATTTAATGCTTTTAAAATTAAAAATTAACAAATAACAAGAAAACATAAACACAAAAGACCTAAAAATAGTATTTGTAAAAAATAAATAAAAAATAAGAATCAAAAAGAAGCATTTTTCTTAAATTTACAACAATAACTAATTGTATTTGAATACTGTACACATATTTCTACACTAAGTCCTCTATTAAAACCAAAGAAAATATGAAATTCAACCAAGAACCTATAGACTGGAAAGAAATATTCGAACTGAAAAATATTATTCTCAATTTGGTTGGAGTGGCTTTAATCATATTGGCTTTAAAAGGCTTTATGATTCCCAATAAATTTTTGGATGGTGGAGTCATCGGAGCTTCCATACTCATTCATGAAATTTCACATATCCCCTTTGGAATATTAGTTCTCGTTTTGAATATTCCTTTTTTGTTTATTGGGAAAAATGTTTTGGGCAAAACTTTTGCTATACAAAGTTTAATTACCTTTCTAATGATAGCAGGCAGCATGACATTTATCGACATTCAACCTGTAACCTCCGATCGTTTGCTGATCGCTTTATTTGGAGGATGCCTGATAGGAATGGGAATGGGCTTTGTTATTCGAAGTGGTGCCGCCGCAGATGGTATAGAAATCCTCGCCCTATTTACCACCCGAAAAATTGGTCTTAACGTATCAGAAGTCATATTCGGAATCAACTCAACTCTTTTTCTTTGTGCCGCATGGTCTTTCGGTATAAGTACCGCTTTATACTCAATAGTTACCTATTTTTCTGCAATAAAATCGCTTGACTATATTGCCAATGGTATAGAACAATACACTTCTTTGCATATCATTTCATCAAAAAGTGAGGCTATAAAATCACTAATTGTACAGCAATTTGGCAAAGGGATTACAGTTATAAAAGGTGAAAGAGGCTATCTACCTCATGCCTTCCACGAAAAAACAGATTGTGACATTATAATAACAGTTGTGACCCGTTTAGAATTGCTAAGGATAAAAGAAGAAGTTAGTCAATTGGATCCGCATGCTTTTATGTACATTCAATACATCAAAGAAGCAAGGGGTGGTATTTTAAGAAACAAGTCTAAGCATTAGAGTATGAAAAACTGGGATTTATTGTGCCATACCGTTATGAATTCTTTAAAAGAGAACTTAGCTACTTTTTTAACCTATCATGATTGGAAACATACGGAACATGTTATCCAAATGGCCGAATTTATAGCTCATAAAGAAAACATGTCCGACGAAGATATAGTATTAATAAAAACAGCTGCACTATTTCATGACGCTGGATTTATCAATTCCAGTTCTGACGGACACGAAGAAGCAAGCATACAACTGGCTCAAGATAAATTACCTGAGTTTGGGTATATTAAAAATGAAATTGAAATCATTGCAGGAATGATTCGGGCAACCTCTATTCCGCAAGAGCCCAAAACAAAATTAGAATGCATACTGGCCGACGCTGACTTAGAATATCTCGGTACCGATAATTTTGAACGAATCGGAACCAATCTATATTTAGAAATCAAACATACAAATCCAAATCTAAGCACTACAGAATGGAATGAAATTCAAATTAAATTTCTTCAAAAACACAAATACCACACTTCATACTGTATTCAATTCAGAAACCCTTTAAAACTAAAAAACCTTAGTATTCTTATAGAGCAAAAAAACGAAAGGTAGCTTTGCAAAAAACAAATTAAACTCTATTCTATCTATTATTTTTTCGTCGTAAATTGTTTTTATCCTCTATATTTACCTTTCTAATGACGCTAAATAGCCATTTTAGCATTTCCCAATCATTTCCCAAAGCTTATTAAATTAAAAAAAAAACTGAAATCCAAATTATTATGGAAGAACTAAAAAAACTATTAATTGCGTTAGAAAGTAAAATCCCAAATCAAGAGATACTAAGTCCTTTGGTATCCAAATCTTCAGTAGGTTGGCATATTGAGCATGCATTACTAACGATGAACTTAGTCATTGAATCTATTCAAAAATCAAAGCCGGAGCATTACAAAAGAACATTTAACTTCAATCGTTTTCTGGTTTTCACATTAAATAAAATTCCAAGAGGAAGGGTGAGAGCGCCAAAAGCGGTTCAACCAAATCAGGATTTTAATTCTGATTCATTGAAAAATCATCTTGAAAAAGGAAAAAAAAATCTGAATAAACTGAGTACTCTTAACGCTAATAACTATTTTGAACATCCGTTTATGGGGCACTTAAAATTGAAATCCACTATTAAATTCATTAAAATACATACTAACCACCATATTAAGATTATAGATGATATTATTGAAAGTAAAATTTAAAGGATTAAACATTAAAACAATTGTCGTTTCTTTACAAATGATCAATGTTTTAAAAGACAAATACTAAACTATTACTTTAATAAAAAGATGCCATATAATTAATTTAAAGATAAATGAAAAAAATCCTAATCATCAATGGTCATCCAAATCCAGAAAGTTTCAATTTCGGAATTGTGGCCGCCTATAAAAAAGGAGCATTACAAAGCAATGCCGAAGTACAGGAAATTACCATAGCCGATTTACAATTCAATCCCAATCTGAAATATGGTTATCAAAAAAGAACCGAACAAGAACCCGATTTGGTCTCAGCTTGGGAAAAAATTATTTGGGCAGACCATTTGGTCTGGGTACATCCTGTTTGGTGGGGTGGATTACCCGCTATTACAAAAGGCTTTATTGACCGGGTTTTCTTGCCAGGGTTTGCTTTTCAATATCGTGAAAATTCCATTTTTTGGGACAAATTATTAAAAGGCAAGACCGCGCACATTATCACAACATTGGATCAACCGAGTTGGTATTATATATTGGTTTATGGCAAACCAAGTGTAAATATGCTAAAGAAAACAATTTTAGGATTTTGCGGTGTAAAAACAAAAAAAGTAACTTATATCGGAATCATTAAAACTGCTGATGCAACTTTACGCAACAAATGGTTAGATAAAGTAGAAAAACTTGGTTTAAAATTATGCTAATTATTACTCAAAAAAAATTAGTTTAAACCCCGATTCCAATATCGAGCAATTAAATAAAGAGTTAAAAAAAGAATTTCCTAACAGAGATGCTAAATCTGTTAGGAATAAAATTTTTAGTCACTGGACCATTTTTAAATTATTCTGAAAACAGAAAATCTTAAAATGCATCGTGTTAATATACTTTCTACCAATACAAACAATATTTTCTTGTTTATGCTAATATAAATTAAATATTGATAATTAATACTTAAACTGTTTGTAAATCAATTATTTATAATTTTATATAATTTATTTTCATTATTTTTGTTAAAACATTTGTTAAATTAACCATCCCCTTCCCAAATAAGATAAATTTAACAGATTGTTTTCAAGGGTTCCCCTCCCTTCTATTTAATGCGCAAGTTGACAAATCATTAGATACTTTTTCAGTTTCTACAGTATTTTTTTTAATCCCAATTTAAAACAGAAACCAAGAACGATCCTTAATCTTAATTTATGGAAATGGAAAACAAATCACTTTTAAAATCGGCTATTATAATGGCAATCATAACACTTACTACAGTGCTATGTTGGGAAATATACCTTCGAGATCTTGGTGTAAATAATGCCTATGATGATGGTCCTCCTCTTTGGTCTTACACTAGAGAGAAAGTGTATCAATCACCAAATTCAACAATCGTTTTTATAGGTTCCTCCAGAAATAAATATGACCTAGACATTGCAACATGGAAAAACCAAACTGGATTTGATGCTGTTCAATTGGCAATAGAAGGAAGTTGCCCACGGCCTATATTAGAAGATTTAGCCAATGACCCGAATTTTAAAGGAAAACTCATAATAGATGTAACTGAAGGATTATTTTTTTCAAACGCACCTCCAAATAATAAAAAACCAATTGAAAACATTAAATACTACCACGACAGAACTCCTGCCCAGCAGGCTAGCTTTTTACTAAACAAACCTTTGGAATCATTTTTAGTTTTTCTGGACAAAGATGATTTTTCACTCAATGCCAAAATGGATGCTATGGAAATTCCCAGTCGCCCAGGAGTTTTTATGATGCCTATATTTCCCTGGCAGTTCAATCGCAATACATTTGAGAGACAATCTATCATGACAAAAAACTTTGTAAATAACACTGCTCAAACCAATAAAGTTAAAGCTATCTGGCATTTTTTTAGTGAAATGAACAAGAAAGCACCTCCAATGCCTGAAAAAGAATTAAGTGCCATTTTCGCATCCGTAAAAGTTGCTGTCGATAAAATAAAATCAAGAGGAGGAGAAGTTCTTTTTGTTAGAACTCCATCGAGTGGTCCTTATTACGAAGGCGAAAACATTGCGTTTCCCAGAGAAAAATATTGGAACAAATTACTTCAAATAACCAATTGCCCAGGAATTCATTTTAAAGATTATCCTGCTATTGCACATTTTAATTGCCCTGAATTTTCACATTTAAACCCTGCAGATGCAAAAATCTTCACTCAATATTTCATTGAAATTCTTAAAAATGAAAAAGGCAAGGAATTTCCACTTTCGAAAAACCAAAACTTAAACTAACACACTGTACTTATGATATTCAACTCCTATACATTTGTAGCTTTTTTTATAATCATACTTATTTTACACCATCTTCCCATTTCATGGAAATTTAAAAAAATTAACTTGCTTATTGCTAGTTATATTTTTTATGCCGCTTGGAACCCGCCTTTTATTCTATTGCTGTGGCTTTCAACGGTGATTGATTTCTTCGTGGGTAAAGCCCTTTTTACGCAAGACAATCCATATAAGAAAAAGTTACTTTTTGTAATAAGTCTAATCGGTAATTTAGGAATGCTGTGCTTTTTTAAATACGGTACTTTCTTACTTGAAAATTTTGTTTCGATTGTCAATCTTTTGGGTTTCGAATATCATCCCGCAACACCAAGTATCATACTCCCTGCAGGAATTTCATTTTATACCTTCACCACTTTATGCTACACTATAGACATGTACCATAAAAGAAGTGAACCAGTAAAATCAATGTTGGATTTTTCTTTGTTTGTCACATTTTTTCCGCATTTAGTAGCCGGACCAATTGTGCGTCCTCCACAATTAGTTCCTCAATTTGAAACCGAAAGAGTTGCTACCCAAAAACAAATATTTGATGGTTTATTATTACTTTCATTGGGTTTATTTATGAAAGTAGTCTTGGCAGATGGAATGCTATCGGAAACTGCAAATGCTGTATTTAACTCCACTGCTGTTTTGCCCGCACTGGATGCTTGGATAGGTGTTTTAGCTTTTTCTGGTCAAATATTCTTGGACTTTGCTGGATATTCTACCTGTGCCATTGGAGTCGCTTTATGCTTAGGTTTTGTTTTGCCACAAAATTTCAATTATCCTTATGCAGCCTTAGGTTTTTCAGATTTTTGGAAACGTTGGCACATTACATTATCCAGCTGGCTCAAAGATTATTTATACATTCCTCTTGGAGGCAATCGTCATGGCAAACTCCGAACCTACTATGCACTAATGGTTACTATGTTATTAGGAGGACTTTGGCATGGTGCAAACTGGACATTTGTTGCTTGGGGCGGTTTGCATGGTTTTTATTTATGGATCGAAAAATACCTGAGAGACCGCAAAAAAAGCATTCAACACAAAGGCCATAATGAATTAAATATTTCAACAAAAGAAAGCAGTTGGATTGGCTTTTTTTATGCACTGCTTACTTTTATGTTAGTCAACATCACATGGGTATTTTTCCGTTCGAATACCTTTTCAAAAGCTTGGCAAATGTTGATTTCTATGTCTGGAACCGAAACGGATGGAAAAGCGTTATTGACCACATTGGCCATTATTAAAGTCGCGGTAATAATCCCTTTAATTGTTATCACGCATTGGTTGATGCGGAATACCAAAGTACTTGAGGTGGCACATCAACTAAGCTGGTGGAAACTAGGAATTGCATGGTCTACAATCATATTATTATTGATTTGGTCTCAAGAAAGTGGAAGTTCCTTTATCTATTTTCAGTTTTAATCTAAAAGTTCTTGGTTTTTATTCTGTTTAAAATATTTTTTGATTCTATAGAGAAGTAAATAAAGTTCAACCAATTAAATAAAAAAAAGATGAAAACAATTTTGACAATGTTCGCAGCAATGCTAGCCTTAAGTTTCACTTCCTGTAAAAAAGAAAGTGTTAAAGAAGTTACCCCAACTGAAAGCGCCCCCGAAAAAGAAGTAGCAAAAGAAGAACCGGTTTTTGAACCTTTTAAAGTTATGGTTATAACCCATACCGTAAAAGATTTTGATACTTGGAAAAAAGCTTTTGACGAGCACGAAAGTGTTAGAACCGCTAGTGGACTAACATTAAGAGCCTTGGGAAGAGATATGGATAATCCAAATAAAGTGTATGTTTTCTTGAATATGGAGGATTTGCAAAAAGCCAAAGATTTTGCCGCCAATCCTGATTTAAAAGAAAGAATGAAAAAAGGTGGTGTAACCAGTGCTCCTGATTTTAAATATGCTGATGTAATACGGTTTGAAGAATCACCCGCAACATTAAAAGGAAGAGTTCGAGTAGGTCATAAAGTAAAAGATTTTGATGCGTGGCTAAAAGGATATGATGCCGAAGGCAAAGATACCAGAATGGCTCACGGATTAGTAGACAGAGCTATTTCCAGAAGTATAGATGATCCAAATATGGTTTATGTAACTTTTGCCATAAGCGATTTAGAGAAAGCAAAAGCAAGAATAAAAGACCCCGCTTTGAAAAAAATCATGACCGATGCTGGTGTAATAGGCAAACCCGAAGTGACTTTCTATAATGCCGTAGAATAAAAGTCTCCTATTCAAAAAAGCCAAACTAACTTATTTCAAATCATTTCCTTCACAAAAGGATAATCGTAAATAAGTTAGTTTGGCTTTTCTGCGTAAGGGATTAAGGCGATATCCTTTATTTTTTTTCTTTATAAAAATAAAGATAAAGCCGAAAGCCCGGCCTACATTTACAAATAAAGGAGGAACGACTGCAATTTTTAAATGTGGGAAACGCCCAAATAAAGAGTACAATTTACACATTATCGTTTATTAACGCCGCTTTATGGAATGTTAACTATTTCAACGTTTATAGGCTTTGCCACACAAAATAAAAACTATAAATTAGCACTTTAATAATTATATAAAAAAAACAATGAAAAATACTGCTTTAACGCACATACATGAGGGTTTGGGAGCGAAAATGCTACCGTTTGCTGGATACAATATGCCTATTCTTTATGAAGGGGTGAATGCTGAACACGAAACGGTTCGAAATGCAGTAGGTGTTTTTGATGTGTCGCACATGGGAGAATTTATACTTTCTGGTCCAAATGCTTTAACTTTAATCCAAAAAGTAACTTCGAATGATGCAGCAACTTTGACCATTGGAAGAGCACAATATTCTTGTTTACCAAATAATGATGGTGGAATTGTAGATGATTTAATTATCTATAAAATGAAAGAAGAACAGTACTTACTTGTTGTAAACGCATCTAACATTGACAAAGATTGGGATTGGATTTCGGCTCACAATGATTTGGGTGTAGAAATGAGAAACGTATCCGATGATTATTCTTTGTTGGCTATTCAAGGACCAAAAGCGGTTGAGGCTATGCAATCTTTATCTTCTATCGATTTATCTGCGATTGCCTATTATCATTTTGAAGTAGCTGATTTTGCTGGTTTTGATAATGTAATAATTTCGGCAACTGGTTATACCGGTTCAGGTGGATTTGAGATTTATTGTAAAAATTCGGAAGTAGAAACGATTTGGAACAAAGTTTTCGAAGCTGGAGCAGCTTATGGAATCAAACCTATTGGTCTGGCCGCAAGAGATACTTTGCGTTTGGAAATGGGATTTTGTTTGTACGGTAACGACATCAATGATACAACTTCTCCATTAGAAGCTGGTTTGGGATGGATTACAAAATTCACCAAAGAATTTACTAATTCAGATAATTTAAAAGCACAAAAAGAAGTTGGTGTAAGCAAAAAATTAGTAGCTTTCGAAATGCAAGAACGTGCTGTTCCAAGACATGATTATGAAATAGTAGATGGTTTGGGTAATGTAATCGGAATTGTAACATCTGGAACGATGTCTCCTTCCATGAATAAAGGAATAGGTTTGGGCTATGTTACAACTGGCAATAGCACCGTAGATAGCGATATTTATATTCGAATCAGAAAAAATGATGTTCCTGCCAAAGTGGTAAAACTCCCGTTTTATAAAAAATAGCTGTTTACATGAATAAAATTATACTATTTTTCCTATTTTGCACATTTTCTCTATTTGCACAAAATAGCGATACTAGTTGTGATATTTTATTCAAAATAAATAAATTACTACAAAAAGAGCATTTTAGCCCAAAGCCGGTAAACGACAGTTTATCGGCTTATGTTTTTGTAGAACTAATGAATGATTTAGATCCTTCAAGAATCATTTTTTTAAAAACGCAAGCCGATTCACTCTCCAATAAATACCGACTTCGATTGGACGATCTTATTTTGAATAAAGATTGTTCTTTTATAAGTGATATTAAAAAAGAATACAAAAAAGCACTCCTTAGAAACAAATCAATATTAGAAAAGCTAAATGGTGAAACTATAGATTTTTCTACAAAAGATACCATTCGATTCAAACAGCGAAATTTTAATTTTTATTTAAAAGAAAATGAGGTAGAAAAAGCTTGGAATAAAAAAATTCGATATGAAGTATTTAGTGATATTACCGGGAAAAGCAAAAATCTAGACTCATTAAAACTCAATTTTAAGTCGATAAGCCATCTTTCTAAAAAGAGTGTCGTAGAAAACGAACTATGCAAAATCAATGCCTCACTTTCAAACGATAAATATTTTGAAGACAATCTCTTTAATATCTTTTGTGGATATTTTGACCCACATACCAACTATTTCAGTAACGACACAAAATCAAGTTTTGTTTCGACTTTATCAAAAGAGAAACTTTCACTAGGATTGAATGTTTCGCTAAATGATAAAAATGAAATTATTGTAGACGAAATTGACCCCAACGGACCAGCTTTTAAAACAGGAAAAATAAAAAAAGGAGATCAAATTATTGCCGTATCCAATCAAAGAGAAACACTAGAAGTTTCCTGTTACTCTATCGAATCCATAGCCACCCTAATGTCATCTGAGTTGAATACTACGATAACATTAACTCTAAAACGAAATTCAGGAAAAAGCTTTAAAGTCATTATTGAAAAGCAAATCTTAAAAGATGAAGAAAACACTGTTTATAGTTTTATAGTCGATAAAGACATTAAAATTGGTTATATAAAAATACCTAGTTTTTATTCCAATTTTGAAGGAGGAAACAGCAAAGGTTGTGCCCAAGATGTCGCAAAAGAAACTATTAAATTAATGAAGGACGATATTAAAGGATTAGTTCTTGATTTGACTGACAACGGTGGTGGATCAATGGAAGAGGCCGTAAAATTAGCTGGCCTTTTTATTGACTACGGACCTATCTCAATTGTTGTGGATAACAAAAAAGAATTATCGATAATAAACGATCCGTATAAAGGCGTTATTTATAAAGGTCCGATCGTAATTATCATAAATGGAAATTCGGCTTCAGCAAGCGAGTTTTTTTCTTCAATAATGCAAGATTATAACAGATCCCTTTTGATAGGAAGCACCTCACTGGGAAAAGCAACCATGCAAACCATTGTTCCATTAGAAAAAAACGACGAACAGCACTTTGTAAAATTAACCATTAGTAAATTTTACAGAATTACCGGAAAGAGTCATCAAGCCATTGGCGTCATACCTGATGTGCAAATTCCAACTATCTATCAAGATATTTTTCAAAAAGAAAGCTCATTCCCAACATCTTTAAAAAATGAAAGCTTAAATACAAGAATTCGTTTTACTCCTTATGTCAGCAATCAATTAATTGAGTCTCTTGCAGAAAAAAGCAGAAGCAGAATAGCTCAAGATCCCTATTTCACTTCCATCATTACGCTGAATTCTAAAATTGACAATATTATAAAAAAATCTAATATTGAAATCCCAATGACCTTAGATTCAGTTTTTGAAAATCAAAACAGTATTAGCAACTTATCCGAAGAAATCAATAACTTCGCAACCGATGATTTGAATTTGAATGTATCCAATTCAGAATACAATAAATCATTACTTGTAATCTATCCATCGCTTATCGAATACAACAAAATGCAACTCGATAATCTAAGGTCCAATCACTATCTCAATGAAGCTATATCCATCATAGCAGATTATAAATCTTTAAAACTAAGTAAAACGAACTAAATGCATACTATTTTGCAAAAGATTTTCCGTAGGCTTTTGGAAAAATAAGGAATAGATGTATTTTTGCAGTACAAAACAACAATTAGAAATGGGAAGAGCATTTGAGTTCCGAAAAGGTAGAAAAATGAAACGATGGTCAGCAATGGCCAAAGCCTTTACTAGAATAGGTAAAGATATTGTAATGGCGGTTAAAGAAGGTGGCCCAAATCCTGATGCCAATTCAAGATTAAGAGCCGTAATTCAAAATGCTAAGGCAGCCAATATGCCTAAAGACAATGTTGAACGTGCTATAAAGAAAGCAACTGATAAAGACACTGCTAACTACAAGGAAGTATTATTTGAAGGCTATGCTCCTCATGGAATTGCACTTTTGATTGAAACTGCTACAGACAACAACAATAGAACAGTAGCTAACGTAAGAAGTTATTTCAACAAATGCAATGGAACTATGGGAACTCAAGGTTCTGTAGAGTTTATGTTTGACCATACTTGTAATTTCAGAATTCCAAAAGATGGTATCGATCCAGAAGAATTAGAATTAGAACTAATTGATTTTGGAGCTGAAGAAGTTTTTGAAGATGAAGACGGAATTTTAATTTACGCTCCATTTGGCAGCTTTGGAACCATTCAAAAAGAACTGGAAAGCAGAAAACTAGAAATTTTATCTTCTGGTTTCGAAAGAATTCCTCAAATTACCAAAAAATTAACGGAAGCTGAAATGGCCGATGTTGAAAAATTGATTGAAAAAATGGAAGAAGATGATGACGTAATGAACGTTTATCACACCATGGAAGAATAATTATATGGCTTTAAGAACCCAAAAAAACTCTAGTTCTCTAGAGTTTTTTTTTATACTAAACCTTATATCAGAGTTCAAAGATTACTCAGTTGAAAAAAAAAATTGCTTCTTAAAAAAAAAGTTTAAACAAATTTATTTTTTAATCATCCAGGATCTCTTTCAATACTAATTTAAAGTCAATTTTTTAGCACTTGAATTTTGTTGAGAATTTGAAACTTTCAATAGATATGTACCTTCAGGCAACGTACTAATATCAATATCATTCTTATTACCAGTATAAACTTTTTGTCCTTTTGTCGAGTATATTTCAGATGTTTTGAAAGTTATTGTTTCTTTAGGGACATCTAACACTACCTTTGGATTTGAAGCTGCCGTTTTTGCTTTTGAAGCAGCACCTTTTTCAGCGATTCCTACAACATCATTTGGAGCCAAAATAGGAGAATCTTTATAAATAGCTGCTACTTCGTCACTCGACAAAGCAACATCATAAATTTTCAAATCATCTAAATCCGCATTCATACTAACCCATTTACTCATTTTACCAATATCAAAAACTATCCCCGAAGTGATTTTTTTTGGACTAATAGATGATTTAATAAGCGCACCGTTTCTATAAATTTTTAATGAGAGGCCATCATAAGTAACGGTATAATTATACCATGTATCTGGAATAATTGTTGTAGTTACAATAACATCATTAACAACTCCCCAACCTGCAAAATTTAAATCTGATTTTGAAGTTGTTGTACTTTGTTGCAACAGACCAAAAAATTGCGCATCATATAACAAACCGTACCCCCAAATATAGTTATCCACAGCTACATCATTATATTTTACCCAAATAGAAATTGTTCTAGCTGTATTGGAAAGCGGCAAATTAGGTATTGTAGCCTCAATAGCATTGTTATTAATACGAATAGCTCTATTAGCAACACCTGTTCTATCATTCACATAATTGACAACACCCGAAAATAAAATATTATTCTGTGTATTACTCAAATTACCATTAAACTTAAATTCTTGAATCGGAATCTGTGCAGTAATTGAAAATGATAAAACGAAAATAGCAAAGAGTATAATTTTTTTCATAAGTGTAGGTTTTAAATTTGTTAAGAAATAACTTGACCTCATTTATTACCTACAAATTTACTACTAGAATATACCATCAACCTAAATTTCCCGATAAAGAACTAAAATACTCGTTTAACCCCAAAAAACAATTTACAACTATAAAAAAGAACCCTAACGTTAAAAAATAACCATCATTTTCACGCAATCTTCGATAAAATAATAAATACACACACCTTTATATTGATAAAAAAAAGAGCAACTCAGTATGTTTAAACAAAAAAAAACTCCAGTTTTAAAACTGGAGTTTTTATATAATAATAAATTCAATTACTTTATGAATTCAATTTTTTGTTCTTCTTCTTCGTTAATACTATCAAAAAATCCTTGATCGTTCATCCAATCATCACTAAACACTTTACTCATATAACGAGAACCATGATCTGGAAAGATTGCAACAACATTACTATCTTCATCAAACTCTCCTTCTTCTGCATATTGTTTAATTGCTTGCATTACTGCTCCAGATGTATACCCTACAAACAAACCTTCTTTTCTTGTAACCTCTCTAGCGGAATGTGCACTTTCTTCATCAGAGACTTTGATAAATTTATCAATAATATCAAAATCGGTTGCTGATGGGATCAAATTTTTCCCTAGCCCTTCTATTCGATAAGGATAAATCTCATCGTTGTCAAACTCTCTAGTCTCATGGTATTTTTTCAAAACCGAACCAAAAGCATCAACACCTAATATTCTAACATTTGGATTTTGTTCTTTCAAGTATTTTGCCGTCCCAGATATTGTTCCTCCAGTTCCGCTACAAGCAACAAGATGCGTTATTTTACCATTGGTCTGTTTCCAAATTTCTGGTCCAGTCGACTTATAGTGTGCATCAACATTTAATTGGTTAAAATATTGATTGATGTAAATCGAGCCTTTGGTCTCTTCGTGCAATCGTTTTGCTACATTATAGTAAGAACGATCATCATCTGCAGATACATGAGCGGGGCAAACATAAACTTTGGCACCCAAGCTCCTCAGCATATCAATCTTATCTTTTGAGGATTTAGAACTTACCGCAAGAATACAATTGTACCCTTTTATGATGCTAACCATTGCCAAACTAAAACCTGTATTACCAGAAGTAGTTTCAATTATGGTATCACCCGGAGATAAAATTCCTCGTTTTTCTGCTTCTTCAATAATGTATAAAGCAATTCTGTCTTTGGAAGAATGTCCCGGATTAAAGGATTCTACCTTTGCGTAGAAGTTGCCCTTTAAATTCTCAGTTACACTATTTAGTTTAATAAGTGGAGTATTACCTATTAACTCTAAAATATTATTATAAGCATTTATTTCTTCTTTCATAAAAAAATAGTTTATCTAAGAGCTTTTTTTTAATTAACCCCGATATCATGCAAATCTAACAAAAAAAATCTAATTAGTTTTCAATTTTCTCTAAATCTAATAAAAAACTATACTCTTTTGCTAATTCCTTAATGGCTTCAAAGCGTCCAGATGCTCCACCATGTCCTGCATCCATATTTGTATCCAAAAAAAGGAGATTATTATCTGTTTTTAAAGCGCGTAATTTAGCCACCCATTTAGCTGGTTCCCAGTACTGTACTTGAGAATCATGAAGACCTGTTGACACATACATATTTGGGTATTTTTGAGGCAAGACATTATCATAAGGGGAATAGGATAACATATAA
The DNA here is from genome assembly GCF_019351435.1 of Flavobacterium taihuense. Classification (GTDB taxonomy): domain Bacteria; phylum Bacteroidota; class Bacteroidia; order Flavobacteriales; family Flavobacteriaceae; genus Flavobacterium; species Flavobacterium taihuense. The sequence goes on from NZ_JAHWYN010000008.1 coordinate 54,599, forward strand.
TCATAATACTTTCGAACGTTAGGATTTCCCCATTCATCATATTCTCCTGTAGTAAGCGGAATACTATCATCAAGCATTGTGGTTATAACATCTACAAAAGCGACTTGTGCAATAATTCCATTATATAATTCAGGTGCCATATTGACAACAACCCCCATTAATAAACCACCTGCAGAACCACCTTCGGCATACAAATGCTTTGGTGAAGTATATTTTTCGGCAATTAAAAACTTAGAACAATCGATAAAATCGGTAAATGTATTTTTTTTCTTTAATAATTTTCCATCCTCATACCATTGTCTTCCTAAATCTTCACCTCCGCGTATGTGTGAAATGGCAAAAATAAACCCTCGATCCAATAAAGTCAATCGAGTCGATGAAAACGTAGCGTCCATAGAATGTCCGTAAGAGCCATAAGCATATTGGAGCAAAGGATTTGTACCATCTTTCTTCAATCCTTTCTTATACACCATAGAAATGGGTATTTTCACACCATCTTCTGCCGTAGCCCAAACTCTTTTTTCGGTATAATTATTTTTATCAAACTTCCCCCCTAAAACTTCTTGCTCTTTTTTGATTTCTTTGGTCTTTGTCTTCATATTGAAATCAATAATCGAAGAAGGCGTAGTCATAGATTGATAGCCATAACGCAATATTTCAGTATCAAAATCAACATTGGAAGACGTATAAGCCGTATACGTTTCGCTATCAAAAGGCAGGTAATACTCCCCTTCTCCGCTCCATGGCATGATACGAATTTTATTCAAACCGTTTTCACGTTCTTCAACAACCAAAAAGTCCTTAAAAATCTCAATATCTTCCAATAAAACATCCTTTCTGTGTGCAATAACTTCAACCCAATTGGCTTTTGAAGTCTTGTTTATCGAAGTTTTCATCAGCTTAAAGTTCTCAGCTTTGTCTTTATTGGTCATAATATAAAAACTATCACCATAATGATTGATACTATATTCCAATCCTCGAACACGTTTCTGGAAAATCTTAAATTCACCATCGGGATTATCGGCATCCAGAATTTGGTATTCTGTAGTCAAAGTACTTCCCGATTCTATAGCCAAGTATTTTCGAGACTTGGATTTCGCAATTTCTACATTAAAAGTTTCATCTTTTTCAAAATAAACCAAAACATCATCCGTCTGTTTTGAACCTAATTTATGCTTGAAAATTTTATCCGAACGCAAGGTCTTTTCATCCTGATCCGAGTAAAAAATAGTTTTATTATCATTGGCCCAAACCGCACTTCCAGTAACATTTTCTATTTTATCCTCCAGAATTTCGTTGGTTTCCAAATTCTTGATTTGAATCGTATATATTCGTCTCCCAACGATATCATAACTAAACAGAGCCAACTTATTATCAGGGCTAATACTCAAAGCGCCTAATTGAAAATAAGGCACACCCTTAGCCATTTCATTGCAATTGAAAAGTATTTCTTCTTTTGCCGAAAGGCTTTCTTTTTTTCGGGAATAAATGGGGTAATCCTGTCCTTTCTCGAAACGAGTGATGTAATAATATCCATTATACAAATAAGGAACTGATTGATCATCTTCCTTTATGCGGCTTTTCATCTCTTCAAAAAGAGCAGTTTGAAAATCTTTGGTATGCGCCGTTTTTTCTTGGTAATAAGCATTTTCTTGATTCAAATAATCAATAACCTCAGGATTTTCTCGGTCATTTAACCAAAAGTAATTATCTATTCGTATCTCATTATGTTTTTTTAGCTTTTTCGGAATGATTTTAGCTATTGGAGGTTGTATATTTTCTGGCATTGTTTGCGAGTGGTTTTAGTATTTTAAATGCAAAAATAACACAAAGCGATTTTACAAAGAGACGGTTTTTAATCTAATTTAACATTGGTTACTCGCAAATTAAGTAAATTTGCGTTTCAATTTAAAAAATCATCAAAATGGACTTAATGGGAATGATGGGTAAACTAAGAGAAACCCAACAAAAAATAGAAGACACAAAAAAACGTTTAGACACCGTATTAATTGACGAACAAAGCACTGACAGCTTATTAAAAGTTACTTTGACCGCCAATACCAAAATAAAATCAATCACAATCGATGATTCTTTATTGGAAGACAAAGAACAACTGGAGGATTACTTGATTCTAGTTTTGAACAAAGCGATTGAAAAAGCGTCAAACGTAAACCAAACCGAATTGGACGCCGTTACCAAAATGGATATGCCAATGATTCCGGGAATGGAAGATATGTTCAAATAAAAAAGGATTTAAACATCAAAACCAATTGTTTTCAAAGCAACAATGCCCAAATTCTGATTATAGAATTTGGGCATTGTTATATAAGATAAATAAATTTACTTATTATATGAAAACGTCTTAAACAACTTTAAACTTTTAAACTTTCTAAAAAACAATCTTCTGCAGGGTTTCCAAAACATAAGTATGCATCACTTCTTTATAATCCAGATGCGTTACAATACGAAGTTTTCCATGCCCCAAGGCACTGATCAATATATTTTTTTCTTTTAATTTTTCGATAAAAACTTTTTCATTCAAGCCTTCACGAAGCGAAAAAATCAAGATATTCGTTTCTACTGGCTCGATTTTTCCTATCCAAAGCTGGCGTGACAAAACTTCGGCAATTTCTCTCGCCCTTCTGTGATCATCCACCAACTTGGCAATATTATTATCCAAAGCAAAATTTCCAGCCGCCGCCAGATACCCAACCTGACGCATACCGCCACCCAATATTTTTCGAATACGCAAGGCTCTGTGAATAGTCTTTTTATCCGACAAAAGAATCGAACCAATAGGCGCTCCCAATCCTTTGGATAAACAAACCGAAATTGTATCAAACAACGCTCCAAATTCCCTTGGATGCTGTTTTTTGGCCACAATTGCATTCCAAATTCGGGCACCATCCAAATGGTATTTTAAATTATTGGCAACACAAACCGCTTTTATTTTTTTTAATTCTTCCAGATCATAACAAGCTCCACCTCCCTTATTTGTGGTATTTTCTACACACACCAAACTCGTCAATGGACTGTGATAAAACTCAGGATCATTTATAGCTCCAGCCACTTGCTCGGCGGTAATCATTCCTCGATTTCCGTCCAATAAACAACACGAAACGCCACTATTAAATGAAACACCGCCTCCTTCATAATGATACACATGAGCATATTTATCGGCAATCAACTGCTCACCAGGCTGCGTATGCAACTTGATTGCCGTTTGATTGGCCATAGTTCCAGACGGAAAAAATAGCCCCGCTTCCATACCAAACATCGCCGCCAATCGTGCCTCAAGAGCTATTACCGTAGGATCTTGTTTGTACACATCGTCCCCCACTTCGGCATTAAACATGTATTGCAACATTTCAACCGATGGCTTAGTAATCGTATCGCTAATCAAATTTATTTCCATAATCTAAAAACTAAATCCTATTTTTGCATTCAAAACTAATGAAATTATTAGAAGCTAATCCTGCTATTCGTTACAATCTTTTCTATTTTTTAAAGAAAAAAATAGAAAAGGATTTTCACTACTATCAGGGCTAAAAAAGGGCTAACCCAATAATTTTCGAAACAAAATTACTATAAATTTATGACAACTACCGAACAAATTAAAGGTATTGTGGAGCGCCTTGGTGCGTTGAGGAGGTATCTTTGACGTTGATGCCAAACTTATCGAAATAGCCAACGAAGAAGAGAAAACTTTTGCTCCCGACTTTTGGAACAATGCAAAAGATGCCGAAATCATTGTAAAAAACCTTAGAGGTAAAAAGAAATGGATTGAAGATTACAACAAAGCTGTCGATATGACAGACGAGTTGCAACTCGCTTATGATTTTTACAAAGAAGGAGAGCTAACTATCGAAGAACTAGACAGTCAGCACGATTTAACTCAAGCTCATATTGAAGCAATAGAATTCAAAAATATGCTTTCGGAAGAAGGCGATTCTTTGAGTGCAGTACTTCAAATTACCGCAGGAGCCGGTGGTACCGAAAGTTGTGATTGGGCCGAAATGCTCATGCGTATGTACATGATGTGGGCCGAAAAAGAAGGTTACAAAATCAGGGAACTGAATTTTCAAAAAGGAGACGCAGCAGGAATAAAAACCGTCACTCTAGAAATAGAAGGCGATTATTCTTTTGGATATCTCAAAGGCGAAAATGGAGTTCATCGATTAGTTCGTATTTCTCCTTTTGACAGTAATGCCAAAAGACATACTTCATTCGCATCGGTTTATGTATATCCATTGGTTGATGATACTATCGAAATTGAAATCAACCCCGCCGATATCGAAATCATTACGGCTCGTTCCAGTGGTGCGGGTGGTCAAAATGTAAACAAGGTAGAAACCAAAGTACAACTGACCCACAAACCAACCGGAATTCAGATTCAGTGTTCCGAAACGCGTTCGCAACATGATAATAGAAATCGAGCGATGCAAATGTTACGTTCGCAATTGTATGAAATTGAGTTGAAAAAGCAACAAGAGCAACGTTCTGACATCGAAGCTGGAAAGATGAAAATTGAATGGGGGTCGCAAATACGCAATTACGTAATGCAACCTTATAAACTAGTCAAAGACGTCCGAACCGGTCACGAAACTAGCGATGTTGACGGCGTGATGAACGGAAACATCGACGGTTTTCTAAAAGCATACCTCATGATGATGGGGCAACGTGAAGAGGAGTAGTTGTTAGTTTTCAGTTTATACAAAAAATGCCTTTCAAAAATTTTGAAAGGCATTTTTTTTTATCAATACAATTTAACAATCGTACCACTAACCAATAATTTTTAAATAAATATTTATATAATACACTCCTGTAACTATAAAAGTAAATCCTGCAATTAACCGCATGACTTTCTCCACTTTTCGGATCGCATGAAAGTACTTTCCTAATTTCTCCAAACTAAAGGCAATTACAAAAGCAAAAAATAACACTGGCAACCCAGTTCCCAAAGCAAATACAATTGGCAAAGCCAAACCTTCGTTTGCCGAAAGTGTCATCGGAATAAGCATTCCAAAAAATAATGCGCCACTGTAAGGACAAAAAGCCAAAGCAAACAAAGCGCCTAAAAGAAAAGAGCCAAAAATACCTTGAGTTCTAAACTTTTCAGATAATTTCTCGGTCAGATTTATATTGGATAAAAAATTCAATTTAATAACATCCAGTAATATAAAACCAATTACAATCATTACTGGACCTATCAATTTTTCTCCATTCCCTTGAAGTAATTTGGCAACTTGAAATTTACTAAACCCAAAATAAACAAGTGTACCAATTGAAGTATAGGTGAAAACCCTTCCAAAAGCATATAGCAACCCACTCAAAATTACCTCATATTTACTATTTACAGTTTTGGCAATGTAGGCTGTAGCAGTAATATTTGTTGCCAAAGGGCAAGGACTGATCGCCGTAAGCAATCCTAAGGCAAAAGCAGTCAAAAGTGGCACATCATTATTCTGAGCCAGTTGATTCAACCATTCCATATTATTGAAAGGCTTCTATTTTTTTTATCAGCTCTTTCATGAATTTGGTTTTATCGCCTGCATTCATAAAAGCCATATCCGAGATATCTTGTTTGTTCTTGCTTTTTGGGTTATAAAGAAATAATGCAGTTCCTGCAGCTTCAAATTGCATCGCTATTTTTTCATTTTTTTTATCATCAACATTCACTAATAAAAAAGGAACAGTCGGATAGCTTTTAAGCGTTTCCCGAGTCAATTCCTCTATCTTAATGCAGGTCACACAACGATGTTCAGAATGAAATTGGATCACTTCAATTGTTGCAGGAACTTTGCTTTTTAATATAACTGCTGTTTTACCTTGAGCAACTATAATTACAGTTACAAACAGAAGTATTGAAGTTAAAAAAACAGGCAGTAAGATATACTTTTTCATTTTTATTAGTTTTTATATGTTGCTCAATTAATTATTGTTATTATTATTCTCATTGCTTTTAGATTCATCGTTTGATTTCTTTTTCTGAAATTGAAGTTTATAAACTATCCAACCAAAGCCTGCTATTATATGAAGTAATACGATTCCAAAAATTATTTTTTCCATAGTAGTATTATAAAATTATATTGAATAAATAACCTGACAAAATCATAAAGAAGGCAATAGTTCCAAAATAAATAGCTATCATTTTTAAATTCATTACTTTTTTAAGCAGCATTGCTTCTGGTAATGACAGACCAATTACTCCCATCATAAAAGCAATAGCTGTTCCAAGAGGAACTCCCTTTGCAACCAAAACTTGAACAACCGGAATAACACCTGCAGCATTACTATACATCGGAACACCAATGATTACTGCCAAAGGCACCGCATACCATTGTCCTTTATTGATGTATTGCTCAAAAAAACCTGTTGGCAAAAATCCATGCATTAATCCGCCAATGGCAATACCGATAATAATATAAAGAGAAACTCCTTTTACAATACCAAAAGCTTCTTTTAAAATAGCAGGAAATCGTTGCACTAATGTTAGCCTATCTTCTTCCAATTCGTCTTCTGTTTGAGCGTTTGCAATTATATTTTGAACCCAAGGAGATAATTCTTTTTCCAATTTTAATTTACCTAACGTAAAGCCGCCTATTACTCCTAAAACAATACCTGAAATAACATAGATTGCCGTTATCTTAAATCCAAAAGCGCCTAAAAAAATAGCAATTGCCACTTCATTTACTAATGGAGCAGTAATCAAATAGGTAAAAGTAATCCCAAGTGGAATGCCTCCTTTTACAAAACCAATAAATAATGGAACGGATGAACACGAACAAAAAGGAGTGATAACCCCAAAAGCAGAAGCAAACAGATATTCTAATCCGTACAATTTATTTCGACTTAAAAAATTTCGAACTTTATCTACTGGAAAATAAGAATTCACAATACCCATTACCGTTGTGATTACAAAAAGCAATAAAGCAATTTTTAAGGTATCAAAAACAAAGAAATTTAGAGCATCTCCAAATTTGGTATGTTGTTCAATTGAGAAAACGGAATATATAAGCCAATCGGCAAAATGTTGCAGCCAATCAAACATAACAAGTTATTTAAATTAACAACCAGAGCACGAACAAGAATGAGTATTTTCATCAACCAAAACAAAAGATTCATCACCTATGGTTGGAAATCCTTTCTGTACCCAACGAATGATTCCATGTTTCATATTCACTACATGGTTATAACCGTGATTTTTCAAAAAGGCAGTAGCTCTTAAACTACGTACACCACTTTTACAAACAACCACTACTTCCCTATCTCTCGGAATTTCAGTAAATCGTTCTTCGAATTCGGTTAGTGGGATATTCACAATATTAGGCACATTGTATGCCAATTGAGCTACTTCCTCTCTTTCTCGAACATCTACCAACAAAGCTCCATTTTTAATCAACAGTTGTGTTTTGGTAGGACAAATTTCTTTTACTAAAGCTTGATTTTCCATTGCATTCTTATTTTAAAAATTCTTTAATTTCATCAATCTGCGCAATCCTTCCTTTTACTTTTACAACTTCATCAATCATTAATACAGGAGTCGTCAAGATATTATACCGCATCATTTCTTCAATATCTTCAATTTTGATTACTTGAGCTTCAATACCTAATTGATTTACCGCTTGTTCAGTATTTCGAAATGTTGCTTTACACTTTGGACAACCGGGACCTAAAACCTTAATAGTTTTCATTATTTTTTCTTTTATAAATCATTCGTAAAATTACGAACAATTGTTCTAATATTCTTTCTTTTACGAATAATATTTTAGAAATTTATTTTAAGAAAGTGACAAAGAGTTTTTTTGCCAAAAGCCAATTATCTTTGTTTATACAATATTTAACTGTAGGAGGTGTAATATCCCCTTGAATAAGACCAGCGTCTTTCAATTCATTCAAATGTTGGGACAAAGTAGATTTTGCAATAGGCAATTCTTCGGCCATATCGCCATGATAACAACAAGACTGAGCGTCTAATAATTCTAAAATAGCAATCCGAACGGGATGTCCCAAAGCTTTGGCAAAACGAGCCAATTGTTTCTGATCAACTGTAAAATAGTCTTCTTTTGTATTTTTTTTCATCAATTAATTTTACAATTATCTATTCGCAAACATACGAATAAAATAAAAGTAAAAACATTTGAATTATACAAATTAATATTCTTTCTATTGCCATTCAATCAATGAAACCCCAACACCCACAGTAGTTTGATTGTGATTATAATCAATCAATGAACTTCCATAACCGTGTGAAACTTGCAAATAACCTCTAAGATTTCCTTTTATGGGATATGCCCAAGAAAAAGTGGAACTTCCTCTCATGTTTCCTTGCAAATTAAAATTATGACTTCCTATAAAAGTATAAACACTCTTGTTTTTAGAATAAATAACATTCACATCAGCGTTGCCTATGTAGCTAGAAATATCAGGATTATCTCCTTTGGATTCTGGAATAACATACCAAGGTCTTATGTAAATATTCCAATTTTTCCGTTCGAAACCTGTCATCAAAATAACTCTGTTCCAACTTCTGGTATTGGGATAACTTTTTCCGTTAGATTCGTGATTGAATGAAACCCCAACCATCCTAGTTTTAAATCCCAAAACCTTAAATTTAACTGGAAAATTAAGAATCACTTCGGGTTCGTAATTAATTTCCCTAAACGGACGGGATAATTCTGTATTATAAATCTGCCAATGTGAAATTTGGGTATAAGCAACCCACAAATCGGCATGCCCCCATAAAAAACCTTGAAGAATTTTTGTCTTAAAACTCAATTGAAATTTCATCTCCACAACATCATAATCAACCTTAGCTGGCGGAATATATTCTGGTGAAGTATTTCCTGAATGGGGTTGCTCATTTGGATTACTGGTCCATACGAAAGGCAAAACATAAATAGCTTTGTAAGGAGTAACCAAGAAAGTTCCTCTCGCCGCAGTTGAGTCTAATTCCCAACGGGCAACCATGGTTTTGAGTTCTACTTTATCATTAAATAAAGCTTGAACTTGAGCATTTGATAAAAAAACAGAAAAGAAAAATAAAATGAATAATAATGTTTTTTGCACAGCTTTAAATTTTATCCAAAGTTAGATTTCGGATAAACACTCGCTGTTATACATTTCGTTTTAAAAATTATATAATTCACGTTTTAATTTAAGTTTTTTTAAATTTTGCAAAAAACAATTAAGAATAATTTAAAATTCAGGACACAACCAAGTTCTTTTTATTAAAAAATCCCGTTCAGCTTTTATAATAAATATTCCTAAAACGATATCGTTCAAGAAACTGATAAATAATGCATTACATCCAAAACATATAACCTTTAAAAAGCCTTTTTTACAAACAAATTATTTAAATTTGTTAGGTATCAAACTTTAAAAAGCAACATAATATGAGCAAGATTTTACCTGAAAAATACAGACATCCCTATACATTTGACAAAAAATATAAAAAATCAGCCGTCTATTTCTCCATGGAATTTGCGATTGATCAATGCCTAAAAATTTACTCCGGGGGATTAGGTTTTCTGGCGGGATCACATATGCGTTCGGCATACGATTTGAAACAAAATTTAATCGGAATTGGCATTTTATGGAAAAAAGGATATTATGACCAATACCTGAAAGAGGATCTTTCGATGGGTTCTCTTTTTAGAGAAAAGAATTACAGCTTCCTTGAAGATACCAACATACGATTCACCATAAAAATAAACAATCATGATGTCTGGATTAAGGCTTATTTCCTGAAACCGGAAATCTTTGGAACAGTACCTATGTTTTTTCTTTCGACAGACTTACCCGAAAATGATTATCTGGCCAAATCAACAACATTCAGGCTATACGATTCAGATCCGAGTGCCAAAATAGCCCAAACGATGGTATTGGGATTAGGCGGAGCCAAACTTTTGGACGCTTTGGACTACGAACCAGATATTTATCATTTAAATGAAGCACATGCTGTTTCCTCCGTTTTTCATTTGTACAACAAATACAAAAGTGTGGAGAAAATCAAAGAAAAAATGGTTTTTACTACACACACTCCTGAAGAAGCCGGAAACGAAAAACACGATATTTATTTACTTGAAAATTTAAGTTTTTTTGATGGCATACCACTAGAAACGGTCAGAGAAATAACAGGTATTCAGGATAACACTTTCAACCATTCGCTCGTGGCATTGCGATTGAGTCATAAAGCAAATGGAGTGTCCAAATTACACGGAGAAGTTTCTAGGGAAATGTGGAAAGATTTCGCAGGAATTTGCCCAATAACACATATTACCAATGCCCAAAACAAAAAATACTGGGTCGATCCATGGCTAGATGATGCTCATGCAAGCAAAGACCGAGAAGAGTTAATAAATAGAAAAAAGAGACTTAAAACCAAGCTATTTGAAGTTGTAGCCGACCAAACAGGAAAAATATTTGACCCTGAAGTTCTTACTATTGTATGGGCAAGACGATTTGCTGATTACAAAAGACCTGATTTAATCACTAGAAATATTGAAAAATTCAGAAGTCTAATGACAGACACCAAAAGACCAATTCAAATTATTTTTGCAGGAAAACCATACCCTACTGATTATGGAGCCATTCACAATTTTGATAATCTTTCACACATCAGCAAGGAATTCAAAAATATGGCGGTACTTATAGGTCATGAATTAAAATTATCCCGTCAATTAAAAAAAGGGTCCGATGTTTGGTTAAACAATCCAAGGGTAACGCGCGAAGCTTCTGGAACATCTGGGGTGACTGCTGCCATGAATGGCTCTATTAATTTTTCGACCAATGACGGATGGGTACGAGAATTCAAAGATTTAAATGAAACCCAAAATTCGTTTGTGTTACCAATTGTCGATCACAATATTCCAACATATCAGCAAGACCAAATGGACTTAGATAATTTGTATCGAATGCTGGAAGAGGAAATATTACCTCTGTATTATGACACTCCCGAAGATTGGTGGGATTTAGTAGAAACCAGTATGAAACAAATTGTACCATTTTTTGATTCTGCCCGAATGGTCGATGAATACTATACAAAAATGTATAACTAAATCCATACTTTTGGAATTAAAGAGAAATACTGAACCTCGTTATCTGGAAAAATAGCGAGGTTTTTATTTTTATATGATTTTAAAGAACATTAAATTGCTAAAAATTTAAAATTATTCATATAAATTAAAAAAATTCAATCGTTTTCGTAAATTAGCACTCGTTACAAAAAATATATTTTACACCTATGGATTTAAACTTCAATAAAAACGAAGATCACAATAAACTTTTACTGTCTGAATTGAGACAAAAATTCGCCAAAGTCAAGCTTGGAGGCGGTGAAAAAAGAATCGAAAAACTTCATGCAGAAGGCAAAATGACCGCTCGGGAACGTATTGACTATCTGTTGGACGAGAATGCAAAATCTATTGAGATTGGTGCTTTTGCAGGCAAAAAAATGTACACTGAGCATGGCGGATGCCCATCAGGAGGCGTAATTGTAAAAATAGGATACATTAAAGGAAAACAATGCATCGTCGTGGCTAATGATGCTACTGTAAAAGCGGGCGCCTGGTTTCCTATTACCGCAAAGAAAAACCTAAGAGCGCAGGAAATCGCGATGGAAAATCGTTTACCAATCATCTATTTGGTTGATAGTGCTGGTGTTTATTTGCCATTGCAAGACGAAATTTTCCCAGACAAGGAACATTTTGGACGCATTTTTAGAAACAACGCTATAATGAGCAGCATGGGAATTACTCAAATTGCAGCGGTAATGGGCAGTTGTGTTGCAGGTGGTGCCTACCTTCCCATTATGAGTGACGAAGCTCTGATTGTAGATAAAACGGGAAGTATTTTCTTGGCGGGAAGTTATTTGGTCAAAGCGGCCATAGGTGAAAGCATCGATAATGAAACTTTGGGCGGAGCAACTACACATTGTGAGATTTCGGGAGTAACAGATTACAAGGCAAAAGACGACAAAGATGCATTGGACAAAATAAAAAATATTGTTGATAAAATCGGTGATTTTGACAAAGCAGGATACAATCGCATAAAATCTGAGAAACCAGCTTTGAACGAAAAAGATATCTATGGTATTTTGCCAAAAGCCAGAAACGAACAATACGACATGATGGAGATCATCAATCGATTGGTTGACAATTCAGAGTTTGAAGCTTACAAAGACGGTTACGGTCAATCACTTATTACCGGTTATGCCAGAATTGACGGTTGGGCCGTGGGAATAGTTGCCAATCAAAGAAAAGTAGTCAAAACAACCAAAGGCGAAATGCAATTTGGCGGTGTTATTTATTCTGATTCAGCAGACAAAGCGACTCGTTTTATAGCCAATTGCAACCAAAAGAAAATCCCTTTGGTTTTCGTTCAGGATGTAACTGGTTTTATGGTCGGCTCCAAATCCGAACATGGCGGCATCATCAAAGACGGTGCAAAGATGGTGAATGCCGTTTCCAATTCGGTAGTACCAAAATTCACTGTCGTAGTAGGAAACTCTTATGGAGCTGGAAACTATGCCATGTGCGGTAAAGCATTTGACCCAAGATTAATTTTTGCTTGGCCAAGTGCCGAACTCGCCGTTATGGGAGGCACACAAGCCGCAAAAGTATTGGCACAAATTGAAGCTTCTTCTTTAAAGGGAAAGGGAGAAATTGTAGATGAAGCTAAAGAAGCCGAATTATTTGCCAAAATAAAAGCCCGTTATGACGAGCAAGTTTCTCCTTATTATGCGGCCGCGCATTTGTGGACAGATGCCATTATTGACCCGCTGGAAACAAGAACTTGGATTTCTATGGGTATCGAAGCAGCCAATCACTCCCCTATTGAAAAGAAATTCAATCTAGGTGTGATTCAGGTATAAAAAACATCCCAACATTAAAACAATCTCAAAAGCACTCTTTTTAATTAGGAGTGTTTTTTTTTATATATAAAATTCAAAAAAAATAACTTAACATCTATATTAAATACATATTAAAAATATTATATTTATACGAAATAAATTATTTAATTTCAAAAAAACAACAATCTTACTTTTATAAATTAATGAAAAAATACATTTCACTTGCTGTAATCAGTTTACTATTCATTCAATGTACATCCACCAAATACCATAATGAGCACATTAACGACTTGATTACAGAAAAAGACCTAAAAAGCGATGTGGATTTCACCTATAATAAACTGCAACGATTACAACCCAAATTGTATTGGTACATTTCCAAAAAAGAACTTGATTACAAATTTGACAGTTTGAAAACTACTATCACAAAACCGATGAGTAGTTTTGAATTTTATAAAAAAATAACTCCTGTAATTACTTCAATTCGTCAAGGCCATTTGAGTGTATCTCCGTCATTTAAAATTTTGAGCAAAACAGAAAAAAAGGCACTTAAAGACAAAGGAATTGGTCCATTCTCCCAATTTGATTTTCAAGTAGTAAATGATAAATTGTATGTTACAAAAAACAAATCAGACAACAAGTCGATTCTTCCAGGTGCTGAAGTTGTTAGTATAAACAACAAAAAAGTAAGTGACCTAATTCACGATTACAATTCATTATTCACATCAGATGGACATAATAAGACCTTTAAACAAAAAAGAATGTCTTTTATGTTACCTACATTTTATACCAATGAAAATGGAGTTCAAGATAGCATACAGTATTCTTTCAAACAAAATGATTCTTTAAAAGCAATATGCATCAACAGAAAAAAAATAGTCCCTTCAAAAACAAAAAGAGAGGGTGAAAAAGAGACTGTAGTAAAACTTGACTCCAAACAAAAGAAAATAATAAAAAACAATAAAAGCGTATATGGTTATAATGAACTTACAAAAACAAACAATAGAGAATTAAAGTTTATGGAGCCGGACAGCAGTATTGCTCTACTCAAAATCAAACATTTTAATTTGGGTAATTCATCCCGTTTTTATGAAGAAAGTTTCGGCAAATTACAACTAAATAAAACTAAAACACTAATTATTGATTTAAGAAATAATACGGGTGGCGAACTCAAGGAAATTGCAAATTTATACCGCTATTTGTCTGATTCTACTTTTGTTTTCATAGAACCTTTTGAAGTAACATCCAAAACCAGTTTGATTAAAAAAACACCATTCAACAAAGCTCCGCTAGTGGCAAAAGTTTTAATGATGCCTTTGTATGCTCCTTTTTCTTATTTTTCTGTTCACAAAGCAGACAATGGCAATTATTATACATCAAACTCACATTCTAAAATTAAACCAATAAGCAAGAATGCGTTTAAGGGTAAAATGTATGTAATGATTAACGGAAGTACATTTTCGGCAGCTAGTATACTATCATCCAATTTAAAAGGTTCAAAAAGAGCCACTTTTGTAGGAGAAGAAACCGGAGGCGGGTACAATGGAACAGTAGCAGGAATAATGCCTGTTCTTAAATTACCTCATTCCAAAATTAAGGTAACAATTGGATTGATGGTTGTTGCCCCATTTTATAAAACTAAAATTGAAGGCCGAGGTATTTTTCCTGATAAAGAAATTTTACCAACACTTAATGATTATATAGGGGGAAAAGATCCTGAACTAAATTGGATTTTAGAAGACATCAAGAAAAATGCTGTCATTAACTCCGAAAATCAAAAAGTAAAAACAATCACCTTAAACCAATAGTACCCTCAATAAAAATGACCAAATATTATTCATATATCGCTAATTATTAATACCTTAGTAGTAATAATTTAAATAATATGATATTATGAACAATGTAAAAAGCTTAAATAAGTGGGCCAATGCGCATACTTATTTGCCAGTAGATGTTTTACGAATGGCTCTTGGTGTTTTTCTATTCATGAAAGGAGTTTATTTTGTTTCAAACATCCAATATTTGGTAGATTTAATATCCCCAATTGAAAAAATTGGAGGAGGAATGTTTTTGCTTCATTATATAGCTCCCGCACATTTGGTAGGTGGAATTTTAATCTTTTTTGGTTTATTGACGCGCTGGGCTATTATAGCACAATTACCTATTTTAATTTGCGCCATTATTATTAATTTTATGGGATTTATGCACCACCAAAACTTACTTCTAGCACTATTATCTTTAGGTGTTTGTGTATTCTTTTTAATCTATGGTAGTGGAAAAAATTCAGCAGATTATTTTTTTAAAATGGAACAATAATTTTAAATTCTAAAAATTCTGATCTACCCTAAAACGAAAACAAAAAAAGAGAGGAATCAACCTCTCTTTCTTTGTTTTTACATTGTTTGGAAATAAATATTAAGCTATCACTAACTTCTTGCTTTCTTCTCTCATTATTTTACCAGTAGCTGTTTCTTTGAATTTAGGAATAAATACAATCTCTTTTGGTTTTTCATATTTATCCAAGACATCAAATACCGAATGATCAATATCCATTTTTTCGCCTTCTACATAAAGTACCACTTTTTCGCCTAAAGTATCATCTGGTGCCCCATTTACAAAATAGCGTCTTGGAATTAACGTTGACAATTTACTCTCAACCTGTTCTGGCATGATTTTTATACCTCCACTATTGATTACATTATCAAAACGTCCTAACCAAACAAATTGAGTGTCAGAAATTAATTTCACAATATCATTAGTTACAATTTTTTCGTTACCAATATTTTTGGCTATAATTTCTAAACATTGATTTTCATTAACAGAAACAGTTACGTGAGGCAATGTAGTAAAAGCTTCTACTCCAACTTTCTTGGCGGCAATATGAGTGATTGTCTCTGTCATACCATACGTTTCATAAATCTCAATCGGCAGTTTAACCAATTCTTGTTCTAATGATTTATGAATTTTCACCCCTCCAATAATTATTTTTTTGATATTGGTTAATTTTTTGATTGAATTTTTAGCCTGAAGAGGTACCATAGCTGCAAAATCATATTTTTCATCATTATGTTCTAGAGGGTTTGAACTTGGCGCTACAAAGTCCATATCCAAACCTAAAATAAAAGAACGAACAAACATCATTTTACCAGCAACATAATTAGTTGGCAAACAATGCAATACCCTATTACCAGGTTGCAATCCGAAAAAATCCCCCGTAGCAATAGCCGATTGAACCATCGCATCTTTTTCGACTCTTATTGTTTTTGGATCCCCTGTGGTTCCAGAAGTAAACATATCAATATATGATTTGTCATCAAACCAATCCAATAAAAAATCCCCAACTGATTGTTCGAAATCTTCTCCTTCTTTTATAAAACTATAGGCTACTCTACATAAATCTTCTTTTGTTAAATGATAACCATTTAATTTAAAAAGGTTATGTACATTCTTGTATGTTACTGTACTCATGATAATTATATTGATTGTTTTTTGATTTATTTTTAGCCTTTATTCAATCTTCCCCGTTAGCTTTACTTTCCAACCTGACCAATTGTATTTTAAGCCAAATATAAATAAAAGTATAGGATAAATAACAATTACAGGAAAGATAATATCAAATCCAGCCTCTGGTTCAGAAACATCTTTAAAAACAGAATAGGTTTGAAAAGCAGACCAATCTGATGTCACTAATAGTGCTCCTACTAAGTTATTGGCTGCATGAAATCCCAATGCCAATTCCATCCCATCATCCATTAATGTAATAACTCCCAACAGCAATCCTGTACCAATATAATAAACCATCACTATATTTCCCATCTTCGAAACTTCTGGATTAGAAAGATGCATTATACCAAAAATGCAAGAGGTCATAAGCAATGGAAACCATTTATTCTTGGATAAATTGGCAAATCCTTGCATTAAATAACCCCTAAAAATTAATTCTTCAACGCTTGTCTGGATCGGAACTAACAATATGGCAATAACAACTAAAATCAAAAAGGGAATGAGTTGAAAATTAATTTCAAAATCTGCCGGGTTTAAATAAAACATTACAACTGTCGAGACTATTGTAAATAATGACCAAATCAAAAAAGAAAACAAAACTCTTCTCCAATCTATTCTTTTTCTGGTCGTTATAATAGAAAGCAACTTTTGATGGTGCAACAAACGGACAACAAAATAAATTCCGCCCAAAGCAAATACAAAAGAAATAAGAAGCAAAAACAAATTCAAGTTAGGGTCAAAAAAATGCATTATTTCCGCATCATTAGTTGGATAAATTTTCCCTTGAAACATCGTTTGAAACAATATTGCTGCCAACATGGGCAATTGCCCTAAAAGTGAAGCCCCAATTATGAATATTGAACCTAGAATATACTTCCAAAATTTATTCTTATTACTAATTCCTTGTTGTAAAAACATTTGTTATTTTTTTCTATAATTATACTTCGAATGGTATTTCAAGTCTTATTTTTGCTCCAACTAAAATAGTTTTTTTTGTTTAGTAGAAACCAAATCATACCTAATAATGATGCAAATATACCACAATCAACGTTGCGGAAAATCAAGAAATTGTTTGTTACTTTTGGAAAAATCCAAAGAAGAATTTGAAATCATCAATTACCTAATTACAAGGCCAACAGTTGCTGAATTAAAAATTTTATTGCAAAAACTTAATTTTTCACCCATGGAACTTGTTCGCCAAAAAGAAAAAATCTGGATAGAGAATTACAAAGGAAAAACACTAACTCCAGATGATATCATTGAAGCAATGGCTGAAAACCCTATTCTTATCGAAAGACCAATTGTAGTCAAAGGAAATCAAGCGATTATAGGAAGAGATTTAGACAACGTAATTCCATTTTTACAGACATTAACATAACTTTAAGAAAACAACTTTAAACCTTTTATAGTTTTCTTTATCCAAAGAGGAAATCATATTTATTACTAATGAAAAATTTCAACCTTACTGTAGTTCTTTTATTTCTATTTTTGGGACTACCCAACTTTGCACAGCAAGGCCCTCCAACAATTAACAAAATTAAAGTTACTGGAAAAATAGTAGACAAAACTAGCAAACAACCCCTTGAATACGCTACTATTACACTAAAAAACACCAAAATCCAGAAAGCTCTTACTGGCGGAATTACAAATAACAAAGGAGAATTTGAAGCTGATGTTATTCCAGGAATATATGATATCACTATTGAATTCATTTCGTTTAAACATGTCGAATTAAAAGGAAAAAATATAACCGAAAAAACTTCACTAGGGACAATTGGACTCGAAGAGGATGCTTCACAATTAAACGAAGTAGTTGTTCGTGCCGAAAAATCATCAGTTGAAATAAAACTGGACAAAAAAGTATACAATGTTGGTCAAGATATGATGGTAAAAGGCGGAACCGTAAGTGATGTTCTAGACAATGTTCCTTCAGTTTCTGTTGATGTTGAAGGAAATGTAAGCTTAAGAGGAAGTGATAATGTTCGAATTTTAATTGATGGAAGACCATCCTATGCTGTAAATATTGCAGAAGCATTAAAACAACTTCCTGCTGATGCTATTGATAAAGTTGAAGTTATTACTAATCCATCTGCACGATATGATGCGGAAGGTGGTTCCGGAATAATCAATATCATCCTTAAAAAAGGTAAAAATCAGGGTTTCAACGGAACTCTTATAGCTTCAACAGGTATTCCTGAGGCTTATGGATTAAGTGCTAATGTGAATTATAAAACAGAAAAATTAAACTACTTCACTACTGCGGGTTACAATCACAGAACAAATGAAGGCGGCGGTAAAACCAATTCAGAATATTTTAATGAAGACGGTACCGTTAAAAACTTTTTAGATGAAAATCGTGAAACAAAAAGAACAAGAGATGGTTTTAATGGAAGAGTTGGTGTTGAATGGACTGTAGCACCAGATACGTATTGGACAAATGCCATAAATTACGAAAAGAATACTGGTGAAGACAATGATTTAATCAATTACAGCAACTATGACGCCTCTCATAATTTTACAGGTACAACATACCGTTTAAACAATGGAGATACTGGCAGTGAAAACACCTCATTTAATTCAAATTTAATTAAAAACTTCAACGACAAAGGACACAAACTTACAGTTGATGCTTCCATTTCAAGAAATACTGATGATAGCCAAAGTATTATTACAGGCTCAGACAATTATAACAATACCTTAAATAATCAGGTTCAAAAACAAGCACAATTACAGGCTGATTATGTACTCCCACTAGGAGAAGGAAGTCAGTTTGAAGCAGGATATAAAGGAAGTTTTGGCGATTTAAACAATGAATACTATGTCCTTGACGATCAAGGAATAAGAATAGATAATTTGTCAAATACTTTGGAATACAAAGAAAACATCAACGCACTTTATACTCAGTATGGTTTCAAAAAAAATAAATTCTCTTATTTATTTGGCTTACGTTGGGAAGACACTAATGTTCAAGTAAACCTATTAGATACTAACAATTTTAATACTAAAAAGTACAATAACTTGTTTCCGAGTGCTTTTATCAGTTATGAAATTTCAGATCAAAGCAACTTGACGACAAGCTACAGTAAACGTCTAACAAGACCAAGAGGACGTTTCATGAACCCCGCCGTAAACTATTCAAGTAACGTTAATATTTTTCAAGGGAATCCTGATCTAGATCCTTCCCTCACTGATAAATTTGATATTGGCTATATCAAACGCTGGGACAAGGTAACATTTAATA
Source organism: Flavobacterium taihuense (assembly GCF_019351435.1). Taxonomy (GTDB): domain Bacteria; phylum Bacteroidota; class Bacteroidia; order Flavobacteriales; family Flavobacteriaceae; genus Flavobacterium; species Flavobacterium taihuense. The sequence continues at coordinate 74,197 of NZ_JAHWYN010000008.1, forward strand.
CTTCTGCATATTTTGAAAACACAAAAGATGTTTTCAGCTTTGTGAGATCTCCTACGGGAGATAATGTAAATGGAATTCCAGTAATTAAAAGCCAACCAATTAACTTAGGAAAAGAACAAAAATATGGTTTTGAATTTACTTTAAATTACAATCCATTCAAAATATGGAGAATAAATAGTAATTTCAATTTATATAATGTAAAAACAACTGGCGAACACAGTTATACGGATACAAAAGGCGATCTTATAGTACAAAATCTGGACAACCAAGCCAATACTTGGTCCGCAAGAGTTAGTTCAAAACTAACATTACCATACAAAATCGACTGGCAATTGAATGCTAACTACAATGGAGCTCAAAAAACGGCACAAGGAAAAAGTTTAGATCAATTTAGTATGAACACCGCTTTCAGCAAAGATTTACTAAAAGACAAAGCAACAATTGCTTTCAATATTAGTGATGTTTTCAACACGAGGATTATGAGATCTTATACGTATCTGGAAAACCAAACATCATATAGTGAAATGCAATTCCGCAAACGTCAATTCAATTTATCGTTCACCTATCGTTTTAACAAAGGAAAAAATGACAAGGAAAAACAGCAGCCTAAAAAGATGCAAGAAGAAAATGGCGGTGATTTCCCAGGGTAAGCGTAAGTCTAAATATCAGATAAAAAAAAGGATTCGTTTTACGAATCCTTTTTTTTTGTGCAAAGAAAAATAATACTAAGCTTCTTCTTCTTTTTGTTTTGCTTTCTTTTCTTTATAAGCTTCCCAAGTTGCTCCACCTACCCAATAGGATACGAAACCAACTAGGAAAAACATTAACCAAAATCCCATTGTTAGGATGGTTAAGAAAAGTAAAAAGCCTAAATACTGTTGAAATTCAAACATGTTTTCCGGAATTTTTGAATGTAGCGACAAATATAAGTTTTAAATCTTTTCGCACCAATAAAATCAGCAAAAACTATAAAGGAATTTTTAAATTAATTTAAGTTTCTAAAAATTAGAAACAAACAGCATAACTTTACTAACTGGTACTCAAAAAATTAATTCTTTTTTTAACAAAAAAAACACATGTAATCACAAAAAAAACTTATTAGTAATTACTTTTTTTTACTTTACTTTACGTATTGTTGCTTATCCGAAAAAAAAACTATGAACCAACCATTCCATTCTATCTATTTTCAAATTAGTAAAAAAATGGAAAAACACAGCGTCGAATTGATGCGCTATGCTTTAGCAATTGTTTATATCTGGTTTGGAACATTAAAATTAATTGGAATGAGTCCAGCTGGTGAGCTTGTTGAAAAGACTGTTTTTTGGTTTAAACCTGAAATTTTTATTCCAGCATTAGGTTTTGTTGAAGTATGCATCGGCATTGGCTTTTTATTCAAAAAATTAATTCCGGTAACCATTATAATTTTATTGCTACACATGGCAGCCACGTTTTTTCCTCTTTTTATATTGCCTAAAATCTGTTTTGACTCTTTTCCTTACTGTCCAACTTTGGTGGGTCAATACATTATCAAAAATCTTGTATTAATCAGTGGTGCTTTTTGTGTTGCAGCAAAGTACAATTATCAATACTATGCCGTTTTAAAAAACTAAATTCTTTAGAACTTCAATTAAAATACACCTTTTTATTTTGGTGTCAAAAAAAAGTAAAATCTAAATTCACGCTTAATCGTTTTTAACAATACCCTAAAGTATTCCAGCCATTTGACAATAATTTTATCAAATTATCATTTTTAACTTAAAAACAATACACTATACATCAATTAATAGTTATATTTGTTTTACAATAAAATTAAAGATTTATGGAAGAATGTATCTCTGTTTTTGATATGTTAAAAATTGGTGTTGGTCCTTCTAGTTCGCACACACTTGGTCCTTGGCGAGCGGCAGAACGTTTTTTAAATGAATTAAGAAACGAATATGACATTAACACAATAAACAGAGTAAAAGTTGATTTATATGGTTCTCTTTCATTGACAGGAAAAGGACATGCAACTGATTTAGCTATCATGCTAGGTTTAAGTGGTCAAGATCCTGAATATATTCCAGTTCAAAACATCGACGGAATTATCAAATCAATAGAAAGCAAAAACGAAATACATTTGGGGAACCAAATTCTTATTCCTTTTTATACCCTTCAAGATATTGTTTTCAACAAAAACTTCCTCCCATTTCATGCTAATGGATTAACCTTTACTGCTTACTTTAATAATGAAACTGAATACAGTTCGACCTTTTACTCCATAGGTGGAGGTTTTGTTGTCAAGGAAGAACGTGATAATGCCCATAAGAAAGAAGCGATAAAATGTGCTTTCCCTTTCCCGATAGACAAAGCCACTGAGCTATTAGCCTATTGTACAAAAGAAAACAAATTAATTTCGGAAATCATTTATGAGAACGAAAAATCGATGCGTTCCGAAGCAGTAATCCATCATGAATTGATGCGTATTTGGCATACCATGCTAGAATGTATGTACATCGGTTGTCACTCCGAAGGCATACTCCCTGGCGGATTGCATGTTCGTAGACGTGCATTCGACATGCATCAAAACTTAATTGGGTTATCCAATTACTCAAATCCACAAGAATGGCTTGAAGAAATTAGAAAAACCGAAGTGAAATTTCGTCAAATTCTAAAATGGGTAAGTTGTTTTGCCCTAGCAGTAAACGAAGTAAACGCAGCACTAGGCAGAGTGGTTACCGCACCAACCAACGGAAGTGCCGGTGTAATTCCTGCCGTTTTGATGTATTATTTGGTTATTGAAAATCATCAGGCAGGCGAAAATGAAATCAAACAATTTTTGATGGTCGCAGGGGAAATTGGCAGTATCTTCAAAAAAGGATCTACTATTTCAGCCGCAATGGGTGGATGTCAAGCCGAAATTGGCGTTTCCAGTGCCATGGCTGCCGGTGCCTTATGCGAATTGATGGGAGGAACTCCAGACCAAGTCTTAATGGCCGCCGAAATTGCTATGGAACATCACTTAGGTTTAACCTGTGATCCTATTGGTGGTTTGGTTCAAATTCCTTGCATCGAAAGAAATACGATGGGTGCTATCAAAGCCATTAATGCCGCTGAACTCGCCTTAGAAACTGACGCTAAAAACGCTAAAGTATCTTTGGATAAAGTAATTGACACGATGTGGCAAACCGCCAAAGATATGAACTCCAAATACAAAGAAACTTCCGAAGGAGGACTTGCAATTGCAGTAAATATGGCTGACTGTTAGTTTTTTGAAATCATAGATTTCAGATGACAGATTTCAGAATAAAGAATAAAAAAAAGATTTCAGAACAAGAAGGTTATTCTTCTAATCTGAAATCTTTTTTTTACATTATGAAATCTGCCTTCTGCCTTCTGCCTCCTGCCTTCTAAAAACTCCTAACTAACCACTTTTCTCTCTAATTCTAATTTAGTAATAGGTTGATATACGATAGGAATTTCTTCGATAACGACATCACTTTTGTCCAAACCAAAGGCTCTGGTATCTGAAAGTGACATATTTTTCAACATATAATAAGAGTGTAATAAAAGGCCATCTCTTACGGCAAACTCGTTTTCAACCGATAAAAACTTTTCAATAATTACAAATTTAAAATCCGGTTCTGAGTTGTATTTGGTTGAACCATCGGATTTAATATGCAAATTCAGTTCTTTATTGTCTATCAAATTTTGAACAATTTTTTTAAAATACAATTCCACTTTCGGTTGAATTCTAAAACCAATATTCAAAACAATCTTGATTACTTTATCGTCTAACAACTCTATAACTTCATAATTCAAATCAAAAGGAGAATTGGTTCTATTGATATGGAAAAACCAATAAACATCTGCCCTTTTAGGCTTTTTGGCAAAAATAGAATTTAAAATTTTCTCTTCAACTTCATAATTTCTGTCTGCTTTAGACAAATAAATTAAATGAGTAGAATACATGGGAATCGAAGTATCATTACTCAATTCCTGCAACTTAGCGGTATGTTCCGTCAAATTGGTGAATTTCACTAACTTGTTATTAATTTTTCTAGAAAAGAACCATACGTACATGGTCATAAATATGAAAAGCTCAAAAAACAAAAACATCCAACGTTCTTTGATTTTAACAATATTAGCTGCAAAAAAGGCAATTTCAATAATTGCAAAAATGGTGATGATTACAGCAATAAGAATTCTATTTAGTTTTTTGATGTAAATCAAATAATAATTTAAAAGCACTGTGGTCATTAACATTGCTATGGTTATCGAAAATCCATAAGCTGCTTCCATATTGGAAGAGGTTCTAAAATACAAAACCATCAAAATACATCCAATCCATAAAATTGTATTTACCGATGGAATATAGATTTGACCTTTCAAATTCGTCGGGTTCTTCATAGTCACACGCGGCCAAAAGTTAAGTGATACAGCTTCGTTTATTAAGGTAAATGATCCACTTATCAATGCTTGAGAAGCTATTATTGCAGCAAAAGTTGAGATAATAACACCCGATAAGACGAACCAATGGGGCATAATGGTATAAAAAGGATTTCTACCCTCCAAGAAATGATTGCTTTGGTTCATTAACCAAGAGGCTTGACCCAAATAATTAACCACCAATGCTATTTTAACAAAGACCCAAGTAGTTCTAATATTACCCTTTCCACAATGTCCCAAATCCGAATACAATGCTTCTGCTCCGGTGGTACAAAGAAAAACTGCTCCTAAAAGCCAAAATCCATGCGGATATTCTACTAATAATTCATAAGCATACATCGGATTCAAAGCGGTCAAGATTGCGGGATGCTGCAAGATTTGCGCAAATCCCAAAACAAAAAGCATAGAAAACCAAACTACCATGGCTGGGCCAAAAAAGAACCCCACTTTTTGAGTACCAAAACGCTGAAAAAAGAATAGTCCTGAAATAATAACAATGACAATTGGCAAAATAGGAATATTAGGAACGATGTCCCCCAACCCCTCAACAGCTGAAGTTACAGAAATAGGCGGAGTAATAATACCATCTGCCAAAAGTGTAGTGGCTCCCAAAATAGTTGGAATGATTAACTTTCCTTTTCCAAATCGTTTCACCAAAGCATAAAGAGAAAAAACACCTCCTTCTCCATGATTATCGGCAGAAAGTGTTAGCAATACATACTTAAAAGTGGTTTGAAAAGTAAGTGTCCAAAATATGCACGAAATACCTCCGTAGACCAGTAATTTTGAAATTTCTCTTTGGCCAATAATGGCTTTCATAACATATAAAGGACTGGTTCCGATATCACCATAAATGATACCTAGTGCTACCAAAAGTGACGCTGCAGTTACTTTTTGAACTGTTGATTTATTCATTTTAATTTAATTTTAATTCATTAATTTCAGGACATAAATAGTCCTGTTTGATGTGTATCGCACACTTCAAACTATATTTGTTTTATAACTGTTTAATTGATTTTAACAAGTATTAAATCGGTATCCTACCCCCGATTCTGTAACAATAAATTTAGGTCGATTAGGATCTACTTCAATTTTCTTTCGAAGTTGCGCAACAAATACGCGTAAGTATTGCGTTTGATCAGCATAACTATTTCCCCAAACCTGTTTCAGCAAATATTGATGGGTCAATACTCTTCCTTCATTTTTTATAAAAATAGAAAGCAGGTTGTATTCAGTGGTTGTGAGCTTCAAAATTTCATTGTTTAATCTCACTATTCTAGAAGCTAAATCAATTGAAACGTTACCAAACTCGATTATAGGTTCCTTCTCCTTCGGAACCAAATTTCGCAAAGCAGTTCGAATTCTAGCTAGTAATTCTTGTGTACGAAACGGTTTGGTTAAATAATCATTTGCGCCATTATCAAGGGCTTTTACAATTTCATCTTCGGCACTTTTTACCGTTAAAATTATTATGGGATTGCTATACCACTCTCGCAATCGTTTCAAAACAACTTGCCCGTCTTCATCTGGTAATCCCAAATCAAGAATGACTAAATCAGGTTGGTGGTTAGCCACCATAGCCATTCCTTCTTTTGCATTTACCGCAAAAATTGTTCTATAGTCATTTGAATTCAAAGTGATTTCAAGTAGTTTTCTAATTTGAATCTCATCATCAATAACTAGAATTTGAGCACTATTATTCATTTGAAATTTCTTTAGTATTCATTATTAAAGTTTGAAAACGAAGCGTAAAAACCGAACCGCCTTCTTCCCTGTTTTCGAGTGTTACTTTTCCATGCTGTGCCTCAACAAACCCTTTTACAATTGATAATCCAAGTCCTGTTCCACCTGTTTTGGAATTATGAAGGCGATAAAATTTATCAAACACTTTATCAATTTCATTTTCTGGAAAACCAATGCCGTCATCGGCAATTGTAATTACGCAAGGACATAATTTATCGGGATTGTATTCAAAATCGACATCCAGATTATAAGAAACCTTGATTTCTATTTTAGCACCTTTGGGTGTGTATTGTGAGGCATTAAAAACCAAATTAAAAATTATCTGTTGCATTAAACCATAATCCAATTTAAAAAGCGGTAAATTTTCGTCTGTATTTACAACCACTTTATGAAATTGCAAATCGTCTTTCAAATGATCCAAAACATTATAAATCAACTCCTCCAAATCACACCAATCCATTTTGGGCTCAATAACACCCGATTCCAAACGAGACATATTGAGTAAATTTTCTACTTGGTGATTCAATCGCAAGGAAGCTTTTTCAATTTCGCTATATAAATTTTATTTATTTTCTTCCGAAATATGTACCGATTTGCTTTGAATTGTATCGATAGCTCCCATTATAGTAGATATAGGAGTTCTTAATTCATGTGATAAAGAATCCAGTAAAGCATTGTAAAGTTTCATAGTATTAACTCTTACTTCTTTTACCTGCAAAATCTTTTCGGCTCTTCTAATTTTATGGGTTAAAACCGCATTCACAAGTGCGATAATAAAGAATAGCACCAAAAGTAATGAATCCTCAGCATCACTAATATGAAAAGTGTAATACGGTTGAATGAAGAAAAAATTTAATATCAATGCACTCAAAATAGCGCTAAGAAGTAATGGTTTGATGGCCAAAAACATTGACAAGACCGATACTACCACCAGTAAAAGATAACCTACAATTTTATAATCCAAAAAATCTCGAATAAACAAACACAATGAAGCAACTATACCCACAGATAAAACGCTTATTAAATATTGATTTTTGATTTTTATTTGGTTCAAAATACTATTCATAATCTTTGCATTTATTTGATAGGACAAAGTTAAATCATATCATGTAAGTATTTTATAATATAACTTACTTCGATATAAAGATTTTATAAAGATTTTTTTTTGAATCAAAAGGGGGTATTATTTATCGTAAGTAACAAAATCACCCTAACGATTTATTATAAGAATCCTTTAAAATTGTTAGTTTAAATGGTAATACCATAATTTACTAAGTCCCATTTTTGATATTCCTTCTAAAAATTCAATTTAAAAAAATTCAATTTATTACTTTTACACTCTAAAAATAAAATCAATACCGAGCGTATCGGAATTAAAATCATAAATCACAATGTCTGCAATTAAAAAAGATTACAAGAGAATTACTACTAAGTCTTTAATCGAGATGAAATCCAATGGAGAAAAAATCTCTATGCTAACGGCTTATGACTATACCATGGCCAAAATTGTGGATACCGCTGGGATTGATGTAATCCTTGTGGGAGATTCAGCTTCGAATGTTATGGCGGGTCACGAAACAACACTTCCTATCACTTTGGATCAAATGATTTACCATGCTTCCTCTGTGGTTAGAGCTGTAGAAAGAGCTTTGGTTGTTGTTGATTTACCTTTTGGAAGTTACCAATCCGATTCTAAAGAAGCCTTACGGTCTTCAATCAGAATTATGAAAGAAAGCGGTGGTCACGCCGTAAAATTGGAAGGTGGTAAAGAAATCAAAGAATCGATAAAAAAAATCTTAAATGCCGGAATTCCTGTTATGGGACATTTAGGATTAACACCACAGTCTATTTATAAATTTGGTACTTATACCGTTCGTGCCAAAGAAGAGCAAGAAGCTGAAAAATTAATTGAAGATGCCAAATTATTGGAACATTTAGGATGTTTTGCATTAGTGCTTGAAAAAATTCCGGCACATTTAGCCAAACAAGTTGCTGAAAGTATTTCGATTCCTGTTATTGGTATTGGTGCTGGCGGGGGTGTAGATGGACAAGTATTGGTAATACATGATATGTTGGGTATGAATAATGAATTCAGTCCTCGTTTCTTGAGACGTTACATGAATTTATACGAAGGAATGACAACTGCAATTAGTCAATATGTAGAAGATGTAAAATCGAAAGATTTTCCAAACGAGAAAGAGCAATATTAAGACACTAAGTTCCTAAGCTGCTAAGTTTCTAAGTTTGTTTTATCTTAGGAACTTAGCGTCTTAGTCTCTCAGTAACTCAAAAAATCTAATGAAAGTAATTTCAAATAAAAACAATCTCCAAATTCTACACGAAGACAATCACCTAATCGTGGTCAATAAGCGTGTAGGTGATATTGTGCAAGGAGACAAAACCGGAGATAAACCACTAAGCGATGTTGTAAAAGAATACATCAAAGACAAATACAACAAACCAGGCGAGGTATTTTTAGGAGTGGTGCATCGCTTAGACCGACCTACAACAGGAATCGTAGTATTTGCTCGAACCAGCAAAGCTTTGACTCGCATGAATGAATTATTCAGCAATAGAGAAACTCAAAAAACATATTGGGCCGTAGTCAAAAACAAACCCTCCAAAAACGAAGATACCCTCGTTCATTACATCAAAAGAAACGAAAAAAACAATACTTCAAAAGCACATCTCAAAGAAGTTCCGGACAGTAAAATGGCAAGTTTAGAATATAAAATCATCAAAGAACTTGATAATTATTTTGGCCTGGAAATTCAGTTGCATACAGGCAGACATCATCAAATACGTGCACAACTCGCTGCCATAGGATCTCCAATAAAAGGCGATTTAAAATACGGTTTTGACAGAAGTAATCCCGATGGAGGCATTCACCTACATGCCAGAAAATTGGTTTTTATTCATCCTGTTTCCAAAGAAAACATAACCATTATTGCTCCAACTCCAGAAGAAGTTATTTGGAAAGCCATTTAAATTTTAGTTTAAAAAGAGATTTATTTGAATTTTAAAATTTATATTGCATAACGCTTTTAAAACTTTTTTTGCCATGAGTTACAAATTAAACATTAGTTCTAGAAAAGAAGCTTTAATCAAATTGTTGGATGTAATTATCAAGCATGAAAACGAAATCATTCAGGCTTTATATGATGATTTCAAAAAACCTCCCTTTGAGTCAATTGCTACCGAAACCAGTTATATTATTTCGGAATTAAAAGACACTATAAAACATATAGACAAATGGGCTAAAATTAAAAAAATTACGCCATCCATTCTTAATTTTCCTTCTACAGATTATATTGTAAAAGAGCCTTACGGCAAAGTTTTAATCATAGCGCCTTGGAATTATCCTTTTCAATTAGCAATTTGTCCTATGATTTCCGCTGTTGCTGCGGGTAATCAAGTGGTTTTAAAACCATCAGAATTAACACCAAAAACTTCAGCAATAATACTAATGATTGTCGAAAAAGTTTTTCAACATCAACATGTAAAAGTAATCGAAGGTGGTGTTGAAGTAACACAAAAACTACTAGCCCAACGTTGGGATTATATTTTTTTTACAGGAAGTGTTCCAGTTGGAAAAATTGTCGCCAAAGCAGCCGCAGAGCATCTGACTCCAATAACTCTTGAATTAGGCGGCAAAAATCCTTGTATCATTGATGAAACTGCCAATTTGAAACTAGCTGCCAAACGAATTGTTTGGGGTAAATTTTTGAATGCAGGTCAAACCTGTATTGCTCCTGATTATATTTTGATTCAAGAAGATATGAAAAGCCATTTTGTCGATTTTATGAAAAATGAAATCACGAATGCCTATGGTAAAAACCCAAAAGAATCTCCAGATTTTGCTCGTATCGTAAACGAAAAAAATTGGCATCGATTAATGAGCATGATTGAGCCAGAAAAGGTGATTTTTGGAGGAGAAACCGCTGTTGAAGATTGCTATATTGCTCCGACATTGATTGAAGAAAATGATCTTGACAGTGCACTTATGCAAGAAGAAATCTTCGGACCAATACTACCAATAATCACCTATAAACACGAAAAAGAAATAACTCAAACCATTTCAAAATACGAAAAACCACTGGCATTATACGTATTCACCGATGATAGAAAATTTGCTAGAAAAACAATTACCAATTTTTCCTTTGGCGGAGGCTGTGTCAATGACACCGTTATTCATTTTGCCAACAAAAGACTCCCTTTTGGTGGTGTAGGCCATAGTGGAATAGGTGCTTATCATGGTCAATTGAGTTTTGATATTTTTTCGCATCACAAAGGAGTTGTAAAAAAAGCGAATTGGTTGGATTTAAATTTAAGGTACGCACCTTATACCAATAAAATAGATACCTTAAAGAAATTATTAAAATGGCTGTAATAAATGAGAAAACGGTAAGTGAAGCCATAAAATACCGCCGATCGGTACGTGTTTTTAAAAAAGATTCTATTGATGAACTCAAAGTAAAAGAATGTCTCCAACTAGCTGCCTTGGCTGCTACTAGTAGTAACATGCAACTTTGGGAATTTTATCATATCACTTCTCCCGAAATTATTAGTCAAATTACAACAGCCTGTTTTGATCAAAATGGAGCCAAAACTGCTCAACAACTGGTTTTAATTGTTGCCCGCAAGGATTTATGGAAAAAAAGGGTACAGTCGAACATCGCTTTTTTGAAAAAACAATTTGGTTCTAAACCAGAAAGTGAATATTCCACAAGAGAAAAATTTGCCTTAAATTATTATAAGAAAATTGTACCCACTATTTATTTTGATTTTTTAGGAATTCTGGGATATATGAAGTACTTCGCATTTCAAATCATTGGACTATTCAAACCAATATATAGACAGGCCAGAGAAAGTGATATGCGGATTGTGGCGCACAAAAGTGCTGCCCTCGCAGCTCAAAATTTCATGATTAGTATGGCTGCCATTAATTATGACACTTGCCCAATGGAAGGTTTTGACTCTCTAAGAGTAAAAAAAATAGTAAATTTGCCGTCTTGTTCAGAAATCACAATGATTTTGGGTTGTGGCATCAGAGAAGAAAATGGAATTTATGGCGAACGCTTTCGAGTTCCCTTTGAAGAAGTCTATTTTAAAATATAACTCAATCTAACGAATATAATTATCAAATTAAAATGAATCAAACAATAGAGAGATTACACGATATCGAAAAAAATGGATATCAATTAGATTTTGCCAATGTATTTAATCATGCTTTCGAAAATTATAAAAAAATTGCTTTATATGCTGGATTGGTGATCTTTATATTTGCATTCATTTTTACTCTAATTTACTTTATGAGTTTTGGATTATATTTAAAATCAATTAGTTTAGATAACGTAAACAATCAATTAATAGAAAATTTACAACATCAAAAAAGTCTTGATGCACCATTGGTATCCATGGTATTTTCGATTTTAATTTTATCGTTATTAATGGCTCCATTCAGTGCTGGTTTTTACAAAATGGCTGAACATGCAGATCATGATAAAGAATTTAAATTTATAAATATGTTCAATTTTTATAGAAATCCCTATTTTATTAATATTATAATAGCAACAATTTTGAATGCTATCATAAATATGTTGATTTCTACAACTATTATTTCACTGTTGAATTTGATAAATATTAATCAATTTGGATTAACTCTTCTTGCCAATTATTCTGTATCCTTTTTTGTATATGTTCTTACTTTTTTAACCATTCCCCTTATTATTTTTGGAGACTTAAAAGCAATCCCAGCAATCAAGCACAGCATTTTGATTGTTATTAAACAACCTATCGTTTTGATAGGATTAATGGTTGTAGCGATAATTGGTGCCTTTGTGGGCATTATGGGATGTTGCATTGGCCTATTTTTTACCATACCGTTTCTCTATTCCATGAATTATGCAATCTATACCGCTATTGTTGGAATAGATGCACCTCAAGATACAGAGTAAGCAATTTTAAACAGGAAGTAGTATCATATAAACCAAAAAGAACATATAGTATCAATCAAATTTACAACAACGAATATAACTGATTAGTTCCCAACCGATAAACTATGTCATTATTTTGTAACATATTATTATTTTTTACCTTCCACTTTTCTTTTCCAAGTTTGGCTTGTATTGCTATGCCGTTAAGTTTAGAAAAAACAAATTTGATACTCACAAACAACAGAAATGTTATTCTGTATGTATTCTTGGTTATTTTAGTAATTGCATTATTGTATTCTAACTCCAAAATAAGTTCTATTTTAAAAAACGTAGATAACCTTTCGACTGAGGAATCAGACAAAAGAGAATACCAACTTTATTTGTTGTTTCTAGGTTTGGTTATTCCATTTTTGGAAATTCTGTTTGAATTATTTCATGTTAGACCCAAAAGCTTATTAATCAACAATTTTTCAATAGGTTGTTTTTTTCTGTTATTATTTTTAATAAGCGAAAAATCAAAATATTTATATAATAGAATCAAAACTATTTATATTTTCTTGTTTTATGTCTATTCGCTGTTGGTTGGATATAATATCATATTTCTTCAACAAGACATTATCCCTACATATGCATTTATCGTTTTATTTTTCTTCTCATATATCATCATTAAACCCATAAAAAAATATTGGATATTTTCGGGTTTTGTTTTTTGTTATTTGATTTTACTTTATGCTTTTGATTTAGTTCCTGTTAAAAGAGCCGTTATTCTGATCAATTACGGCATTATGGTATTCATTATCAATCACATCAGACATGTTTCATTAACAAAAATCCAAGAAAAATTTAACTTCACCAATGAAATTGTAAACAAAGGAAATTCCCTTACAATAGCAACAAATAAAGAGGGAAAAGTAACCTTTTGCAGTGACACTATAACATCCATTTTAGGGTATACGCCAAATGAAGTAATGGGATTTGGATTTTGGAAACTGACCGAGGACCCTGAATTTATCGGTTCTGAATATCATGAAAACTTTGTGGATAACCGTTTATACATTCGAAAATTGAAATGTAAAAATGGAGAATACAAATTCATTCAATGGATTGATAAAAAGTTTGCAGAAGACTCCATTATAGGGATTGGACAAGATGTGACCAATGAAATTAAAATAAGAAAACAATACGAAACCTTAATTCAAACAGCAGTAGATATCATTTTTGAAGCTAATTATAGAGGTGACATTACTTTCGTAAATGATTATGCAATCAAACTTCTAGGATATACCAAAGAAGAATTTATTTCCAAAAATTTCTCCTCCTTAATTCGCAAGGACTATATTACCAACACCATGAGTTTTTATCAAAATATTTTAGATATTGAAGATAATTTTACAACACTGGAATTCCCCATTCTTAAAAAAAATGGTGAAGAAGTATGGATCTCCCAAAATGTATTTATCCGAAGAAATAGTTTTGGAGAAATTGATGGGTACTCCGGTATTGCACGAGATATCACTTTATTAAAAGATATAGAAGATGAAAAATCGAAGAGACAGGATAAAATCGAAAAATACAGTAAAACACTCAAAGATATTGCTATATTAAATCATTCCAAAAATGAAAATTTCGATCAAACAATCAATACAATTTTAAAAATCACAGCCTCTACATTAGGTGTTAATAGAGCTGGTTATTGGACATATCAAGAAGATGGAATCAGCTGCAGTAATTTATATGATTCAACTGCGAAGATTTTTGAAAATGACATTTATTTTTACAAAATTGAAAATGCTGGCTATTTTAAAAAAATTGAAAACAAAAACCAAGTTGTTTTATCAAACATTAGATCTCATTCTACAAATAACAAAAAAAATGATAGTTACATTTACAAACATAATATCTTTTCAATACTAGACACTCCTGTCTTCATCGACGGCAAATTAAAAGGAATACTATCGTTCGAAGCAACCCAACAAATTAAAAACTGGGACAATGAAGACATTAATTTTGCTAAATCCATTTCTGATTTAATTGTAATTGCAATAGCGTCACAAATGCGATTGGAAATAGAACAAAGACTTGCTTATAAAAGTGAATTGCTCTTAGTGATCAATAAAAATACCAATCAATTTTTATTGCAAAAAAGCACTAGTAAACTAATTAAGGGAATTATAAATGAACTTGGAATAGTAACCCAATCCGAACGAATTTCCTATTTCAAAAAGGATCCAAAAACCCAATTATTTGACCAAAAATGCATGTGGACAAATCAATTACAAGATTTTGATACCATAAGTCCTAAATTACAAAATATTGAATTTTCTAAATTTGATAATAACATAAAAGATTTGCCTGCCAAACAGTTCTTCGAATACATAAAAGACAACATTCTAACTGAAAGAATAAAAATATTTTTGAGTCGACTGAACCCTGATTCAATATTATTTTTCCCCGTTTTTATAAAAAATGAATTTGACGGTTTTTTTGTTTTTGATGATTCAACCAAAGAGCGTATTTGGAGTACCGATGAAATTTCAATTTTACAATTATTAGTAAAAAACATTTCCTCATCCATAGAAAGAAACATAAACGAATCAATTATTGAAGAAAGCGAAGAAAGATTTAGATTATTGGCTAATAACATCCCGGGCACTGTTTTTTTGTCCAATTATGATGAAAAATACACAAAAATCTATCTTAACGACGAAATTGAGAAATTGACAGGTTACCCTAAATCAGATTTCTTAGAGAATAAAATATTTTTTATAGACTTAATATTTCGTGAGGATCTAGAAAATGTTTTAATGGCAAATAAAATTGCTTTAGAAGAAAAAAAACCATTGCATATCATTTACCGAATTAAACATAAAAACGATTCTCTTGTTTGGGTTGAAGAGTTTGGAGATTCTATAATAAAAAATGGTGAAATTGCTTTCATGGAAGGCATTATTATCGACATTACTGAAAAGAAAAATAATGAATCCATTGTCAAAGAGAAAGAATTTGCGGAAGCTGCCAATAAAGCCAAATCTGAATTTCTGGCCAATATGAGCCATGAAATACGAACTCCACTAAACGGTATCATTGGTTACACTGATTTGTTAATGAACTCCAATTTGGAAAGTACTCAAAAACAGTACATGAATACCATCAATCAATCTGCCAATATATTACTGGAAGTGGTAAATGATATTTTGGATTTTTCAAAAATTGAATCGGGAAAATTAGAAATCAATATAGAAAAATACCGTACTGAGGATATCATTCTTCAAATAAAGGAATTGATCAATTATCAAGCTCATTCAAAAAATTTAGAAATAAACTACTACATTAATGAAGATGTACCAAAATACATTTGGGTAGATTACATTCGTTTAAAACAAGTACTCATTAACCTATTAACAAACGCAGTTAAATTTACCCATGTTGGTAATATCGACCTTACCATTTCAGTATTAGAGATTCAAAAAAGTCAAACTACACTGCGGTTTTCAGTAAAAGACACTGGAATTGGAATTCGAAAAAGCAATCAAAAAATAATTTTTCAAGCCTTTTCACAAGAAGACAGTTCCACTACTAAAAAGTTTGGAGGAACAGGATTGGGATTGACTATTTCAAATCAATTATTAGGTTTAATGAATAGTAAATTACAGATTACCAGCCAATATAACATAGGAAGTACTTTTTTCTTTGATATAAAACTAAAAAGCAGTAATAAATCAAAACAGGGAAAAACAATAGACAACCAAAGCTTCATTTTTGAAAATTCAATAGTTGAGTTTGAAAACGAAGAACCTTCAATATTGATAGTGGAAGACAATAAAATCAATATGCTTTTGACCAAAACATTAGTCAAACAGATCATTCCAAAATGCATTATTCATGAAGCTATTGATGGGGAAAAGGCAATTGAAAAAGCATTGGAAATTCAACCCAATATTATTTTAATGGACATTCAAATGCCTCTAATAAATGGATATGAAGCAACGAAACTGATTCGCAAAAACAAAGAATTTAAAGATATCATTATTATTGCACTTACTGCGGGAACGGTCATGGGAGAAAAAGAAAAATGCATAGAAGCAGGTATGAATGATTATGTTCCAAAACCTATCGTAAAGAAAACTCTTGAAGATATTTTAGAAAAATGGTTAATCACAAAAAGTAACTTTATATGAAATGGATTGGTAGAAGACAAAGCGAAAATGTAGAAGACCGAAGAGGTATGTCCTCGGGTGGCAAAACCATAGTAGGTGGTGGCATAATTGGTATCATTATTTTTCTTATAAATGCTTTTGGCGGTGAAAATGCTCAAATGATTACACCCATTTTAGAACAATTCAATCAACAACAAACCACCCAAACCGAATCAAGACCGTTGACGGAAGAAGAAGAAAAATTAGCAGTATTCCCTAGGGTTGTTTTTAAAGATACTGAAGTAATTTGGACTAAAATATTTGAGGAAAACAATCTACAATATGAGAAACCTAAAATGGTTTTATTTACAGGTTCAGTAGAAACAGCTTGCGGAGGCGCTTCATCAGCATCAGGTCCTTTCTATTGCCCTAGAGATCAAAAAGTATATATGGATTTAGCCTTTTTTGACGAATTGCAAACTAGATTTGGAGCCTCAGGTGGCGATTTTGCCACTGCTTATGTAATTGCCCATGAAGTAGGGCATCACATTCAAACTTTATTAGGTACATCAGACAAAATGCGTCAAGCCCAAGAAGGTAAAACTGAAGCTGAAGCCAATAAATTATCCGTAGCATTAGAATTACAAGCAGATTTTTATGCTGGCGTTTGGGCAAAATACAATAAAGAAAATCTAGATGTTGGTGATATTGACGAAGCATTAAGTGCCGCACAAGCAGTTGGAGACGATGCTATTCAGAAAAAAATGCAAGGACATGTAGTTCCAGAATCCTTTACTCATGGAACATCCGAACAACGAAAATTCTGGTTTATGAAAGGATACAATACTGGAGACATTAGACAAGGAGATACTTTTTCGGAATTGAATTAGGATGCATTTTCAACATCAATTTTCATATATTATTTGCAACTCAGCCATGATTTGAAAGGACTTCAAACAACATACTATCTGTCTTTAAACAAACAAAGTAAGCAATCAAAGGCACAACGAATAAAATAACAGTACCTTTGCGCCAACTTAAAGGGGTAAACTAAATTAATTACAGTCTACTTCATAAACACAATTTATGTCATTTCAATCATTAGGCTTATCTGATGCTCTATTAAAAGCAGTCAGCAAAAAAGGATATACAACTCCTTCTCCAATACAACAAAAAGCGATTCCACCAGTCTTAGAAGGCAAAGATGTATTAGCATCTGCACAAACGGGAACAGGAAAAACAGCTGGTTTTACATTACCCATATTACAATTATTATCCCAAGGAAAACATTTAAGTCACAGACCAATTCGTGCCTTAATTTTGACACCAACAAGAGAATTAGCTGCTCAAATATTAGCGAATATAAAAGAATACAGCGAATTTTTAGATATACGCAGCACCGTCATTTTTGGTGGTGTAAATCAAAACCCACAAGTTAGTCAATTGCGTCAAGGTGTTGATATTTTAGTAGCAACTCCTGGTCGATTAATTGATTTACAAAATCAAGGTTTAATTTCACTTTCGAAAGTAGAAATCTTGGTTCTGGATGAAGCAGACCGAATGCTCGACATGGGTTTTTTACGAGACATTGAACGCGTCATGAAAGTATTGCCTTCAAAAAGACAAAATTTGATGTTCTCGGCAACCTTCTCCAAAGACATTAAGAAATTAGCAATGGGTATCTTGCACCATCCAGTTCAGGTTGAAGCTACACCCGAAAACACAACAGTTGATGCTATTGCTCAAAAAATATATCCTGTTGCAAAAGAGAAAAAAACAGAATTGATCATTAAATTGATTACTGAAGGCAACTGGAAACAGATTTTGGTGTTTACGCGTACCAAACAAGGCGCCAACAAGTTGACTGAAAGCATGATTAGTGCAGGCATTAAAGCTGCTGCAATTCATGGAAATAAAGGTCAAGGCGCCAGAACCAAAGCCCTAGCTGGTTTCAAAAACGGAAGTCTAACCGCTTTGGTCGCTACAGATATTGCAGCACGAGGTTTGGATATCCCGTTATTACCGCATGTTATTAATTTTGAATTACCTAATATTCCTGAAGATTACGTTCACCGAATTGGAAGAACAGGAAGAGCTGGAGCAAGCGGAGAAGCTATTTCTTTATTTAGTCCAGACGAAACCATTTTTTTACGCGATATCGAGAAATTGGTTGGCTTGAAATTACCTAAAGAAAACATCAAAGGTTTTGAACCAGACCCAAACGCATCAACAGAACCAATCAAACAAGGTCAAGAGAGACAGCAACGCAATTCAACTCCTAAGAAACCAAAAAATGATAATCCAAACAGAAGCACTAGTAATAGTTTTGGTCCAAGACGCCCAAGTCAAAATAATGACAGACGTTCTACCAAATAACATCTAAAATTATCTAAGAGCCTGATTTTAATACTTTTTTAGAAGCAGAGAATTTCGTTTCTTTTGAAGATTCCTCCCACTATCCACTACAAACGAAGTTCACTGAACTCCAATCAAAATAAATACTAAATGAAGTAATCTTATGGGGGGCAAAATGCAAACCCCCACAAGGACTATCGTTTCTATCGGGTCTAAAATACACGTTTTTTACTTCTTTCAAATTTTCTGAAATCTAAATTCTGAAATCTAAAATTTCTTTTACCCCAACCACCCATCACGATCCAAACTTCTATATTGAATCGCCTCGGCGATATGTCCGGAACCCACCACATCTGCTCCTTCTAAATCGGCTATCGTTCTAGAGACTTTGAGAATCCTGTCAAAAGCCCGGGCAGAAAGATTCAATCTTTCCATAGCAGTTTTCAATAAGAGCAATGATGCGTCATCAAGTGCGCAATGCTCCCTAATTTGTTTCGAACTCATTTGTGCATTATAATGAATATGATCTATTTCTTCAAATCTTTTGGATTGGATTTCACGAGCCGAAGTAACACGTTTTCTGATTTCTACACTACTTTCCCCATTTCTTTTTTCGGTCAATTTATCAAAAGGTACCGGCGTTACTTCAATATGAATATCAATTCTATCCAACAAAGGACCGGAAATCTTACTCAAATAGCGGGTCATTTCATGAGGCGATGAAGTGTTGGGAGAATCCGGATCATTGAAAAATCCGCTCGGACTCGGGTTCATACTTGCCACCAACATAAATGACGAGGGATAAGTTATCGTAAATTTTGCCCTCGAAATGGTTACTTCTCTATCTTCCAATGGCTGTCGCATTACTTCCAGCACCTCGCGTTTGAATTCGGGCAATTCATCCAAAAACAAAACCCCATTGTGCGCCAACGAAATTTCGCCTGGTTGCGGATAACTCCCCCCGCCCACAAGCGCCACTGATGAAGCTGTATGATGCGGACTGCGAAACGGACGCTGATTCATCAATCCCACATCCTTTACTTTTCCAGCAACACTGTGAATTTTTGTAGTTTCCAGAGCTTCTTTCAAAGTCATTGGAGGCAAAATACTAGGCAATCTTTTAGCAATCATAGTTTTTCCTGAGCCAGGAGGACCAATGAGAATTATATTATGTCCCCCAGCAGCCGCAATTTCCATACACCGTTTTATAGATTCTTGACCACGTACTTCGGAGAAATCAAATTCCGGAAAATCTAAGGTTTTATAAAATTCATCCCGTGTATTAATAACCGTAGGCTCAATTGTTCCCTTTCCTTCAAAAAAATCAATGACTTCCAATACATTTTCCACACCATAAACGTCAAGGCCAGCTACAATTGCTGCTTCTTTTACGTTTTGCTTGGGAAGGAAGAAACCTTTAAAACCTTCTTCTTTGGCTTTAATGGCAATAGGAAGTCCCCCTTTTATAGGCTGCAAACTTCCGTCCAGCGAAAGTTCTCCCATAATGAGGTATTTATCCACCTCATCGGATTTGATCTGTCCCGATGCGGCAAGAATCCCAATAGCAAGTGTCAAATCATAGGCTGATCCTTCCTTGCGTAAATCGGCGGGTGCCATATTGATGGTTATTTTTTTAACTGGAAGATTGTAACCATTATTTTTTAAGGCGGCGGCAATACGGTAACTGCTTTCTTTTATCGCATTATCCGGCAAACCTACCAAGTGGTAACCTATTCCTTTATCAATATTCACTTCAACAGTGATAGTTGTGGCTTCAACCCCAAAAACAGCACTTCCATAAACTTTGATTAGCATATATAATAGTTTGGCTTAAATGTAAAAACAATTTTACTTTAAACCTAAAATAATTAACTAAATTCTTACTTATATAACAATTCTATGTTACTGTGCGCAGAAAATTAAGAATACACCAACCCAATTTGCTTCCTCACTTCATCCACGATTGTAATGAGATCCAAACTATTTTGATGAGACCAAAGTTCACTTTCAATTCTATTTGCACGGATGCAAGTATGACATTCCTCAATTTCGTAAGTGTAGCCTTTGCCAAGCGTTGGTCTTTTGAACTTTTCTTTATGGTCGTCTTGTATCAAAGTATAAGATTCTGTCATATACCACGGAGAGTTTAGATTAATTCGGCCTTGCGTAGCACTTATGGTAGCTTTAAGATTAGAAGAAGATAAAAAACTGGAGTGCAATATCGCTTGTGCCGTTTCATATTGTAAAATGATAGATGTTTGCAAGTCGGCACCAGTGGAATGGAAATTAGATTTGGCTACAATCTCTTTTGGAATTCCCAACATTAAATAGGCCAAAAACAACGGATACACACCAACATCCATCAATGAACCGCCGCCCAGTTTTATATCAGTCATTCTGTTGCCTTCGAGATTTTCGACTGCAAAAGCAAAATCTGCATTAAGGTATTTTACATCACCAATTAATCCATTTTGAACGTGTAACAAAGCTTCACGCACTGAAGGATTGAATCGCGTCCAAAACGCTTCCATAAAAAACTTATTGAATTGTTTGGACGTTTTAATCATTTGCAAAGCATCTTGATAATGCAAAGCGATTGGCTTTTCACACAGTACATGTTTGTTGCTTTGCAATGCCTTAATAGTTAATTCAGCATGTGAATCGTGAGGTGTGGCAATATAAAGAATGTCGATATTTTCGTCTTGAAAAAGTTCATCATAAGAACCATAGGCATTTGGACATTGGAACCGATTGGCAAAATCTCGAGCTTTGTCCAAACTTCTGGAAGCTACAGCGAAAAGCTCTGCTGATTCAACCAATTGCAATTCGCTGGCAAATTGTTCCGCGATATGGCCCAAACCTACAATTCCCCATTTTATTTTTATATTCTTTTTCATTACAGGTACTCTTAAAAACACGTAAATATAAGATTTTTGAATAAATTTCTAATTGTATTTAATGGTGTAAGTCTAAAAAAAATTACCCTGAGACTAGCAAAGAATTACGCTAAGTTCGCAAAGATTTGCGGTTAAAATTGGCAATGCTATTATGATTATTTCATTGTCACATGCTCTTATTCATCAATATTAAGGTTTATCTCGTCCGATGAATCTTTCTTTTGCGAATAAAAAGCTCACAGCTCTCAAAACATTTTTATCGATGGATGGATCAAAAGCAATTTTAAAATCAACAGTATCACCCACTTCTTTTTCAACCATTTTTCGCATGGGTTTATTTAAGAATAATGCCAATATCCAGCTATATTTTATTAAGGTTTAAACCAATTAACAACCTTCTAATTTAATTTTTACAGGGATTTTTCCTTTGTCTTTATTCGCTTGTCGAAAAATTAAATCCAAAACAGTATCTGATAAAAACACGAACTGATTCACTCCTACTATTTGAATCTCTGCCGAGATTTTATTGGTCTTACTATTGTTCATTTTGGAATCAAAAGCTATTGTTAAACAAATATAGTTTTTTTAAAATAACTAAATTTTAGAAAGTATATTAATAGAGACCATAATATTTTTTCTCTTACAAATGCCTTGTTTTAAGTTGCTGAGGGTAAAAACAAGCAAAAATTACGGTTAGTAGGTTTATTATTTATATTTGAAAAAGAGACAACCAAGTGTTATAGACTACTCCCAAAATAGGGTGTACATGAATATATGAGTCAAGCATATACGATAGTTAGCTTAAAACCTCTTCACCAGTAGAGAAATCAATAATAAAACAGAATCAAATGACAGAAGAAATATTTATAGAAGTTTTTTGACAGTCCTTTTTTAAAGAGAAGTATGTGGAAATTAATATGCTTATTTTCATAAACTATACAACACTTTTATAAGATTTAAGTACTACCTTTAATTATTGTTTCCAATTTTAAAATGATTTCCAAAATATATTTAATCACATAAAATGAAAAACTCACTAGTCACCAAAACTTCTATTAGCGTTAACGCCAGTCCTGTACAAGTTTGGGAAGCATTAATAACACCTAAACTGATAAAAAAATATTTGAAGGGGACAGATGTTAGTACAGATTGGAAAGAAGGCAGCACAATTACTTATGATGGTGAATACGAAGGCAAAAAGTATCATGACAAAGGAATTATCAAAAAAATAGTACCTAAAAAAACATTACAAAGCACTTATTTAAGTTCTATGACAGGAAAAGAAGACAGGGCAGAAAATTATAATCTTGTCACTTACAAAATAGCCACACATAATGACAAAACTGTCATAACTCTCACTCAGGATAATAACGCTACAGAAAAGGAAAAAGAACATTCAACGGA
Source organism: Flavobacterium taihuense (assembly GCF_019351435.1). Classification (GTDB taxonomy): domain Bacteria; phylum Bacteroidota; class Bacteroidia; order Flavobacteriales; family Flavobacteriaceae; genus Flavobacterium; species Flavobacterium taihuense. Next base: position 97,096 of record NZ_JAHWYN010000008.1, read on the forward strand.
AAATTGGAAAATGGTAATAAAAAAAATGAAACAAGTAATCGAAAACAAAAATAAATAAAAATATTCCTCGACATACTAAATTTATGAATTACAAAATCAGTCCATTTGACAAAGTAAGGATTTAACCAATAATGGCATCCGCTAACAGCTATTATAATGGATTTGGGCAATTGGCTTAATATAAACTGGTTTTATATTTGAGGAAATTTGACAAACTCAAAGATAACGCTCAATTTAACTCTAGATATAAGGTTTGCTTACTGACAATAAATTTCCTTTTGTAATTGGTAGTGATTGTAGCATTCTGATTGGCACAGCCATTGCTCTAAAACAGCATGAAAATTATACCTTACCTTATCTAGATAGACATACTGATTTTATGAATATTTCATTTTCAGAAACCGGTATAGTGCTGGCAGAATGGCAGCTTCATTGACAACTGGTTATGAACATTAAAAAGTGGGTAATATTTTAAATTTATCCCTTTATATAAAACAAGAAAACCTTTGGTTCGCTGGAAACCGAGAATATGATGATGAATACAAAAATGAGATTCGTAATTGTAATGTAAAATATATACCCCTGGAAATGTTGCGAAAAGAAGGTATTCTAAATTGTGTGCAGTCCTTCCTCAGAGAAACTGAGAATAAACAACTAATTGGATTATGGCTTCATATAAACGTTGATGTATTCAATGAGACCATAATACCATGTGTTGGCAGCAGAACAGTGGATGGACTAATGCATGAAGAATTTAATCTATTGACCTATCGCTTATTCAAAAGCGACAAACTAACTGGTTTTGAAATTGCTATTTTGGATCCAGATTTAGACACAAACGGTCAATATACAAAAGATTTTGTTTTGAACAATACCAGTTACCTTCAACAGTACTTCACAAAAGTAAATAAACAGAATAGCTGATATTTTGTCAGAACGAAGCATTTAGGGAGATTTTATTTTAAATCGTATTTGGGAGAACTATCAACTTAAAACAATTATTAAACAACAATTTAAAAAGATCTATACCGCATTTAAAAAAACTTTAAAATTCTATACTATGAAAAAAATTATCCTGTATTACTTATTATTTATATCAACAATTTCATTTGCTCAAAGTGAGATTGTAACAACAAAAAGTGGTAAAAAAGTGGTTTTAAAAGCAGATAAAACTTGGGAATACTTAGATTTACCTGTAATTAGTGAAGAAAAAAAGATTCCCGGCAAGGCATGTGATTTAGGCGAAAATTTTCTTGAACCCAAAAGCGATAAAGGAATCAACTCTTGGCTAAAAAGATACAATGCAACAACCGATTATTTAAAAAAACAGGTTGCTAAAGAAAATAATTGCGCCATTACAGATGTTACATTAATCACTATTTCTGAACAGAAAGACAATGGAACATATTCACTTTGCGTAAAGGGAACAGAAATGAAATACCAAAGAATAGGTTACATATTCTCACGGGACAATGAAAAGCATTAGTTTATGATTTTGTGCCAAATTATAGTGTTAAAACAAGTAAATTCTTTAAATTTGAGTCTTACAACTTAAAGAAAATACTATGGGACTATTTAATGCCATTCTGGGCAATGCATCCGAAGTAAACACAGAAAATCTTTCGAAAGAATTTGAACCTTTAATGATAGCCGGTGAAACGATCGAGAAAGGCTACAAAGTGATTAAGGATATGTTTGTTTTTACCAACAAAAGACTGATTTTGGTTGAAAAACAACTAGTAGGCAGTAAGGTTGATTACCTTTCGATTCCGTATTCGTCTATTAAAAAATTCTCTAAAGAAAGCGCAGGAATCCTTGACATGGATGCCGAATTGAAGATTTGGCTCACTGGCGAAGATGCTCCCATTTCTAAACAATTTGGTAAAGGCGGTAATAACATCAACGAAGTGTATCAAATCCTGAGTCAACATATTTTGAAATAAATTAGATTAAAGAAAGAGAAAAAAGAGTCAAGAAGAAAGATTTTTGGATGTGGGTTTCTAAATTGAATTGATTTCTCTTCATACTTTCTTCTTGTTTCTTGTTTTTTTCATCTCAACCCTCTTAAAACCTGCATACTATGAAAATAATCATTCGCACTTTTAAGCTCAAACTAAAGCACACTTTTACGATTTCGAGAGAGTCACACGATATACAACCTACACTGATTGTCGAATTGCAAAGTGATGGATTTTCGGGTTTTGGTGAGGCGACTTCGAATCCGTACTATAATATCACGGTGGACAGCATGAGAGCGAACTTGGAAGCTATTATTCCGTTTATAGAATCCCATAATGACGAAACTCCCGAGGAATTCTGGGATAGTGCTTCGGCTTTATTAAAGAATGATAGGTTTGCATTATGTGCTTTGGACATGGCTTACCATGATTTGTATGCCCAAAAAAAAGGCAAAAAACTATACGAACTTTGGGGAAATTCTCCTTTGCACAATCCCAAAACAGATTACACCATTGGGATTGATAAAATAGATAAAATGGTGACGAAGCTGAAAGAAATGCCTTGGCCTATCTACAAAATTAAATTAGGCACCAAAGACGACATTGCCATTGTCACCGAATTGCGCAAACATACCGACGCCCGTTTCCGAATAGATGCCAATTGTGGCTGGACGGTTACTGAAACGATTAATAATGCAATTGCACTAAAAAAACTAGGGGTCGAGTTTCTCGAACAGCCCATTAAAGCAGATCAATGGGCCGCACACAAAGAGGTTTTCAAGCACTCTGTCTTGCCAATTATTGCCGACGAGAGTTGCATTGTAGAAGAAGATGTGGCCAAATGTCACAATCATTTTCATGGAGTCAATATAAAATTAGTAAAATGTGGAGGCCTTACGCCAGCAAGAAGAATGATCGCAGAAGCTAAACACTTTGGAATGAAAGCAATGGTGGGTTGTATGACTGAATCCTCGATTGGCATTTCAGCCATTGCTCATTTATTACCAGAATTGGATTATGTGGATATGGATGGCGCATTATTACTATCCGAAGACATTGCTACTGGTGTTACCATTACCGATGGAATTATTCATTATGTCGATTCGAATGGAATAGGTGCTTCATTAATAAATCGCTAAACTAATGCAACTAAACGAGATTCCCAATAGAGTATTTTATAAGGAAGGCGAAGAGTTTTTCTACTTTGGTGGTACCAATTACCTAGGTGTTACCACCCTACCCGAGTTTCAAAATATTCTATCGGATAGTCTTCAAAAATGGGGAACAAGTTATGGGAGTTCCCGTTCGGCCAACATTCAACTAGGAATTTATAAAATTGCCGAAGATTTACTAGCCAAACAAATAGGAACCGAAGCAGCTGTTACCGTTTCATCAGGTATGCTTGCTGGAAAATTGGTTCTTGAACAATTACAACATATCACCGATTTGGTTTTTCATTTCCCTAATACGCATCCCGCTTTATTACATCCTTTTTCACTTCCTTTGATTCAAAACGGGAAACTGAATCCATTTCTTTTAGACCCTACTGTTTCAAGAATCGGAATCGTAGCTGATGCTATTCCCTCACTAGAGGTTACTCCCATTGATTTGAGGATACTAAAAGATATTCCAAGTTCTAAAATCATAACCTTGCTACTTGATGAATCACATAGCATCGGAATTCTAGGCAACGAAGGACAAGGCGTTTTAAATCAATACGAACTTCCTTCAAATGTTCATCAAAAAATTAGTATCGCATCCCTCGGAAAAGCCATGGGTCTTTCGGGTGGGGTTATTGCAGGAGATTCTTTATTTATAGACGAAATAAAAAAACAACAAAACTTTGTTGGTGCTTCTGGAATGAATCCAGCTTTTTTGGAAACTTTTGTAAATGCTCAAAATATCTATCATTTACAGAGAAAACAACTAAACGACAATTTAAATTATGTTGCTGAAAATCTTATTCCCAACAAGGCCTTTACTTTTACCTCCACCTATCCTGCCATCTATTTTGACCAAGAGGAATTACTACAACTACTGCTGGAAAACAACATTATTCCAACCTCATTTCCTTATCCAACAACATCAGGAAAATTAAGTAGGATTGTCATTAGTGCCCATCATACCAAAGAGGATTTAGACATAATGATACAACAATTAAATATTTTTACACAACTACGTGCTGATTCTGAAGGTGACATTCGATTTGTGCTGTAGTGATTAAGACAAAAAAGAATAAACTTCCCCAAATTCAATCAATAGAGCTATAATTTTATAACAATAAACGACAGACTTATTATATTTATAACTCAAAACTGATAATACATCCAGTAATCGAAATAAACAGCTACAATTCCCAAAAGCACATGATTGAATTAACACCTTAAAAACGTATTAAATTAAATTATTGTTATTTTTAAGTACATTTTGCATCACCTACCCCAAATTTTTAGGGGTCAAAATATAAAAATGATAAAAATGACATATCAATACCCATTTTAAGATGGTGATTGAAATGATTTTTTATTTTTGCATAAAAAAAATAAAAATTTAATCTAAAATGCGAAAAATAGTTTTAAGTGTGATTCTCATCACGATTTTGGTACTATCCTATTGCTCTAATTACTTTTTAACAAAGAACCCAACAAACCTTTCCGAAATTTCAAAATTCAATACTGGAGATACGGCGTGGATGCTAGTTGCTTCGGCATTGGTTTTATTAATGACCCCTGGACTAGGCTTTTTTTATGGAGGCATGGTCGGCAAAAAAAATGTCATTAGTACCATGCTTCAGAGTTTCATGGCCATGATCATCGTAACAGTTCTATGGGTTTTAATTGCTTTCGGGCTATCTTTCGGGCCATCAATAGGAGGCATAATTGGAAATCCACTGCCAAATCTATTATTCCAGGGTGTAGGCATTGGTACTTCATGGAAGTTAGCACCGACAATTCCCTTTTTATTATTTGCTTTATTTCAAGCAAAATTTGCCATTATAACTCCAGCTATTGTAACAGGAGCATTCGCAGAACGCATTCGTTTTTGGGCCTACCTTTTATTTATGGTTTTATTCATTTTATTTGTATACACTCCGTTAGCTCACATGACTTGGCATCCTGATGGGTTGTTATACAATTTAGGAGTATTGGATTTCGCAGGAGGAACAGTTGTACACATGAGCGCAGGATGGGCAGCTCTTGCCGGTGCAATGTTCCTTGGAAAACGAAAAGTACCTAAAGCTAACCCAGCTCGTATCACTTATGTATTATTAGGAACTGGTTTATTATGGTTTGGCTGGTTCGGCTTCAATGCTGGATCTGCCATGGGAGCAAATGGGCTTGCTGCACAAGCATTAGGGACAACAACCGTAGCAGCTGCATCAGCTTCAATGGCGTGGGTATTTCTTGATAAAATCATGGGACACAAACTTTCGGCTATGGGCGCCTGTATTGGTGCTGTAGTAGGACTGGTGACTATCACGCCCGCTGCTGGATATGTCAGTATACCACACGCAATCACCATCGGGATTCTTGGAAGTCTTGTCAGTAACATTATGGTAAGCAAATTTCCAAAAGGAAAAATTGATGATGCCTTAGATGTATTTGCTTGTCACGGTGTTGGCGGAATGGTTGGTATGGTTTTGACAGGCGTTTTTGCATCTAAAGACATCAATCCTGCTGTTATCGATCAAGGACTTGCTTTTGGCGAAACTAAATTATTCACTCACCAAATGATTGCTTTAGTTGGCGTTTCTATATTTGCTTTTACAATGTCCTACTTTCTTTTCTATATTGTTAATAAAATAACTCCTTTAAGAGTATCCGAAGAAAAAGAAGAATTAGGATTAGACATCTCACAACACGGAGAATATTTATAACATCTTTTAATTACAAAACCAAAACACTCTATTTTTTAGGGTGTTTTTTTTTGCATTCTGCCAAACCATCATGTTAATAGCAATCCCCTTTGATTCAATTCCAATTAAAAAACGCTCATACACATCATATAGACAAACCTATAAAATCAAATAAACACTAATCTAATTTTTTAATATTTAACAAATTTTTAATAAATTTAACAAATTTACTTCCGATGAAAAAAAAAACAACTTTACGAAAATTTACCCTCAAACTTCTTCAAACCTCCTTAAGAAGACAAAACCAAATCGCTTCTAAAAAACAAATCATTATAAACGATTTTTTAAGCTATCATTAACAAAACTCTCGTCCAACTACCAAAATAGGCGATTATTTCATAAAAATGCAGTCATTTAAAAAAAAAATCTTAAAAAAAACTTAAATCCCTATTAACACATTCTATATTTTTACTTTAAAAATTGAACACCCCTCAAAATAGACAGGCTGTTAATACAATATTCATAAAAATAACCATATACACCCATAATTTTTGGAGGGTAGTCAATCATTTAATACTTTTATAAAAAATTAAAACCAAAAACTATGCGAAAAATTATTTTAAGTGTGATACTAATCACAATGCTGGTATTATCCATTTTTTCAATTCATTTCCTTGTTGAATCACCAACATTAGGAGCACACATTGTAGAATTAAAGTTAGACACAGGAGACACGGCTTGGATGATTGTAGCCACAGCGCTTGTATTATTAATGACGCCAGGACTCGGATTCTTTTATGGTGGAATGGTAGGCAAAAAAAATGTTATTAGTACCATGTTACAAAGCTTTATGGCTATGGTTATAGTAACCGTACTATGGGTTGTAATTGGATTTGGATTATGTTTTGGACCTTCAATCGGAGGCTTTATAGGTGACCCATCCTCAAATCTGTTCTTTAATGGAGTAAGTGCAAACACAGCTTGGGAATTAGCACCAACTATTCCTTTTATTTTATTTGCTTTATTTCAGGCAAAATTTGCTATCATCACTCCAGCTTTAATCACAGGTGCTTTTGCTGAAAGAGTACGTTTCTGGGCTTACCTATTATTTATGGTATTGTTTATACTATTTGTATATGCGCCATTATGCCACATGACTTGGCATCCTGACGGAATGTTCTTCAAAATGGGAGTATTAGATTTTGCCGGTGGAACTGTAGTTCACATGAGTGCTGGTTGGGCTGCTTTGGCTGGAGCTATCTTCTTAGGAAAAAGAAAAGTACAAAAAACAAACCCAGCTCGTATTACTTATGTATTACTAGGTACTGGTTTATTATGGTTCGGTTGGTTCGGTTTCAATGCAGGATCTGCCGTAGGAGCTGGTAGTCTTGCTGCTCAAGCATTGGGAACTACAACTGTAGCTGCCGCTGCCGCTGCCATGGGATGGGTCTTTTTAGACAAAATTCTTGGACACAAACTTTCGGCTATGGGTGCTTCTATCGGAGCTGTAGTAGGACTAGTTGCCATTACGCCCGCAGCAGGATTTGTAAGCATTCCTCATGCTATGGCAATCGGTATTATTGCAAGTGTTATAAGCAACCTTGTCGTAAGCAAATTTCCAAAAGGAAAAATTGACGATGCCTTAGATGTATTTGCCTGTCATGGTGTTGGAGGTATGGTAGGTATGCTCTTGACTGGAGTTTTTGCATCAAAAGCCATAAACCCAATTGTAGGTGATAACCAAGGTTTAATTTTTGGTGACCCAACTTTGTTTTTAATACAATTGAAAGCATTGGTTCTGGTTTCAATATTTGCTTTCACAATTTCTTATGCTTTATTCTTCATTGTAAATAAAATAACTCCGTTAAGAGTTACTGAAGAAAAAGAAGAATTAGGATTAGATATTTCTCAACACGGAGAATTCCTATAAAACTCAATTTTCAAATACTAAAAACACTCTAGAATTTATTTTAGAGTGTTTTTTTTTTATATAAATCACCCTTCCATTTATTAAAAAATATATGATGATTTTAACAGATACACTGCCATTATATTCCTAAATTTATTACCCCATTTCAGAACAATAATCACTCTTCAATCTTTCTCATTTCTTTCCTACAAAGTTATGTCGCTGACGATATAATTAAAAACAATAAATCAAACTGTTATGGAACTAGAAATCGAACAAATCAGGAACCAACAGAGAGAAACTTGGAATAAGTTTTCATCTGGCTGGAAAAAATGGGACGAACTCACAATGGATTTTCTAAAACCAATGGGAGATGAAATAATTAAACTACTCAATTTAAAAGACGACGATATCGTCTTGGATGTCGCTGCGGGAACAGGAGAGCCTGGTCTCACAATTGCATCGCATTTGAACAGTGGTAAAGTAATTTCTACAGACTTAGCTGAAGGAATGCTTGAAGTAGCTCAGGAAAATGCAAAAAAAAGAGGAATAAAAAATTTTGAAACCATGGTGTGCGACGTAAGTGAGCTCCCATTTGCAAATAATACTTTTGACGCTATTAGTTGTCGTTTTGGCTTTATGTTTTTTCCTGATATGTCATTAGCCCTAAAAGAAATGACAAGAGTCCTTAAACCTGGAGGCAAAATTGCCACTGCCGTTTGGAATATTCCCGAAAAAAATTTCTGGGTAACGGCTACCATGGGAACTATCAATAAAAATATAGAAATACCGCCACCTCCTCCTGGGGCACCAGGAATGTTTCGTTGTGCAAAAGAAGGATTCATGACAAACTTATTTTCACAGGCAGGTTTAAAAAATATTTCTGAAAATGAAGTTACAGGGAAATTAAATTGCAAAACGATAGATGTGTACTGGAATCTAATGAATGATATTGCCGCCCCTGTAGTTGCTGCCCTTAGTAAAGCAGACGAGGCAATGAAGGGAAAAATAAAAAAAGAAGTATATGAATTAATAAATCAAAAATATCCGGACGACCAAGTCATTATTGACTCAAGCGCACTTGTTATTTATGGAGAAAAATAAAAACCATTATCATATTATAAATTTTAAAAAGACTGACTAGTCTTTTAGGCCCTCTAAAACAACACATACAACATACAATAAACATAACGCTAAAAAAACAAATACTTATGACATCTATACAAATTGCCGAAATCTTATTAGCAATGTTCGTTATAGGAGGAATTCGCATTGCACAAGAATACCAACGTGCAGTAGTTTTTAGACTTGGCCGCTTCAAAAACATAAAAGGCCCTGGTATTTATTGGATTATTCCTTTCATAGAGAGACAACAACGGGTTGATATCAGGACAAAAACTGTCGACCTCGAACAACAAGAAACCATAACAAAGGACAGCGTAACGATTAAAGTAAATGCAGTCCTATGGTTCAAAATAACCAATCCTGAAAATGCAATTATTAAAGTAGCCGACTACAATAAAGCTGTTTATCAATTTTCAGTCACCGCATTAAGAAACATCATCGGACAACACTCTCTTGACGAAGTATTGAGAGAAAGAGAACAAATCAATGGAACGCTGCAAAAAATTGTAGATACAGCAACCGAGCCATGGGGAATTAAAATCGAAATGGTAGAAATGAAAGATGTCGAAATCCCAGAAGCTATGCAAAGAGCCATGGCGCGTGAAGCAGAAGCCATCAGGGAAAAAAGAGCGAGAATCGTAAAAGCGGAAGCCGAGTTAGAAGCTTCAATAAAACTAACCCAAGGTGCAAAAAAAATGGAGGAAAGTCCAATTGCACTTGAATTAAGGCGTATGCAAATGCTGGCTGAAATAGGTATTGACAATAATACTACTACAGTAATTCTGATTCCATCTGACTTTACAAGTGCAGCAAAAAGTTTTACAAAACTAATCGACGAAAAAAAAACAACCCAATAACGAAATGAATACCGCAATCGTTAAAATATTGAAAGCTTTTTATATCACACATGATGTAAAATGCTTTGTCCTAGAAAAACCCACAGGATATGATTTTATTCCGGGGCAAGCTACCAGTGTTTCCATAAATCTACCTGAATGGAACGAAAAATTACGCCCTTTTACTTTCACCAATTTAAGGGAACAGAATTATCTCGAATTCATGATTAAAATATACAAAGACCATGAAGGAGTGACCAATAAGCTAGGAAGCATTAATACTGGAGCCGAATTGATTCTACATGATGTTTTCGGGGCTATACAATACAAAGGAAAAGGAACTTTTATTGCTGGAGGTGCAGGTATTACCCCATTCATTTCTATCTTTCGTGATTTGTACAAAAAACAACACATACTAGGCAACAAACTCATTTACAGCAACAAAACATCGGAAGATGTAATTATGTCCGAAGAATTAAAAAAAATGCTAAAGAGAGATTTTTTAAATATCTATACCCGAGAAAATGTAGTCGGATTTCAAGAAAAAAGAATAGATCGCAATTTTCTAATCGAAACCATTTCAGACTTCGGTCAAAACTTTTACGTATGCGGTCCCACCGAATTTGTAAAAAATATCACAAACAACCTATTAGATCTAGGCGCCACAGCAAGTACAGTAATTTTCGAAAAATAAAAACATTATTTACCTGATCAGTTCCCCAAAATTCATGTGAGCGTAACCCCATAAGTAAAAGGGGCTTACTCATCGTTGTCTTTATTCGCCCCTTTCTCTTATGCGGTCAGGTCATCCGCGCTACTTCGGTAGCCTGCTTCTACCCTTTACGCGGCATCAGTATTCGATCAGATTATTTCGTTATAACTAATACCTTTTCATTTCACAAGCATTTTTCAAAACTAAAAAGAATAACATCTTTTACCATTCAATTCTATATGAGTACACTTCGTTCTTTACAAACTAACAATCTCCTTTTAAAAAAAGCCTTCCAAAATAAAATCCGGAAGGCTTTAACTTAAAACTCATTAAGCAATTTATTTTTTTATCAGATTCAATGTTTTTGCATTGTCTCCCTGTCTTATTAAGACAATATATTCTCCGACAGGGAACTCTTCTCCGAAAATAATTGCTTGATTCTTATTTTTTTCGATACTTTTCACCTTACGCGCAAGCATATCATAAACCAATACCTCAATTTTTTCAGAACTGCCACCTTCCAAAACTAAAGTAAACTGATTGTCGGTTGGATTAGGGAAAACTTTTACGACAAATTCAACAGGTTCTATATCTGTAGCTGTTGCTTCAACAAGTATTTTGTCAGAATGAGGTGTTTTTGCATTAGATGCTGGAGCCTTGCAAGTACTCGTACATTTACCCAAAAAATCTCCGTGATTAAGATGTTCCTGCACTGCCGACTGATCAACACAAATCGCCGTACAAGGATTCTTAGCACTTCCTGTTTGATGACATATCGCTACTTTAACCACACCACTATTACCAGCGAAACAACGTACATCTTCTGCATCCACTCTTGCTGCTAAATCATAAGGAGTTGTATAAGTACAGCCATTGGCATCTATTACCGTTGCTAAGAATCGTGCATCGGCCAAAAGCGCCACATTTACGGAATAACTGCCGTTAATAGAATATGAAGTAGATGAAGCAGTTACAGAATTTGTTGAACAACTAATACCTGTCGAAAGACCAACATTTGTAGATAATCCCGGTGTCCAAACCTCCTTACCTGATGCATTAATAAAACCACAGATCAGTTGACCATTTGTTCGCACTGCAGCAGGAGCCACTATAGGTGTTGCACCGTTTACCATAGTAATTTTTACAATATATGGAGCAGTTCCTCCTGATGGTGTTGCTGTTATATTTGCAGTCTGATCACCTGTATAACCAAAGTAAAGCATAGATTTATCAGTTGTAATACTAGCACTTAATGCTGTAGCTCTTATAACATTAAACGAACAAGTTGTTGTATTACCACCCGTATCTGTTGCTGTATAAGTAATCACAGTAGTACCAATACCAAAATTAGATGACCCTGGTGCAGGCCCAGCTGTTTGTAAAACTGTAACGGCAGAACAGTTATCATAAGTATTTGGCACGGACCATGTTGCCGTACTCATACAAGTTGACAACGCTATATCTGCGGGACAAATTATCGTAGGCGCCGTTACGTCTTTTACAATTACTGTCTGCGTTTGCGCCGAAGTGTTCCCGTTGCCATCACTATAATTCCAATGAATGGTATAGGTTCCCTGTGCGAAATAGGAAACCGGGTCTAGCGTTGTCGCGGTGATGACTCCTGCGCAGTTGTCGGTGGCCGTAGGCGCGGTAGCCGTTGCAGAGCATTCCCCCGTTACGTCGGCAAGCGTGGCAACGTCAGCCAATGGCGCCGTTACGTCTTTGACAATTACTGTCTGCGTTTGCGCAGAAGTATTCCCGTTGCCGTCATTATAAGTCCAATGAATGGTATAGGTTCCCTGTGCGGAATAGGAAACCGGGTCTAGCGTTGTCGCGGTGATGACTCCTGCGCAGTTGTCGGTGGCTGTAGGTGCGGTAACCGTTGCAGAGCATTCGCCCGTTACATCGGAAAGTGCGGCAACGTCAGCCAATGGAGCCGTTACGT
>NZ_JAHWYN010000008.1:109528-255850 GCF_019351435.1 Flavobacterium taihuense
CCAATGAATGGTATAGGTTCCCTGTGCGAAATAGGAAACCGGGTCTAGCGTTGTCGCGGTGATGACTCCTGCGCAGTTGTCGGTGGCTGTAGGTGCGGTAACCGTTGCAGAGCATTCGCCCGTTACGTCGGCAAGCGTGGCAACGTCAGCCAATGGCGCCGTTACGTCTTTTACAAATACTGTCTGCGTTTGCGCCGAAGTGTTCCCGTTGCCATCACTATAATTCCAATGAATGGTATAGGTTCCCTGTGCGAAATAGGAAACCGGGTCTAGCGTTGTCGCGGTGATGACTCCTGCGCAGTTGTCGGTGGCCGTAGGCGCGATAGCCGTTGCAGAGCATTCGCCCGTTACGTCGGCAAGCGTGGCAACGTCAGCCAATGGCGCCGTTACGTCTTTTACAATTACTGTCTGCGTTTGCGCAGAAGTATTCCCATTGCCGTCATTATAAGTCCAATGAACGGTATAGGTTCCCTGTACGAAATAAGAAACCGGGTCTAGCGTTGTCGCGGTGATGACTCCTGCGCAGTTGTCGGTGGCTGTAGGTGCGGTAACCGTTGCAGAGCATTCGCCCGTTACGTCGGCAAGCATTGCAACGTCAGCCAATGGCGCCGTTACGTCTTTTACAATTACTGTCTGCGTTTGCGCAGAAGTGTTCCCATTGCCGTCATTATAAGTCCAATGAATGGTATAGGTTCCCTGTGCGAAATAGGAAACCGGGTCTAGCGTTGTCGCGGTGATGACTCCTGCGCAGTTGTCGGTGGCTGTAGGTGCGGTAGCCATTGCGGAACATTCGCCCGTTACGTCGGCAAGCGTTGCAACGTCAGCCAATGGCGCCGTTACGTCTTTTACAATTACTGTCTGCGTTTGCGCCGAAGTATTCCCACTGCCGTCATTATAAGTCCAATGAATGGTATAGGTTCCCTGTGCGAAATAAGAAACCGGGTCTAGCGTTGTCGCGGTGATGACTCCTGCGCAGTTATCGGTGGCTGTAGGTGCGGTAACCGTTGCAGAGCATTCGCCCGTTACGTCGGCAAGCGTGGCAACATCAGCCAATGGCGCCGTTACGTCTTTTACAGTTATAGTAAAGCTACAAGAAGCTGTATTGGCAATTGTAGCCCCATCTGTTACTGTCCAAATTACAGTAGTTGTTCCTTTAGGAAACACTGCTCCTGCTAATGATGCTGTATTGTTATAATTGTTTTTGATTGTTGGGCCTGCACAATTATCGGCAAATGCAATTGGATTAAACTCTGTGCCAACCACTGTATAGGCACAACTTCCTGTATTCGCATTTTTTATTTGATTGCTAACACAACTAATAGTAGGAATCTGTGCGTCATTCACAGTAATTGTAAAAGAACAAGTAGAAGAACCGCAAGCTAAAGAAGTAGTTAATACAACATTTGTAATTCCTTTATTAAATATAGCCCCACTGCCCGTACCAGAACCGCTTCCAGTTGTTGCTCCAGTAAAGTTGTATGTTATAGGTCCTGATGCACTAACATTATAATTAACAACTTTTGTGCAAACATCAATATCAGTTGTTGAAACTATATTCGTAGGACAAGTCGAAAATGCTGGGGATACGCACGCCATATAATTTGCACTGTAAGTAAGATTTCCAGAACCTCCAGATCCAGGTGCACAAATTGATAAACTAGTACTTGAAAAACTGGCAGGACCACTCCATCCTGTAAATGCACCACCAATACTATTAAAAGGTGCTGCCGTTAATGTAAAACTCTGCGATGCATTCGCACTGCCAATATTTGTGAAAGTATTATTTACTGTAAATGGTGAGCCTGACACAATCGTCCCCACACCTGAACAAACAGCAGAACCTCCATAAAAAGTTGCTGTTATTACAGCACTTCCACTTGTATTAATTTGGACTCTAATATTACCGTCTGTAAACAGAGTATCAGCGTGATAACCACTAGTTACTCCATCAGCTGTTGCTTTCAAAGTAGATCCCAAACAATCATCCTCACAGACATGCCAAGTAGTTACAAAATCTCCGTTTGCATCAGCAACTACATCCCAATGAAAATGTTCTTCTCCATCGTTAGGTACATCATCAGCATGCATGACTTGTAAAGTAATAGTCTCTCCTGGCAAAAAACCGCTACCAGTAAGAGTTGCAGTAGCTCCTGGGGCATAATCAGCTTGATCAGAAACAAGTGTTTGACCAAAAGATACATTTGCAAAAAATAAATTTGCAATTAAAAAAATAAACGATAAAAATCCAGCATTAGGTAGAAATGTTTTCATATTTAATAATTTAGAATAATAAATAACGAATACAACACTAAAATAATTTATAGCAAAAACAATAGAATGGGGAGTTCTTGTTCTTACTTAATTTGCATAACTATTTTCTTTGGGAAAAGTGGATATTTTTTTGGTTATCATATAAAAAGACAACCTTGTTATGCAATCTTCAAAAATTTTCTTACTAAGCTACATCATTCTTAAAACACAACCTTACTTTTTCTATTATTTTCGATAAAAGGATTTAAAAAAACTTTAAACTGCATTATTTATATTTATATAATAATCAAAAAGATCTATTAAAAAATTTTTAATCAGAAATAAGAACAACCACTTAAAAATCAATGCTTTATTTATTAGTATTTAAGCTATATTTTAATTATTATAAGTATAATCATCCGTATTAAAATTCTATTTTTATGAGTAGATATTGCAAAAAAATCCCAATCTAAACTAGATTGGGATCAAACTTTAAAATCTTAGCAACTAAAAACTATTCCATAAACTTCGAAATACCTTCTTTCAACCAAGCCTCATATTCTTCAACACTCACATAGCTTATGGTAGGTTGCTTCCCGTTGAGATTATTTCCTTGCAAATCAGTCAAAACATATAAAGGTTGCGTATTGGTATTGTATTTTGAAATCATAAAATCAGTCCATTTATCACCAATGGTTTCTATTTCGGCTCCTGTAGATTTAGAAGTAAATTGTTCGCTTTTCGGCAATACTCTTTTATCATCCACATACAATGAAATTACTACAACCTGATTTTTAAGAATTGGAAGTACACTCCTATCCGACCAAACATTGTTCTCCATTTTCCGACAATTCACACAAGCATGTCCTGTGAAATCAAGCATTATTGGTTTATTTACTGTTTTGGCATAAGCCAATCCTTTATCATAATCATCAAAAACAACAATTTGATTTGTCCCTAATTTTGCTCCTTCCGGCAAAATAACCGCTGCTGTACTTCCTGAGTTGGAACCACCTACACCAAGCGGACTTTCACTATATTCCATCGGAGGCGGAAATGCACTTATTAACTTAAGTGGCGCACCCCAAAGTCCTGGTATTAAATAAATGGTAAAAGACAAAACGACCAATCCCAAAGACAATCGCCCTACCGAAATATGAGATAACGGACTGTCATGAGGCAGCGTAATTTTTCCAAATAAATAAAAGGCTAAGGTTCCGAAAATCGCAATCCAAATTACCAAAAACACTTCTCTTTCCAATAAATGCAATTGCAAAACCAAATCAGCATTCGATAAAAATTTGAATGCCAAAGCCAATTCCAGAAATCCTAAAACAACTTTAACGGTATTCAACCAGCCTCCTGATCTTGGCAAAGAATTCAACCAACCCGGGAACATTGCAAAAAGCATAAAAGGCAAGGCCAAAGCCAATGAAAATCCTAACATTCCAACTATGGGAGCGATTCCCCCTTTGGAAGCTGCATCCACTAAAAGCGTTCCCACTATTGGCCCTGTACAAGAAAAAGAAACAATCGCTAAGGCCAATGCCATGAATAATATGCCGATAATCCCTCCTCTATCGGCTTGGCTATCTACTTTATTTGCCCAAGAATGAGGCAGCATAATTTCAAAAGCTCCCAAAAATGAAGTCGCAAATACAACTAACAAGATAAAGAATAGGATATTAAACCAAACATTGGTTGACAAAGCATTAAGCGCATCGGCACCAAAACCCCAAGTAACCAAGAACCCCAACAATACATAAATTAGAATAATCGAAATTCCATAAATAATCGCATTTCTGATTCCTGCAGCTTTATTTTTACTCTGCTTGGTAAAAAAACTAACAGTCATTGGAATCATTGGAAACACACAAGGAGTCAATAAAGCCGCAAAACCAGAGAAAAAGGCGATAAAGAAAATAGACCACAATCCTCTTTGTGAAGTTGGTTTTGGTTGTTCAACAGCCTTTTTTGCAATTGCTTCTGCAGTTTCATTTTTCACTACAGAAAAAGTTTTTTTTGTATCGCCCTTAGCTGTATCCAATTTCACAACTGCAGCTGGGGCAGTAAGAGTTGTTATCGCTTCATTACTAGATATTTTAAATGTAAGTTTCTTTTCCAGATTGATGCATACTTCTTTACAAACCTGATAATTCAATTCAGCTTGAATAGTAGTAGTCTTTGGATTTACTAGCGTTATTTCTTGCTTAATCTGGGCTTTATCATGAAAGAACGTTTCGTTTACGCCAAAGACATCATTAAAAGCCGTCGTCGTTTTACTTTCTTTGGCTTTTCCAACTAAATCAAAATTCCCTTTTTGATCTTTAAAAATAACCTCCAAAGGCAATGGTCCTCCATCGGGAGTAAATTGCGAATACAAATGCCAATCTTTTTCGATTACACCATTAAAAGTCAAAACATAATTGGTTTCCGATTTCTTTTCGATTGAAGTAGTCCATTTTACCGGGTCTAAAACTTGAGCATTTACTTTGGCAAATGCTAAAAAAGCAAAAAGTATAAAAAATATTTTCTTCATTATAAATATCTAAATTAAATCTATTTTGAGTATGTTTTGTGTTGCGTTTGTTGTTCTAAATCTATGATCAGCTCTCATTCCTACAATCCAAACTATTTGATCGTTTGAACATAAAAGCCAAGTGTTTTCCTTTTCTATCAAGGATAATTTTTCGTCTTTAAAAAGTTTACTCACTTTCTTTGACCTACCATCCATCCCAAAAGGCATAAAAACATCTCCTGTTTTCCAATTGCGCAACAGCAAAGGATAAACTAATTGATCAGCGTCGACAAAGATAGTTTTATTTGTAGCAACCGAAATGTCAGTTACTTTACTAAACGAGATATTTAAGGGAATCTTAACTTCTGTTTGATTTTCATTAACAAAAAACTCTTTCTGAGTTTCTGAATGGATAATAGGTGACAATATTAAAAAATCCCTGTCTTTTAACAGACGAAAATCAACAGCAAAAACCTGCTTACCTGATTGGCTATCAACCAAATCATAAATATCATTCCAGGCTGTAAAACCAAATTCTTTGAGCCATTGGTACAAATACGACCGATAGTTAGGCAATTTTAGCAACTGATTCAAATCAAAATGGATTGTATCCCCTTCCTCGCTAGCCACTTGCTGATAAACCATAACAGCTGCATCTTCGACCATAGCCAATGATTCCTGCAAATAACTTTCGGTCTTCAAAAACGAAGTTATAAGATTAGGATTCAATTCCTTCAGAACGGGAATCAAATGATGCCTTATTTTATTTCTTAAATATTTATCCGATGCATTACTGCTGTCCTCTCGCCATTGAATATTATGTTGCTTTGCATAATTCTCAATTTCTAGTCGGGAAGAGAAAAGTAAAGGTCGAATAATTTTATCATTTTGCTCCGGAATACCAGTCAATCCTTCTAATCCAGTTCCTCGCGTGAGATTAATCAAAAAAGTTTCTAAATTATCATCCGCATGATGAGCTGTGAGTATGAAATCAAATTTTTCAGTATCTAATAACTCATAAAACCAATTGTATCGTAACTCTCTTGCAGCCACTTGAGTCGATAATTTATAATCTTTGGAGAAAGCCTCAGTATCAAATTGTGTTACAAAAATGGGAATTGCATGAGCCTCGGCATAATCTTGTATGAACTTTTGATCTCCAAAACTTTCCACTCCACGAAGCTGAAAATTACAATGAGCAATAGTAATATCATATTCTAATTCTAGAAATAAATCCAATAAAACCATGCTGTCCAAACCACCACTTACAGCAAGAAGTAGTTTTTTTTGTTTCAAAAAAGGAATTTCTTTATCGATATGATTTTGAAGTGTATTTTTCATACGAAGTTACTATTGTTTTTTTTTTAAAGGATTCCGAAAGCTATCGAGAGGTCGCAACATTTTTCATTTCAGTCCACATTTTTAAATTATGGTGATTTTATATATCAAAAATACTGATTATTATTTAATCCAATGAAAGCCCACTCACTTACTGCAAAACTTCTAGCATCGCATTTGCTTTAAGCAAACATTCATCGTATTCTTTTTCTGGAATAGATAATGAAGTTATGGCACTTCCAACAGAGAAAGACACATATTTATTTTCTTGATTGTAGAGAATACTGCGAATAACTACATTAAAATCGAAGTCTCCATTGGGTGAAAAATAACCTACTGCTCCACTATACAACCCTCGCCTGGTTTCCTCAAGTTCTTCAATTATTTTCATTGCAGCAAACTTAGGAGCTCCCGTCATACTTCCCATAGGGAATGTGGTTCTAATCGTATCTACAGCTGTATATTGAGGATCAATTTTAGACGATATGGTCGAAATCATTTGGTGTACCTGCAAGAAAGAATAAATTCCGCATAGCTCTTTCACTTCAACGGATGCTTTTTGGGCTGTTCGAGATAAATCATTACGAACCAAGTCGGTTATCATAATATTTTCGGCCCTTTCTTTAGGATCTTGAGCCAAAGTATTTTTAGAATTTTCATCTTCCAATGGATCAGAAAATCGTTTGGAAGTTCCTTTTATAGGTTGTGAAATTAAACTTTCTCCTTCCTTTTTCAAATAACGCTCCGGTGATGCCGAAATTAAAAATTGCTTGTTATTTTTAAAAAACACAGAAAACGGAGCCTGCGAAATTTCATTAAGTCTAAAGAATTTTTCCAATGGATTGATTATGGCATTTTGAGCAAAAAATTCCATACAAAAATTAGCTTCATACAAATCTCCGTGATAGATATGTTTCAACAATTTGGAAACTTTCTCTATGTAATTTTGATTCGAAATTCGTTGTTCAATAGCTATTTTATTTTGATTTTCGATTCTCGAAATTTGACTCTTAATTATCTCATCAAAATCATCTTCAACTTCATCATCACACATATTTAGATATTGAATCTCAAGTTGATTTCCTATTAATAAAAACAACTTTTTAGGCTGAAAAAAGAATAAATCAGGAAAATCCAAACCATCAAAATTATTGGATTGCAAATGCTCTACACCGTTTTTTAAATCATAAGACAAATAGCCAAACAACCAATCTTTGGATGTTTGTTGGTATTGCTTTAAATCCTCGAAAGCATTGTGGTAATCCGTTTTTATGGACGTAAAAGCATCAACCGCCAAGACGCAATCGAAACTAGAATATTCATTAGAAAATGAATTGCTATCCAGAAAAGTTATTTCTCGAAATTGTTGTCCCCAAGCGACAAGCTGCTGCTTGAACAGCAATGGTTTTTCAATAAATTTATAAATGGAAGTTCTCAAAAATTAATCTGTTTATGGACTTCAAAATTACAACAAAAAAAATCGCTTCTCAAGTAGAAATTTCATAAAACTGATCCTTAGTTAAATAAATATTAAAAAAGTTTTTACTTGTTAAAACGTTATATATTTGATACAGAATTCAAGCTTAAAAATTTAAAACCAATTACACGAAAGAAAACAATCATCAATCCTTAAATCCTAATTTATGAACAAAATCGCAAAACGAAGCTTATTCTTATTGGCCGCAATTACCCTAATCATCAGCTGCAAAAAAAGTGAAGTTGCCAGCGAAGAATTAACCTCAGACATCGCTGTGAAAGCTGACAGTATTTCCTCCTCGGCAGCAGTTGAAAAAGAAGGCAGTACTCGAAAATTTATTCGTACCGCCGATTTAAAATTCAAAGTCAAAAATGTAACCCAATCTACCTATACCATCGAAAACATCACCAATAAGTTTGATGGATTTGTTACCTACACCAATTTACAAAGCAACATTATTGATAAATTTGAAACCAAAATAAGTCAAGATAGCACTCTCGAAACGACCCGTTACAACGTAGAAAACAATATCACGATAAGAGTGCCTAACAAGCGTCTTGATACAGTCATCAAATCTATTTCAAAACAAATTGATTTTCTCGATTACCGCATTATAAAAGCAGATGATGTTTCCCTAAAAATACTATCAAATCAGCTTTCCCAAAAAAGAAGTAGCACTAATGAAAAAAGAGTGGAAAAGGCTATCGACACAAAAGGAAAAAAAATCAGCGATATTATGGAGGCCGAAAATAATTTGGCTAACCAAAAAGAACAAAATGACAATTCCAAACTGGAAAATTTATCAATCCAAGACCAAATAAACTTTAGTACGCTGACCATTCAAATATACCAACATGAATCGGTAAAACAAGAAATGATTGCCAACACTAAGGATTACAACTACTACAAACCCAATATTGGAATTCGCATCATCGATTCTTTAAAAACTGGTTGGTACGTTCTACTCGATGTTATTGTTTTTATAATAGAAATCTGGTGGTTCCTATTTATCGTCATTGGAGGATTCTTTCTTTACAAAAAGTATCTCAAAAAGCAATAGAGGATACAAACACAATAAAAAAAACTATATTTAATCCAATAGTCAATTACTATATCCAGCAAAGCCAAAAAACTAGAAAAGTTTATGGCTTCACTCGATATGCTTAACATACCATCACAAAAACAAAAAACACATAAATACCTCAATTCTAAGAAATTATCACTAATAAAATAATAAAAACTTAATAAATAAGAAAAAATTTAACTAAATTTGTTATTGAAATGGACTTAGTTTTCAGCCTCCGAAAGCTATCAATGTAAGTAAATGGATGAAAAGATGATTACCCTTGTGATCACATATTATCGCTTAAACATTTAACTTCTTAAATACTCGAAATATGAAAACTGCAACTTTCTTTATTCGCACAATAATTGGCTTATTATTAATTTGTATAGCAATAGCCTATTTTTTCAACTTAATGCCTGAACTAGAAAGCACAGAAAATTTCAAAGCTTTCAATGTTGGATTGATTTCTTCAGTTTATCTAATGCCATTGATTAAAACAATCGTATTATTATGTGGAATTTCATACCTCACTGGTCAATACGTAGTCTTATCCAATATCATTATTTTACCGGTAAGCACAAATATATTATTCATCGATTTCTTTTTAAATCCAAACGGATTGCCACTTGCTATATTTATTTTTTTCGGAAATTTATTTTTAATATATGCCCATAGAAAAAGTTATAAAAATCTGTTTACCAGAAAATCCGTAATGCATTTTGATTAAAAAAAACTATATTTGAATATAAAAAATAACAAATCACCCTCAAATCAAAACCTATAAACTTATGAAAATTGCCACTATTATTATCCGTTCATTAATTGGACTATTGTTGTTATTTGCTTCAATAAGTTATTTTTTGCATTTATTTCCAGAACCTCCTTTGACAGGGAACATGAAACTCTTCAATGATGGAATTAAGGCATCAGGGTATTTGATGCCCTTGGTAAAAACAATAGAACTTATTTGCGGACTGTCTTTTGTAATTGGAAAATTCAACAAACTAACTTTCATCCTATTGATGCCAATTTCAGTCAATATTATTTGCACACATCTATTTCTGGCTCCAGAAGGTATTCCGGTCGCCAGTTTTTTATTCTTGGGAAACATATTCCTGATTTATACCAAATGGGATAGTTACAAAGGATTATTTACTGCATAAATAGAAAATACTTGAAACAAAAATCCCGTCTCATTTTATAACGAGACGGGACTTTTTATTTTTAATAGTTTAAACTATACGTGTAAAGCTCTATTATCTGTTGCTGCTAATGCTGCTTCTTTTATCGCTTCCGCAAATGTTGGATGTGCATGTGACATTCTTGAAATATCTTCGGCAGAAGCCTTGAATTCCATTGCAGTAACTGCTTCAGCAATCAAATCTGCAGTTCTAGCACCAATCATATGTACTCCTAGAACTTCATCTGTTTTGGCATCAGCAAGGATTTTTACAAATCCATCCAAATCTCCACTTGCTCTGGCACGACCTAATGCTTTGAACGGAAAACTTCCCACTTTATATTCTGCACCAGCTGCTTTCAATTGCTCCTCTGTTTGTCCAACAGCAGCAACCTCAGGCCAAGTATAAACCACACCAGGAATCAAATTATAATCAATATGCGGTTTTTGACCAGCTATGATTTCAGCCACCATAGTTCCTTCTTCTTCCGCTTTGTGAGCCAACATAGCCCCACGAACCACATCACCAATAGCATAGATATTAGGAACTGATGTTTGTAAATGATCGTTTACTTCCACTTGCCCTCTATCCGATATTTTAACACCTGCTTTATCTGCATGCAATCCATCTGTATATGGACGACGACCTACTGACACTAAAGAGTAATCACCCTCTAAAGTAATCGTTTCACCTTTGGCATTTTCAGCTTGAACAATTACCGTATCACCATTTCTTTCTACCGATTTCACTTTATGCGAAACGTAGAACTTCATTCCTTGTTTTTTCAAGACTTTGGTCAATTCTTTAGACAAAGCCCCATCCATTCCTGGAATAATTCTGTCCATGAATTCCACAACCGAAACCTGCGCCCCTAATCGTAAATACACTTGA
The DNA here is from genome assembly GCF_019351435.1 of Flavobacterium taihuense. Lineage (GTDB taxonomy): Bacteria > Bacteroidota > Bacteroidia > Flavobacteriales > Flavobacteriaceae > Flavobacterium > Flavobacterium taihuense. Next base: position 120,250 of record NZ_JAHWYN010000008.1, read on the forward strand.
CCTAACTCAATACCAATAACACCACCACCTATAATCACAAGGTGTTTAGGCACTTCTTTGAGAGCCAAAGCTTCTGTTGAAGTGATTATTCTTTCTTTATCAATTTTGATAAAAGGCAAAGAAGAAGGTTTTGAACCTGTAGCAATAATGATATTCTTAGCTTCAATCGTTTCTGATGTTCCATCGGCTTTTGCAATCGCAACATGAGTAGCATCCACAAAAGATCCTAAACCATTAAAAACAGTCACTTTATTTTTATCCATCAAGAAATTAATACCTCCCGATGTCTGATCCACTACACTCTGTTTGCGAGCAATCATTTTCTCCAGATTCACTTTTACTTCACCCGAAACTTCAATTCCGTGATCCGCAAAATGCTTGATTTCTGCATAATGATGAGAAGATGACAACAATGCTTTTGATGGAATACATCCTACATTTAAGCAAGTTCCCCCAAGAGTGGAGTATTTTTCTATAATGGCAGTTTTGAAACCCAATTGTGCACAACGAATAGCTGAAACATATCCGCCTGGCCCAGAACCTATAATGACTACGTCAAATGAACTCATAGTATCTAATTTTTATTTTTAGTGATGCAAAATTAAGGAATAAAGTTTTGTTTAAAGTTTAATTTTCGAGGTTTTTTGTTCGGATTATAACGATTTCATCAAGAATTATAGCCAAACCTTTTAAATAAAACAACAAATCACAATTTAGATTAAAAAGCAATCAGTAATTCTAAAAAGTATCTCTAAAACTTTAAAACAATTTTCCAAACCAAATTATTTTTAGTTCTAAATAACAAACACCCTCACAACAAAAAACACAACAGATTAAATTACAACTAATTAAATAAAAAAAAAAAAAACACAAATAGTTTCTTTCTTTTTGTTAAATAAGAAAAAGTTACAAACACTACAACGAAATAGTAACCTTACAAAAACAAAACCTGTAATTTTAATGTTAATTAAATATACATTTAACAAAAAATTACAATATAAATGAGAAAATAATTAAGTCATGAAAAAAAACCTACTATTATTTTATGCCCTATTAATTCCTTTTGTTTTTTTAAAAGCACAAGTAAATACCTCCTATTTATGGCACCTGCATCAGCCAACTTATTGGGGAGATGTTAGTAAAAAAAATCCAAATCGGTATCAGATCGTAAAAGAATCCCAAGATCTAAAAGTTTCTGGTGCCAATAACGACAAAAACGGACTTGCTCACCCTACAAACAACCTGGAAGAAATTTTTGGTATTGGCGATCGGGTAGCCGCTTATCAATTTGCCCCAAAAAATGCTATTAATTCCATCCGGGATTTACCCAAAGCAGGAGCACAAATCACCTACGGAGGGTCATTGATGGAAAACATTAATGAACTGGCACAAGCCAATCAATGGGGATACTCAAATTCTTGGGCACAAAACATTAAAGATGCTAAAGCATGGAAAACTTCTGGTGGTTTCGCACGCATGGAAGTGGTTTCCTTTACAATGCATCATGCACTTTCTCCATTATTAAGTGATGAAGCCCTAAAAAAAGAAATAAAAGCACATCAATATTACTCGGCACAGTTATTTGGATCTCACGATTCAAAAGGATATTGGCCAGCTGAATGCGCTTTCTCTGAAAGAATTATAAAAACATTAACCGAATGTGGTATTGAATGGTCGGTGATAGCCAACAGTCATTTATCCAGAACTTTATCTGACTATCCTGTGAAATATGGTTCTGGCGGAACTATGTGTGATCTTCCTAACAAAGCAGATCAGGTAGACACAAAAGGAAATACCTGGTTTTCTGCTCAAAAAGATGCCCGTGGCGGTCAGTTTGCGATTCCCTATTCTTATCTTCCTTATAAGGCAAAATATGTAGATCCAGAAACCGCGAAGGAATACAAAATCACAGTAGTTCCTATGGCAGATTACGAAAGTTATGAAGATGGATATGCAGCGATTGGTACTTCTTTAATAGATCCAATTGTAGCCAAAGCTTCAACATCTCCAAGACGCCCATTAGTTTTATTTGCCCACGATGGAGATAATGCCTGGGGAGGTGGCTCTTCCTATTACAACGAATCAGTTACAGGATTTTCGCATGCATCGGCAGCTAATGGAAATATCCCAACGACAATACCGCAGTATTTACAAGACAATCCTGTTCCAGAATCAGAAGTAGTCCATGTGGAAGATGGTGCTTGGGTAAATGCAGATGGCGATTTTGGACACCCACAATTTACAAACTGGTTATGGCCATTCTTTGATCCGGTTTCAAAAAAATTCAATCCAAATGGCTGGACCGAAGACATGATGAACCAAGCCATAACTACTGCAGGTGAAAACCATGCTATCATGGCAGAGCAACTAGAAGGAAACAACCTTAGAATGAGCGAAATTGTAAATCCAACTGCTGCTATAAGTCCAGCTGAAAAAGCATGGCACTTTTTGATGGCTGGCTATGACAGTGGAAATGCTTATTACGGTCTGGCCGAAGACTTAGAAATAAAAACAACGCTTGCCGTTAACCGATGTGTGCAATTTGCAAAACCAACCCTTGACGCCCACCCTGGTGTTGATTCAACAAAACCTTCAGTATTTATTCCGCAACGTTGGCCTTATAATCCAGGTGAAAAAGGATATGGAGCGCCTTATGCCTACAAGGATTTCTTGAATTCAGCCGACTTTACTGTTTATACTTTTGCTTATGATGTGAGTGGCATTCAAAAGTCAGAATTAAAATACAGAATTGATATGGATGGTAAAAACACTGTTAGTTCAAATCAAAACGAAATTTACGCAGGTGGTAGCGAAGTTGGAGCATGGATATCATTGCCAATGACCGAAAGAGTTTTTCCAAAAGGAAATTTCACCAATAGCACACAAGCCGATTTATACATGTTGCCAGACGTAATTGCCAGTCAATATTCTGCTGAAATTGCAGGAATATCAGAAAAATTATTAGATTATTATGTTGAAGTGACTGATAAAAAAGGAAACATAACTAAATCAAAAATTCAACATGTATGGGTTGGAAAAAATCTGGATGTAGCTCCAAAAGTTGCTTTTACTCCTGACACTACTAACTCGCCAACAGCTTTTGATATAACTATTACGGCTACAGACAGCACGGATCCAAAACCAAAATTGTATTACACAACAGATGGCTCTACTCCTACTCTTACATCGTCATTTGCTGAATCTACAAAAACAATTACCATCGCTCAAACTACAACAGTTAAAGCTTTTGCTGTAGATAATGAAGGAAACCAATCTGAAATTATCACAAAAACATACACGATTGGAGCAATCCCAGAATTCACAGTTTATTTTAAAAAACCGTCCAATTGGAATGCTGCCGTAAAAATATACTACTGGTTACCAACTGGTACTGCTCCAGCGGTAACTTACCCAGGAGTGGCAATGACAAAGGATTGCGGAGATTGGTATAAATACACTTTCCCATCAACTGTAACTGCATCAAATTTATTATTCAATGATGGAACATTAAAAACAGCAGACTTAACAGCAACTGCGGGAATTAAATATTATGATTCCGCTTGGCTGTCTGCCGAACCAACCAACAGATGTCCCGTTATTGCGCCAGATTTCACCAACTCACAAGCAGGAGGAACTTTTACAACAGGAACAACCGTAAATATTGTTTTGACCGCTAATGAAACAACTTCGACTATTTATTACACATTAGACGGAACCACACCAACAACGGCTTCTCCGTCTGCAATTGGAAGTAAAACATTCTCTTTAACAAGCACAACAACTCTTAAGGCATTTGTCAAAAATGTGGCCGGTATTAGTTCTGCTATTAAAACAGAAACTTATACGTTTAACGCTCCAACGACATTCACAGTTTATTTTAAAAAACCGTCCAATTGGAATGCTGCCGTAAAAATATACTACTGGTTACCAACTGGTACTGCTCCAGCGGTAACTTACCCAGGAGTGGCAATGACAAAGGATTGCGGAGATTGGTATAAATACACTTTCCCATCAACTGTAACTGCATCAAATTTATTATTCAATGATGGAACTCTAAAAACAGCAGACTTAACAGCAACTGCGGGAATTAAATATTATGATTCCGCTTGGCTGTCTGCCGAACCAACCAACAGATGTCCCGTTATTGCGCCAGATTTCACCAACTCACAAGCAGGAGGAACTTTTACAACAGGAACAACCGTAAATATTGTTTTGACCGCTAATGAAACAACTTCGACTATTTATTACACATTAGACGGAACAACACCCACAATGGCTTCTCCGTCTGCAATTGGAAGTAAATCATTCGCGTTAACAAGCACAAAGACCGTTAAGGCTTTTGTCAAAAATGTAGCCGGAATAAGTTCTGCCGTTAAAACTGAAACTTATACTTTTAGTGCAGCAACCACTCTTACTGTTTACTTTAAACCACCAACAAGCTGGACATCTGCCCCTAAATTGCATTATTGGAATGCTGTTCCTTCAGGAAGTGTCGCTAACACAACTTGGCCTGGGGTAACGATGATTGCTCACACAAACGGTTTTTATAAATACACTATTACAGGTCCTACATCTGTAAATATAATTTTCAATAATGGCTCAAGTGGTTCCGCAAATCAAACACCCGATTTACTAAACAAAACAAATGGCTACTCTTATACTTGGGGTGTAACTACCGCTAAAGAGGAGAATAATTTGGGATTAACAACCCAAAAACAAGAAACTTATCTTATCCGTTTATATCCAAATCCGGTAAATGAGACATTGCAAATCAGTTCAACGAGTCCAATAAATAATTACACTATCATTTCTGCACAGGGAAGTATTGTTCAAGAAGGAAAGCTAAACGTAAACACCATTGATGTAAGTCGTTTAAGCGTTGGACTTTATTTTATTGTCATCCGATTAGAAAACGGAGAAGAAACCATGCAAAAAATCATTAAAAAATAAGTTCCTACCTTTTATTTCAAAGGATCTTTAAAATAAAAAAGCCGTTCTGAGATTGTTTCAGAACGGCTTTTATGTTTTAACAACTTTACTAAACTTCTTGATTATTCAGCTTACTGTTTTTACGGCTAAAGCCAAAGTAAATAACCAATCCGAAAAGCAACCAAATTCCGAAATAAATCCAGTTCCAAACACTTAACTCCGCCATCATATACAAACAACAAATTAAACCCAAAAGCGGAATCAAAGATAGATTTTCTTTATGAGACCAAAATACAAGTCCAACGATGACAATCAAGAAAATCCACATTGGAATCTTGTGTTTGAACAAATCAAAACCGCTTTCATATTTTATAGAATCAGAAATAGGCAATCCCGCTACAACCGACTCATATTTAGCGTCATCTTCCTGATATTGGCTCAATAAATGCTCCACATCCAGTTTTTCGGTTGCATTTGTTTTTCCTTCAATGCTTACCAAATAATCATACACTTTTTGTGTTTCTTCTTTATTTAATGAAGTAATAATAGATTCCGAATTATTCGTTTTGGTTTCATTCATAATAAAACCCATTGTCGCTTTTTTGTTGTAACCAAAAGAGAAAATCAAAGCAATAACGATTAAGGCAGGAAAAATATATTTGGAATTGATATACGGTGTTTTAAATTTTCCTCTTGGAATATCAGTTCTATTTTGCAAAGCAAGAACACCTGCACAAACCAAAACAAAGGCAAACAAAGTACCAATACTGCATAAATCCGTAACCATGGTCAAATTCATAAACAAAGCAGGAACAGCAACAACAAAACCTACTACGATAGTTGCAAAAGAAGGTGTTTTAAACTTTGGATGCACCGTTGCAAATTTCTTTGGTAATAATCCATCACGACTCATACTCATCCAGATACGCGGTTGTCCCATTTGAAAAACCAACAATACGCTTGCCATCGCCACAACAGCACTTACAGCAATAATTCCTGACATCCATTTCAAATGCAATTCATCAAACACAAAAGCCAATGGATCACCTACATTCAATGTGCTGTAACTCACCATTCCGGTAAGTACTAATGCAATAGCAATGTATAAAATAGTACAAATAACAATAGCCCACATCATTCCGCGAGGTAAATCACGCTGTGGATCTTTACATTCCTCAGCAGTTGTCGAAATAGCATCAAAACCAATATAAGCAAAGAACACGGCCGACACACCTTTCAAGACTCCAGAAACTCCATTTGGTGCAAAAGGATGCCAATTTGTTGTATCTACATAAAATATCCCAACAGCAATAACCAAAAGGACGATGCACAATTTTACAACAACCATTATATTACTAGCATTACGGGATTCTTTCATACCACGATAAATTAATGCGGTAATCAAGATAATAATTAACAATGCTGGTAAGTCCGCTACTAAATGAAAAGAACCAATCATAGGCGACGTTGTCCAAGCCATATAAGCGTTTTGTAAACCCGAACTTAAATTTTCAAAAGTCTTCCCTCCTTCCATCAAGGCCGTTGCATCTTTAAAACCATTAGAAGCTGTTAAATAATCCATTTGAACCCATTGTGGTAAATCGATCCCCCCGCTGGAGAGCAATCCCGTAAAGTAATCGCTCCAAGATATGGCAACCGTTATATTTCCAACCGAGTATTCCATAATCAATGCCCAACCAATTATCCAAGCGATGATTTCTCCAAAAGCGACATACGAATAGGTATAGGCGCTCCCGGAGACTGGAACCATCGAAGCGAATTCTGCATAAGCAAAGGCGGCAAAACTGCAGGCAATTGCGGTGAACAAAAATAGGAAAATTACGGCAGGACCTCCATCAAAACTAGCTTTCCCGATAGTACTAAAAATACCGGCCCCAACAATTGCGGCAATTCCAAAAGCAGTTAAATCTTTAGCTGTTAAATGCTTGCCTAGGGCTTCATGCCCATCCAAATTATTTTTTTCGACCTGTTTTAAGATATCCTGAACTGTTTTTTTTCTAAAAAGCCCTTTTAATGCCATATTGTAAATTTTATCGTTAAAAACTAATTAATTGTATATTTTGCAATAATTTTTAAATAAAAAAGAAAAATTATTAAAGTCCAAATATATAAAACAAATTTAATCTTTGAAGTCCAGATTATGATTTTTTATAATATTGGGATAATAAAAAAATATTTCTCTTTTTAACCTTAAAAAAAGTCAAATATACATTCAAAAAACATAATTAAACAAAATATAATTCATTTTTTATTTAAAAAAGTTTAAAATGAAAAAATTGTAAATTGAAACTTAATAAATATTAATAAAAAGCATCAATTATTACCGTAAATACCAAAAAACAAATTAAAATTAATTATTACCTATGCTCAATCCTACATAGATTTTTTTTTTCATATACCTTTTTTTAAAATTAGCTTATTATAAATTCTGAGTTTAATAACATTTCAACAACTTGAAAATCAACAATTAACATTTATAAAAAACAATTTTCAAATATTCCTTGTCAGTTCAAATATAAAATGAACAATATAAATATATAGATTGACTGCGTGAAACGAAAAACATAAATCAAACTCTTACCAAATGCAATTCATACAATATTTCCATGCAATAAAAAACAATAAAGCCCAACGAATAATCCCAAATAAGCAGGTTTATCTATTTGAAATCATTTTTACATTTTGATAGAATGAAAACCATATTTTTACTACTTTTAGCGAGTTATCTTAAAAAAAAATTAAATAAATTATATCAAACACAAATAATTATTTGACTTTAAAGACTAAATGAAACAGTTACAATTATGAAATAAACCAAATCACACTGGCTCCATTAAAAAATTGCAAAACAAAAAACAATGAGTGACAAATACAACATAATTGAAAACAAAACAGCAAAAGATTATCACATTCCCACTTTTTTAAATTCGGAACCAATTGCCATTCTAACAATCGCCTCGCTATATGTTTTGTTAGCACAAGTGAGTTTACTGTTTTCAATTGAACTAGGAAAAGTTTCCCCTATATATCCTTCCATTGGGCTAGCAATTACATCCGTTATTATTTTGGGCCGTAGAATGCTTTTTGCAATATGGATTGGGTCTTTTACCACCAATATGATTACCCTTACTCAAAATTTCAACGGAAATGGATATTCTTTTTTAAAAATTTTTCTGTTGGCCTCTTTAATAGCCTCTGGCACTTGCGTTGCGTCATCATTAGGTGTTTCATTAATAAAAAAACACAATAAAGAAGAATATGCTCTAAAAAACGGAAAGAATGTTTTGAGCTTCATTTTTATTGGGGTATTCGTAACTTGCGTTATAAATGCCTTGGTGGGGGTATCTTCTTTATTCATGGAAGGATACATAGCTTCACAACAAATAGCATACACCTGGCTTACTTGGTTTTTGGGGGATGCAGTCGGATTTATTGTCCTAGCTCCGCTCATCCTTGCTTGGCTTCATAGAAATACAACTAAGTTGAATCTGGTCTATTTCGCAAAATTAGTTGGAATAACAGCTCTTACTCTTTTGTTATGTTCGGTCGTCTTTCTGTATTCTAAAGAAAATAAATACCTCATGTTAACCGTATTATTAATAACAGCATATCGATTTGATATGCGATTTACAGTTGCCGTCATTCAAATCATTGCTTTTTTTTCGGTAGTTGCCACATCTTATGGGATCGGTCCTTTCATAAGGGTAAACAGTAATGACTCTATTCTTGTTCTAGATGCGTTCCTGAGCGTTTCGACGGTCGCAACTTTACTATTTGCAGGAGTTATTGCAGAACGAAAGCAAGCTCATGAAATTCTAGAAAAACAAGCATCTTCGTTAAAAGAACGTATCAAGGAACTCAAGTGTCTTTATACTGTTTCCGAAATGGTTAAGGAAAAAGGTATTTCCCTCGATAAAATCATAAGAAAGAGTCTTCCCGTTATAGCCAATGCCTTCCAGTATCCAGAAATCACCACTTGTCGTATTTCTTTAATGGATTCATTGTATAAGATGCCCAATTTCAGGAAAACAATGTGGGCACAAGAATGCTATATTTTTGTCAATGAAGAAGCCTTGGGTAAAATTGAAGTGTATTATTTAGAAGAAAAAACATTTGAGTACGATGGGCCTTTTTTATTGGAAGAAGCTAATCTTTTAAAATCTGTTTCCGATATTCTTGGAAAAAAGATTGAAAGCATCCAAATGATGGAGGAACTTCAAAAAAGCAAGATTATCCTGAGCTCTACTATTGAAAGTCCGAACGACATTAGCATTTATTCTTTAGATCTAAACTACCAATATTTAAATTTCAATCGTTTACATCAAACTTTAATGATGCAGCAGAATGGTGTCAAAATTGAAAAAGGCATGAGTATTCTCGATTGCATTGAGGATAAACAAGAAAAATTAGAATTTAAAAATAAATTTGACAGTGTTCTTAAGGGTAAGAATTTAAATATCATTACACACTCCAAAAATGATTTATCATATTGGGAAATAAAATGCAGCCCTATTTCCAGTAAGGCTAATGGAATTATTGGGCTCACAGTTTTTTCTCTAAATATTACCGATAGAATGAAAGCAGCAGAGGATCTGAAAAAGAGCGAAGAAAAATACAGATCCGTTTTCGAGAATGTACAGGATGTATTTTACATTACTGAAATGGACGGAACTTTCATCGAAATAAGCCCATCGATTAAAACGGTAACAGGTTATGAACCAAGTGAATTGATTAGAGTCAAGGCTCGCGATTTTTACAGTAATATAACTCAAAGAGAATTATTTATTGAAACCTTAATTAAAAATAACAGAATAAAAGGTTTTGAAACCCAAATCATTCATAAAAATGGAAAAACAATAGATGTTTCAGTCGATGCAACACTAATTTTTGGCGCAGAAGGAAAACCTATCCGCGTAGAATCAGTACTTAGAGATATTACTGAACGAAAAGAATCAGAAGAAGCCCTAAAAAAGAGTGAAGAAAAATACCGTACTATTTTTGAAAATGTACAAGATGTCTTTTTTCAAACTTCGATCGCTAATAATCTAGTCCAAGAGGTAAGTCCTTCCTGCGAAACGCTATCTGGCTACACTAGAGAAGAAGTCATTGGATCGCCAGTAATTGTGTTTTTTAATAAACCTCAAGAGAGAGAAAGATACATTAAAATATTACAGCAAAAAGTACAAGTCAGGGATTACGAATTGGAACTTAAAACAAAAAAAGGCGAATTACGACATGTTTCGGTTAGTTCGAAATTAATTTACGACACAAATGGTAAACCAAGTCATATCGATGGGGTAATGAGAGATATAACCCAAAGAAAGATAATCGAAATTAAAATTGCGAACCAAAACACCAAATTACAGGTTCAAAATAAAGAATTGGAACAATTTGCTTATGTGACATCACATGATTTACAGGAACCACTTATTACATTAAAATGCTTTACGGATCTTATTCAAGAAGAATATAAAGACACACTTGACGATCAAGGAAAAGAATATCTCAATTTCATATTTCAATCATCAACTCGAATGCAGGAGTTGGTAAGGGGCTTACTGGAATATTCCAGAATTGGCAGAGAAAGCAATATGCCAAAAGTAGATTGCAACCGTATAATAAAAGACATCATTGCAGATTTAAGCATCACGATTGATAAAAACAACGTCAAAATATCAATTACTAATATGCCATATATTAATGGATATCCAATCGAAATCCGCTTACTTTTCCAAAATTTGATAAGTAATGCAATAAAATTCAGAAAAAAAGAGGTATTCGCTGAAATTACAATTAGCGCAAGCGAACAAGAAAATGATTGGATTTTTACCATAAAAGACAACGGCATTGGGATTGAAGAAAAAAATTACGATAAAATTTTTGTGATTTTTAAAAGGCTACATAATCGGGATGACTATGAAGGTACTGGTATTGGTTTGGCACAATGCAAAAAAATTATAGCATTACATGGCGGATCAATTTGGGTAGAATCGCAATTGGGGCAAGGATCCAGTTTCAAATTTACAATTCCAAAAATTCCAATAAAATAGAAAAAGCACCTTAATAACTATATCTTACCATTTAAATTAAAAAGCTAAGTATGAACCAAAAACTAAATTGTATATTGTTAGTCGACGATGATAGTGCTACAAACTTCATAAACAAGATGTTGATTAAAAAATATGGAATTACGGATAAAATTGAAGTTACTTTGAATGGCCAAGAAGCTCTTGATTATTTGAGCAAAAGTGGAAAATATGAAAGCACGAATCCTGAAGAATTTCCCATCCCAGAATTAATTTTATTGGACATCAATATGCCTGTTATGGATGGCTGGGAATTTATAGAAGCCTATCAAGCATTAGACAACAACAAAAAAGAAAAAACAATAATTATCATGCTTAGCAGTTCCAATAATCCAGATGACATAATAAAAGCCAAAACATATAAATCCATCACTAATTTTAAGAACAAAGTATTGACTTTAGAAAAAATACAAGAAATAAAGCAAGAGTATTTTCCACAATATATTTGATTCAACCGTATTAAAAACGCTATTATGAAAAAACCATCAAATTTTGTTCTTTTTTCTTTATTCTTAAGATAACTTTTATTTAATCATATCTCTTTATATTTAAGCACTTTACAAACAACTTTAAAGACTATAAACGGAGACAATCCGTGCCCTCAGATTACTAAACAATGTTTTTTCACATCGCTTCAGTAAATTAGAAAACTATTTATTACAGCCAATACATAACTATCAACCCCGACAGTCATCGGAGCTCCATGCAGTGGCTAACAAAAAAGTGTTCCAATCGAGGGCTATAGCGGATAGCTAGATCAGGCACATTATTATTCTTTTAGGAATAATTCAAAACAAAAACCTTAAGCCAAATTTTATTAGCAATTAATTTAATAAACTTAGCTAAAAAAACTACTTTTGAATGCTGCATAAAAAGAGTAAAAATGATTCTAAAGAAGTCCCTGCTATTCCTAACTATCTACCTCCTGTTTTTTGCTGTCATTGGTCACGCCCAAAAAAGAGAGATGCACCCCAAAAATGAGTTTAGAGCCGTTTGGATTGCCACGGTGGTCAACATCGACTGGCCAAAAAGCAGTACCGATTCGGTGGAGAAGCAAAAAACCGATTATATCGAGATTTTAGATACCTATCAAAAACTCAATTACAATGCGGTAATTGTGCAAATCCGTTCTGTGGGTGATGCATTGTATCCTACCATACTGGCACCTTGGTCTCGTTACTTAACTGGAAGAGAAGGAAAAGCGCCAAGTCCTAATTATGATGTGCTCGAGTGGATGATTTCCGAAGCCCATGCCCGTGGTTTTGAATTTCACGCTTGGCTCAATCCCTATCGCGCCACTTTCGACTTGAAAACCGAAGCACTTAGTCTCAATCACGATTATTACAAACATCCCGAATGGATGATTGAATACGGAGGCAAATACTATTACAACCCTGCCCTACCCGAGGTACAGCAACACCTAACATCGATAGTTGAAGAGGTGGTGATAAAATACGATATTGACGCTATACACTTTGATGATTATTTTTATCCTTACAAAATAAAAGGAATTGAATTCAATGATGCAGTTTCCTATCAAAAGTTTGGAAAAGGTCTTTCCATTGCCGATTGGAGACGTTCTAATGTATCTACTTTTGTAAGAAATATTTCGCTTGATATCAAAAAACTAAAACCTTGGGTACAATTTGGCATCAGTCCGTTTGGAGTTTGGCGTAACAAATCAGTTGACCCAAAAGGCTCCGACACATCATCAGGGCAAACCAATTATGATGATCTTTACGCCGATCCTCTAGATTGGATGAAGAACAACTGGATTGATTACATCGTGCCACAATTGTACTGGAGCATCGACCACAAAACGGCTTCGTATGCCAAACTAATCAAATGGTGGTCTGAAAATGTACCGAGCAACACCGCCCTATACGTAGGAAACAGCACTTATAAGATCAAAGCCGATTCAGATAAACATTGGAATAACAAATATGAAATTCCAAATCAAATTGACCTCACACGCAGTTATGATAACGTGCAAGGCAATGGTTTTTTTAGTGCCAAATGGTTCATAAATAAAAACCAAGAGGTGGTCAAAGTACTTAAAGACTACGAATACAAATATCCAGCATTGCCATTGCCGGTTCCTAATTTCAAAAAGGCAATTACCGAAAGTTTACTGATTAATTCCATCACGAAAGACACCACCAATTATTATATTTCGTTTCAGAAACCAAAACAGCTGACCAAAGTCAGATACATAGTGGTGTACGGCGCCAAAGATGTTTCGAAAATCAACACCAATGATGCCAGCCAAATTCTGGACAAAATTGCCGTTACAGAAGAAAATGGAGCATTCAACATCGAAGTACCAGATTATAAAATGATAGGAAAAACGGCTTTTGCCTTTACTTTCGTGGATTATTATGCCAATGAAAGCCCTGAAACCATAATCGATTTACAAGTAGAAACTCAAACAAAGTAAAGTTTCAAGTTTAAGGTTTCAAGTTTAATTGTTTCACGTATAATCAACCTTTAACTAAAAATAACTTTAAACCCTTAAACTATTTAAACCTTTTCAAACAATGAAAAACAACAAACCGTGGTATTGGATTCCGTTTTTAAATTTTGCTTCGGGTTTTCCGTATGCCATTATTATTTCGGTTTCAGGAATTATGTATAAAAGTCTTGGAGTTAGTAATGAAGACATTGGAGTCTATACCAGTTTATTGTATTTACCTTGGGTAATCAAACCGCTTTGGAGTCCTTTTATTGACTTACATGGAACCAAACGAAAATGGTTTTTGAGTATGCAATTATTCATTTCAATAGCTTTTCTAGTTATCGGTTTTGTTGTTCCAACCAGTAATTTTTTTATCTTGAGTTTAGCTATTTTTTGGGTAGCTGCCTTTGCTTCCGCTTCGAATGATGTGGCTAGCGATGGCTTTTATATGTTGGCTTTAGAAAAAGAACAACAATCTTTCTTTTTGGGGATTAGAAGTACTTTTTATAAAATTGCAATACTTACAGGAAATGGATTAATTGTAATTTTAGCAGGATATCTAGAAATTGCATATGGAGACAAACATAAAGCTTGGTCTTACACAATGATACTCATAGCAGTATTTATGATTGCTATTACAATTTATAATTTCTTTTTTACTCCAAATACTGAAATTAATGGGCAATTAGAAACTAAAAAAAATCTCAATTTCAGCAAAGTTTTTTCTACTTTTTTTCAAAAAAAACAAATATTTATAATACTAGCTTTTATTTTACTATTCAGATTGGGAGAATCACAATTATTAAAAATGCTTAACCCATTTTTAGTTGAACCTATTAAGTACGAACTAAATGAATCTAATATAAATAACAAACAAAAAGAGGTATTAAAATCTTATCATTCTATCATTAAAAATGGCGGACTCGCATCTAAAATCGAATTAGAATTAATCTATTCTGAATTGCCAATAGTAGCAGTAATGCAAAATGAAAAAACAGTATTAGATCTGAAAACCATACCTAAAACCGACGTTACAACTTATAATGATGTAATGTCAAAAAGAACAAAATTTATTGATGAATTAATAAAAGAAAAAGGTAATATCGAGGCAATACCAAAAAAAGGTATGGGTATATCAAATATGGACTACGGAATTATTTATGGTATTTTTGGAGTTATTGCTCTTGTTGTTGGAGGTCTTATTGGAGGATTTGTTATCTCAAGAGATGGATTAGGAAAATGGATGTTACCAATGATTTTAGCTATGCACTTGCCAATTATCGGATTTATTTTGATTTCTAATTTCCATCCTGAAATTATTTTCAATCTGAATCTTCCCTATATCGAATATTCCTTAGATCCTTTTTATTTAAACTTAACTACTTCTGTTTTTCATTATAATCCATATGTCGTACTTTCAGTAATTATAGAGCAATTTGGATACGGTTTTGGTTTTGCAGCCTTTATGATGTACTTGATTTATGTTGCTGAAGGGGAATCTAAGACTTCACATTATTCCATCGCTACTGGTTTTATGGCTCTGGGAATGATGCTTCCGGGAATGCTAAGCGGTTACATTCAGCAATATTTAGGATATGGTAATTTCTTTATTTGGGTATTTTGCGCCACTATTCCAGGATTGATTTTATCACAATTTTTAAAATATCCGGCTGATTTTGGTAAAAAAATTGAAGAAAATAAAGTTTAAATTCAAACAAAATTAACATCTTATTTTCTCGCAAAGTCACTAAGACGCAAAAGAGAAAACACTAATATACCTTTGGATTTTAATAATAACATTTTATCTATTTAAGAACATTGATAGCTGTTTCTTCTAAGCCTTTACGCCTTTACGAGCATCAATTTCAAAATTCTTAAAAAGTGAGAAACTTATAAAAGACTAAAATGACACTAGAACAAAAAATAGGGCAATTCTTTTTTCCAGCCGTTTTCATTAACGACACCGAAGAAAACATTCAGGAAACAGAGCGTTTAATCAAAGAACACAACATTGGTGGATTGACGTTTTTTCATAGCAGAGCCAGCGCAGCAACCAACTATGAGAGCAAGAAAAAAGTAGAATTCAACGATGATAGCTATCAACGTTTGAAAAACTTGATTGTTCGTTATCAAAAATGTGCCACTACTCCCCTATTAATGAGTATAGATGCCGAATGGGGCTTAGCCATGCGCGTGGAAAAAACGCCACAATATCCCTATGCCATTACCCTTGGCGCGTTGCCCGAAAGAAAAATAGATTTAGTGTACCAAGTAGGAAAACAAATTGCATTAGACCTAAAATCAGCAGGGATTCATTACAATTTGGCGCCTTTGGCCGACATCAATAACAATCCAAACAATCCCGTGATTGGCTACCGTTCTTTTGGTTCCAATAAAGAAAAAGTAGCTCAATATGCGTTGGAATACCTTCGCGGTATGTCCGATGTGGGGATCCTAGGCTGCCTGAAACACTTTCCTGGTCATGGAAACACTAGTGTCGATTCACATTTAGGACTACCCGTTTTAGCCGAGAATTTGGAAGAGTTACTCGAAAATGAATTGGTGCCATTCATCAAAGGAATTGAGAATCAAGTTGACTCCATCATGATAGGTCATTTAGCAGTTCCCGCCTTAAACGACGGAAAAGAAACCTCGGCCACTTTATCCAAAAACATAATTGAAAAATTGTTACGCGAGCAATTAGGATATGATGGATTGGTTATTTCAGACGCTTTGAATATGCACAGTGTTTCGAAATTATACGATGTAAAAGGTCAATTGGAATGGGAAGCTTTCAACGCAGGTAACGATGTACTTTGCTTTGCCGAAAATGTAGCCGAAGGTATTCAGGAAATACTAAAAAATGCAACACCAGAACGCATTGAAGCGAGTTTGAACCGTATCATGAAATGCAAACAAAAAGCAGGTCTTTTTGATAAAAACCCAAGCCCGGCTGCTGATTTTGATTTTAAAACCACTTCGGAATTGAACCGAAAAATAGCCGATTATTGCATTACAGACCTCAAAGACAACAACAGTTCTGTCGTGATTTTTGATGCCAAAAACAGAGAACGTCTCGCCAAATTGAGTATCTACAAAACGATTGACAATCCGTTTTTTAAAACGCTTGGTTCTTTCTTGCCTTCGCCTGAATATGCTATTGAAAATGCAGCTGATTTAATAAATACAACACTCAAGGAAGATCTAGCTCCATTTGACACAATACTTATTTCTTTATTTGTACCCAAAGCCAAACCACTTAACAAATTTGATTTGGAAGATTCGGTTTTGGAATTTTTAGGGCAATTGTTTCAAACCAAAAGATGTATTTTATATGTTTTTGGAAATCCCTATGCTATACAAGTGATTCCAAATTTAGAACTCACCAACGGAATTGTCGAAATGTATCAGGATTTTACAGAATTTCAAGAAAGTGCAGCCGAACAATTACTGGAAGACAAAAAAGGAAAGGGCAGTCTACCTGTTTCAATTACAACTATTTAATAGATTTTAATAACCAAACACTATCGTTAAATAAATATTAATAATCAAAATTTATTTAAAGTGTCTTTTTATATCTATTATATTTGCGGCATAAAATAACTTTAAAACTAAAAATATGTCATTAGTAGGTAAAAAATTCCCAAGTATTGCAGTAGATGCTATCTCAGAAATGGGTGATAATTTGAAAATCAATATTTTTGAGGAAGCTACAAAAAACAACAAAAAAGTACTTTTGTTTTGGTACCCAAAAGATTTTACTTTTGTTTGTCCAACTGAATTACATGCTTTCCAAGCGGCGTTACCGGAATTTGAAAAAAGAAACACTATCGTAATTGGTGCATCTTGTGATACTAACGAAGTTCACTTTGCCTGGTTAAACACTCCAAAAAACAATGGTGGAATTGAAGGTGTAACATACCCAATACTTGCAGATACCAACAGAAACTTAGCTAATATTTTAGGAATTCTTGATATTGATTCAACCGAATATAGCGAAGAAACTGATTCTGTAATCATCGAAGGTTCAAATGTAACATTCAGAGCTACTTACCTAATTGACGAAACTGGAAAAATCTTCCATGAAAGCGTAAACGATATGCCATTAGGCCGAAACGTAAACGAATATTTACGTATGGTTGATGCTTATACCCACATTCAAGAAAAAGGTGAAGTTTGTCCTGCAAACTGGGAAGCCGGTAAAGAAGCGATGAATGCTGACAGAAAAAGCACTGCTGAATACCTAAGCCTTAACTAATAATATCAATAGCAATGACAATGGCAATTTCAATAGTTAAGAATTGCCATTGTTATTGAAATTGACATTGAAATTTAAAAATCTATGTTAATCGAATTAAACGAAGATACGTTAGGAGCTTTAATAGCACAAAACGAAAAAGTAGTGGTTCAATTTTCAGCCTCATGGTGTGGAAATTGCAGAATCATGAAACCAAAATTCAAAAAATTAGCTTCAGAGAATGAAGGAATTTCATTTGTTTTGGTAGATGCCGAGAATTCTCCGGAATCCAGAAAACTAGCCAATGTCAGCAATTTGCCAACTTTCGCCACTTTTGTAAATGGAAAATTGGTCAACGAAACCCAAACCAACAAACAAGAAGTTTTAATTGAATTGGTTAATGAAATTGTTTAACCGTTAATTTGGTTAATCGGTTAATCGCAAAAAAAAACGTTTGACCTAACGAATAAACAATTAAACAAACAACCGATTAAACAACAAAACATGAAGTTACCAGTAATAAAACACCTTACTCAGTTCATAGAGGAAAACGATCAGGATTACATTATCGAAACCATCGAAGTATTGGAAGCCATGACCGAAATTGCCTCATTAAAAGATGAAGAATTGGACGTCATTGGCGAATTGATTTCGAACATGTACGGCGCACTCGAAGTACATAAATTGATTAAAGAAGGAACTGACAAAAAGGAAGCCTTAAACACTTTCATGAAAAGAGTTCTTGGGTCAATCGATAAATAAAATCATTTGATAAGCATTGTAAAACGCACTCCATTTCAGGGTGCGTTTTTTTATACAAAGCAGGAAATAATCATTTGGGCGAGCCACCATTAGGAAAAGGGGGTTACTCCTCTTTGACTGGATCCCCCCCCTTTCCCTAATGCTGTCGGGCTATACGCGCTACTTTGGTAGCTTGCTCCTATCCCTCTCGCGAACAAAAACACTAAAATCCAATACCAACAACCCCTAACTGACAACCCACAACAAATACTTTTAGATTCAAATATTAATCCTTACTTTTGAACCTCATAAAAAAACAAACACTATGGCATCAATAACATTAGGAGGAAATCCAATACACACTACAGGTGAATTACCAAAAGTAGGTACTAAACTAACTGATTTTAAATTGGTTCAAAATGATTTATCAGTTGCTTCATTGAGCAATTTTACAGGTAAAAAATTAGTATTGAATATTTTTCCTAGTATCGATACTGGAACTTGTGCTACATCTGTTCGAAAATTCAACGAAAGCGCAAGTACTTTACCAAACACAACAGTTTTGTGTATTTCAAGAGACTTACCTTTTGCCCAAAAACGCTTTTGTGGTGCTGAAGGTCTTGAGAATGTTGTCAACTTATCTGATTTTCAAGAAGGAACTTTCGGAAAAGACAATGGTTTAGAAATTGTGAATGGCCCATTAGCGGGATTGCACTCAAGAGTTATTATCGTGGTTGATGAAAACGGAGTAGTAACGCACACCGAACAAGTAGGCGAAATAGCAAACGAACCTAATTACGAAGCTGCTTTAGCTACACTTTAATAACCTGTATGGAATTTCAAAAAGATAACACATTGTTTACTGGCCGATTGAAAAGCGTGAAATACGCTTTTCTGGGTGCCGTAAAATTGATTACTACCGAGCACAGTATTATGGTTCAATTTTCAATTGGAATCTTAATGACTATCGCCGGTTTTTATTTTCATATCTCCACTACCGAATGGCTTTTTCAAACTATGGCCATTGGTTTAATAATGAGTATCGAAGGATTGAATACCGCTGTTGAAAAAATAGCCGATTTTATTCATCCCAATTACCATGAAAGAATAGGTTTTATCAAAGATATTGCAGCTGGAGCCGTATTTTTCGCAGCATTAACAGCAATCGCAATTGGTCTTATCATTTATATCCCAAAGTTTTTATAGGCTCAATTAAATTCAAGAATGGCAAAATCTACAAAAAAAGAATCTTTAGATAAAAAAAAAGAATCGGAGTCTAAGGACTTAAAATCATGGAAATTAACCAAACAACACAAAATTGTTTTGGGTTTTCTGCTGGTATTATTTTCTATAGCCCTATTGGTTGCGTTTGTATCTTTTTTCATCTACGGCCAAATAGACCAAAGCGCAGTTTCCGAATTATCTAACCGTAAAGAAGTGGCGCAAAACTGGCTGGGTAAATTTGGAGCCTATCTCGCCAATTTATTCGTATACAAGGGTTTTGGTGTTGCTTCATTTTTATTTGTACGTTTATTTTTCTTAACAGGAATGTATTTGGTATTGGATCTTTCGATAAAAAAACTAAAAGCCATTTGGTTTTGGGATTTATTTGCCGTTATCATTTTATCAGTTCTATTTGGCTTTTTCGCCACATCTGTACCAGAATTGGGAGGAACCATTGGATATGAATTGAATTTATTTTCGCAAGACTATATCGGCAAAACAGGAACATTATTGGTTCTTGTTTTTGGTTTGGTTATTTATTTGATTTTCAAAATGCAGGTTTCACCCGAAAAAGTGCAATCCTTTTTTGAAAATACCAAAAAAGAGATCAAAGATGATTTGGCTAGTGGTCCAATACTATCTCCAAATGATAGTGTTTATAATCTGGAAGAATTTGCTGTAGCGGAACCTGAAGAAGAAGAGTTATTGGATGATATCCATCTAAAAACATCAGGGTCACAGTTTGAAATCAATAAAGAAGCTTTGAAACCAACAATTTCCAATGCTTCCGAAATTAATTTGGAACCGACTCTTAAACCGCTTCCAATGGAAATTTTGCCTACGGTAGCACCGGTAAAAGAAGAAGCATTTGTAATTGAAAAAGCTGTAGAGGAAGATATTATCGAGGACAATCTGGCTTCACGTCTGGTGTCGGATTTTGGTTTATTTGATCCTACTTTGGATTTGTCTAATTACAAGTTTCCAACCATTGATTTATTAAAAGAATACTCAACTGGTGGTATTACGATTAATCAGGAAGAACTGGAAGAAAACAAAAACAAAATTGTAGATACGCTTCGCAATTACAAAATAGAAATAGCACAAATCAAAGCCACTGTCGGACCATCAGTAACTTTGTATGAAATTGTACCCGAAGCGGGAATTCGTATTTCCAAAATTAAGAGTTTAGAAGATGATATTGCTTTGTCACTTTCGGCTTTAGGGATTCGTATCATTGCTCCTATTCCTGGAAAAGGAACTATTGGTATCGAGGTTCCGAACAAGAATCCAACCATGGTCTCTATGAAAAGTGTTATTGGTTCTGCCAAATTTCAAGAAGCAGAAATGGAATTGCCTATTGCCCTTGGAAAAACCATTTCAAATGAAACTTTTGTTGTCGATTTGGCCAAAATGCCCCACTTATTAATGGCGGGTGCTACGGGACAAGGAAAATCAGTAGGGTTGAATGCCGTATTGACTTCCCTTTTATACAAAAAACACCCGGCTGAAGTAAAATTTGTATTGGTCGATCCAAAAAAAGTAGAGCTTACCCTTTTTAATAAAATAGAAAGACATTATTTAGCGAAATTGCCTGATACCGAAGATGCTATCATCACCGATAATGCCAAGGTTGTGGCCACATTGAATTCGCTTTGTGTGGAAATGGACAACCGCTATTCGCTATTGAAAGATGCGATGGTAAGAAACATTAAGGAATACAACGAGAAATTCAAGGGAAGAAAATTGAATCCAGAAAACGGTCACCGATTTTTGCCTTATATCGTATTAGTAGTTGACGAGTTTGCCGATTTGATTATGACAGCCGGTAAAGAGGTTGAAGTACCTATTGCGCGTTTGGCACAATTAGCCCGTGCTATTGGTATTCACTTAATTATTGCCACACAACGACCATCGGTGAATGTAATTACAGGTTTGATCAAAGCCAACTTCCCTGCGAGAATCGCTTTTAGGGTAACCTCCAAAATAGACTCCAGAACGATCTTGGATACTCAAGGGGCAGATCAATTGATAGGACGTGGAGATATGTTGTATACTAACGGAAATGATGTGGTTCGTGTACAATGTGCCTTTATTGATACTCCAGAAGTAGAAAAGATAACCGAATTTATTGGATCACAAAAAGCTTATGCCACCGCTTATTTACTTCCTGAATTCGTAGGAGAAGATGGAGGGATTAGTTTGGAAATGGATATTTCTGAAAGAGATACTTTGTTTAGAGAAGCTGCTGAAGTAATTGTTAATGCCCAACAAGGTTCAGCTTCGTTATTGCAACGAAAATTAAAACTGGGATATAACAGAGCCGGACGATTGATTGATCAATTGGAAGCTGCCGGAATTGTGGGTCCTTTTGAAGGAAGCAAAGCAAGAAGCGTGAACATTCAGGATATGACGGGACTGGATCAGTTTTTTAATAACGAAAGTTAGAATTTTAGACTGCAGATTTCAGATTTCAGATTTCAGAATAAAGAGAAAAGAATAAAGAGAAAAGAATTTAGATTGCAGATTTTGGATAATTAGACTTTGGAATAGCGTTGATAACAGAAATTTAGCTTTTTTTTAGATGCTTTTCATTTTTTAGGTCTTTACATTTGCACCAAATATGATATTACACGGATGCGTGAGGGATAATAGCTAGCTACCGAAGTAGCGCGGATAGCCCGACCTCGTTGAGGAAAGGGGCTTTGTAAGCGGTGCTATCGGTAAGCCCCTTTTCTCAATGGGGACACCCCCAAATAATTATTAAAATCAATACCATACAAGAATACATTAATAAGCATACAACAAAACACAGAACAAATGAGATTACAACACAAAATAGGAGTGAGATTGGTAATGGGACTTTTGGTCGCCTTTTTTATTGGATTTTCGACTCAAGCACAAGATAAAAAAGCGAAGGTTTTGCTGGATAAAGTAACTGCCAAAGTAAAAAGTTATGATAACATTACTATCGATTTTAAGTATTCTTTGAACAATGCCAAAGAGAACATCAATCAGGACAGCAAGGGAACTGTAGTGATGAAAGGGAATCAGTATGTGCTGAATTTTATGGGAATTACCAAGATTTTTGACGGTAAAAAGAATTACACCATTGTTCCAGAGGATGAGGAAATCACTATCTCGAAAGTAGATGAGAAGGATGACTCCGCTATTACTCCATCAAAAATGCTGACTTTTTTTAATACGGGTTATAAATTCACTATGGATATTACCCAGAATGTGGCCGGTAAAAAAATACAATATATCAAACTTACCCCTACCAATGTGAAAGATCAAAGAAAAGAGATTTTGGTGGGTATTGATTCTAAAACCAATAACATCTATAATGTTATAGAAATTGCAAAAAAGGGAACCAAAACAACATTGACGGTTAATTCTTTTAAAACAAATCAGGCATTGCCGAAAAATCAGTTTACCTTTGTTGCAAGCAAATATCCCAATTATTACATCAATAAATTAGACTAATTATTTAGGTGAAGATTCTAGACAGATACTTATTAAAAACATTCTTGGGTACATTTGCTACGGTATTTGTTATCCTTTTTTTTGTGTTCATATTGCAAACCGTCTGGTTGTTTATTGCCGAATTGGCCGGTAAGGATTTGGATTTTGTAATGGTTATCAAATTTCTGGCTTTTTCGATGCCTCGAATTGTGCCTTTGGTTTTGCCGCTATCTATTTTATTGGCTTCGATAATGTCATTTGGAAACTTATCCGAGCATTATGAATTTGCAGCCATGAAGTCTTCAGGTATCTCGCTGCAAAGAGCGATGCGAAGCTTGACTATCGCTATCGCGTTATTGAGTATTGTGGCCTTTTTATTTGCCAATAATGTGATTCCGTATGCCGAATTTAGGTTTGTTAATTTTAGAAAAAATATTGCTCAGGCCAAACCTGCGCTTGCCATTACCGAAGGCCAGTTTAGTGACGTTGGTCTTTACAATATAAAGGTGAATAAAAAATCGGGTGAAAACGGAAATCATCTTACAGGAATTACCATCCATCAAAAATCCCAAAATGGCGACGGAAGTAAAACAGTGATTCGCGCTACAGATGGAGAATTAATCAGTAGTGATAAAACGAGTATTCTGCAGTTGGTTTTGAATGACGGTAATTATTACCAAGATATTGTGCCCAAAAAATATGAGGATCGCGATAAATTACCCTTTGCCAAAAGTTCGTTCAAGAAATACCGTATCAATATTGATTTATCCCAACTGAACAAAGTGGATACCAAAGACGAAACCGTGTCTAATACCAACACGATGTTGAATGTAAGCGATTTGCGATATACCTTGGATTCCCTGAATAAAAACAGGAATACTGAAATCGTTTCTTTCTCCGAAAACAGCGCCGCAAGACTGGGTACTTTAACCGATAATAACGCTCACGCAATTACAAAGAAAAAGCCCTTAGTAAAAAATTTACTATCGCTATATAACAACAAACAAAAAAGTGAAATTTTAAATGCAGCCAGCAGTAACGCCCAAAGCACATTGTATACTATTGATGCCACAAGAAGTGAACTTGACAATAAGAAGAAAAACATAAATGGTCATATTTTGGCGCTTTATGACAAATTTGTTATTGTGTATGCCTGTTTTCTGATGTTTTTTATTGGAGCTCCATTGGGTGCCATTATCCGAAAAGGAGGACTAGGTCTGCCTATAGTGTTTGCTGTTTTAATTTTTATATCCTTTCACTTTATCAATACTTTTGGGAAAAGGATTTCACAAGAAGATGGCTTACCCCCTTTCTTTGGCTCATGGATGTCATCGATGATACTAACGCCACTGGCTGTTTTATTAACCTATCGTGCGACCAATGATATTGGTTTAATCAATATGGACGTTATATTGGCTCCCGTGCAAAAAATATTTCAAAAACTGTTTCAAAAAATAATTCCCTCTCAAAATAAAGAATAAGATGTCTACTACCACAATACAACTCAACACTATAGAAGAAGCCATTGAAGATATTCGTCAAGGCAAAATAATCATTGTCGTTGATGATGAAGATCGAGAAAATGAAGGCGACTTTTTGGCTGCTGCCGAGAAAGTAACACCCGAAATGATCAACTTTATGGCTACGCATGGTCGCGGTTTGATCTGTGCACCACTTACTGAAAGCCGCTGCAAAGAATTAGGATTACATGTAATGGTAAGCAACAACACCGATCCGATGGAAACTGCCTTTACTGTATCTGTGGATTTAAGGGGTAATGGAGTAACCACAGGAATATCGGCTGGAGATAGAGCCAAAACGATACTTTCATTGGTAGATTCGAATACTAAACCACATGATTTGGCACGTCCAGGACACATTTTTCCATTGATAGCTAAACAAGGAGGTGTTTTGAGAAGAACAGGACATACCGAAGCAGCGATTGATTTTGCACGATTGGCAGGATTTAAATCGGCTGGGGTGATCGTTGAAATCATGAATGAAGATGGTTCTATGGCTCGCTTACCACAACTGGCCAAAGTGGCTAAGAAATTCGACCTTAAATTGGTTTCTATCGAAGCATTGGTTGCCTATAGAATGCAACACGACAGTTTGATTGTAAAGAAAGAGGATTTTGATATCGAAACCCGTTTTGGCACTTTTAGACTTAGAGCGTATCAACAAACGACCAATAAGCAAATACATATAGCCTTGACCAAAGGTACCTGGAATATTGGTGAACCAATACTAACCCGTATCAACTCAACTTCGGTGAACAATGATATATTGGGTACGTTGACCAACGATGCCCATAAAAAGTTGGATGATATGTTTCAAATAATCAATGATGAAGGCAAAGGTGCTGTTTTGTTTATTAATCAAGAATTACAATCGATAGATTTATTGAACCGCATTGTTGAATTGAAAGAATTACAAGCCAAAGGCGAATTTAAAGCCCCACAAATCAAGATGGACAATAAAGATTTTGGTATTGGTGCCCAAATATTACACGATATTGACATTTCTAAAATTCGATTATTGTCGAATACCGAACAAACCAAACGCGTTGGTATGATAGGATACGGTTTGGAAATAAAAGAATATGTGAAGTATTAGTTTTTTAGTGAAACGTCAAAAGTGAATAGTAAAATCCTTCGGAAATAATTCCGAAGGATTTTTTTTGATCATTTTTATTCTGAATAAGCAATTGTATAACGGGTAAAAGTCAATTATTAATCACTACTTATAGATTATACCGTTATTGCAAAAACTTTTTTTAAAAAATATTTTTAATCTAAAGCAAAGCAAATGAAATGGTTAAAAAGGCGCATAAAAAAAAGATGCTTTTTTTCTAAAAATACATTTGCATAACCAAAAAAGGTTCTTATATTTGCACTCGCAATCAGCAATGATAGCGACATACTGGAGAAATGGCAGAGCGGTCGAATGCGGCAGTCTTGAAAACTGTTGACTGTAACAGGTCCGGGGGTTCGAATCCCTCTTTCTCCGCGGAATTAAAACCCTAATCCTTATAAATAAAGGAGTTAGGGTTTTTTGTTTTTACTTTTAGCCCACATTTAGCCCACAACCATCGGAAAACGATTTTAAAACTTATTTACAATACTATACAATCCTTTTGACTCGATTTTAGCTTCTAAATTCCATTCCTGATACATTGGAAGCATTTCACAAAAAACATCGTTATACGGCTTTGCATACCCTTCTTTTATCATAATTTCGTTTAAAACTCTACCATCATTTAAAATAAGATAACCAAGACTTCTTCCGTATTTGTCTTGAAGGTTATTTTCTTCTTGAATCAATGTGCATTTATCGCCTATTGATATATTGCTTTTTAAAAATTCAAAAGACATATAACCAAGCTTTATTAAAAATGCAGCTGGAATATGTAGCTCTTTTTCATCCTTTTTTATTTTATTACAATAAGTCATTTCGGGCGCATCAATGCCATATAGTCGTATTTCAAACTGTTTTTTTGTTATAAAATCTTCTGCAATAAGACCGTCTCCATCGACGAATCTCTTTATTTTCAGAATAATATTTCTTGTCATACGTTTATTAGCGTTAAAATGCCTTAAATAGCATTTGTTAAGTGATTGATTGTTAGATATGTACTTTGTAAATTTAAAAAATAAGTTTAATTAAATACATATTAAGAAATGGCAAGACAAAAAGGGCATATAAAATATGTCGGAACATTGGGCGAAGTGAGACACTTCAAAATTAAAGGTAACGAAGGTTATTTTGCAGGTTTAAAAGGTGGACCAACTGCTGAACAAGTGAAAAACGATCCTGGTTTTATTCGTACTCGTGAAAATATGAGTGAATTTACTGCTTGTGCAAACGCAGGTAAATCTTTAAGAGTTGGTTTGTCAGCTTTAATGAAACAAATGTCCGATAGTCAACTAACAGGAAGGCTAACCGCGATTATGAAAAAAATCAATATTGAAGATGGTTCTGAAGCGAGAGGACAAAGAGCCGTTTTGGTTTCACAACAACCACAATATTTAAAAGGTTTGGATTTCAATCGCAACATTTCTTTTAATGGTGTTTTCAGAGCTCCATTCACATTAACTGCTACGGTTGACAGAAACGAGAGTACATTAAGTATTCCAGAGTTTAATCCGCTTAATTTTTTAAACATTCCATCAGGAGCAACTCACTTTAGATTTATCAATGCTATATCTGTTGTTTCAGACACTGTTTTTAATCCAATTACTGGAGCATACGAACCTGCCGAGCCTACTCTAAATGAAATGTCAAACATTGCATATTCAGATTATACTCCGGTAGATGTTATAACCCCATTAATTGACATTACTGCTTCCTTACCAGGTGCGCCAACAATGACGATAAATGTTGCTGTTTTGGGTAGTATTGGAATAGAATTTTATCAAATGGTAGGATCTAATTATTACTTGTTCAATGCCGGTAATGCTTTAAAAATCCAAGAGACTTTCTAAAAAAACCATCAGTTTTGCAAGACTGCAAAGTTTGCAATGTTGCAAATGAAGCCCTTTCTAATGAGAGGGCTTTTTTATTTTACACTTATTTGTCTATAATGTGCAATCATATGGGGCTTATAGTGCTTTTAAGGATAGAATAAACATCAAAAAAATGCAAATTAATAAGCGTCAGTTTAACGAGAGAAAAATCCAAGAAAGCCCTAATCATCAAATTTGGGAGAGGTCAATCGGATAAGGGGAAATCAGCGCTGTTTTTTTTGAGAGAATGCTTATCGGGAACTTTCTTTTGGAGTCGGATGTTGTGGCATTCTTTCAAAAAAAATTGCATCCATAGGGGTTTGGGGAAATGGAAGATTGCCCCAACTGAACTTACCTAGTGCGGTGGCAGTAGCGAAACAAGGGTATTTTTATTTGCTTTCGTGAACTTCATTTTTAGCAGAGGGTTTCTTGCAAATAAAAATACTCTTGTGGGGAATTTTGTTTTTTGAGGATGCCTGAAAATGTGTTCAGAAATCAGGTGTTAGTATTCAGTAGAAAATTTGTTGTGAGACGTTGTGGCATCTTCAAAAAACAATGCAAATACTATCCTATTCAGGGCGGGCGCGTTGGGGCGGGGCTATTTTACATAATAAGCTTATGGTTTCGGTGTGGCTGGTGTTCAGCCATACTGAACCATAATGGCTTATTATGTAACATAGCTTGGGGGTGGTTTTGGGCTTTCGAGGGTTGGGAGTAGCTTATTGCAGTTGTGAAGTTTACGGAGCAAGCTGCAATGTGCTACAGGAGCGTTGGCAGAAGCCCAAAAACACAGGAGCGTGGGGAGTGCGTTGGCTGGGTGGGCGCAAAAAGGTCAGCGATAGCGTTCCTATTTCTTTTTAGTGTTCTTGCTTTTAAATAATGTTTTCTATAAAAGAAGAAATTAGAACGATAAAATAAAAACAGCCTGTTTGCTGATTAATTTCTTACAAAAATATAAAATTGAGCGAAAGGAATTATAACTTTTTATTTTATTCCGTATTATCTTTTTAAAAAATTGTACTAGTTGCATTTGCTACTATTTGACAAGAATAATACGTTTGTACAATCGGGAAAATATTAAATCTTAAGTTATAGGGAACAAATTGTTTATACTTTCCTGAACAGTAGTTTTTATTTCGTCAATTTTAATTTTACTAATGGGGTATTCGTCAATGAATGCTGAACAAAGATATTCTAGTGGGGTTATTCTTTTTTTAAAAGCATTATACAATGTCCAATCTAAATCAGGATATTTTTTTTGTGCTTGTTTAATACTCCAATTATCAACCCATTCTAATAAATCAGAATCATCCCAATCCTCAAGATTTAAGTAAGAATCTTCAATATCAATTATGGTATTAGTTAATGTATTAGTACAAAAACCAACGCAAGTCCCAAATTCAGGTAAACCAATTTTACTAATAAAATCACCTTTATCTGTATATGAGGAACCGTCAGCAATATAGCTATATGTTATATTACTGTTTTTGCAAATACGATTACAGTATTGCAAAATAGAACCTACTTCATCTTCACTACTACTCAAAGCATCTATAATCTTGTACACATACCAACCATCTTCATTAAAATCTGCAATAACTTCTGGTTTTGTAGCACCAGGAAAATGATGTAAAAAATTTCTATCTTGATATCTAATTAAAATAGCTGCGTGTGTGGGTATATTATCCTCTATTTTAGTTGCAATCGAAACAAAATTAGCAGGTAGTTTTTCATCATTAAACTTATAAAGAGTATCATTTATAATCATAATTTAAATAGCTTTATTATCATTTCCTGCTTTTAATAATGTAGCAAGTGTATTATACATAAAAGTTATTTCTTCTGATTTTTCTACTCTTTTTAAAGCCATTAAAATTGTTCTTATTATACCTCTGTCTGCTTGAGGATTATTATAAAGCCTCATTAATTTTAGAAGCTCTCCATTTGAAATATCATCATTTAAAATGCTTTCAATTTTATCGTGAATAATATCAAATCTATTTAATGTTTTATTTTTTACGATAGTTTCATAAAGAGATTTATATTCAAGAAATTTATTCTTTTCAAGATAAACATCTATCAATTCGTGTTGTGCTTTAGAGTTTGGTCTATACTTTCGTAAAATAGATACAAATGTGTTTTCATATATAGGGCCAAATTTCTTTGCTTGTTCTTTATTACAGTCAATTAAATACTGAAAATCATTTTTATCTGCAATGTGTGCATTTACCTTAACCTTACCTCCTAAATCAAACAATTCACCTTCTACAAAGATAACATCATAAAACCAAGGGATTTCAGGTGTTTTTTTTACAGTAAACTTTTTAGCTTTAAAAATGCTTGTGACATCTTTTTCGTTGCCGTCGTTTCTATGTATAATTGAGTAATCTAGACCGTTGGCTTTTATTTTATCTTGAATATTTTTAAAAATCTTTACCTTATATTCTTCAGACGAATTTCCATCAAAAATATTCTGAATATCTTCATCAACTTCTGTCTTTGTAGATGGATATGATAATGAAGTTTCAATACAACCATTCTTTAATGATATTCTAAAATCAGAAATATCTTTTTCAGCTTTTGCAAAATCAGACAAAGAGCTAATAAAAATATTTAAAGCATCAGCAGCACCAATAGAAATATTTTCTAAAGATACTTCTTCACCATTTCTATCTTTATTGATTTTTATAATGAATTCGTTTTGCATATTGGAAAAAAGATTTTTCATATAATTGTCCTCTGTAAATATAGTGAATCTACATAAATATATTACGTTTTTAAATAATTAATTATCAAGTAATTACATATAACTCCTGATTTAATCATTAAAAAAAGTATCGATAAAAGTAAGGAATTTGCTTAAAATAGTATCGCCCACTTTTGCTCTTTGTAAAATAGAGGGTTGATTTTCTAATACTTCGACAACTTCTTGTTTGGTTGGGATTCTTTGGGTGAATAAATAATCTTCGGTTAGTTTTTTTAGTTTGTCGGCATTTAACTTTTCATCGGCTACGAACTGATTGAATGCTTTCTGTTGCTCTTCTATCATAAAAGCAGTATAACCTTCTTCGACTGATGTATCTTCAAGTAGTGGTAAGTTTTCTTCAATGAAACGTTCTATTAATTCGCGTTTGCTTCGTAGTTTGACATCACCTGCAACTAAATCTAATATTTCTTTTTGTCGGCGTTCTTTTTCTTGTGGGCTTGTTGCTTTTAGTTTGGCTAATAATCCCAAAATGTAAGTTACTGTTATATCATCACGATGAATTAATTCTAATTCAAAATCAACTTCGTTTAGAATAGAGGTTTTTTCTTTTTTACCTTTATCGGATAACTCCAAATATTTTGATTTATAATTATCAAATTCTTGTTCTTCTAAAACAATATCATCAAAACTAAAATCGACAAAAGAAGCAATGATGTTTTTTAATCGAATGATTTCACGAAATGCTTTTACAAATTCTAATTCTTCATCTTCGGTATATAAATCGTCAACGGATTCATAGGTTGGTGTAATTGCTATTAAATTATCGTAGGCTTCATTAATTTCTTTAACGTAGCTTTCATAGGGTTTTAAGATAATAATCTCTTTTGCTTTTTTATCCGAAAACAAAGCAATTGCATCATCGGTAGCCTTTTTAAGATTTCTAAATACTACTATATTTCCTTGTGATTTTTTATCTCCAAGTATTCTATTGGTTCTGGAATAAGCTTGAATTAAACCGTGGTATTTTAAATTTTTATCGACAAATAAGGTGTTCAATGATTTGCTATCAAATCCTGTTAAAAACATATTGACTACAAATAAAATATCTATTTGCTTGGCACGTACTCTTTGCGCAATGTCTTTGTAATAATTGTAAAAGGATTGACTGTCTTTTGTAGTCCAATTGGATTTAAAGGTTTTATTATATTCTTCAATATAGCTTTCGAGTTTATCTCTTTTATGGTAGGCATTATAAACGTCTAGCGGTTCGGCTACTTCGTTAAAGTCTTTAGCATCATAATCATCGGTATCGCTAATCATTTCATCATTGGCACCAAAACTATAAATAGTTGCCATATTTAGATTGTGTTTTCCTTCTTGTTTTAATTTCAGAAACAAATCGTAATACTTAATCAACATTTCTACGCTACTGACACAAAACATTGCTGTAAAAGTTTTGTTCTGTGTTTTAATGGGATGTTGTTGGATGATGTAATTGGTTATTTTTTCAATGCGGTCTTTGCTTTCTAATAGTTCTTGGGTGTCAATTGCTTCTACCTCAATATCTATTTCGTTTTGAGAATTCTCACGCTCTTTATACTTACCCACATATTCTACCGAGAAACGCAATACGTTTTCATCTTTAATAGCATCCGTAATCACATAACTGTGCAGTTGCTCTCCGAATAAACTAGCTGTAGTTTGGTTTTGTCTGTTTTTAGACAACGCATTTTCGACAAAAATAGGTGTACCTGTAAACCCAAACATTTGATAATTTTCAAAATATTGGGTTATTTTTTTATGGGTGTCGCCAAATTGAGAACGGTGGCATTCGTCAAAAATAAAGACAATCTTTTTGTGTTTCAAATCGTCCATTGTTTTGAGATGGTGTTCTCGTGTTATGGCATTGTACAACTTTTGAATGGTGGTCACAATCAATTTGCTATTGGTGTCTTTGAACTGACGAACTAAATTAGTTGTATTATTAGTTGGGTCAATACAATCGGGTTTGAAGGCATTGAATTCTTTAGCAGTTTGATAATCTAAATCTTGTCTGTCAACACAAAAAACTACTTTATCTACTTTGGGTAATTGCGATAATATTTGACTGGCTTTGAACGAAGTTAATGTTTTCCCTGAACCTGTAGTATGCCAAATATATCCGTTATGATTACTGTTTTTTACCTTATCAATAATGCGTTCTACGGCGTTGAATTGGTACGGACGCAAAACCATAAGCATTTTGTCAGAATCGTGTAATACAGTGTATTTAGTAATCATTTTAGACAAATGACATTTCTCCAAAAAAGTATTCGCAAAATCTTCTAGTTTAGAAATCCGTTTGTTGTTTTCGTCAGTCCAATAAAAGGTTTGTTTGAAATCGGGTTTTTTGTTCCCGAAATTGCTGAAGTATTTGGTATTTACTCCGTTACTGATGACAAATAATTGTACATAATTAAATAAACCTGTGTTGGCTGAAAAAGAATGTTTTTGATAGCGCGTGATTTGATTGTAGGCTTCTTTTAATTCCAATCCTGTTTTCTTCAATTCGATTTGAACCAAGGGCAAACCATTGATTAAAATCGTTACATCGTAGCGGTTTTTATACGTTCCTTCGACTGTTATTTGATTGGTAACTTGGTATTCATTTTGACACCAAAAATCCATATTTAAAAACTCTACATACACCAATTCGTTGTTTTCATTTTTGAAAGCAAACTTATCGCGAAGCAATAAAGCCTTTTCAAAAACATTATTCGATTTGGTTAAATGATTTAGTATTTGCTTAAAATCAGCATCCGAAAACACTTTTTTATTGTGTTTTTCTAATTGCTTTTTAAGATTGACTAGCAAATCATCTTCATCTTTAATAATTACTTTATCGTAACCATTGGAAGCTAATTGATTGACTAAATTTTGTTCTAAAATTAATTCGGATTGTGATGTCATTTATAAAAAATGTTAATAACTTCGTTAATATGTTTAAAACTATGACTTTATTTTTATATATTTGCACTGTTCATTCTACCACACTAGGAGAATTGAATTACGAAATCCGATACACCCCGATGTGTACCGGATTTTGCGGTTTAATAGACTTCTTCCAACCGTCTTTTATACAAACTTTTAACTGCATTTGGCCCACCGTATTTTTTTTCTAAATAATATGCAGTAATTAAATAATAGTCCAATCCACTTCTTTGGGGTTCTAAAACAACTAAGTAATTTTCAGTTACATTATGAATAAATGTACGTGTTACGTCTTTATTCTTTATTCTCACAATACTACTAAACAACCTGATTTCATCATTTACATTTTCTTTGATGTGTGGTAATATCCAATGAATTCTTTTTGATCTTTCAAAATCAAAATCATCTCTTTTTTTGACCACCACACCCCTATAATCTTTCTCTTCAGAAGTTCTATGAGTTAAATGTTTAAAAAGCGATTCTACATCATAAACATCTTCTTTTTTAAGTGGTCTTATAATCTTCTGCTTAAATGTAAAATTTAAATTATCAGCTATGTCTCGATCAAAAATACTTCTTATAGAAATTGTCCTGTCTCCTACGCTAAAGTGATTTATTTCAAGTAAATCATTATATTTTTTAGTATAATTAATTGCCATTTTTTAAATCTATAAAGAAAAGATTAAACTTATTTTCTGACTTACTTGTCTTTTCTGTTAAAGGTTTGCCACAAAAATTTTCAATTTTTGCTATAATATTATTTTTAGCGGTTACCCGATTTAATCCTCGTAATTTATAATTTATTGCTCCCATCAACACATCTGTTAATTGCATTAATTCGCTTTCATGAGAACGGATAATTTGAAGATTCCTAATGTTTTGATAATCTCTCTCTAGATAAAGCTTTAAGTTTTTAGCTTTTTTATACGAATAAGTATCCTTTACATCTAGATAAATATTATAATTTATATCATGAAAGATTTTTTTATTTAATAATTGATAATACATTTTGTCATAAAAATCATCATGACTCTGCTTGTAATACTTATGATTTAACTGTGATTTATCGATAACAATAGCCCTAAAATTTAGAGAGTCATTACTAAAAAAATAATCAATCAATTTATTATAAAATGGGTATTGTGATTTTGATATAGAACTCCATTTCATTTCGCCACGATAAAAATGCTCCATTTTCATTTTGCGGATATTTTTATTGTGCATTTTCAACAAATGGTAAGGCGTACTTACATAAGCTAATATCATATAAGGTTGCCCATCATTTTCAATATGTGTACTTTCGTCACAATAAATATTACATGTTTTCTTTACTTCCATATTTCTAAATAAATGGTTGTTACATCAATTTTCTTTTGCTTAATCGATTTTAAACAATAAAGGCTATCTATATTTATACTCATTTTTTATCAACTTCTATGTTACCAAAATCATTACTATATATCGACATTGAATTTGTGGCTTTATTTAACCCTTTTATTTCAAAGATATGCTCACCAGCCGTTAAAATATAGCTATTATTATCAATATTCTTCTCCAAGGACACATCACCGTCGTAAATTAATTTACCATCATTATGCATATTAATTGAACATTTTAAATCTGTTGAATTTTTATCTTGTGGATAAAATGAATATACTATAAATTCATTATTATACCAATTACCTCTTAAATCGTTAGCTTCGATATTCATACTAAATAAACATTTGCTGTAATAATCCTTTTTTATATTCCTGCGTTTCTTCTATTTGATTTGAAACCAAATCTATTTTTTCATCAATGGCCGATAGAAAATTCGCGATTTTGGTTTGTTCTTCTAAACGAGGATATTTAATATCTAAATTTTTCATGTCGGAACCATACAAATGATATACTGTAGAACCCGAAACTAATTTCATTACTTTATCTTTATATTGTTTAATATAGAATGCTAAAAAAAGACCATCTAAAATTTTAGTTTTTTGTCTAATAACCAAAACATCTCCACCTAAAATTACATCATCCTCTTTAATACAACTTGCTGTTGCTAATCCATTTGGTGTAACATCTGAAGTAGGCATTAAAACATCATTTGAAATTGATAAAAATGGTTTTACATAAATATTAGTTTTACTTATAATATTTTTAATCAATTCATCATATTTTGTAAATAGTTCACCGTAATGAATACATTTATATTCCCCATCATCTGAAATGTGATTTTTAGGCAATCCTTTACCTTTATAAAAATCAGCAATTTCCCCCAAACCCTTCTCCTCCCATTCCTCAAAATCTTCTCCATTATCATCCTTAAATCTAATTTCTTGATTGAAGATTTTTTGCATGATGCCTTTTTTGTAGTCTTCTAAAAGGGCTTTTTTTTCTTTTAAAAGGTTCAATTTTTCATCTACCGAAGAAAGAAAATTGGCGATGCGGGTTTGTTCTTGTAAGGTTGGAAGAATAATATCTAATGTTTTTAAATCTGAATTATAAACATTACTAATACTAACACCTTTTGCTAATGTTGCAATTTTTGGCCTTAATTTATGATTGATATAATATGATGCATAAATATTAGAATAAACATTTTGCTTCAAAGGTTTTAAAATATTTATGGTTCGACCAATAGCAACATTTTCTACTGTAAGAGCAGATGCAGAACCAATGTCTAAAGGATCTTCTCCAGCCGATGGAAGTAAAATTTCATCTCCTTCGCTAAAAATTAATTCAGATTTATCAAGGTTTGTTCTATTTATAACGACTTTTATCACTTCATTATACATATGATACAATTCACCATATCTAACACATAATGTTTCAAATTCAGGTGATGCTTCATTTTGTTTTATATTTTTACCTGTAGAAAAAAGAAAAACATCTTCAAAAGAATGCTTTTTATATAAATAATTCATATCCCCCTCAAACCCAGGAAACCGTAATTTTGGTTGTAGTGTTTCCATCTTAAAAAGGGGTTTTAATATTTAACTCTTTACAAAATGAAGCAATAGTACTGTCGATTGTTTTCATTTTGGCATCCAAACCTTGAATTTTATCGGCAATGGCGTTTACATCAATCGCAATGGCCTCTTCAAACGTATTTACATAACGCGGAATGTTCAGGTTGTAATCGTTGGCTTTTACCTCTTCGAGCGTGGCAATGTTGGAGTATTTGTCTATTACCGCTCGGTTTTGGTAGGTGTTTACAATTTTGTCAATGTGTTCGTCTCGTAAAACGTTTTGGTTTTTTACCTTTTCAAAATCGTTGCTGGCATCTATAAACAAAATGTTTTCGGGTGTTTCTTTGCATTTTTTCAAGACCAAAATACAAGTTGGGATACTCGTGCCGTAAAACAAATTAGACGGTAAACCAATAATCGCATCGATATAATTGCGGTCTTCTATCAGGAATTTACGTATATGTCCTTCGGCAGCGCCACGAAACAAAACGCCGTGTGGCGCAATACACGCCATGATGCCGCTATCGTCCAACTGATGCACCATGTGCTGAATAAAAGCAAAATCGGCTTTGGTTCCTGGTGCTAATCGTCCGTATTGCGAAAAACGCTCGTCGTTAGAAAACAACGGATTGGCAGACCATTTGGCCGAAAAAGGCGGATTGGCTACAATGGCATCAAATTTATAGTCTAAATGTTGTGGTTTTTCGAGTGTGTCTTCGTTTTTTATATCGAATTTATGGTAATTGACATCGTGTAAAATCATATTCATTCGCGCCAAGTTGTAGGTGGTACGGTTTTGTTCTTGTCCATAAAAATGCCCAACTTCGTCCACTTCTCTGGCAACCCGAAGCAATAAAGAACCCGAACCACAAGTAGGGTCGTAAACCGATTTTAATTTGCTTTTGCGTGTGGTTACAATTTTTGCCAAGATGGTTGATACTTGTTGCGGTGTGTAAAATTCCCCTGCTTTTTGTCCGGCTCCTGCGGCGAACTGTCCGATTAAATATTCGTAAGCATCGCCCAGCACATCGCCATCGGTATTGTCTAAATCAAAATCAATTTCATCTAAAGCCGTTAGTATTTTCACAATCACATCGTTACGGTCTTTGGTCGTTCGCCCAATTTTAGTGGAGTTTAAATCGATATCATAGAATAGATTGTCGAAGTCATCCTGACTCTCGGAACCCATCGTGCTTTTTTCGATAGAATTCAAAACATTGGCTAAATCTTCGAGAATAAAAGTACTTTGCACTTGCTCCTCATCGTCTTGATTAATGATTTTGGCATTTCCTTTTTTGGCTATGTTAGTGAACAATTCAGACGGTTTTAAGAAATAACCCAAAGCATCCACAGTAGCTTCTTTTAAGTGCGCTAAAATTTCTTGACCTTCTGCCGTAGTTTCATCAATTTGGTTGAAAACCAAACCATCGGGTTTTAGAAAATCATTGGCTTTTTTTTCTAATTTTTCCGAAAGGTATTTGTAAAAAATAAAACCAAGAATATAATCTTGAAATTGATTGGCTGAAATTTTTCCGCGTAAAATATTGGCTATAGCCCAAAGTTGGGATTCGAGGAGTTTTTTTTGTTCGTCTGACATTGTAAATTTTTGACTGTTTTTTGAATATGGGCTAAAGTAGGTATAAACTCTTAAACTGGAAAAAGTTATTTTTCTGTTTTCTGATAAAAGCCTGTTTTTGGTTGGTTTAAAAATTTACCCAAACACGATTTTAAAAAAGTACCTACGGAACGCTCACTCATATTGAAACTCTTGGCTATTTCTATGGCTTCCTTTCGTTGAAACTCATTCGGTAAGGCTTCGAAAAACAGTTTTTTGTTTTGACCTGATTTAAAAACACTTTGTTCTCCTTGTTTTGGCAAGTTTTCGAACATTATAATACTGTGTTGCAAATAGACTTTTATTAAGGATAAAGCGGTTTCAAAATCTACATCAGAGCAAAAGATTTCTTTGTGGTAATCGTTTGCTTTGAATTTTCGGATGGCAGTAAAAAGCATACAAAAACGGTATAAAATTATTCCTAAACGCTTTACTACGCTTAAAGCATCTTCGCTAACAAAAGTGTTTATTTGTTGCAAATAGGCGCTGAATGTAGGATTAAATTTGTTCCATTGTTCGTCTGTGAGTTGTATAATCATTTCGTCTCTTTCAAAGTATTCTACCATTTTAAAAACTTCGTTGGATTGGGTTTTGAAATAGTCGGTTAAATTGATTGGATTTCCTTTTGGCGACGGGTCTAACCAAACGGCATCTGTTTTGAAAACATAGAAAATAAAACGACTGAACAACCCATCTTCTGCCGAAGCAATGATATTAAAGACTTGTTTTGGGGTTCCTGACAAGGCAACTGAAAGTTGCGGATTGTTTACTTCTACAAACTCGCCTTCGGTTTTACGGCTGACCGATATTTTTTCGTGATGAAAGGATTTTCGAAGCATATCCGAATACGAACCCCATTCGTTTTTAAAGGTTTGTCCTAACGTATCGGCTTCGGTTTCACAAATAATTCCTTTGCCTTCGTTACAGTCTAAATGCTGAATTATTTTAGCATTACTGGTATTGGCAGGAATATAAACTACTTTGAATTTTGGTGCCATTGGCATTGCTTGTCCTTCTTCTAATTTTCCTTTTGATTTTAGCAATTTGTAAGCTGCTAAATTTTCTTCATAGCGTTTCTTTTCGTCTATCGAAGTAGCCAATGTAAAATCGTGGTATTTGTCGGCTAAAGCTTTGGCGAATTTCAACGCTCCTTTTCCTGAAGCTGCGGGTGCTAAAATGAAAGAAAACAAACTTGGATAAACAATACTTCCGCTATACAATCCGGAAACATTAGGCAAACAACCCGAAAGAATGGCTAAAGCTCCTGTTAGAAATACGTCTTTTTCTCTTGCTTCTTTGAATGCTTGACAACTTTCGAATAATATTGGCGGTAAATTATCGTAAACCGATTGCGGAATTATAGGTGTGTGTTTTAGATAATCTTCTTCCTCTTCAATTGGTTTTGCAACTGCATCCTTTTTTGTTATGGTTTCGATAGTTTGCAGGTTTGCAAACTTTGCAAACTTTGCAAAGTCGGCACTTTGATTTTTGTATGCGCTGTTGACTGCTGTTTTGATTTCTGTTTCTTCTAAATCAAAATTATTGATACAAAAATCTAACGTATCGGCTTCGTTAATTCCAAAACGATTGCCATTACTCGCAAAGAGATGAATAAAATTGTTTCGGTTTCCGTTATAATATTGTTCTTTTTGCTCTGTGAATTTTAAGCATTTATCCAATAAATCATCCGAAGATTGTGTTTGAAATTGCTCTTTTATTTGCGTTTTTGGAATGGCTTTAATTTCGTCTTTTACTTCAAAAACAGTTGCTTTTTCGTTTATATACAATTCTGGGTCAAAAGAAACAAAACACAATCGGGTTATGTCTTTGCATTTTCGGTCAAAATCATAGCCTGTACGTTCTTTGTAAAAATTGGCTACTTGACTATAAGCCAATGCGTGTTTATCGGCATTGGAATTGATTTTAATAAATACTTTGATTCCTTCGCCTCTTGGACTAATGAATGATGCTAATGTAAATTGGCAATCATTGATTTTTGCAATAAGACTTTGCAATTCTTCTAGTGGGATGTGGTCGAAATCGAGGTTTATAATTTGAGTGTAGTTTTTTATAAATTCGGATTTTCTTTGTTTGTCAAATGTTCCCGAAGTGGTAAAACCAAGTAATTTACTTTTTAATTCATCGGCAAGTTTTTCTTTTCCCGAATGCATCGCATAACGAATAGAATTGATTTCGCTTTCGTATTTCCCGTTTTTGATGTCTTGAAAAATATTAAAAATACTATTGTCTTCCAATTTGGTTTTGAAATCTATATATGTTGATACCATCAGTTGTATTGGATTATTTAAGTATTTCCTTTTTAGGGTTGTAGTTTTCTTCTAACAATTGCAATATGTCTTTGAGTTTGTAGTAAATTTTGTTTCCCACTTGAGAGAAACCGATGGTTTTATTATCTCTCCATTGTTGGGCTGTCCTTTTGCTAATATTCATTATTTGCATAAACTCTTGACTGTCGAAGAAAATAGTATCAGGATCTAGTTTGTAACCCAATTTCATTTTTGCTGATATTTCAACAACATTGCTTTCGATTTTAGCAAGTGTTTTTTCGGTGTTTTCGTAGAATTCCATTTCTTATTTTTTTAATAAGGTTAGACATTCTAATAATTCACTTCGTTTGTAGTAGCGACGCGCTCCAATGCCGTAGGCTTTGACTTTACCGTTGTTAGTCCACGCCCAAAGTGTGCTACTATCGATTTTTAAGAAATTACAAGTTTCTTCTCTGGTGAGCAATTCTTCTGAATTGTCTTTTTCTTGAAGTTGTTTTTGAAGTTCTAGGATTCCGTTTTTTACGGATGTGCCTATTAGTTGCTGAAGTTGTTCAACCGATAGTGTTTCTAGTAAAATTGCATTTGTTTGCATAAGTCCTGTATTTTTTATGTTATACAGGACAAATTTTTCGGGATATATTTTAAGGGTAAGTTCAGATACGTTGAGATATATGTATCTAACTGAATTACAACTTGTTATTTTTGATATATAATTCTACATCCTTTTTATTATTGGTAAGGTTTAAAACAATCTCTTTCCAATTACTTTTAAAAACTGAATTTTTAATTTTTTTAGATGAAATAAGTTCGAAATGATCTTTTACAAAATTGTAAAAACTTTGTCCCGAATTACCGCATCTTTCTTTCCCTATTTTAATTATTTCGTCTTTTTTAAAATTACCTTCAATATCCTGTGGAGGTTTATTTTCTTCAGTTAGTAATTCAATAATATAAGTTAGAGCGTAATATTTTGCAGGAACATTTTTTGCGGTATTTTCCTTAATTTTTAAAATCATATTACTTGCCGAAACTTCAGAATTTTGAATATTATTTGTTTCTATTGATTTTAATTTGCTTTTACATTCATTAAGAAAAGCTGATTTTTTGTTGTAAGAAAAAATATATTGATCAAATCCTAGAGTTGATACAATACTGTATGCTTTACTAAAATTATCAAATCCTGAAATTGCATAACCATCATAAGCTCCTTCAGGATTTTGGAGATCATAAAGAATATTTTCTAAAAACTCTTCTTCAGATTTAATAAAATCTGATTCTTCTGCATCGTAAAAATTATCCAAAAAACATTTTAGTCTTTTTTCATAATTGTGTTTGTAATTATCAAATGAACAACCAAAAAAGAATGTCTTCTCTTGATTTAATTTTTTTATCAATTGCTTAAAAGAATCTACAATTGCTAAATTTTGTTTTTTTTGCCATTCTTTAAACTCATCATCAAAATCATCTACATAAAAAATGTCGTTAAGCCTATTTTGATCTAAACGTGCATTAGTTTTATTTTTTAATTCTTTCTCTAAAATAATGTGTTCGTTATCTGAATTGAATAAAGGATCGTTAACTAAATTTTCGTGAGAAACAATAAATTTAGGAATTGTTTTTTTTGGAGCAGTAACAACTTTACCAGGGGGTTCAATAACTTGATTTAATATTGCATTATTTGCTTCTGATACAATATCGACTATCGAAGGCATTTCAAATTGATAATCGTCTAAATCACTACTAATGCCGAATTCAGCTGCTCTATGAAAATGGATGTAACAAATTTCGTTGCAATCTCTATTAAAATCATCATTTTTATAAGCATTGTGATTTTTAAACTCGCTTTTATCGTGAGCATAATCAATATGATAAAGCAAACTATGATACCCATCTCTTAAATCAAAATTACGTTGATTAATGTTTTCGACTTTTTTTAATTCATTGAAAAATATGGTAAAAGCATCATTAAACAAAAAACTTTGATAAATAGAAACCGTTCCTTTCATAAAGTTTTCAAGCCTGAAAAAAGCGTTATTAATATCCGAAATAATTGTCTCAATATTTACACTTGGAATTGGAAATAGCTTTCTTAATTCGATTAAACTATTTTGGAATTGCTTTTTTAAATCAATAATTTTTGTGTCGTTTGGTACTTTATTTAAAATTATATCACAAACTTCTATTTGGTATTCAAAATAACGCTGTTCGTAATTTTTGTAAGTATCTGTTACATAATCCGCTTTTACATCAATTATCATTGGAATGGGTAAATACTCAAAATTGGCTTCGTATATTTTCAACCATTCTTCAAGATTACGATCAAGCTGATCTTTGGTTTGAAATTTTAAACCTGTTTCACCATCTTCTGACGGATAAGTAAATTTATTAATCTCTTTCGTTTCAGTATTTTCTTCCGAAATGAATTTTAAAATCACAATTGAACTTTTGATATGATTTTTAAGAGCGGTTTCATTAATTTTAATTCTGTCATTTTTTAGTGCCGAAAGTGATAAGATAGTTTCGTCTTGGTTGGGATTAAGTTCTGTTATAATTGAATTGTAGATATTTATATCAAGCTTTTTTAAATCGGATGCAATATTTCTATGTACCAAATTTTGATTGCGTTCTTCGCGAGTAAAGAACTTCATTTGGTCAGCAATTTTAGTCAACGCTCTTTGGTAGGCTTTGTATTTTGTTTTTTCATTTTGAAGAAAGAAGGCTTTAGTATTATCTTCGTATTCATTCAAAAAAGCCAATAAGTTAGTTTTAAAACTTTGTTTGTATTGATTTAAAGTGCTGCTTATCATATTGAATTTTGTGCTTTGAAAAAAGCGTGAATTTATAAAATAAATCCTAACAAATTAAAAGTAGTTCGTTAATTCCATTGCAATATCCTTGTTGCTTTTTCCGATGTAGGTTAAAAACATCGCTTCTGTTGTGTGTCCTGTGATGTACATTAAAAAAGAAGTTGGAATTTTTCCATAATTATTTGTTGCAAATGAGCGTCTTCCGATATGCGAAGAAACCAATTTCCATTTTGGATAATCTTTTTCTACTTTTTGTTTCAATTTATGGTCAAATAAAATGCCGTGAGTTGGTGTTTCTATTTTCGCTTTTTCACAAACTTTTTTGATATGCTCGTTGTATTTCTGGTCTGAAATTTTTCTTGGAAAATCGCCCTCGTATTTCTTCATTATTTCAATTATTTTTGAATGAAGAGGTATTGTCATTATTTTATCGGTTTTGACCTGTGTAAACTCGATTAATGGTTTTAAATCGCCTGCTTTGTTTTTCTCGTATCGAATCATCGATTTATCAAAACGTAAAAAATCAGAAACCCTTTGGCCACAATAACAACTTATTAATAACCAATCACGAGCATTTTCTAAACCATCGGTTAATTCACTGATTTTTATTTTTTCTATTGCTTCAATTTCTTTTTCGTCTAAATAGATGTTTTCTACTTTATGATATTTTGCTTTGATGCTGTCTAACTG
This sequence comes from Flavobacterium taihuense, assembly GCF_019351435.1. Lineage (GTDB taxonomy): Bacteria > Bacteroidota > Bacteroidia > Flavobacteriales > Flavobacteriaceae > Flavobacterium > Flavobacterium taihuense. The sequence goes on from NZ_JAHWYN010000008.1 coordinate 163,941, forward strand.
ATAATGTGTTTCTACTCCGTTCGCTTTTGCGTGGCGACAAAATGTTTTGATAAACCGAATATTTCTTGCTGTTGTGTTTGGTGCATATCCAACACTAATACAGTATTTTTCGAAATCCATTTTGAATTTTGCATCAACATCACGAATGAAAATTGTTGATTTTGTGTGTTCCTGGTAACGCATCAATAAATGTTTGATAACATTGCATTTTGTTATAGTGCTGCTTTTTACATCGGCTTTTTTAAACTCAATGAAGGTGTCAATATAATCTACTAATTTATCGGGATGCTTTTCTTGTTCCTGTGGTGGGTTAATGAAATCTTTTAACCATTGGGCATCTACAACTTTAACGCCTTTGCTTCGGTTGTAATCTTTTAAAAGGTCGGTTTTTAGTGTCGCTAAATCTGTATCTAGATTTGCAATATCAATGTCTTTTAAAGCTTTTTTAGTTGGTCTTTGCTCTTCATCATCCCAATTTATTGGGTCTATATGATAATTTGTTTTTGCTTTTATATCCAAAGTTCTTCCGTCACGTAGTCGGATGTATATTACTGCTGGACTTTTTTTGCTTTGCAATAGTAAATAAATAGAAGCCATATTTTTCCCTTTTTATGTTACATAAAGATACAAAATCTAGTCCACATTTAGCCCACATTTACTCAAAAACATAAGAATATATCCAAACTTATCCAAACTCATAATTTTAAAAACATTTGTTAAGTATTGGATTTATTGACACTTTGTATATTTTTGGATTTGTTTTGGAATTTGGAGTTTGTAGAATTGTAGTCCCTCTTTCTCCGCCAGTATTTTAAACCCGAAACGAAAGTTTCGGGTTTTTTGTTTATATGCCTAATCGTCATTCGATATTATAAAGGATTAGGGGGTTGTGAGTTGTCTGTTGTGAGGTATGAAACACTACCAAGAAATAGTTATCGCAACAGACACTTTATCAGGTATTTTAATTATTCTGAATTCTAAAAGCAGTTTGAAACATCCCATACACTATCCATACACTATCCATACACTATCCATACTCGATGCTCTGTCCCTGTCCCGTTTTCAAAATCCTTAAATTTGAAATAAGTATAAAACACTAAGAAAACAAACAGCCCAATTCCAATCCATACAAAACAGTTTAATGACTTCCTATGGTCAGAGAAGAATTTAGGGAACTCTTGGAAGCAGAAACAAGCAATAATGAGCCGAGCTGTTCCTTTGCTGAGGCCTTGGAAAAACAGGACTTATTTATCAATTCCACACTTGCCAATTTGGGAGCATCCCTACTATTGAAGCTCTTTCGAGAGGGAATGATTGGGTACAGGGGCTGCTTTCTGAACCTTTCAAACTTTAGGTCACAGCCCATAATAGTGAGTTGATGCTCGTCGCCCCGAAATTGCCCTGTGGCAGCAAGACAATTTCGGGTCGGTCTAAGCGGTTACAGCCACTTCCCAGAACATCCCTTTTTTCGGTTGTTCACGCAAATGGCTGCGAATTTGTATGTGAATTAATAATCCAGAAATTTCTATTTATTCAAACTAACAAAATAAGGTAACAATAAGTGGTTAAGAAACTGGATGAAACTGCAAACAAAATCTAGCTTAATATTTCTCTGTACTTTTTGTTTATATATACAGAAAATTCACGTAAAAATTGATTTTATTCTTTGAAATTACTTTCTTGCCTCGCACACTTACAAATAGACCTACTTTATTCTCCAGAATTAACAACTACTTGATAATCTAGAGCATTATCCGGTAGTTTCACATAAATTATTCCCTTTTCTTCATCCCAACTAAAAGATAAACTTTCATAATCAACGAATCCCTTTGCATTTAAAACTTCTGGTTTCTCTTTTTTAATTTTTATGGAATTTACAAATACACTTTTAGGCTTACTGTTAGTATGCAATTTTATAATGAAATTTCGAGATCCTAAAGGTTTATAGCCCTTATCCTCTCTGGCACTTATATGTATTGCATAGCTTAATGAATTAGCAATGGCGGTAATTTTTGTTTTGCAAAAAATGCCCTTTTCATAATCCCTACTTTCTCCATCATCTTCATAGAAAACAAAGGAAGATTCTTTACCTACTTTATCAGGATAAAAATCAAAACTAACAGGATAAATAGGTTTTTCATGTATGTATTGCATTACTGGCATACTAGGTATAATAGCCCCTTTTTTTACAAATAGAGGTATAACATCTAAAGCAGCTTCAACGGTTATCCATTGTTTTCCTTTATAAACGCTTTTACCATCATTAAAATTAATCCATTCTCCTTCGGGCAAATAGAGTTTTTTGGTAACAGCTCCCTTTTCGACAACAGGAGCAACTAATAATTCTTTTCCGAACAAAAACTGCCCGTTTAATTCGAATGTTTCCGTATCATTGGGGTATTCCAGAAACAATGCTCTCATCAAAGGCAGTCCTGTATCATGTGCTTCTCGAGCATACGTATAGATGTAAGGGAATAATTTATACTTTAATTCAATGGCTGTTCTAGTGATATTCTCCGCTTCGGTACCAAAAACCCAAGGTTCAACAGCATTCCCACCTTCATGATGTGCACGGCTTAGAGGATTAAAAATACCAAATTGCATCCAGCGAACATATAATTCTGACATCGCATCATAATCTTTAATATCACCACAATAACCTGAAATATCAGAAGTCCAAAATGGAATTATACCCATCCCGGCAGAAAGTCCCACAGGAATTTGATTGGCAAATTGACTCCATCCCTCTAAAACATTATTACCGTTTCCAGAGTCTCCAGACCAACCAAAGGTGTACCGTTGCAATCCCGCATAAGCCGCTCTTGTCATTTGAAATATACGTTTATTAGGATTACGCTTGTAAAATTGTTCCGTTACGACCTTATCCCATGTAAAACCATATACATTATGGATCTCGTCATGCATCCCTAAATAATGTTTCATACTAAGTCGATCAGTAGCATCCTCGTTACTCCAGGCTGGCTCTCCCATGTCGGTCCAAAATCCCCGAACACCATCATTCAAAGGTTTTTGCTGATAGTCTCCCCACCAATCAGCTACGTCTGGTTTTGTAAAATCAACTACTCCACAATTCCCACCCCAAGGCCATGGCATATCATAACTTTTACCTGAGCGAATATCTTTAGCAAAATATCCCTTAGAATTGGCCTCTTCCCATTGTTTTTTATTTGTTTGAGAAATAACGGGATCTTGAGAGATTATCATTTTAAAACCTTGGTCTCCCAATTCTTTAACCATTTGTTTAGGATTTTGATAGTTGCTTTTCTTCCAGTCAAAATCCTGAAGTCCTTCAACCCAACCTATATCTTGATATATAATATCACAAGGAATTTTCCTTTTTCTAAACTCAGCAGCGATTTCCCTGGCTTGAGTCTCACTTGTATAATTACCGCGGCATTGTGAAAAACCTAAAGCCCATTTAGGCGGCATAATAGGGTTGCCGGTAAGCGCTATATAATTCTGGATGATTTGTTTATAATCATTACCATACATAAAATAGTAAATCATTTCTCCAGCAGGAGCTTCAAATGAATAATACTCATTTGATTCACTGCCAAATTTAAACTCTGTTTTATAGGTGTTATCAAAGAAAATTCCATAATGATTGGTACTCATAAAAAACGGGATACTTTTATAAAGAGGGTCTTCATTTACACCATAGCACGGCTGATCACTATTCCACATTTTATAACTCTTTCCACGTCGGTTAAGAGTTCCGGATTTTTCTCCCAGACCAAAAAATTGCTCATCTGATTTTAATGTTTTATAACTCGCAATATGCTTATCATTTTTTACGAATCCTTTCTCATTGTAATCGCCAAACAGCAACTTTTGATACTTATCAAATACTTGTAATTTAAATGGTTTTTTATTTACCCTTATTCTTAATTGTTCCGTAAAAATTTCATAGGCAGTGGTCTCTTCATTAACATTAACATTACCCAACCAACCAAGATCTTCATTGATAACAGCAAACGATTGGTTATTACGCTTAAAATTACCATCGGTAGAAATCCAAACTTTTATTACCTGACCACTGCAGAATTGTAAAAGCACTTTTGCATTGTTCTCACAATTAAAAATCACTTTATTGTTGTTTATTAAATAAGAGGAACAGCTGCCAAGGGTCTGTCCCATTTTTTCAGTATTTTGTCCTCTTAGATTGATCTGAATCAATAAATGGATCAGAATCAAATAAATTGATATTTTTTTCATAATTCTAGATGCCTGTTTTTTTTTAATTATTTGCTGTAAAAAACTATATCTTTTAATAGTTTTAACTTCCATAAATACTCCTTACTCCTGAAACGTGAATTTATTTTAATGCACTTTGTACAATCGAATGTAATCAATCATAGCGCGGTTGACCTCTATATTCATATTGTTATTCCATTCTTCTAATACCAACTCCAAATCATTTTTGCCTTTTGTCAAATTAATTTTATGCGAATTGGAAAAGCCCCAATCCGACCATTCATTAGTTCCTCTTTGCGGGAATACCATCACACCAACATAATCCTTATTCAAATACAGAGAACGGACAGCACATTTGTTATCGGTATTCCAAGGCCCGCTTCCATTTGAATATTTGATATCCATAAAGTATTCGCCGCTTTCTTCAACAGCAATCGGAATACTTATTTTTCTGTTTTTATCCGTCGCAATCTCAACAAAACCTCTTCCTGAATAATTTACAAAGTTCAAATCGGATTTAACAGCAAAATCCTCTGGTTCAATAATTAATGGTTTCATTTTACTATATATCAATGGCTCGCTCAGGAAAGACTCCTGCCCTGCTGCATCTACTGCACTAACCGAATATTCAGCATAGCTGCCGTCTGGAATTTGATAAGTTGAAACTGCTGCTGTTTCTATGAGCTTTCCATTTTTATAAACGTTATATGCTCTTGCACCAGCATCATTTTTCCAGCTTATTTTATCTCCATTGAGCGCTGTAATAGGATTAGCCAAAGTGAATTTATTTTCGACCAGATTAACAGCATCGGCTGAAAAATCATTATTTTTCATTTTGATGTTTACAATGTGTTTTCCAGTAAATGCTGCCGGAATAATAGCTTTGGCAGCTTCTTTTCCATCAATCGTCACAGCTGCTATCTGGTTCCCAAATCCTTCCACAGTAATATCCAGAGCGGCATTTCGGTATTTAAAATTAGTAAGGCTTCTGATGCCCCCATAGTTTTTTGGAATTACCGGTTCAAATATTAATTGGTCTTCTTCAAAATGCATCCCCATAAAAATGCGGTACACCATCGAAAGATTTCCGGCCATACTCCAAAGCATGCGGTGCGAATTGATTTCGGTTCCTTTGAAATCACCATTGTCTGCAACCATATTTTCGTAGTTGGTCAAAAATAAACCTGCGGCTCTGTATATCGAGGCCAGTCCATGATTTAATGCTTTTTCGTTTCCAACTTTAGCAGCAGCCAAATTCCAATAGGATTGGACAAATGGCCAAATAGCATTGTTATGATAGGGAGGAATACCCGGAATTTGAGGATAGATACAGGTTGCCCCATATTCGGTCAAAGGACTTTGGGATATAATCATTTTGCTTTGTTTTGCATCGGCAACATCGAATAAAACAGCCAAAGCCTCACCCAAAGCTTCATAACGCTTGGATTGTGTAAAGAAGCTTTTTCCATACAAATATTGAGCATAATAGCCTTTGTCCTCCATCCATAACTGCTTATTTATAGCATCCTTAATTTGGGCAGCAATGATATCATATTGTCCATGCGGTTCTCCCAACAAGGTTGCCATCTTGGACAAAATTTGATGCGTTTGGTAATGCACTACATTCGTTCCTAAATTTTGTGACACATAAATATCCATATTAGACATCCATTTTGGATAGGTTTGCTCTCTCCAATCCAGAAAAGATGATTCTCCACAATACAAATTGGTTTGCTTATTGCGAATGGTTTTATAATCATCCGCTGCAGAATTCTTTATGATTGTATACGCTTTTTGCAACCATCCTTTGTCTCCTGTTACTTTATAAATTTCCCAAGCTGCCAACGCCCATGTAGTTCGGTCTGAAGAAACTGGCCAGGCACCCCCTGATCCCGTATCCTGGATAATGCGGTCTCTTTTTACTTTTTTTAACAAACTTATTTTGGCTACTTCAGGCTCCAAATAAGCAAACGACAACAGAATACTATAACTGATATCCCTCGTCCAAACACCTGACCATTTTGCACCAGTTCTAAATGTACTGTCCGGTTCAATTGCTAATTTTGCTTCTTCTAATGAAAGATTATATAAAGCATCTACGATAGGTTGCTCTGAAATATATGTGGCTTTAGTTGAAATATCCTGGGTAAGCTTCCATGTTTTGTCCTCTGCTGGAATTAATGGATTCAATTTTAATTTTATTTCAAAAATACCGTCATTATCGATATCATTCATTTGCAGTCCGCGCTCTTCCAAATTTACAAAATCCCAGCTAAGCGGTAATGCACCGCCTGCAATAAATACCCCTTTGAAATCGGCCTGGGCAATTTTGGATCCGTCCTGACATTCATAAAATCCTTTCTCCTTGAATTGCTGAAAAACCGCTCTCATATCCAATTTAAAAGTAAATTCGGTATCTGCTTTTAAAATCCCTTTGGGCACATCTGTTTTATTCAATTGTGGTTGCCCAAAAACATACACCTCTGACTCTTTTTGATTCGTTATCAAAACAGTACGATCTATTCCTTGCCCCAAATCATTGTCCTTTTCATTGATACTGAACTTGAATGAAATCAAATTAGAATAGGTCTCGTTTTCGGTACTTTTATAATTTGATTTAATCAAGGTGGGTGAAACTACTTCGGCAACATTTTGATCCTGAATTACTTTATTGTTGTGTATGCTAAAATTTTTGGAATTATATAAAACAGAAGAATCGCTTTTACACGAAGCAACAATAACGGCAACAGCTAGCATTGATGTCACCAAATAATTAATATTTATTTTCATGTGGTATTATTGTGTCCGTTATTTTTTATTTATTTTTCATTAATTATAATTGATTTCCAGCAAAATATTCATTTACAAAGTGGAATCTTAAACAAATCATTCTTTAATTTATAACCCAGCTTCAATAATAAATTACTGCATCTGGGTTTGATAAAAAACTGCCCATCTCCTCTCCGTCTTTCCACTTCAGAAAATAATGTCCGTCAAGTGATATTTATTAATTCAAATTTTCCATCTTTTACCCAAAAAAACTAACTTAAACTTTTGAATTTGGAAAGCTTTGACAAAAGAAACTAATTCTAGAACTCGAGAAGACAAGCAGTAAAGAACAAAGGATTAATCTTATTGATACTCAACTACTATCATTCCCCAGTATTGCAGCGATGGGACTTTGAAAACCAGATAACTACCCACTTGACTAAAACTAAGTTCTTTTGAAGCACCCCCATCCAAATCAGGTGAAGCGTACCATACTTTAGAAACTGTTTGATTATTCTGCATATTCATAGTCAGATTCTTTTTAACCACAGGAACAGCTTGCTCACCATTTGTATCTCTCCAGTTCAAACTGTTTGCATTGGAAAAATTAACCAGATGAATAATTTGTTTGTTCCCAACTTTTTTACCAACAACAGATACACTTGAAGCAACAGGAGGCCAACTATTCAGATTTACTTTTCCGTCTCCTGAAATTAAAACAGGATTATTGAAAGTTCCCCCATCCCTTAATAAATTCTGATAACCGACCAAGAAGTCGTAATATTTTGGAAGCTTTTTATTCAACTCCCCATCCATTTGTAAATTGTTATTGGGAAAGTATTCTTTTGCCAACATATGCTCTCCTAATTCTAAATGAGAACCCCCAAAAGCAAAAATTACCGCATCAGTCAACAATACACCCGGAGTATTAAAAAAACCAGTTCCATTTGCTTTATCATAATCCATGTAGGCCGCCAAAACTGTATTGAGTTTATTATCTGAAAGTGTATTATTTTCTTGAATGATTTCTGCTAAATCCTTGAAACCGTCTCGTGGTCCCCATACCTCAGTGTAAGCCACATCAACAGGCGCTCTTAAAATATTCGTCTGCCCGTATTGAGCCACCGCATTAAGCATGTTCTTTTTGTTAGGGAATTTAGCTTTCAGATTTTGCAGAAAAGGAGTAAATGTTTCATTCAACGCTACAGAATTTCCGTTGTAATCATATACATTACCCCTGTTTCCCAACTGATCCAAATGCCAACCATCAAAATTCAGATTCTGGTATACCAAATTTGTTTTCTCGAAAATGTAGTTTTGCCAATCCGTATTTCCGGGATTGGTCACCAAAATGTCGCTTTGCCAGGAATCCGGCAAATTATGTTTATCAATATTGGAATGATTCTGATCCTTGTACAAAAGCCACTGGCTCGAAACACCGTCAACGCTGTAATCGTCCCACGCTCCATAAAGCAAATTGTAACTCATAGAAGCCATATTTATACCATGCGCTTTTTCAATATAATTTTTAACGGTACTAAAAGCCATATTCCTTCCAGCAATATCTAACCAACTTGTGGCGGGGCTGTTCCCGCTCATTTTCAAAGGTGAGTGGTGCTTGTTCCCCCAGTCATAATATTGCAGGGCGTTAATATGATATTTTTTTAGGTTATCAATTGTTGAGGAAATCTGACTGTCGCTTATAGTCCCAAATTCAGATAAAAAGCCATATCGTGGAAATTTGGTCCAATCTGAGGATACGTCAACGGCAACCGTACCTATAATAACTTCAGCGCCGTCAACTGTTTTATACAACTCCACCAAATATCCTCTATAATCATCCGCTGGAGGAGTCCATGTCCAAGTCTTCGTCGTCAAAGGCTGCTCTGACAGAATTTTGTTCAAATATTTATATCTGATTGTACTATTTTCAGATAATTTATCTATACTGAAAGCGACAGCGTCACCGGGAGCATATTTTGCTTTATCTGCTTTAATTACTGCCTGTGTCTCCACAGAAGTTTCTTCGGGAGTGTAATTAAAATCCTTATCCTTATTATCGCAATTGACAAAAAGCAAAGCCAATAATAGGGACTTTACTATACTTGCATTTTTTTGTTTCATCTTTAACTTATATTTAAATTTTAGAATAGACCGGATCATTACTCTAATGACCCGGTCTTAAACTTTTATTATTGATGCACAATAGTCATCGACTGCGTATCTAGGTTGATCGTCATCTGATACAAACCTGCGTTGCCGGTCTGTAATTTCCATTTATTGTCCGGGCCATTACAACCATGGGTAACAATATAATTCCCATTTGATAAAGATTGATTTGCTGTAGCTGCATTGATCCAATCTCCATCACACCAATCTCCATAGAATTTTGAAATTTTAAATTCTCCGGTGGCGTTACTTTCACCCAATGGTCCGCTATATGTAAAATTACCATTAGTATATCCCATAGCAACAGGGCTTGCAATGTTCCATCCGTTTGGACCTCCATCACCAACAATGTATAAATTAACTTTTTGTATATGGATAGTGTTCGCTTGTGTATCCAACGTTATTTTATACCTACCCACATCGGATGCCGATATTTTCCATTTATTATCCACATCGCAACCTGAATTCTGAGCGACAGCCGTTGAAGACAAAGCTTGCCCATTTGTTAACGGCCTGAACCATTCTCCACACCAATTCCCTAATGGGCCTGCAAAAATTTTGAAATCTCCCTGCACAAAATTGGCTTCATAAGTAAATACAAAAGGATTATCCTCACTCTGCGTAAATGCCTGCGGAGAATCTACCGTCCAACCACTTGGTGAAGCATCCCCAACCATCCAAATTTGTGTAAATGAAGGGCCACTTATTGCTTCAATGACAATAGTCAATTTCAACAAATCTGCCGTGATTTTATATTGACCTCCCTGTGTAATTTGCCATTGTAAATCATCTCCACTTCCACCAATATTATGAACCATCATTGCATCGTCTGAAGCGCTTTTGGTATAAAAATCCTGACACCAGCAAGCATCCCTGTTTATCGGTAATTTAAAAGATCCAGGGCTTAGGATTCCCTGATAAACGAATTTCCCTGGAGAGGATGTGGACGGAGTGAGCGCTATTGCTTTGGTTACATCCCAACCAGCCGAAGTGGCACTGCCTATTATATACAGCTCTTTTGAAACCGGCAAATACGGCGTGATTACGAAAGTGGTAACAGCTACTTGGGGTGCAGCTGTTGACTTTGTAACGGTAGCCTTAATCCTTGCCTCAAACTTTTGGGATGTACCCGGAGTAATGCCAAATGTGTTCAACATAATAAAGTTGAGAGTTACCGCATTAATGGAAAACGAGAAATTATTGGTTCCCATCTCATATTCTAATGGTGTTGCAAAATTATTTCCCTCTTTATCAATCTGTAATACATAACTAATGGAAGCACTTGTCCCATAATTGGTTCCTGTTGTCCAATTAAAAGTGAGGTTCTCGTTAGGTTTGCTTTCATCTAAAACCATTTCTGGACTGGAAACAGTCAATGCCAATTCATTATTGTTATTCAAAATAGGATCGTTAAAGGAATCCTCACAGGATGTATTCAGTAATGCTATAAACATAGCACCAAGAATAGTCAGCGTTCTTATAAAAATTTTTCTCATAATACTGTTTTTTAATAACCTGGGTTTTGGGTTAATTTTGGATTCTTGTCTATCTCTATTTGGGGAATTGGAAACAATAAATGTTTTTGGGTCGCATTGGTTTTTCCGATGGAATGAAGAAAATCAAGCCCGTATTGGCCTTTATTCACTCGTATAAGGTCAAACCATCTTTGCCCTTCAAAAGCAAATTCCATTCTTCGTTCACGTAAAACGGCTTTCCTAAAATCGGCTTGACTTAAGCCTACTGTCACATCAGCCAGACCTGCCCTTTTCCTAACTCGATTCAAAGGAGCTTCGGCTTGCGCTGTTTGACCCAGTTCGTTCAAAGCCTCTGCTTTCATTAGTAAAATATCGGAAAATCGCAGTATCGGAAAATTCAAAGGGCTATTATCATAAGAAGGCGAAACACTTAGAGGTATCAAAAATTTTCTGACGTTGTAGCCGGTATAAGAATAAGAAGCACTGTACGCCTTTCCGTCAAATGAAGGAGATCCTTCATACAATACCGTCACATCTTTTCTATTGTCATTGGGTTCATAAGAATCAATAAACTCCTGCGTAGGCTGATTCCAACCGTAACCTCCTCCTACGAAATTACTTCCTCTAGGCCCCATAAAAGTACTAGACCAAGATGCCTGATTTTCGTCGCTCCAAAAACTATAACCTCCATCACCTTCATATTGAACCTCAAAAAGAGACTCGCGAGAATTTTCTGTAGAGGGATTAAAATTATCTCCATAATTAAGATTTAAATTAAATCCTAAACCTTCAATTTGTGTGGTTAAATCAACTACTTTTTGCCAATTATTCCCAAGCGTTAGGTATACCTCGGCTAATTCCCCCAAAGCAGCTCCTTTATTGGCTCTTCCGATATCACTTCCGCTATATTCGCTTTTATTAGGTAATAATTCAACTGCCTTTTCTAAATCGGCAATGATTTGTTGGTAAATTAAATCTTTGGAAACCCTTGCCGGAAATAAATCATCATCCGAGCTTTGGGGAGTCGTGATTAAAGGTAAGTCCCCAAAATAACGTACTAAAACAAAATAATAATGAGCTCTCAAAAAATGGGCCTCTCCCAAACTACGATTTTTTATATTTTGATCTATCACCAAATCAGGAGCCACTTTTAAAATAATATTGGACATCAATATTCCCGGCCATGGTCCTCTCCAAATATCCAATACTCCCGCATTATCTGTAGTGGTCACAAAGTTGGACATGTCCTGAGTTTCAATTCCGTCAGATCCTCCTCCTGCACCCACGATACTGTTACCTGCCATAATATCAGAAGTCCACATTCTAAGATTATATAATTTTGGTCTTTGCATAGGCTGATAGGCCCCATTCACCAATGTGATCAATTCTTCTGCATTGGCTGGATAATTTGAAGTGTTTATCGTATCCAAGGGTGCTTTATCCAAGAAATCATTGGAACATTGTGTACAAGCAAAAATTACCAGTACAAAAACTATTTTTTTTAAAAATTTCATGTTTTCTATTTATTAAAATCCAACATTTAAACCTAGTGAGATAGTGGTTGTCAATGGATATACATTATTATCAATTCCATTAGTTGCAACCTCAGGATCAAATCCCGTGTAATCAGTGAATGTGTACAAATTCTGTCCTGACACATATACTTTTACATAATTAAAGATTTTCTTTCCTTGCAAATCCATTGGTATATTATAAGAAAGAGTTACATTTTTAACTCTCAAATAAGAACCATCTTCAATATATCTTGATGAAGCTCTGTTGTTATTGTTTGGATCCCCATAAACTGCTCTTGGCATACTGTTACTGGTACCCGGGGCAGTCCATCGATCTAAAACAGCTGCCGACTGGTTGGTGGTAATTGACATTGCCTCAGTGTAAAGGCGGTTGGCATTAAATATTTCATTACCATACACTCCTTGCAGATAAATACCTAGACTTAAACCTCCATAAGTAAAAGTGTTATTCAATGAGCCTGCAAAATCAGGATTGGGATTCCCAATAAAAGTTCGATCCGCATCAGTAATTAAACCATCATTATTTAAATCTTTGAATCGAATATCACCTGGTGAAGTACTGTTACTTGGAGAAGTTCCAGGCACTTGAACAGCATGATTTTCAATTTCAGTTTGCGTTTGAAAAACTCCATCCTGAACAAAACCATAGAATACATTAACAGGATATCCTTCCTGAATTCTCGATACATTATAATTTAATCCAAGACTCCCCGTAATCAGAGGAACATCTCCATTTAAATCAATTACTTTATTTTTATTGGCTGAGAAAACAAAATCAGTCGTCCATGAAAATTTTTCATTCAAAATGTTCTTGGTATTTATTACTACCTCAACACCCTTATTTTGAATTTTACCCGCATTGATGTATGGAACATAAATATCTGAATAACCTGACGTGACCGGAACTGCTTGTGGGACTAACATATCATTGGTATTTTTTATGTATCCATCCAGTACCACATTAATTCTATTATCAAAAAAATTCGCGTCAATACCCACATTAAATTGTTCCTGTTCTTCCCATTTCACATTAGAATTTGGTAAAACCGTTGGGATAGCAGCACTAACATAAGAACCATTAAAATTATACAGATAGGTATTATAATTGGATGAAAAAGAATAATTCCCAATTTCCTGATTTCCGGTAATTCCATAACCGAGTCTTAATTTCAAATCATTAATAACTTTTGATTTGAAAAAACCTTCGTTTGAAATTCTCCAGGCTAATGAACCCGATGGAAACGTTCCGTATTTATTTCCCTCACCAAATCTGGAAGAGCCGTCTCTACGTATTGTTGCTGTTACATAATATTTGCTTTTGTAATCAAAATTACCTCTTGCGAAAGCAGAAAATATAGCCCATTCAGAACCACTGCCATGCAAAGTTGTTTGATCTATTCCGTTATTTAAGGTTTGTGTGCTTTCACTTGGAAAATTTTGAATAGATCCATTGATATATTCAAATTTGTTTTCTTGGGCACTTGTTCCCACTACCCCCGTCAGATTTATTCCACTATCAAACTTTTTTTGGTATGTCAAGGTATTATCCCAAAGTAAAGTGACGGATTGGTTTGCTGATTCATACAAATAAGCGTTTTCACTTCCTTTAGTGTCCCATTGATACGATGGTGCCCATGTTCTATTTTTCCAAAAATTAGCTTCAGCACCCAAAAGAGTTTTAAACTTTAAGTCTTTTAAAAAGGTAAGTTCTCCAAATACATTCCCTTGAAAGTTATATCCTTTAGTATCATTATCTATTATTGTGGCTTTACCGATAGGGTTATCCACATCACCGGAATAAAGAGGCTGCCCAACGGGACCAGAAAAATCACCGTCTTCTCTATAGATAGGCTGTGTAGGTAAGGATGACAAAGCATTTTGAATACTAAAATCCCCTTGCTTTTTCACATCATAATTTAATTTAATACTACTCCCAAATTTTAGATTCTCGGAGATTTTAGTATCACTATTAAACTGTGCGATGTATCTTTTATAATTAGTGTTCAGAACGATACCTTTCTGGTCAAAAACATTAAAGGAAGTATACACTTTAGATTGATCATTTCCTGACATATAGGATAACGTATAACTATTCTGAAATCCAGCATTGAAAAATGCATTAACCCAATCTGTTCCCTTTCCTAAAGAACTTGGGTTTTGAAAATCTGGATTAGCCGTTAAACCTGCATTGGTAAGAATTTCGTTGTGAAGACTAGCAAATTGGGACGCATCCAAAACTTTCAGCATTTCCGTTGCTTGAGATACACCGGAAGACACATCAAAAGTTACCGATGCTTTTCCTATCACCCCTCTTTTTGTGGTGATAATAACCACACCATTAGCACCTCTGGAACCATAAATAGCTGTAGAAGAAGCATCTTTTAATACTTGCAGACTCTCTACGTCATTCATGTTGACCTGATTCAATCCACCATTTAAAGGCATTCCATCAACCACGATCAAAGGATCATTATTGCCTATAGTCCCCGTACCACGAATTCGAAATGTTGGATTGCTTCCTGGCTGACCTGAAGAAATAACTTGAACCCCAGCTGCACGCCCTTGAATAGCTTCTCCAATATTAGCTACGGGTTGTTTGGTTAAATCGGCCATTTTTACTGTGGATATCGATCCGGTGATATCCTTCGACTTCATTTGACCATAACCTATTACCACCACAGTGTTCAAGGTTGTTGATTCTGGTGACAATTTAATCTGCAATACATTTTTTCCTTCTGCTTTTACTTCCACAGATTTATACCCCATATAAGAAACAATAATAATAGGGTGATCATTAGACACCGAAAAAATGAAGCTACCATCGAAATCAGTCAGGATATTTACCTTGGTGTCTTTGAGAGAAACAGTCGCTCCGGGAAGTGGCTTACCATTTTCGTCCACCACCTTACCGGACAGTTTAATTTCTCCATTTTGTGCCATCATTAGTAATGACGAAAAAAGAAAAATTAAGGGCAATAGAACATTTTTTGTCCTACCAGATGAAATAATTTTCATAATACATTAATTTTTTGGTTAGTTAAAATAGCATTTGATTGTGTTAATACAGAACACATTCAGTACAAAAATGCATAAATAACCTAGTGGGAATACCACTCAAAAAAAACGTATAGAAAAATATAGATTATTTACATTGAAAAAAATAAACAATGTATTGATTTATAGTTTTTTACAATTTTAAAACATGTAAATATCATATAGAAAAAAGAACATTTTTTATAACTTTAATGTAGTGTTTTTGATTAATTTTTGATCAAAATCGTCCTTATTTATTACCGAATTGTTACGGATTTTGGTTTTATATGCATAAATTGAATTTATGGAATACCCTAAAATCTGAGCTATAATTTCATTATGCGTAATTCCAAGTCGAATTAAGGCATAAATTCTTAGCTCTTTTGTCAAAAACTGTTCCTTACTTAATTTAATTTTGTGCTCTTCTTTCATTAAGTAGTTAAATTCTTCAATAAAATTTGGAAAAAGATTTATAAATGCCGTATCAAAATTTTCTAAAAGTTTTTCTTTTTCCTTTTTTAAATTATAATTGGAAATACTACGTTTTACTTTTTCATAGTTTTCCTCGTCAACATGGTTCTTCACACTAGTCATAAAAGAATTAAACTTCTCAAAAATTCCGTCATATTGTGTAAAAAATAGCCCCAAATATTCTTCCTTAATTTTATTGGCCTCCAAAAGCTGTTTATTTACTTGTTTTATCTCAAAATTTTTAGATTTAATTTTTTCATTCACATTTCTTAATTGCATATTGGTACTTTCGAGATTTTGATGTGCAACGGCAATAATTTTCTTTGCTCTGTTTAGTTTTCGATTTTGTCTGTAGATAATAAAAACCAAACAAATGGCAAAAACTAAAAAAATGCTCACAACAATATATTGCCAATAAATTCGTTGCTTTTCCTTTTCAACAATCAGAAGAATCTGCTCTTCAATAAGTGGCAAAATAGCGCCCACTTGTATTTTACGCTGTTGCGCTCCATAAAAAATAGCATCTTCGTTGGCTTTTTTAATAAGTAGAGATGCATTTTGAAGATCACCTTTTTTAAATAGCAGTTCAGAAAGCTTAATAATCGCCAAAGATTCTTTAGTTGCAGTTTCAATATCAAAAATTACCGCTTTCTTAAAATGAAAAATAGCTTTATCATCTTTTCCCTGTTTCTTATACAAATCACCCAACATATAATGAACCAAGGCTTGGTCGTGGGGTATATTCTTTTTCTTTAAAAGTATAGTGAATTCATCAACGGCTTCTTCTAGCTGATTATTCATAGATTTGTTAAATGCTTTTAAAAAGTAATGAAAAAAATAACCCTTTTCTGTTAAAGAAAGTGCTTTTTCCCTATACTTACGTGCCAGTTCGACATAGTCTTTATAAAAATAAGGCGTATTACTGTATTCTGCCATATCTCCATAACAGCGTCCTAACACACCATAATAAAGACTCCCATAAGTAGAATCAGTTTCATTAATGCTCAAAGGCTCTAAAAAATCCAAGGCTTCTTTGTACATTCCTGATGAAACACAAATATCAGCCAAATTCATATTGGCATCAGCTATCAGTGATTTATCATTTATTTTAAGTGCCAAATTTTTAGATAGAATACCATAGTAAAAAGCCGAATCTCGTTTAAAAAATTTAAATTGATAAAACATTTGTTCATTCAAACGATATCGAGCCAACAGGTTATCTTTTTCTGTTTTCTTTAAAAGACTTCTAACACTATCAATCTCAAATATTCTTCTCCGATCAAATTTTGAAGAATTCTTTATGATTTGATCCAGATCTTTAAAAGTATTTTTGGTTTGACTTATTCCTATTGTAGAGGTAAGAAAGCAAACAATAATTATTTTTTTTAATAGGTACAACTCTCTCATAGTTTTATTCAATGTAAAGGATAAATTAAATGTGAAATCTATATATGCAAACTTTCCAAATAAAAATACAGTTGCATTAAAATAATTTTTCCTTTTAAATTCTAGAGCTTTATATTTATTAAACCAAAATTGGGATTATGACAATTTTAGTAGGAAAAAATAAAAGGAAAAAATTAAGTTCATTATATTTTAAAAAAAAAATCATAATAGACTCTTTTAATATGTAATTAAAATATATAATTTTAGAATTTTAATTAGACAAAAAAATATTAGTGATTAATAGCTAGACCAACCCAAAATATTAATATATGTATTGCAAATAACTAATTATTAAAAAATATTCAATATAATATTCAAAGATATATAGTCTAAAAATTATTTTAGAGTTTAGAAGTCATAAGTTTGTCCTGACCTGAAAAAAAAACCTGTCTGCATTTGAGGTCAATCATCAAATACAGGCAGGTAAATTAGTTATGATTTAGATTTTTATTCTAACTCATTTTTTACTCAATTAAAAGTCTTTTAACTAAAATAAGATCATTCCCTCTCAAAGTTATCAGATAAACACCAGTCTTAAGAGTTGACGTATTCATTTCATGCATACCTCCTCCCATTACTTTTTCTTCTTTTAGAATCTGACCCGTTAAATTGGCTAGTTGTATTTCGACAGAAGTATCTTTAAATTTTCTAAGATCAATGTTGACTAATTCTTTAGCAGGATTTGGGTAAATTGAAACTAGCCCTTCGTCTTCTTCTTCAATTGCGAGTTTTGAAGGATTCATAGCTTGTTTATATGTAACTGTTCCTCCAGAAGTCGTCACCGTTACATTCTTAAATACGGCTGTAGCCAAAGTTGCAGTTGTATGAGAACTTACAGCAAGCCCTATATAAACCTGGGTTCCTAATGAAGTAGTCAGATTGGTGCCTACCTGTGTCCATGTAATACCATCTAAAGATCTGAAGCTTGAGACAATATTGCCCAAGCGTTTAATCCTTACCCAATAAGGTGACGAAAAACCAGTTGCACCAGTTGCAGTTGTGCTTCCTCCGGTAGAAGCTCTGCTTTGAAATGTAATTCCATTCGATGGAGTTATCGCAGTAAAAACATTTTTAGAATTAGCGTTCAAGGTTGATCTGATCATTACACCAGCTTTTGCCCAAGGATCTGTATTGTTCAAGGATTCAACACGTGCAGTAACTGTAACATCTCCTGAAATAGATTGGTAAATATAATGGAATGCATCTGACGTGCCTTGAATGTCCGCACCTGCACCAATATTGCTGAAAGATCCGCTCGAGTATAAAGCATTGCCTGCAAGATTTACAGTTCCAATATCGCTATGGAGCCAAGGCGCTGGAAGAGGAGGGCTAATAGTATAGACCGCCTGTGCTATATTTGAATTCGTCATTCCTGATTTTGATGCGTATGCCTTTATAGTAGAGGAGGCGCTCACGTTAATAGGGCTAGTATAAATCGGTGATATATTAGTAGGTGTACTTCCATTAGTTGTATATCTGATAACAGCTCCTGCTGTAGTGGTGGAAAGTGTTACTGACTGTGGTGAGGTATAGGTACCTGCTACTGGACTAAAAGTAGGAGTAGCTACAGTACCTCCTGTATTAATTGAAACATCACTATATGTGGCTGTGGCCAGGGTACCAATATTGTGTGAAGTCACTGCCAATCCGACATAAAATGTAGAAGGTAGCGTTACTGTAACTGCCACACCAATTTGTGTCCAGATTAAGCCGTCTATAGATCTGAAACTTGATATAGTATTTCCTATTTTTTGAAGTCTAACCCAAACAGGTGACGAAACGTTTGCAGCAGTAGTTGAGGAAGTTGAACCACCGTTGGTTGTTCGTTTTTGGAACATTGCTCCGTTTTTTGGCGTTACGGCAGTCAAGGTATTGATTGCATTAGCAGCAGTTGTTGATCGGATCATCACACCTGCTTTTGCCCAAGGATCGGTATTGGTCAAAGATTCAACACGTGCAGTAATTGTAACATCTCCTGAAACAGGCTGATAAATATAATGGAATGCATCTGTAGTGCCTTCAATGTCTGCTCCTGCACCTGTATTGTTGAAAGATCCTCCTGAGTATCCCGCAGTACCTCCTACATTTACGCTTCCAATATCGCCATGTAACCAAGGGCTTGGAGGTGGAGGATTAATCCTGTAGATAGCTTGAGATATATTTGAATCGACCATTCCGGATTTTGTCGCATACGCTTTTATTGTCTTTGATTCAGTGACACTTATTGCACCACTATAGACGGCAGAAGAAGTATTTGGGGTACTCCCATCAGTAGTATATCTTATAACGGCTCCTGCCGTAGTAGTTGAAAGTGTAACTGACTGTGCTGAGGTGTAGGTTCCTCCCACAGGACTGAGGACCGGAGAGACAACCTTGTTTGAAACTGTAGGCGAAATACGAATAATTTTACAACCGTGTGCTGGAATGCTGACGCTATAAGCGGTAATAGTACCAAGATCAGTGTGTTCCCACAAGTCCCTTGCATCAGATGATGCAGTTAATCCAAGATCTGTTGCGAAATTTATACTTCTCGTTTGGACTGTGTTTTCACGGTTGAATAGTCCGACAATCCAATCTCCATTAGACATTTGTCCTTTCCACACCTGACTGTTTACATTAGTGGGGTCGCTGCTTACTGGCTTGCCCACAAATTTATCCTGGTTGAGAGCTAGCATTTCGGTGTTTTGATAAAGCCATAAATTTGTTCCGATAGTATTGTATTGATCAGCTGGTGTTACTGGTCCTCCAGCTAGTAAGTTAGCTGATATGGCAGTCTTTTTTTCTTCATCATTAGCGAAAGTATTCAGCCTGATAAAATCCCCGTCTAAAGTAATTTTATCGCGACCAGCAATATAGGACCAATATGCTAGACCATCCATTGTATTACCCCATTGTGACCATTCAGTACGCCTTACTCCTCGATCAAAATTATTGAATCTTTCCCATTCACCAGTGGCACAATCATCATTAATTCGAATCATGTGACCATACTTTTGCTCTAATTCGGCTTCGTTATTAAGATTAGGCATTACAAGGCTTAGCAACATTCCATTAGCATCGCAGGCTTCCCTCATCCAACGTAGAGCTTTCTCATAATCCGCTTTTGGTCTGGCAGGACCAACAATGCCCATATTACGGTCATAACCTGATTCATACCATGAAAGAAAATCTACTCTTAAAAATTTAATACCCATATCCGCAAAATGCTGTACATACCCTTTTACATATTCTTCTGCACCGGTATTGTTAACCTGAACCCAAGTAAACCAAGTAGCATTTTCTGATGTATTAATAATGTTTGATAATGGAATATTTGTTCCCTTGATTTTTGCACCAGCATCTGCTGCTGTTCTACTAACCCAAAGCGGATTCTGATACATTCCAAGTGTCATCCCACGTGATTGCAAATTAGCAGACCACCATGCAAAATCATGGCTCCATTTATCGGAGTGAGATGTTAGGTATCCATTTTGATCATAAGTTATATTTGCAGCAATGTCTCCCCATCCATCTATGCAAATCATATTGTAACCATAAGGTTTTAGATTTGCCTCTACCCAATCAATATTCTGTGACCAAACATCTTCAGGGATAGAACTATTATTGGTATAGCAATATTCGTAAACGCTCCAGTACAAAGGAGCTTTAAAAGGATTTGGGGGATTTATTTGCGCAACAACTGTTGCAGATACAATGTGAAAAACTATAAGTAAGAAAAATTTAAAACATATTATTGGATCAGAATAAAAACCCTTCTTTTTATTAGCTCTATTGGGCTTATTATTTTTGCAATTATGTGTTAATTCTGGTTTCATAAATTTAATGATTTTGGGTTGTGATAATACAGACCTGTTGTACAAATACATTTAGATGCCCTAACTTTTGTTAGCATAACGATTATTGGTTTTGTGAATTTTTTCATTTTAAAAATAATTTTGGTTTTAAGGTTATTAATAATTTTACTTTTACGAAATCGATTTATATAATAATCTAGATTTTTTCACTATTTCTATTTTGAACTGGCAAAAAAACATCTTTATTACAGTCATATTCCAACACTATCAATATCTAATTGATGGAAGATTAATTTTTTAAAACTATAATAAACATATTGTTAAATAATTTTATGCCTTAGTAAAATCATATGGGAATCATCTTAAAAAATAAGTTTTGGTAAACTCTTTATATGATATAATGATTTTGAGTTTAGCTAATTAACTAATGAGTATATTGTTTTTAGAATATCATCGAAGTAAAATTGCATAAATAACTTTAAGCGAATACCTAAATAAAATTGCATATAGAAAAAAACATATAAATACTGAACGTAATTACTTGTTTTTTAATTAATTACAAAAAGCAAAGCATAGGGTCCTGTATAGAAAAAAACTTTTTTAAAGCTTTAAAGTTATTTTCATGAGCAGTTTTTTTATCAAAATTATCTTAGTTTATTATAGGATAATTTCAATTTTTTGTTTTGTAGCATATGATAGGTTAAGAAAATGCTCTAAAATATTAGGTATAATTTCATTTCATGTAATTATCAACTCAATTAATTTTCAAATTCGTAACCGTATTTAATATCTGAAAGCTGAGAAAAAGTTAATCTACATTTTTCTGTACTTCATTATCATGACATATAATATTAATTACAACTAGCAGACATAAAAACACCTTTCTTTAATGCCTAAAGAAAAGGCTGAAAGAACCTAGGACATGTTATACATCCAATCACACAAGCGCTAAGATAATCCGGCACTCAGATAAGGAATGAGAAGTTGAATATTAAAAAAAACAAATAAACGCATCCCAATCAAACAGATTGTTTATCAAATTACTTTAAAAAAAGAAAAGTTCCCCAACTAATTTTACGAAGTCGCAATTTTGTTAAAAAAATTCCTCTGAGTAAAAACTCAAAAGGACATTTTTGAAATCGATATTTTCTGAATTGAACGCATTTTTTAAAGTTTGATCTATCAAACTATTGAAGAATTCAACAAACTAACTAATTACAAAACTGTAGCTTAACTTTTTGTCTGCATGTCCAGGATTAGGGGGTTGTAAGTTGTCTGTTGTGAGGTATGAGACACTACCAAGAAATAGTTATCGCAACAGACACTTTATCAGGTATTTTAATTATTCTGAATTCTAAAAGCAGTTTGTAACACTCCATACACTATCCATACACTATGTGCCGTCCTAAATTAACTATACAGATTATTAAATAAATCCTATTATAGCTATACAAATATAATTCTTAATCCTAAATTTATTATACAATTGCTTTATCATAGTTATACTTTTTAATATAGCCTTTCCATCACTTCTTTGAGTTTCTTCATTATTTTATGACAAGACTTAAAAAATTTTGGGAGTAATCGAAATAGTGGGAGAAAAAAATTCAAAAAAAAAACCCATTCCTTTCGGTTTGGGCCTTCCTTTCATTTAACGCTGTCTCTTTATAAACAGCATTAAACTATTTCTTGTGCTTCTTGACAAAAAATTTAAGTGTTATAGACATTACAAAACTGACTATAGCTCCAATCGAAGCCAATAAAACAGTTTTTAAAACATCCTCCGAATGCAAATTCGGCAATACACTCAAAAATGTACCACCAGCAGTTCCAAATAACGTTGCATTACCGGAGTGCATTTGCATGATCGTTGAGGGTGGTAATCTGGCTCACTGCTGATAGCACACCACCAGCAACAGCCAAATAACCTCCAATGGAACTAATCACAATAGGCAACGCAATAGGCGCGGCCAAAACAGTACCGCCGATAGCGGCCAATGTCAATCCAATATTCCGAATCACTTGAAAGAATTTTGGAGTTGGAGCTTTCGCTCTTTTTACTATATTCATACTCAAAATTTTAAGATTTAACAATTAATAAAACTTTTTCCTCCCGCTCTAAACTTTTATAAACTACACTTTTCAATTTGATAAAAGCTTGTCGCGATTCAAGACCTAAACCTGATCCGGAAAGTTTCGTTACAGGAGCAATACAACCCTTCAATTCTTTCAAAGCATTATTGGCGGGATGCAACAAAATACAACTTCTGTTTTCCACATTCACCACCTCCATGTGCCATCGAAACTTCTTACTGTATCGCTTTCTAACTAAATACTCCCCTTCCGGAATGCAGGAAACTCTTTTTTGATTCTCGCGTTTAGGTAATTCAATAGTATAACAAATGAATTTACCTTCGCATCCGAGTTCTCCATTAGTTCCGTCAGGGAAATACGTTCTGGATAGTACCAATACCATCTTACAATCCGTTTACCTGAACCAATGCCAATGGATTGTAAGCTCCATTTTTAAGAGGATACATGCGACCATTTACCTCTTGATAAAATTCTAATCCAAGGGCAAGGAACAAAGGTTTGCTGCTGTTTGGCGTAACCATATTCAAATGATTGATAGCAACTGTTGGAGTCATGTCCCATGGCAGCATGGCCGTTTCAGCATTCGAAGTAACAAATGTTTCTGCCTCAAAATCAATTTCAGCACCGGCCGATTTAATTTTAAAATGGGTAGTACCGCTTGGCGCAATCAGCATATTACCTGGAACAAAGGAGTCTATACCAACCGAAATCTCACCAGTAACCCGATCAATGTTTCCAACAAAAGGTGCGAATAACGTGGTAGCCAGTTTCCCGGTGATGTTAAAATCAAAACCGCTAAGCAATTCCGCTTCACCATCAATTACGTTGCGCAAACCACGTTCATTGACCAAATCGGCTTGAATCACCTTCACCATTAGTTGGGTAAGTCGGCTCACCATTCTATTGTCGGAAGAATTCAACAGCAGGCTACGCAAAGCCAAACGCAATGTTTTGCCGGCCTTGCCTGCCCTGCCAAATTCGGAACCATTCTCCCGTGTTCGCTGAAACGCAGGATCGTTCGCCATTCTCTTGGCATCAATACCCCCTTTTTCTCGGGCAATATACCCATCTTTGCTTTTATAAAAAGTAATATCCCCGATAGTACCTTTCAATTTAATTATGCCTTTCTGTTTTGCCATACTAGTTTAAAATTTAAGTTTAAAAAATGATTTCACTACTCTTTCATCCTCAATATTCGTTGCAACTAAATCCGGAATGATTTCAGCAAAGATTTCATCATTTAAAACACATTTCAAAAGGTGATGGTCAAAAACGGTACTAAAAAGCCTATAATAACCTCTTTTAGTCCGTTAAATTTACCTATATTTGTTTGGTGCGTCATTCAACCCAGCAAATGGACAGTACGCGCGAAAATAAAAATAGATAATGTATTAAAACAAAAGTGTGATAGCAGGAAACATCAGGGTATGTATTTATCCAAAAGATGTACAACGTATTACCGGTAAAACATACAGACAGGCCAGATTGTATTTAAATAAGATTAAGGACAAGCTGAATAAAGAACCACATCAATTAATTTCCATAGAGGAATTTTGTAGTTACTCAGGCCTTCAGTTAGAGCATGTTTTACGTTGTATAATCGGATAGGATTGAAAAAATGAAAAGATCTACCACACTACCATACTCTAACAATACCAGTTCAATAAGCAGTTCAAACAGCAATATTATATTTAGCACTAACAAGACAACAGCTGTTCCCTCTAGCTGTTTTTTTTGTGGTGTGTTACTTCCCATTTCAACAAATCATCTGTCTTAATTTTCCGTATTCCGCTTACTATTGTAGTAGAAAGCTGTTTTTATCTTTTCAAAGCAAAAATATCCTTTCGAAATTCCACGAAGTATTCATTTTTACACGCTAGTATTCAATGTTTTTAGAGAATTCTTCGGAAATTGGGACGCAAAACGTACAAATTTTTTTAGCCACAGATTAGCACAGATTAACACAGATTTTTCTCAAAATATTTAAGGCGACTATTTGAAAATCCATTGATCCGATAAATAGGTAGGATTAAAAAAAAGCAAAGTCATAAGACTTTGCTGAGCATCGCCTTTGCCCGTGGGATGTTTATGATTATTTACTATCTATCCTATTATAAACCCTTCTCGTCATTTAACTCTTCTTCTTCGGTTTTTTTAAAATAGTTAAATTCCTTTTCAATTTTCCTTTCATCTTTCCTGTTTTTCTGTATTAGAATGACAACTAATACAATAGCACCAATAAAGACTATCGATACTATAAACCAATTTATTTCCATAAGATTCGAATTTAAGTGTTCTACTAAAGCCATTAAGAATTAAACGAAACAAAATAAGTTGTTTTATTTTCAATATAGTAAAACTGTTTTTAAGAGCATAGCTCTAGCGTAGCACTATTATTTTTTAACAGTTTTTTCATTTTTCGATAGCATCGTTTTTTTACTCTTTTCTATTAATGATCACTAGTACCACATAAAGGTAAAAATAAATAATCAATATTTTTAATGCAATTTGATGCTAATGAAGCATTTAAACCATTAAAAACATTGAGTCACAGAATAAGGTTCGGAGTCACTTCTTTACCTCAAAATCCCTATTCAATTCCCGAATTGAACAATACACTTTTAGTTTCAAAAAATTATATGATCTAGTTTTGTTTCTCTTCCCAGCGGATATATACTTCTCGTCACTATAATTACATGAACCATCAAGCCCAACAAAAGGTAAAAAACATGTACCAGATGCTTTTCGAACTGGCAACTGGCAACCTTACATTTAGGTTACAACGAGATACCGAGAATCATCAGCTGGATGAACTTGTAGTCCTACTCAATACGACCGCCGAAAAAATGGAGTTGCTAATTTCGCAATTGGGATATATAAATCCGCATTACTCCTACCAAAACTTGGTTCGGGCTACCCTAATTCTGGACAACAACTTTACGATCAAGAGCTTCAGTCCTGAAGTGCCTATCCTTTTGGAATACCACGCTGACCAGCTTTTTGAACTGGGTTTTCACGAAATCTTAGCCAGACCATCCATTCCGCTATGGGAAGTCATTAAAGCAGCAACATCGGCCGATGTAAAAACTCATTCTACTGTTCAATTTTTGTTTCTCACATCAAGTCAGCACCTCATCCCCTCTTTCTGTACCGTTTCAAGGCTCCTGTATAGCAATTGGATTATCATCAATTCCATTACAACGATTCTTCAGGATCTCCTGCCGGAAGCAACTGATGCATCAAATTCCGTAAATAACCGCCAATCAGATGCGATACTAATTCAAAATGTCCGTACTTACATTTTAAAAAACTTAGAAAATCCGTTACCAAACACAAACGAATTGTCAAAAATGTTCCATGTAAATGAATTCAAATTAAAAGACAGTTTCAGACATTTCTTCAACACCAGTATCTATCAGTTTTACACCGAAGAGCGATTAAAAAAAGCGCAATTGTTAATCTTGCAAACTGGCATACCTTTAAAGGAAATCGCTTTTATCAGTGGGTATAATGACTACACCAACTTCTATAAAGCGTTCAAAAAACGATTCAACTATTCGCCAAGTGAATTGAAGCGCGAGAATATACAAGATAAAATATAGAAATGTAAATGGTGCAATTCAATTTTTAGCTCCCTCTTTTTTGGGAGGGGCTGGGGTGCCGTTATCCCCATTTCACTTTTGCATAGTGAAATTCCCAATACGCAAACAACTATCGCTTTAATAATCAGAATTTTACAACACAAAAATAAAAAAATACTGATATGAAACTATCGATTTCACAAACCAATAAAATTGCAGCATTCATCTGTTATTTGTACATACTCTTATTTACCTATGCAGCAGTAAGCAAACTGCTTGATTTTGAAAACTTTCAAGTCCAATTAGGACAGTCCCCGTTGCTGAGTGCTTTTGCTGGTTTTTTATCGAGGTTCGTTCCAATACTAGAACTCCTTATTGTAGTAATGCTACTTTTTCCCCGATTTCGTCTTACAGCACTTTTTGCTTCCTTTAATTTGATGCTGATGTTTACCTCATACATCTATATCATTTTACATTTCAGCTCCTTTATTCCTTGCTCCTGTGGGGGAATCCTCGAAAAAATGGGATGGAATGAACATCTGATATTCAATATAATATTCATCCTATTAGCTATCGTTGGAATTCTAATACTACGTAATTCAGCAGTAAGAAAACTTCCAATTTCAAAGCCTCGTAACCTTGTCATTGTTTTTGCAGTATCTACTATATTAAGTATAGGGATCGTATCAGGGCTGTTCTTGGCCTCCGAAAACATAATCCACTATCATAATAAATTCACAAGACGTTTTCTTCATTTTCCTGCTGTAAAAGCGAGGGAAACCAACCTTGAGTTAAACTCTTATTACATTGCAGGTAGTGATAACAATAAAATATATCTCGGTAACACCACCGCGCAACTACTGGTAACGGTACTCGATTCTACTTTAAAACAAAAAACACAATACCAGATTGAATTGGATCACAAAAACCTCCCTTTCAAATCCGTAAAGATAAAAGTGGCAGCTCCTTATTTCTATGCTTACGATGGTTCCGTACCCTGCATTTTCATGGGAAATATTAAGGACTGGAAAGCCAAACTGGTAAAAAAAGGAAAACAATACTTTACACTTGCAGAACCGATGGATTCAACTTTAATGGCGGTACGTACACAAAAAAGAGTTAGTGGCGAAAGCGTTATGGCTACAATAGATTTGCGTGATACTACCAAAACACAACTTAATCCAGTCCTTTTGCAAAAACAAATCGACGGTGTTTTTGATACGGATGGTCAAATGGCTTACAGCAAACAGTTGAACCGACTGGTTTATTTGTATGCGTATCGCAACCAGTACACAGTGGCTGACAAAAATCTCACTATCGATTATAGGGGAAATACGATCGATACAATGAGCCATGCCAACCTCAACATTGTTACTATTAAGAGTCGCAATCAAAAAAAACTGGGACAACACCCCCTTATTGTAAATAAAAACGTTACGATATTCCATAATCTGCTCTTTGTCAATTCCGGAATACCGGGACGCTATGAAAACATAAAAATGTGGGAACAGGCAAGCATTATTGACGTATATGACATTTCAGGGAATAGCTACATCTTAAGTTTTTATATCTATAATGAAGAGAATACTAAAATGAAAAACTTTGTAGTAGAGCATTCAGCGTTGTATGCACTGATTGGCAATCGCATCGTCAGGTACAATCTGGGCAAATCCATCATCAAAAACTATCAAAACAACAAAAAGCGCACAAAATAAAAACATAAAAATCTATTGGCCAAGTAGCAGGACTAAGATCGAAAACCTGTAAAAAAGAGTAGATCATAAATTTTAAAATTTCTTATTATGAAGACTACATTTTTAAATTTAGTAATGCCAATGGCTGCAGTTGCAGTAGGATTGGCAGGAGCATTGACAACCAATGCGATGGAAAAAAGCAATAGTAAACTGGCTCCCGTAATGGGCTACAAACATGTAAGTGTTGCCATACCTTGTCAGCAGGTACAACTGTGTTCCAATAACGGAACTTTCGTCTGTACATCCGACATCGACGGAGCTAATCTCTATGCAAAACCGGGCACAACCTGTCCGAATCAGCTTTTTAGAGATACACAATAGCTAAAAGCTTTTTTTATTACAATGCCGTCTGAATCAAATTCAGGCGGCATTGTTTTTTTTATCATTATTATTTCAAGACAAATAATCAATGAGGGTCTGCAACCATCCACGACTTCAAAGGCTCATTTTTCAGATAATACCCAAACCACTCTTCGGTACGTTGCGTCAGGTCTTTTTGATGCGATCCATCCACCAATATATGACCTTCCCCGGGATAAATCAACATCGTGTGTGTTTTTCCAAGCCTTCTTAAAGCAAGATAGAATTCGATACTTTGATAGTAATTAACATGTCGATCTTCGGCGCCAGTCCAAGCTAATAAAGGCGTATGAACATTGGCTGCTTGTAACACGGAAGAATTTCTAAGGTAGCTCTCTGTATCTTCAAACAGCGATTTCCCAACCCTCAACTGGTCATATTCAGCCCGCCAAAAGTCTGGCTTTTGGTAATTTCCACCTATATACAAATAGGCGCTGACCAAATCAGTCCATGCCGCTCCTGCTATAGCCGTGGCAAATCGATCCGTTTGCGTTATGATGAAATCCGTTTCATACCCGCCAAAAGAATGACCAATCAGGCCAATCTTCGAAGGATCAACTAAACCTTTTGCAATTACAGCATCAGTTGCGGCCAATACACAGGCAGTAGCCGATGAACCCACTTCTCCCAACTCATATACGATATCAGGACGCAAAACAAAATAACCCTGTGCGCTAAAATTGCTGATATTGAACCCACCCTCTTCAAACACCGTGGGATTACTATAATCATGTAGATACTGAAACTGACGCTGGTAAATTTGAACCACCATCGGATAGCGCTTCCCAATCTGATAATCTGCCGGATAAATAAGTAATCCAGATAGCTGTTTCCCCTTAACAGTATAATGGATTTGCTCCGCTTTTCCCCAATGATAATCCTCCTGTTGCGGATTACTTTGAACTAATTCCCTCCCACGGGCTTTAAAATCGGATTGGAATACTATCCTTGGTGCACATTCATAGCTTTGCACAACATACAAGAAAGCATCACTGTTAACCGCTTTGAGGAATTGATTTGTTTTCTTGGCTTCCCAAACCAAAGGCTTTGCGCCTTCCCTCCTATTCCATGAATAATAACCGCTGGATCCCGTACTTTTTTCATGTGCTTCCAGAATCAATTGGTCATTAAAATGAAACTGTCCAGTATGCAATTCATAGGCATCCGTTTTAGTTTGTTGCTGGGCATTTAACGGTTTAATTCTAAAGCTGATTCCCTTTTCCCTCCCACGAGTCAATCGGACTCTGGAGGAGCCATCAGGCGAAACTTCCCAAATATCAAACTCATCATACAAAAGAATCGATTGGTCATTAGCCGTCCAACCCGGGTTCCCATAAGCCATTGGATCGCTAGGTCGATCATATTGTTCGTTAAAAAAGGATACTGATAAATTTTCAGTAATGTTGGTATGCGTTTCTTTAGCTATATCATACACCCACCAACTCCCGGCTTTAGGATACGAAATGTATTTCCCGTTAGGAGACATTAATAGAGTCATAATATCCCCCGAATGTTTTTCCAGAATCATTTTTCTTTTGCCAGTAGACAATTCGGTAATAAAAATATCCCGTACCCCATCATAATTAGACTGTGGCTCATAGGCTAGCGGATCATAGCTTATCGCATAAGTAAAGTCCCCGTTCAAAGCACCCTCTGGCAGCTTCTTATCCGTAATCTGAAAAAAGCGGTTGCTTTTTGGCCACCAAACTGCCAATTTATTCCGCTCTGCTGGCGCACCAAAAAGCTGTTTATTGGGATAAAGCAACTTATCGGCCGCATTCCATATCTGAACACCTGTTCCCGATGCCTCTGGGGTCACAGCATTTTCCTCTAATTCAAAAAAGACGCGCTCACCGTCTGGGGATAGCATAATTGAACCATTCCGCATTGAAATTTGCATATCCTGCGGAAAATCTTCCCGCCCTTCTGGAGCAAAACGAATTAGCTTTTTATCATCGGTAGTATAGTAAAACACTTTTGCATTGCTAATGTCCTGCTGCATAAAAGCAATCCTATTACCCCTCCAGCTAAGGTTTTGAAATCCTTTACTGGTATCAGTTACAATGTTGCGCTTCACAATCGTTTTTCCAAGCTCTAACATTCCAACAGAATAGTGACTAACCGAATCCACACAATAAACCAAAGCATTCCCTGTGGCATCAAGTTTCCAACTGCTCACATCAGCAATACGCCCCGCAATTTTTCCTTTCCTGTCTTTTATGACCAGCTCGCTTTTATTTTCAGCTTGCTTTAGGAACTGAAGTAGGTACTTGCCGTTTTTGGTAAAAACAAAACTGCTTACATTTGGGGTATACTGTAGGTCTCCGGTCACTAAATTTTGCATCACTAGTGTATCATGCATTTTACAGCCAAACCACTTTTCCCCGTTAAAACTTCCTTCATAACCATGTGGATAGGCATACCTGATATTCCCTTTTGTACTTTTAACGAACAAGGTATCCTTCTTCGATTCATACTGCAACTGATAACTCGCCCAATTCCCTTTATCGGAAATGGTTTTGGTTCGTAACGTACTCCACAGATGGTAATCCGCGGCGGTAAGTTGCTTTTTTTGTTTCACCTGCCCCATCATCAAGCAGGAAAGGAACAAAAAATAAATCCCCATAGACTCGAGAATAAAACGTTGGTAGGCTTTACATCTTTTTTTCATAATAGTACTTTTAATAACCATCATTTTGTGGCTCTAGATTAGGATTAAGCAACAGTTCCGATTCAGGTATCGGAAAATTACGGTCAGTACTATTCCACCCTGCCTTTAGCGGCGATAAAACAGCATCAAGTCTTCCCGTTCTTTTGAGGTCAAAAAAACGGTGTCCAAACTCCGTAAACAGTTCCAGCCGTCTTTCCGCTATAACAGCATCAATAATGGCAGCTGCGGTTGTGGCATCCGTGTCCGCCAATCCCGCTGTATGTCTGATGATGTTGAGATCTTCTTTGGCTCCAATCAGGTCTCCTTGATGTGCCCTTGCTTCTGCACGAATCAGGTATTGCTCCGCAAGACGGAACACAATCGAGTATTCCACAGAACTTCCCGTATTAGCCACGGCTTTATACTTACTGGCATGATACCATATATCCGTACCGTCTGTTACGGCTGTCGTCCAATGCTCTTTTCTTTGGTCGTCTGGACTAAAAGCTTCCATTAAAGTGTTCGATAATGCCGACAATGGCGGTGGCCCACTGACAAAACTAAAGGTCTCCGCTTCTTTGGTATTGTCACCGGGTATACTGGGCATCAGCTGCCAGATTGTAGTGGTACTTTCTTTTAGGAATACTTTATCCAAATCGGCCTCCAAAACATAAAGCCCCGTTTGGTTCAGCACAGCCGAAGCCGCATTCGACGCTTCATCCCAAGCCTCCGCATAAAGGTTTACCCTTGCCAGCAATGCCTCGGCAGTCCATTTGTTGGGACGAACCCGCTCCGCACTGACATATTCCTCAGGCAGTACGGCAATGGCTTGTTCAAGGTCTCCTTTGATAAGTGCCAAAACCTCATTTTCGGGCATGCGATGCACTACCCTGTTTTGCTCATAATCGGTCGTGCGGACATAGGGAATAGCACCAAAGCAATTCATCAAATAAAAGTGAAGCAAAGCACGCACAAAGAGCGCTTCTCCTTTCAGTTGGTCTCTGTCAGCTGTCGCAAGGGATGTCGATTTTTCCACACCGGCAATAACAGCATTAGCGGCATAAATGGAGTTATAACTGCTGTTCCACAATTCACCAACTTCACTCCCCGACGGCAATAAAGCATTATTATAAAAATTAACTTCCCCTCCATATAAGGTTAGTTCATCGGCATAAAGCCCCAACTGGCTCGAGAGTCCCGACAAGGATCCGGTGAGCAAGCCATTATCACGAATTTTAGAATAAATATCAACCATGGCTGCATTGGCCGTGGCCTTGTCTTCAAAAACAGCCGTAGCCGTAAGTTGCGAAGCAGGCAGACCCACTTCGATAAAGCTTTCGCAACCCGTCATCAAGCAAAACCCGACAGCTCCCCACACAAACCCCATAATTCTCAAAATCAAGGCACTGCAATACCGTGCATCGCCTGATACTTTATTGTTATTTTTCATTACGCTATTTTTTAGGTTAAAAAGTAATTTGCACACTGCTGGTATAGATGCGAAGTGGTGGCAGAAAGCCCGCTGTCTTAAACTCTGGATCCGCCCCTTTATATTTGGTAAAGGTTAGCATGTTCTGTCCCTGAAGACTGAACCTCAATTTCATTTTTCCAGTCCAGCGTTCCGGTACATCATACGATAGTGAAATATTTTTTAGTCGGATATAAGAGGCATCGCTAATCCCCGCATCACTCTGCGCATGTCGTGTGTTCGCTCTTTGTATATTTGACTTAACACCACTGCTATACACCTGATAAGGTTCATTATCTCCCGCCTGCTGCCAATGCTCCGTCACGGCTGCCGGTTGGTTAGTCATAGTACCGGGCATACCAAACATAAAAGTGGGGTTGAAATTTTCCTGCTTCACAAACTGGAAAAGAAAATCCAATTGAACAGGCCCATAATGCAACTGGTTTTGCAGTCCGCCATAAAACTGGGGATTCAAATTCTTAATGGTTTTACGGTCATTGGCAGCGGTAATAGCCCCGTCACCATTCACATCCTCAAACTGATAAACACCCGTCTGCGGATTAAGCCCTGTGTAGTGATACACTTTCGTGATATTCAACGGCTGTCCAATCACATATTGATTGCGATAGGGAGAACCATCCAAATTAGGAAACGACAACAGTTCATTTCTGGCTTGAGTAAAATTCAGGTTGCTGATCCAGCTGAAATTAGAATTACTGATATTTACGGTACGGATACTAATTTCAATCCCCGTATTTTGTACGGTAGCATCAAGGTTCGCCTGCAATGACGTAAACCCTGTCGTACCCGGCAACGGAATCCCAACAAGCTGGCTCGAAGAGCGGTTGCGATACCAACCCAATGTAGTAAAAATACGATCCTCCAAAAAACCAGTCTCCAACGCTAATTCTAATTTCGTATTGGTCTCCCATCCAAAATTCGGATTAAACAATCGTGAGGGACTAAGTCCACTAATGCCTTGGTAGTTATTTCCTGAACTCGTATACGTATCCAGATATTGGTAATCCCCAATCTGGTCATTTCCCGTCGTTCCATAACTACCTCTGAGTTTTCCAAAACTTAGGAATCCAACATGATTCTTCATAAAAGCTTCATTCCCAAAAAGCCACGCAGCACCCAGCGCACCAAAAGTGGCAAACTGCTTCCCGGGACCAAAACGGCTCGAGCCATCCCGCCGTCCCGTAACATTCACGATATACCGTTCCAGCCAGTTAAAATTGACACGACCAAAAAAAGCTTGGTATTTGTAAACGGTTTGATTACTGCTCTGGATAGCATAATGAGCCGCTGAGCCCGGATTATCCATCTGGCTGTTACTGGAAAATCCAGACCCCATAGTCACCAGTTGGTCGCTGGTCTGCTCTTGAAAAGTACTCCCGACCAATGTCTCCATTTTTCCGCTGCCCATCTTTCGGTTCCACGAAATCTGTGGTTCCACAATCCACGATTGTCTATTGGTTTTATTCTCAAAAATAAGCGAGGCTTCACTGCCCAATCCATAAGCGGGATTGTACATCGTCGAGGGTTGTGTATTGGTTTCATCATGCCGCAGATCACTGTAGCCAAAACTCGACTTTAACACCAATCCTTCAACCCATTCATAGGATAAAACCGAATTGGCAATCAGGTCATCCGTCAGGCTTCTAAATTTTCCCGCTAAACTCCCCAGCGGATTATTAAACGTATTATCCTCCCAGTTCACATTTCCGTTAGCATCATAAAGCGCTGGGGCATTGGGGGCAATAGTAAGCGCCTCTCGGGTAAAATCGGTTGGGGGCAGAAAATTATCCTGCGCTGTATAGCCACCCGTAAAATTAATTCGGAACTTTTTATTCTCCGAGGCATGATTCAAATTCACATGCATATTGCCTTTTACGTATTCAAAATCACCCGGAAAAACCGTTGTTTCTTTACTGTAATTACCACTCAACAAGAATTGCGTCTGCGCCGAACCTCCAGACAGGGAGGACTGCACTGTGGTATAACTCGAGGTACCTCCTATAAGTGCCTTTTGCCAGTCTGTTTCACGATTGGGATCCCATCTACCATTTACATCATAGGCATCCGCAGGATAGTCCGTAATCCCGTCATTGGCATAGGCTTCCCTGCGCATTTGTAAATACTCAGGGGTATGCATCAAATCCATAAAACGGGTCACCTGCCCAAAACCACTCGAAACAGTGGCACTAAAACGAGTAGTCCCCTCCTTTCCTCTTTTAGTGGTGATCAGCACCACACCATTCGCACCGCGAGAACCATAAATGGCGGTGGCATCCGCATCTTTAAGCACCTCGAGACTTTCAATGTCACCGGGATTAATACTGTTTATCGGACTCGTTTGCCGTGGTGTGGTACTCGAAGTATAAAAACTCCCTATAGCGTCCGAGGCATAGGGAACACCGTCAATAATATACAGCGGTTGGTTCCCATCGGCACGCAAGCTGTTCTGCCCCCGAATCTGGATCTCAAATCCGCTTCCCGGTACTCCTGAGTTTTGGGTAATATTAACCCCCGCCATCCTGCCCTGCATCGTGGCAAGCACATTGGTCACGGGTTGTTTCTCGATGTCCTTGGCGGTAATTTTAGAGATACTTCCGGTGCGTTCACTATTCTTTACGGAATAGTATCCCGCATTGATCTTCACTTCCTGCAATTGGGTAGTGTTTTCCTGTAGGCTAATATTAATGGTAGTGCGTCCTTGCACATAAACCGTTTGCGTTCTATACCCTACATAGGCAAAAACCAAAACATCCTGTGGAGCGACAGAAAGAGTATAACGACCACTATAATCCGTGGCAGTGACAACATTGGATTTCCCCTGTATCGAAATACTGACTCCCGCTAAGGGATTACTCCCATCGGTCACAGTTCCCTGTACCTGATGTTGTTGTGTATTGACAAGGCTTTGCCTACTGGAATTATTGGCTTGAACAGGCGAAAAAGACAGCATCGCTCCCATAAAAAACAGGAAACAAAAAGCCCTTCCACCCCTGGATAATGAAAAATTATTCATAATATTGGGTTGGTTAAGTGAAACGTTAGTTTATTTAGCTATCGGTCCTCTATATGTTGTCCAGACGGTTAGAGGGCCTTTCTTTATTATATCGTTGGTTATATCATAGGCATATTTTTTTAATTGTTATATCAGTTTTCTTAATTCTTTGTTCTGCCATCTGCAGTCTGTTTTCCCCAATATTGTCATCCTGACGGAGGAAGGATCTCAGTTGCTAGGTCGACAAAGATTGAAGCTTTTTTTCTTTGTTCTTGCTTCTTTATTCTTTGCTCTGCCTTCTGCCTTCTGCCTTCTGCTCACTGCCTTCTGCTCACTGCCTTCTGCTCACTGCCTTCTGCCCACAGCCCCTTAAAAAAGCCTGCACCGAAACCACTAATTCAAAATAAAGAATCAGCACAGGCATTAAATAAAAAGATATTACGTTTTATATCATAGGCAACGATATTGATTAGCATTAGTTTTTGAATCAATGATAAAATAAGGAATTGCGAAACTTATAAATGAAGTAATAACGCTAAGAATAAAAGCTGGAGTTTTTACCTAAATAATAGGCATAAAAAAAGGCATGGAACTCAGCTTATATCGTTACCGGGGTACTGGCGGTACCTTACCACGAATAAGTGAGCCCACGCCAGTGACGTGAGCATCGTACTTATCATCTCGTGGTTATTTAAACGCCAGTTTTCGATAACGAGATTCAAAGCGAATGCTTCAAATATTTTTTATATGAAGAATCGCAAAAATACATCTTATGATGTATTTGTAATACAAATATATAAAATTATTTCAAAAGTAACCTACAGGTGTCTGTTATTTTCTTTTTTAAAAATGAAATTTACTTTTATGATTAACGATAATTTTATAGCAGAAAAGGAAGCACTAGGAATTAGAATTCAAGTGCTTCGACAAAGGATTATAAATCCTGATACCGGGAAACCTATTTCTCAAGAAGAATTAGGTTATATATCTAATGTTGCAAAAAAAACAATCGGAGAATTAGAAAGGGGTGTAACAAACCCAAAATTAGAAACACTGTTAATGATTTCTAAAGGACTTAATGTTTCGATTAAAGATCTATTTACAATTGATGATATATAAGATGTCTAGTCTAGGCATCTTTTTTGTTTTTTTACAATACTCCATTATTGCATATTTAAATTCCCGAATTGCATCCTAAATAAAAAATAAAAACACATATTTTGAGCTTTACTTAAAAGATTCAAAATATGGAATGGTATGAAATTATAGGTTTAATTGTGGTATGGTTTGTGGGACTTTATCTAAGAGGCGAATTTTATGAGTATTTGAAGAATAGGTATCATAATGATAGTTGGAATAAAAGATGTAAAAAAAAAATACTGATTAGGTATCTTTTTTAGGCAGTTTGCTATTTACTTTACTAGTAAAACATATTTTGAATCTTAATATTTCTCGTTTTATCTAAAATTGTTTTGGCCATAAAAACATAATCAAATACCAATTTTTGAACATCAGTTACTTCTTGAGGGATAAAAAGTAAGACTGGAGACTGAGACTTTTTGGTTGCTAATATTTTCTCATATCTATAATTATTGTTTTCAAAATTAAGTCCTTGTATAATTTTAATAAATCGATCATTATTTTCTACATTAAAAAAAAATCGAATCTCAAATCCTTCTCTGAACATAACATCTCCAAAGGGAAATAAACTTTTGCAATAAACATATTGTTTAGAACTATTTATTTTAATTTCAGGAAATTTTTCCTGAAACCATTCTTTAATTTTTTCTAAATCTATTTCGTTTAAAGGAAAAATGTTTTTTTTCATTTCTTCATTTTCAATCATAACGTCGCTTAAAAGCTCTTTTTCAACTTCCGTTTTTGTCTCTAAAATATTTTCTCCAATAAATTTTGAGTTCTTTAAATACTTATCTATTAATTTAACTAATTGATTTCGTTCTTTATCTATTTCTGTACTGTAGGCAAAATCAATAGAATTTATATCTGAATATTGATATAAATTTTGAGAAGATACAATCCCATAGGTGTCATTCAAATAAATTTTGGCATGCAAGTCTTTAACAAAAACTATTTTAACATTCAATTGCCTTATAGGTTCTAAATCTTGTTTGACATTTTCCCTAACATAAAAAGTAATTTCTACTTTTCTTTCAATTGCATTTTTTAAACATCTTTTTAATTTATCCCAATTTTTTATATCAACATAAGGAGATACAATTATTAATTCCTTTTCTGCATCTTCTATCAACGTCATTATTTTACCTGAAATTTCCATTACGGGTATAAAAACCATAAACTATATTTTATAAATTATTATGTCAAATTTTACTATTTCAAACTGGCAATAATTGCTCTAAAACTATCCAAACTCGCCTCTATATTCTCCACAATTTCTAATGCCAAAACATCTGGATCCGGTAGATTGTCCAAATCGGCTAGGGATTTGTCTTTAAGCCAAGTGATGTCCAGACTTGTTTTATCTCTGGCAATGATTTCATCGTAGGTAAACTTTCTCCAACGCCCTTCTGGGTTGGTCGTTGCATCATACGTTTCCTTGCGTTTGTGTCTGTTCTCTGGATTGTAGAGCTTTATGAAATCTTTTAAATCACTTAGTTTTAATGGGTTTTTCTTTAAAGTATGGTGCACATTAGTCCTGTAATCGTACACCCAAGTTTCTTTGGTCCAAACGTCTTTGCTGGATGGTTTTCCGTCAAAAAACAATACGTTGGCTTTTACACCATTGGCATAGAAAATACCGGTTGGCAGACGAAGAATTGTATGTAAGTCTGTAGTTTCTAATAACTTTTTACGCACTGTTTCACCTACTCCACCTTCAAACAAAACATTATCGGGTAACACCACGGCTGCCATTCCGGTTGTTTTCAGCATCGTGCGGATGTGCTGTACAAAGTTCAATTGCTTGTTACTAGTAGTGACCCAAAAATCCTGACGGTTATAGGTCAAATCTTCTTTCTCTTGTTCGCCATCTTGATTGGTAAAGGTCATGCTGCTTTTTTTACCAAAAGGCGGATTGGCCAAAATATAATCATAACGTGTCCCAGAATCCGTAATCAGCGAATCATTAGGAGAAATAAAGTTATCCGAATCAATATCACCAATGTTGTGCAAGAACAAATTCATTAGTGCCAAACGTCTGGTACTGGCCACAATCTCATTCCCGAAAAACGTTTCGTATTTCAAGAATTTATTAGCCTCTTTATCTAAACTTCTATGCTCAACAATCCAGTCATAAGCGGCAAGGAAAAATCCTCCCGTACCACAAGCTGGATCTGCAATAGTTTTCAAGGGTTCCGGACGCAAACATTCCACCATTGCTTTGATCAAGGGACGGGGAGTGAAGTATTGCCCTGCCCCACTCTTGGTGTCCTCGGCATTCTTTTCGAGCAAACCCTCATAGATATCACCTTTGTCTTTCACGCCCATCAAGATCCAGTTCTCGGCATTGATAAGGGCAATGAGTTTATACAACTTGGCGGGGTCTTGTATTTTGTTTTGGCTTTTGACAAAAATTTGACCCAAGATGCCTTTTTCTTTGGCCAATTCGCGCAACATAATGTTGTAATGAGTTTCTAGTTCTGTACCGCTTTTGGTGGTCAGGGTTTCCCACGCAAACTCTCCAGGAATGGGCATTTCTCTATTGTGTGGCGGCTTGCTGTATTCATCAGCCATTTTCAGGAACAACAAATACGTTAATTGCTCCAAGTAGTCACCATAGCCCACACCATCATCTCTCAGAGTTTGACAAAAGGCCCATACTTTGGAAACTATACTTGAGGTGCTTGCTGATTTTTCTTTGCTCATTTTATTGGTTAATTTGATAAGTTGCACATTCATTCACTAATCTTATTAATTCATCATTAGTTAGTGGGTTTATTGTGTCAATTATATGTTGATTTATTCTTTGCATTTGCATTTCAAATGTATGTAATCTAAAGATTTCTATTGATGTTAATCCTTCAATTGTGCATCTTTTAATATCAAGGATAGTTCTATCATTGTTAGTATAGAAGATGTGTTGGTCTACATCTTCTATTATTGGATGTACGATGCTAAAAATATTTTTTGAATATTTTTTTGAATAGACTACTAATGGATCAAATGCTTTTTTTAAAGTAGAGTTGCAAAAATCACATGAAGGCAAAAGATTTAATGGATGAAAAGATTGATTTGGATATATTGAATTTGGTAAAAAATGATCTACAGGTTTTCCACTTCGTATAAGCCTTTTGCCACAGTATACACACTTAAATTTACTAGATGCTAATAATGATTTAACAACATTATGTTTTATTCTTAAACTACATTGCTCACCATCGTACCATACTCTTTTTTTACTTGAACCAAATAATTTTTGGTATTTCCTACCATATTTGCTTCTTAATCTTTTCAATTGATTTTTTTCAGCATTTGTATAATTGTACACAGACTTAATATCTATATTTATCATGTTCTACTAATTTATCAATTTTACACCTTCATTTATTAAATAAGTTAAAGGATCATTTTTACTAAATTCATGTTTTTTTAACTTATTGATAATTTCAATAATTTTTTCTTTGTCATTTGATTTTTCTTGTATTAATGATGCTAATAATGTAATATCATATTCAAAATAGTGATTTCTTGTTGTTCTCAAACTAAATATCCTATACAAAACCTCTTCTGAGGTCCAACCAAAAGTATTTATATCCTTAGGTAAGTCTACAATAACATTATCATTGCCTTCTTTTTTTAATCCTATTATTTTTGAATTTTCGCCTCTTAAATCTGAAATTAAAAAATGCGAATGTGTTGCTAAAATAATATGAGATGTTGCAAATTCGGGTTCTGAAAATAATTCTCTCAAAAAAGATAAATATTTCATTTGCCAATTTGGATGTAAACTAATTTCAGGTTCATCAATGAATATTAAACTATTTGGTTTAATTGTGGCTAATAATCCAATCATTGATGAAAAGAAGTGATATTCACCAGAACTACTTTCGGTGAGATTATATTCATCTCCCTTATTTAAATTGATTTCAGGAGCAGAAAGGATTCCTAATTTTCTTAAATGGTCTAATAATTCATAATTTTCTTTTAAATTAATATAATCATTTTCATCAACAATATTATATTTTATTTTTCTTGCAGAACTTCTGTCTTGCTTTTTTTCTAGTTTATTTTTGCTGTAGAGGTTGTTGCAAAATGAAATAATTTTGTTCAATAAGATTTCGTCTTTTGATATACTTAAATAATGATTTAATTTAAATGGAGGTATTCTTTCACTGTCTTTATATTTGATTTGAATATCATTAAAGTAGTTTTCAAATTGCTTAACATCTAATTCTCCTCTAAAAAAAAGTGGAGTGTTTAAAGTATAAAATAATATATCAATTGATTTACTAATACCTAAAAAATCTCCAGTTTTAGCGATTCCTTTTTTGAAGACATCTGAATTTATTTGGGTTACAATAAACTCAACAGTTTTTCTAACATATGACCTAGTACTTGCAGCTTGAGCAATATTTCTAACTCCCAAATATTTATAAAAAGGAAAAGTATCACTATCTCTAATAAATGGATATTTATCAGTTAGCATAATAGAATTTGCAACAATAAAGGAAGGAAGTTCAGCCTCCTCAAAAGGGATAAGTTCAGAATTTCTATATATTTGAGAAGTATTTTTAAATTTTACTTCACCTATGTCTACAAAATTTGAATATGTGTATATGTTCTCATCAATTGAATATTCTAATTTATATTTTCCATCTACGCCATATGATCTTGGGTTAAGTTCTTTATTGTCATAGATGTCTTTAAAAAGTAAAATTATAATTCTAAATAAGTTGCTTTTCCCAGTACCATTAGAGCCAATAATGACAGTTGAGTAAATTTTATCCTGATCATCTTTATCATCAATAAAATCGTAAATTATTGATGAGTTTTTGCAAACTAAACTATTATTATATAATTCTAAACGAATCAGTTTGAAACCATTATTTTTTGTGACCTTATCTTCTTGAATATCTATTAATTTAAACTTTAAGTCAGCTAAATGATTCCAAGCAGAGTAGGTGTTAAAATTATTTGGATTTGGGTCTAGCTCTTCTCCGTTAGCATATTTATTTGCAATTGAAATTATATATTTTAAGGGGTAATTGATACCCTTATCGTCAACTAAAAAATATCTCTGCCCCTCTCTACCTGCTCTGATGCCTTCTCTGCTGATTTCAGAAATAGCTGCAAGAATGTGTTCTCTTTCAATGTTATTTGGTATTGCCATATTTTTATCTTTTAAATCAACTCCCCACTAAAAGCCTTTTTCAATATACTCTGCCTCAATGCCTCGGCTTGTAATAAACTTTGTGTAATACTTTCCTCCATTTTATCCGCAACACTTAAACGGCTTTCTATTTCTTGGACGATTCGATTTTGTTCTTTTAGTGGAGGAAGTAATAATGGGTAAGTTTTTAGTTTTGTACCATTTATATTTGATTGATTAACACCAAAACTCCTAACAGAATTTCCATATTTTTTAGCTTCTTTAGAATTTAAATAATAAGTGATAAATGCAGCATCAATCAACTCCTCAATTCTGTTTATTCTAATTAAGTAACCCGCAAATATTGCAGGTCTTTCTCCTTTATAAATTGCAGTTTTTCCAACTAATTCAGCACTATTTGTTCTGTTAAAAAGGACATCATTCTTTTTTAATAAGTACTTTTTAATTTCTAAATCATCATCTGAATATACTAAATCATTCCAATCAAATATTCCATTTTGAATATTTCCCATTCTTAATACTGGAACTTTACCTTCTTTTTTAGATTTTGTTCCCGAACCATATTCCACATTATAACACACATCTCCAATGGTTACTTTCTCCCATCCCTTCGGCAAAACTCCATCCTTCACTTTCTCATTCGTCAATTTTCCTTCAAAAGCATATTTCAACACAGATTGTCTATAGGTTTTGAGTTGCAGTTGTGCGGTTTTTAAATCCTCAATGCCTTTGTCTAACTCGCTAAACAGTTCTTCTATTTTGGAGACGATGGCTTGTTGAGTTTCGAGTGGGGGAAGTGGAAATTGTATTTCTTCAATTTCAGATTTTCTAACAGATGGAACTGTGGTAGCCTTTGAATAATCTTCTAATTTAACTGTATTAAAAAAATGATATAAAAATAAATCTTCACAAAGATTATCAATCGCCTTTAGCCCCATCGCATTATTATCAACTATACTAGGCTTTTTAACAATTGCTCTTCTGTTTAATTTCAAACCTTCACCTATTTTGGCAAATACAATTGTATTAATTGGATATGGCTTTGCTTTTAA
Organism: Flavobacterium taihuense; assembly: GCF_019351435.1. Classification (GTDB taxonomy): domain Bacteria; phylum Bacteroidota; class Bacteroidia; order Flavobacteriales; family Flavobacteriaceae; genus Flavobacterium; species Flavobacterium taihuense. The sequence continues at coordinate 207,127 of NZ_JAHWYN010000008.1, forward strand.
CTTTAATAAAATATTTTCATCAATAAAATTATCACACAATTCTAACAATCTATTTCCAGCTTTTACATTTTTTGAAATATCTCCAACTTTGTAAAATGGATATTCCCCAACTTTATTTCCTTGTAAATCTTTTGGAAAACCATATCCTTGATGAAATTTTGCTACTTTAGAAAGTGAAACCCATTTCCAATCCTTTGGTAATTTATTATTATGTGTCATTAATGTCAAATTGTTAATAATTTTGAGTTACAGTCAAATAAAAAAACTCAATAAAATAAGGAGTTTAAGACTCTTTTTGGTTTTAAAAATTAAACCCAGTCAAATAACCGTCAAATAAAATATTGCGGTAAAAAAGAGCGATTTAATTGTTTCGATAAAACTTACTCCACTCTTTCAAAACTCTTTTTAGATGATGCTCGATAGGCAAATGGAGTTTTGTTCTTCCTTACTATTTTTTTTATATCGTCCCATTCATTGATTAGTTTCTTTACAAAATCCCAATACTGGAAACCACTTTTAGAAGGGGTGCTGAGGAAGAAAATACCCACGCCAGATTCTTTATACAACTCTCTTTGGTGTTTTTGTAATTGAATATTAAAATCTTGTGTGATTACAATTCCGTTTTCGGCACCTACTTTTGGTATCCAATCTTCGTCTTGTGCGCCTTGTCCAAAAACTTCTTTGATAGAAAGTACTTCTATCTCGAAACCATCTTTTGCATTTTGAGGTTGTTGTAAAGCATGTAAACCACGAGCCAATTGACTTGGCATATTTTCGTCGATATAGATTTTGTATTTTCTAACCATTAAGCTGCATTTTTATGAAAAGCTATGGCATCTTTAACCGACTTTAATGGGAGTTCATATATAGAAGCAATAAAAGAAATAGGTTCTTTAGCAAGATACATTCTATAAATAGCCTCTGATTGAATACTTGTTCCGTCTAAAACAGGTTGTCCAAACTTTCTATGAGGATCACAAACAACTTTATGGTTCTTGCCCATTGGCCAAAAACGAGAAGCCAACATATCATTATCAAAATCTAGATTTTTAAAGAATAGTTTAATAATGTCTAAATTGAATTGTTTACTTCCGTCAAGAGTAATATTTACTCCATCAACTTTAAAATATACTCTCAAACCATCTGTAGAAATATTGTCTAACACTTCTTTTTTAGCAAAAGGAAAATTAGTTCTAAAATGCTCACCTAGTTCTTTGTGTGCTTTTAAAACTGCTTTAGTTTTTACTCCTGCTAGTGTAAATTGCATCATTACATAAAACTCGATAAGTGTATGAAAACCTACAGCACGTGTGTTTCCAACTGACCAAGAATATTGGTGTTCATAGCATTTTCCTAATTCTCCATCCCAATATTGAGTGATCCACTTGCTAACTTTGTAATAAGGCACACGTAGAATCTGCGCAATCTCTTGCGTAGTAAAAACTCCATTGCCCAGTTGTAAATGATTTTCGAACATTTCTATATTTAAAGTTGATACAAAATTATACTTTTAAGTCGCTAATACCTCTTTTAATTCAACTAAAAATTAGCTGAAATTGTTAACCATTTTTTATAATTCCTATCAATATTTATCCAATATTTAGCAGATGTTGAAAAAAGCATAGAGAGCTTATTTGCAAATTCTTCTGTGATTGGTTCTTTGCTTTCTAAAACTTTATCAAACTCTTCTTTTGATAGATCTAATTCTTCCAGCAATAAATCATTGGTCCAATTTTGCATATTCAATTGTTCTTGAATAAAATAATCGATTCCAAATTTTATTTTTGGCATTGGATTTTCTAACTTCATAATAATAAATTTTTAAGCCGCTAAAACTTCGTTTAATTCATTAATTATAGCATCCGTTTGATCGCCAAACAACTGCCACATTTTACTCAATCCGCCTTCGGCATTGAATGGACTTAAATCAAAATCGTCTTTCTCTATACTAAAACTATTGGCTACATAGTCTTTCATCATGCGCAGCCATTGCATTTGGGCTTCGGTAAACTTTAAAGTTCCTGCTTGTTTCTTGAACACCCATTCTTGAAAATTACGGTCTACCGTTTTATCATAACCCGTTAGCCATTCGTCAGTTCCTATGGCTTTTCGCAATAATGAAACCAATAAAACCAATTCTTGTTTGGGTTTTTCGGTTCTTGGCATGCGCTGTATCCGTTTTCCTTCGGCTTCGGTATCTTCTTGAGTGGCGTAAGCATCCCATAAAACAGGCAACTTAATGGCTGGTTTTTCAATCAACAACAATTCGTAAAGGTCTTTAATCATTTTATAAGTCAAGCTTCTGTTTTTATAATCTTGAGTATAAAAAATTTGTAAAGCCGTAATCTCGTCTTTGTGCAACTGTATCCAAGCTTTGAAATCAGTGATTACCACTTTGGCTTGTTCGGCATGGTCTTTTACCCACCCTATTTTGGTAATGGCATCCATATTAACCACATCAATAATCTGGTCGTATTGCTTGCGGATATCCACAATAAAATCACGCAAATCAGGATTGTGAAAAACGGCAACGGCATCTTCTATTAACTGCTGTTTTCCTTTGGCTATAGCCGCATCAATCTCTATAGGAGGAAATCCCCGCATAGCGCCTTTGGTTGTCTTTTCTACTTTTTCAATAGAATCAGGATCATAGGCGTTTAACAATTGCTTTACAATATGATGGATCGTAAAACCATTGGCTTGTTCGGCAAACTTGAGTTTGTCTTTTTCAGAAAGTTGACGTTCCAAACGAATCAAACGATTGGCAAGGGTAGTCAACATGTCTTCGGAGGTGTTTCCCATCGCCACATTGGCCAAAACATCCTTCAAGGAAACGCCAGGCGCTTTTTCGAGCGGTCGGCTATCGGTTTTTTGAGAATTCTCGACACCAATGGCATCAATAATCACAAAATGGTCTTTGCTAAATTTTGCCGAAGGTGTTCCTTTGGCTTTCAATTCTTCCACAGAACAGGTTCTGGTCCCACGGCCTTTCATTTGTTCGTAATACGAACGACTTTTTACATCGCGCATAAACAACAATACTTCGAGCGGGCGAATATCGGTACCCGTCGCAATCATGTCCACCGTTACCGCAATACGTGGGTAATAATCGTTACGAAATTGCTGCAAGACCGATTTTGGGTCTTCGTCACTCTTGTAGGTTATCTTTTTGCAGAATTTATTTTCTTCTCCAAATTCCTCACGTACCATTTCGATAATGTCTTCGGCGTGGGAATCGGTTTTGGCAAATACCAATAGTTTTGGCACTTCGAAAATTCCCTTTTCATCCATACGATCGGGGAACATGGCGGGCAAATTATCTTTGACTGCCCTAATTATGGTACGAATCGTACTTGGGTTTACAATATCATTGTCCAATTGTTTGCCGCTGTAGACTTCGTCTTCATCCAAAGATTCCCAGAATTTCTTGCGGGTGAGTCGTTTTCGTTTGTCTACTTTTTCGCCCAGTTTGATGACGCTACCTTCTTTGGTAATTTGGGTTTCAACGGTAAACACATTGTAGGGTACTAAAACACCATCAATCAAGGCTTTTTCATAACCATAATCACAAACCAAGTTTTGGTTGAAATAACCAAAGGTTCGATTATCTGGTGTTGCGGTTAGTCCAATTTGAAAGACATCAAAATAGTCCAAAACTTGTTTCCACAAATTGTAAATACTACGGTGGCATTCGTCAATCACTACAAAGTCAAAGAACTCAATAGGCACTTTTTCGTTGTAACCAACAGGAACGGCCGTTTTGGTTTCGAAAGTTCTTTCGTTCGGATTTTCTTCCTCGGCACTTTCGTCTAAGTCCGTGTCTTTTAAAATAGAATACATCCGTTGAATCGTACTGATATACACTTGACTGTCATTCGGAATAAAGGAACTGCTCAAACGGGTTACGCCATACAATTCAGTAAACAAACGGTTATCTTCACTGGCGGTGTAGGAACGGAATTCACCTTCGGCCTGTTCCCCTAAATTTTTGGTATCAACCAAAAAAAGAATGCGTTTGGCTTTGGCATATTTCAGTAAGCGATACACAAAAGAAATCGCCGTGAAAGTTTTACCAGAACCCGTTGCCATTTGAATTAAGGCTTTTGGTTTTTGCTCCTTGAATGATTTTTCAAGATTGGTAATAGCGGTAATTTGACAATCCCGCAAACCATCAACTGGCAAAACAGGAATGTCATGTAAACGAGCTCGAAGTGTTTTGGCTTCTTTCGACCATTGCAAGAAAATTTCTGGACGGTGAAAGGTAAATACATTCCGGGAACGTGGTTTAGGATCTCTATAATCGGTAAATCGAGTGACTTCACCTGTGCTTTCATACACAAAAGGTAATGGGTCGTTGTTTAATAGACGGAGTTTTGCGTTAGCATACTGAGAGGATTGCTCTTCAACAGAAGTTAAGTGAATGCCCTCTTCTTCGCGTTTGGCTTCAATAATCCCTACCGCGTTTTTATCAACAAACAAAACGTAATCCGCTGGACCAATATCTGTTTGGTATTCCCGAATGGCGATTCCCAAACCAGCGGCTAAGTTGATTCTTTTTTTGTCCTGTATAATCCACCCGCAAGCAATCAACTGTTTGTCGATATGGTCTCTGGCGATTTGTTCGGGGTTTTGGTTGAGCATTAAATGGGCTTACGCTGTTAATCTGGTTTAAAGATAGAAAAAAAGTTTATTTTCAAGCTAAAAACTACCTCTTTTAAACAAGAAAATTCTTCAAAGACAATAGTAATACAAATCATTGTAATTTCTTTACGGGAAACCGTAATTTAATCTCAAAATAAATTATAGGTTAAAATATCAACTCTCTACCATCTAAATATTCATATTTCGATTTACTGGAAATATATTGGATAGTCCTCTTTGTAACTTTTCAATCTGCACCTTTTCTAATAGCATCAAAAGTCCTGATTTCGAAGAAATTTTATGAATTAAGTTTAGTGCATTAACAGAGCTTTAGTGTTTCGATATGTTTGAAGAAAAGCTGTAAAACAAAAGCCACTCCTTTATAGAATGGCTTCTCTAAGATTTTCTCAATCTTTTGGCTTATGAATATGTGGTTTTAAATCAGGATATCTAGGCTGATTTGGAGGTGTTACACGTCTTCTTTCATCTGGTGTTCCATCTGGCGTTTTGGGTTTTGGACCTGGTTTAATTGCATGAATGTTTTCCATAATACTTGTTTTAAATTAAATTATTTCTTTTGTATAGTTTGCCATAAAGTCAATATACAATCACAAATATCATTAACAAATTAATCATTTCATTACGGGAAACCATAATACATTCAAATAAAAAATCAACAGAAAATTATTCATATTGCAAGATTTATACTACACTAATTACTTATCACAAAAATTGCGCCGCTGCAGAAGTGTTAATCCCTAAGCTGTGCAAATGTCTCATGACTTTCCATTTTTTTTAAATATACCATGAAAGCCTTAAGTATAATAAAAGTCTCCTGACTTTTCTGAGAATTCTTTCAGAATGTTCCCGCTACTACAACAGATTTGAGCAATTAGGTTAATGGAAAATTGGTATTGTATTTGCGCTATTTGGCAAATCCAAATAGTGGGTTTAATTTAAGCCCAAACCTGCTGTAGTACCGTGACGCTAGTGGCCTTTAATAAACATCCATTTATGAAATAGTTCACACTGATAAATAAAATAAACTGATTAGTAAAATATTTTCAATGTAATCTCTGAACCTTACGGATTACCGTAAAAAATGGTTGAAAATTAGTTGTTTATTTACAGCTAATTCTAAAATCAATAATATGGGAACAACTGTAGGCAATGTATTAATATCGTACGACGTTAGTGCTAAAAATCCAGAAGTTAAAGTGGCTTTGCAAGCCTTAAGTTATTATGATTATTTTCCTCAAGATGGTAAAAATCATTATCTGCCAAACACAACTTTATGGCATAAAACGAAGTCTTCTGATCAGGCAATGGCTGATATGAAAAAAATTTGTGCCGATTTAAAAGTTACACTTGAAAAAGCTGTCGCAGTAAAAGCGAGTGAATTTGTCGGATTGTAAATTAAGCCACTCGTAAGAGTGGTTTCTATTTTATTAAATCCAACTAAATGTCGAAGATCACCTTAAAAAACTTGGCTTAAACAATAATGATTTGAGAAATATAAACAGTCGGTATATCTCAAATTCCTTGGAAAAAATATACATTTTGACAAGTTCATTTTTAAACTATATCAACAAAAAAAACGTAACCAATCAACAAAAAATATGAAACCAATCAAAATCCTTATGGCATCAATTTGTCTTTTACTAACATTTAATTCTATTGCTCAAGTTGAAAAAGAGAAAGAAAGAAGTAATGCAGAAAAATTTTCTGATAAATCTGGAACACTCATTCAAAAAGAATTTATTGATGTAGGCGATTTAAAAAAATGTAAAATTCAAATAGCTAAGTTCACAGATTTAGTAAGTAATCAAAAAACTTCAGCAGTAAGATTTGAGTATAGTTATGTCAGTACATACTCAAGTGATACAAAACTTGCACTTTTAGATGCGGACGAAATCGACGGACTTATAAAATCTCTCAAACTTATTCAAGAAAAAGTAATACCCACCACCGCAACAAGCTATACCGAAGTTTCATTTAAAAGTAGAAGCGGATTTGAAGCTGGTTGTTTTTCAAAAAAAACTTCATGGGATGTTTATATGAAACTTGAGCGATATGACGGAAAATCATATGTGTTTTTGGATATAGATGATTTGCCTAAACTGTTGTCTTTACTTGAAGGAGCTAAAACGAATTTATAATATTATCCTGGCTAACGTTATCGCCCAGCTCGCGACTATAACTTACAAATAATAAAAAAATAGATTATTATAACCATGCCCACTTTTGTAATAATCAAAAGTGGGTTTTGTTAATTATACCCATGCTTAAAAGTGTTTTGCATATGTTATTTTCAACATACATCATCATAAATAAAGCATTTTGATCAATTACCACAATCAATCTTCCCATCCACATAATGTTAGCCCGTAGCTTTGCGCTTGAGAAAGTGATGTTTTTACTATTTCATGTTTGCAGGCAACCAATCCCCGACAAGTTTCAGTATAATGATATTTCTTTGCTACCGTTGGCCCACAGATGTATACTTTAGTTTCGGCAGGATGAAAAGAAGTGAGAAAAATAAAAAGTAGGATTATAGTAGCTTTCATTTAAATTATTTTGGCGTTACTAGAATTAATTCACTTCTAGATGGTATTCATTCCCTTCCTTGTCAACCCCTTTTAGTTTGCCATAATCAATCCATTCTGCTGTGATCTCAATTTCTCCCCCAGCCATATCAATTAGTATGCCAGCTCCATATTTTCCTTGAATATTGATGTTCCCAGACACGGAATCTCCAATAGCATTAGTGCCACTTACATCATAATTATACTCATAATGACCTGGTTTACCAGTGCGGTACTCATATTGACGATGGGTATCATTATGATACGTTTTTGCTTCTTCGGGAGTAATCGTTTTTCGATCATCCACAGTAGCAACTTCTTTATAGAGCGTTTGGGGCTGTATTTTTGGCTGCTCTTTTTTGCAGGAAGTTAGTAGCCAAAACGAAAATAATATAAAAAGTGATTTTTTATTCATGCTAATTTTATTTAAAATGTAGAAGGATTATAGTTGAAATCCTTACGGGAAACCATAAGGAATGTATATATAAAGACTTTACATTCTGCTCGATTGGCAAGTAATAAGAATGTTTTGTGTTATTTAGTGGCATTAATACTTTTTCCATTCTAAACTTTTGAACCCACTTTCTTTTGCCCATTTTCGCCAAACTGCTTCAAGGATTTCATTATCCCTCTGTCCTTTGGGATACTTGTAAGTCTGTAGTTTATCATTTTTATCTCGTTCCTGTGTTTCTAATATGTGAAGGTTGATGTATTTATTCTTATTACTTTTATTAGAAGGAAGACATAATGAACTATTAATTTCCAGTGCATTTGTTATATCTACATTATTAGCTTTACAAAACTGTCTTATTTTGTCTATTTCAGAACTTCCAAAATAGAATTGATTATTCGCATTTTTGTTTAGATATTCTAAATAACCGTCTGTGAAAATATAAATATGGTTATCGTATTTAACGAATGTTGTATCTATGGTATCTGTATAAAGAGTATCTTTTTTAATAATTGGTTCGTTTTCAATTTTTTCTATCAAGATACTTATTAAGTCAAGCCCCTGATTTCTTGTGTTTGAATACTCGCTTTTTACTTTCTGTTCAAAATCGTTAATTTTCTGCACGAATCCGCTGTTCTTATATTCTTTTGTTGAGTTTATAAAACGTTGTTTTTCTTCTAGGCTTTTAATTTTTTGGATATCTATAGAGGCTACTACTTTATCTGAAAACGTTGAAAAAGATATGCAAGATTTGTCTCCAATTTTTTCTCCGGGTTTAACACATTCTGTCTTGAAATTTTGAACTATTTTATAAATCTCACCTATGTCTTTTGGTTGTTTATTGGCTATACGGCTTGATAAATCAGAAAGGATAACAATATTTTGATATGTTAGATTTTTATTTTGAGGCTGGGGTACGCACGAAACCAACAAGAGAAATACCGAACAAAGGGTTAAATTTTTTTTCACTTTTGCTATTGAGTTATTAAATTGTTTGATTGTTCTATTTCTTTTACCCTTTTACCCACTTCATCAGCGCAATAATATTGAGGAAGAAACTCAATAAAACCTGATTTGTAAGCGGATATAACACTAGCCAAAATTACATCAGTAAAGATTTTACCGCTTATTATTTTTGCACTAAAATCATTGAATATAGCTTTAATTTGGCTTTGCATTTCTGCATATCTATTTTCTATTTGATTTTGGAAATTATTAATTTCTGTTTCCAGATTAACAATTTTACTGTTGTTTTCATCAATTGTACTATCCTTTTCTTTAACCTTGTTTGTGTAAGATTCTTTTTCTGCATTAAGCTCTATCATTTCTTCATCTAAAAATTGAATTTTATTGTTTTTTTCAGCGTCAACAATTTCTCGTTGAGAATTTTTGTAAGCATTGATTATGTTATCAATTAAAAAGTGTGTAATAATTAGAGGGAACATACCAAAAACAAAAATCAACCAAAACTCACCATGCTTTCCAACTTGCCAAATTTGGAGTGTAGATTCTTTACCTGCTAACAAACATTTTATTTCGTCTGTATTGAAAGTAACCATTGTAGAAACTACAATATCGAAAACTAATAAACCAACCACAAAAAAAAGATCATTTACCCATTTTTTCTCACTTCCAATAATTTTTAAATTGGATAATAAAATTGGAATAAGAAAGAAAAGAGCAGCAATAAATCCGAATAATGAACCTTGTTGTTTGAATATTTTAATTATTGCGTTAGCATCTACAAGTTGCGGAATACCAGGATTAATACCCGCTTCCAAAGAAGCACGAATTACGTTGCCTTCAAAAAAAACTTTATAAACAGCCGAAGCAAAAAATACTGATAAATAAAAAACAAAAATGGCTAATCCAAGCACGATAAAAATAGTACCGATTGACCAAAACTTTTTTACAACAAAAGATTGTTCTAAAGATCTTCTTTCAAGTTTATTTTTCTCAATTTCCTTATTGATTTGGAAAAGTCCTTTTTCGCCTGTATTTTGATTACCTGATTCTAAAATAGATTTTTCTTGTTTTAAATTTGATATTTTATCTGTGATTTGTCGTTTTTCTAATTCATAATTTCTTTTTTCAACTGCTATTTTTTCTTGTTTTTCTGTTTCTAAATTTGATTTAGTACTTTCAAAAGCATTAGAAATATTAGATGTTAGAACATTTTTTTTACTTCCCAAACCTTCATCTGTGGCATAAGTTTTAATTGTTTCTTTTATGCGGTTATACTCTGTTCTGAAAATATCAATGCTGCCTTGGTTTTCTTTTGAATTTTCATAACCTTTCTCTTTGTAGCTTTCCGTGTCAATTTGTGCTGCCGAATAAATGAGATTTTGTAATTGTTGTGCAAAAGTGTCTATAACATTTATGGGTTGAAGTTGTTGAATTTTTGTTTCTGGTCTTTGAATAATTTCATTTACGCCTATATTGTTGTCAATGTTATATCTTAAACGTTCAAATTCTGACAAAAATTGAGAATATGTTTTGATATCGTCTGAAACCTGTATGTTTTCAACGTTATTATTGCTTGCATTTATAGAATAATTATAGGAACCGTTAATGGAAATTCCGTTGTCTATAAGGCAAAATTTATGATGCATTATTCCGCGTGCATCTCCTGTTTCAAAAGCATGTACACTTATGTTTGCTCCTTTTAGCATTAATTTTACAGTTTCATTTTGAGCGTTTGAAGAAAGAATAATGTCAATTGTTAAATTTCTATTTTTTGCTTCAATGATTGCCATTGCAATATCTCTATCTGTAAACCAGGCCATTGCTACATAAATACATTGTCTTGCATTGTTAATTTCAGAAAGTATTCTTAGTTTAATTTCTGTTCCGTTAGTTATGATGTCGTTCATATTTTATTCTTTGTTAAAATTTAGTTTGATGTTGATAAATATTAAAGATATCATCATCTAGTAGATATGATTCATTCCTTTTCATATCCTCCCACCGTCTCCAACAACTCTTTCTCAAATAAATAGATATCATCAATGGTTTGGATGGATTGGCGGACTTCAGTTTTATCAGTATTGAAAAGTCCAATATATTTTTTACCACCATTGAGATGTAATCGGCATAAAGGTTTCCTGTTGTTGTCGTCCAATAAAATTCCAAAATAGGATTGCGTGTCACGAGAAACAATTCTGCTGGTTGGCAGTTTCCGTCTCAAAATGGCCACTACAATTTTATAGGCTTCAAGTTCTTCTTCGCTGGTATTAATTTTGCTTTCTTCTGTCGAAGTTTCAATTTGTTCTTCTTGTTGTTGAGATTCTTTAGTAAGAGCTGCCTTAAGGCGGTCGTTTATTTTGTCGCTAATAAATTGATTGAAGCCTTTTTGAACCAAATCTTTAAATTCTTCCATTACTTTCTCGGTCAAGCGCCCAGAATAGACTTTATTGGCAAACAATTTTGCAAACTCATTGGATGGATTGGATAATTCATCATTAATCTGCTTTCTTATTTCCTGTATGTATTTTAATGCACTGGCATTGCTTACAATATGATTCACATCAAAACTGGACTTGTGAAATTTTGCTATTTCATTAATCACATTATCTTTTAATGAGGTGATTTCGAATTCCAGAAATGGCTTTGGGTCCATTTTGTTTTTTTCGTCCAAGTCGGTAAAAAACTGATAGCTAATTCCGTTTGTTAAAAGCGCGAAACGAGTTTTGGTAACATGGAAATACCTAAACAATTGCGAATTATGAACGGATAATTTCTCCTTCCAATTCTTGCATTCGATAATCAGGATTGGAGCTCCATCTTGAATAATGGCATAATCAACTTTCTCACCTTTTTTGAGACCAATATCGGCGGTGAATTCTGGTACTACTTCGGTTGGATTGAAAGTGTCGTAACCTAGAATGTTGATAAAAGGAAGCACAAAAGCATGTTTTGTAGATTCTTCGGTTTCAATTTTGTCTTTGAGCTGATTAATTTTATCAGCCAAAGATTTCAGTTGGGTAGAGAGTTCCATAGATTGTATGAATTAAGATAAATCTTCCGTTTCGGCAATTGGCGCATCAATTTTGACGCTCTCAATTGCAGTATCTCTATCCGATGCGTTTGGGTACATATTACTGGTTCCAATTATTTGGCCGTTATTTTGAGATTTTAGAACAAAATAATATTTGGAGTTATCAGACATTTTTCTGTCATAATTTTTGTCCAATGGAGCATTTGTTTTTACGGACTCAATTCCGTTTTTGCAATTCTGTTTTGTAGTGTACATTTCGCTTTTTAAAACAATAGCTTCATCTTTTGACCATAGATTAAAATAGAATTGATCGTTGGTACTTTTTTTAATGATAAATTTTGGAAACTTCATGGATGGTTTTTTTATTTGATTAATATTTAATTCAAACTTAAACCCAATAAAAATCAATTCCTTACGGGAATCCGTAAAGAGGCTTTTTTCGAAACATATTTACGTATTCCTGAAAAACAAGTCTTGCAAGAAGCTAATGGTTTCTATATTTAAAGTAATGGTGGGCTAGATTTTTTTGAACCAGACTCTTCGAGGTCTCATGGCCTCGAACTATTGTCAGTTGTCCAAAATCTGATTGCGAATGAAGTAATTTATTAATTAGCAATGAGAAATCTATTATTTCTCAAAAGAAAAACAAATATAGATTTGTAAAACAATGTAATTAAAATTTAAACAAGTTTTTGTGTCTTATTCTTTAGTCCATAAAGGTTCATTATACCAATTGTTTTTCATTCCCAAAGCATTAGGGTCAACATTAGGATACTTTTCAAACAACCCATAAAGCTTTTCCGTAAATGAATTTTGGGGTTGTATAATATTTAAAAAATATTTCATCAAACAAAGATGAACGTACAGCTTCTGAAATTCATGTTGTTTTGGCACATCCGCTATCCATGGGTTAGGTGGTGCACTCAATAATTTAGGATTCCCAGGTAAATTTCTGTTCCACAAGCGAGAATGATGAGCGCAATAATTTCGTATCTGAGCAATTGATTGTAACCAACTAGGCAAGTAAGTGTGGTTGACTGCTCCATATTCTTTGGCGATAATGTCTTTAGAACTTACAGTATGTTTGAGGTTTCCATACAATTTGGACAAAGCTCCAAAACTAGTCTGCTCTAATGATTTCCAAGCAGGAGGAAAACGCAAATCGTCCTTATGTTTTCTATGATGATTCTTTATACTGTCATCTTTGGTACGTTCAAGTTCTTCTTCAAGACTGGATAAGGTTTTCACTAAAGCCTTACTATCATTAAACAAATCAAAATTCTGGAACCACCAGGGACTTATCTCATGCGACAAATGGTAAATAAGTTTTGTGCGTAAGCTTATTTCAATTTTTTCAATAACATCAAACAAAAGTATTTTTAGTTCGCCATCAAAGCAATATAAAGCAATAACATCTTCAAACTTACTTTTTTCTTTAAAAATATGTTGTTCCTTATCAGACTGCATAGAATACCAATACTCTCCCAATCGATAATAACTAATATGTGAAAGATGGTGAGCCGCTATGTCTCTATCCTTTATGGTTAGTCCTCTTTTAATTAATTGGTCTATTTGCTCCTGAATGGTTGTCGGTTTTTTCTCAAACATAATATAAAAATATACCCTGCTAATCTACAAAAAAATGTAACTAAAGCAGGGTTAAACTATAATTTAAAAAAACCTTTATAAAGCAAAAGACACACCCTGGGACGCTGTGTCTTCGTTAAAAAGACCTATCGCGTGGTGTGTACTGTTGCGACAAAAGTACAACTAATTACATATTTACCAAATAAAACTATACTTTTTAGTATTATTTTAATATCAAATCAATTACCCAGCGCTATAAATCACGGTTAAACCCCGATCGAGGATTTGTAATCCGTGCCCGCTAAGTAGATCAACTATCTAAAACACCCGAGGCTTTAGCTGAACTGAAGAAATAAACTAGATTTTTTTGAATCTATATTTCAAAGCGTTCAAGAGAAAGAGGAGTAAGAAAGCTACCATAAGAGGAATAAAGCTGATTTTCCAATTTAGAGAAGTAAAATAATTGGTCAGCCCTAAAATGAAGAGACTTGTCATACACCCGGTAGCTATAATAATAGACATTACAAACGTATTGTTTCTAGATAAATGCTTAACGTATGAATTTGATTTGTGAGCTACTATTTTCAGTTTGTTTTTCCTTTTGACATTGTATTTTGAAGCAGTAGGTTTTGTTTGATTATTGGCTCGCATATTATTTTGGAATATAAAGCAAACTTAAAATTGCTGCAGCGAACTCCTTTACGGAAAACCGTAAAAAAGTGAAATTTTAAACTTTGGATATAGGCTTAATTTAATGTCATACCAATCCTAAGTCCTTGGCTATTGCCACAAGATGTGTCGGATTATTTGCCTTGAAGTAAATTTTGAGTTTGTTGAGGCGCTTTTCGATAGTGCTTTTGCTGTTTGGTGTAATACCGGCATTTTTAAATGTGGACTCCATATTTTCCTGGGTCACGCCTATAGACAGGTATTTGAGCAGTTGAATATCGTAATTATCGATTTCGTTGACGGTTTTATCCTGAAGAATATAGTTCAATTCCGGAGACAAATATTTTTGGTCATTGTCATAAACAACTTCAATCGCTTTTTTAAGTTCTGCAATACTATTGCGGCCTTTCATCACAAAACCATTAATGCTGTATTTATCAAACAATGATTTTATGCGATAGGATTTGTCCTCAATAGAAAAAGCAATGATTTTTATTTCCGGAAACAATTGTTTTACTGACGCTATTAATTCTTCGCCAGACTTAAGGATATTTTCCCTATAATCGGCTTTAAACGACAAATCAGAAATCAGCAAATCATAAGGCTCGTTGTCTTTGAAGCCTTTTTTTATTTTTAACAATGCATCATCACAGTATTTGGTAAAAGCAATTTCAGGAACTCCAAGTTCTTCAAGAACCTGAACTGCTGCAATATCATTAAAATCGATGTCATCTACTATCAAAACCTTTTTGAACATACTCAGTAATTATTTAGGGATTGTTATTTTTACTTTAAAACCCTTATTGGTTTGTTTGTCAAAAGTAATAGTTCCTTTTATCGCATGAATACGGTTTTCCACATTGTGTAGTCCGTTTTTTAAAATTAGTGCACTGTCTATTCCAATTCCATTATCCGAATAATTGATTTCAATACATTTGTTAGTCGATTCAAAACTAACAACGGCGAATGAGCATTGACTGTGTTTTTTCATGTTGACCATCAGTTCTTGCAATACTCTGTGCAGAGCAATTTTCTTTTCGGGTTGAATTTTTAACCAATTGATATCACCATTATCCCTAATAATTACTTGGATTTGATCGCTGGAATAAGCCGAAACCATTTCTTTTAATTCTTCCCCAAACTTAGTACCCGTTTCAATTTTACTGTTTTCTCTGGAAATGTTTCGGGTTCTGGCGTATATTTTGTCAAGATTGCCCAAAAGGGTTTCTTTTTTTATTGGATCTTGCAGATCTTGCGTTTCTGCAAAAGTCATTGTTTGATAAACATCGTTGGCTAGTTCATCATGCAGTTTTTTGGACATTCGGGTTTCACTCTCGTAAATAGCTTTTTGACGTTCCTTTTTTAGATAGTAAAACACAAAGGAAGCAGATATAAATCCTATAAATATTAGAAAAGACAAAACATAATTGCCATTTTTTTGTTGCTCCAATTGCAATAAATTTTCCGTTTTTTGAGCCTTCAATTTCAGGTTTTCATTCTTTTCTTCAGTAGAATCATATTTGATTTTGGCAAATTGGTTTTTTGCTTTTTGTCTTGCCTGAGTTAAACTGTCGTTGATTCGGAGATAGGTTTCAGTATGTTTCTTATAATCAGTCCCTACACTATTTTGCATTAAAAGGGTCAAAGATTTCAATCGGTCGTCAACATTATTTGTTTCAGTGGCTTTATCGTAAGCTTGCCTGGAATATCTGTAGGATAGTTGCGGGTCTTTGCTTTTATAATATTCAGATAAATGAATATAACTTTTAGTTAATCCGATATTATCTTTAATGGAATCTCTTATTTGTAAAGACTGATTTAAAAAGTGCAAACTTTTTAAATTTTTCAGACGGAAATAGCAAAAGCCTAAATTGTCAAGAATACGAGCATAATTTTCCGTATTTTCTAGTGTCTCTTTTTTTAAGGATAGAGGCAACAGACTTAATATAGCTTTATGGTAATTTTGCTGTTCTAAATAGACAACAGCTATGTTGTTTTTAAGAATTATTTTTTGCAATTCATCTTCAGCTAGTTTTAACGATTCACTATAATAATGAACAGCATTTTCATAATCATATAATCTCTGATAATTAATTGCAAGGGTATTATAAATGGCACATTTATAATACGATTTTGTTGATTTGCCAAAAAAGGAGATTGCTTCCGTTGCACTGGTTTCACAGCCTGAATAATCGCCCTGATTTTGTTGGAGTATTGCTATATTGAGTAGTGTATATATAATTTTGTTATTGTCTTGTGGTACGTTACAAATTGATTTTGCCTTATTGTAATAATAAAAAGCACTATCATAATGTTGCTTACTGGAATAGTTTTCGGCTAAATCTAAATAAGTATTGTATTGGGAATGATTATTAGATTCACTCTGTTTTACCTTTTTTTCATTACATGACATAATGATATAAAAAAACATCAGCAATAAAATAAAAATCGGGAAATGTAACTTTTTTGTTATCATTTCCCGAAATTACATAAATAATTTAAAAACAGTTATAAATTTATTTTTATCTTATTATTAGGGTCTGGGAACTGGAATTTGGCCAGTTGAGCCATCTCCTGGTGCATCAGCTCTCAATTCTTGCTTCAGCGTTTTTGGGGTTGTTTCAGCTGTTTCCACATCATCACTGGTACAAGAGGTCATTGCTACACTTGCAATGATAAAACACGATACTAAAAATATTTTTTTCATGGGTTTAGAATTAAAAATTAGACATAAGTTTGGCCGTTCGATTTTGAAATCGAATCATTACCCTGAATGGGCTGGCCGTTAAAAATTGATTTTTACTTTTGGGAAGTGAAGTGGGCGAAAACAGTATAATGTCATTTATACTTCCCGGATAAACAAACTACACTGTTCAGCCACACTTTTAATTGAACTAGTTTTGTACATTTATCGCGAATTGAACAATAACTAATTCTGAGGCAAAGTAAAGATGCTTTTTCTCATGTATTTACTGGGAATTCCTATAATTCCTGCAATTCCTAGACATTCCTGACAATTCCTAAAAATACCACAGCTTATGGAGAACAATACTTTAGAAGATTATAAAATAGCAGTAAAAGCAAAATATGAGACAGAAAAAAGAGGGGTGCATTCCAGTATTTTTATAAAGCCTTCTCGTGCCAAACTAAGAAGTTTGTGCCTGGAAATTTTCAAATCAAAAAAAGATCAAAACGATTTAAATGTTTTTTCTTCTTTTTTTAGATTTGATTTTAGTCCTAGTTGTAGCGGTAAATTAAAAGGGCAAACAGATAAATTTAGACCCATTGAAACATTCTTTAAAGGAGAAACTAATTTGATGGATGTTGAAGCCATAAATCTGGCTGCAATTTTGGTAGATTTTCAACCAAGACCATTTTTGAAATTTTCAAAAAGTGAAAGAAATAGTCCTGTCAGAGAAAGTGAAGAAGTTGAAGAGGGGCATGCAATAACTGAAGAAGTTACTATTTATCCAGATACAATACAATTTTTCAATAAGTCCTTTTATCAAAAAAAATATGAAAAAAAGATAGTAATACTATTATTGATGGTTAGCTTGATAACTACTTATTATTTTGCATTTCAAAAGAAGCAATGTATGCAGTGGTCAGGGGATCACTTTGAAAATGTTGACTGCGAGTTACCCAATGATTCAGCAAAATTTAAAATAATTCCTTTAGATAAAAGTATTTTACCCCTTAAAAAGGTTCACGTTTGCGATACTACCACCTTTTTTAAAAATGGTGAAGCTATAATATGGTATGCCAAAACAGAAAATGGGATTGACTTTTTTAATACCCATGGAAGGCATCCTGAAAATGACCATGCATTAAAACCCGTAACGCATTATATTGTAAACAAATACGTAAAGTGATTCAATATTATTTTTAAAAGATAAAAGGCATTTCAAATTAGACAGTCCTAAAAAATTAGCCCGATGACACGGAATTGCACAAGAACGAAGTGAACTGACGCAGTAATTCATGACCGTCTTTTTCCCTTCATAATCACGATAAGGACTTGCGCACTAACCGTATAAACTCATGAAAACGTCCTCTTCCCCGCCCTTATATTTTTGCGCCAAAAATCACGGTAAGGATTTGCGCGTTGGCCGAAGGGGGAGAGCAATAAACTCATGAAAACGTCCTCTTCCCCGCCCTTATAGTTGCCAAACCAAAAATCACAGTAAGGATTTGTGCATTGGCGTATGGAGTAAACAATAAACTTATATAAACGTCCTCTTCCCCGCCCTTATATTTTTACGTCTAAAATCACGGTAAGGATTTGCGCGTTGGCCGCAGGGAGTGACCCCGGAGTCGAGTGTGAAACACGAGCGGCTGGGGTCACGATAAGGAAATCCGTCCGATGATTTTTGGTGTAAAAATATTCTAGGCTTGATCTTTTGTTTCTTTTCCATCAAGGGAAATCGAAGATCCAGCGAACACCAATTAAAATAAAAATTAAGTGAGCTAAAAGAAAAAATGTTCCTATTTAGCTAAAAACATGTTGTGTTCCTCAACGTTTAATCTTTTGTTTCTTTTGAAATCATAGATTCACGAACTCCAATAAATTATTAACTAGTGAGTAATCAAGACAAATCGAAGATTCAGCGAACACCACTTAAAATAAAAATTAAGTGAGCTAAAAGAAAAAATTCTCTTCAAATAAAAAAAAACAACTTACAACCACTATGCAATTCGGGAATTTCACTATGCAATTCGGGAATCCCACACCATGGCATTTGCACCCCCACTAACCATCAAATAGATTTGCTCCCCGATTCAATTGCTGAATCACCTCAAATGTAAATCTTAAACAGCCCTAATGAAATTGTTTGCCGAATCATTATTGTCCGAACTGGAACAACAATTAAAACGAATCCATCTGGAAACAGAAAATAAAATACAATCTGCTGAATTAGCAATGGAGGCTACCCTAATTGCATTAGAAAAACTAAAAACCTTTTTCATAAAATACAAGTCGATAAGAAAAAAAGAAGAGATCGAATTCTTTAGAGAGATTAAACCCAAGTTTACCGCTATACTAGTCTATTACAACAAAATCTACACTATTGAAACCTACAAACCCTTGGGATCAGCAAAAACAATACGCAAATATTACAAAAAAGAGTTTTCCAAGTTGAATGCATTTTTTAAGGAAAACAAAGAATTCTATCGGTACTATCGTACCGGTAACAACTGCCTCGATAGTACCTATTTTACGCGAGCAAACTGCGACCCCAAAACAATGCTGGACAGTTTTTATTTCCAGACAGACCCTCGTTTCAATACCTCACACGATTACAAAGTGGCAAGCATACTGGCAAACGATAAAATAAAAGTCTTTCTGGAAAAGCAAATGGAAAAATCAGAAAGGAAGACAATAAAAAAATACTCCCCATCTCTAAACAATAAAGGACCTAAATGGACAGCCTCAAAAGTGGAATTAATTGAATTGATTTATGCGCTTCATACCGAGGGTGTTTTTAATAATGGAATTGCGGGTCTAAAAGAAGTCACAAACTTTTTTGAAACAGCATTCAATATTGAATTGGGGCAGTTCCACAGAGTCTTTCTCGAAATCCGAAGCAGAAAATCAGATCGGACAAAATTCCTGAACACCCTTAAAAACAAACTCATAATCCGCATGGACGATGCAGACGAAAATTAAAAAAGGCTGCTCAAATCGAGCAACCTTTTAAAGTTATAAAAACTAAGTATCACAGATGGCAGACAGTTATTCCTTTTCATAATAGTATACAATACTTCCAGTAATTGTCAATCTTGCCGCATTAGCCTATAGCTGTGTTCTATCGATATCAGTTTTAAAATGACCTCTAAATATAATCCAGTCGGGGTCAATATCGTCTTCTGGAACCGTTTTATTTAAGTTAGATAGGGGTTTAGCAATCGATGAAGTAGTGTTTGCATGACTACAATTAGGCATGAACAAAAAAGAGCCACAAATTAATATAATTAGACTTAAATTGAAATTTTTCATTTTGGTTAATGTTTTAAATGTTACTGATATTTTTTTTATCAGTTCATTTCTCCCGGGGTAATCTGAACAGTATTGATGTTGGCATTGCTCATAACAAAACCATTTGAATTCAAGGCAAAACTAATGGGGAGTTTTACCTTCCACAAACCAACAACTGTTCAATTCCCGAATCAACACTATGTAATTCTCGAATTGAACAGAACCCATTTCGCAATAATGAACAACAATTCAAGAAGTTAGTTCCGGGAATAAAAAAAGTGGTTTACAAGAGTAATTCTTGCATCTAATAATTTATTTTAGCTGCTTTTATTTCACAATAAATAAAAATGTAAATACATTAATCTTTAACTTTATTAACAGCCCCATCGTCTAAATCTCTTAGAAATATGACAAAAAAACACCTACTTATACTATGGATATGCTTCTGCCATTTTGCGAATGCACAGCAAAAGGATTTCGTAATCCCAGACAGTCTTTCGACTAAAGGGTATGAATATTTTAGCAAAAACATATTATATAAGGAAAGAGATAGCGTTAAAGAAAAAGGATATGCCAAATCATGGTTAGCAAAAGCAAAACTGGAGAAAAACTACGGACAAATGGCGTTGGCATATAAAGCCTTACTTTATAAAAGCAACAAAAAATCACAGCTTATCTATGCCGATAGTATAGTAGCCGCGGCGAAAAAGACGGCTGATATTGAATTAATCGGATCGGCTTACATGACAAAAGGAATAATATATTATGATCGTAGAGAGCAAATGAATGCTCTTGATAATTACTTGATAGCAGACGAATACCTTTCAAAAACGAATAACCAATACCTCATATATAAACTAAAATACGCTATAGGTTTAACCAAGTTTTACCTTGGATTTTACGATGAGGCAATTGCATTATTTAAAGAATGCGTCAACTATTTCAAGCAAGAAAATAACCGTGCTTATTTGAATTCTCTGCATTCTTTGGGACTTTGCTACAACTGCATAGGTAAATATGAACTGTCGAGCCAGACCAATCAATTGGGGCTTAGTGCTGGTAAGCGCTATAAAAATTTAGAAATGCAATCCTATTTCATCGAATCCGAAGGGGTAAACCAATATTTCAAACACAACTATAGTGATGCTATAAAGAAATTAACAGCAGCTTTGCCTCAAGTAAGGCATAACAAAGACTTTGCAAACGAAACGGTAGCTAATTTTTACATCGGTAAAAGCTACTGGTCGCAGAATTTGGAAGAAAAGGCATTGCCCTATTTAAAAAAAGTGGATGACGCATTCCAAAAGCAAAATTACATACGTCCTGATTTACGGGAAGCCTACGAATTATTAATTGGCTATTATCAGCAGCGAAACGACAAGCAAAAAGAATTATACTATGTCAGTACCCTTTTAAAAGTAGACAAACTGATCCATAAGGATTACAAATACCTTTCAGGAAAAATATACAAAGAATACAATACAAAAAAATTACTGCAAACTCAAAGAGACAATGAACAATTCTGGACAGTGGTAGCATTCATTATAATTACCATAATGACAATCATTATAGCTTTTTTTATTAGCAGACATTATAGGAACAAAAGGTTGTTCGCAACATTAATGAATCGCGAACCCGATACAGTCAAATCGTTGGCCATAGAAAACGGCAATAAAGAAATGGAACTGGACATTAGTCCTGAAGTTGTCACGGTAATTTTAAAGAATCTGGAAAAATTTGAGTACAAAAAAAAGTACCTCGACAAAGACATGACTTTGGGTAAAATGGCTTCCATCTTAAACACCAATCCAAAATACGTTTCAAAAATTATAGCACGCTACCGAAGCAAAGGGTCTATTGAATACGTTAGTGATCTAAAAATCGACCATATAGTAGCATTACTCAAAAACGAAAGCAAATACCGCAATTACACTAACAAAGCATTAGGAGAAGAAGCAGGCTTCGGTTCCACCCAAAAATTCACACGGGCATTCAACAATCGAACAGGCCTCTCTCCAACTTACTTCATCACTGCATTAAAAAATCAATAACAACAAAGTAAATTCACAAGCTAGTAAAAACCTACATCAGTACTAAACCTTTCGTACCGTCGTTTTAACCTCCCTTATTTTTTGCATAAAAAATCAGCGTAAGAATTTGAACGGTGGCAGTTGGGAGTACCCCCTATAGAAGATCGGTTGGCGTCGCAATAGGGAAAATCCGTATGATGTTTTTTATAAAAAAAGTCAGACATGACCTTTTGTTTGTTTTCCTTAGAAGGAAAAGAAAAAATGATCTTCGAATAAAATTTACTCAAAAGCTATCACAAAACAATCCTTACCGTTTTTCTTTCACAACTTGTGAACTCACTTGTGATAAAATACCAATCATTCCCAACATTTTTGCATCAAAATAATTTAAGAAAAACCTTAAAAACTTGCAAAATGAACTACATCAAACACCTAACCGGATTCTTCGACCGTATAGTCCAGGATCGAAGTCTCAACCCAACTCACATCAGTTTATACATAGCATTATTCCAATTTTGGAATGTAAACCGCTTTAAAAATCCAATAAGCATAACCAGAGATGAGGTAATGCGCATCAGTAAGATTTGTTCTAAAGCAACCTATCACAAGTGTATGAGAGAATTAAATGACAAGGGGTATGTCAAATACGAACCCTCATTCAATCCTTTCAAAGGCAGTATGGTAATCCTTTTCAATTTTTCAGAAGACTTAAAACCCGTTCAAAAAAGAGCAAGCAACAGCGAAAAAATTTTACCAAATACAGGACAGGTTCTGAACAAGCAAGAAACAAGTTCTGGGACAAGCACTGAACAAGCGCTAGTACCTTCTATAAACAATATAAACAAAACAAACATTTCAAATCGTTTAAACTTGGGTGAGCAACCCCAAAATTTTAAAAATGAAGATTTAATTTTTAAAAATGAAATTGTTGAAGAAAAAGAAAAAAGTTCCGCAAAAAAAGAAAAAGTTTCTTTTGTCACTTCGAGCGCAGTCGAGAAGCCAACAATCGAAAATGTCAAATCTTATTTCCAACAACAAAACTTTCCTGAACTCGAAGCCCAAAAATTCTTCAATTACTTCTCCAGCAACGGTTGGCTCGTTGGTGGAAAAACTGCAATGGTCGATTGGACAGCTGCAGCACAAAATTGGATGCTAAATGCAAACAAATTCGGAACCAATGAAAACCCCAATAGAGCCAAACACCTCAACACTTCAACAGAAAAAAACTATGCAGAACCGCTTTAACCTGAATTCATTTCAGGTTCTTTACCATCCTGCACGCAGTCGAAAAGCAGTTTATAATTCGATTCTCAATTCAACTCAGCATCTTAGACTCTCAGAACTTTAGCAACTTCAAAAAATGAAAGAAGAAATAAATTCACACTACAACTACGAAGAAGTAATTATCTGGCTCGAAAAAAAAGGAGTGGAACTCTACGGCTGCCATTTCAAAATCCTAGAAAACGATCATCCCATTATTTTCAGACTCATTGCCTATTTTCTCAAAGACGAGCCAACATGTTTTCAATTCAATATCGACCCCAATAAAGGGGTTTTGCTTTCTGGTCCCATTGGTTGTGGCAAAACATCTCTGATGAATGTAATGAAACAGCTCACACCTACCGACCACAAATTTTTTGTGAAACCGTGCCGGGACATCAGTTTCGAATTCATTCAAGACGGCTATGAAATCATCCACAAATACAGCAAAGGCAAACTCTACCAATCCGAACCCAAAACCATCTGTTTCGATGATTTAGGTACCGAAAACAATCTTAAATATTTCGGAAATGAATGCAACGTAATGGCCGAAATCCTATTAAGCCGTTACGAAATATTTACATCTAAAAAACTCCAAACCCACATAACAACCAACCTATCCGCCACCGAAATCGAAAATCAATATGGCAATCGGGTACGAAGTAGATTGAGGGAATTATGCAATTTGATAGCGTATGATAGACAGGCAATAGACAAACGAAAGTAAGTTTCAAAAAAAGTGATGTCTTTTACGGTTTAACACATTTTGCTCGAAATTGTTTTCAATACCTTAGCGAAAATTCATAATTTCCTGCTTTTTTTAAGACATGTTATTAAGTTTAAAAAGTATATTTGAAGAAAAAAAACGATTTATGTTCCAACAAGTTAAGTTGGTATTTTGATACTAATGGTTAATCACCAAAGACACTAATGTTATGATAAATTTTGATTCTTTAGCCGAATCCATTCAACACACACACGCCGTTTTACAACAAGAAGCGGTAAAAGCAGTTAATATTTCTTTGACCGTTCGTAATTGGCTGGTTGGGTTTTATATTGTAGAATTTGAACAAAATGGTGAAGACAGAGCAACCTATGGTGATAAGCTAATTTCAAAATTATCAAAAACAATAAATCTAAAAGGACTGGCTGCATCTGAATTAGCTAGATGTCGATTATTCTACACCACTTATCCTTTTTACGCAAGCATTATCCATCAAAAATATGCTCATTTAATTGCTGAAAACATTTTGCGGTTGCCAACCGCAAAATCAGAATTAAATAGCCTAAACATTTTGCGGTTACCAACCGCAGAATTACAAAACAATACAAATCAACATATTAATTTCAATACTAAAGCCGTAACATCCATTTCGTACACTCATTTTGTAGAGCTTATCAAAATAAAAGACCCAACACAAAGACAGTTTTATGAATTGTTAATTTTAAAAACGCAACCCTCAGTTGCGCAATTAAAAAAGCAAATTCATTCACTTGCTTTTGAAAGAGTCGGTTTATCTCAAAGTACAGCTGCAGGATTCGAAGAATTGTTGCAAAAAATTGAACCTTCGAGTCCAATAGATTCTATAAAATCCCATTATATTTTTGATTTTCTAAAATTAAGCAACTACAATTTAATTGAAGAAAACACACTCGAACAAGCATTGATAAACCATTTACAGGAATTTATAGTAGAACTCGGAAATGGCTTTTGCTTTGAAGCACGCCAAAAGAAAATCCTTATAGATGAGGAATACTATTTTGTAGATTTAGTTTTTTATCACAGAATTTTAAAATGTCATGTTTTAATAGAACTGAAAGCGGATCAGTTTAAGCATGAACATTTATCACAGCTCAACACTTATGTTTCCTATTATAGGGAAGAAGTGAAACAAATAGATGACAATCCACCAATAGGCATTTTGTTATGTACCCAAAAAGGAACAAAACTAGTGGAATATGCACTTTCTGGAATGGACGAAAAACTGTTTGTATCTAAATATTTACTGCAACTACCTAGCAAAGAAGTGTTGCAAGCCTTTATTGAAAAGGAATTAAAACAGTTGGAATAACAACCTCAGTGTTATGAGGCTTGAAATTTTACATTACGTTTTCCAATAAAAAAACTGTTATTTCCAGACTCTTTAGGGGAGTAAAAATTAGCGAAAAACACTGGTTATGCCTTAGATAATATCGAATTTAATTGAGCCAAATACAACCATACCTACCTCAAATTTCATGTTGCCTCTGATTCAGTTATTGCTAATTTTTATTTAGCGAAAGAAATCTAAAATCAGTAGGGCAATCATGTAAGAAGCAGATTGAGGGAATTATGCAATTTGATCGCGTATGATAGACAGGCGACAGACAAACGAAAATAACTCGAAACACAAAACTTCTTTTTAATTTTCTTTCTAAATATCTGATTATAAAACAGTTTTTTATTGATGAAGAAAAACAAATAACCTGATCGGAATTTATATAGGTTATTTATCCAAAAACAATTACTTTTAAAGTCTTATCATATCGTAAATAAATTCCTAAATGGCTTTCAACGAAGATTCTCGTGTTAAAATACCGGCTATACTCCATCTTATTCGTTTGGGCTATACCTACATTCCCAGAAATGAGCAACATAGAATTGAAGAAACCAATATCTTTCAGGATGTTTTTAGGGAAAGCATTAGCCGAATTAATCCTTCTATTGAGGAAAATGAGATCAATAGATTGCTGGATGAAATCACACTGCAACTGGATTATGATGATTTGGGTCGTGATTTCTATAAGTCACTCACGGCTACTTCTGGTATCAAACTGATTGACTTCAATAATTTCAACAACAATTCGTTTCATGTTACTACGGAATTAACGTGCAAAAATGGCGATGAGGAGTTTCGACCTGACATTACCCTTTTGATTAACGGAATTCCGTTGGTGTTTATTGAAGTCAAGAAGCCTAACAATAAAAATGGTATTATTGAAGAGCGCAATCGAATCAATGATCGTTTTAAGAACAGAAAATTCAAGCGTTTTGCAAACATCACGCAATTGATGATTTTCTCCAACAACATGAATTATGAAGATGGTGTGATTGAACCATTGCAAGGAGCTTATTATGCTACGAGCGCCTATCATGATTTGAATTTCAATTATTTCAGGGAAGAGGAATTTTTCAATTTAAATGAGATCCTACTTCCAGAGAATGAAGTCTTGGAAAACTTAGTGTTAAAGGACAATCATTTAACTGCTATTAAATATGCTGATGAATTTGCTACCAATAAACACTATGACACGCCTACCAATAGAATCCTAACTTCATTAGTCAATAAAGAGCGATTGGCTTTTATATTGAAATTTGCTTTGGCTTATGTGGAAGAAGAAAAAGACGGCAAATCAGATTTGCAAAAACACATCATGCGATATCCGCAGTTGTTTGCAACAAAAGCCATTAGCAGAAAATTAAGCGAAGGCATTACCAAAGGAATTATTTGGCATACACAGGGATCTGGAAAAACGGCTTTGGCATATTACAATGTCAAATACCTGACGGATTATTACCAAAAGAAAAACATCATTCCGAAGTTTTATTTTATTGTGGACCGCATTGATTTAGCAGTACAAGCCTCCACTGAATTTTCTAATCGAGGTTTGAAAGTGAACAAAGTCAATTCGCGTCTGGATTTCATGAATGACATCAAAAAAGTGGGTGCTATTCACAATCACAGCGGCGAAAGTGAAATTACTGTAATCAATATTCAAAAATTCACGGAAGACGCTACGGTTACAATCAATTTAGATTATGACATCAATATACAGCGCATCTATTTTTTAGATGAAGCGCACCGCAGTTACAATCCTAAAGGGAATTATTTAGCTAATCTGGTTAATTCGGATAAAAGCGCCATTAAAATTGCTTTGACCGGAACGCCATTGCTGAAAGATGTCATCAAAGAATATGATTCCAAAATTCTGTTTGGCGACTACATCCATAAGTACTATTACAACATGTCGATTGCCGATGGGTACACCTTGCGTTTGATTCGGGAAGAAATTGATACTACTTATAAAATGCAGATGCAGGAAATCCTTTCTCAGATTAATGTGTTGGAAGGCGGTATCAAAAAAGCTCAGGTCTATTCACATCCCAAATATGTAGAACCCTTACTGGACTATATTGTCAAAGATTTACAGCACTTTAAAAAACAGGAATACGACAATTCCTTAGGTGGAATGGTGGTTTGTGATTCGGCAGAACAAGCCAAAGAATTGTTTCGCTATTTTGAAGATTTATATGGCATTCAGGAAACCAATGTCATGAATTTGGCAGCGGAAGGCAAAGAACCGTACGGAACTAAGCCATCACTAAAAGCAGCCTTAATATTACATGATATAAACGATAAAGACATTCGCAAAGATTTGATCGCTGCCTTCAAAAAAGGAGACATTGATGTATTGTTTGTTTACAACATGTTATTAACTGGTTTTGATGCCAAACGATTGAAAAAACTGTATTTGGCGCGTGTCATCAAAGACCACAATTTATTGCAGACACTTACTCGTGTTAACCGCCCTTATAAAAAATACCAATATGGTTATGTAGTCGATTTTGCAGATATTTCTGCTGCCTTTGACAAAACCAACCGAATGTATTTTGATGAATTACAGGCTGAGCTCGGTGACGAAATGGAGCATTACAGCAACTTGTTCAAATCAAAAGAGGAAATGAACCAGGAGATTGCTGAAATCAAAGAAAATTTGTTTCATTTCGATATCAAAAATGCAGAAAATTTCAGATTGCAAATTGACGAAATTAAAGATAAGAAGGATTTATTGGCAATTATAAAAGCGTTACGAAATGCCAAAGAACTGAAGAACATCATCCGATTAGGAGATCATGACGATTTGCTTCAAAAATTGGATTTTTACAAACTCAATCAATTGCTTTCGGTGGCACAAGCTCGATTAGACAATCTCAATTTGATAGAGAGTATTCAAAACGATTCCGATACAACCAACTTATTGAATACCGCTCTTGAAGATATTTTCTTTACGTTTACCAAAGTATCCGAAGAAGAAATGATCTTGGCAGATGCGTTAAAAAATGATTTACGTAGAACTCGTGAAGCATTATTGCATAATTTTGACCCAAAAGATCCACGATTTATTTCACTGAGAGAAGAATTGGAGCGCATTTTCAAAAAGAAAAATCTTGATGAAGTAACTCAGGACGATATGCGTGAAAATAGAGTATTATTAAATTCGATTTATGATCGAATAACCGAAATGAATCGGAAAAATGCATTATTAAAAGCCAAATATGAACAGGACGAAAAATATGCCCGAGTGCACAAACGATTATCCGAAAACGGCAGTATTTCTGCAAAAGAATCGCAATTGCACGAGGCATTAATGAACGTGAAAGAACAGACAGATGAACAAGTATTAAACAATAAAAATGTGATAGGCAATGAAGCTTATTTCAAAAAACAATTGATGCAAATAGTCATCAATGAATTTATAAAGAACCAACATATAAAATTAGATTTTGATACTACACAATCCATCAACAATTTGATAGTGAGTGAGTACATGCAACAATACAACGGATACACCCTATGACCGATATTACCTTTATCACACAAACCAAAAATTTAATTGATAACCTAAAAAGCGTTTGTGCCAACTACGGATTGGGCAATGATGGAAATGAATTTAAGATTATCACGCAGGTATTCTTGTATAAGTTCATGAACGATAAGTTTCAGTATGAAGCTAAGAAAGTAAATGAGAAACTTGCGACTGCAAAAAACTTCCAGGAAACATTAGAACAATTATCCGAAGAAGAATTTAAGTTTTTGATCGCCTTAATTGGTCCTGATATTCCGCAATTGCACGCGGAACAGACTATTACACATTTGTGGAACAAACAAACACAAGACGACTTTGCCAGACTTTTTGACGATACCTTGCGTGGGATCAGTATAGAAAACTCAGAAATTTTCTCGGTAAAATCTTCAGGTGGTGCTAAGGATAAAATGTTTGACGATTTAAGTCAATACATTTCAGATAGTTCACAACGCGATGCTTTTTGCAAAGCATTAATCAACAAACTGGTAGAATTCAGCTTTGAACGTATGTTTGAAGAGAAATATGATTTCTTCGCCACTATTTTTGAATACCTGATTAAAGATTACAATACCGACAGTGGCGGAAAATATGCCGAATACTACACGCCTCATGCCGTAGCCCGAATCATGGCTGCCATTATGGTCAATGAAGAAGTAAGCGGAGTGACATGTTACGATCCTAGTGCGGGATCCGGAACACTTTTGATGAATATTGCTCATGCCATTGGCGAAAAAAACTGTAGTATTTACTCCGAAGATATTTCGCAGAAATCTTCCAATATGCTGCGACTGAATTTGGTGCTAAACAATTTATCGCACAGCATCCCAAATATCATTAAAACCAATACCATAGCCGAACCATATTATCTAGACCAAAAGTTTGATTATATTGTGTCCAACCCGCCGTTTAAACTGGATTTCTCTGATTTTGTGGCCGATTTGAGCAAAGACCGATTCAAAGACCGTTTTTTTGCGGGCATACCCAATGTACCGAAAGCCAAGAAAGAATCGATGTCTATTTACCTGATGTTTATTCAGCATATCATGTATAGTTTGAGCAAAACCGGTAAAGCAGCTATTGTTGTACCTACTGGTTTTATCACGGCACAAAGCGGAATTGAAAAGAAAATTCGCGAAGCCATGATTAGCCGTAATATGTTGCGTGGCGTGGTGAGCATGCCGAGTAATATCTTTGCCAGTACCGGAACCAACGTATCGGTATTGTTTTTAGACAACCAAGCCGATAACGAGCATATTGTTTTACTGGATGCCTCCAAGTTAGGAGACACAATAAAAGAAGGTAAAAACCAACGTACTGTTCTGAGCAAAAAAGAAGAACAACGTATTATTGATGCGATGAATAAAAAACTTCCAGAAGAAGATTTTAGCGTTGTGATTAGTGCGGATGACATTAAGGCCAAAAACTACTCCTTCAGTGCCGGACAATATTTTGAAGTAAAAATTGAATATACGGATATTACTGCAAAGGAATTTGAGGAAAAAATGAAAACTTTTGAAACCAATTTAAGCGTCCTTTTTAACGAAAGTAAAACCTTGGAAATCGAAATTCAGAATAATTTGAAAGGGTTGAGATATGAGTGATTCCAACAAAAAAATGATTCGCAACAGTACCGCTGAGTTTTTGATTTTTTCTAAACAAGCTGGGGATAATTCTATAGAAGTTCAAATTGAAGACGGAACAGTATGGCTGAGCCAAAAAATGCTTGCTGCACTTTTTGAAGTTGATGTTCGAACAATCAATGAGCATTTAAAAAATATATTCATAAGTGGAGAGTTAGAGGAGAATTCAGTTATCCGGAAATTCCGGACAACTGCAAGTGATGGTAAAAACTACAATGTCCAATTTTACAATCTCGATGCTATTATCTCGGTTGGGTATCGTGTTAATTCGATAAAAGCAACCCAATTCAGACAATGGGCGACCACAGTATTGCGGGAGTTTTCGATTAAAGGATACGTTTTGGACAGAAAACGAATGGAAAACGGTAGTTTTCTTAACGAAGACTATTTTGAACGTTTGTTGGAAGAAATCAGGGAAATTCGCCTAAGCGAAAGACGTTTTTACCAAAAGATTACGGATATTTATACTACAAGTGTCGATTATAACAAGGAAGCTCCAACAACAAAAACCTTTTTTGCCAAAGTGCAAAACAAACTCCATTTTGCCATTCACGGCAAAACGGCCGCCGAACTTATTGTAGATAGAGCCAATAGTACAAAAGAAAATATGGGACTTACGGCTTGGGAAAATAGCCCAAAAGGAAAAATAGTGAGAACAGATGTTGTGATTGCTAAAAACTATCTCAATCAAGACGAATTAGATTCTTTAGGACGGATTGTAAATGCCTATTTGGAATTGGCAGAAGAACGCGCCAAACGCAAAATCCCGATGACGATGGAAGATTGGGCAAAACGTTTGGACTTGTTTTTGGAATTTGACGATAGAAAAATCCTCAAAGATGCGGGAACGATAACCGCCCAAATTGCCAAACAACATGCCGAAAGCGAATTTGAAAAATACCGTATCATTCAAGACCGCCTTTTTGAAAGCGATTTTGACAAAGAAATTAAAAAACAGTTAGGGAATTTAGAACATGAATAAAACAAAAAATAGCTGTACGAAGGTGTATAAAATATTGAAAATTCAAAATAATTTGAAAGGGTTAAAGTATGAGTAATTGGAGAAATGTAGAAATTGGTAAAGTGATTGATTTTAATCCAAGTGAAAGTATCAAAAAAGGTACAATTGCTAAGAAAATACCAATGGATAAGCTTAAAGTGTTCGAAAAAAAAATAAATGGTTTTGAATTTTCAGAATACAGTGCTGGGCCAAAATTTAGAAATGGAGATACACTTGTTGCTAAAATAACACCTTGTCTTGAAAATGGTAAAACCGCGCAAGTTGATATACTAGAAGAAAATGAAATTGCCTTTGGTTCTTCTGAATTTATCGTGTTACGTGAGAATGAAAATACAATTAACGATTTCATATTTTATTTAGCTAAAAGTCCCGCGTTTAGAAAACGAGCAATTAGTTGTATGGAAGGCACTTCTGGTCGGAAAAGAGTAAATGAAGGAGCATTGAAGTTACAGGTTCTTCCTATACCTGATAAAAGAATTCAGAAAAAAATCGCCAAAGTCTTTTCTGATTTAGATTCAAAAATTGAATTGAACAATAAGATAAATGATAATTTAGAGCAAATGGCAAAAACGCTTTATGATTATTGGTTTGTGCAGTTTGATTTTCCAGATGCGAATGGAAAACCGTATAAAACTTCAGGAGGGAAAATGGTTTGGAGTGATGATTTGAGGAGGGAAATTCCTGAGGGATGGGAGGTGAAAAAAATCAAAGATATTGCAGAAACGGGTTCAGGGGGAACACCTTTAAAATCCAAAAACGAATACTTCGAAAATGGAAATATTCCTTGGATTAATAGTGGTGAAGTAAATGCGTCTTTTATTATATCGTCAAAGAAATTTATTACCCAAAAAGGTATAGAAAATTCAAGTGCAAAGCTATTTGAAAGAGGAACTATTTTAATGGCTATGTATGGAGCTACGGCAGGTCAAGTTAGCTTAATTGATATTGAAGCCTCAACTAATCAAGCGGTTTGCGGGATTGTGCCAAAAGACAAAAGATTGGTTCCGTATTTAAAATTTGGATTACACCAATTGTACGATTATTTGATAAATCTAAGTTCAGGTTCAGCAAGAGATAATTTATCACAGGATAAAATCAAAGAACTTTATTTTGTAATTCCTGAAGATAATTTAATAAAGCAATTTTATAAAATATCAAATTCTCATTTCGAAATGATTTTAAAGAATCTGAAAGAAAACCAAGAACTTGCTTCGCTTCGCGATTGGTTGTTGCCGATGTTGATGAATGGTCAGATTACGGTTAAAGATTAATAAGAAGAGAAGTAAAATAAAATTGTAGTTTTCTCTTCGATAAATTATCATTTATCTTATTGTTGAGTTGGATTTTATTATCTATTGACCATAAAATTTTAGCTATCATTTCTTGAACAGAAAAAGGAAAATCAGGTATTTCAAATTCTAATATTTGACTTTTCTCGCCACGAGGCATCTTTGTGCCTTTTGCTCCTTTCATCATATGTTCAAAAAATGCATCTTGGAAAAGATTGTAATAAATGAATTTGGAAGAAAATCCAGTTTGTGTTTCAAAAGTTAAGACATCAGAAGAACAAATACCACTTTTGTTTGCAAACCATATTTTTTTTAGATACGGTCTAATATTAGAAACTAAAATATTTTCGTTTTTATACTTAGGAAATGAATCCCCACTTGGCGGTAAACTATTGGCAATTTTAATGCCTAATTTATTTTGTAATAAATTATCGGTAGTAATATAAGTTTCTAAGTTAAGATCTTTATTATTGGATCGTAGTTTTGAATAAGAAACGACATTCTTTAATTTAATCTTTTTCATCTTATCCAATAAATTTCCTGTGAGAATTTTTGACATTTGTTTGGTTTACCATTGCATAATGCATGGTGGTATCAATTTTTACATGTCCGAGTAACTTTTGGACTTGTTCTATAGGCATACCTTTGTCAATTGCCATTGTAGCTAGTGTTCTTCTAAATTTGTGAGGATGTACCTTGTCAATTTGAGCCTTTTTGCCCAATGTTCGCAATCGCATTTCAACGCCACCAATAGAAAGTCTGCCATTAGGTTTGGCTAAAGAAACAAACAAAGCATTATTATCATCTGTTCTCGTTTCAAGATACTTTCTCAGATGAATTTTGGTACGTGCATCAAAATAGACTTCTCGTTCACTATTACCTTTACCAAAAACTACAATCTGCCGTTCATAAAAATCAATATCTGTTCGATTTATTTTCACCAACTCTCCTACACGCATTCCTGTAGAGGTTAGCAGCTCTATCATAGCTAAATCTCGAATTTCGGTACAAGTATCACGAAGAATTTCCAACTGTTCATCACTTAAAATATCTTTTACAAGTCGTCCCGTTTTTACTTTATGAATACGCCTTACGGGACTTTTTAAAATATAATCTTCATTTTCCAACCAAGTAAAAAAACTGGAAAAAATTCGTCTCATATTATCAATAGTTACTCTGCTTGATTTTTTTAATTCCTGATATTCGAATAAATAGGTTCTCAAATCATTAGTAGAAATATCAATAACTGATTTGCTTATTTTTTGAAGCATCTTTTCAATCGTATTGATATAATATTTCAGTGATTTATCAGAGCAACCTTCTACTTTTTTTGAGGCAATAAAAAAGGACAAGAGTTTATGGTTATTGGTTTTGGAGCATTTAATTTCAGTATCAATTTCAGTAACATACATATTATCAAGACTTCTATTGAGAACTATATTTAATAATTCCATTTGTTGTTGGCTTACTATTTCTGTCATTGCGGTTTTTATTTCCAAAATCAATTTCTCTTTCATGTGGTTTTATATTTTAAAATTATCAAACCGCAAATAAAGAGGAACAAAAGTAATCAATCAATAAGGTAAATGATAATTTAGAGCTGATGGCAAAAACGCTTTATGATTATTGGTTTGTGCAGTTTGATTTTCCAGATGCGAATGGAAAGCCTTATAAAACTTCGGGTGGTAAAATGGTTTGGAATACCGAGCTAAGGAGAGAAATCCCTGAGGGTTGGGCGGTTGAAAGTTTATCAACTTGGATAAATAATGACAAAAGCGGTGATTGGGGAAAAGAACGAGAAGAAGGTAACTACAATCAAAAAGTATATTGCATTAGAGGTGCAGATATAAATGGATTAAATGGTAAAGGAGAAGTAAAATCACCTGAGCGCTATATTTTAGAAAAGAATTTGTTTAAAACTTTAGATCCACACGATTTAATTGTTGAGATTTCTGGTGGGAGTCCTGTTCAGTCTACAGGTAGATTAGCTTACATAACAGAAGAAACGCTTCATCGATTTGATGCCCCAATAATTTGTTCTAATTTCTGTAAAGCAGTAACATTAAAAAACAAATACTATTTTTACAATTTTGTTTACCAATGGAATGCTATTTATGATGCGGGAGTTTTGTTTGGTTATGAAGGAAAAACAAGTGGTATTAAGAACTTATTATTTGAATCATTTGTAACAAGTTACGATACTCAGATTCCACCAACTGAATTAGCTGAAAAATTTTATGAATTTATGAAGCCATTACAAATCAAAAAGGAAAAAAATCTAAAAGAAAACCAAGAACTTTCTTCGCTTCGCGATTGGTTGTTGCCGATGTTGATGAATGGTCAGATTACGGTTAAAGATTAATAAGAAGAGAAGTAAAATAAAATTGTAGTTTTCTCTTCGATAAATTATCATTTATTTTATACACATAATTGAATATTGCGATTTGTGACATGTATCTAATCTATCATATTCTCGAAAAGTATAATCTAATCTTGAACAACATTTTATACCCAACTCTTCGAGGACTTCATACCTCGAAACGATAATTCAATTTTCTTCATTTCGGTAAGAACTATTTTACATCAATTATGACCAAATGAAACATTAGTTTTCTATTTTTGTTAAATGCTATTTAAAAATCTACAAAATACAATAAACACTAGAATTTTACTTCCAGTATTATTTCGCAAATCTAGAATTTCCTTGTTCAGCGATTGGTTGTTGTCGATGCTGATAAATGACCAGGTAAATGTGGGGAGGTTTCTAATAACTAAAAAACAATATTATGAAAAAAGTTATTTTGCTTACGGCGTTATTTTTAATGGGTTTTGGTGTTTATGCACAAAATGAAAATGTAGAATCTACCACTCGTAAATTTATAGACAAAGCACAGTTTACCCAGATCAACAAAGATTGGACTACGATTGCAGAGTTCAGTTCGGGTATAGGAGAATATGTCAATTTTTTTCCTATTGAAGTTATTGATTTGAAAACAAATGAAAAAGTCAATGCCTTACAACTCGATATGTATGTTAAAAAACCGGAAGCATTTAAAACGGCATGGGTAGGACTTGATGAAGTTGATGAGTTCATACAGTTTATAGAAAAAAATGTTATTCCTAATCTGGACTTAAAATTCAAAAAAAAATCTACCGAATTTATTTTTAAAGCCAAGGAAATGACCTTTTCCTATATTGTTGATGAAAAACGAAAGAGAATTTCAATCTGGTTGAATAATTACGATAAAGAAGGACAAGCAAATTATTATTTTTGGACAGAAACCCAAGTAGATAAAATACCAGATTTACTAAAAGTACTTAAGAAAATTAAGTAATTAAGAACAATAAGAATTCGCTTCGCTAAGTGATTGGTTGTTTCCAATGCTGATAAATGGTCAGGTGAGTTTTAGTGAAGTTGAAGAAAAGTTGGGAATGGTAGCTGAGAGTACTGTTGAATTTAAAAAGAGATAAAGATGAGTGGGTTTAAGTTGTTAGCTATAGTTCCTTTAAAAGATTGTGATACTAAGTTTAGAAAAAATTTAAGTATAGGAACACCTTACAAGTTTCTTGATAATGTGACTTTAGAGTTAAATAAAGATAATAGCAAAATAATTAAGGTTGCTATTAACAATCAAAACACTATTGAAGATCTTTACAATTTAAAGAATGGTATAAAAGTAGAGATTTCTGCTGTAGTTGGTTTAAATGGTTCAGGAAAAAGCACTTTAATTGAACTTTTGTATTACTTTATTTATGCAATAAGTATTCATAATGATAAAGAAAAATTATTACAGGAGCATTCAGAAATGATTCAGGATAAAATTAATTATCAAAGAAATGATACTAATAAAATCTATTCTGCTTCAAAAAAAACAACCTCTTTAGATTTATTAAAAATATCAAAAAACCATGATTTAACTTTTTATAAAAAAGATTTTGAAGGTATAACTAGTAGTCAAACTTTAATAAAAAACGCACTCAGAAAACGATCTGAATATCTTCATGAGATAATAAAAAATGACAAAGAAAATGAAGATTTAATTAAAGAAAAACTAGCTGTAAGTCTTGTTTATGAAACTTATAACGGTATTCATTCCATTAGCTTTTTAAATGGTAGAGTTAAATATTATAAATATAATTCAAATGGAACACCAGAAATAGTCAATAATTTCTTTTTTGATCCTTTTTTTTATTCTATATGTCTTAATTATTCTCATCATTCATTAAATTCAAAAGTAATCGGGAATTGGATAAACAGTCTCTTTCATAAAAACGATGGATATATAACACCAGTTGTTATTAATCCTATGAGAGAAGAAGGTAATTTTAATATAAACAGAGAATTACATCTTTCAAATGAAAGAGTTATGTCTAATTTAACTTATGATGTTGTAAATAATCCAGAAGTAAGTTTATTGAAGAAATACGAACTAAAAAAGTTTCTGTTTACTGTGAAAAAGGACTTCACTTTAATTAAATGTATAGGATTTCAAGATATAAATGCTGAATTAAAAGAATCAATAACTAAGAATTACGAAAAGAACGAATTTGACAATTTAAAGTCAGTAAGGCTTGTTAGATCAATTTTAGGCAATGATAGTTTAATGAATTATACAAATTATTTAGATTATGCATTAGGCTATCTAGAGAATAAAATTGATAAAATTAAGAATAACTATTCGCAATTATTTAACGATATAAACGGAAATTTTAGTAATTCAAAATTCATGTATTTTTTACGCAAAAATGAAAGTCATATTACTAAAAAGTTACGTCAAACAATTAATTTCATAGACAAAACAAATAATAATAAGTCAATTTGGAACAAAACAAACAATTATGATTACGAAGAGTTTAGTATAGACCAATTCAAATCTTGGTTATCTGAATGCAATGCAAATTATCAAAATTTGAGTCCTTCTGCCTTAATGAATTTTGCCTTACCTGGTTTTTTTAATATTGATTTTGAAATAATAACAAAGGATAAGACAAATATCAAATTAAGTGATTTGAGTTCTGGTGAACAACAAATGATTTTTAATATTAATACAATTACTTACCATCTATATAATTTACAATCTATTCACGCAGACAAAGAAGATAAGAATAATGAGGAAGGTGAAAATATTAATAGATTGAAATATAAAAATGTTTCAATAATTCTTGACGAAGTTGAGATTTATTATCATCCAGAAATGCAACGAGAATTAACTTTTAACCTTTTAAATACTCTAGAAAATATAAAAGGAAAGGAAGAAAATGGCTTAGAATCAATACATATAATATATTTAACGCATTCACCTTTTATTTTGTCTGATATACCATCATCAAACACTTTATTGTTAGATGAAGGGAAAATTGTTATTAAAGATGATTTTAAAACATTTGGAGCTAATATCTACGATCTTTTAGCAGATAGTTTTTTCTTAAAAGGTTTTACTGGAAAATTTGCAGAACTAAAAATTAATAATACAGTTGAATGGCTTTTTAATTTATATAACAAACATAATGATAATAATCTAATATCCGAAGAATTCCCAAGTTCTGATTTAATTACCAAACACAAGCAAATCATAGATTTGATTGATGAGCCAATTTTAAAGCGAAAATTATTAGAGATATACAGTATTGTTTTTTCAAAAGAAAGTGAAAAAGAGAGACAAATTAAAGAAATAACTAAAATGGCAGAAAGTTTAGGTTTGAAAGTAACGAAAATAATCGATCAATAATTATGCTTTTTATAGAAAACTATTCCGCTGCAAAACAATTTCATAATGAATTGTTGAAATGTTGGTTTCTTACAAAAATGAATGGGAGACATAACAAAAATAATAATAAGCTAGGACACAATTGTAATAGTTTAAGCTGTCCGGTATGTTCAAAAAACACACATCGTGATTCAAGAATTCCGCAAATTTTTAAAGATTTTTTAAATCATAAAAAAAATTTAGAAATTTTAATTGAAGGCAAACCAAATGAGTTACGTCTACTAAACCTTAGATATGAGAAATTAAACCTTACTAGTGGTGAAAAAGATATTATTGCAGATTTTCTAGTTAATAGTACTTACAAAAATTGGTTTCAACCCGAACATGGACATAAGTTTTTGCAATTATTAAACTATAATACATGTGTTTATTGCAATAGAAATTACACAAAAACAATTATAGATGTAAATGGGAAGAAAATCTTGATTTGTGAATTCGACCATTGGTTTGTAAAAACAAAGTTTCCTCTGTTAGCTGTATCATTCTATAATTTAATACCGAGTTGCCATCCTTGTAACAGTTCTATAAAAGGAGAACCTAAAATAAATTGGGACAGAGCTTTAAAGAACTATATACATCCATACCTAAATGAAAAAAATCAATACTTTAATTTTTCGTATGTTAGTAAATCGCTCACCGAGAATAATGTAAGAATTAACGTCGTAAAAAATTCAAAAATGGATAATACATTAAAATTATTCAAGACTTTTGAAATATACAATTCTCATTCAAGTATGGAACTTCAAGGGCTAATTGATTTAAGACATAAATATCCCGAAAATTATATTAAAACTTTATTTAAAGACGCATTCAATGGAGGTTTGACTGAAAAAGAAATTTATATCCTCATATTTGGTGTTGAAGTAGAAGAAAAAGATTATCATAAAAGGCCTCTTGCTAAATTTAAGCATGAAATAATCAAAGAATTGATAAAAGAGAATTAAAAAACTGAAAGCATGTATATATCTAAAATAGCATTAACCAATTATAGAGGAGTTAAAGAAAGACGCGAAATTAATCTGTCGAGGTTTTCATCAATTGTAGGTAAAAACGATGCAGGAAAAACAATTATATTAAATGCCATTGCAACTTTTTTAGATGTGAAAAATTTCGCGATAACTTCAACTGATTTTAATGAAATTGAGCACCCTATTAAAATGGAGTTTGTCTTTACAAGCTTTGAATTAATTGAATTGCTAACAACAAAAATTAAATCAAAGGTTAAAAAAACCGAAGGTTTAGATGAATTTATACAAGATTTTATTTTTGATGAAACGATTATATACAAAAGAGAAGTTAATAATCAGGGTAAAAGTTGGACTTCAGAGTATGTCCTTCTAAATGATTTTGTTAGAGAAGATTTGAAGGGACTTTATTTTAAATCGGATGAAGAAATATCTGCAATTATAGATAGTAATATTATTCAAATTCCAGTAGAAGGAAAAGGAAGAAATTCAAAGGCTGAAAAAATAAAACATATAAAACTACATTTCTTGGCAGAGCCAAGAGCAAATTTTTGGATAATTGATGACATGAAAATTGGATCATTGTTTCCCGATGTTGAAATGTTTAAAGCTGATTATGGACTTGAAGCTGATACCAAGTTTAAAACTGCATCAGTAACAGAAATAGAAGGTTATTTCATTCGTGAGCAAACTCGATTAGCTGTGTTTCAAAATGAGATTAATATTGAGATGCAAAAAGAAGCTGCAATATTAAAATCCTACATGCAAGAATATGCTTCGAACCTCCAGGATATTGATATTACGCCAAATATTGCTTGGAAAGATGCTATTAAAAGTGTTGATGTGTCTTTTCAATTTAATGGGGATGATAAATTTATCCCGATGACTCATAAAGGTACGGGGTATAGAAGGCTTTTTATGGTAGCTAGATTCAGATATTTAGCCGAGAAAAGTAAAGGAAATAATATTATTTATTTAATTGAAGAACCTGAAACTTTTTTACATCCAACGGCTCAACAAGATTTATTAAAAGCACTTAAGGAATTGTCATTAGACAATCAAGTAGTTACTACAACTCATTCTCCAGTTTTTGCTGGCGCAACCGATGTAGAAGGTGTTGTATTGTGTGCTAAAGATGGACAATCTAATTATGAAAATGTCATTGAGGGTAATGAACAAGAGTTTCTGTTTAAGATTATTGATGAATTAGGTATTAAACCTTCTTTTAATTTAAGGGATAATTTTGATAAGATTTTGTTTGTCGAAGGACAAGATGACGGTACATTTTATAAACTAATTGCATCAACTCTATTAAATATGGATTTAAAAAATATTTTGATATTACCATGTGGAGGAAGCAGCGTTGAGAGCTTTATAAATATAGAGTATTTTAAGAAAAATGGCCGAGAATTATTTTTAATTCTTGATAGTGATAAAGGTTTAAAAGTTAGAGATCCTAAAAAACCTATTTTGCAACAACAATTAGTAGACAAATTTAATTCTGATTTTGGTCAAGCATATTCTTTAAAGAAATCTAATATTGAGTACTATTTTCATCCAGATGCTCTAAAGAGATATTATTTCCATTTAAAAGACGAAGTCATCGACATCTTTGATGATGATGAAGACCTAAAAGAGTATTTTAAAGAAAAAAGAATTAATAAAAATCATAATGTGAATATTTTTGAATCAATGACTAGTCAGGAATGGGAAGCTGTTGTTGAGCAAGAATTATTAGATTTTATAGGGCTTCTAAACTAAAAAATACTGAGTAGCAATTTTTAAATTGGATTACTATCAAAAAGCTATTCTTAAGATAGTAAAACAATCAACTTATTATTAGTTCTGTTGTTCAATGATGAACTTATCTTGTGAGATATTGATTAACAGCACAGCCCATTTAAGAGTGTAATAATGATTAAACTTTAATTGATTATAATATAAAAATGATTAACTACAAAGACTACGAAAAACAAGTGTATGATTGGTTAATAGCCAAACATAATAAGAATAAAAATTTTACTTTTTCATTACGACAAAAAGGATCTAAAGGAGCTGAAACTGATTATTTTATTGGTACAGAAAAGTCAAATTATTTTTCTACTACTTTTTGGTACTTGCCGGTAGCATTTCCAGGCTCATCAGGTGATTGTATTGGATTGCAGTTTGGATATACCAAGACTGGTTACCATTATTTTTTTGAGTTTACACAAACCAAAGAATCTCATGACAGGCAGAACCAAGCTGCTTTAGCCTTAGTTCAACAAATGCAAGCTGCTTTGCAAAGTACTATTGGTTTTCAGAGACAACCCACGGATAAAAATAAAATGTTTACTCTTAGAACAAAAACTTTTAAAGCAACTTATGACACCTTAGAAGAAATGTTTACTGATATTGAGAAAGACATGGTTATTATATTCCCTATAGTGGATGAAACGATAGTTTCTGTTAAAAAAGAGTACCCAGAGTTTAAGGCTAATCGATTAACAGTAGATGAGTTTGAAACGATAACTCAAAAGCATTTGGAGCGTATTAAGCGTTTTAAGAATCATAATGAGGCAGAAGTTATTGTTTTTGAAGATGAAATTGTCTCTGTTTTTGAAATTAAAACACAACCACTCAACCAAATATTATATGGCCCTCCAGGGACAGGAAAGACCTACAACACCGTTTTGGAAGCAGCTAAAATTGTTACAAATAATGTAGCTATTTCCTATGATGAGGCTTTAGTTGAGTTTAATAAAAATCTTGGTAATCAAATAGAATTTATAACCTTCCATCAAAATTACAGTTACGAAGATTTTATTCAAGGAATACGTCCCGATATAGATAACGGTAAAGAACTTACCTTTGAAAAGAAAGATGGTGTTTTCAAAAGAATAGCGGATAGGGCTTTATTTGAATATTATATTGAGACTCAAAAAGTAAAAGCAAAAGCAAAGCCAAATGAAATATTTGTTGATGCTAATGAGGCATATTTAGATTTCTTTGCTTCATTGAAAGTAGGTCAACAATTTTCTACTAAAACAAAAAAAACAATACATATAATTAAATTAAGAGATAATAAAAATATCGTTTTTAAATACGAAAGTGGCTCCAAACCTGTATTAGTCTCGTCTAACAGGTTGTTAAAATTATATAGTAAAATTTCTAATATTAAGGAAATTGTTAATATAAATGATGATGTAAGGGCAGCAATTGGCGGTTGTGATGCAACTATATATTACACCGTTCTTAATGAGTTTATTAATTTTTATGAGGAGAATAAAAAGAGAATTCAAAATGAAGAAGATTATCAAGATATCGACTATTTAGATGTGACTGAAGATAGAAAAAAAGAAATTTTATCTCAAATTACGTTGGATGATTTGAGAAGTGTTGATAAAAATAAAGTTAAAAACTACGTTATAATAATTGACGAAATCAACCGTGCTAATATTTCCAGAGTTTTCGGAGAATTAATTACGCTAATTGAAGATGACAAACGTTCACATGGTAAAATCCCTATGCGTGTGACCTTGCCTTCTGGTGATACTTTTATAGTACCTTCAAATTTATATATTATTGGGACTATGAATACCGCTGACAAATCAATTGCCTTATTGGATATTGCCCTAAGAAGACGATTTGATTTTATACCGATGTATCCTTTATATGAAGGATTGGCAGAAAAGTTAAATGATGCAGACAAACTTCAAAATATCAATGAAGCCATCCTTAGCAGAAAAAATCATGATTTCACCATAGGTCATGCTTACTTTATGGGGGAAGGTTATTCACTGGAAAGTACCATAAACAAAAAAGTGGTTCCTCTTTTGTTAGAATATTTCATGAATGATGAAAAAGAAGTGACAGCAATATTGCAATCAGCTGGAATCAAAATTGGTGGTTGGCCTTTAGAAATGCAATCGTAAATGATCAATCTCTTTGAATATCAAAATAAAGTGGACTTCCCTGAGGAACATTTCGAAAATCTCGAAGTGTTCCTGGATGATATTTGGAACAAACGAGAAAAGTCAAGCTATTACAATGAGGATGAAAATCGCGAGGAAGTGCAACACTTTTTGCAGTTTCTACACAAAACAAACCAATTAAAATCCAATAAATATGTTGGTGTAATTCACTTTGAAAATCAAACTATAAATCTTTTACCCAAAATTTTTCACGATTCCTCAAAGGAAACCTCAGAGGATGATGTAAAAGTCATCAATAGCCATGTTTTATGGTGGTTGAGTTATTGCAGAAAACTGAAATTCCCCAATTATCAAACAGGATTAAACAGTGAGCAAGCCGATTTTTTTGAAATACTAATTTATCTTTTTAGTAAATATACCAAAGAGCTTTTAAGTTCCTCTATTTATCAAAAATATGTTGAGGTCAAGAGTGAACTTTCGTTTGTAAAAGGCAGGATTGATTTTGATAGTTACATTACCAATAATCTTTCCAGAGGGAGAAACCACAAAGTAAGTTGTGTATTTGATTCTTTTGAGATGGACAACCACTTTAATCAATGCATTAAAAACGTTGCAAAACTATTGTTGTCAGCCACAAACGATGCTCAGAACAAACGGAATTTGTACGATATACTTTTTCTTTTGGATGAAGTGAGTGATGTAGTTATTCCAGCTGACGAATGTAAAAGAATTCTATTCAATCCCATATTTGCGAGTTTTGAAACCGTAAGGGATTATTGTGTATTATTTTTAGAAAATAGCGTTTCCTTCAATTATAAAAACTCATTAAAACTCTTCGCTTTTTTACTGCCAATGGAATATGTTTTTGAAGATTTTCTTTTTGGGTTCATCGATAGAGAAATTGAGGGAGTGAATCCAAAAGGACAAGCGACTGGAACTTTTTTAGATGAATCCAAATCATTTGGACTAAAGCCTGATTTAATACTCAATTTAGGCAAGAAAAATATAATTGCAGATACTAAATACAAAATGGTTTATGCCGATTCTAGTGATGCTAAAAAGGGTATCTCACAATCGGA
This sequence comes from Flavobacterium taihuense, assembly GCF_019351435.1. Taxonomy (GTDB): domain Bacteria; phylum Bacteroidota; class Bacteroidia; order Flavobacteriales; family Flavobacteriaceae; genus Flavobacterium; species Flavobacterium taihuense. Next base: position 251,628 of record NZ_JAHWYN010000008.1, read on the forward strand.
TTTGTATCAGATGTTGGCTTACGCTGTACGATTCAAAATAACTGAAATTAAATTATTCTACCCTAAAACGATTCTCTCAAATGGGGAGACCAATCATAATTCAATTCAAATCAAGGATGCGCTTGCAGCCAATACAATTATAAATATAGAAGCGTACAAATTGAGTATTATTGATAAAAACATAACGGACATTTCACTCCAAGAGCATAAATTACTCTTTGATAATTTTGAGGAACTTAAATTGAAATTAAAGGAAGAGTTGACAGAAATATTGTTTGATTAAATTTATTAATTCTTAATATGTCCTACTATTTCGAAAATTAGCTTTTAACTCCCGTAGATTTCCAAACACAATGACTGTTTATAAGAAATATAAATATGCCAAATTTCGAAACCCTTAGTAAACAAATTATTTTAAATCATCAAGATTGTGTCAATTGTAATTCTAAAAGCATGATGTATTCCACAATGGAACACTTTCAATTTTTCTCTAATCAACTATGAAAATCCAATACTGCTCAGACCTTCATCTAGAATTTTTAGACAACCATAAATGGGTTGTAGAAAATCCGATTATCCCAAAAGGGGACATTCTAATTTTGGCGGGTGATATTGTACTTTTTAAAGAAATACACCAGCATCAAAAATTCTTTGATTATGTTTCCAATCATTTTGAGCATACCTTTTGGATTCCTGGTAATCACGAATATTATAATTCGGATATTTCCAAAAGAAGTGGTTCTTTTGAGGAAAAAATCAGAGACAATGTAACTTTACTGAACAATACAGTGAAAACCATCAATGGGGTAAGACTGGTATTTTCTACCTTATGGTCACACATCTCGGCTGAAAAACAATTTACAATAGAACAAAGCCTTTCGGATTTTAGAGTAATTCGAAAAAATGAAAAAAGACTAACTGTCCAAGATTACAATAAACTCCATCTGGAAAGCAGATTGTTTCTAGAAGAAACATTCCAAACCAAAACAAATAATCCAACTATTGTTGTAACCCACCACCCACCAACTTTTATCAATTATCCAGAGAAATATGCTCATAGCAACATAAATGAAGCTTTTGGAACAGAAATGTCATCTGTTATAGAAAACAATGAAATCGATTATTGGATTTATGGTCATCATCATTGTAACGTAGAAGATTTCAACATTGGTAAAACAAAATTAATTACCAATCAATTGGGATATATAAAATACAATGAGAATGAAAATTTCATTAACAGTCGTGTGGTTTCAATATAAACGACTAAATACCAATATAATAATCTGCTCTTGAAAATCTCCCACTGGATGAAACAGAAAGTCATCTATTATGCTGAATTTATGACAAGCGCATATGGTATACAAAATACCTTTTGCATGAATTTTTAATAAAAATACTTGCAACTAAATAGTATTTCACTAACTTTGTAACCATGAATAAGTTACAGGAATTAAAAAAACATTTAAAACGAGGAAAAGTATACCGCAGGGCTGATTTGTCTAAATGGTCCAAATCGGTTGACCGCCATCTTGAAGAGCTTGTAAAGGACGGCACTTTGCAAAAGCTTTCACAGGGACTTTACTTTTATCCTGAGTTAACCGTTTTTGGTGAAACACCTCCCGAAGAGGAAGTACTAGTGCGCTCATTTCTCAAAGACAAGCGCTTTTTGGTTACTTCCTTAAATGCTTATAATGCATTGGGTGTAGGTACCACACAACTCTACAACCGTAAAACCGTTTATAACCACAAACGCCATGGTGATTTCAATCTCGGTGGAAAAATATTTTCTTTTAGGGTAAAACCACATTTTCCACTTAAGACCACACCCGAATTTCTGTTGGTAGACCTGCTCAACAATTTGGATCAGCTCGCGGAAGATTCAAAAGTAGTACTCGAAAAAGTACGGTTCAAGGCTACTACCATGGATACTAAAAAACTGAGATATTCGCTCAGGGAATACGGGAACGCCAAAACAAAAAGACTGTTAGAACCATTTATAGCAGTCCAGCATGCCTGATTACCTTCATAACCATAAAGATTTCGCTGCATTGCTGCGAATTGTAGGTAAGGACTTGGGCATTGAACCTGGTCTTATCGAAAAAGATTATTGGATAATGCACACCCTATATGGTCTAAAAAAACAGGGGTATGAGTTCGAACTCAAAGGGGGCACCTCCCTCTCCAAAGGCTACGAAATAATTCAACGCTTTTCCGAAGATATCGACATCCATATAAAACCTCCTACAGAAATGGGTATAAACGAGAATCCAAAAAAAGAGAAGGAACCAAACATCAAAGCTAAAAAACACTTTTATGATTGGCTGGCAGCTGACATAAAAATAGATGGGATTGTCGCTGTAAAAAGAGACACTGCTTTTGACGATACCAGATATTATCGCAGTGGTGGTATCAGGTTGTATTATGATGATATATCGGAAGGAATAGATGGTGTCAAGGAGGGAATTTTACTTGAGGCAGGTTTTGATACAGTAACTCCCAACAATAGTCTCACTATTTCTTCATGGGCTTACAATAAAGCTGTTCAGCAAGAGGTCGATATAATTGACAATCGGGCAAAAGAGATTGCATGTTACCATCCTGGTTATACTTTTGTAGAAAAATTACAAACGATAGCTACTAAATTCAGACAGGAACAGGAAACTGGCGAAGAACGTCAAAACTTAATGCGCCAATATTATGACGTATATAGCCTATTAGGAAATAAGCAGGTTCAGACCTTCATTGGTACAGAAGAATACCAAATACACAAAAGGGCTAGGTTTCCCAAAACAGATTACAATATTCCTATTGCAGAAAATGAGGCATTCCTACTAACTGATAAGGAACGTAGAAATCGTTTTAGACAACGATATGAAAAAACAGCAGCACTTTATTATAATGGCCAACCAGATTTTGACAAAATAATTACTGAGATTGCCGAGTGGGTTGAAAAATTATAATAAAGCGCAAAAAAAAGCATAGTAATTCACATCTGAATTATAAATAGTTAACATTCAACTGTGCTATAGGATTCATTCACACAGCTAGCTTGAGAATTAAGTAAAACGAGCACTAGAGCAATGCGTTCTACTTCTACACAAGCCGAGTGTATACACTTTTATACGCAATTACATATAATTTGCAATTTTTATTCTTTTTTATATGCAAAAACATATAAAATGAATATAACAGCAGATTTTGTAATAAAGAGACGAAAAACAAGCTGGGCTTACACAAGTAGAATTTGCCATGAAATCTGGTGTAGCATTGACGGGTATCCGAAAAATTGAACAAGGTAAGGACAACTTAAGTTTATCTAAAGTAAATCAAGTATTGAAAATGTTCGGGCACGTTTTAGGTCCCATAAACGAAAAACAATTAGGCGATAAGCCATAGAACTTTAAATCTGCATTTTAAGAGAGTTTGATAGCGAAGAATATGAAATTGGCGTATTATGAAAATTACATTCAAAACTATCTCTATTTATTTATAACGCTCAATAATCCTATGAGAAATCGTTCCAACATTGACCCCATCTACACAAACATTTCAAATGAAAAAAAACAGTAAATCCTAGCTTTAAATGGTTTTGACAAAAAAAAATGTCTTATAATCGCATTGTAATGAAAAAATAAGTCTGATTTTACACAAGTTCAACAAGACTTTAATGGTTTTAATCAATTACTTATTGATAGAAATCACAATAAAACCTGCAGTTCAATCAAAAAGGTTTTAACAGACTTTGCCTCTCATTTTCATAAATTAAAATTAAAGTTTTATTGATAACTTTACAACCAAATAAATTTAATACGTCCAAGATTCTTAAAAACAAATAGTAAGTTACCAATTAATCAAAATGGAAAACATTCCAATAAGGTATATTCATGAAGGCCCAAAAGAACCAAACTTGTCTGGAAGTTTTAGCGTAAGAGACATTCAAAACTTGCTGTTGGAAAAAGATATGGTTCAAGAGCTACATAGACATGATTTTTACTATATACTGGTTCTAAAAAAAGGAAATGGTTATCATGAGATAGACTTTAAACAATATGAAGTTCGCAATCATACCATATTTCTGATGCGCCCGGGACAGGTATGGAAAAACCGGTCAAATTGACCACCACTTTCCAGTGTAAATTGACCACCAGTTCCGGAGCAAACTGACCACCACTTTCCAGTTCAAATTGACCACCTAATTTCGGGGTAAATTGATTATTAAAAAC
>NZ_JAHWYN010000009.1 GCF_019351435.1 Flavobacterium taihuense
CCATTCCTGTTTGGGAAACAACAGTAATTGTTCCCGATGGTGTTCCGCAGGTAGGCTGAACAACACTCAAAGCTGTTGGAACGACCGGAGCTGTTGGAACAGCATTGATTTTAGTGGTAGTACCTGAAACCGCTAAACAAGTAGCATCCAAAACATTTCGAACAGATAATGTATAATTATTTGGAGTAAGTCCGGCAAACACATTTAACGATTGATAGTTTGTTGCATCTAAACTGTATTCCATCCCTGTTTGAGAAACAATGGTAATCGTACCCGATGGTATTCCGCAGGTAGGCTGAACAACACTCAAAGCGGTCGGAACAACCGGAGCTGTTGGAACAGCATTGATTTTGGTGGCAGTGCCTGATACAGCTAAACAAGTAGCATCCAAAACATTTCGAACAGACAACGTATAATTATTTGGCACAAGTCCAGCAAATACATTTGACGATTGATAGGTAGTTCCGTCCAAACTGTATTCCATCCCTGTTTGAGAAACAATGGTAATCGTACCCGATGGTGTTCCGCAAGTAGGCTGAACAACACTCAAAGCTGTCGGAACAACCGGAGCTGTTGGAACAGCATTGATTTTAGTGGTAGTACCTGATACAGCTAAACAAGTAGCATCCAAAACATTTCGAACAGACAACGTATAATTATTTGGACTAAGTCCGGCAAACACATTTGATGATTGATAGGTTGCTCCGTCCAAACTGTATTCCATTCCTGTTTGGGAAACAACAGTAATTGTTCCCGATGGTGTTCCGCAAGTTGGTTGAACAACACTCAAAGCGGTCGGAACAACCGGAGCTGTTGGGACTGCATTGATCTTGGTAGTAGTAGCTGATACAGCGGAACAACTAGCGTCCAAAACATTTCTAACAGACAACGTATAATTATTTGGAACAAGTCCAGCAAACTCATTTAAGGATTGATAGTTTGTTGCATCCAAACTGTACTCCATCCCTGTTTGAGGAGTTATTACAATTGTACCTGTTGGAATTGAACATGTAGGCTGAATGCTATAAGAAACTGTTGGAACTATTGGAGCAGTTGGAACAGCATTTATTTTCACAACAGGAGTCGAAGCCACTGAAGTACATCCATTGGCATTCGAAATTTTAAAAGTATAATCATTGTCTGCTACTAGACCAGTAAATAAATAATTAATACCCGAACCAATAACCGCGCTACCTATTGACGGAATTATAGTCCAACTTCCGGCTGGCAATCCGCTAAATAAAACAACGCCCGTATTTACTCCACATGTTGGTTGCGTTACACTATCTATAATAGGAGCTTGTTGTTTATCTAAAACAGGACTTACCATCAATCTATTAATGCTTTCACAACCAATCAAAGGTGTAGTCGATTGTTGCGATGCATAATAGTTTGCTCCAACTGCAATCATGGTATTTGAAGATAAAATAGTTCCCCCAGTTGCAGCATCATACCAAATTACATTTGAATTGTTTATGATTCCTTTTAAAACAATCGAATTTAATGTTGCGTTTTGAGATTCACAAAAAAGAGGTGTCACAGAATCAGCAGTTGGAGTCAACGGATCAACAATTACGGCTAAAACCTCAAGGCGATTCACACTTTCACATCCCGAAACATTTTGCGTAGCATAATACTTTGTTCCATCAACTAAAGGAGTGGTTCCAAGTAAAGAACTTCCAGAAACCGTTGCATCATACCATACAATCGGGGCACTTCCCGTTACTATTAAGTCCGAAATTTTTGCAAATTTACTAGAACAAAACGACTGTATTCCATTACCCGTAGGACTAGAAGGCGCATTTATGGTGACATTAGCAACAACTCTAGGTGAACTTTCACAACCCGATACAGTTTGGGAACCATAATATAAAGCACTTATCAAAGGAGTTGAATCCGGTAATGGAGTATTTCCTGTAGACGACGAATACCATTTTATGTTTACCCCAGAAGTTGCTGTGGCTGTAAGAGAAGCAACAGAAGCATTTGCAGACTCACAAAAAATGGGTGCCATATCCGATAAAGTTATTACTGAAGGCTTATTAATGGTAACCGTTACATTCAATTTAGATACACTTTCACAACCAGATATGGTCTGTGTTGCAGAATAAACACCATTTACCAAAACTGAACTTGGCGTCAATAAAGTCCCTAGAGAATCATACCATTTTACATTGCTACCTGTAACTATTAAATCAGCTACAGTGGCCGAATTACAAAAAATGGGATTCGAATCCGTTGTTGTTGGAGCAGCAGGTTTATTAATTGTAACGATAACTTTTAGCCTTTCTACACTCTCGCAAAGTAAACCTGTTGTTGCGGTTTGAGAAGCATAATAATCTTCTGAATCCACTAAAACAGCTGTAGCCAGCAATGGTGAACCGCCAACAGCATTCGCATACCATTTTATTCCAGTTCCAACAGCCATTAAATCTCCAATAGTTGCATTTTGAGATTCACAAAATGCCTGAGTAGCTGCACCAGTTGGTTTTGATTGCGAATTAATAGTTAACGATACCGCAGTTCTACTAGAGCTCAAACATCCATCAACCGTTTTTCTGGCTTCAGCATAATAGGTATAGACTCCAGGCAAAGTAACTGTAGGTATATAATTTAAATTATTAATTATCAAAGCACCACCACTGCTAGTACTATACCAATCAACTGTTTCTCCGCTATTAACTGAGGCAGACAAAGTTGGGTTCGCTTGTCCTTCGCATATTGATTTATCTCCACTACTGATTGGATTATTTATAACTGCACATGCGCAATTTGGAGCTGTTACAGCAAATGTTTCAACACAACCATTTCCTTTATCTGCACTAATAGTAATATTTGTTCCAGCTGGAACATTACTTATTGAATTCCCTATTATCACACCAACAGCTGGCACTCTTGTAATTATGCTCCCGCTTGCAGCAGTAAAATCGACAGTATAGGTCAATAAATCAGGGGAACACGTTTTTGCCGTCACATTCAAAAATGGTGAATCTTTTATTTCAAGTGCAACTGCCATTCTAGAAATACTAGAACAAGACCCTATATTGTTTTGGGCATAATAAGTAATTGAGCCAACTGAATTCCAGACTGGACTCGTAACTACATTTCCATTTGTCATGGAATCATACCAAACAATAGTCCCAGATGAAACTGTCGCTGTTGCAGTAAGCGTTTGTAAAGGGTTTGTTGCACAAACATTCAATTGATCTCCACCGCTCACAGGAATTTGAGGATTATTTATAATAACCGCATGTGCATATCTCGTGGCACTTTCACAGGTACCGATAGTTTGAGAAGCATAATAAGTAGTTCCTGAAACCAAAGTCGTCGAAGCAGAAAGTGCGCTCCCTCCAGTTAGATTTGCATACCATTTGATAGTACCTAATCCTGACGCTATTAAATCGGAAATTGTTCCGGAATTACAGATCGTTTGCGAACCAGAACCAGTTGGCACAGGTGTAGTATTAATACTAACTGTAGTTGGAGTTCTTGGAAAACTTTCACATGAAAGTGTTCCTGTCACCGTTTGAGTCGCATAATATGTTTCTCCATTTACTAAAACTGTATTAGGATCTAATGGTACTCCGCCTGTAGGAGCCGCGTACCATTTTATAGCTACACCGCTTGCTGATAAATCGGATACTATTGCGGTATTACAAAATGTTTGTGTTGATGCCACCGTTGGTCCTGCAGGATTATCTACAATAACATCTACTTGTAAACGAGAAATACTTTTACAGGAAGTTGTTGCATTCGTTTGTTCTGCAAAATAGAGACCTGTTGCTAGATCTGTACTAACAGGAAGCGCTGTTCCTCCATTAGCCGTTGTAAACCATTCTATATTATTTCCAGTTGCAACCAAATCGCTAACTTTTGGATTGTTTATTTCACAAAAATTTTGATTAGCCGAACCTGTCGGAGCATCAGTAACGTTATAAACAACAGTAATATCAGCAGATGAAACAGAACACTGACCACTTGAAATTGTCCATGTAAAAACATAGGTTCCAGTAGCACTAACAGTCGCTGTCGCATTCCCAAGTGAACTATCACTAAAAATAACAGTCCCTGGTCCCGATTTTTTAGACCAAACTCCCACTCCTATTGATGGCGTATTTCCCCCAAGAACTGCACTGGTTAAAGAACATCTGGATTGATTTCCTCCTACTGTCGCAACAGTTGGATTAGAAGCAAAATTCATAGTCATACTGTCAGTAGAATAACAAGGAGTCAAAGCAGATCCTGACACAACAACCGGATTTGGTGATTCCAAATTATAATCAATAGCTCCACTACCGTAATCACTAGTTCTTGTTGCCGGACTCAAAAACGAGTTGGTAACATTATAATTGGATGATGTATTATCCTGCATTGTAAAGGCAAAAAACTTAACATCGCCACTAGTGTATCCAACTAATGCTTTTGAAACTTCGACTTCGAATCCCAAATTATAATCGGAAGTACCTGTGTTGTTTTTATTGACTCCCATTACAGATGTTGGAACACCTGTAGCTGCTGTACCCAAATAGGTTTTTGTAGAATTCCCTGTTTTCAATTCGATTACATCGGCGTAATAATTTGTTTCACCGCCATCTGTTGCAATGGCCAAGCAATAATCAGCAAAAAAATAGGAATCAAAAGTACTTGGATTGTTGTTAAAATAGTTAAATGCCCTTACTGGAAGCGATCCATTTTCATCCCCATAATTAGAAACATTAAATCCCCCAGGTTTGGTATCCAAAAAAACCATAATTCTTCTATAATTTAAAGCTTTACCTGCAATTCCAAAAACCAATTTGTCTTCTGTTGGGCTTATTTTTAGGGCATTAATATATCCATTTGTTGCAAGACCAGATAATGAAGCAGAAAGAACATTATCCTCTAAAGGAGCTGTTCCCCAAGCATTTTCGGTAAGAGAACCATCCAATGTTACTGCATATCGAGATCGAACACTTACTATTTGCCCATTGGCCAATGCATTTGTAGTATATGTTCTACTGCTAGACATCGCTTGTTTGACAACACCATCAACCGAAAATTCAAATAAATCAGCTCCACCATTAGCAGTAAAGGTTACCGAAGACCCTAAACATAATGGATTGGAAGCATTATTTATTGGATTTGACGACAAAGTAACCACTGGTGGAACATTATATACAGACGCTACCACAGGAACACGAGTACTAGTCCCTAAACTTGATCGAGCAGACACATAAAAAGTGGTTGTAGTTGATACATTAGGACTATAATTATTCCCTGTAGCCAAAACGGTTACACTCGTTTGGCTAGAAAACCATTCAATCACATCTCCGCTTGCTCCTGTAGCCGAAAGATTAATTATTCCTGGACCACAAGAACTTCCTGCAGTTGTTGTAGGTGGAGTAACTATTGCTGAAAGATCATACTTTCCAAAAGAAGTCAGATGCAAACCTTTTATGCTTTTTGAACATTTAAAAAGTAATACTTCCTCCTTAGTCTTAGATAAAAATGCTAAATTCTTAAAATTTGCAGCAATTAATTTATTGCTTAATATAATAACAATTAGTAAAATTAAACGTAATTTTATTTTCATCAATCTATGTTTATTGTTAAAAAATAACGATTTGGTAACTTTAAGATTTTAAAAGTAAAACTTTAATTACTTTTATAACAGCATCATTTTTTTCACAATAAGACTACAACGATGTAGTATTAACTAATGTTCATAATTTAATAAATTAATACTCCAATTTCTTAATAAATTGTACTTTAATCGATTAAAAAACATGTTATATCGATTTTTTAACACTTTATTCATTTAAACAAGAAGACGAATTCAATGCTCTAATTAAAAGAAAAAAGCAGCAAGACGGATAAACAAATAAATAAGCAAACTACAAACCAACACCTTGTCCTTCAATTTAAAACAAAATGCCAGCATACCAAAATAATAGCTTTATTATTCTGCTACACTGACATTACCAACCTAACTAAACTTCAACTATTTCTTCTCACTACATTTTCACCACAAAACCACCATTGGGCTTCATCGTTACTTTAAGCTTTTTGTTTTTTGAAATCATCTGTTGTTGAAAACCTTTCTCATTTTCCAGTATGACATAACCGGATTCATTGGTCACAAATGACAAATCAAGTTCTATTTCTTTGGCTTTGTTTTCACCATTAATACCCACTATATGCCAAACGTTGTCTTTTTTTCTGGCCATAACAATATATTTTCCTGGGTATCCATCTATAAATTTGGAATCATCCCAATTCGTCGGAATATCTTTTAGATAATCCACCACATATTTAGGCATTTTGGCCATCCCAACAGGCGTTTCGGCAATGTGTTGAATCCCTGACAAGAATAAAACAGGCAAAGCCAATTCAAAAGCAGGTGTTGTTTTACGCTTGATATTAGGAATAGAATCCAATACCATAGGTGTGAAATCCATTGGGTCAAAAACATTTCTTGCAAAAGGAAGCATCGAGCAATGACTAGGTTGCAAATCGGCAATATCCTGAAAAAACGTAATATACTCTTGTCCTTTCACTGCCTCGGTAGAGATTAAATTGGGAAAAGTACGCTGCAACCCTCTTGGCAAAGTAGCCCCATGAAAATTAACCAATAATTTATGTTCCGCAGCATCTTTCAACATGGCGTGATAATAGGCAATCATCGACTGTCCATCACCACCAAAAAAATCAACTTTAACACCCGCAATTCCCATTTCTTGTAATTTTGAGAATTCTTTATCTCTGTCGGCGTGGGTTAGTAATTTCCCTTTCGGATGGTATTCCGTACTATTCCATGACCCTGATGAATTGTACCAAACCAATAGTTTAACGTTTTTTGCTGCGGCATGAGCTACCAACTCTTTCATTTTGGCATCGCCGATTCGAGTATCCCAATCGGCATCAATCAAACAATACGGCCAATTCATACTGGAGGCATAATCAATAAATTGTAAGGTGGTTTCAAAATTAACTGATTCATCCTTTAGCAAAACCCAACTCCAAGAAGACAAGCCACTTTTAATAAAAGAAGCGTCCATAGGAATCGCTGGATCGGCCAAATCGGTTCCTAGTGTACTTTCGGTAATCGTTTTTAAAGTGCCAACAGTAATGATTCGCCAAGGCGTGTACCAAGGCAATTGCGATTCGGGATTTAGAGCGCCGTTTGGGAAAATTTCTTCCTTTTGCGGAAAAGTAACTTGTAATGCTTTTGAGGCATCATTATATACCAATCGGCTACCGCAGTAATTATCCTGCAATCCGGATTCAGTAATTAAAACCCAAGCATCATTCGCATTGAACAAAGCCGGATATACCCACCCTTCTCCAATCGCTGGCTTGGCATTTACGGGAACACCCATCGCATAATGCTCTTCGTAAGACGGATTGGTTTCTTTCCAACCCGTTTTAGCTTTTGACATTGGTTGCAACCACGCTTTTGCGGGAGCATCAAAATTATAAGTGGTTTTCTCTTCCGTTATTTTCTTGATAACGTCAGACGTTTTAGGAAAATGATACCGCAAAGCGATTCCATCATAGGAAAGTTGAAAAATAATTTCCATATCTTCTCCGGTTTTGTTTTGTAATCTCACTATATATTGATTGGCTGCATAGTGAATGTTTTTTCGTTTCCCCTGAAGCATATTGTAATCATCTTGAACAGCTTTCGCTTCAGAAACCTTTACAATCTTCATGTCAGTATAGAAATTGGCATCCTCACGAACAATCCCAAGCTCAGAAGTATTGATAACCAATTTATTTTTGAAGAAAACTTTATAAGAAGGTGTTTTCTTCGAGGTCAGATTAAATTCAACTTTTATGGTTTTATCAGCATTGACAAACGAGTAATTGACAGGGTTTTCAGCAAATGAATATAGTGAAAAAACCAATAAAAGGATACTGCATATTTTGTTCATAATTATAAGTGTTTAATTTACACTTACAAGTTTACGACAAAAATATTTATAAATTATGATACACGTAAAAAATTACGATTCTGATTGTAAAATACTTAGAATTTATAAAAAAGAAGGAATTTGAAAGAATTAAAAACCTCGTAAAACCAAAAAAACCGCTTCTTTCGAAGCGGTTTTTGTACCCGGAGCCGGAGTCGAACCGGCACGGTTTCCCACAGGTGTTTGAGACCAGCGCGTCTACCAATTCCGCCATCCGGGCTTAGCTAGACATGAAACAATTAACAATTATTTCAACGCAATAAAGAGATAATGTGTTTCAACAATTATCTTTTCCTTTAACACGGTGCAAATGTAAAAAATATTTTTAAACATTCTAATAAAAATACTTAAATTTTTCCTTTCAGAGTTGATTTTATTTTCTAAATTTGCACCTCCTAAAAAAAGGAAATCACAACTAACTACACTCGAGGCATTTATATTCTTCTGGCTTTAGACATAATGATGAAGCCGAACTGTATTAAACGCAGCGAAATAAAAACAACAAATTAAATGTCACACCTAGAACCAGAAGCTAAAATTTTTGCTTGTTCAAAAAGTGAGTATCTTGCAGAGAAAATTGCAAAAGAATACGGAATCCCTATGGGGAAAGTTACCATGTCTACTTACAGTGATGGTGAGTTTCAACCTTCTTACGAAGAATCAATCAGAGGGTTACGTGTTTTTATCGTTTGCTCAACGTTTCCTACTGCCGATAATTTAATGGAATTACTATTGATGATTGACGCTGCAAAACGTGCATCAGCAAGACACATTACAGCTGTTATACCTTACTTCGGTTGGGCAAGACAAGACAGAAAAGACAAGCCACGAGTGCCGATTGGAGCAAAACTAGTAGCTAATTTACTAGATGCTGCGGGAGCCACAAGAATAATGACTATGGATTTGCATGCTGATCAAATACAAGGATTCTTCGAGAAACCAGTAGATCATCTTTTTGCATCCACTATCTTTTTACCATACGTAGAAAGCCTAGGTCTAGATAATTTAATGATTGCTTCGCCAGATATGGGAGGATCGAAAAGAGCTTACGCTTATTCTAAATTCTTAAATTCTGAAGTAGTAATTTGCTATAAACAAAGAAAAGCGGCCAATGTTATTGAAACAATGGAGCTTATCGGAGAAGTAAAAGGCAAAAATGTAATCTTAGTGGATGACATGATTGACACAGGAGGAACTTTGGCGAAAGCTGCCGATTTAATGATCGAAAAAGGAGCCTTAAGTGTAAGAGCCATTTGTACACACGCCATCTTATCGGGCGGTGCATACGAAAAAATAGAGAATTCAAAATTGTTGGAACTAATCGTAACCGATTCTATTCCGTTGAAAAAACAATCCAACAAAATAAGAGTAGTGAGTTGTGCACCTCTTTTTGCCGAAGTAATGCACATGGTGCATCACAACAATTCCATTAGTGGAAAATTCTTAATGTAAGAATTGATTATTAGATTGTTCGAACAGCCAAATAATCCATAAACAAGAGTTTAATTAATAACTATATAAATATTTACAATGAAATCGATTACAATTAAAGGATCAGAAAGAGAAAGCGTGGGCAAAGTAGCTACTAAAGCCTTACGTAATGCTGGATTGGTTCCTTGCGTATTATACGGAGGAAGTCAGGCAGTTCATTTTTCAGCGGAAGTTATAGCTTTCAAGAACTTGGTTTACACTCCAAACGCGCACACAGTTGTGATTGAACTTGGAGAAGGAAAAACTTTCAATGCAGTTTTACAAGACATTCAAGTACACCCGGTATCTGACAAAATTTTACATATTGACTTCTTTCAAATCTTTGATGACAAAGAAATCACTATGGAAGTTCCAGTAAAAATAGTTGGAAAATCAAAAGGAGTTATGGCAGGTGGAGATTTACGTTTGAACACTCGTAAATTGAAAGTTAAAGCTTTACCAAAAAATCTTCCAGATTTCGTTGAAGCTGACATCACACCTCTTGACATGGGTAACAAATTATACGTTACTAAAGTGCCAACACCAAACTTCAAAATCATGCACCCAGACAACACAGTAATTTGTCAGGTGAAGATCTCTCGTGCGGCTATGAAAGCAGCGCAAGAAGCAGCAAAAGCAGCAAAAGCTCCTGCAAAAAAGAAAAAATAATACTTTTTCAATCTATATCAAAAGCATCAGTTTCACGACTGGTGCTTTTTTTTTGAATAAAAGCGAAAGATTGGGCATTTCAGGAAGCATGGATTCCCGCTTTCCGCTATATTCCATCTCGTAGAAAAAACGAGCTGGGATACCGCTGCAATCGGGGCTAGTTGGATTTTATGGTTTTATTTTTGCAATCATACTACTTCAAAACGCGCAAAAAAAAGCAAGGAACACAAAGCTTTGCGAACTTCGCATAATTCTTAGCGAGTTTTGCGGTTAAATTTGACGTAATTCATATCGCCCAATAATCGAATAAAGTTTATTTTTGCAGCATGATAAAATGTCCCGATAGCTATCGGGAACAAACGCTTTTATCACCAAAAACAGAAGAGAACATAGATAATGTGAAACCAGAGGTTCACGAACACCAAAAAAATATAAAAACGTGAGTAATAAATTTTTAATCGTTGGTCTTGGTAACATCGGCTCCGAATACGTAAATACACGACACAATATTGGTTTTAAAGTAGTCGATTTTTTAGCAAAAAAAGAAGGAATCTCATTCGAAACCGTAAAACTGGGCGCACTCGCCGAATACAAATTCAAAGGAAGAACCTTTTTACTACTTAAACCCAATACTTATATGAATCTAAGCGGCAAGGCCGTAAAATATTGGATGGACAAAGAAAACATTCCTCTGGAAAACCTATTTGTCATCACCGATGATTTGAATCTTTCGTTCGGAACCATTCGCATCCGAAAAAAAGGCAGCGATGGAGGACATAACGGACTCAAAAACATCAATCTCGTTCTAAACACACAAGAATATACCCGCTTTAGATTTGGCATCAGTGATGAATTCAAAAAAGGCCAACAAGTTGATTACGTTTTGGGAGATTGGGACGATACCGAGAAAGCAAAACTTCCCGAAAGACTGGAACTCGCTTCCGAAATCATAAAATCTTTTGGAACAGCAGGACTGGAAAATACTATGACAACCTATAACGGTAAATAAAAAAAGGGAGACAAGCAATTTGTCTCCCTTTTTGTAAATTTAAAACAGTTTTAGTTCACTATAATCTTAGAAACTCCCTTTCGATCTCCATCTACGACCGTAACGATATACGTTCCGGCTGAAGCATTAATCAATTGAATATTCTCATTGAAATTACCCGTATTTTTGAAGGTTTTTTGATAAATCTTACGCCCCAACATGTCAGTAACAAATACTT
Organism: Flavobacterium taihuense; assembly: GCF_019351435.1. Taxonomy (GTDB): domain Bacteria; phylum Bacteroidota; class Bacteroidia; order Flavobacteriales; family Flavobacteriaceae; genus Flavobacterium; species Flavobacterium taihuense. The sequence goes on from NZ_JAHWYN010000009.1 coordinate 11,318, forward strand.
CAACATCAGTTTTATCAGGACTCGTAAAAAGGATAGTAAAGTTTCCTTTATTGGGATTCGGATACAAAATGAAATCCTTAACATCATAACTTGGTGTTGCCAAAGTTGCATAAGCGCTAGAACAAATCTGTATCGATGCCGAATTTATTGTCCCTGTATCACCAACTCCTATATCCCTAAATCTTAATTTCCATGTTCCTCCAGGATTTTCTCCATTAAAGGCAGATAAAAGAGCTGCCGGAGCAACCGTTTGACTGGTTGTTGAACCACATGTTAACAACCCGCCCAAATCATCATAAGTCAAAACTAAACTTGTATTACTGGCACCACAGGATCTATCAAAAAGTTTCACTACAGTTCCCTTTGGACTAACCAAATCAATTTGAACATCCGATATATAAGTATGTGTAAAACTAAGGTTGACATTTACGTCTTTAATTTCTAGAGAACCAGCCGGCACCACGATTGTCTTCTCAGTATAAGTACTTTGCGCATCGGGTATTGAATAGGGCGTTGCATAGGAATAGGTATTACAAGACGAAACAACACGATAACCTATTGCAAAAGGTTTACTATTTACCGCATAAAAAATATTACCTGTAGGTTCTATCAAAATTCTACAATTCTTGGCTGCAGTAGTTGGAGCCGTAACAACCTCTGAGCCGTCGTTTGGAGTATTCGTTGCCAAAAATATAGGAAAAGTCAAACCACCGTCAGTAGACAACCTAATATTCACATTGGATGAACCAGATAAAGAATCAGTACCATTTACACTCCACGTTATAGTCTGTACAGAACCTAAAAACCAACTTGAATCAGCTGTGTTTTGCGAAGTAACGGCAAATGGCCCTTTAGTATCATCTACCGTAACTACCATCGCATCCGAATTAGTTTGACCTAGTCCTTCACTCGCATTATCTCTACCGGTAAATACAAAATTCAACTTCCTACTCACTGACGAAACAGATTCCCAGGCCGAAGTTAACTGACTAGACAACACTCTGTCAAAAGCCGGAAAATAACGATTGGTCACACTACTTGGCAAAAAAGATCTAAAATTAGGACCATTGGATTTTGTAGCATAAGCATAACTATTCGCACCACTTTGACTTGTCGTAGCCGAATCATTTTGCTCCCAACAATAAGTCAACGTATTTCCATTTGGATCTGAAGCTGTACCATTTAAAACAAAAGCAGTACTTTTTGGAATAATATAATCCATCCCAGCATTTACTGTTGGAGTTTGATTGCTCATTGGAGTACTTAAGGGACATGTTTTAGTAGCCAAGTTATCTTGAATTTGCTTAACACTTGCGTAAGCAAAATAATCGTCCGATTCACTTTGAACATTATAATCAGTTATTCCGGCGTAACCCATAATAGTAGTACCACTTCCAGGTTCTACACTTATGCCAGTCCCTTCAACGTCATACGAAAAAGTATGATTAGCTCCTAGTTGGTGCCCCATTTCGTGAGCCACATAGTCGACATCAAAACTATCACCCTCTGGCTTACCATTGGATGGCGATGTAAAGGCACTCCCTTTACCTGCAGGCTCAGAAACAGTTGGATCAACACAAACGCAACCTATACAGCCAGCATCTCCCCCCCCTCCTGAAGCCCCAAACAAATGTCCAATATCATAACCCGCGTTACCAATCACCGAAGTCAAGGTATTTTGTAATTGCAAGGTCCAATCCCCACCAACCCCAGCTGTAGCATCGGAGTACGGATCTGTTGCAGCATCGGTGTAAATTAAAGCGATATTGTTGGCTATAATTTCCAGTTTTAAAGCTAAATCTTTATTGAACACCCCATTTACACGTGTCATCGTCGTATTCATTGCAGCCAAGGCATTCGCTGCTGTCCCTCCAAAATAAGCAGTATATTCCCCAGTGCAAGACAATGCTAGTCTCATAGTTTTAAACACTCCATTATTAGACCTTAATTTACTCGTTTCTTTTGCCAAATCCTTATTCAATGCAACATCCACCGTCCTACAAGTTAAAGGCAAATCTCCTTTACTTCGATTCTTAGAAGTCGTAATTGCATATATTGATTTATCTTTAGCTAAAGGCTCAATAAATTCCGAACCGCTGTCTCCTCTCAAAACCATAGTTTGAATTCCGCTCGGAGAAACACTAAAATTAATGGAAGCCCCAGGATCTGTAATCCCTGTTCCCGAATAGGCACGGATTTCAGGATATAGCGCTTGCAATTCAGGAGCAAAATTAGAAGACTCTACAACCAAAAACTGTTCAATTTGCCCATTACTATTTGGTATTGCAATTGCAACTCCTTTATTGATCGGAGCGCGTGAACGCAATGTTTCGAGAGAATTTTTAAATTCGGCTTCATTTAAAGTGTACAATAATTTACTCTCTAATTCAGAATTACTTTCCTGTCTTTCAGAAACTGTTTTTTGAGAATAACCTACCGCTGTCCAAGACGATTTCCCTTGAGAATATCCAACAAAAACAACCCAAAATAAACCAAAACAAAATAGTAATTTACTCATAATTATAAAAATTAATTCACAAAATTAATTCATTTGCAATGGAATACACAACGATTTAAAAAATGATTTCACAAATTTCACGTACTCCCTATCCAATACAACCGCCAGTGTGACATAATAATATTGGTAATTAATAACATTTCCCTCTTAAAATAGAAACTTCTTATTCTTCTTTTTAAAATAGATAGTATAAATTTGCAAAATATTAAAATTATGTATTTTGAAGATTTTTCATTCTATAAACGATTTCCAAATTGGTACTGGAGAAACAATAAAAAAAACGATCCTTACACTAGGAACCTTTGACGGTGTTCATTTTGGCCATAAAAAAATTCTGGAAAAACTTACCCAAAGTACAGAAAACGAAAAATACGAAAGCCTAGTGCTTACTTTTTTTCCACATCCTCGTATGGTTTTACAAGAGGACTCAGACATAAAACTTCTCAATACCATTGAAGAAAAAATAGATCTATTCGACAAAATAGGGATTCAAAATTTAGTTATTCATCCTTTTGACGAGAGCTTCTCCAGATTGACAGCCGAAGAATTTGTAAAAAACATACTGGTTGATCAATTTCATATTCACAAAATAATAATTGGTCATGACCACCGATTTGGGCGCAATAGAACTGCTAATATCGATGATTTAAAAGCTTTTGGAAAACAATATGATTTTGAGGTAGAAGAAATTTCGGCACAAGAAATCAACGAAGTGTCTGTAAGCTCAACAAAAATTAGACATGCACTAATCGAAGGCAATGTGGCTTTGGCTAATAAATATTTAGGTTATGATTATTCTCTAACGGGCATTGTAACCAAAGGGAAACAATTGGGCAGAACCATTGGTTTTCCAACTGCCAATTTGAAATTAGACGAAAACTTCAAGCTTATTCCTCAAAACGGAGTGTACATTGTGAAGAGCGTTATCCGCTCAAAAACTGTTTTAGGAATGATGAATATTGGCTTCAATCCCACAGTTGATGGCAAATATCAGACAATCGAAATCAATTATTTTGACTTTGATGAAGTTTTATACAACCAAAAGATTACAGTTTATATTTTAGAAAGAATCCGAGCAGAAGAAAAATTTGACTCAGTAACTCATTTAAAAGAGCAATTAGAAAAAGATAAAAATACAGCTTTGGCTTATTTTAAAAATGTATAGAATCTTTCATACTATTATCCTTTTCGGTAAAGCTTTTTTTACAATATTGGCAATATTGCTCTGAAGTTGTTGATTATCCGTGAGAGGGATAATAGGGAACTACTGAAGTAGCCCATCCCGATAACTATGGAAAATCCAAATCCGATTAACACAAGTGACCTAACAGACATAAAGAAAAATAGGCAACTTCACTTACTGTAGCCTTTCCTATATAATTTTAAAAACGGAGGCTACCGTTTCCCTTTTCCATAAAAAGGATAAAAAACTACGATATCACTATATTTGTAATTCTATCAATTATTTTTCGTAAATTTATATCAACCTACGTGATTACCAAACATATACTGCATTTCTAACTTTTAAAAAACGAATGACATGAAAGTAAAAAAAGAAATTAAAAATGGGTATTTCATTTTTATAACAATAGGAACATATTTTCTGCTGATGGAATTTCTAGGACTATCCCATCTTTTCTATTTAAGATTACTGAATGTGTTTTTCATTATTTATGCTGTTAATGATACTTTACAATCAAGAATTGCCCATGGCAAGAAAAAATTTGTCCCCAATGCTTTGGCTGCTTTAGTAACTTCAGCGGTAGGAGTATCGCTCTCTATAGCAGGACTATTGATTTATAGTTATCTGAGAGGAGGCGATGCTTACATTCATAACTTATCGGAAACCTTTTTATTCGGCGGACACCCTTCAATCAATATATATTGCTTTAGCTTATTTTTTGAAGGAATTGCTTCATCGGTTATCGTTACCCTCTTATTAATGTTGTACTATAATGATAAATTTATAGCAGATTAAACCACTCTTTTAAACTATTCATAGTAAGTCTTTTTAAACCCAATACATTGCTTCTTTATAACAATTTGATTACTTTTGGGGCATCAAAATAAAGGATCAATGAGTATCACAAAACACAACTGGACGAAAGAAGAAATTATTGCTATTTATAATAAACCGATGATGGACTTGCTTTATGAAGCAGCTACTATTCACCGGGAACACCATGACCCAAATGTAGTTCAGGTTTCTACTTTGGTTTCCATTAAAACAGGTGGCTGTTCTGAAGATTGCGGATATTGCCCACAAGCTGCCAGATACAACACAGGTGTTGAAGGAAACAATCTAATGTCTGTAAACCAAGTAAAAGCACAAGCCCTTCAGGCCAAATCAGGAGGTTCTTCCCGTGTATGTATGGGAGCAGCCTGGAGAAATGTAAAAGACGGCCCTGAATTTGACCAAGTTTTGGAAATGGTTCGTACCATCAACAAAATGGACATGGAAGTTTGCTGTACTTTAGGTATGATTACCGAAAACCAAGCTCAACGATTGGCAGAAGCAGGTCTTTACGCTTACAATCACAACTTAGATACTTCAGAAGATTATTATAAAGAAGTAATCTCTACTCGTGGATTTGAAGATCGCTTACAAACTATAGAAAATGTTCGCAAAACCAGCGTTACCGTTTGTAGTGGTGGAATTATAGGAATGGGAGAAAGCATCGAAGACAGAGCTGGAATGTTAGTAGCACTGTCCACTTTGAACCCACAACCGGAATCGGTACCAATCAATGCTTTAGTAGCGGTAGAAGGCACACCGATGGAAAATGAAAAACCGGTAGAAATTTGGGAAATGATTCGAATGGTAGCCACCACTAGAATTGTAATGCCAGAAACTCAAGTGCGTTTATCGGCTGGAAGAATGAATATGAGTCGCGAAGGTCAAGCCATGTGTTTCTTTGCTGGAGCCAATTCTATTTTTGCTGGAGACAAATTACTTACAACACCAAATCCAGACGTTAATGAAGACATGAAAATGTTTGATTTATTGGGTTTAAAACCACAAAAACCATTCAAAAAAGCAGTACAAAGACCAACTGTTGAAGCAGTTGATTCTCAATTTGAATCACTAGGAGAAAAACCAAAATGGACTAGACCAGGGCATACGATTGAGAAAAATTTAGAAGCATCAATAAAAGGAAAATAAAACTTTTTATAGAAATAGTAAAGCCCCTTTTTCATTATGAAAATGGGGCTTTTTAGTTTAAACAATCCTAATTACTTTCTCTAATGTTTTACATTTAATCAAAAAAATACTTTATCCGTCCTACTAGTATTATCTCCAAAAACAGTTTTAACTATTAAAATTTGGTGCTTCAAAATTAAATTAGAAACTACAATCTGACGATTATCGATACGTGTCCTTTGATAAAGAAGTGCTCCTTTTAAATCATAAATAAAGACTGTAGATAAATCCACATTTATAGACTTAAAATTCAATTGATTCCCTTGTATTGCAATCTCGAATTGTTGTTTAGAATTATCAAAAACATCATTCTTAAGAACTGATTCTTTAGCGGAAGTATAACGCAGTACAAAACGTTCATTATATTCGCCATTTTGCGTAGAGAAAACATACGGGCTCTTTCCTAAATTATGAATAACACCATTGCTTTTGTCTTCTAAAAAAATTTGACGTTTGTTAAACAAACCATCAACCTGATCAATACTAATTGTAAAAGTATCTCCGAGCTTACTTTTGTATCCCAACGGAACACTATCTAATTCGTAAAACGGCAAGGCACGCCCTTGAATAGAAAGCTTTTTTATTTTGTTTATACTGTAAAAATCAACATCTGAATTCCCATTAAAACTAATACCGTCATACAAATCATCCAAATCATTTGTAGCTCCATCTATATAACCAACCAATAATTGCTTAAAAACACCCTTAGCACTAGTAAAATTAAGCCAAATTCTATTTTTCGCTACATTTTCTCTCTCTTTAGTCTTTTCGTTCTTAAAAAATTGATTATTTAATCCTGGTTGAAAAATACGCATCGCATTGTTAAATTCAAAACTACCCGCTACTTTACTACCTACAAAAAATGACTGGCCCGCCGCTATTTTACCAGATGGAAATCCACCTCCTGTCGATGCTTCTACCGCTGTCCTTGTACCTCCAGTCAAGTTGTATGTAGCATAATCATCCGAATTATAAAAATATTGATTTCCCGTTTTCGTTGCAGTTGAATTGTGTGTCCAAAAATACAAAGCACCATACAATACTGATGCATTTTTCAGTATAAACGAATCGGCGTCTACAGCTGATGGATAAGGATTCCCAATTAAATTATTTTGTCCCTCCAGAACTGAAATATTAATAATTCCATTGTATGGCATCCCCACAAACTGAACCTGTTGTTTGTAATAAACATCTACTCCATTCCAATATTCGCCGTTCGCATAAGCAATATTAGGTTTAGGAACTCGAATAATAAATCCTTTTCCAGCTGGATTCATAGTAGAATTTCCATTTTCTGTCACCCACTTGTTATCAGCAAAACTAAAGTATTTATCATAAAATGTATTTGGTGACAATATATTCAAAACTTGGTTTTTTACGGGCGAGGACCAATACGTAAAATCAAAATTCTTCATCGGAGCAGTAATTCGCCTGTAGATAATATCACCCGTGTTAACAGCTAAATCATTCACCTGAACCAAACTCGCATCATTTTCAAATGTTAAAGAAGCAGTTCCCAATACACTTAACTCATTTTCCAATTGCAAAACACTACCCGACTCTACCTTAACAGCTACGCCTGAGTCTATTTGACACGAACAAGCTTCTAGAGCTGAATCAATCAAAAAATCACTCGAAAAACGTACTTTTTTGTTCCGATCAGGGATACCATTAGACCAGCCATGATTATAGATAGTTTCAACAGGAGAAACTCTTATGGTATTCGAGTTGGCACTTACTCCACAACTATTAGCAGAACGCAATCTAACAAAGCAACTTTCTCCTGGTTTTAATCCAAGAATAGATTCCATGAGAACATTCCCTATTTCTTTATTTTGATAGCCTGATAAGCTATTTACAAAATCTGAATCGGTAGCAACATCAATAAAATAATCTAACGCATCTTCAGATTCATTCCAACTTAATTCGAAAGAAGTCGCCAAACAAGGAAGTGCAATCTCTGTCAAAATAGGCACACTAGAAATGACACAGGAAACAATTCCTCTAAATTCAAAATCATTGACACTAAAAGTACCAGTTCCAGCATTTGCTCCCCATCCGTATAATCTGAATGTAATAGGAGAACTGATGTTTTGAAAATTGCTACTAGATAAAGATACTGTTGCCCCAGTTGCTAAAACCGTACCAACATCTGATGTAAATCCATCAACACTAGAACGCAAAGCAAAACGAGTAGGTCCATTCTCTGAAATTTGTCCTGTATAAACAAAACTTACAAAATCAATCTCTTTAGTGGGATTTGGAGTTAAAGAAAATTCAAAATAAGTATTAGAATCCAACTCATCCGATTTCCAACTTCTAGCGTCGTATCTGTTATTGGCATTTATTCCAAATATACCACTTCCTCTTCCAATCCCAGAAACGGTTATATCTGAGCTAACAATTTGTCCCGATGTATATGGATTCGAATCATTAGGGTTAACGCCATTTATAGGATTACTGAATATAGATTGCCCGATCGACAAACTGGGAATACAAAAACAAAACAATAAAACTCTTAAAAATTGTTTCATATGCAAACATTTATTGATTTTTGACAGCCATATGTAATTTGCATATTTTAATTGATTCTTGCGACCAATCTTTTGGTCATGATTCTTTCATCTAAAATAATTTAAACTCATATTAAAAAACTAAAATAAGAATTATATTATAATAAAATGATTTTAACAATGTTAAATTCTCACATAAAAAAAATTATCCCTTTTTAAATTATTCTGCAACTACGCAAAACAATAGATCATATCACTGAAAACCTTATTTTGACATAAAAAAAATCCCATTCTGAATAAACAGAATGGGATAATATAAATAAGTATTATAAATTATTTTTGAAAAATAATTTCTTGCGTTACCCATTTTCCATTTTCCAATTGTGTTAAGACAATCAGAAATTGGTCACTAGCTGTTAAATTCTCAATCATGAATTCATCCTTACTCACCTTGTTATTTTCGTAAATCAAGCTGCCTTTTAAATCATATACCTTAACCGCTGCAATAGTTTCCTCAAAAGAATTAATTTTTATCTGGTGATTCTTAACCGATACAATAACCGATTTCCCACTTGTGTCAAAACTATCTGTCCCCAATGTAGTCTTATCGGCATATCGCAACACAAAACGATCATTAAAAGTCCCCTTTAGAGTCGTAAAAGAATAAGGTCCATTCTTTAAGTTATAAATAACATTGGCAACCTTATCTTCTATATAAACCGCTTGATTTGTCAAAGTACCATCCACTTTATCGATGCTGATATCAAAAGCACCATCTATAGTCGCTTTATAACCTAGTGGCACTTCATCCGTTTTATTAAAAGGCAAAGCACGACCTTGTATTGTTAGCGTTTTTTCATTGTTAATACTGTAAAAGTCAACATACGAATTCCCGCTAAAACTAACACCGTCATACAAATTATCATACTCATTTGTTGCCCCATCTATATAACCAACCAATAATTGCTTGAAAGCACCTCCTGGATTGCTTAAATTAAGCCAAACCCTATTCTTTTCCTTTGTTACTGTTTTTTTGGTTTTGGCAATTTTGAAAAACTGACTGTTAGATCCAGGATCAGAAATTCGCATTCCATTATTAAATACAAAATTTCCAGCAATTTTACTTCCTACAAAAAAGGACTGCCCCGATGCAATTTTACCTGCGGGAGGGTCAACTCCTGGTACAGTTATAGTTGAACCCGTTAAAGTAAAAGTAGTATAATCATTTGACGAATAACTATATACCGTACCGGTTTGCGTAGGAGCCGAATTATGTGTCCAAAAATACAAACCACCATATATCACTGAAACATTATCTTCCATAAACGTTTCTGCATCAACAGCAGATGGATATGGATTTCCTATTAAATTATTCTGCCCTGCTAACACCGGAACCGAGATGACTCCATTGTACGGCACTCCTATAAACTCAACTGGTTGTGAATAAGTTGTTCCAGTCCAGGAATCTTTACCATTAGGGTAAGTAGAATTTGGCTTGGGAACACGGATAATAAATCCTTTACCTGCATCATTCATTTTATTATTTCCATTTTCGGTTACCCATTTGTTATTGGCATAACTATAATACTTATCCCAAAAAGTGTTTGGTGATAACACATTCAAAATCTGATCTTTTACTGGGGATGACCAATATGTAAAATCAAAGTTTTTCATTGGTGCCGAAACTCGTCTGTAAGTAATTGACCCCGTATTTACAGCATCATCATCCAGCTGAACCAAACTCGCATTGTTCTCAAAAATTAAAGTTCCCCCATTGGTTACTGCATTTGTGATAGTCATTGTTTTCCCACCTGGAATAGTTACAGTAAAACCTGCATTTACCTGACACGAACAACCTCGTATATCCACATTTTCACCATAATTGCCATTAAAAACAACTATATCATCTATAGTTGGTGGCACAGCATTGTTTGTTTTTGACCATTTGATTCCATTCCAAGTATTGGTGATTGGTGCATTTATTGAAATAGGTGCCGAAGCTAATGAAACACAAGATCCATTTCGAGCCATTACCGTATAAGAACCTACTGCAAGACCAGAGAAAATCCCATCAGAGTTCGAATAATCTACTCCATCTATGCTATAATTCATTCCCGTTGGGGATGTAACAGTAATGGTTCCTGTTGACACCACACAAGTAGGTTGAGACGTAGCTGATGCTATTGGAACTACTGGCGTAGAATTCATTGTTACAGCAACCGACGTTCTTGTTGTGCTTACACAACCTGTGGTCGTATTTCTTGATTCACCATAATAAATCGTCGATGACAAAGCTGTACCTGATGCAAGTGCTGTTCCTCCTGATGCTGCGGCATACCAATCAACAACACTTCCTGATGGTGCTGTACCTGTCAATGAAGCAACTGTTGAACTTCCGCAAAAACTTTGTGATGATGCAGTTGGCACTACTGGCAATGCATTTATTGTTACTGCAACCGACGTTCTTGTTGTGCTTACACAACCTGTGGTTGTATTTCTTGATTCACCATAATAAGTAGTCGATGACAAAACTGTACCTGATGCAAGTGCTGTTCCTCCTGATGCTGCAGAATACCAATCAACAACACTTCCTGACGGCGCAACACCTGTCAGTGAAGCAACTGTTGAACTTCCGCAAAAACTTTGTGATGATGCGGTTGGCACTACAGGAGACACAGTGATTATTGAACTGTAAGCAGAGTTGCCACTAGTATTAGGACCACATCCGTTATAAGCTCTTAACCTATAATAATAAGTAGTACCATTAGTCAACCCAACAACATTCTTTGAAGTAACTAGCCCAACGTCCAAACCACCATATCCTGCAACAAAACTTGAAAACCCACTATTTGTTGAAACATCCAATTTATAGCTTGTAGCTGTAGGTACTGAATTCCAATTTACAATAAAGCTAGAACAAGTAATGGAAGTGGCAGCTGTTAATATTGGAACTGTTGGAGCTGTGCTAGGACTCGTAGTAATCGCAATAGAAGATGTACTATAGATACAAGTCGAAGAATTGGCACTAGAACCAGTCACATTTCTTCTATAATAAATTTTGGTTGCCGAAGCTGGATTTGTACCAAGAACTGTATAATCTTCCGAAGTGGCACCAATGATATCACCCCAATTGGAGTTATCAATAGATGACTGCCATTGAAACTTAATAGATGGATTAGCATTTCCGCCTTGATAAGAAATGTTCGAACCATCTAATGTCGTTGCGGTATTTACACAACGTACTATAGGCCCACTCGTCACGATAGTGTTAAGAGCGTTTATAGTAGAAGATGCTGGATAAATTGTAAAATTAGAAACATTATTTCCGGTCTTTTCGTAATAATCAAAAATCAATTCACTATTTCCATTTAAAGAGACCAAAACATTTGCATAAGCAGTAGCACTTTGTTGAGTCCATGCATCAAAAACTAAAACCCCGTCAACATATAACCGTACCCCGTCATCCCCTGTTACTCCAACAAAGTAACATCCCGCTGGAAGTGTTGATCTCATTTTATATCGAACTACAAAAGTTTCAGTATAAACTGATTGTGAAGTACCACCTGCGGTAAAAGGGAAACAAGTCGTAGTTGAAACACTTGTATTATAATTTTGAGTAAATGAAGTAGTTGATCCTGAAACAGTATTAGCTTGTGTAAAAGAACCTAGATAATTACCAAATGCATCTGCATCTGAAGGTTCAACTGTTGCTGTGTCAGAAAAATTATAGACATGCCCAATCCAAAAATCTGCACCGAAAGCTGTTTGACTGTCTGCAATATTATTCCCTCCAATGTATGTAACCGTTATATTATCTGTTTGCGCACTGGTCTGACAATTTGCACTATTAAAAACTACATACAAAACTCCAGTAAAAGTGGCAGTCCAATCAATGGTAGCTGCAGAAGTAGCAGAAGCAGCATTTGTTGTAGCTAAGGCGGTAGTTGTGCTACTCCCATTAAATAATGTTAACCGTTTTATAAAAGTTTTACTGGTGCCAGTACTAGCAATACGATATTGCACCCCTTCAATAACATTTACTGCTATGTAACTATCAACAGGAACAGCAGAAAAAGTTATTCCACCAATATTAGCACCTGAGACATTACTATTATAACAAATAGACTGAGTTGTCCCTGATTGTACATTACTTGCAAATGGGCAAAAAGCAGGAACAACCTCTCCTGTAGCCAAGATCATAGCATCTCTATTTTCAGCTCCGTTCTGGAATTTTATCTGTGCTAATTGTGCTGCTGTCAAACCCGCTGCTGAATTCCCAACGAAAATCCTTCTTCCTGCACTACCAAACGCTCCTGTCCAACCTGTAATAGTAAGTATTTTACCCGAAACCCAAGTAGCTCCGTTGCTACTCGCCAAATTTACTGTATGATTTGCTGCTCCTAATGCGATTGTTGAATTATCGTTTAAAGTCAAAGTTCCCATTGTTTCACTAAAACCACCTGTAGAATAACTTCCTCCATTAAACACAAGCTTTGCAGCATCTGAAATTCGGTTAGTAGCATCCGGTGCGAGTACAGCAGTCCCCGAAACAGTTAAGTTATTATTGACAGTTGTTGTTGCTGAAATAGTTTTGATTCCAGAACCTGAAAGAGTGAGATTCGTATAAGTAGTTGCTCGAACGGCCTGAGCTAGGCCATCATAATTTACATTTGAACTTGTCCCATTCAAAGCAATAGTACTTGTTCCTGTAGGCGTCAAATTAAAAGGAGCTGCATTCCCCAACAGAAGAGTTCCTGTTGCTACTCCAGTCGCCATAGAAAAAGTGGAGGTATTAGCAGAATTTTGATTGGTTGTAGTAATTTGACCGTCGACATTTAAAATCCCACTCTCCAAATTAAAAGTGGAGTTATTAGTTCTAGTTGAAGGAGATGTAATTGTTCTACTAACAATTCCTAAATTTTCAATTATGTTAAAATAAGAAATGGTAGAAGTCAATATTGTAGTCGCATTAGAACTAGGCACAGCGTTATTACCAACTGTTAAACTAAAACACGACAATGTTCCTAACCCTGATATTGCAACTGTCCTATTACTGCCATTAGATGAATCAACAACAATTGAACCAGTAGTAGTATTCCCTACCGTTAAGGAAATACCAAGATTTACCGATAAGGAAGGTGTATTTCCGTTAAATTCTAAAGAAGTACATGTAGCATTAGCTGTTACAGTAATCGCATGACTCATTATTACAACAACATCTCCAGTACCTGGAACACCAACTCCACCCCAAGTAGCAGCACTGTTCCAATTTCCAGATTGTGATGATGTATAGGTCGTAGCATTTGCAAACGAAACCGAAAGGAAAAACATTAATAAAAAAGCAAAATACTTATTTAAACTAGTTCTTTTATGTCTTGTTTTATTCTGATAAAAATCACAACTATAACTATCAATTTGAAATAATTGCGACAATTTTCTTTTTACCTTATCCTCCTGAGAAGAAAAAAAGGCAACAACTGTAAGTAAAATTTTATTCATTTTATTTGGGGATATAACCTGGTAAAAAACACTAAATACTATATGCTTTTATTTTTGAATATTTTTGTTTGTAGGCATTTTTTTTGTTTCGACAAAGCAAAAACACGTATTTTTACGTATCAAAAGTAATCATTAAAAAATTATTTTTCCCACAACTGTAAAGAATTGCGGATTAATTTAATATAACCAACTTAATTTTAGATTCTTACATGTTTTTTCATAAAAAATCCCATTCTGAACAAACAGAATGGGATAAGAATGGGATAATAGATATAAGTCTTATAAATTAATTTTGAAAAATAATTTCTTGCGTTACCCATTTTCCATTTTCTAATTGTATCAAAACAATCAGAAATTGATCACTAGCTGTTAAATTCTCTGCAATGAAATCATTCTTACTCACCTTGCTATTTTCATAAATCAAGCTGCCTTTTAAATCATATACCATAACTGCTGCAATAGTTTCCTCAAAAGAATTAATTTTTATCTGGTGATTCTTAACCGATACGATAACCGATTTCCCACTTGTGTCAAAACTATCTGTCCCTAATGTAGTCTTATCGGCATATCGCAACACAAAACGATCATTAAAAGTCCCCTTTAGAGTCGTAAAAGAATAAGGTCCATTCTTTAAGTTATAAATAACATTGGCAACCTTATCTTCTATATAAACCGCTTGATTTGCCAAAGCTCCATCCACTTTATCGATACTAATCTCAAAAGCACCATCTATAGTCGCTTTATAACCTAGTGGCACTTCATCCGTTTTGTCAAAAGGCAAAGCACGACCTTGTATTGTTAGCGTTTTTTCATTATTAATACTGTAAAAGTCAACATACGAATTCCCGCTAAAACTAACACCATCATACAAATTATCTAAACCATTTGTTGCCCCATCCATATAACCAACCAATAATTGTTTAAAAGCACCTCCTGCATTGCTTAAATTAAGCCAAACCCTGTTCTTTTCCTTTTTAACTGTTTTTTTGGTTTTGGTGATTTTAAAAAACTGACTGTTAGATCCAGGATCAGAAATTCGCATTCCATTATTAAATACAAAATTTCCAGCAATTTTGCTTCCTACAAAAAAGGATTGCCCCGATGCAATTTGACCTACAGGAGCAGCAATTCCTGCTACACCAGTACTTCCGAGCAAAGTAAAAACAGCATAATCACTCGACGCATAACTATATACCGTACCAGTTTGAGTAGGAGCCGAATTATGTGTCCAAAAATACAAACCACCATATATCACTGAAGCATTGTCTTCCATAAACGTTTCTGCATCAACAGCAGATGGATATGGATTTCCAATTAAATTATTCTGCCCTGCTAACACCGGAACCGAAATGACTCCATTGTACGGCACTCCTGTAAACTCAACTGGTTGTGAATAAGTTGTTCCAGTCCAGTAATCTTTACCATTAGGATAAGTAGAATTTGGCTTGGGAACACGGATAATAAACCCTTTGCCTGCATCATTCATTTTATTGTTTCCGTTTTCGGTTACCCATTTGTTATTGGCATAACTATAATACTTATCCCAAAAAGTGTTTGGTGATAACACATTTAAAATCTGATCTTTTACTGGGGATGACCAATATGTAAAATCAAAGTTTTTCATTGGTGCCGAAATTCGTCTATAGGTAATTGACCCCGTATTGACAGCAGCATCATCCAGCTGAACCAAACTAGCATTGTTCTCAAAAATTAAAGTTCCCCCATTGGTTACTGCATTTGTGATAGTCATCGTTTTCCCACTTGGGATAGTTACAGTAAAACCTGCATTTACTTGACACGAACAACCTTCTATATCCACATTCTCACTGTAATTTCCATTAAAAACAACTATATCATCTATAGTTGGTGGCACAGCACTGTTTGTTTTTGACCATTTGGCTCCATTCCAAGTATTGGTGATAGGTGCATTTATTGAAATAGGTGCAGAAGCTGGTGAAATACAGGATCCATTTCGAGCCATTACCGTATAAGAACCTACTGCAAGACCAGAGAAAATCCCATCAGAGTTCGAATAATCTACTCCATCTATGCTATAATTCAATCCTATAGGAGATGAAACCGTAATGGTTCCTGTTGACAACGCACAAGTAGGCTGCGATGTAGCTGATGCCATTGGAGATGCCGGAGTAGTATTTACTGTTGCGGTTACATCAAATCTTGACGTACTTTCACATCCAGTTACTGTTTGCGTTGCAAAATAATGCGTTCCATTTACCAATGCAGTGGTTGTAGCTAATGGACTTCCGCCACTTAATGCAGCGTACCATTGAACAGCTGTACCTGTAGCCGCTAAATTTGCAACTGTTGGTAAAGCTCCCGAACAAAATGACTGAGCCGCTGTTCCGGTTGGTGCTGATGAAGTAGTATTTACTGTTGCGGTTACATCAAATCTTGAAGTACTCTCACAACCGCTTACCGTTTGAGTGGCAAAATAATGTGTTCCATTTACCAATGCTGTGGTTGTAGCCAATGCACTTCCACCACTTGATGCAGTGTACCACTTAATAGCTGTACCTGTTGCTGCTAAATTTGCAACTGTTGGTGAAGCTCCCGAACAAAAAGATTGTGCTGCTGTTCCTGTTGGAGCTGCTGGCGTGGTATTTACTGTTGCGGTTACATCAAATCTTGAAGTACTCTCACAACCGCTTATCGTTTGAGTGGCAAAATAATGTGTTCCATTTACCAATGCTGTGGTTGTAGCCAATGCACTTCCTCCACTTGATGCAGTGTACCATTTAATAGCTGTACCTGTTGCTGCTAAATTTGCAACTGTTGGTGAAGCTCCCGAACAAAAAGATTGTGCTGCTGTTCCTGTTGGAGCTGCTGGCGTGGTATTTACTGTTGCGGTTACATCAAATCTTGAAGTACTCTCACAACCGCTTATCGTTTGAGTGGCAAAATAATGTGTTCCATTTACCAATGTAGTGGTTGTTGCTAATGGACTTCCTCCGCTTAATGCAGCATACCATTGAACAGCTGTACCTGTAGCCGCTAAATTTGCAACTGTTGGTGAAGCTCCCGAACAAAAAGATTGGGCTGCTGTTCCAGTTGGTGCTACTGGCGTGGTATTTACTGTTGCGGTTACATCAAATCTTGACGTACTTTCACATCCACTTACCGTTTGAGTGGCAAAATAATGTGTTCCATTTACCAATGCTGTGGTTGTAGCCAATGCACTTCCACCACTTGATGCAGTGTACCATTGAACAGCTGTACCTGTTGCTGCTAAATTTACAACTGTTGGTGAAGCTCCTGAACAAAATGACTGAGCCGCTGTTCCGGTTGGTGCTACTGGCGTGGTATTTACTGTTGCGGTTACATCAAATCTTGAAGTACTCTCACAACCGCTTACCGTTTGAGTGGCAAAATAATGTGTTCCATTTACCAATGCTGTGGTTGTAGCCAATGCACTTCCACCACTTGATGTAGTGTACCACTTAATAGCTGTACCTGTTGCTGCTAAATTTGCAACTGTTGGTGAAGATCCCGAACAAAAAGATTGTGCTGCTGTTCCTGTTGGAGCTGCTGGTGCTGGTGTAACTGTTATTGCTATTTCAGACGTAACTGCAGTACACGTACTTTTTATTTTCAATCTATAATAGGTCGTTTGAGATAACGTTGAAGAAAAAGTATAAGTTGCACTAGTTCCATTTGGGCTAATATCAGTAAAACCACCGCCAGAAGTTGTAGAGCTTTGCCATTGGTAGGTTGGTGAAGAAGCCGATGTACTACTAGTTAACACCGAAGGTGTTGAATTTGAGCAAATAGTTTGATTGCTTGAAATAGAGCCTGTAAAATTACACAAGTTACCACCTGAACATGGACCTGTGGAACAATCACCAGTTGAACCAAAAATAATACCAGGTTGTCCATTATTGGCAGTTGTAATTGATCCTGTTGTATTTAACGTACCCGAACCGCTAATTACTGAACCTTGCCCTCCAGTAACATTCCCATTAACACTTACGGCGCCATCAAATACAATACCCGCACTATTATTGCTGTTATTCATTAAACCATAAACTATCAAAGTAGCACCAGATTTAACATTGACATTAGAACCATTTTGAAAGTCTACCACTTGTGTTGTAGCGGTATTAGCAACAACACCAACTGTTAACGTAAAAGGAGAATTAATAATAAGAGTTCCACCGGTATTAACTGTGATTGAATTTATTTGAGCATCACTATTGATCGTAAATGTCCCTCCATTTTGAACAACAATATCAGCACCCGCATAAGTTGCACTATAAGTCACGGCGGAATTAATATTAAAATTGGCAGCATTTACAATACCTGAAAAAACAAAAAACAAAAATATAAATAGATTCAATTTGGTTTTAAGTAAATTTTTTTTCATAGAGTTTGGGGGTATTTGGGGGTATTCTAATTATGACGAAAAAATATTGAATATTATACGCATTTAAAAAATGAAAAAATATTTTTTGCCTATTTTTTTTATGGCGAGGCTGAAAAACACGTATTTTTACGTGGCAAAATTAAACATTAAAAATTATTTTCCTTTAAGAAATTCCAAAAACGCACTTAAACTTTAGTTAAATAACTGAATTTCATTGATTTTCAATATTATTTGAAATTATAAACTTACAAAAATGATTTTATCTTGAATCCATAAAATAAAATTAACGAGAAATCGTACTTAATTATTTTTCGAGAATGAGAAATGAGATTTGCAACACTTTACCAATCAAAAAAATAAAATGCTTTTTAGCACTCAAAAACTTGAACACATCTAATTTAAATAAATTAAATTAGATCTAAACATTTTTTATCGATTAAAAACATTACTTATAAATATAAATAGTATTTATCTTAATAAAAAAATAAAAGCCTAAACATAAAAACATAAAGAAGGCGCTTAATTTTTTTATAACAAACTATACAATTTCGTTGCATGCTGGTTTTTTTGGAGGGAATATTGAGCAAATGATAAAAAAATAGTAAACCAAAAAAAAACTGCTCAAATATTACAATTCGAACAGTTTTTAAAAAGATTTCAGTTCCTTTATTCACTAAATATGATTTCTTTGGTAACCCATTCTTCATTAGCTAATTGAACCAAAACAACTAGAAATTGTTCACTGAAATTAAATTCAGGAATAGTAAATTCTTTGTCATTTACATTTTCTTTTTTGTAAAGTAGTCTTCCATTCAAATCATAAACCATCACTTTGTCCAAAATTTCATAGGAGGAATTAATATTTATTTGATGTTTTTTAACAGAAACGAGTAGAGACTGATTAACTAAATCAGACTTATTAGTACTTAATACATTTTTCTTAAGATTGTTATCAATATAACGCAAGACAAAACGATCATTAAAAATACCTATAGCAGTAGAAAAAGAATAAGACCTTTTTTTAAGATCTACAATATCCCCTGTAACTTTGTCTTCGATAAATATATTTTGATCTACCAAAGCACCATCTACTTTATCAATACTAATTTCAAAAATTCCTGCTATACTTGTTTTATAACCTAGTGGAACCTCATCTGTTTGATCAAAAGGCAAAGCGCGACCTTGTATTGTAAGCATCTTTTCATTATCAACACTGTAAAAGTCTACATAGGAATTCCCATTAAAACTAATACCATCATACAAATTATCTAAACCATTTGTAGCTCCTGCTATATAACCAACCAATAATTGCTTGAAAACACCTCCTGAATTCGTTAAGTTCAACCAAACTCTATTTTTTTCTATTTTTGCTGCTCTTTTAGTTTTGTTCATTTTGAAAAATTGACTGTTAGATCCAGCGGCAGAAATACGCATAGCATTATTAAATACAAAATTTCCCGCAATTTTACTGCCTACAAAAAAGGACTGACCTGATGCTATTTGTCCAGATGGAGCGGAACCTCCCGTTGTTGCTGCAGTACCGCCAGATATATTAAAAACAGCATAATCATTCGAGGCATAACTATAAACCGTTCCAGTTTGTGTTGGAGCCGAATTGTGTGTCCAAAAATACAAAGCTCCATATATCACTGAAGCATTATCTTCCATAAACGTTTCAGCATCAACAGCAGATGGATATGGATTCCCAATTAAATTATTCTGTCCTGCTAGCACCGGAACCGAAACAATACCGTTGTTCGGCACTCCCACAAACTTTACAGGTTGCGAATAAGTAGTACCAGTCCAATATTCCCCGTTGGGATAAGTAACATTAGGCTTTGGAACTCGAATGATAAACCCTTTACCAGCAGGATTCATTTTATTATTTCCGTTTTCGGTTACCCATTTGTTACTAGCATAACTATAATACTTATCCCAAAAAGTATTGGGCGACAAAATATTCAAAACTTGATCTTTTACCGGTGATGACCAATAGGTAAAATCAAAATTTTTCATTGGAGCAGAAATTCGTTTATAGATAATAGTACCCGTATTGATCGCATTATCATTTACCTGAACTAAACTTGCATTGTTCTCGAAAGTTAAGGTAGCTGTTCCTAAAACATCCAATCCATTCTCGAGCTTTAAAATAGCAGTGTCATTTAATCCTCCCGGAGTTCCAACTACTACATTTACTCCTGAATTAATCTGACAAGAACAAGCATCTAGTTCTGTAGTTATTGAATAATTGCTTGCAAAAATTGCTTTTCTATTATTAGAAGCACTAGGAACTCCATTGCTCCATGATCCACTACTGTACGTTGTAGTAGGAAGCGAAACCACTATAGCGCTTGAATAGCCGCTTGAGCCGCAACTATTTACCGCCTGAAGACGAACATAAAAAGTTGAAGACGTCGTCAATCCAGTCACATTTTCGGAGAGTACATTCCCAAGATCTTTATTATTATATAGTGGCAAAATAGTGGAAAATGCTGCGTCTGTAGCCACATCAATATAATATTTTGTTGCACTGGAAGAGGCAGACCAATTGGCATAAAAAGAAGTTGCCGAACAAACAAGACTTAATGTAGAAGGAACCAAAGGTATCGATGGGGCTCCTACAGTTACAGTTACAGCAACATCAAATCTAGAGGCACTTTCACAACCATTTACCGTTTGACTTGCATAATAATGATTCCCATTTACCAAAGCTGTAGACGTTGTTAAAACAGTGCCACCACTCGATACTGCATACCACAAAATTCCAGAACCCGTTGCGCTTAAACTAGCAACAGTAGTTGAAGGATCTGAACAAAATGATTGCGAGGCTATGCCGGTTGGAGGTAAAGGCAAAGCATTAACGGTTACTACTGTTCCCAATGATGATAAACTCTGACAACCATTTGCATTAGTCACCATTACAGTATAATTACCTGCTACTGTAGGAGTAATACTTTGGGTAACTTCACCAGTAGACCACAAATAACTGCTTGCTACACTAGATGTCAACACAACACTACCTCCTTCACAAAAAGTTGTAGAACTACCTGCAGTAATTAATGGAGTAGTTGGTTTTGCATTAACAATTACATTAATACTTTCAAAATTGGAATATGGATTCCCATTATAAATTACATTACAGGTAAGTTTAGCCACATAAGTTCCTGCTATAGCATTTGTTATTATAGGATTTTGAACACTTGTAGTTGTAGTAATGTTATTTGGGTCTTTAATTGACCACGTATATGTAACAGTAACACCTGAAACACCAGTAGAATTTCCAACTAAATTAATGGTTTCTCCTTCACAAATGGGAGAATTTGAAGTAGCAATGGCATTTAAGGAACCTCCTCCATTCATAACCTCTATAAAGGTAAGTCCCGTAGATCCACCACCATTACAATATGCATATGTATCTGTACCAATGTAAATGTCTTGATTATGATTACAATCCCCTATAAGTCCAAAATAATCGGGATTTGGAGTAGCGTCTGTAGTTACCTGTAAAATAGCATTAGCGGGCAATTTCAAATTAACCTTGTTAATAAATGTAATAGTCCCTAATAATGGAGTAACAACAATAGACGTTGTATTAAAATTGTAATCCGTACCAGTGCCTCCAGTATTTACTCCTGTTAACACTAAAGACCCACTTATAGTAATAGTGCCCATAGGCTGGGTGGCGATCCCCGAGGTACCGATATTTATAGTACTACCATTTTGGATAAGCACAGCACCCGTCCCTGTATACTGTCCTGGATATCCTTCAAGAACCGTTGGTGTAACCCAAACTGAACCATTATAATACAGCCAACTAGAAAGAGTAGTCCAATTTCCAGTACCTACTGATTTAAAATCACCTATATTTTGAGAAAAGACCGCATTTTGAATTAAAACAGAAAAGAATATAAAAAGTAGATTTTTTTTCATGATATCCAATTATTAAAAATTAAAACATCTATTTTACAAATCATTACAAACAAAACTTGTATTAAAGTTATGCCTTCTTATCAAAAATCAATAATTAAATCGTCAAAACACTTTTATATTCGCTAAAAAACAAAACATCTGATTATCAGCAATTTGTGTTGTGTAAAAAAGAAAGAAATTGATTTCGAAATAGAAATACAGCTGTAAGAATATATCGTTTTAAGTATCTATAAAGTACAATAAATACTAAACCTATTTCTGTGTCCAAGAAATTGTAAACTCCAAATCATTGAAAATATTTTTTGATTAGCAATTGCGCTTTCGGAGTACTCATTATAAACAGACTTCCTATATGTTTTTAATAGTAAGAAGCTAAATATAAACGACATAAGGTCACTTTTCTTTAAAACAAAAAATCATATATTCTTATGTATCGCCTAGGATAAATCGTGTATTGAAAAATGCCAACTCTAATTGTAAAATCCATATCTAAAATTTAATTAATAAGAAATAAACGAAAATATTGCAAATTGCATTAAGCGCATTTTGAAAGTAGCATTACAGGCAGTAAATACCTCACCAAGCATTGAAAACTAGTAATTACTGATGGAAATAAAAATGTAGTGAATCAATCAAAACTTGATTAATTATTGGTTTAAAAGAAATTAATATCAAAAAAATGTTGATCGCAAAAAAAATCCCATCTTGAACTAACAAGATGGGATTTTTAAAACCTTTATATTATTCTATTACCTAAAAACAATTTTGTTAACTGACCATTTCTCATTTTTAACTTGCGTTTTGACCACCAAAACTTTATTAGCTGTTTCTAAATTTTGAATAACAAATTCGACACTATTGATAGCTCTCATTTCATAAAGTAACGTTCCTTTCAAATCATATACCATCACAATTTGAATCATTCCATCAAAAGAATTCACTTTTATTTGACGATTATTGACAGAAACTATTACTGCCTTCCCATTTTTATCCAAATTTCCGTGAGGAACTGCAACTATTGGAGTGGATACAACAGGTTCATCAACAATTGGAACTACTACTGGATCGGTTACCACTGGAACTGTTACAACAGGTTCATCAACAATTGGAACTGCTACTGGATCGGTTACCACTGGAACTGTTACAACAGGTTCATCAGCAATTGGAACTACTACTGGATCGGTTACCACTGGAACTGTTACAACAGGTTCATCAGCAATTGGAACTACTACTGGATCGGTCACAACTGGATCAGTTACTACTGGTTCATCAACAATTGGAACTACTACTGGATCGGTTACCACTGGAACTGTTACAACAGGTTCATCAACAATTGGAACTACTATTGGATCGGTCACAACTGGATCAGTTACTACTGGATCATCAACAATTGGAACTACTATTGGATCGGTCACAACTGGATCAGTTACTACTGGCTCATCAACAACTGGATTACTAACAACTGGCTCCGTCACAACAGGCTCATCGACAACAGGTAATGTTGGAGCAACCGTTTTATCAACATAAACTAATACAAAACGGTCGTCAAACCTTCCTTGCAAAGTTGTGAAACTATAAGAACCGTTTTTCAAATTATGGCATGTACCCGTAGTTTTATCAACAATAAATACATCCTGATTGATAAAAAGACCATCAACATGATCAATGCTGATTTGAAAAGTACCCTCTATTATAGTTCTATAACCTAATGGCACTTCATCTGTATTTAAAAATGGTAAGGCTCTCCCCTGAATGGTAAGATTTTTTCCGTCATTGATGCTGTAAAAATCAGCATACATATTTGCATCATAGCTAATACCATCATACAAATCATCCCACCCATTTGTAGCTCCTGTAATATAACCAACCAATAATTGTTTAAAAACGCCTCCTGCATTAGTTAAATTTAACCAAACTCTATGTTTTTCTCTTATTGTAGTTTTTTTGGCGCTCTCAATCTTGAAAGACTGTTTATTAAAGATGAATACACCATCGATAATTGGTGCATAAGCAGGAGTATGAACATTATTAAACGAAATAGCATTCCCTTGTATCGTTTTTAAGGTATGAGTGCTTAGCTCATTCCCGAAGGACATTTGTGAAATCAAAAAGAGTCCATTAATTAAAAGTAGAATTGTTTTCATTTGAGTAAAGTATTAGATATTATATTCACTATTGAGTTTGTAATAAGCTTATTGATATTCAAAAAAAAAAAGAGTGATGAGATTTATAACTATACTCAAATCACATAATATCATCCATTATATTCTAATCAATATTGAAATTATATGGCTGAACATTTCATTTAATCTTCCCAGCTACTATTAATAAATTAGAGTAATCCAAATGACTAATAGCCTAGTTATGGTAACCTAAAAAATGTTTTTATCTTACTTTATCAACAAAAGCTAACCAATTGGTTTTAAGCATTAAATACATTTTCATAACTAAATCAAATTTATAAAATGAAATCGAATAAATCGAATAAAAGCACATTTTATCGATGAATTACATCAAAAAATAAAAATTATAAAATTTTAACTACAAATAATAACATAAAACAAAAAAACGTAATAAAATTATTCATATCAACAAAAAAAACGTCTTGTTGTCAAGACGTTTTTTATAAAATTAAAAAATTTATTATCTAAAAATAATTTTATTACCCACCCATTTTTCCTTTTCAAGCTGAGTGTTTATTATTAAAACTTGATTAGCTGCTGCTAAATTTTGAAGAATAAATTCAGTTCCGGATATATCCGTATTTTCATATAAAAGCCTTCCTCTCAAGTCATATACTTTTACAGCAGATATCATTTCAGTAAAAGAATTAATTTTTATTTGATGATTCTTTACTGACACGATAACTAATTTCTCATTGCTATCAAAACTTGCAGTATCTAATACAACTTTTTCAGTGTATCGCAAAACAAAACGATCTTTGAATTCCCCTATTAGTGTAGCAAAAGAGTAAGATCCATCTTTTAAATTATAAATTACATTGGCAACCTTATCTTCTAGATAAACTGCTTTATTAACAAATGCCCCATCAGTATGATCAATACTTATAGTAAAAGTTCCTTCTAAACTCGTTTTATATCCCAGTGGAATTTCATCTGTTTGATTAAAAGGCAAGGCACGACCCTGAATTGAAAGTTCTTTTGAGTCGCAAAAACTGTAAAAGTCTGCATAAGCATTTCCATTAAAACTAATACCGTCATATAAATTGTCCAAACCGTTTGTAGCTCCTTCAACATAACCGACTAATAATTGCTTAAAAACACCATCATCGTTAGTTAAATTCAACCAAACCCGATTTTCAACGACGGATGGGGATTCTTTAGCATTAAAAATCTTAAAAAATTGGCTATTACTTCCCAAAACACGCATTGAATTATTAAATTCAAAATTTCCTAAAGCATTACTTCCAATAAAAAACGACTGTCCTGCAGCTATTTTCCCAGATGGAACATCTCCTCCCGAATTTGCAACAGTTCCTCCTGTTAAATTGTAGGTGGCATAATCATTTGACGTATATTTATAAACACCACCGCTTTTTGTGGGTGTCGAATTGTGAGTCCAAAAATACAAAGCACCATATAGTACCGAGCTATTCTTTTGCATAAACAATTTGGCATCTACTGCTGATGGATAAGGATTCCCAATTAAATTATTTTGCGATGGTTGAACAGGAATCGTTACAATGCCATTATAAGGAATTCCTTTAAATTGAACAGGCTGTTCATAAGTCGCACCTGACCAATATTCGCCGTTAAGATAAACAACATCTGGTTTAGGAACCCGAACTATAAATCCTTTCCCGGCAGAATTCATAGTATTATTCCCGTTTTCGGCGACCCATTTGTTATTAGCATAACTAAAATATTTATCAGGCCAAGTATTTGGAGACAATACATTCAGAACTTGATCCTTTACAGGTGATGACCAATAAGTAAAATCAAAATTTTTCATTGGTTTAGCAATGCGTTTATAGGTAATAATGCCCGTATTTACAACAGCATCATCTACCTGAACTAAACTCGAATTGTTCTCAAAAGTTAAACTGGCTGCGGACGAAATATCAAGACTTTCCTGTATAGACAATACAACCCCCGAATTAATAATGATAGAACCCGTATTTACTTGACAAGAACACATATTCAAATCGGAACCAACAGTAAAAACATCACTTACACCTCCATTAAAAACTACATGTTTTAAAACTGTCGGAGTTCCATTAGACCATACACTCCCATCCCATGATGTTGTCGAAATAGGAGATGCATTGACAACAATGTTAGAAGAATTTGCTGAAAAACAAACCCCTTCAGAAACTGCACAGGTGTAAGTTCCAGACGCTAAGCCAGGAATGGTTATGGTTCCTCCACTACCTGAATACGATTCTCCTGAATTGAAATTTAATGTCCAACTCCCAGTTGGCAATCCGCTTAAAGCAACACTTCCTCCAGGCAAAGCACATGTAATTTGTTGTATCGATCCTACAATTGGTCCAGTTGGTCCAGTACTAATAATTACTGCTATTATATTTGACGGCGCAGCAACTGTACCACAAGTTACATTGTAAGAACGCACTCTATAATAATAAGTAAACCCCGACGCTAATGAACTAACTGTAAGAGATGTAACATTCCCAACACTTAAGTTATTAAAACCCGATACAAAAGTACTAAATGCCGAATTTGTAGATATATCCAAATAATAAGCTGTTGCCCCTGAAACTGTATTCCAATTAGCCGTAAAGCCATTGCACAACACAGCAGTTGCATCTATAGCAGTTGGTGAATTTATTTGTAAAGTTGCATATGTAATAACATTAGAGTACGCACTCTCTCCACAACTACTGTGTTTATGAACTCTATAATAAATATTTCCTGGAGGCAATCCTGTTACCACATAACTAGTTACGTTACCTACACTAAAATCGTTAAAACCTGAAACAAAAGTTGTAAAACCATTATCTGTTGCAACATCTAATGAATAGCTTATTGTACCTGCAGATGCCGTCCAATTTGCCGTAAAAGTATTGGTGCAATTTGCTCCAGAGCCAGCCAATGCAGTGACTACAGGTGCAGACCCAACAGTAAAAATAGCTGCATTAGGGCTGCTTACTCCAATTAAAGAAACTGTAACTTTATAATCACCAGGAGATAAATTAGTTAAATTCTTAGTAGTAGCGGAAAAAGTTGCATCTCCTATTTTTTGCCAATAATAATTATATGGATCAATCCATTCTGGTGTGTTTTGAAAAGTACCGTTGTTTCCAGAAGGGTAGGAAAAAAGAGTAGTTCCAGACCCTATAAAAAAATTATAACCCGCAATGATTCCTGCTTCATAACCTGAATATGTAGTAGGCCCAATAGCCTTATAGGTTATTTCAACAGCTGAAAGTGCTGTACTAAAAAGTCCCAGTTTCATTACTTGACCCGTAAATGAATCCCCAGTAGCATTATAAACACCACTTCCTATCTTAGCATTAGAACTGGAACTGCCATAATTTGCGGTAGTAACAACTCCTCCTGTTACAGCAACACTAGCTCCGTTTAAATATATTTTGATAATAGATCCATTTCCCACCACCGCTATGTGATGCCAAGCACCATCCCCTAAGGAAGCAGGAAGCGCCGCTGTAACAACTCCTGTTGCCGCTGTCCATAACTCTATAGTTGTTGAATTGGCAAAACCAAACTCTATAGCATCATTTTGCCCAAACAAGCTCATTCTTCCAGTAACATCAGCAATATTAAATTTTATCCATCCTTCAATAGTGAAAGCACTTTTATTAGACAACAAAGGGCTTCCCAAATCAATATAATCATTATCGGCTCTAATAAATTTTACAGCATTGTTCATATTTGTGACGGTAATAGCACCATCAGTACCACTTGCACATGAGGCCTCTGTAACCGTAGCTGTAGGCACGGGCAACAAAGGGAAAATAGTCATAACCGCTGTTGCATTAGAACAGCCAGCCACAGTATAAACTATGGTATAAGTACCTCCTGCACTTGTAGCTAAATTTACTTCGCCAGTTGACGAATTCAAAATCAATCCAGGAGGCGAGGAAGTATATGTACCTCCAGTAGCTCCAGTTTGTGTAACTCCAACTTTTCCAATGGCAATATATGCGTTCCCTGGATAAGATATTATAGGAGGTGGCGTAAATTGATATACTTGTCCTGAAGCAGGTTTAGTAGCTATATTAGATGTGAATGTTCCTGTTTGAGCAGTAGGACTTGTACCTGAATTGCTTAGCGTTAAATAATTACTATTGGCATCATAAATACCAATAGTGGCCGAAGCATTAGTTACTGCAGCTGCACCTTGATTATAAATATATTCAATTCTATTAGATCCCTCATAAAGCCATACTTGAAATGATATAACATCACCCATGTTTTGATAATCCCACTTTTGTTTGTACCATTCTAATTTAAATATTCTATTGGGGGCAACTCCTGTTGTACTATACCTCGGCTTTACAGTACATCGCAAATCATCCCATAGAGGCATCAAAATTGGTTTGGATACTGATGCATTAGCAACAGTATTTGTATAATTTTGAGCAGCTGTAACCGTAGCAGATCCAAAACTGAGCCACCCATTACTGGAAACCCTTACATCGGTGTAAACGTTTCCACCAAATGCAAATGGAAATTGCAAGGTGACAGCTGTTGAAATGGCATCATCTTCTGATGCCGTAATTCCCACAACATCTGTAGCACCTGCCAAAATTTGATACGTTGCTGTTGTTGTTGAAAAACAATATTTACTAGCTTCCAATCCTGTGGCTGGAGGAGGAGTAAATCGATAAATTTGACCCGTTGCTGGTTTAGTGCTAATGTTGGACGTAAAAGTATTATAATCCGCAGTGGGTGCTGATCCAGAATTGTTAAGCGTTAAATATTTCCCATTGGCATCACAAATACCTATTGAAGCACCACCCGAACCATTCATTATAGCTGTAGCGCCTTGATTATACAAAAACTCAATCACATTTGTAGTTTCAAAAAACCAAATTTGAAATGAAACTACATCCCCCGAAGATTGAGCGTCCCATTTTTGCTGACTCCATTCGACTTTAAATCTTCTATGAGGAAAAATTCCTGTTGTTACATATCTTGGTTTTACCGTACACATCAAATCATCCCACAAAGGGAATAAAACAGGTTTTGCAACACCTGCATTTACCAGTGAATTGACACTGTTTTGGGCATCCGTAACCGCAGCTGCACCAAAACTCAGCCACCCATTAGGCGAAACTTTGATTGCAGAATAGGATGTGCCAGCAAAAGTGAATGCAAACGGCAGCGTAATACTCGTAGACACTCCCGTATCTGCTGTTGCCCCTAGTGAAGAATCAACTACTCCCGGAACTCCGGTAAGGGAAATATAACTTCCTTGCACGGCGGTAAAAGCATAACTACTTGCCGATTGCCCAAAAGATTTTTGTGCAATAAACAACAAAACAATAATTAAAAGTAGATTTTTTTTCATTTTGATTTGGGTATTAAAATTTATATTCACTTTTGAATTGGCTCATAAAATCGTCGAATAGTGTTAAAAAAGAACTGAAATTGATATTTATAACTGTCATTAATAAATGACTATTCATTCTATTTAGTCTAATAATTATTGATAAAACACTATTATATCTTCTGCAAGGTTATGCCGTTGAATATTGATTTTCCTATCAATATTCGTGAGGAAAACAGCAAATTATAGTAATCTAAAATTCGTTAAAAAAATAATTTCATACTACTTTACTACAAAAAGTTAATTAATTGATATTAAGCATTAAACTAAATATCTCTAACTATATCTAATCTAGTGAATGAATCCTTATAAATCGAAAAAAAACACATTTTATCGATTAAATACGTTATTTATATAATATTATCATATTTAACGTACAAAATTTAAATAAAATATAACTAGGAAAAAGTTCTATAAATAAACAACAATCGAAACAAAAGCAAGAAGTCGAAATGAAGAGTTAATGCAACTACAAAACAATTTAATTTATAGTAAAAATCCATTGATTTAAAAGTTATGAATCTCAATCTATACGATAGAATACAGTTCTATATAACTAACAAGTGTCAGGCAAATTAATCTTATCAGATTTGGGATATCAAACCCTAACTGCATTAAAAAAAACAAGTTCTCCATCACAAAGGAATGTTCTACTTTTGCTTTAGCTAATCCAATACAAAATTGACATTTTACTATGAAAGAAGTCTATTCCCTCAAAGAAGCCAAATTAAAAATAGAACATTTTTGCGCTTATCAAGAGCGCTGTCACGAGGAAGTGGTGTCTAAACTGTGGAGTATGAAATTGGGTACAAACGAAATAGGCGAAGTTATTGTGCATCTTATTGAGCACAATTTTCTCAACGAAGCACGGTTTGCCTGTAGCTTTGCACGTGGAAAACACCGCATGAAACATTGGGGGAAAATCCGAATTACCAATGAATTGAAAATGCGCAAAATCAATCAAACCTTGATTAATCTTGCACTAAAAGAAATTACACCAGAAGAATATCTAGAAACATTTGAAAATCTAGCCGAAAGAAATTGGGATTCCATTTCAGAAAAAAATGCCCTGAAAAAAAGAAAGAAATTTTGCGATTATATGCTTCGCCGTGGATTTGAGAGTAATTTAATTTATGATAAAGTTCGAGAATTGGAGAATAGAAACACCAATTAAACAAATTCGATTTCGCAAAGATTCACAAAGAAAAAATACAGGGAAACACATAACAAATTAATTGTTTGAGTAAAAGCTATACATCGTATTTCTTCTACTCACACATTAAAAAAACTTTTTGTTACTCTGCAAAACCTTCGCAAATCTTGACTAAATAGCCCAACTTTTATAAACTCAAAAGCAGACTTACCGCATTTCCTCCAAAACCAACCGCATTAACCAAAACTTTCTTGATTGGTTTCTTTTGTTTTTGTGCTTTCGCAAAAGGAACACCAATGAACTTATTGTGTTGCATCATCAAAATAGCCATTTCCATGCTCAAAATTCCCGAAGCACCAAAAGTGTGGCCTATTTTCCATTTATTGGTTGTTAATAAAGGTAGGTTTTCACCGAAAACCTTCTGAATTGCTTTATACTCGGTTAAATCACCTTTTATAGTTCCTGGAGCATGCATTACGATGGCATCTACATCGGAAATATCAATATTCTGCAAAGCCATTTTCATCGATTTCTGAAAACAAGTCGCTTCTGCCGAAATAGAAATATTGTGTTCTAAAATCTCAGTAGCATAACCAACACCTTCGATAAAAGCTAGTGCATTTTCTTTCTTTCCCATTTCGAGGCAACACACTCCTGCTCCTTCACCCAAAATCATGGTATTTTGCTTTTTATCCAAATCCAAAGCTCTATTAGGATATTGCTCTTCGCTTTTGGAATAAATTTTCAAAGCTCGCATTTGCCCAATCGTAAAATCGGTCAAAGGTGCTTCACTGCCACCAACGAGAAATTTATCGGCCATACCTGCTCTCAACCATGCCACACCATTAAGTACTGCATGCAAAGCTGTTGAACAGGTTATGGAATGTGAAATTTCGGGTCCCGTACTTTGCAAATCATGACCGACCCAAGAGGAAATATTGCCCAAAGTGGTGGTTGGCGAAGCCAAGGTTTGTGCTTTGCCTGTTTCTAAGTATTCCTGAAAATGTTTTTCAAATAAATCGGTTGCCCCACGAGAGGAACCAATGTTGATTCCAAATTCATCTCCTTTTGTCCAACTCGCCTTTTGAACTGCTTTGCGAGAAGCTACCATCGCATACAAAACTGATTTATCCAACGATTTGTACTTTATATCCGATTGCCTTAAAGCCTCAACTTCATTTTTGGAATTACTATCAAGAGCAGCCACTAAGGTAGTACTATGATCTAAAAATTGTTTGGAGAAACAAGGAATGTCCGAAAGGTAATTTTCCCAAATCGTTTGAGGTGAATTCCCTAATGAAGAAATCGAAGCTATGGCTGTTATGGAGATTGTTTGTGACAAAATATTCAATTCTGGTTTAACCGCAAAGGTCGCAAAGTTTTACGCAAAGTTCACAACGGATCTTAATTTTATAACAACAGAAACGAACGAATTGTTATAATTATAAATCTAAAAAATCCTTTGCAGTTCTTTGCGCTTTCTCCAAGAATCTTTGCGCAATAACTTTTAAACTATTTCCAAAGCGCTTTCCACTACTTCATACACTTTTTGCAATTGTGCATCGGTAATCACATAAGGAGGCAAAATGTAAACGATATTCCCAACAGGACGCAGAATCACTCCCTTTTCAATAAAAAAATCATAAAGTCTATTTCGTAAAGTCCCGTAATAGCTAGCAGAGGTTTCAGTTTTTATTTCCAAAGCAAAAATTACGCCCAAAACTCTAGTTGTTATAACCATAGGATGATTTTCAACACGTTTTTTGAAATCCAAATGGCTTTTATTGATTCGGATCAGATTATGCTGCATTGCTGATGTTTCCAACAAAGTCAAACTAGCCAATGCAGCTGCGCAACCCGTAGGATTAGCCGTAAAGGTATGGCCGTGGAAAAGTGCTTTATTGATATCCTCATCATAAAAAGCATCAAAAAGGTCTTGGGTAAAAGTCGTAATCGCCATAGGAATTGTTCCTCCCGTTAGCGCTTTAGACAAACACATCATATCAGGTTTTTGCGTCAAATAATCGCAGGCAAATGCTTTACCTGTTTTTCCAAAGCCCGTCATCACTTCATCAGCGATGGTGAGTACATTATTATCATGACAAATTTGAAGCAATTGATCCAACGCTTCAGGTTCATACATCACCATTCCGGCGGCTCCTTGCACCAAAGGTTCAAATATAAAACCAGCGCAATTATTGTTTTTAATAACTTCGTGCAATGCATCAAAACTAGCTTGCTCCTTTCCATTAACAGGAACAGGAATCCGAACTACATCAATAAACATTCCTTGAAAAGCTTGTGTATAAAACGAAATTCCACTAGCTGCCATCGCGGCAAAAGTATCGCCGTGAAAAGCATTTTCAAAAGCAATAATGGTGGTTCTCTTTTCCCCTTTATTATAAAAATACTGCAAAGCTACTTTAATTGCCACTTCAACCGAAGTCGAGCCATTATCCGAAAAGAACACTTTCTTTTGATTATCAGGTAAAATAGCCAATAGTTTTTCGGCCAAAATAATAGCAGGTTCATGAGTAAATCCTCCAAAAAGAACATGCTCCAATGTTGTCAATTGTTTATAAATGGCATCGGCTATAAATTTATTAGAATGGCCATAAGGATTGACCCACCAAGAGGCGATGGCATCTATGTATTCTTTTTGATTTTCATCCCAAAGCAAAGCGCCTTCGCCTTTTGTGATTGCTATAGGAAGCGCTGCTGTTTTATGTTGTGTATAAGGGTGCCAAAGATGTTGCCCGTCTCTTTCTATTAAACTCATTTGATTCTTACTTTTAAATTCCAAATTGAAATTAATTTTTGATATTGAAATTGCTATTGAAGTTCCAGCAGATTTTCTCGAAATAAATCTGCATATTCTTTGATTACATTTTGGTCAAAATAAGGCTCTTGATCGATTCGTCCAATGCACTTTATTCCTGTCTTATTCAAAATAATAGATTCCGTCGAAGGATTTTTATTGCCCGAAAAGATAATTCCTCCAATCATCATTTTGCGATTAATCAAGGCTTCAATGGTAAGCAACGTATGATTAATACTTCCCAAATAATGTCTGGAAACCACAATTACTTTATAATCGGGCTGAATTAAATCGATAACACAATCCGTACCATTCAAAGGCACAAAAACACCTCCCGCTCCTTCTATTACCAAATGATTTTGGATTTGTGGCTCTTTTATTTGCTTCAAATCAATGGTAACTCCATCAATTTCAGCGGCAAGATGTGGACTTGCAGGAGTATTTAGCAAATAACTATTGGGATGAATTATTGTCCTTTCGTTAGATACAAAAGATTTAACTTTATGGCTATCGGAATGGTCAACATCTCCAGCTTGAATGGGTTTCCAATAATCAGCTTCAAGAGCTTCAACAATAATAGCCGAGGCAACGGTTTTGCCCACATCGGTAGAAATTCCTGTAATAAATAGTTTCATATATTAGCCCACGGATAACACTGATTTAACAGATTATCACTGATTATTTAATTGTTATTTTTTGTCATTTGTATATATAATCCGTTTGAATTCTGGATCTTCTCCGAAATTTAAGACTAATCCAACTTCAATTTCTGTTGCCTTCAAATAATTCATTAATTGTGCCACATGAACATTCATAAGCAATTCACAAGCTTTAAGTTCAACTATGACTTTGTCTTCAATTAACAAATCAGCATAATATTCACCAACTAATTGATTCTTAAAATAAACTTTAATTTGCTTTTGAGCTTCAACTTTATAGCCTAGGGATCTTAGTTCAAAATACATCGCATTTTGATACACCTTCTCCAAAAAACCATAACCGAGTTGATTATAAACCACATAATAAGCTTTCAAAATTGAATCTGTTACATTTTTATAAAGTAAGTCTCCCATAATAAATCTGTGTCAACCATGGGCTAATATACAAAGCTACTCAACAACGTCAATACTTTGCTTATATCTTCTTTAGTATTATAGCTATGCAAACAAAAACGCAACCTTTCCTGCCCTTCGGGAACGGTTGGCGAAAGTATCGCTTTAACATCAAATCCATTTTCTTGCAATGCAGCAGCAATACTTTTTACTTTCTCATTTCCAGGAATAATCACACTTTGGATAGCCGATTTACTACGAACAAAAAGCGGATTCAAATACAACATCTTTTTTATCTGATTAAAAAAGACAATATTCTCCCGAAGAGATTCGAGAGTGTTTTTATCTTTTTCTAAATGCCGATAACCCAATAAAATAGTAGCTACTGAATGTGGAGAAAGTCCTGTGGTATAAATGAAACTTCGGGCAAAATTAATGAGGTAGGACTTTAATTCATTCGAACCCAAAACCACTGCTCCATGACAGCCCAAGCCTTTACCAAAAGTCATAATTCGGGCAAATATTTTGTCTTGCAATAGCAAATGCTGAATTAAACCTTCCCCTTTTTCTCCAAAAACTCCCAAAGCATGTGCTTCATCAACTACTAAATAGCAATTGTATTTTACAGAAACAGCAGCCAGTTCTTCCATATTTGGACAATCTCCGTCCATAGAAAAAACCGATTCGGTTACGATGTAAATTAAAGAGTTAGGATTCCGTTGAATCAACAATTCCAAATCCTCAAAATCATTGTGTTTGAATTTGTAAGCCTTAGCATTAGATAATTGAATTCCGTCCCGAATGGAAGCATGACAAAGCTCATCATACAAAATCAAATCACCTTTTTGCGGAACTGCACTAAAGAAGCCTACGTTTGCATCATAACCGGAATTGAATATCAATGCCGAATCAGATTGATGGAATTGAGCAATATAATTCTCTGTTTCTGTATATAAAGAGTGATTTCCTGAAAGTAAACGCGATCCAGTAGCCCCATTGCTTTTCATACCTCGATCTAATAAAAATTGATGGGTCTCGCTAAAAATCGCTTCGCACTTTGAAAAACCAATATAATCATTCGATGCAAAATCGATCAAATCATTCTGTTTCGGAAGTAATCG
The DNA here is from genome assembly GCF_019351435.1 of Flavobacterium taihuense. Lineage (GTDB taxonomy): Bacteria > Bacteroidota > Bacteroidia > Flavobacteriales > Flavobacteriaceae > Flavobacterium > Flavobacterium taihuense. The sequence goes on from NZ_JAHWYN010000009.1 coordinate 47,059, forward strand.
TAATGATTTATTTTGCTTTCGTGTTTCGAGTTTGTCGCTAAGTTTTTTTGGAAAATTCATAAAAGCAAAGTTATAAAAACGAACTTAACTTTTAGGCAAAGTGCCTTTCTCTTCTAATGCTTTCTTTTCTGCTGCTTTTTTAGCTGCTTTGCCTTTCCCAATAGGAAGTCCAGCAGTTACATATAACGAACGATTGTATTGGTCTTGATTAATATCTCCCTTCAAAAGAGGCACTAATCCATAATAGTATTGCAATCCTAGATTGATGCCACTACCAACTTTTAATCGATACCCAAGACCAACAGCCAGACCAGCATCAACAACATGAATTTTATCTCGTATATTGTTTTTATAAACTACATCTTCGCCATCGTAATTTTGATGGAACTCATCAAACGCTCTTGACAACAAACCTAATTGAGTTCCAGCCTTGACATAAATATTATTATCAAACTTGTATTTTATCATTAAAGGAACATTAAAGTAATTTATTTTTCTTTTAACGGATCCTTCGGCAAATACGGCATCCAATTTTTCGTCATTCAATGAATAAACAGCAATCCCTTCTGCACCCATTGTCGACTTTACGATAACTCCTGTATTGAAAATCCAAGAGGGATTTTTCAAATTAAAATCAAAATAAAAGCCCAAATTAAAATCGGTTCTATAATCTGCATTATCCAGATTTGAAATAGTAGAAAAATTAGCACCTCCCTCCAAACCAAATTCAATATTGGGTGAATTCAATTTATCACCAAAAATAAGCGAAATTAAAACTTGCGATTGAGCAGCATGAAAATTAAAAAACAATGCAACGAAGAATAGAACTTTTTTCATGTTTTGATATTTATCAATTTTATTAAAACTCAATTCTACTTTTTTTCTGAATCATTAAATTACAATCCGAAACGGTATTGAAAACTTGTCATGAACTGGGTACGGGTTCCTAAAAAACCACATTCGGCTCGTAACATGAAGTGTCTGCTGAATTGATATTGAGTTCCTAAAATGAAATTCCACATATCTTTAGGCGCTTTTTCAAGGGAATACTGTACTGTAGAAGTTTCGGCAGTACTCAATGCCCCATCAATCCCATTCAAAAGATTCCCAGCTGTATCTAATGCTCTATTAGCCGTTTCGTATTTCGCTTTATTGGATGGTTTTGCTTGTTCGGCACTAGATAAACTATTCCACCAATCGTTCACTTGCGTTTGCTTGTCATTTACCGTAGCCAAACCCTGATCCACATTGGCCTGAGCGCCATCAAGAGACAATACATCAGATAAAGCCAATGAACCATTTGTACCACTCTTTAAATGTACCCTAAATGCACCTGCCCAAACCGCAATATTGGTATCAGGTTTATTTAATTTAAATGTTTTTCCTAGTCTTGGACCAAAAACAAAACTAAGAGCTGGTTTGTCGAGAGCATTTATGTCAGTCCATGCCACATTCATGTCAAGGGCTAACCAACCTCCGCCAATTCCAATCGTAGGAGTCATTCCCAATCCAAAAGTTGTCCCTTCAAAATCAGCCTTTGATTTAAATGAAGTGACTTCTGACCAATTATTGTCCGCATCCGGAATCCAAACTCCTGCATCAATAGTGGTAGACATTCTAGTTTTTCCGAAAATACCATAAACATTCAAAAAAGGGAACAACCAAATATCTGGTCTAACATTGACTGCATATCCCGATGCTACGGCACTATTAAAGCGTATAATTTGATCCAAATCGTACATTGGCCCATTATTGAAACCAACTTCCAAATTTTTTATGGTTAAATCGGATTCTTGCCAAAAGTAATTTATCGAAAGACCCGCAGAATAGGGCAATTGATATCCTTTTTGAGTTGCTTTTTCTCCCCATATAGGCAAAGAATAAGGATACTCCTCTACTTTAAGACTATCCAAGAGAGCTGTGTTTTTTTTGCCTACCACTTTATTAGTGTAAACCTGAGAAAAACCTATAGCGCTTATTAACAAAAAAAGAAATATTAAAAATTTATTATTTTTCATTGTACAAAATTTAAATTATTTATACGCTTTAAAAATCATAAGGTAAAGTTAAAAAAAATAATCTGCCAAATTTTGTTATCTCTATATATTTTAATCACCAGTTAAAATTTAAGCATAAAAAAAGCCTGACAAAAGTCAGGCCTTTTTATTTAAAATAGAATTGTCTTAGTCCGCTAAAACAATTACTTTATTGTCTTTTAACTCAAGAGTACCTGAGGCAATTTCTAAAGTATAGTTTTGATCATTTACTTTGGTAAACAAACTGGCAGTTTCTTCGTTTAAATTAAAACCGGGGGAAGTAATATTCTAAGATGTAATCTTTTTGACTACGTTTTAAAGCACTTTTAACATCTTAGTTTCAATAATAAGTGAACTTTTATATCAACTTATTTGAGTACAAAACACAATTAAAATAAAAAGCAAAACACTTATGTCGGGCTTTAATCTATTGTAATACTTTTTTTAAATCCTCAATTAACAATTGAGTTCTATAATCCACCCCGTCTTTATTCAAATGGTAAGGAGTATTAAACATCATTGCATCTGGAATTTTATATCTTTCAGCAGTTCCTAAAACAATAAAATCGTTTTTTCTATATTCCATCTCCACTCTATGAATAGAATTGATAGACTTCATAAAAGAAACATCTTGATATCCTGGAAATGAAACAAACAACTGCGCCCCCTTTTTTTCAATCTCCAGAGCATACGCTTTGATATTCTCCAAAACAACTGTATTGTATTCCCCTTTAACCGCTTTAGATTTGAAGTTTTCCCTCTTCATCCCCCAGTGTGAAAAAGTATCACCATAATCATTAAATGAGTTAACACTATAAACTTTACTGTCTATAATATTTAAATACTCTGAAGGCTTTAATTTGGTAATGGCAAGTTTAGGCATATACGGAATAATATTGAAAAGCTGTTTAGAACTTAACAACGATATTTTTGAAAGATTCACATCAAATATAATTCTTAACAACTCTTCACTTCCGCGGTCATAATCTGAATAAAAATGAGAGTACTCAGGAACTAGTACAACAACATCACCTTTTTTAACAAACTTTATGCTATTATCTAACATAAATTTCAGCGTTAAAGATGCATGTATTGCAGTGTTTATCGGATTTTTTCTTAAAGAATCTTTAATCAATTGACTATTCAATCCAAAGCTCAGATTAGATCCACCTACAAAAATTATTCTAGGAGACTTGGTATACTTTAATAATGAATCTTTTTTAATGCTGGAAAAAAGCAAAGATTTAGTAGCCCTTGGTGTAGCTGGCAATAATATTGCTAATACTATAAAACCGAAAACAGGCAATAAAAACCCGATTACTTTACGTACAAATATATTCATATGAATTAAAATTGAAAATATATAAACTGTTGTTCCCCGCCAGCACTAAACCATAATATGATTAATACTAAAGAATAATACATCACATATCTGTAAGATTTTTTCCAACTAGTATCCAAACCAGCTATTGCAAACTCTTTCTCCCTTCCCAACCATTCAATAAACATAAAAGCAAAAATGAAAACAATACAAATCAAAACTCCTCCTTTATCTACAAGACCTGATATTGTAAAAAATGATTTAGAAAAGATTTTTGAAATATAGCTTAAAGCGGATTCGATATCCTTAGCTCTAAAAAAAATCCAAGCTATAACTGTTAAATTAAAAGTAAGCAACATTTCTAAAAGCTCTTTAAAACTTGGAATCAATTTACCTTTTGCTACCGTATCCAGACTTTTTCGATTCGTATTAAAAATAATAGATGGCATAATGTATAAAGCATGTAGAAACCCCCATACAATAAAAGTCCAATTTGCACCATGCCAAAAACCACTTACCAAAAAGATAATAAATGTATTTCTAACTTTCGACCAAATTCCACCTTTACTTCCTCCTAAGGGTATATACAAATAATCTCTAAACCAAGATGAAAGCGAAATATGCCAACGTCTCCAAAATTCAGCGATATTTCGCGAAAAGTATGGAAATGAAAAATTCTTTAAAAGCTCAATACCAAAGAGTCTTGCTGTTCCTAATGCAATATCGGAATATCCTGAAAAATCCCCATAAATCTGAAATGTAAAAAACAACGCTCCTAAAAATAAGCTACCTCCTGAATAGTCCCCAGAATTGTTAAAAATTTCATTTGCATATTTAGCGCACTGATCTGCTATCACAATCTTTTTAAACAAACCCCATAATATTTGCTTTAAACCGTTTACCAGTTTCGCATAATCAAAAATACGCTTTCTTTGAATTTGAGGAAGCAGGTGTGTCGCACGCTCTATCGGACCTGCAACTAACAAAGGAAAAAAACTGACAAAGACAGAATAATCTATAAAATTTTTTTCAGCTTTAATTCTTTCTTTATATATATCAATAACATAAGACAATCCATGAAAAGTATAAAAAGAAATACCAACTGGCAAAATAACGTTTAGTGTCCAAGGATTTATAACAAATCCCAATTTAGATAAAGCTAATGCAGTTGAATCTATAAAAAAATTATAGTATTTAAAAACAGCTAAGAAACCAAGATTAATGCCAATACTCAACCAAAACCAAAATTTTTTTGTTGTGTTATTTTTTGATTCAGCGATTTTAATTCCAGAAAAATAATCCAACAAAGTAGAAAATATTAGCAAAAACAAAAACCTCCAATCCCAGCAAGCATAAAAAAAGTAACTAGAAAGAAGGAGTAGAATATTCTGATACTTAAGTTCTTTATGGGCAACAGACCAGTACAAAAAAAACACAATAGGTAGAAAAACGGCAAAACTTAGTGAATTGAAAAGCATTTTAAGGTATCGTTAATTTAAAAAAATATTCTTTATGGTATCTTCCTTTAAACAATATAGCAAAAAAAAGCCAAACAATAAGTCTGGCCTTTGCTAATTATAATAATCCTTTTAGTCAGCTAAAACAATTACTTTATTATCTTTTAACTCCAGAGTACCTGAGGCAATTTCTAAAGTATAGTTTTGATCATTTACTTTGGTAAACAAACTGGCAGTTTCTTCGTTTAAATCAAAACTTGGAGCAGTAATATTAATCGTTCCTTTTTGCAACAATGAAACTATTGGAGCGTGGTTATTCAACATTTGAAAACGTCCGTCTACTCCTGGAACAGAAATAGAAGTGATTTCTCCTGCAAATAATTTCGCTTCTGGTGATACTATTTCTAAAATCATAATTATTTAGTTAATAGTTGATCGTTGATGGTTGGTGGTTGTTTCTAACAACTGACAACTAACAACTAACAACCAATTACGCCTCTGCCAACATTTTTTCTCCAGCCTCAATAGCTTCTTCAATAGTACCTTTAAGGTTGAAAGCTGATTCTGGCAAGTGATCTAATTCACCATCAATAATCATATTAAATCCTTTGATAGTATCTTTGATATCTACTAAAACTCCTTTTAATCCTGTAAATTGCTCAGCAACATGGAAAGGTTGAGACAAGAAACGTTGAACACGTCTAGCTCTTGAAACAGATAATTTATCTTCTTCTGAAAGCTCTTCCATACCAAGAATCGCGATGATATCTTGCAATTGTTTGTATTTTTGAAGAATTTCTTTTACCCTTTGTGCACAATCATAATGCTCGTCACCAATAATATGTGGAGCTAAAATTCTTGAAGTAGAATCCAATGGATCTACCGCAGGATAAATACCTAACTCAGCAATTTTACGAGACAATACTGTTGTAGCATCTAAGTGAGCAAAAGTTGTTGCTGGCGCAGGGTCAGTTAAGTCATCCGCAGGAACGTAAACCGCTTGTACAGATGTAATAGAACCTTTGTTTGTAGAAGTAATACGCTCTTGCATCGCACCCATCTCAGTAGCCAATGTTGGTTGGTAACCTACCGCAGATGGCATACGTCCTAAAAGTGCTGATACCTCAGAACCTGCTTGCGTAAAACGGAAGATGTTATCCACGAAGAACAATACATCTTTTCCTTGATCAGAACCAGCTCCATCACGGAAATACTCAGCGATAGATAATCCAGAAAGTGCCACACGAGCACGAGCTCCTGGAGGCTCATTCATTTGTCCAAAAACGAAAGTAGCTTTAGACTCTCTCATTCCTGGCATATCTACTTTAGATAAATCCCATCCTCCATTTTCCATAGAGTGCATGAAATCTTCACCATATTTAATAATTCCTGACTCCAACATCTCACGAAGTAAGTCATTCCCTTCACGTGTTCTTTCCCCTACTCCTGCGAATACAGAAAGTCCACCGTGTCCTTTTGCAATATTGTTAATCAACTCCTGAATCAATACTGTTTTACCTACTCCAGCACCACCAAATAATCCAATTTTCCCCCCTTTTGAGTAAGGTTCAATCAAATCGATTACTTTAATACCAGTAAATAAAACTTCAGAAGATGTAGATAAATCTTCAAATTTTGGAGCTTGTTTGTGAATTGAAGTCCCATTTTCACCTGTTTTTGGTAAAGCTGGCAAACCGTCAATAGCATCACCAATTACGTTAAACAAACGACCGTAAACATCGGCACCGATTGGCATCTGGATAGGATTTCCTGTTCCAACTACTTCATAACCTCTGCTCAAACCATCTGTTGAGTCCATCGAAATGGTACGAACTGTGTTTTCACCAATGTGAGATTGTACTTCAAGTACTAATAACGTACCGTCCTTTCTTGTGATTTCTAATGAATCATAAATTTTTGGAAGTTCAACATCTTTTCCGTTGAAAACTACATCGACTACTGGTCCAATGATTTGGGCAACTTTTCCTATTACTTTTGACATTACTTATGTGTTTATTAAATAGCTATTTAGGTTTATGAAATACAGCCCATCGAAATAGCTCGATTGGATACTTTTTTCAGAGTGCAAAGATAATTTTTTAAAATATAAAATCAATATTTTTTTTTATAAAAAAAGCTAAAATTTTATCGAATTGATTATTAAGCTGTTTCAAACTATCAAAACACACCTTTGAATACTATAAATGTCATTAAAAACAAAAAAAAACCACCACGTCATAAACGGGTGGTTTCAATAACAATTGTAAATTAAATTTATTGTATTGTTGCTGGATATTGGATTTGATAACTAGCCAAATCAACAGTCCTTAATGTTGCACCATATTTTGTGTTTATTGCATTCACGAAAAGATTAGCAATATACGCATATCCTCTCGGACTTGGATGAACTCCATCTAATGAGAAAGCACCTCCTGTAACATAGGCAGCAGACATATGATAATTTCCAAAACGAACTCCTGTAGTTGCTAATTGAGTCATCGCTGATTTGGAATCTACAAAGGCCAAACCTTTAGATTCAGCTATTGTAGCAATAGTGACATTATAAGCATCTGTAGCCACTTTAACCTCTGCAATTTCAGAAGCGATTAAAACGTGCTTATCCAATAATGGAAAAGTAATTCCAAATTTATCAAGTGGAGCTGGATATCCTGTAGCACCTCCAATAACACCCCTTGTCGTCAACAGCACCAAATCAGCTTTAGTAGCCTGTCTAGCTTGCCCAAAAACCTGACCATAGGCAGCAGCTTTTGCAGCACCTAATGTAGGTGTAAATGCAGCAGTTAATTGTGCCGATAAATTTGGTAGTTTTTCATCTGATATCAACAATGGATTAGCCGCTGTTGTCGACAATAAATTAATTCTGTCGCCAGCTCCGAAAGCTGTCAAAGCTTGTTTTAAAGGACCGTATAATTGTGCATTTAAAGCCGCGATTGTAGCATCTCCAACTGGAATACTTCCTCCACCTAATAAACTTGACGTAAGTGGATTAAAAGGAATAGTAGTAAAATAAGGCAAAGTAGTTACGTAAGGTAAATTAGCCACCACGCCCTTTGCTCCAGTAGCTGTCAAATTAGTAGCTAGAGCGCTATAAACATTTGCAAAAACATTTGGATCAGTGATATCATTCGCTCCATAAGTTGAAGGATCTAGGTTTCCTGTTTGATTCACACCAATACCGCCTGATGTAGCATATCCTAAAACATCATTTCCTCCAATAAACAAAGAAAAGAAACTTGGTGCTTGCACTAGTGCATCTGCTAATACCGTGGTTGTTCCCGAAGTAGCAAAACGAGCATAATATGGATTTGCCTTACCAATAGCCACTCCAGCAGTATTACCATATCCAGCCGCAATTAAGTGGTAACTTTTTGCACCAGGAATTCCTAAATTATTAAAAGGACCAGTTAAATGATTCGTCACTTCGGTAGTTGGAGTCCCTGAAACAGGAACCGGTCCTTTACCATTAAAATACAAACGCGGTCCAGCAATTACATTACCACCCAACAATAATCCTCCAATATTATCAGCCATTAAAGGAGTTGTAAAAGCTCCTCCTCCCGCAGGAGCTAATTGTTGCGCCAATATATTTACATACGAATTTGCTTGACCTTCTTTAAAAAGAGCTCCATCACTATATCCTGCAGCAAAAGAATCTCCTAACGCTACATATTTTGCAAAAGAAGCTGACCCTGGTGTTATAGGAATTTCTACTGGGGCCGAGTCCTCATCATTATTATTACATGCTACAAAGCTTAAAGAAACTAACAGTAGCCATTTGAAATTTTTTATCATACTCTATATTTTTAAGTTTTTGTCTTGTCTTTTTAATTAAGGATTGATCGTTAATGAAGCAAACCATTGTTGCCCAATTGAACCCGCACCTATTACTTGAATATAATCTTTTCCTCCAATATTAGTTCCTCCTAATTTGAACAATAATTTATATGCTGGAATAGCATAATTAATTTGAGCATCAAACACAGTCGTTTCCGGAACCATTCCGTCTGCAAATGAAGATTGCCATAAATATTCAGAGTTCCATCTTACATTTGTATTAAATCCGAAGTTTTTAAACAATCTCGTATTCCCTAATGACGCTTTTACTCTGTGTTTTGGTGTGTTGAATCCAGTAACAAATCCTGGATCTTCAGATTGATCAAAATCCAATTGAGAATAATTATAATTCACTCCTAATTCAAAATCTTTATACACCTTTTTAGACAATCCAACTCCAAATCCTAATGAAGCAACATCCGCAGTCGTATTCGAATACACTTGATAAATTCTTCTATCACCTCTTGCCAAAGCGTATACTGGGCTTAATGGCTCTAATGGATTAAAGGTTTTATTTACATCACCATAATAAACACCAGCTACTCTTGAAGTATTCAAGAAATTATTGTATTGATTATAATAACCATTAATATCCACAGACAAATCATTATTAATCACTGTACGATATCCTAATTCATACGCTTTCACTTCCTCAGGGCGAACTAACTGAATATTGGCTGCTTTCAATAAAGCAGCAGCTCCGGCTATGTCAGAAGGATTTGCAGACAAAGCAGCACCAAAAGCCTGTGCAGAAGTTAAAGTATACGAATTATTATAAGCATTTGTGCCATCCATTGGAACGGTGGCAGCAGCGCCCGCAGCTTGACCCGCAGCACTTACATTTCTAATTTCAGAATAACGAACTAAATTTTCAGGCGCAGAACCAATTAATGCGAAAGGCCCTAAGTCAAGTCCGATGTATTGATCTTGTGTAGTAGGGTTTCTAAAACCCGTTTGATAGGAAGCTCTAAAATTGTGCGTTTTTTGAGCACCCGCCGAATACACTAAAGATACTCTTGGGGATACATTCCCATCAAAATTTTGACTTTTATCATAACGTATAGATGCAACCAACTTCAAACGATCATCCATAAACATTTTGGAACCTTGCGTATAAACTCCATATTCATTATAACGAATTGGCCCATCATAATCTGTAAAAATAGATCCACTAGAATTCATTTCATATTGTCGAGCAGAACCTCCTACTTGAATTTCAGCAAACTTAATTAAGTCTTTAAAATTGTAATTAACATCTGAATGGTATATTTTAGATTTATCTGTAAATTTTGCTCCTTGCGTAAAGTCAGGATTGCTCTTAACTGCATTTAATGCATTTGTAAATTCTGGAGTTCCTGGCTCGAACCTAGCCTCTCTTGGAGCTGATGGATTATTAGGGTCTGTATTAGGAACCAAGTTCAACCCCGGAGAAACGTTAGTATCAGCAAAAGTTCTTGCATAATTACCCGCTTCATTGGCATCAAGCCCCAACATTGCAGAAGACAGTTGAAATGATGTAGCATAATCTGTAAACCAGTTCGTATCTGACTTAGCCGCTCTTTGTACATTCCAGCCTGCAAAACGCATATCATAAGAGTTACCTGCATCTTCAGAAGATTGGTAAGCTCTTGCAAAAAAGTTTTTCCCTTTTATTTCAATTTTTGTTTGACTCATAAAGAAATCATTCAAAGCATATCTATTAGCTCCTTGATAAATAGTATTTCCTAGACCTAATTTATACTGAAGCATAATTTCAGTATCATCTGCCCAAGGCCTAATATGCAAAGAGAAATCTGCTTTTACACTATTTACTTTATTATCATTCAAATCTTTTTCACGGTAACCCGTTCTACTTACCTGCCCAACATTGTTTATAAAAGTAGTTACCTCATCCCCATAAATATTTAAACCATCATAGTTTTGATTTCCATCATGACCGATTGAACCACCTGTTACACTTCTTCTGTCATCAGCTATCCACTCCGTAGCTTTCATATAATTGAAATTGGCTTTCACGGCAAAATATTTATTAAAAGCAGTAGCTGCTCTAATTCCCATATCAAAATAATCATTAGTACCTGCAACATCTTGCGAAGTTTGACCATATTTCACATAAGAACTAATTCCTTGATGCACGAATGGATTTTTACTATTCATGAACAAAATCCCATTAAATGCATTAGCTCCATACAAAGCAGAAGATGCTCCTGGCAAAAGTTCAACACTAGCCACATCAATATCTGAAAGACCAATTAAGTTCCCCAAAACAAAGTTCAATGCTGGAGACGAATTATCCATTCCATCTACCAATTGCATAAAACGGGTATTTCCTACAGCAGCAAAACCTCTCGTGTTTACCGTTTTGAAAGAGATACTACTCGTATTAAATTGTACTTCTTTTAAATTTTCTAAACCATCATAAAAAGTGGGAGCCGTAGTACTTTTCACTTGTGCAATTCCCATTCTTTCAATAGTAACAGGAGATTGTAGCACTCTTTCAGGGGCTCTAGAAGCTGAAACCACTATTTCGTTTAATTTTGTTTCTTCTGAGCTCATTATTACTTGAATCTTTTGTGACACTGACACTACATTTAGACTGGAAGAGGAATATCCAACAGCGGTAACTTCAATTAAAAAAGGCGGTGTTTCCTTAGTAATTAAAACGAAAGAGCCATCATAATCAGAAATAGCGCCCTCTTTCGACCCTGCCAAATTAATATTTGCTCCGGGAATAGGTTGATTATTCTCATCCTTAACTACACCTTTGATAGAATTTTGCGCAAAAGATATGCTGCAAAAGAACAATGTTAAAAAAAGTAAATACAATCTCATTTGGTAAAATTTTGTTGGTTAGTGGCGGCAAATTACACATATTTTTTAATTATCAACAACAAAAATAAAAATATTTATAATTATTATTAACAAAATAGGTACATATATAACAATTCAATATTTTTATATTTTGCATAATTACTAATAAAATAATCATATATTCATATAATATATTATGCATACATAATAATTTCGTATTTCTATTAAATTTATCACAAAAATTACAACGATTTCGTAAAAAGTATAAAACAAAAAAAAAGCGAGAAATAAATCTCGCTTTTTTATAATTCCTTGTAATTTAATTACTCAACCGTCACCGATTTTGCTAAGTTTCTTGGTTGATCTACATTACAACCTCTCATAACAGCAATGTGATACGATAGCAGTTGTAATGGTATGGTAGTAATCAATGGCGACAATGCATCTGATGTTTCAGGAATCTCAATAACATAATCTGCTAATTCACGAACTTGTGTATCTCCCTTGGTCACTACAGCAATAATTTTACCGCTTCTTGATTTAATTTCCTGAATATTACTAACAATTTTATCATAATGACCTTGTTTTGGCGCAATTACAATAACAGGCATTAATTCATCAATTAAAGCAATAGGACCATGCTTCATTTCAGCAGCTGGATATCCTTCAGCGTGTATATAGGAAATCTCTTTTAATTTTAAAGCTCCTTCGAGTGCAACTGGAAAGTTATACCCACGCCCTAAATATAAACAATTTGGAGAATCCTTAAAAACACCTGCAATTTCTTTTGTTTTGTCATTAGTTTCTAATGCTTCTTTTACTTTTTCTGGTATAATTTCTAATTCCTGCAAATACATATGAAATTCAGAATGTGTCAATGTCCCTTTCGCTTTTGCCAAACGCAAAGCTATCATCGTCAAAACAGTAATTTGAGTAGTAAAAGCTTTTGTAGAGGCTACCCCAATCTCAGGCCCCGCATGTGTATATGCTCCTGCGTGAGATTCTCTTGAAATAGATGAACCTACTACATTACATACCCCAAAAACAAATGCACCATGTTCTTTTGCTAATTTTATAGCAGCCATAGTATCTGCTGTTTCACCTGATTGTGAAATAGCAATTACCACATCTTTACTATTGATAATTGGATTTCTATATCTGAATTCGGAAGCATATTCGACTTCAACAGGGATTCTAGCAAACTCTTCAATAACATATTCAGCAACCAAACCAGCATGCCATGATGTCCCACAGGCCACAATTATAATTCTTTCTGCATTTAAGAATTTCTCTAAGTTGTCTTCAACTCCTGCCATTTGAATAATCCCTTCATTGGCGTGCAATCTTCCTCTATATGTATCTTTAATTACACTTGGTTGCTCGTAGATTTCTTTCAACATAAAGTGATCATAACCACCTTTTTCAATCTGCTCCAAATTCATTTGCAGCTCTTGAATATATGGATCAACGATAGAGTCATCTTTTATTTTACGAACCTTCATCGGTCTATGCAACCTAATATTAGCCATTTCACCATCTTCCAGATAAACCGCATTGGAAGTATATTCAATAAATGGGGAAGCATCAGAAGCTATAAAATATTCACCTTCACCAATCCCAATAGCCAATGGACTTCCTAATCTGGCAGCAACAATTTCATTTGGGTTTTTTTTATCAAAAACAGCAATAGCATAAGCACCAACAACTTGGTTTAATGCCACTTGAACAGCTTTTCCTAATTTTAAATTTTCCTTCTTTTGTACTTCTTCGATTAGATTAATCAAAACCTCAGAATCAGTATCCGAAGAAAAAGAATAGCCTCTCTTTATTAACTCGACTTTCAAGGGAGCATAATTTTCTATGATTCCGTTGTGAATAATTACTAAATCACCAGAATTAGAAACATGAGGATGTGAATTGACATCATTTGGCACCCCGTGAGTTGCCCAACGCGTATGTCCAATCCCTATAGTACCATTAGTCGTTATTTCTTTTTGCGCTTTCTCTTCAAGATCAGAAACCTTACCTTTAGTTTTAGACAATTTTATACTCTCACCGTCATACAACATGACACCAGCACTGTCGTATCCACGGTACTCTAACCTTTTCAATCCTTTTATAATTATAGGATAAGCTTCTCTATAACCTATATATCCAACAATTCCACACATAGTTTCTCTTAATTAGGTTTTGTATAATAAATTTCGAATTTTAGCCTTTTATCGTAATTTAAATCATCTGTGGGTATATTATTCCCAAAGACAATAGTCCCTAGAGGACTCATGACAGAAGCCATAGGAACTACAAAAGGCGAGACTGTTTCATCCCTTAAAAAATAAAAATTAGTTTTGCTGATATCTTCCGTAACAACAAGACCTAGTTCAACATTCTTAGGGTCAGTACTAATAACAAGATTCCTAATATGATTGGTAATCCTAAATTTATAATAAGCACCACCACCTGTAATTGTACCCCCTAAAACTCCTGTATAATCAGCTAAAATTTTACTGTTAGTAAAATCATATAAGTAAATTCTTTGTGGAGCATGACTCGAACCCATTTTAGTCGAATTTACATAAAAAACTAAATTTGCTTCATTGATAAGGTATTTGTTTTTTCGAATGATATCCAATTGATCAGGCACTTCATTTGGAATTCCAGTAACACCATCAGGACCAAATTTATCATCTCCAAATATTTTTAAAATCGACATAGATCCTTCTCCTCCTTTAAGATACAAATTAGCATCACCTTCCATCTTATTCACATTCGTTGTGGTGGCATTGGTATAATCAGCATTCGTATTACTTTGATTCACCAAACTAACCGTGTTACCTGTTAACAATAACGTAATTGTCTTAGGCTCTTTTTTTCCATCCACCGTTTCTGCATAAGAAATTGTAATCTTACCTCCTTTAAAATTGAGCATTGCCATACTTCCTTTACCAGCTCCTATGCGCTCCATATTAAAAAATAACCCTCTAAAATAGTTTTTAAATACAGCGTTTGAAACCAACGAACCTGCTGGTGCCTTTAAAATCTTGTCCTCAAAAAAAGTTTTATTTAAATGAAATCGAATACCTGGAGGTGTTCTAGTTGTAGTTGTAACATCATCAGTAGGGGGCTGTATAACATGCTCAGCATCATCAAAAAAGAACTCTTCATTTTGAGATTTAATAGGCTCATTATTTAAAAGAAGAGGTGATGTTTCGCTTGGTCGCAATTGCGCATGAAATTCTGAATATTGATTGCTGTAAAATTTTTGTGTTTTTGAATTTTGCGAATTACCGTCTAAATCAGCCATATAATAACCTGATTCATATATACTGAGCTTCATTTTAGCCTTCTTATCTTCACCATAAATGGAATCTAAAACATAGTTACTACTCCCATCTGAATTCAAAACTGTCTTTGATTTATCATAAAAATAAGGAATTGTTAACAACACACTTGTAATTGTAGCAGTCGCAGCATCTATAGTAGGATTCTCTTTTTCTAGAGCCACTTGAGTTACAAAATTTGCAGTAGTAGTCCCGAAAGAAGGGTTATCATATATTCCTAATGGATTAATTGGGAGATTATTAGACTGTATTGGACCTATCTTTTCATTATATGCTATTACGGAAAAGTCATCTTTTGTAATACCAAAAGAACCATCTCCGATAAGATCTTCACCAATAACATTTAATTCTTTATCACATGAATTAAAAAGCACAATAAATAAAAGGAAAGGAATTGTTTTAAAAAAAGAATTTTTAAGCATACTTATTCGTAAAAGATTGATTTATAACAACATGTTTTTATAGAATTCCGTATAAGCCACAGCGAATTCTTCTTTATGTTTCAAAGGTAGAAAAGGTTTACCTGAAGATTCTATAAATTTTGTTAAACTTGGAGACAGTCCTTCTGAGGCAATAATAACTGCGTCAGAATTGCGAACAGTCGTTTTTATAATATTTTCATAGTTTGGCACTTCCAACTCAGTAATGGCTTCATCCGGAACACCGTCAAATCTCACTTTGTTAATCATTTCAACATCTAAAGTCCCATCAAAAGACTGACTATAAACAGACGTTACGATTTTAGTATCCGAAAATAAAGCTTCATTTTTGTAGAAATGCTTCATATAAACAGGCAACATTGCTGCCATCCAACCGTGCACGTGAATTATATCCGGTACCCAATTTAATTTCTTTACGGTCTCTACAACACCTTTAGCAAAAAAAATAGCGCGCTCATCATTATCAGGATACATTACCCCTTCCTCATCCGCAAAAGTGGCTTTTCTTTTAAAATATTCTTCGTTATCTATAAAATAAACTTGTATTCTTTCTTTTGGAATAGAAGCAACCTTAATAATAAGTGGCATATCCAAATCATTCACAACCAAATTCATCCCAGACAAACGAATCACTTCATGCAATTGGTGTCTTCTCTCGTTAATATTCCCATACCTCGGCATAAAAATTCTAATTTGTCCACCTTGATCATTAATCATTTTTGGTACGTCATAAGACATTAATGAAACCTCATTTTCAGCGAGATAAGGCACAACTTCAGATGATACGTATAATATCCTCTTATCTTTCATAGTATAAATTGATTAATTATTGGCAATAAAAACCATGCAAAATTACAAAATTTTATGCAGTTATGGACTAAAATATTAAGTTTGCACCTAATTTAAACAAAACTGCCATGCAAATTTTCTATGGAAAAGCGGCTTTAATGGACTATTTATCCTCCTTAAAGACTACAAATTCTTCAATTGGATTTGTTCCAACAATGGGTGCTTTGCATGAGGGACATCAGTCGTTAATGCTTCAATCTACTAAAGAAAATAACATAACTGTTGTTAGTATTTTTGTGAATCCCACTCAATTTAACAATCCTGAAGATTTGGAAAAATACCCACGTACTTTGGATGCTGACCTCATAAAAATATCCAACATCAATCCAAACATTATCGTTTTTGCACCAACTGTTGATGATATGTATGAAGGAAAAACCTTATCTCAATCTTTTGATTTTGATGGATTAGAAAATAAAATGGAAGGAAAGTTTAGACCCGGCCATTTTGATGGTGTGGGCACTATCGTAAAACGACTTTTTGAAATCGTACAACCAACAAGAGCCTATTTCGGTGAAAAAGATTTTCAACAAGTGCAAATAGTTAAAAAGATGGTTGAAAAAAACCACCTACAAGTCACTATTGTCGTATGCCCTATTTATAGAGAAATCAACAACTTAGCCATGAGTTCTCGAAATGAACGCTTAACTTTGCACGAAAGAGAAGAAGCGGGGATTATTTATAAAATACTAAACAGTGCCAAAGCAAAATTCTCCAATAATAGCGCTAAAAAAACAACCCAATGGGTTAAAAACGAATTCAAAAAAAATAAAACATTTACTTTAGAATACTTTGAAATTGCCGATGAAACTACACTTACTACCTGCAATCGAAAAAGTAAAAACAAAAAATACAGAGCTTTCATAGCCGTATTTGTAAACAACATCCGATTAATAGACACCATTTCATTAAATTAAAAAAACATCATGCACATTCAAGTTGTTAAATCAAAAATTCACCGAGTAAGAGTCACAGGAGCTGACTTAAATTACATCGGAAGTATCACCATAGATGAAGCATTATTAGAAGCATCAAATATAATTGAGGGAGAAAAAGTATCGATTGTAAACATCAATAATGGAGAACGTTTTGACACTTATGCCATCGTGGGTGAAAAAAATTCTGGAATAATTACTTTAAATGGACCTGCAGCACGTAAAGTACAAAAGGACGATATCATCATCATCATTTCGTATGCGTCTCTAGAATTTGAAGAAGCCAAAACGTTCAAACCTTGGATTGTTTTCCCAAATGAAAAAGACAATTCATTGACGTAATCATCTGTCTATTTCTTCTTTATAAAATACATTAAATAATTGTTTATATTGCTAACTAGTTTTATCATAAAATAACCAACATCTTCCTCTATGAAACATTTATTTGCAGTATTACTGGCCATTTTTTCAATTTCTTGTTTCTCACAAATAAAAACGATCAATTTCGACTCAGCAAAGCTTCAGGGGAAACGAGAACTTTATGTTTCGTTACCTGCTTCTTATGAAAAAAATCCAACCAAAAGATACCCTCTATTAATTTTAATGGATGGCGATTATTTACTAAATCCCTTTTTAGGAACTTTAATCTACGGCTCACATTGGGATGATTTACCTGAAGTAATTATTGTAGGAATAAATCAAAGTAAAAATAACCAAAGATCCATAGATTGCGGTTTAGACAACGTAACTGGTATGCCAGATGACAAAAGTGTAGATTTCTTTGATTTTATATCATTAGAACTAATTCCTTTAATCCAGCATGATTACAGAACCACTAATTTCAAAATTATTGCAGGACATGATACAACTGCAGCCTTCTTAAATTTCTTTTTATATAAAGACAACCCATTATTTAATGCTTATATATGCTTAAGTCCTGAGTTGCCGATAAACATGGAAGATGAGTTACCCGAAATTTTGGCTTCAGCAAAACTGCCTCTTTTTTATTACTTATCAACTGCAGATGGTGATGATAAAAAAATGCAAGAAAGAATTAAAAATTTTGACACCAAAATCCAAACTATTAAAAATCCAAATTTGAATTACAAGTTTGAAAACTTTAATGATGCATCCCATTTTTCTTTGGTTTTACATTCCATTCCAACAGCTTTATACCAGATTTTCACAGCAGCACAACCCATATCTACATTAGAATATGAAACAAAAATAGTCACTCTCAAGGAAGGCTATGTCGATTATTTAAAAAATAAATACGATATCATTGAAAATTCATTTGGAATAAAAAATCCAATTCGAATTACTGATTTTAAAGCAATTGAAGCCGCAATTCTGGAAAATAAAGATTACAATGAGTTAGACGCATTAGCTATCCTTGCTGATAAAAATTATCCAAAAAGCATGTTGGGAGATTACGAATTGGCAACTATGTTTGAAAAAAAGGGAGACAATCCTAGAGCCGTACGTTACTATATGTCAGGATTCAACAAAGAAGAAATTGCAGACCTAACAAAAGATATGATGTTTGCCAAAGCAGAAGAATTAAAAAAAACCTATGCTAAAAAACCAAAAATAAAAGGTAAAGTAGGTCAAGATACTGAAGCAAAACAGGAAGTAATTGAAGAAACTCCTGCATCAGACGCCCCAGCTACAGACACTCCTGTTACCGAAGAAAAAAAACAATAATAATGGCCAAAGTAAAAACAACTTTTTTTTGCCAGAATTGTGGTGCACAATATGCCAAATGGCAAGGACAGTGCAATTCCTGCAAAGAATGGAATACTATTGCTGAGGAAATTATACAAAAACAGGAAAAGGTCGCATGGAAAAGTGAGCCATCTACTACCAGTAAAGCACCAAAACCGTTACGGATCAATGAAATTGACAGTACCGAAGAAATCCGACTCGATACTACCGATAACGAACTAAATAGAGTCTTGGGTGGCGGAATCGTTCCTGGTTCTCTAATCCTTTTAGGCGGTGAACCTGGAATTGGTAAGAGTACGCTTTTATTACAAATTTCTTTGAAACTGCCTTACAAAACTTTATACGTTTCTGGTGAGGAAAGCCAAAAGCAAATCAAGATGCGTGCAGAACGTATTACTCCAAATGGCGACAACTGCTTTATTCTTACCGAAACTAAAACCCAGAATATCTTCAAACAGATTGAAGCCATTCAGCCTGAAATTGTCATAATCGATTCGATTCAGACTTTACATACCGATTATATTGAATCCACTGCCGGGAGTATTTCCCAAATACGGGAAACCACAGCCGAATTAATCAAATTTGCCAAAGAAACCAATATACCAGTTATCTTGATTGGACATATTACCAAAGACGGAACTATTGCAGGTCCAAAAATATTGGAACACATGGTTGATACCGTGCTTCAATTTGAAGGAGACCGCAACCATGTCTATCGTATTTTGCGTTCTCTAAAAAACCGCTTTGGATCAACTGCCGAAATTGGTATTTACGAAATGCTTGGAAGTGGATTACGTGAAGTATCCAATCCATCCGAAATATTAATTTCGCACAAAGACGAAGAATTGTCAGGAACAGCAATTGCCACCACGCTTGAAGGCATGCGCCCCTTGATGATTGAAATACAATCCCTGGTAAGTACCGCTGTTTATGGGACTCCGCAACGAAGCACCACGGGTTACAACGCCAAAAGACTGAATATGATTTTGGCTGTTTTGGAAAAAAGAGCAGGCTTTAGGCTTGGCGCCAAAGACGTTTTCCTGAATGTAACTGGCGGAATTTCGGTGGATGATCCAGCCATAGATTTGGCAGTAGTGGCCGCCATTTTATCATCAAATGAAGACATTCCGGTCAACAAAGATTTTTGTTTTGCCGGCGAAGTTGGGCTTTCGGGTGAAATTCGTCCTGTGAACCGAGTGGACCAGCGCATTCAAGAAGCTGAAAAATTGGGATTTTCGACTATTTTTGTATCCAAATACAATAAAATCGCTTTAAAAAACACAGGGATAAAAATCCAGTTGGTTGCCAAAATCGAAGATGTAGCCAGCCAATTGTTTGGGTAAAAGCGAGCAATAAGTTTAACAGAGATTTTACAAATTCGCTCAGATTAATTTTTTTAAATTTGTAAATCTGTGTTAAAAAAATTAGCATTCATCCGTTTATGTTTTTTTACTTCCAGAATCAGCTCATTAAGATATCTTATATAAAATTATAAAAAAATTCTTTCTATTTCACACATGAGAACTAACAAACAAAAGTTACTATTGGCTTCCAAAATACTTGGAATCGTTATTGCTGTTCTACTAATAGGCTTTCTCGTGTTTAGAGACGAACTTTTGGATCAAGCCATCGATAAAGTTTCAACAACTATGAAACTAGAATACAATAGTGAGTTTGCCATCAAAAAAGCTTCTTTTGACGGTGTTTCAGGCATAGAATTGGACGAAATTACTCTGGCACCAAAAAACCTAGATACTATTTTTAAAATTCAAAAAATAAAAACAAGTATCAATTTATGGCGATTGCTAATTGGCGATCTTCAACTCGGAACTCTTGAAATAAAAAATGGTTATGTTCAGTTAACCAAAAAAGGAAAAATCAAAAACTTTGGTGCATTTTTAAAAAGAGACAAAAACGAACCCAAAACAAATAAAAAAAGAGATTACGCCGAATTTGCCTATCGTATTGTCTCCAAAGTTCTCAATTTAGTCCCAACAGATATGACGCTGGAAAATTTAGTGTTCAAACTGGATGATAATGGTAAAAAAGCAACCGTAGACTTCAAAAAACTAACTTTATATCAAACCAAACTAGAATCATCCATCGAGGTTCAGACCAATACTTTTGCGCAACGATGGAGAATCAATGGAATTGCTGACCCAAGAAACAAAAAGGGAGATTTACGCTTTTTCAATATTGATACAGGAGCAATCAAAGTTCCTTATTTTGACGAACGTTATAACCTAAAAGCCAGTTTTGACTCCATTCGATTCAATGTTCAAAATATTGATATGAGTGGTGGTGAATTACACTTGGACGGTTACACTTCGATTACAAACTTGAAAATGAACCACAAAAGAATCGCCAATAAAGATGTTGTCATCAAAAACGCAAGATTTGATTATCGCTTCTTATTGGGTTCTGATTTTATTTCTATCGACAGCAGTTCGACAATTCAATTCAATAAAATTAAATTTAACCCTTACCTATCCTATAACACCGAAAAAGATACGGTTTATAAACTCAAAGTCACCATCCCAAAAATGAAGGCGCAAGATTTCATCGTTTCCCTTCCCGATGGATTGTTTACCCATTTTCAAGGTATGGAAGCCACCGGTGATTTTGATTATAAATTGGATTTCATGTTTAATAAAAACAGACCAAATACCATTATTTTCAAAAGCAACATAAACAAACAAAATCTAAACATAACCAAATACGGAAATATAGACCTAGCCAAATTAAACGGAGAATTTACTTATCGAGCCATTGACAAAGGTGTTCTGCAACGCCCTGTTTTTGTTGGGGCAAGCAATCCGTATTACACTCCTTTGGATCAAATATCTCCTTACTTGCAAAAATGTGTTTTAACTTCCGAAGATCCTTCTTTTATGTCGCATCACGGTTTTATAAACGAAGCCTTCAAACAATCTATTCTGAAAAATATTCGTACCAAAAAATTCTCTCGTGGCGCGAGTACCATAAGCATGCAATTGGTCAAAAATGTATTCCTTACCCGAGAAAAAACCTTGTCGAGAAAATTGGAAGAAATTCTGTTGGTGTACATCATAGAAAACAACCGAATCACGAGCAAACAGCGTATGCTTGAGGTTTATTTCAATATTATCGAATGGGGTCCAAACGTATATGGAATTGGCGAAGCTGCCGAATTCTACTTCCAAAAAAGACCCGCGGATCTGAATGTACAAGAATGTTTATTCCTAGCTACGATAATCCCAAAACCTAAAAAATTCATGTGGCAATTTGATCAGGAAGGTTTGCAAAAAGCCTACGCTACTAAGCAACAAACTTTCTTGAGAAACCTTATGTTTCGTCGCGGTTTATTGGTACCCGAAGACACTATTGGGCTGTCCGCTCCAATAACACTTTCCGGTCGTGCGCATTCTTTATTGAATATCAAAGTAAAAGATACAACTGTTATTGATTCAACATCGGTAAAAGAAGAGTTTGATTTTTAAACTATCTCTAAAAAAAATTTAACCCAATTACTTAAAATTCTTCAAAAAATCCTCTTTATACGTTGGGGATACCTCAATTTCGGTAGCGTCATTTAGCGTAATAATTCCGCCTTTATTATACGATTTCACGCAATTTAAATTGATGATATGGGATTTATGAACTCTGATAAAAGGCAAAGGCAAGATTTCGGAAAAATGCTTCAAAAAACGACACGCCATTTTCTTTTTTCCATTATGGAGATACAGGTCGGTGAAATTACCGTTGCCACGAAGACGAATAATTTCCTCCATTTTTACGACTTCAAAACCTTCCAATGTTGGCAGAATTACCTGTTGCTTTTCGGGTTTGGGTTCCTGAAAATTGGCAACTATTATTTTATTTCTATTAAAAATTTCATGATTAAGAATTTGGTGATGCACTTTGTTCACCGCTACAATCAATTCTTCAATGCTAATTGGTTTCAGCAAATAATAAGCCGCGCTTTGATTCAAGGCTTTCAAAGAATACTCCGAGAAAGCCGTTACAAAAATAGTTTCAAAATGCAAATCTTTGCAGGCTTCAAGCACATCAAAAGCATTTCCAAAAGGCATTTCCACATCCAAAAAAACCAACTGTGGTTGTAATTCGTGCAAAAGCGGAACGGCTTCCTTAATGTTTTGGGCTTCGCCAATAACCTCAATTTGCGGGCAATATTTACTCAAATAATTCTTGAGCACTTCGCGAGCTGCCAATTCGTCTTCGACGATAACGCTTTTTATCTTTTGAAAATTCATCCTATTTTATCAATTAATGGAAAAACAATTTCGACTGTAGTTCCCGTTTCCGGAAAGGCTTTCTCAGTAATTTGAAAAGTAATGTTCTTTTTATACAGCTCATTGAGCAAACTAATACGCTCTTTCGTATTGCTCATTCCCCTTGATTCATGCACTTTTTGATTGCTTGTTTTCAGCTCTTGGCTTTTAGTCAAACCAATGCCGTTGTCTTCAATACGAATTACCACTTTTCCGTTGTTTAACTGAACTTGCAATTGCAATAGTCCTTTAGCATCCAAATAACGTAATCCGTGCCAAATAGCATTCTCCAAATGAGGCTGAATAATCATATTGGGAACCATCGTTCCTTCGGCATCCAATTCAGGGTCAACAGTGATTTTAAAATCAAACTTATCCTGAAAACGCAAATGTTCCAATTCCAAATACTTTTTCAATTGTTCCAATTCATTATCCAATGTAATGAAATCCTTATTGGAATTCTCCATCGTATTTCGCATCAAATTTGAGTACGAAGTCAAGTATTTATTGGCTTCCCGTTCCTTATTTTCTGCTATAAACTGGTTCACGCTATTGAGACTGTTGAAAATAAAATGCGGATTCATTTCGCGTCGCAACGATTGCAATGCGATTTCTTTGTTTTTTGTTTTAATGGAAAAAAGCGATTTTACAATCCACAGAAACAACATTAAAAGTAATCCTATCGAACCCAAAAGAAAGTAATTGAAAGTATTTGTCTTAGTGATTAGTTCGTCTTTCAATGATTTCTCTTTTTCCAATTGACGAATTTTATCTTCGCTGACCTGAAACGCTTTTGTGTCAATCAAAGTCGTATCGGATTGCACTAATTGGTCAAAATTTTGAAGAAATTGGTCGTACAAAACCAAACTTTCTTTGTTATTTCCTTTTTCATTGTAATACTGAGTTAAGGAAATCAGGCTCTTTTTGGCTTCGGCTGAATTCCCCTTTTGCATTGCCAAAGCAAAGGCTTCTTTCAAAGCTGTAATCGCTTTATTCGGATCTTCCTTTTTAAAATAAAGAACCGATAATGACTGCAATTGTTTAATTTGAGTATTGAAATCTTGCTTGGTTTTGGCATCAGCCAATAGTTTTTCATTAATGCCAATTGCCTTGTCAAACTGGTTGTCCGAAGCGTAAACCTTTGCAATTTCATTATTGATTTTGATGATCGTTGCCGGCTTTCCTTTTGCGTAAGTGAGCGCCTGATTATAACTTTCTATAGCAACTTCCTTGTTTTTTTGTTTCAAAGAATTTTCGGCTTTTTGGACATAGGCTGCTGCAACTTCTTCTTCTTTATTTTCCTTTTTGAGCAACTCAATATTCGAATTAACATAACTTTCCTGAACCGCTGGACTCGCCACAGAACGCAAGCGATTAGCATCATTCGAATTGATTTTTTCTAGGCTTTTATCTTCCGATATTTCACCCGCCACTTCATAACTCTTAATCGCCGATTTATAGTCTTTCTGCGATTCCTGCACTTTGGCAAGGCTTCTGGTCACGCGGGTTTTGTCCTCCGAAAGCTTTAATTTGGTGTAGCTGGCAATCGCTTTTTTAAAATATTCCTCGGCTTTGGCATTATCACCTTTATTGACAAACTCATTGGCCAATCGTTCATAATTTTGGGCAATTTGGGCTTCATCATTTACCTCCAAAGACATTTTTAAATCTTTAGAGACCTTACTTATTTTAGACGCGGGCATCGATTTACTTTTATACAAAGAATCCTGAGCCATTGTTCCGATGGGAACCAGCAGCGTAAGAAGGAAGATGAAATATATAGTTAGTAAACGCATTTTTTGTTTTTAAGTTTCTAAGTGAATTAATAATAATTTGGAGCAGAAAGATTTGGCTTCTTTATCAGCATTAGTCCCGCTTTACGTTACAATCTTGTTTGCCTCCCGATAGCTATCGGGACCGGCAAACAAGGATTTCCACTGCAATCGGGGCTAAGAGTCAGCATTTTGTTTTTTAAGTTTCTAAGACACTTAGAATCTTAGTAAAACAGCCTCTTAGCAACTATAAAAAATCCACTGTGTAAAGTAAAGTATTTTAAACTCCTTTTACAACTCGTTTCACCAAGTCAAAAGGACGTTTCACCATTTGTCCAAAAAAGCAGTGTTTTTAGTTTTTAAGTTTGGTCTATAATCAACCCTTAAAAACTATAAATCATGAAAACGACTCTATTTATCTCAGCACTTTTGGCAACTACAATCTCTTTCGCGAGCTGTAATTCTTCTAATGCAAAACCGATAAAAAACATTGGAACAGAAAAACCAAAAACATCAGAAAACAACAAAATTCAAGTTGCCCTTTTATTGGACACTTCCAAAAGTATGGACGGATTAATCGACCAAGCCAAATCGAGACTTTGGAATATTGTAAACACATTGACTACGCTTAAATATTCCGGTAAAACTCCCGATATCGAAATTGCTTTGTATGAATACGGCAACGATGGATTAGCGCAACAATCCAATTACATTCGACAAGTAACGCCTCTCACCACCGACTTGGACTTGATTTCCGAAAAATTATTTGCTTTAAGAACCAACGGGGGTAACGAATACTGCGGTGCGGTAATTCAAGATGCAACTCAGAAATTACAATGGGGGGCAGCAAACAGCAATATGAAACTCATCTACATTGCAGGAAATGAGGCTTTCAATCAAGGTGGAATAAACTACAAAGAAGCCATAAGCGATGCAATGAAAAACGATATTTATGTGAACACTATTTTCTGTGGAAGCAGTATGGAAGGCATTAATACCTTTTGGAAAGATGGTGCCGATTATGGAAAAGGGAAATACTTCAATATTGATTCTAATCTTTCAATACAATACGTATCAACGCCTTATGACGATCAGATATCCAAATGCAATGTAAAGATAAATACCACTTATATTGGCTATGGAGCAAAAGGTTCTTCTAAAAAAATGAATCAAGAAACGCAAGATAAAAATGCACAAGGAGTTTCCTCTGCAAATTATGCCGAGCGTGCCGTAAGTAAATCGAAAGCAGTCTATAAAAATGAAAGCTGGGACTTAGTTGACCGTGTAAAAGAAGATCCCAAAGCGATTGCAAAAATTAAAAAAGAGGAATTACCCGCGGAGCTTCAAAACAAATCGGAAGCTGAAGTGGAAGTCATTGTTACTCAAAAAACCAAAGAAAGAGAAAACATTCAGAAAGAAATTGGCGATTTGGCTAAAAAACGCCAACAATATATCGATGCCGAAAGCAAAAAAACTAAATCAAAAGACGATTTAGGAAATGCTATAAACACTTCTATTCTCGCTTTGGCAAAAGCAAAAGGGTATTCAGTAGAACGATAAAAAAACTGTTAACCATATAAGTCATATAAGTTAAGTTGAAGTCAATATTTTTAGCTTCTATGACTTATATGGTTCGAAAAATACGTTATTTGTAATTAATATCATACTAAAACAATAAATAACAACTTATGTTTCAGAAAACAACACTATTCGCCTTTTTATTGGCTACAGCCTTTACTTTCGCACAAAAACCAATTTTCACAACTGCAAAAGTAAAAGCGGCAACCGTGTATTTTAATGCTGCCGAAATTTCGCAAACCACCAACGTAAATCTACCGATGGGTACGAGTGAAATTGTTATCAAAAACGTAGCGGTTAACCTAAATGAAAATTCAGTGCAAATAGGCGCACCTGCATCTGTAACTGTACTTTCTGTTCAATTCACCAACGATTATGTTTCGGAATATGAAATAGATTTAAAATCGCCCGTCTTAAAAAAAGTAAAAGACAGCATTGTTTTGGTACAAAAAGAGATTTTAAAAGTAGGCAATGCCAAAAACTCGGAAACCAAAACACTGGCTCTTTTAGATAAAAACCAACAAGTTTCAGGCGTAAATTCGGGTTTGAATGTGATGGAATTAATGAAAATGGTCGATTATTACAAAGCCAAACAGACCGAAATCGCCAATACCATAAATGCGTTAACCGAAAAAGAACAAAAACTGAATGAAATACTTCAAAAACTGAACAACAAACTCGAAGTAGATACGAGTAAAGAAGAGAAAACCTCGTCTGGTAAATTGATTGTTCAAGTGATGAATAATTTGGCTGGAGCCGTTCCTTTGGACATTACTTATTTGTCGAATAATGCTTCATGGACACCTTTCTATGATCTTCGTACCGAGAGTGTAACGGCACCCATCAACATGATGTACAAAGCGCAGGTCATTCAAAATACGGGAATCGACTGGAAAAAAGTAAAACTAACTTTGTCTAGCGGCGTACCTAATCAGAACAATCAAGCCCCTTTATTAAGTTCCTGGTTCTTGAACTATAGAACGAATGAAAGGTTGCAAGAAGTAGTTGTGATGGGCTATGGCTCTAAGAAAAAAGGAGTAACAAATCAATTACAAGGAAGAGTTGCAGGAGTTCAAATTGCTAACGAAGAAATGGACGCACAACCAATTATGCAATCAGAATCATCTATTTCAAACTACACCACAGTATTCGAAAACCAACTGAATGTCTCCTTTGATATTGACATCCCTTATGATATTTTATCAAATGGAAAAGTGCACAGCGTTTCGCTAAAAGAAATCAAACTTCCTGCATCCTATAAATTTTATGCAGTGCCAAGAGCAGACAAGGATGCTTTTTTACTGGCTCAAATTGCCGATTACAGCAAATACAATTTGTTGAGAGGTGAAGCCAATATCATTTTTGAAGGCATGTATGTGGGCAAAACTTTTATCGAACCAAGCCAAACCAGCGACACTTTGAGTTTAAGTATGGGCCGTGATAAAAAAGTGACTATCAAACGAGAGAAAGTTGTGGATCAATCGGGAACCAAGTTTTTATCTTCCAAAAAAGAGCAAACTTTTACCTTTGATATCACTATTAGAAACAACAAGAAAGAAGCAATTGAAATGGTATTGAAAGATCAATATCCGTTGAGTTCTAATAAAGATATTGAAGTTGAATTACTGCAAAGTGATAATGCCAAAGTAAATCTGGAAACCGGAATTCTCTCTTGGCAATTGCAAATGAAACCGAATGAAACCAAGAAAATTAGGATAAGTTACAAAGTTCGCTATCCTAAAGATCAGGTCATAGATAATTTGTAAACAGCAAAAAACCTGTCAGATTCAAAAACTGACAGGTTTTTTAATTTATTTCATTTAGTGATTAAGGTGCTGGATCTGGAATAACAGCTTGGATAGCATCAATCTCTTTCAGAATATCTTCGGTCAATGTGACAATAATGGTGTCAATATTTTCTTTCAGTTGTTCCATTGTTGTTGCACCAATAATTGTACTGGTCAAAAAGGGTTGTTGCTCCACAAATGCCAAAGCCAATTGCGTCAAAGTCAACCCGTTTTTATGTGCTAATTCTTGATATAATTGGGTAGCCTCGGTGCATTTGGCACTACTGTATCTTGAATATTGAGGAAACAAACTCAATCGTGCATTGGGATGACTTTCGCCTGTCAAAAACTTACCTGATAAAACACCAAAAGCCAAAGGTGAATACGCCAATAATCCCACATTTTCGCGAAGACAAACTTCGGCTGAAGCATTTTCGAAAAGGCGATTCAGTAACGAATACGGATTTTGAATCGTTTTGATTCTTGGCAAATTATGGTATTTGCTTTCTTCCAGAAAACGCATCATTCCCCAAGGATTTTCATTGGAAACTCCAATGTGCTTGATTTTACCCTCTTTGACAAATCCATCCAAGGCTTCCAAAACAGCATGGATATTGTCTTCCCAATCATCCTCTTGCACTTTGAAACCCCTTTGTCCAAAAAAATTGGTTTTGCGTTCCGGCCAATGCAATTGATAAAGGTCCAAATAATCCGTTTGAAGACGCTGTAAACTATTATCCAAAGCATATTGAAGACTTGCAGGGGAAAAATCCAATTTTTCACGCATATAACCAAAAATCGGACTTGGTCCGGCAATCTTTGATGCTAGAACCACTTCTTCTCTTTTTCCGGACTTCTTGAACCAAGAACCAATGATTCTTTCAGTGCTTCCGTAGGTTTCTTGCTTTCCTGGAATGGAATACATTTCGGCAGTGTCAAAAAAGTTAACACCCTTCTCAAGTGCATAATCCATCTGGGCGTGTCCTTCAGATTCTGTGTTTTGTTGCCCAAAAGTCATTGTTCCAAGGCAAATTTTGCTGACTTCTATGTCGGTATTCGGTAAAGTAGTGTATTTCATTTTTTTTTAAGAGGCTAAGATTCAGAGAAACTAAGTTGCTAAGTTTTTTTGAAAGCAAAGATAAAAATTAGTTCTTCTTTTTTGGTTTGACATTTCCTAATATTAACATAAAAGGTTCGACGTTTTCACGCGAACCTTTTCTAAACTTTGCTACTTAGTATCTTAGTAACTTAGTGTCTTACTCTTAAAAATCATTCAACATTTTTGAAATTTCGTCCAATCTTGGAGTTAAAATAATTTCGATTCGACGATTTTTGGCTTTCCCGTCGGCAGAAGCATTACTTGCTAATGGTGAGTATTCACTTCTTCCGGCAGCGGTAAGATTTTGTTTGTTTACTTTTTTATTTTCTCCCAAAATAGTAACAATCGCCGTAGCTCTTTTGGTCGAAAGATCCCAGTTATCCGCTATTGGTCCTGAGCCTTCGTACGGATCATTATCTGTGTGACCTTCTATCAATACAGAAATGTCGGGGTTGTCACCCAATACTTTCCCTACTTCAACAACTGCTTTTTTACCTTCCGAACCTACTGCCCAACTACCGGAGTTGAAAAGCAATTTATTTTCCATAGAAACATATACTTTTCCGTTTTTTTGTTCCACTGTTAAACCTTTACCTTCAAAACCGTTTAGCGCTTTAGAAAGTGTTTCTTTTAGTTTTTTCATGCTGGCTTCTTTGGCAGCGATAAGATCTTCTAGCTCTTTTAAACGTTGGCTACTTACATTTAATTTTTCTTGTTCCAATGCCAATGCTTTTGCTTTAGCGTCCAGTTGTGCCAATAATTCACGGTTCTTTTTCATGTTGGCTTCCAATGATTCATTGCTGTTTTTCTCTAAAGCAGCGTAGGAATCCTGCATTATTTTCATCTTGTCTTTTGCGGCAGCATAATCGGCTTGGACTTTGGCCAAATTGGAATTGACATCATCCAGATTGGTTTGCAAAGCTGCTTTCTCTGTTTCCAGTTGTTTTTTGGAAGCCAAAAGTGCTGCATTTTCATCAGCAATGGATCTGTTTTCCTTTTTTAAATCGGCAAATTTGGTTTCAAGATCATTATAGATTTTTTTGGAAACACAAGAGCTGGACAGTGCGAGAATTAAAAGTCCGACGGAAATTTTTTTAATCATTTGGGTTAATTTTTAAATATTTATATGCAGTATTTGAGGTCAAAAGTTCTTGTAAAATGTAATGCCCTAGCCCCGATAGAAGTGGAAATCCTTTTTATTTTTTTCTTTAAAAAATAAAAAGATTGCAACGAATAGCGGGATTAGCTCCTGACCCCTTTTATTATTTTGAAATTGATATTGTCATTGCGATTATTATTGATATTGAATTTCCTCTACTCTATTTCCACCAAAACAGGACAATGATCGGAATGCATGGCATCTGGCAGTATAACGGCTCTTTTGAGTTTATGTTTTAGAGAGTCACTCACTAAATTGTAATCGATACGCCAACCTTTGTTATTTCCGCGGGCTCCGGCACGGTAACTCCACCACGAATACTGGTGCGGTTCGCTATTGAAATGGCGAAAACTATCGACAAAACCGGATTTCATAAACTTGTCTAGCCAGGCTCTTTCTTCGGGCAAAAAACCGGACACATTTTTGTTTCGTACAGGATCATGAATATCAATTGCTTCATGGCAAATGTTGTAATCACCACAAATGATTAGATTGGGAATTTCTTTTTTGAGTTGATCAATATAGTACTGAAAGTCATCCATGTACATAAACTTATGGCTTAGACGATCTCCGTTGGTCCCCGAAGGCAGATACAAACTCATCACGGAACAGTCAGCAAAATCGGCACGAAGGTTACGCCCTTCAAAATCCATGTGCTGTATTCCGGTTCCGTACACTACATTGTTCGGTTTTGTTTTGGAAAGAATGGCAACGCCACTGTATCCTTTTTTAGTCGCAGGGTAGTAATATTGATATGGATAGCCCGCAGCGGTAATATCAGCAACCGGGATTTGCTCTTCTGTCGCTTTGATTTCCTGCAAACAAATGACGTCAGGACTGGCATGTTGCAGCCATTCTATAAATCCTTTGTTAATAGCAGCTCGAATTCCGTTTACATTGTATGAGATTATTTTCATTTAACTAGTGTTTATGTTACATCCGAAATGAATTTTAACAATAAACAGGTTCTTTAAAACCCATTTTTTATTAGAACCTCGGAATATTATTTTTTCTGTGGAATCCAAAAGTAGTAAAAAGTAAAAAGATTGATTCAAAAAAAAACATAAAAAAATGGAGTATTTTGCTATCTTTGTGTCTTGCTCAAAAAAGAAAAAATAAATGGGTTTAGTTACCGCCAAAGAAGTTGCAAAGACAATAAACACGGACAAGTACGGCGTTTTCGGTACTTTTTCAGGTTGGTTGTTAATGAAAGTTTTGAAAATCTCAACGTTAAACAAAATATACGACCGCAACAAACATTTGAAAGAGTTGCCGTTCTTGAATGCTATATTGGATGAGTTTCAAATTAAGTTTGAAATACCCGAAGAAGACTTTAAACGATTACCAAAAGATGGCGCCTACATAACAATTTCAAATCATCCTCTTGGGGGAATTGATGGCATTTTACTTTTGAAATTAATGCTTGAAAGAGAACCTAATTTTAAAATTATAGCCAATTTTTTACTGCATCGTATTGACCCGATGAAACCGTATATTATGCCGGTAAATCCTTTTGAAAACCACAAAGACGCCAAGTCTAGCGTGGTAGGAATCAAGGAAACCTTGCGGCATTTAAGAGATGGTAAGCCATTGGGAATGTTTCCCGCTGGTGAAGTTTCTACTTATAAAGACGGAAAACTGGTGGTTGACAAAGCTTGGGAAGAAGGGGCTATCAAAGTAATCCGAAAAGCACAAGTCCCTGTAGTTCCGATTTACTTTCATGCCAAAAACAGTCGTTTGTTTTATTTTCTGTCCAAAATAAATGACACGTTGAGAACAGCTAAGCTGCCATCGGAATTACTCACACAGAAAGATCGTATTATCAAAGTGCGTGTTGGGAAACCCATTTCGGTTGCCGAACAAAACGAACATGAATCGATTGAAGATTACACGGAATTCCTGAGAAAGAAAACGTATATGCTGGCCAATCCTTTTGAAAAAGAGAATAATTTTTTGAATACGGCTAATTTGATTCCTACCAAAAGCCCTAAAAAAATTGTCACTCCCGCCAGTACCGAAAAAATGATTGCCGAAGTGGACGTTTTGAGAACAAAAGATCTTCGCCTTTTACAAAGTAAAAACTACGAAGTGTTTTTTGCCGAGGCGAAACAGATTCCAAACATATTACATGAAATTGGTCGTTTGCGTGAGATTACTTTTAGAGAAGTGGGTGAAGGAACAAACGAATCCATTGACATTGACAAATACGATCAATACTATCGTCACCTCTTTTTGTGGGATGATGATACCAAACAAATTGCAGGGGCTTACCGTATGGGATTGGGATCTCACATTTTTCCGAAATATGGTATTGAAGGTTTTTATCTGAACGGGCTTTTCCGTTTTGAACCCGAATTGCATGACATGATGAGTAAGTCTATCGATATGGGTAGAGCTTTCATCATCAAGGAATACCAACAAAAACCAATGCCGTTATTCTTGTTGTGGAGAGGAATTATACATACCACCTTACATTATCCAGAACATAAATATTTATTGGGTGGCGTGAGTATCAGTAATCAGTTTTCAGATTTCTCTAAATCATTGATGATTGAATTCATGAAGTCACACTACTACGATCCTTATATCGCGCAATACGTACACCCGAAAAAGGAGTTCAAAGTCAAACTAAAAGATGCTGATAAGGATTTCATTTTTGATGAAGCAGAAGCTGATTTGAATAAATTTGATAAACTTATTGACGAATTGGAACCGGGGATTTTGAGACTTCCTGTATTGATTAAAAAATACATCAAACAAAACGCAAAACTGGTTGCTTTTAATGTCGATCCATTATTCAATAATGCAATTGATGGATTAATGTACATTCGAATAGCGGACATTCCTGAAAGCACAATGAAACCTGTTATGGAAGAATTTCAAGCCGAATTGGAACGAAAGTTGAACGATAAGGAAGAGTAGATTACAGACTGCAGAATTTACAGCGATGAAAATAGAGTCAAGAATTTAGAATTAAAAAAAAATCCCAAAAGGGATTTTTTTTATGTTTATTTCCAAATGGATTCTTTCAGAATTGAATCGTAGGTATTATTTTCTACAAAATAGGTTATTCTAACGATTTGATAAAAAATCAAAAAGCAAGCTAGAACGTATGCTAGTTTTTTATTGTATAAAATTCCATTTAGATAATCCTTTTTAGTAATCAATTCAGCTAACAGGACGAGTATTGTCACTACACAAAAGAGAACGACGAACGGACCCAAAATATGATAATACAAACTTTTATAGAGATCCCCTTCATAAAAATACACCAATGACTTGGTTATCCCACAGCCAGGACAAGGGAAACCAGTAAGCATTTTGAAAGGACACAAAGACTGATCCGTTTCAAGATGATTGTTCTGGTTATGCAACATTAAAAAAAACGGAATTACAAGAGTTATAACAGCCCCTATAATTCCGAATATTTTTCTATCTCGTTTCATTTTTTTATGAATACAATTTATTGATTTCGCTTTGCACAATCATTGCTGCAACCATTGGGAATAACAACCCTAAGACTAATAAAAGCACAGAATCGTCCTTCATTGGCAATCCAACTCTTTTATGAACCGCTGGCAAACCATCTTTACCCACCAAATAAAAGAAATAGGCATTTACCGGATAACAACAACCTGCAAAAATGGCAATAGGTTGAGAAATAATTTCTTTTTCGTAAACTGCATTTAATACCTCCGCAGCTTTTATATTCCAATAGATTAAATACAATCCACAGGTCAAAAAACTTAAAATTAACACCACAACAGGGTCTACTTTAAAGGTTGGGATTGGGCTCACTGGTGTGTTCCAAGTTTCTTCCGGTTTGTTTTCCATAACTTATACTTTAGTTTTTGTTTGTTAATGGACTAAATTATGAAAAATATCACAAAAACCTATTTTTTAGGGCGTTAAAAATCTTACAATACTAATTTTTTACGTACAATGCTTTAATTTTATCGACAATCACTTGCGCCAAACGTTCGTGACTTTCGTAGGTCCAGCCTGCTATATGGGGAGTCAAAATCACTTTCCTCCCATCCAATAAATACTGAAAAGCTTCTGGTGTATTTTTGTCTTGAAAGAGTGTTTCAAAAGATAGTTTTTCGTATTCTAAAACGTCTAGGCCAGCTCCCAGCACTTTTCCGGATTGCATGGCGGTAACCAAATCGGCTGTTATAATATTCTTTCCTCTTGAAGTATTGATAATCCAAATATTTTTTGCGAAAGCATTAATGAAATCTGAATTCACCATTTTATCGGTTTCGGGTGTCCAAGGAATGTGCAAACTCAATACATCGGTTTTTTGTTGTAACTCTTCTAATGAAACTTGTCTCGCATTGGCATCCCCAACATTTTCTTTGATGTCATAACACAATACTTCCACGTCAAAACCACGAAGTTTTTTGGCAAAAGCTTTTCCCATATTTCCATATCCAATAATTCCAACCGTTTTGCCGTCTAGTTCATATCCACGATTTTTCTCCCTATTCCATTCACCAGACCGAATCTCGCGATCAGCAATATTCAATTTGTTAAACAACGACAATATCATTCCCAGAGTATGTTCGGCAACAGCATTACAGTTTCCTTCGGGCGCGGCAATCAATGCAATATTCTTGGATGTTGCATAATCACAGTCAATACTTTCTAAACCTGCCCCTACTCTAGCGATAAATTGCAAATTTGTAGCTTTATCGATAAATTGTTTATCAATCTTAAAACGACTTCGAATTACAATTCCTTGATAGTCTTTAATTTTGGCTTCAATTTCTTGCTTAGAAGAAGTAAAATCGGCATGATTGATAAAACCAGCCTGTTCCAATTGCTCCCAAAGTAAGGGATGATTGCTGTCAATATGAAGAATTTTGATGTCCATGATGTGAATTAGTAATTTAGAATCTCAAAATTAATTAAAAAATTACAGTTTAAGGTTTGAACCTAGAATAATTAACCTACAATGCTTAAATTAGCCATTCCTATTTTAAATCGAACCATAGAGATGAGATTAACGAACACATTTACTGATTTTTTTCAGAGCGAAAAAGCGAGTGGACTATTGCTTCTTTTTGTAACCGTAGTTTCATTATTATTGGCCAATTCATTGATTCAAATTGAATATATTGCTTTTTGGAATACGGAAATTGGACATCATTCAATCACCCATTGGATCAATGACGGATTAATGACTATCTTCTTTTTACTAATCGGATTGGAATTGGAACGTGAAATGTACCATGGTGAATTGGCTAATATCAAAAACGCAATTCTTCCTATTTTTGGAGCCTTAGGCGGAATGATTGTACCCGCAGGGATTTTTTTGGCACTGAATTATGGAACACAGACTCAAAACGGAGCCGGAATTCCTATGGCCACCGATATTGCTTTTGCAATTGGGGTTTTGTCATTATTAGGTAATCGAATTCCCTCCTCGCTGAAAATATTCCTGACAGCTCTTGCCGTCATAGATGATTTGGGCGCAATACTTGTCATTGCCATATTTTATACCCAAACCATTGCATTTGATAATTTACTGATTGCATTGGCTATTATGGGATTATTATTTATCTTAAACAGACGCAAAGTGCACCATCTTGCCCCTTACTTAATTGGTGGTGTTTTTATGTGGTATTTTATGTTGAATTCTGGAGTACATGCGACAATAACAGGAGTGCTATTGGCTTTTGTAATTCCGTTTGGAGATGGTGGCACAAATAGCGCTTCCTATAAGCTGCAACATTTTCTGCATGAACCTGTAGCCTTTATTATCCTCCCTCTATTTGCTATTGCCAATACCTGCATTGCCATTAATAGCAACTGGTATGAGGGATTGAGTCATGAAAATTCAATTG
This sequence comes from Flavobacterium taihuense, assembly GCF_019351435.1. Taxonomy (GTDB): domain Bacteria; phylum Bacteroidota; class Bacteroidia; order Flavobacteriales; family Flavobacteriaceae; genus Flavobacterium; species Flavobacterium taihuense. The sequence continues at coordinate 83,344 of NZ_JAHWYN010000009.1, forward strand.
GAATTATTTTGGGGCTTGTCGTGGGGAAACCGCTAGGAATCTGGCTATTTTCATTTCTTGCAGTTACATTTGGAATTTGCACTTTACCCAAAGATCTAAAATGGAAAAACATTATAGGAGCAGGAATGCTGGGGGGAATAGGATTTACGATGTCAATTTTCATTACGTTATTGGCTTTTAAGAATGATGGCGAAGAAGTTATTACTTATTCGAAAATTGCCATATTAATTGCTTCATTTTTATCCGGTGTTTTTGGTTTTATATGGTTAAAGTTGACTTTTAAAGCTCCAACAAAACGATTAAAACCAAATAAATAGGATAAAAAACGTGTTAAATAAATCTAAAAAAGATTTTTTATCCTTTTCTTTGTACCGTCATTGATTACAAGTATTACTCTTAAAACCTTGTAACAAATTAAATCATGAAAAAAGTTTATTTTATACCCTTATTGTGTCTTGTTTTTATGTTTCAAAGTTGCTTTGAAGTCATTGAAGAAGTAAGAATAAAAGACGATGGGTCAGGGCATTTTAATTTCGTGATTAATTTTAGCCAAAGTAAAACGAAAATCAATTCGGTTTTGAAAATGGAAAAAATTAACGGCTATACCATTCCTTCCAAAGAAGAAATTAAAAAAGAAGCTTCAAAACTAGTAGCTCTGGCACAGAACACCACTGGAATTTCAAACATAAAAACCAATATCGATTTAACGAATTATATTTTTGTGGTTGATTTGGATTTTCAAAAAATAAGTAATCTGAATGCTGTTTTTTTAAAACTAAAAAACAGCAAAAAAATAGATCCAAACATCGCTACAGACTATTTCACCTTCAACGATAAAAAATTTGTTCGCAGTCAAAAAGTGCCCATAAAAGCCCTTTATGACAAATTGGAGAAAGCTGACAAAGAGGTTTTTCAAACTGCAAAATACACATCAGTATACAAATTTGACTCGACAATTAAATCGTATTCCAATAAAAACGCAATAGCGTCCAAAAGCAAAAAAGCCATCAAACTTAATGGCTCAGTAATCAATGTAATTAACGGAAACGAAAAAATAGAAAATACAATTACACTCAATTAAAATAATATGAAAAAATATTTCTTATTCCTTGCCATTTGCATCTCTGTGACAATGTATGCGCAAGATTTAGCCAACAAAGTTCCTGAAAATGCGCCTTTTGCTTTGTGCTTTAACGGCAAAAACCTTAATGATAAAGTGGCGATCAAAACCATTCAGGAATATCCTTGGATGCAAGCATTGTTAGAAAAAGAATTGAAGTTTTTACCAAAAGATTTAAGTCAAACAGGCATTGATTTAACCAACAAACAATATCAATACTACATCAACAAAGACTCTGTAATGAATTATGTAGTGCTAATTCCACTAAATAATTCTGCCCTGTTCGAAAAATTGGTTCAAGCTAAATATGGTGATAGTTTTAAAGTTAAAAAACAAGGAACTTATAATAGTGTTGCTACTTCAAAAAATCATCATTTGGCTTGGAATGATAAATTTGCTATTATGGTAAATGCCACTTATATAAAACCGTATAAAAACATTTACAACGAAACTGAACCATACTCAGATCTAACAAGTATGGATACAACAGACGTTTTGGTAGACACTGCAGCAGTAACCTATGACACAATAGCACCAGCAAATGTGCCCGAAGAAATAAAATCGACACCTATTCCGGAAAAAAAGGAAAACTCCAAAAAAGGAAAAAGCGAGAAAGGAAAGAAAACCAAAAAAATAATTGAAGAACCTGTAGTTGTCGAGCCTACCGAAGAAGAAATTTATGCCGCCCAAGATAAAGCCAATGCTGAATTGGAAGAAACCAACAGAAAGCTTTTGGAACTTGAATTAAAAAAAACAGATTCGATAGAAAGACTAAAAATCAGCCCCGTTGTTGAGTCGATTTTCAAAGAAGCTTTTGATTCCAAAACAGAAGCCGTTGCAGCAAATTCAGCAATTTTTAAAAACAACAACCCTAAATCAGACTTTTTTATTTTCGCCGATTTGGACGCATTAACCAATCAACTCTACTCTAGTTTTGCAGGAGGAAATTCCGCTTTAATGGGAATTTATAAGAATGGAATCTTAGACAGTAATTACTACCTCAATGGTTATTTTGAAAAAGACAGAATTCGACTAAGTCAAGTAATGACACCTAAAAGTGAAGAAACCAAAAAATCATATCAGGAAATATGTGATTCGAAAATTGACAAAAACCTATTGAATTATATTGGTAATAATGTGTTGGGATATTACTCAATTTCAGTAGACACCCAGGCCATTATAAACTATGAATACAAAGTATTAAAAAACACTTTAAATTCAGTTTACCAGTCCTACAGTAAAGACGCAAGTGGTAACGAAGCCGATGTTTTGATTGATGCAGTTGCCCTGTTTTTGGACGAAAAAGCAATTTCAGATTTAATTCCCGGAAATGCTCTTTTTGTACTCCACGATTTGAAAAAAGTTCAGCGGGATTTCATTACCTTTGATTATGATGAGAATTATGAGCAAATCGAAACCAAAGGCAACAAAGAGGAAATACAACCTAATTTCACGTTTCTTATGAATACACGAAACGAGTCTTTTATCAACAAACTATTGCGACTTCCTTTAAATAAAAGTAAATTTACTACTACCGACTATCAATTGACGAATGGATATTATACCATTCATTTTGAAAAAGACAATCTGCTTGAAAACTTATATCTTGGTCTAAAAAATGGTGTGGTTATGATAACTACTTCAAAGGAAAACATTGAAAACCTCATTCAACAAAAAGTAATGCCATTGCAAGCTGATTTCAAAAAATCCATTTCAAAAAATAATTCTGCTGCTTGGTTTGATCTTCAAAAAATAATTACTGCTTCTAAAGCAGAATTTACCAAAGATGCTAAAACCAACTATTATGATATCGCCTTGAAAAATGCCGGTGAAATCACTATGGAATCTAAATTCAAAAATGGCGCTATTGTCTCGGAAGCAACTTATACAATCAAAGGGGAACACGCAAATAGTTTGCAATACTTCTTTGATATCATTAATGAGTTGTACGCAGAAAACAAAAAAGAAACAACCGTTACGGAGTAATTGATGAAGCCCATAAAAAGCTTTTCTTTTAAGATTGCCGTGCTTCTTATCACTTTTGGAAGTACGGCAATCCTTTATTGGTTTGGGTTTCATAAAAGATTTGACGCAAAATATATCCCACAAAATGCTGATGCAATTGTGATGATTGATGTGAAAAATGTTCGGAATTATTTTGTTTTTTCCTTTCTAAAGACCCCTTCTCAATGGAGTTCCACTGCTTTTCGAATAAATAAGAAACTGGATCTTTACCATTTTGGCATTGAAACACCCGATTATTTTGCTTATTTTCATCTCAAAAACCAACCGATAACCCAATGGTTTACAGTTGCAAAAATTGAAAATGAAACCGAATTTGAACAAGAAGTAATCAAAACACATTACATTAAAGAAAACCTCAACAACGGAATGAGTTCCTACTATTCCAAGTCAATGAGACTTTTGTTTATAAAACATTTGAACCAAATTCTAATTTCGAAAATTCCTGAAAATCAAAAGGCAATTGCAGAGAAAACAGCCGAAGATTTATTTTTGAAAAAACTTTTTTTGGATGCTAAAAAAACAGAAAAAACGATTGATACAAACAATGCAATTACGCTTTGGATCAAAAAAAATAGTTTACTTGAAGAAGATGGAATTATAAATATAACTTTAGAAAAACAAGAAGTAGTCGCCGACGGGAAGCTACAATTAAAATCGAAGTATAAAAAAGAAACCACATTTTCGCAAAACCCAAATGCTTTATTGTCTTTTGGCTTTAATTTTGAAATGGTTCATGATCTAAATATTCTCAAACCTCATTCTATTCAAATCAACAAAATAATTGGTTTCGATTTGGATTCTGTTTTTGTTCACGAACCAACCAAAACTGAATTAGTGTTGAATGAAATAATCGAAAAGAAAGATTCGGCTATTAGTTACGACTATGATGATGATTTTAATCCAATCAAAAAAGTGATTGTTCATACCAGCCGTGAACCTTCCTTTTATTTCTCAATGCTAACGAAAGATTCTCAAAAAGTCTACACTTACTTAAAAACAAAAAAGGCAATCGACAACCATCAAATATTCGTAAATTTCCCTTTGGCCCCAACCAAAACTTCTATTAGGAATAATGCTTTGACACTAGAGGCTAATCTTTCAAAGCATAATTATCTTCAAACTTCCCAACCGAAAATAGGCTATTTGCAAGTACATTTCAACAAACTTGAACCTAAAGAATGGCATTATATTATTGGTAAAAACAAAAATTTAGAACATTTTAAATCATTGGAAGTTTTGGAAATTAATCTTACGCAAGAAAATAACTTAGTTCATTTTCAAGCTCGTTTAAAAACAAAAGACCAAAAAAGTTTAATTGAAGTAATTAAGTAAAACACTTCAGAATCAGCTCATAAAAACCAAAAAATAATATTACGTCTTTTTCTTACGTACTACGTAAAATTACGCGTTATACAGTTATTTTTACACCTTTTATACCTATTTCTATATATTTGTCGTTTGTATTTAGTCATTATGTTTATGGCGATCAAAATTAGAAATCATTTTTTATGGGAAACATTACTGTGACTAGGCGTGCCTTATTTACCAAATTATTGAAAAAGTTATTGGTAAATGCCCAAGAAAAAGATCCTCTCTTCGAAAAATATTCTCGAAAAATATACAACGGACGCCGCTATTCTTCTTTAACAAATCCAAAAAAAGACCTAACCGCTAAATCTGGACCAGAAACTGAACGTGTGACTAATGTTACCAGCGGTCTTGCACCTTATACGGGCACATGGTCAACCTCTGAAGCTTTGCATTTACTAAGAAGAACAGGTTTTGGATTCAAAAAATCGGATGTTGATACTTTATTGGGCATCTCCATGACTCAAGCCGTTAACTTGATTTTAACCGTTGATAATACACCTCCCGCTCCTCCTGTAAATCATTACAACAATGAAAAACCAGACGAGAATGGACTTCCCTATGGTAGCGACTGGACCAATGATGCTTTTGCAGCCAATGATATCGGGGGTGACACCAACGGAAATCGAACTTCAGGTTTAAGCTCTTGGTGGTTAGGACTTACTTTTAATCAAGACATTACCATTCGAGAAAAAATGACACTTTTTTGGTATCATTTTATCCCTGTTGATTTTGAGTTCATAAAACAATCTTCCAATGAGTTTTGCAATACCAATTCGGCACGAATTTGTTACAAATACATAAAAATGTTTCGGGATAATGCGACAGGGAATTACAAATCCTTAATTCGTAATATGGCTACGCAACCCGCGATGATGTTTTATTTGAACAATCAGGCCAATACCAAATCAGCACCGGATGAAAATTTTGCCCGTGAAGTCATGGAACTTTTTACACTAGGCAAAGAAGAAGCCAGCCAATACACCGAAGCCGATGTCATCCAAGCTGCCAAAGTACTTACCGGCTGGAGAGTACAAAATTTAAATACCACAGCAGAAGCCACTAATTTTGTAGACAAAATCCATGCTACTGGCAGCAAACAATTTTCATCCTTTTTCAACAATACCGTGATTCCGAATACTGGCGCGGCAGAATTGGATTTATTTATTGATATGATTTTCGCAAAATCAAAAGTCGTATCCGAATACATTTGCCGCCGATTGTATCGCTTCTTTGTATACTATGACATTGATGCCAATATTGAAGCGAATGTAATTGTTCCTTTGGCACAACATTTTGTAGCCAATAATTGGAACATTCTACCCGTTTTGGACAAATTATTCAAAAGTGAACACTTTTTTGATATGGCCAATCGTGGGGTTTACATCAAATCACCCCTAGATGTTATTGTGGGCACAATGCGTACGTTCAACCTCAACTATAATGTGGCAGATGCTACCAATTATGAGGCACAATATAATCTTTGGAACACCTTTAATTATGCCATGTACGATATGCAACAAGCCATGGGATCAATTCCAAATGTAGCGGGCTGGCAAGCCTTTTACCAAAAACCCTCTTTTCATGAATATTGGATTAACTCCAATTCGATTCAACGACGTTATGGCCTGATTGAATATTTATTTTATGGTTTTGATATTGAAAAAAATGGATTGACCACAAGAATGGAAGTCGATGTTATGACATTTGTGAAACAGTTTCCAAATGCAACTTGCGAAGATCCAAACTTATTGGTTAGCGAATGCATCCATTATTTAGTGCCAATAGATTTTAGCCTAAGTGCCAAAGATGCCATAAAGAAACAAACCTTGTTAACAGGTCAGGATGCCGATTATTATTGGTCGGGTGCTTGGCGTTCCTATATCAATGACCCAACAGATATGAACCTACAGATTGTAAAAACAAGAATACGAAGTTTATTGCTCACTATTGTTGAATTTGCTGAATATCAGTTAATGTAGCTCCATAGAGGCTAAGATTATAAGTCGCTAAGACACCCCGATTCTTAGAAACTCAGAAGCTTAGGAACTTAGAAACTAAATAAAAAAATGGAAAGAAGAAAATTTATAAAGACAACTGCTATTGCATCAACAATTCCTTTGGTCTTCAATCATATTCCGGTTATGGCATCGTCTCAAATCGAGAGTCAAAGTTTACAACTACTAGCTACAGCCGCCGCCGGATGTGGAAAAATATTAGTTATTATTCAAATGAATGGCGGGAACGATGGTTTAAACACCGTTTTACCCAGAGACAAATGGAGTGAATTGACCAATGCCCGTTCTAATATTTTAATGAAAGAAACCGATGTTTTGCCCTTGCATTATAACGAAACTACCGGTTTGCATCCTGCTATGAAGGAAATGCAACAATTGTACAACAACGGCAAAATGCTTATTGTTCAAGGGGTCTCTTATCCCAACCCAAGTTACAGCCACTTTCGAGCAACCGACATTTGGTTTACTGCATCCGATAGTGATGAATCGTTACAATCTGGATGGTTAGGAAGGGCATTGGATACTGTATACCCAAACTTCCCAACAGCTTATCCCAATGCCGACATGCCAGATCCATTGGCCATACAAATAGGCTCTACATTACCCTTTTCGTTACAAGGTCCCAAAATAAACATGGCCTACAGTGTGCCTAGACCTGAAGATTTACTAAATGTGATTAATGCCACATCTGATCCAGCTCCCAACTCCGATTATGGCCATGAACTCACTTTTTTGAGGTTAATGAAAGACCAAAGTAATGCCTATAGAGAATCGATTCAAAAAGCATATAATGTACCTAAACCGCAATCACCAATTTATCCCAATAAAAATGGTTTGGCCGATCAATTGAAAATTGTTGCCAAACTCATTAATGGCGGATTGCAAACCCCCATCTATGTTGTGAACCACCCAAAAGGATTTGACAGTCACGAAAATCAGGTTTTGGATTCGGATAAAAAATTAGGCAAACAAGCCGAAAATTTAAGCATCCTCTCCCAAGCCATAGGTGCATTTCAGGAAGATTTAAAACTGATGGGCAAAGCCGATATTGTTACCGGCATGACGTTTAGCGAATTTGGACGCCGGATAAAGAGCAACGACAGTTCTGGAACCGATCATGGTTCTGGAGCACCCGTACTTTTTTTCGGAGCGGCGCTAAATACTGGCAGAGGAACTGTAGAAGGAACGCCAAATCCTATTTCGGGTATGATTGGTACTTCACCAGATTTACCCCAAACCGTTACAGTTAATGACCAAGTTCCTTTTCAGTATGATTTTAGACAAATATATGCCACGATTATGCAAGATTGGTTGTGCATGAGCGAAGCTCAGTCGGAAGCGGTGCTGGGTGGGTCATTTGAAAAATTGCCTATTTTTAAAACAGACAAATCCATTTATTATCCAAATGAAGACTTCATGAAGATTTTTCCAAATCCAGTAACAACCAATCAAATTAATCTTCAGTTTTATAATTTTATAAATAGTACAATTGGCGTGACTATTTATACGATGTTGGGTTCCAGAATTTTTGGAAATTCCTATGCTGTAGATGGGGATATTTTGAGTTTCAATACCGATAAAATACTGGCCAGCGGAACCTACATTGTACAGGTCATTTATAATGGAACCAAGTTCAATACCAAAATGCTCGTATTGTAGCTTGATAACCATTCCGAATTAAAAAAATTATTTCTTTTATGTCGCCAAAACATTAATACAAAATCAATCCAATTTCTTTTGTAAAGAGTTCTCAATAAAAATATTCCAGTAAATTAAATTTTAATCAAATATGGTATTTATTTGTAAAATTCACTGAAATATGACTTTTTTACTCAAAATTAAAAGGAAAGCCATAATAAAATAATATTTTTGCGTTGTACTTAAAAAACTAACTTATGAAAAAAATTATTCTATTATTCGCTTTTGGTTTCATATCAACTGGCATATTTGCACAAGCTCCTCTTGAAGAAGGCGGAGTACAACTAAACGCAGGAGTTGGTCTTTCAGGCTGGGGTGTTCCTGTCTATTTTGGTCTTGATTACGGAATTGCCAAAGATTTTACACTTGGAGGACAACTATCTTTTCAAACAGATAATGATCCGTATTATTATGGCGGAAATGATTACAATTACGATTCTACTGCAATAGGAATCGGAGCTAATGGAAATTACCATTTCAACAGAATATTGGATATGCCAAGCAAATTTGATTTCTATGCTGGTGCAAGCCTTACCTATTACATTTGGAATTATGATGATTATAACAATAACCCGCATCCGGACAATACTTCTTTAGGTCTTGGTCTTCAAGTAGGTGGTCGTTATTTCTTTACCGATAAATTTGGTATTAATCTAGAATTAGGTGGAAACACAGGCACTAGCGGTGCAAAATTTGGAGTTACTTTCAAACTTTAGCATCATTAAATATATTTCAAAAAGCCATCTGATTTCTCAGATGGCTTTTTTGTTGGGTTTAAAACCTAATAATTCTAAATAAATTTACTTAATTCTCTTGAAAGTCACATTATAGGTTTTGTTATTGGATCCATCAACATAAGCTCCTACCAGTAAATCTTTTTCTGCCTCGTAATTTAACGATAAACTATAGCCTGGACTATCATCTTGCCTGTATACAACAAATAACCGCAATACATCGGAAGAATTAGTCCAACCCGCTTTCTCAATAAAAATAAATTTCGAGTTCAAATAATTCACTTCTAGCAATCCATTATCACGAAGTCGTGAAATATGCAATTCAACTGCAGAACCATCTTTTTGCCAATTCCCTTTAATTAAATTTCTATCTTGAATTTCTGATGGTGAATGATCAACAGAGTTTAATAAAGAAGAAGTCTTTTCATTTGTCTTTGCTGAAAAAGCAAGCATAACAACACTAAAAAAGAAAAGTAAAAACCCGCTAATTAAAATAGTAATTTTTTGCATGTATCCATTTTTATGTTAAACAATCAAACACAACTTGGGGCAAATAAAAAACAAAAAAGCTTCTATTTTATAAACATAAAGGTATTTATTTTTTGCTTATGTTGTTGAAAATTAACAATAAAGCATTGATATTTAAGAATATATACATATGCTGATACAGCTTTAAAATTTAAAAATCAGTAACTCAGAATGATTAAAGCCAAATCATTAACTATATTTGGTACTCAAATGAAATTTAAAATGAAAAAAAGTTGCTTCTTGATAGTATTGTTAGTGTTTTTTTTGGGACACGCCCAAAAAAAAGAAAATCAAACACAAGATATTGCAGTTCTCGAGCAGAAGATGGCCAGCAAAAAAATGAATTTGCGTGTCAATCCCAATACTCAAAACTACGATATTACCTATCATGAACTTCGTTTTAGCGTAGATCCTGTTAATTATTACATATCTGGGGTTGTAAAGACGACTTTTACTGCATTGTCTAATCTTTCAACGGTAATATTCGATTTAACAAATCAATTAATTGTAAGCTCAGTTACCAAAGATGGACTGCCATTAGCTTTTACACAAAACAGCAATAACGAATTGGTTATTACACTTCCGAACAGCCTCAATTCAGGAACTTCGGCAACAGTTATCATTTCTTATGCTGGAGCTCCCGCAAATGGAGAACAGGCCTTTACTACATCAGTCCACGATGGTTCGCCGGTTTTATACACTTTATCAGAGCCTTATGGCGCTCGCGATTGGTGGCCCTGCAAGCAAGATTTGAATGACAAAGCTGATAGTATTGATGTTTATATTACGGCGCCATCCCAATACATTAGCGTTGCAAATGGCATAGAAACTACAATGCCAATCATCAGCGGTCCCTACAAAACAACCCATTTTCATCATGGCTATCCTATTCCGGCCTATTTAATTGCCATTGCGGTAACCAATTATAGTGTTTACAATCAAATGGGTGGCACAGCTCCTAACCAATATCCAATCATCAACTACATTTATCCAGAGACATTAACAGCAGTCAAAACGCAACTGGATCAGACCCCATTAATTCTAAATTTATACGAAAATCTATTCGAGATTTACCCTTTTCATAACGAAAAATATGGTCACGCACAATTTGGCTGGGGTGGCGGAATGGAACATACCACGGTTTCATTTATGGTAAGTTTTGAAAGAGATCTTATTGCACACGAAATGGCGCATCAATGGTTTGGTGACAAAATCACATGTGGCAGCTGGAAAGACATTTGGCTCAACGAAGGATTTGCCACTTATCTAGCCGCTATGGTTATTGAAAATTTTGATGGTCAAACAGCTTTTGTAACCGAAAAAAATAAAATGATTAGCAACATTACTTCCAAAACAAATGGAGCTGTCTATTTGACCGATGCCGAGCTAACGGATGTCAATCGAATTTTCAGTTCCAGATTAACCTATAATAAAGGGGCCATGGTGTTGAACATGCTACGTTTTAAAATGGGTGATGCTTTATTTTTCCAAGGAGTAAAAAATTATTTAAAAGATGTCAGTCTAGCCTATAAATATGCCAAAACTCCCGACTTACAATCGCATTTGGAAGCGGTCTACGGCAGTAGTCTAGAAGAATTTTTTAACGATTGGATTTACAATCAGGGCTATCCTATTTATAATATTAAAGCCCAAAATTTAGGAGGTGGCCAAGCCAAATTTACTATCAATCAAACACAATCGGACGCTTCGGTTTCGTTTTTTGAAATGCCAGTACCAATTCGTGTTTTTGGAACAGGTGGTCAACAATTGGATTTGGTTTTGAACAACACCGTTAATGGGGAAAGTTTTACCGAAAATGTGCCTTTTACCATTACAAGCATCATTTTCGATCCCAATAAAAATATTATTTCAAAAAGCAACGCTGCAACATTGGGGCGGAATAATTTTGAATTGACGACTGCACAATTGTCACTAAATCAAACAAACGATATCCTTACCCTCAACCTTACGAGCGGAATAACAATTGATAAAACAGTCTTTTACAATGTGTCAGGCCAAAAAATAAAAACAACCAATTCGGCAACTTCTTGGGATATTAGCTCTTGGACTTCTGGAGTTTATTTTATGAAGGTTGAGACAGATTTTGGCACAAAGAAATTGAAGTTTGTGAAGAATTAGGAATTACACTAAGACGCACAATACAGAAACAGGGGATGCACAAAGGTTTATATTTCTACAGAACTATTTGTATATCTTTGGGCTTTTTTTTGTGTGTCTTTGCGAAATAATTAACCTATTCCCTTTTAATCTCGTGCCCCACAAATTCTTCTAAAGAGGCAAACATTTCGTCTACCGAAAGCACTTCGAAATCGGGGTGGTTTTTTAAAAATTCAGCATTCAACGCAACCAGGTTTTCTTCTATTTCAAAAAAAGTGTCATTAATAAGTAAATCTCTTGTGGGGTTTACACCTTCCATCTTTCCTTTCAGAAATTTATTGAGCTTTACACTGCTCATTAGTTTTACTCTTTTGGATAGCTGTTGAAATAATTCCAAATGGTTGTAGGCACCAATCAATGCCAAACCCTCTTCAATCAGCTCATTTAATTCGGCATTCCAACCAGATTGATGTACAAATTGCGCAAAGTTTCCCGTAACATATTGCGAGTAATAATAATCCAAATAATAACTCATCAAAGCGTCTTCATGAATTAAATCATCGTTCACGCCTTCTTCACGCATTAAGTTGATTACTGATATACTAGAGTGAATTAAATCTTGAAGATTTTCACTATTGAAGGCCGTTTCTGAAACTATTATTCTACCGAATTCCATGTTTTTACTATTTAAATACTTTGCTGCAAATTTCAGTTAAATAAAAACAGAAAAGAAATACAAATTGATTTATATGCTATCAGATTCGATATTATTCTTTTTCTCATTCATTTTTACAACTAAAGCTTTCAAACGCAATGCTTTTTCTTTTTTTTCTTCTTGAAGTTTGGTCTTCTTTCGATTTAGCAATTTGGTATGCAAAGCCTTATTCTTAGTATTTTTTTCAGGTCCCTTTGCCATAATTTATAATTTTTTAAATTCGCTTACAAATATAAAAAAAGTAATGATCCATTGGATTATGACACCCAAACAAGAAAAAATTGAGAATTTCAAGACTTGTAAAAGCAATAAATTTAATATCCGAGATAAAAAACGTTGTAAAAAACTTAAAATTTACACCATTATTGCTTTGATTCACTGACAAGTAGTAACTTTATTTGTTCAAAAAAAGTAAAAAAGACCTAAAATGGAAGAAAGGATTACATTAGAATATTACGTTTTGGATGTGTTTTCGAATAAAAGCTACAAAGGAAACCCATTATCAGTCGTCTTTACAAACGGAAATTTGAAATTAGAGGTATATCAAAATATTGCAAAAGAATTTGGATATTCTGAAACATCATTTGTTTATTATTCCTTGGCACAAAAAGCATTGACAGTTCGTTCGTTTACACCTACAGGAATCGAAATAGAAGGAGCGGGACACAATTTATTAGGGGCGGTTTGTGGTGCTTTATTAAAACAAATACCCATTTTTCATGAGCAAAGTGAAACCGATCGTTTTGTTATAATGAAACATTCTCCCATAAAAATAACGGCAAGTTTTGACCCAATTACTCAATATCCTATTGTACAAATGCATCAAAAACCAGCTGTGATTAAAGAGGAAATACCTACCTATAAAATAGCAGTGGCACTTGGTCTAAAAATTGAGGATTTAGACTGTAATGACTTTGTTCCCACAATCGTCAAAACAGAAGTTGCTCACACTATGGTCCCAATCAAGAACAGTCAATTACTCAATGATTGCGTTCCTGACAACAAACTCTTGATTGAAATTTCAAAAGAATATAAATTTGAAGGATTTTATTGTTTTACACTTTCCGATAAAGGTCAAGAAAACATAGCCGAGACCCGGTTTTTCAATCCAATAATTGGAATAAATGAAGACCCCGCCACAGGAACGGCCGCAGGACCCTTAATCGGTCTCTTGACAAAAAAGAAATATACGCACCCCAATAAAGAATATAAAATTCTGCAGGGTGTAAAATTAAAACAGCCCTCACTGATTGAAGTTATGAATAGAGAAAATGATATATTGGTTGGCGGATCATCTATAATTACAATGCGAGGTGAACTGTACCTATAACCCAAAAAAGAAATTTCTTAATACGTTTTCAAATCCTTTTGTAATGGCATTCGCCAGAAAGATAAAATGTAAAAATGATATCTGATTTTGAATAAAAAGCATAATCTCTCCTGAACATTATTCAGTAGATTTGAGAAATCATTTCTATTTCAATTATTAAACTACCAGATGAAAAAATACTCAGCACTAATAGCGCTTGCCCTTCTTTTTAGCTTGACCTCAGCAACTAAAAACACGAACTCATCAGAAGATGGCTGGATAAACCTGCTGGACAACAACCTCAGTAAATGGGACATGTATCTAAGCTACAAACACCAGAACGGATATTCCGGCAAAATTCCAACTGATGCTAACGGGAATGAAATTCCTCCAATTGGTTATAATAAAAATGTAAACAATATGTTTACGGTGATTCAAGAAAACAAAGACCCTGTACTTAAAGTTACCGGGGAATATTATGGTTGTGTTTTTACCAAAGAAAACTTCAAAAACTACCGCTTGAAGCTCAAAGTCAAATTTGGAACCAAAAAATGGGAACCAAGAACAGATAAACTCATGGATGCAGGTGTGCTCTATCATTCGCAGGGAAAAGCGGGTGTGGACTACTGGCGCGCTTGGATGTTATCGCAGGAATTTCAAATAATGGAAGGCCATTTTGGCGATTATTGGAATATTGCCAATGCAGCTATCGACATTCGGGCGTATCTTCCGGAAGGAGGAATGAATGCTGTGGCAGACGAAAGCCAGCAATTTATTCCGTTTGGCACACATACCGAAAATACTGGGTTTTGCATGCGAAAAATGAGAGCTGAAACGCCAAATAACGATTGGACAGAAATAGAGTTGGTTTGTTTTGAAGGGAAAAGTCTTCACATCATCAACGGTAAAGTGGTTATGGTTTTGCAGAATTCCCGTTATTTTGATGGTGAAAAATTTCAGCCTTTAACCGAAGGAAAAATACAACTGCAAAGTGAAGCTGGCGAAGTCTTCTACAAAAACATTAAAATAAAACCAATAAACAAAATGCCTGCTGAGTTTGAAAAATTATTTTAGGCAAGCATAATTCGTATATGCATAAAAACGGAAATGACTTTTAAAAAGTCATTCCCGTTTTTTTATACTACATCCAAAAAGATGCAGAGACACCAAAATAAATTAGTTATCTAGTGTAAACCCAAATAGCGTTACCATTCTTTAATTTCAATTCAGTAAGTGTTAGATTAACAATATCATAAGTAGTACTTATACCATTTACAACAAGTGTTACTTTACTATCTCCTTTGGAATAAGTTCCCGACGTGGTTGTTAGTTGACATGCACTAACGGTCGAATCATAATCTCCTGAAATTAATGTATTATTAATCTTTAGATCAATATAATCATGGTTACAGCCACTTACATTTTGTGGTGGATCCATCAATGTTTCTGCTCCATTGCTAGTCGTCGTTCCAACTTTGACAATATTCCATTTACCTTCTAAGGGGGCTAATGTGTCTCCTTCGTTTTCATCATTAGAATTACAAGACGTTGCAAATAATCCGATACTTAATGCTAATGCAAATAATATGCTTCTAGTTTTCATGCTCTATTTATTTATAATTAATAATGGCTAAATTAGCTTTAGAGTGTATGAAAACTGTTATATAATTATTTATCTGATTTGCATTATTACGGATTTGTAGAATTTTAGAAATTCAACTATGCTTTGAAAATCGAGAAGACGAGATAAAATAGTGGCGTAAGGACTGATGTTGGATGAAACGATATGCCAAACCCCGATTACTACGTTTCATTTTATTTGCAACTAAATTCTGTGAATATATTTACAACGCATCCTTTGATTACCACCTAATCCTTCGATTTCACTCAGGATGACAATAAATAATTGCTTATTTTTGCAACAAATTAAACTGAATTATGTTACAGAATCCAAAAAGATATACGATTACGGCGGCATTGCCTTATACAAACGGGCCTATACACATTGGGCATTTGGCGGGGGTTTACGTGCCTTCGGACATTTATTCCCGTTACTTACGTTTGCAGGGAAGAGACGTTTTGTTTGTTTGCGGAAGCGATGAACATGGGGTTGCCATTTCGATGAAAGCTAAAAAAGAAGGGATTACGCCACAGGAAGTAATTGATAAATATGATGGAATTATTCGAAAATCATTCTCTGATTTCGGTATTTCATTTGACAATTATTCCAGAACTTCGGCTAAAATTCATCACGATACCGCTTCGGAATTTTTTAGAACCCTATATGACAAAGGTGATTTTATTGAAGAAGTGACAGAACAATTGTATGATGCGAAAGCGGATCAGTTTTTAGCAGACCGTTTTGTGGTAGGAACTTGTCCAAAATGTGGCAACGAAGAAGCCTATGGCGACCAATGCGAAAAATGTGGTTCTACGCTGAATGCAACTGATTTAATCAACCCAAAATCGACCATTACAGGCGAAACTCCCATTTTGAAATCTACGAAACACTGGTTTTTGCCTTTGGATCGTTACTCCGATTTCTTAAACGAGTGGATTCTCGTTGGGCATAAAAACGACTGGAAACCGAATGTTTACGGACAAGTGAAATCTTGGATCGATGGGGGACTAGAACCTCGCGCGGTAACCCGTGACTTGGATTGGGGAATTGACGTGCCGGTAGAAGGCGCAGAAGGGAAAAAATTATATGTATGGTTTGATGCGCCAATTGGATACATCTCATCGACCAAAGAATGGGCTCTACGCGAAGGAAAAGACTGGAAACCATATTGGAAAGATCAAGATACGAAGCTGGTTCACTTCATCGGGAAAGACAATATTGTTTTTCACTGCGTAATTTTCCCAGCGATGCTAAAAGCTGAAGGAAGTTATATCCTGCCCGACAATGTGCCTGCCAATGAGTTCCTGAACTTAGAAGGAAACAAATTATCGACTTCTAAAAATTGGGCAGTTTGGTTGCACGAATACTTGGAAGAATTTCCAAACCAACAAGACGTTTTGCGTTATGCTTTGACTTCAAACGCACCCGAAACTAAAGATAATGATTTTACCTGGAAAGATTTTCAGGCCAGAAATAACAACGAATTGGTTGCAATTTATGGGAATTTCATTAATCGTGTGGTAGTTTTAACCAATAAATATTACAACGGAATCGTACCTCAACCGAATGAATTATCAAAAGTTGACGAAGCGACTTTGACCGAATTGAAAGCCTATCCAGCCGTGATTTCAAGTTCATTGGAAAGATATAGATTTAGAGAAGCCCTTGGCGAAATGATGAATGTTGCCAGACTTGGAAACAAATATTTGGCTGACGAAGAGCCTTGGAAAATGGTAAAAACTGATCCAGCCCGCGTACAAACCCAAATGTATGTTGCCTTGCAAATTGCTGCTACTTTGAGTTCACTTTGTGAGCCTTTCCTGCCATTTACTGCTACAAAACTATCAAGAATCTTAAAAATTGAATCGCCATTAGACTGGAAAACCATTACAGACAGTTCAGATTTATTGCCTGCAGGGCATCAAATTGGAGAAGCTGAATTATTGTTCTCTAAAATTGAAGACGAGGAAATTCAAAAACAAATAGATAAGTTGGAGGCGACAAAAACCGCCAACAAAGCTGAGAATAAAGTAGCCGAGCCACAGAAAGACTTGATCCTATTTGAGGATTTTGCAAAAATGGATATTCGTGTGGGAACGATTCTGGAAGCGGAGAAAATGCCGAAAGCCAACAAACTTTTGATTTTGAAAGTTGACACTGGAATTGACGTTCGCACGATCGTTTCCGGAATTGCAGAAAGCTTCAAACCGGAAGACATTATTGGAAAACGAGTGACTGTTCTCGTGAATCTGGCACCAAGAAACCTTCGTGGAGTAGAAAGTCAAGGAATGATTTTGATGACCACCAATACCGAAGGAAAATTGGTTTTTGTGAATCCTGATGTAGATGGTGTCGCGAATGGAGAAACGATAAATTAGAAAAAGAGCAACACAGATTTCACAAATTCTCACAGATTAATTTGTGAAATCTGTGTTTAAATAAACAAAAACAATGAACCTAAAAGTAATTGCCTTCGATGCCGATGATACCTTATGGATCAACGAAACCTATTTTGATGAAACCGAGAAAAAATTCTGTGGTTTGATGGAAGACTATTTGTCGCATCAAGGAATTTCGAAGGAGTTATTCAAGATTGAAATCGATAATCTTAAATTGTACGGTTATGGAATCAAAGGCTATATTCTTTCGATGATAGAGGCGGCGATGAAAATTTCGAACAATACAATTCCGATTGAAATTATCGAAAAAATCATCCAATACGGAAAAGAACTACTTGAAAAACCAGTAGTTTTATTAGACGGAGTTGAGGAAACGTTGAAAACTTTGCATGGAAAATACAAATTGGTGGTTGCCACCAAAGGCGACTTATTGGACCAACGCCGAAAACTGCACAATTCAGGTTTGGGGCATTATTTTCACCATATCGAGGTGATGTCAGACAAACAAGAAGTGGATTATTCGGATTTGATCAAACGCTTGGAGATTCAATCAAAGGAATTTTTTATGATTGGAAACTCATTAAAATCTGATGTTTTACCCGTTTTGGCCATTGGCGGTCACGCTGTGCATATTCCGTTTCACACCACTTGGGCTCATGAAAAAATCGACCATAAAGTAGAACATAAAAACTTTCAGGCCTTCGAAAAAATAACAGAAGTGTTAAAGTTATTGGACGTTTAAAATCGTTTTTTTTATAAATTGAACCTAGTTAAAATGCTTTTTATTTAGTATTTTAGCTAGGTTTTAAATTTAGACACGTTTCGGTAAAAAAGCTTGAATAACTAACATATTGAACTCACATAAACACTAAAAAATGAAAACGCTTTTAGACATCGACGATTGGAATAGAAAAGAACATTTTCTTTTCTTTAAACAAATGCAAGAACCTTTCTTTGGTGTAACAGTTGATATAGATTGTTCGAAAGCTTACATAAATTCTAAATTCTTAAATACCTCCTTTTTTATTTATTATTTACACAAAACCTTGACCGCCGTAAATGCATTTGAGAATTTTAGATACCGAATTTTAAATACACATGTCTATGTTCATGATCGAATTGATGGATCGGCAACTATAAGTAGAGCTGATGGCACTTTTGGATTCTCTTTAATTGAATACCATCCCGATTATCAAATTTTTGAAGAAACCGCATTGGCAGAGATTGAACGCATTCAAAATACAACTGGTTTATTTACCCGTGAATTTAATGCGGAGAATCTGATTCACTTTTCGGCCATACCTTGGTTAAAATTCACTTCACTTTCTCATGCCCGCAGCATGACATTTCCAGACAGTTGTCCCAAAATTTCTTTTGGAAAAATGACAATTGATCGAAATGGAAAAAGAACTATGCCCATGTCTATTCACGTTCACCACGGATTGATGGACGCCATGCATGTAGGTCAAATGGTGGACTATTTTCAAGAAATAATGAATCAATAAATAGATCTCAGAGATAAACACCTTCCTTGTTTTGGATTCTTTTAAACGAAATAACAATAGCAGTAAGTCCTGAACCGATGAAAAAATTAATCGCTTTTTTGATTCTAATTCAATGTAATTTTCTTTTAAGTCAAACGATATTGACCACTTTTCCGTTGGAACTCAAAAAATCCAAAGAATACAAACAAATCATAAATGCAGAAAATACCAATACACATGATGTATTTGTATTTGCATCCGACAAAGAAACGCTTACGATACTAAAATACAATAGCGCTTTGTTTCTGTCCAATCAATATTCACTACCAAGACCTGATCTTACTTATAAACTATTAGCGGGATATAGTTTCAATAATGAAGAAAACCCAACTTTGTATTGGTCATCCGAAGATTTAAAAAAAATAATGGCCGTTCAATATGACTTGAACACCAAGACCACCGTTGCGTCTAACTTTGATATTCAATTTTCTAAAGAAAGTATTGTCACATCATTTCAAGAAAATAATACATTTTATATCCTTTCGCAAAAAGATTTAAGTCCAAAATTAATGTTGTATATTTTTAAGAATGGTAATAAAGAAGAAAAAACACTTGATTTCACTTCTTTTAAATTTGAAAATAAAAAAACTGAGGCCTTGACATTAAATCAGATTTTAGAAGTTTGTCCAATCGAAAAAATGGAAACCAATCAATTCAATCCATTGTTCAAAGGCACTCAAAAAACAAAACTATACGTCTTAAAAAACAGACTGCTTATTACTTTGGACCATAATTATAAGGAAACACAAGTCTTTGACATTGATTTAAGCACCTTTGAAATACAGGAAAAGAAGTTTCCACAGCCCGCAACCAAAAAACAAACAGGATTGTCTAATTCGTATTATCACGAAAATAAAATCTACCAATTGACCACCAACGAAGACGAGTTGATCTTTGAAATAAAGGAGTATCAATCTGGCGAAACTATCAAAAATATTCTAGTTCCAAAAACCGACACGATTCTTTTTAAAAACTCTCCTTTATGGGTTCAAATGAGTGGGCAAAAACCCAAAGAGATAAAAAACACCGCCAAGTTTTTGCAACGAATGTTATTTTTGAATGTGGGGTTAACTGTTTACAAAACGCCTAAAAGTATTTTAATCACTCTAGGAGGAACTAATGAAGGCCAAAGCAATTATGATCTTTCCACAGGAATTAACGCCTCAGTCTCAGGGAATTTTACAGATATCGCATATGAATTACTGAATTATACGGGACCAACAACCGTTTACTTCGAAAGTGTATTCGACAAAAAATTACAACACAGCAAACAAGAACAGGATCCACTTGCCATAGATTTCATTTCTCGCTTTAGAGAGGAGCACTTCGAAGTACTTTTTCCAAGCATCATTCGATACAAAAACTATTATATCATGGGTTATTACGACACGTATGCGAAACAATATACGATGCGAAAATTCATTGATGGATTTGACCGTTCATTTTAAGAAAGTTGGATTCTGTCCTAAAAAAGATCTAATTCTCGCAGAAAGACCCTATTTGTTGCAAATGTCTCTCAGTTTGGTATTTGTTGAAGTTATCCCATTTTGGAGGAAAACTTGTTTTTTGTCCGTACATAGAATCCAAACAAATGTTGTTGTCCTTGTACTTTTCGTGCAAAACAGCCAATATTTTGAAGAAAAATTCATCAAGCATTACAATTGACCCAAATTCGGATTTCAGTGTATCGTAATTACTGTCTGACGGATCTAATATTTGCAATAAATCCAAAACCGTTTTCTTTTCATCTTCATTAATTTCGGCTAAATAACCCATTTTCAAGGTTTTAAAAACCAAATTATTCCAAACCACACTGTCATGTCCCCATTGAACATTAGGAAGATTTAGAGAATGTTCACAGATTAGAATAATAGAAAAAAGAACATCATTCAGATACTCTGCCGGAAATTCATCAAAACTTCTCATTTCAAAACCACTTTGGTACATTTTTTCCTGATTAAAATCAAGTCCTAATTCCGAAAGCATTTCATATTCCATTTCAGCTTCAATCTGATCTCTCCACCAAATATTTTCCTCTTTTTCAAATTTTAGTAATTTTCTAAAATCATCTACTTTGTAGGTCAAAATTTTACCTTTTGGCATCTCTTTGTTAAAAGTTCCTACACCTATGTAACGAGACATTGCATTTCGCATAGAACCCAAAGTAAATTTTTTGTCCAAACTGTATTTATCACTTATCACGCCCATAATATCGGGACTTCCAAGCGTTGCTATGAAAAAAGGTTCAAACCATTGCAACAAATAAATGGCATTGGCGTGTGTTTTATCAAAATCATTGTAATCTACAATTCTGCTGTCTTCCGTTAATGAAGGCAACGTAATATGAAAATGATAGGTTCCATTATTAAATAAAACAAGGTTTTCCTGATTGGTCATGAACATATTCAGACCGTTATTATAATCTGGAAAACTCAATTTTCCATTCAAAACAGATGACTCATTGATTTTATCCAGAAATAGCTTTTTGGTGGCTTTTAATTCTTTGCAGGAATCAGCTATCGTTCTGTTTTCAAAATATTTGGTTACAAATTCAATAGAATCACCATCAAAATGCACCGATCCCATCGTTTTGTTTCTTTGGGTAATCATACTTTGAATGTTGTACGGCTGATCCTCAAGGAAAAGTTCCATTATTGATTTTCCAAGATATTCAGGATTTTCAAGTGGTTGTGCGCTCACCTCAGCAGTTTCTGCACCAACAAATGGTTTTAATGGCGACAACATTTTGTGCTGATAGTTGATATCCAACTTTTCAAGTGAATGACTATTAATCATTCGGCTCACTTTGTAGTTTTCATTCAAGCCAAAAGCTTTTTTCAGCATAGGAGCGATGCTGTCTGGTTTGTAGCATTTTCTATAATCAATACTGTATTTCTCAAAACCAATTTTCTCTTGTATAAACTCACCAGAAACTATTAGGGATTCTTCAAATTGCATGTAGGTTTCGTTTTCTAATCCTATTCCCCAATAATATTTTTTTGTCTGATTGTCTTTCATTTATACTAATTTTCTTTTTTTTTGGTTTGCTGATTTTTTTTAATCTTTATTTTTTATTCGAAAACACAAATTTAATCCACTATAAATCAGAGACAAAAATCCTCTAATGGCCTAAACATAATTGTTTCATCCATTAAAAAAGTTTTCTTTTACTTTTAAATTGTAAGAAATTCTATTGTGGTCTCAGAAATTTTGCCTTTGTATGGACTGAACGATTGATAAAAAAGTAAAACCTTATAATGGGGTTATAAAATTACTATTGTCATTAATCACTTTTATATCAATAATTTAAGTAAATGAATAGCCTAAATACAACTTTTGCTATCCTTGTTTTTTCCAAGTTGCAAAAGTACTTCATTATTATCGTATTTCCAAGTAGTTAATTCGTTGAAAATCAATAATAACACAAAATATTTGAGTTGTCAGATTAATCAATTGGATTTAATCGTGGTAGTAAAACACAAAAGAGGAGTATAACTCGTCATTCCACCAATCTTTTCGAACCTCCGAAAAGTAATTGTAATTGATTTTCCCAGCTTGTGATTGCAGTGGATATAGGACCACTCCATTTTCTCGATACGCCTGATGCAAATCCGTTTCGGGTACAACGGGAACGATATGTCCAGAAAGTCCCCTTTCTCTTCTTTTGGCGCAAATGATTCCAATTCCGCCATTGGTATTCACTTGAGATTGCATTTCATCGACTGAAAACATCCTTTTCCAACCAAAACTAGCTCCCCATTGTAAAAACCAATCGTGAATGGCACTGGAATAAATATGATCTACGGTTTCCCCGTAAATCACTTCTAGATCTTCTCCGTCTACTATTTTTTGAAGTGCTTCCTGTGTCCACCAAATCGTTGGAACATAGACGTTGGAAAAATAGCAATAATCAAAAGTATAGACATTGCAATACGTATCTTCAATTGTTCTTTGGTATCGAATGCTATTCTCAACATCCAGTTTATCAATAAGTTTGGTGTAACTTTCCTTTTTTGTCGCAAGATTGGTCAAGTCTCTGTAGGGAATACTGGAATCATAAATGGGTTTCCACTTCTCTTCCATAGAATCCAAACGCGATTTTGGATTGGGAGCAAAATTGGCAATCTTAATTCGGGGATCGGGTACTGAATTTTCAACAATTGACACTAAGGGTATCGAAACGGTATCTTTCTTCATTTTGATTGATTTTAATCAATTTTCATGGACTTCTTGGCTCTCGAAAACTTCGGAATAAACCATTAAAACGTCCCTATTCAAAAATCTTTTTCTAAAAATTTAAATGTAAACAAAAATCCCCAAGAGGAAATATAATTTCGTTGCAAATCTCCGATAAATATTTCAGTAGATTCAATAAAAACGTCAACAATATTATTTTTTAGGTTTTGATCCCATGAAAAATGTCAATTTACTTCCGGATATAATGTCGCTATGGTTTATGAACAACGTTGGTAAAGGCTTTCCATTTAGCAGGATTTTTTGAACATATACATTATTGTCTTTTTGGTTAATTGCCTCAACAGTAAATGTTTTCCGTTTTCTAAAGTCAATACCGCATTATTTACCAAAGGAGAACCAATAGCATATTCATTTGAACCCGGGGCAACCGGATAAAATCCTAAAGACGAAAAAATATACCAAGCGCTCATTTGTCCGCAATCATCATTACCACCCAAATCAGAATGTCCCGTCCCGTTTAAATGGGTGTGACTGAAACCAACAATCGTTTTGTCTTCGTATTTGTATCCTGCGCAATACTTATACACTTCTCCATTGTATTTCCCGTTCAACTCATACGAAATTGTATCGGTTTCCGGACTTAATTGTACCGCTCCAAACGGAACAGTTGCTCCGGGATACGTATGCCCCATTTTTTCAGTGCCAATAATCGGTTTTACATATTTAACTAAGTTTTGTTGCGCGTTGCTAAAAGTAAAATGGAACAAAAAAATAACAGACAGTACGTATTTCATTTCTTTAAAATATTAAATCGTTGTTTTAAATAACTACAAAAATTCTGTAGCTTGACGAAGTGGATAGCTAATTTTAAATATTTTCTTTATCAATCCATTTTCCCACCGTTGGTGCAACATAATTTTCCATTTTGTCCAACAGTTCATCAATCGAGTCGCTTACCAAAAGCATTTGTTGGTTTACTTCTTTCAAAAGTCCTTTGTTAACCATCGTGTGCACAAAATCAATTAAAGCATCATAATAACCATCGACGTTTAAAATCGCAATTGGTTTTTTATGTAATCCCAGTTGTGCCCAAGTCAGCATTTCGAATAGTTCATCTAGCGTTCCAAATCCGCCCGGCAAGGCAATTACACCGTCACAAAGGTCATTCATTTTGGATTTTCGTTCGTGCATGGTGCCGACTAAAATCAATTCCGTTAGTTGTTTATGAGCAATTTCTTTTGACCTCAAAAAGTTAGGCAACACGCCGATTGCTTTTCCGCCTTCGTTCAAAACGCCATCAGCAACGGCTCCCATAAGTCCAACGTTGGCACCACCATACACTAATTCAATGTTTCGTTTGGCTAAGGTTTGTCCAAGCAAAGTTGCTTGAGTAGTATAGATTTCTTCGGTTCCAGAACTGGATCCACAGAATACAGTTATTCGTTTCATTTTTTTGATTATTAAGCAACTCCAAATGTTTTGAAATTAAGAGAATCAAATATACATATTAACAACACCAATCATTAGATGCATTTTGGTTCTTAACATCAACTTTCTCTTTTGACTAAAGGTCTTGCAAAATACGTGAGGGATAGAAGCTAGCTACCGAAGTAGCGCGGATAGCCCGACAGCATAAAGAAAATGGGCTAACTCACCATAGCGATGAGTTAGCCCATTTTCTTTATGGTGGCACGCCCAAAATATGCTTTATCCTTTAATTTGTTTTAGAGAAGTTTTGATTCCTTTGATTAAGGAAGAACTAAAACCATGCAATTCCATTTCGTTTAAGCCTGCGATGGTACATCCTTGAGGTGTGGTTACGCGGTCGATTAATTGTTCTGGATGTCCTTTTTCTTCGAGTAGCATTTCGGCAGCACCTTTTACGGTTTGGGCTGATATGGCCAAAGCAGTTTGCCAGTCAAATCCAATTTCGATTCCCGCTTGCATGGACGCACGGATGTAACGCAAGGCAAAAGCTGTCCCGCTTGCCGCAAGTACGGTAGCCGCATCCATTAATTTTTCGTCAATAATAGGTGCAGTTCCTAATCCTTGAAAAAGCGCTACAGTTGCTTGGGCTTGGGCTTTGTTTTTTTCATTAAAAGCGATACAAGTGGCCGATGCGCCAAATTGTGCAGCAATATTAGGCATAATGCGAACAGCACTATGATTATCCCCTATTTTGTTCTGTAAATTTTCTATCGATAGTCCGCTTACGGCTGATGCAATAACTTTGTTTGAAATCGCTGGTAATATCTCGGCCAAAACGGTATCTACCTGATACGGTTTTATAGTCAGGATGATAACATCAGCATCTTGAATATTGTGTTTATTATCTGTAGTAATGGTAATTCCTAAATCCTCTAAATGTGAAATAGGTGCAATGTTACGTCTGGTTACAGTTACTTGATTATTAGTGGTGAATTTTGCAATTCCTATTGCGATGGAAGCTCCAAGGTTTCCGCCGCCTATAATATGTACTTTCATTTGGTTGTTTTTGGTTGTTTTTTTGGTTAACTTTTATTCTGTTTTTTTATAATAATTTGCCTTTCAAGAAAAGCATGGCTATCGAAAAGTAAATAATTAGCCCCGTCACATCTACCAAAGTAGCAACGAATGGAGCTGACGATGTTGCTGGATCTAATTTGAATTTTTTTAGCACAAAAGGAATCATAGAGCCTGAAAGTGTTCCCCACAAAACGATAAAAACCAAAGAAACAGAAACGGTCATTGCAATAAAAAACCAGTAAATTCCATAATCATGAAAGTTTAATGTTTGCCAGACCAAGATTCTGATAAAACCAACAATTCCAAGTATAGAGCCCAATAAAAAACCAGAAGCAATTTCTTTTTTCATTACATACCACCAGTCTCTCAACGTCAACTCCTTTAATGCCATCGCACGAATAATTAAAGTTGCCGCCTGCGAACCTGAATTCCCTCCACTAGATATAATCAATGGAATGAATAATGTAAGAACAATTGCTTTATCTATTTCACCTTCAAAAAATCCCATCGCCGAAGCGGTAAACATTTCTCCGAGAAAAAGTACAACAAGCCAAGTGGCCCTTTTTTTTACCATTTCAAAAAGTCGGGTTTGCACATAAGGCAAGTCGAGTGCCTCTAAACCCCCAAATTTCTGAATATCTTCGGTATCTCTTTTTTCTATTTCATCTTTGATGACATCAATAACATCATCAATCGTGATTCGTCCCACTAATCGTCCCAACTCATCAACAACCGGAATTGCTTCCAAATCGTATTTTTCCATGATCCTAGCCACATCTACATCGGGAGTTTCTACATCTACAAAGTGCAGTTTCTTGATATAAACATCACTAATTGGTGTTCGTGTAGAAGTGCTCAATAAATCCTTGAGCGACAATCGTCCTTTCAAACGGTCGTCATCATCTACCACATAAATAGAATGAACTCTCGAAATGTTTTCAGCTTGGATACGCATCTCTTTAACGCAAGTAAGTACATTCCAATTTTCATTGACCTTAACCAACTCTTTGTGCATGATTCCGCCTGCCGTATCCTCATCATAACGAAGCAAATCAACAATTCCTTTGGCATGCTCAACATCCTGCAATTCAGATATTACCTCAGCTTTCTTTTCTTTCGAAAGTTCCCCGATAATATCCGCGGCATCATTGGTCTCTAATTCATCAAGCTCTTCGGCAATCTCTTTTGCCGAAAGTCTTTTTAATATATTTTCCCGTAAATCATCTTCTAACTCCAGAAGAATTTCGGCCGTTTTTTCACTATCTAATACCTTAAAAATATAAGTAGCTTCATCTATATCAATCTCGTCAAGAATTTCTGCAAAATCAGCGTGATGCATATCATTCAACAAAATCTCCAACTCGTGATTATTCTTAGCTTGGATGAGTTGAGCTATTTGTTTAATAAGCTCTTTACTGATTTTAAATTCCATCGGCTTCTATTTTTTGGGTCAATGCTATAAATTCTGAGTAATCTAATTGTTCCGGTCTAAGATTAAAAACCTCGTCCTCTCTCAAAATGTCGGACAAATTTAGGGTTTTTAAGCTGTTCCTCAAAGTCTTTCTGCGTTGTTGAAAGGCCGTTTTTACAACAGTAAAAAACAATTTTTCTCCGCAAGGCAAACTAAAGTCATCTTTCCTGCGCAAACGCAGTACACCCGACTTCACTTTGGGGGGAGGATTAAACACATTTTCATCTACAGTAAATAAATATTCTGCATTGTAAAAAGCCTGCACCAAAACCGATAGGATTCCATACGCTTTTGTTCCCTTTTTTTCGCAGATACGTTCTGCTACTTCTTTTTGGAACATTCCTGCAAATTCAGGAATCTGATTGCGGTATTCCAATGCTTTGAAAACGATCTGGGTCGAAATATTGTACGGAAAATTACCAATTATGGCAAATTGCTTCCCCTTAAAAACTTCATTAATATCGTATTTCAAGAAATCTTTAGAAATGATTTTGTCTTTAAGTTTTGGATAATTGGCATCCAAATAAGTCACTGACTCGTCATCAATTTCGATTACATAAGTATTGATGGGCTTGTCTAACATATATTTGGTCAAAACGCCCATTCCCGGTCCTATTTCTAATACATCCTCGTATCCTACTAAATTCAAGGTATCAGCAATATCTTTTGCAATACTTTCATCCTTCAAAAAATGTTGTCCGAGGTGTTTTTTGGCTTTTACTTTTTCCATGTTTTCTTTTTAGATTTTTCGAATATTAGATCGTTAGATTTTTCGAGTTCTCGAACCATCTAAAAATCGAATAATCTATTTATTAATGCTCACTAATCACTTCCAATTCGGTTCTAAAAGCCAGCATTTTATCGCCAAACAATTTCAAACCTTCTTCCCTTAATCTAGGAGCATCCTCTTGATAATATTTCTCTAATGTTTCTTTACTATCTGTTGTATATTGAACCGAATAAGTGACTCCGCCCATTTCCTCTTCAATTAAAACCCGAACAAATTTAGCCGAGGTAAATTTTCCACAAGCCAACATTTCCGGAATATGTTTGTGTTGCATCCAAATCATCCATTGGTCGTGAACGCTTTCGTGTATGTTTGTGGTAACGTTATATATTATCATTTTTGCTGTTGATTTGTTTAACCGATCCGATGAAACGAATAAACTGTTAAACGATTAAACTCTTCCCTTATAAATTAGTATCTCCGCGCAATTCCCTGAACTTCCTTCTGGCATCTACAAAATAAATACTGTCCTGATGCCCGAAAATAATTTTTTCATACAAAGCCTTGGCTTTATCAGGTTGCTGCAACTGTTTGTTGTAAATATCCGCCGAAAAATAAAGCGCTTCATCTATATAAATTCCATCGCTATGATGATCAATTATATCTTGGTATTGTGCCAAAGCTAATGTATAATCACCAAGTTTTTCATACAATCTCCCCAATCGCAACAAGGTCACCGCTTCGATTTCCTGTCCTTTGAAACTTTTCAAAATCGATTGAAACTGTGCTATCGCTTCCTGATTTCTGTTTTGGTACAAAAGATAATCTCCTTTGGCAAATTGCTTCAGCGCCGTTTGGGTCGAATCGGCAACAGTATTGTCATTGATTAACAAAAAATATTCTAAAGCATCGTTGGCAATCAACTGTGTACTGGCTGATTTCAGTTCTTTGAACTGTTTTAGTGCCCATTCAAAATCAGTTTTAAAATAACTGGTTTTAGCCGATTTCAAACTTGCTTCATGCGACATCACATTGTTTTGCAAATTCTCTTCTATTTGTGAATAATAAAGCAAGGCCTGATTGAATTTTTCTTCGGAAAGTAAAATGTCCGCCAACCCCATTTTGCATTGTGCTTGATCGTATAGATTCAGTTGCATTTCCATCGCTCGCTTAATAATGGATTTTCCCTCAACAGGATTTTTCATTATGAAGCTCACAAAATGTGCTTGTTTTAGTTGCAAAGATAAGGTAACTGGAGTTAAGCCATATTGTTTTAACAAAAGATCAAATTGAGCATTGATCGCCGCAAAATCTTTTTCTTGCGCCTTTTCCATCTTCATTTTCATTAAATAAGTATGGGCTTGTACAATCAATTCTACATCGGTGGTATTTTCCAACACATAATTCATAACCTCTGCAGCTACTTCATTATCCCCTTCCTCAATTGCCATTTGTCCTAAGCTAAGGATATTAGAAAGTGATTCGGGATTGCGTTTGTAGATGGCTTTTTCTTGAATAAAGGCTTTTCCGAATTCTTTTTGTTGCATGTAAAACCAGCTCAAAAACTGATTCCAAAAAACATCCTGATTTTTTTGAACCCTTACAATCAAAGCTTTTCGGAGGCTTTCATTGAACTTGGAATCCCCATCGGTTGACATATAACGTGTCAGTTGGTTTTGAATCATCACTGCCGATTGTGGATTCTCGATTGCTTCTTCCAGAAAATTGGCAATCATTTCATCATTTTTTCCCAATTGACCATACAGCAATGCCGTTTGGTATTTGAAATCATAGGTTGGTATCAACTCACTGGCCACTAAATACGATTGCAAAGCATATTCAAGCAATACCTTTTTTTCAAAGGTATTGGCAACTCCGTACACTTCGTTTGGATTTTTTCTAATTTTGTCTATTGCCTCATCGTAATACTTTTTGGCTTTAGATTCATTTTTTTGCAATTGAAAATTATAACCCAATTCAACCAAAAGTGTGGCTTGCTTGTATTTGCTCAATCGCTCCTGAATGGCTTTTTCAGTAGATTCAAACTGAAGCAATTGCTGCATGCAATCAATTTTTCGTTGAAAATAAAAAGGATTCGTTGGCAATCCATCCGATAATTCCTGGTAACTGACCAATGCCTTATCAAAATCCCCTTTGTCATAATAATACTGCGCCAATTGCTCGTTTTGGGCAAAAATTGACGTTGAACAAAACAGGATTATATAGAGGATTAGGTTTTTCATTTCCTTTTTTAGTCGCAGTCACAGTAAACAGTCACAGCTTTGAATACTGTGACTGAAAACCGAAAACTAAATTAATCTATAATATCAAACCCACAGTAAGGACGCAATACTTCTGGTATTACGATTCCCTCTGGCGTTTGGTAATTTTCTAAAATTCCGGCAAGAACTCTTGGCAAAGCCAATGAACTTCCGTTTAAAGTGTGTGCCAATTGATTTTTTCCGTCTTTGTCTTTGAAACGCAATTTCAAACGATTGGCCTGAAAAGTTTCAAAATTAGATACTGATGAAATTTCCAACCAACGTTCCTGCGCTGTAGAATATACTTCAAAATCATATGTCAAAGCCGATGTGAAACCCATGTCTCCACCACAAAGACGTAAAATTCGGTATGGCAATTTCAAATCCTGCAAAATACTTTTTACATGTTCCACCATATTATCTAATGCAGAATATGAATTATCGGGATGCTCCACACGAACGATTTCCACTTTGTCAAATTGATGCAAACGGTTCAATCCGCGTACATGCGCTCCGTAAGAACCCGCTTCACGACGGAAACAAGGCGTATAACCCGTGTACTTAACCGGCAATTCACTTTCGGATAAAATAACGTCTCTAAAAATATTGGTTACCGGAACTTCAGCTGTTGGAATCAAATACAAATCGTCTGTAGCATCGTGATACATTTGACCTTCTTTGTCCGGCAATTGTCCAGTTCCATAAGCAGACGCTTCGTTTACCAAATGCGGCACTTGCATTTCTTTGTATCCTGCTTCAGTATTTTTGTCTAAAAAATAATTGATTAAAGCCCGTTGCAAACGAGCTCCTTTTCCTTTATAAACTGGAAACCCAGCACCTGTTATTTTTACTCCTAATTCAAAATCAATGATATCGTATTTTTTTACCAATTCCCAATGTGGCTGTGCGCCTTCGTGTAAAACCGGAATAGTGCCTTCTTCAAAAACATTAAGGTTATCCTCTGGTGTTTTTCCAACAGGAACAATATCGGCAGGAAGATTCGGTAATGTATATAGTTTCTCTGTTAATTCATTGGCCAAAACAACAGCATTTTCAGCTAAAATTTTGCTTTTTTCTTTTAACAAAACTGTTTTTTCTTTAAGAATTGCCGCTTTCGATTTCTCCCCCGCTTTCATCAAATCACCAATATCTTTGGATAATTTATTAGATTCGGATAAAATAGTGTCCAACTCTACTTGTGTAGCGCGACGTTTTTCATCCAATTGTACCACTTCTTCAACAACTTGTTTGGCATCCATATTTCTTTTGGCCAAAGCGTTGATTACTTTCTCTTGATTCTCTCTAATAAATGTGATTTGTAACATAATTTGTTTTTTATACCTAAATAATGGTAGCAAATTTAAGGAAATGTTTGATAACAACGAGACAAAGTTTCTTATCTGGTTGCATTTTGGTTTTCACAAGACAATTTTGACGAAAACACACCACCTTTTCACCATTTTAGCACCATCGAAAACGTATTTACAGATTTTAACTTGATATAGATTGTTTCATTTTTGACTTAAAAAGAATAGTATTAAACTATTTTTTTTCTAATTTTACTAAAAACTAGAAATCATGCTATTAAAAAATATCGAAACCGCACTAAACAAACAAATCCGTATAGAAGCCGAATCTTCTCAAACTTATCTATCTATGGCTTGTTGGGCCGAAGTAAATGGATTGGAAGGAATTGCGCAGTTTATGTATGCACAATCTGATGAAGAGCGTTTGCACATGCTCAAATTAATCAAGTATGTAAACGAACGTGGTGGTCATTCAAAAATAACCGATTTAAAAGCTCCAAAAACCACTTACGAAACGTTCAAGGGAATGTTTGAAGAACTATACAAACACGAGATTTTTGTTTCGGAATCGATAAATGAATTGGTACACATCACCTTTGAAGAAAAAGATTATGCTACCCATAATTTCTTGCAATGGTATGTAGCCGAACAAATTGAAGAAGAAGCAACAGCCAAAAACATTTTAGATAAAATCAACCTTATTGGTGACGATAAAGGCGGATTATACCTTTTTGACCGAGACATTCAGCAAGTAGCTATTGCAAGCGCTGCCGCACCAGCCAAATAATTAAGAGAAAACTTCTTAAAAAATAATTCCAAAATGCTTTAGCTGCATTTTGGGATTTTTTTTGCTCCAAAAAATGTTAAAACTTATTTAGAATAGATAAAAATAACTTATCTTTGCATTGGTTTTTAATTCTTCACACATTGAGCAAGAAAGAAAAAGAGAAAGATAAAAAAAAGGACAAAAAGAAAGAACTCCTTAAAAAAATAAAAGTGGCCGAAAACTGCAAGTCAAGCTGTTGCGAAAAATTTAAAAAAGGGGAAAAAAAACGTTGCAGCCGTTGCCCGATGTTTGATTTAATAAAAAAAGCGTCTTAGTTTTTTTATTAGCAGAATTCAGTTGGCAGCGTATAGTTGTACTCTGTTTAGTAATCAGTTATGCAGTAGCTTTATTTTTAAATGAACCGTCGCAATAGTTAATTTATAGTAATGAAAAAAGAGTCCCAAGGGACTCTTTTTTTGTTGAAAACAACGAGACTAAAAATACTCGTTTCGTTCTTTTCGATAAAAGGATTTCTCAATATAGTCATCTCGTTTTTCTGACAACATTGCCAACATTGATTGTTGAGTAAATCGTAAAGATCTCTCCATCGTCGAGATGATAATATTGGGTGATAAAGCATGACCAAAAAAAACCTTCTTGTTCTACTAAAATCGGATAATTGTTTGCCTTCACAATTCTGCTTTCTTAAATCTACTCTCAGAAATCTACTTCCCTAAAAGCATAATTTCGCTAACAACCACTTCGGTGATATAGCGTTTTTCACCATTTTTATCGTCGTAGCTTCTGTGGGTTAGCTTTCCGTCTATGGCAATTTGTTTTCCTTTGGTCACGAATTTCTCGATAATCTCGGCTGTTTTTCCCCACGCAACAATAGTGTGCCATTCGGTTTGGTCTACTCGTTCTCCTTTGTCGTTTTTGTAACTGTCATTAGTGGCGATAGTCAAATTAGCTAATTTTTTTCCTCCTTCAAACGATTTGATGATTGGGTCATTTCCTGCGTTTCCGATTAATTGTACTCTGTTTTTCATGGCGTGTAAAATTTAAATGTTAGTGTGTATATGATTATTATTGAAATTGACATTGCACTGTTTCATTTCGACAGGGCAAAGATGCGATGGCTTGCAAAAATTATTCGGTTGCTAACTACTTACTTTCGGTTGTAATTACTTGTAACCGTTTGTAAATGGATAAATTTTACTATATTTGAAATATAACATGGCATAAAAAAGCAGAATTAGCCTTGATTTATTTGCCAGTTCGCAACGCTCACGCGAGCCGATATCCTCATAACGGACTGAAGAGAGAAAGCGATAGCAGGAACCCATACCTACGAGGAAAGCCTAAGGATTGGCTCTAAAAAAGTATTTTAAATTAATTACTCACCATAAATTCTCTCATTATTATGCAGGCCAAAATAAAAAAAGTAGAATTGCGGAACTTAGCTTTTGAGGATTACAAACAACTCAAAAACTCGATGGTGGAATCGTATCCAGAAATGGCTGATTCTTATTGGCGTGCTAATGATATTGAACGGCTCTTGGGTATTTTTCCCGAAGGTCAATTGGTTATTTTAGTGGACGGAAAAGTGGTGGGTTCCGCTCTGTCTTTGATTGTAGCCGAAAAATTGGTCGATAAAAAACACAATTACTCACAGATAATTGGTGATTATTCGTTTTCGACACACAATCCACAAGGGGAAATATTGTATGGTATCGATGTTTTTATCCACCCCAATTATCGTGGGTTGCGTTTGGGCAGGCGTTTGTACGATGCCCGAAAAGAATTGTGTGAACAGTTGAACCTTAAGGCGATTGTTTTTGCGGGACGAATTCCGAGTTACGGTCAATACTCCAATAAACTGACGCCCACAAAATACATTGAGAAAGTAAAAAGTAAACAATTGCACGATCCAGTGCTATCGTTTCAGTTGAGTAATGATTTTCACGTATTGCGAATCATGAAAAATTATTTGGCTGGTGACGAAGATTCGAAGGAATTTGCAGTCTTGCTGGAATGGAACAATATCTATTTTGACGAAAGTCCAAGATTAATAAATACTGAAAAAAATGTTATTCGGCTAGGCCTAATTCAGTGGCAAATGCGATCACTTGGCAATCTTGAGGCATTATTCGAGCAATCAGAATTTTTTATTGATGTAGTTTCGGGCTACACTTGTGATTTTGCTGTTTTTCCAGAATTGTTCATCGCTCCTTTAATGGCCGATTATAATCATTTGACCGAAGCTGAAGCGATTCGTGAATTAGCGAAACATTCTGAACCTATCCGAAAACGGTTTCAGGAATTGGCCATTTCGTATAATATCAATATCATTTCGGGCAGTATGCCGTACCTGGAAAATGGCAATTTATACAATGTGGGGTTTCTATGCAAGAGAGATGGAACATCGGAGATGTATACCAAAATTCACGTCACACCAAACGAAGTACAGCATTGGGGCATGAAAGGCGGGTCTGAAATCAAAACTTTTGACACCGATTGTGGTAAAATTGGAATTATGATTTGTTATGATGTGGAGTTTCCCGAAGTTTCGCGAATTATGGCCGATGAGGGAATGAATATTCTTTTTGTTCCTTTCCTGACCGATACTCAAAACGCCTACATTAGAGTAAAACATTGTGCTCAAGCCCGAGCGATAGAAAACGAATGTTATGTTGCCATTGCGGGTTGTGTGGGGAATTTGCCTAAAGTAAATAATATGGATATTCAGTATGCACAAACGGCGGTTTTTACACCTTCGGATTTTGCATTTCCTAGTAATGGTATCAAAGCCGAAGCTACTCCAAATACTGAAATGACTTTGATTGTTGATGTCGATTTACGATTGCTAAAAGAATTGCACGAACATGGAAGCGTGCGCATCCTGAAAGACAGAAGAACCGATTTATATCAAATAAAAAAGATTGAGAATTGAGGCAAATTGGACACGGATGGCACGGATTCTACATAGATAAATTAGCCACTCCCAATAGCTATCGGGAATGGCCAATTATACAAGGGATGGAAAAACAAAGCCAAAACCATAAATCCTAACTAGCCCTGATGGAAGGGAAAATCCCACGCTTTTGGGCGTGGATTGGAATGAGAGCAGGAACCAATACCCAAAAATAAAGCCTAATGATTGGCTCCTAAAAAAATGAAATAACGTTGAACATAAAACGATAGTATTATGAAAACCTGCCTTGAATGTGGAGATCCCATTGTAGGTCGTGAAGACAAGAAATTCTGCAGCGATGGTTGCCGAAATGCCTACAACAACAAAATAAATAAAGATAGTACGAATTATATGCGCAATATCAACAACAAATTGCGCAAAAATTACCGAATTTTGTCGGAACTTAATCTGGAGGGCAAATCGAAAACGACTCGAGCCAAGCTGATGAGCAAGGGTTTTGATTTTGAGTTTTTTACTAATGTTCTCCATACTAAATCGGGGAATACCTACTATTTCCTGTATGATCAAGGCTACATGGTTTTGGACAATGATTATTATATGCTCGTTAAAAAAGATATTTAAAACCTCAAATAATGAAAAAGAACTATTCTTCTATTATAAGTGTTGTCATCATCCTTGGGATTTTGGGATTTTTATTTGCGTCCTTAATGCCTTCGTGGTCGGTTAATGAAGACAAAAAAGTCACAGAGTTTTCGACTAGCAGAGCATTGGAACATATTAATGCGATTGCGAAACAACCGCATTATGTCGGCACGAAAAACCACGAAGTTGTGGCTAATTATATCATCAATGAATTGCAAAAACTGGGGTTGGAAACAACGGTTCAGGAAGGTTTTACCCTGAGTGATTGGGGGAATTTGGTCAAATCAAAAAACATAATGTGCCGCATCGAAGGGACTAAGAACACCAAAGCATTGCTTCTGCTCTCGCATTATGACAGCGCACCACATTCGGTTTCGCATGGGGCAAGTGACGATGCATCGGGTGTAGCTACAATTTTAGAAGGTGTTCGTGCCTTTTTGAATGCAAAGACCAAGCACCAAAACGACATCATTATACTATTTACTGATGCCGAGGAATTGGGTTTGAATGGCGCTGCACTTTTTGTTACTGAACATCAGTGGGCCAAAGAAGTGGGTTTGGTGTTGAATTTTGAGGCACGAGGTTCATCGGGACCAAGTTATATGTTGATGGAAACCAACAAAGGAAATGCGGGCCTAGTTAAGGAATTTGCCAAAGCGGGCGCTACGTATCCGGTTTCGAATTCCTTGATGTATAGCATTTACAAAATGTTACCAAATGATACCGACTTAACGGTTTTTAGGGAGCAAGGCAATATTCAAGGATTTAATTTTGCTTTTATAGACGGCCATTTCAATTATCATACCCAACAAGATGATGTGGCCCATTTGGACAAAAGCACTTTGAAACACCAAGGCTCTTATTTGATGCCGTTGCTGAATTATTTCTCAAATGCCGATTTAAATGCTACAGCTTCGACAACAGATGATGTTTATTTTACAATTCCTTTTACTTTCATCAGTTATCCTTTTGATTGGGTAGTACCAATGACATTAATTGCGGCTGGTTTATTAATTATTTTGGTTTTTCTGGGCAAAGCCAAAAGAATGCTGAAGTTGAACGAAATTATGAAAGGGTTTTTCCCTTTTTTGGGTGCTTTGATTTTCACGGGCTTGATAACCTATTACGGCTGGAAAGGGTTGTTGTGGTTGAATCCGCAATACAATGATTTGCTCATTGGCTTTACGTATAACGGGCACGATTACATAGCCGCTTTTGTATTGCTGAGCCTTTCGATTTGTTTTTTCTTTTACCAAATAGCCTCCAAGCCAAAAGTAACGATGAACCATTACGTGATTCCACTACTATTTTGGATTGTGCTAAATGGATTTCTGGCCAACAGTTTGCGTGGTGCAGGATTCCTGATTATTCCGGTCTATTTTGGACTGATTGCCTTTGCAGTTTTTGTGTTTAGCCAAAGATCCAATTGGATTGTAAACCTCATTTGTGGAATTCCAGCGTTGCTGATTATTGCTCCGTTTATTCAAATGTTCCCAATAGGTTTGGGATTGAAAGTGCTGTTTGGAAGTGCCATTTTGACTGTTTTAGCATTTACCATATTGCTTCCAATTTTTGGGGCTTTTACCAAAAAAGGAGCTTGGTCATTCTTTTTCTTTTTAACGGCTATTACCTTTTTAGGCAAAGCACAATACCATTCGGGTTACGAATTAGGCGAAGCCAAATCCAACAGTTTGGTATATCTCTACAATGCTGATAACAACAGGACTTATTGGCTTACTTACGACACCAATCTCGATTCTTGGACGAAAGGGTATCTGGGTGAAAAACCAAAAGGAGCAAAAATATTCAATGATTTGAAGCTGTTTAGCAAATACAATTCGGAGTTCACCTATGCCGCAGAAGCACCAAACAAAGGAATTGCTAAACCAACAATTACTTTTATTCAAGACAGTGTGGTAGGATTCAAAAGATATTTGAAAATACAAATCACCCCAAACCGAAAGGTCAATCGCTATGATATTTTTGCCAACCAAATTATGACATTTTTCAATTTCAAAGCGAATGGAGTAACAACTTTGGGTCAAAAAGGAACGGAATTGGAACGAAACGGCAAAAAACTGCTGAGTTATTATGTGGTCAATAACGAACCGCTTGTTTTACAATTTACCATAAACAGAGCAACTGTCCTTGATATGGATGTTATGGAAAGTTCGTTTGATTTGATGGTTAATCCATTATTCGCGATGACTCCAAGAGAAGACTGGATGATCCCAACTCCTTTTGTTTTAAATGATGCAATAATCATTACCCAAAAATTAAGACGAACTCCAAAAGTGGTTGCTCCTCTTTTGAAGACTAGACTAATAAAACCAGAAGTGATGGATAGTTTGAAAATAATCAAGGATAGTTTACGAATAAAGTAAATTTAAAAGCAGTGTCTCAGAGATAGACAAAGAAAAAACACAGAGATATGCCAAAGAAAAAAAACCTTTGGTTATCTCTGTTTTAACTTTGTGTCACTTTGCAAAAAAACTTTCTTCTTTTAACATGCACACTCAAATTTCTCACCATCTTTTTTCCCTTGAGTTCCGTTGGTTGCGTAACCGTCAAATTTCCACCACTCGATTCCACCTATTAATTCCTTTACTCTAAATCCTAATTTGGTCATATTAAGAGCTCCTTTTGTTGAGGCATTACAGCCTATCCCATCGCAGTAGGTTACATACAAAACTTCTTTATCCAAATGACTGGTGGTTTCCAGACTCATTTCTCGATGCGGAATATTAATCGCATTTGGAATATGTTCAGCCTCAAACCCAAAAGCTTTCCGGGCATCGAGAGCGATCACTTTTACTCCATTATTCAAGGCATCAAACAAATCGGACGGATCCATTTCAAATGCCAACTTGTTTTCATAATGTTTTATTTGTTCTTCCATATGTTTTGTTTTTAATGTTATTTGATTTTTCAAAATTAGGTCAACTGCATTTGGGATAAAAACGAAAAGAATTCATCCATTACATGAATTCTTTTCATGCAAATCCAAGCATAAATTTTGTTCCTTTGTGAAAATAATTCTCAAAAATGGAAATCAGACATTTAAGATTGATTAAAGCAATTGTCGAAGAAGGTAGCATTACAAAAGCGATAGGCAAACTACATTTGACACAATCTGCCTTAAGCCATCAACTCAAAGAATCCGAATATCAACTTGGTACTAAGATTTTTTTGAGAACCAATAAAAAACTGATTCTGACTAAAGCAGGCGAGAAATTATATGAAGTTGCCAATGAGATTCTCGATAAACTTTCGGAAACAGAATTGCAAATCAAACAAATGGTTTTTGGGGAATTTGGAGAAATAAAAATCAGTACCGAATGTTTTTCAAGTTACCATTGGCTGCCTTCCGTTTTAAAGCAATTCCACCATTTGTATCCCAATGTTGAATTGAAAATCGTTACCGAGGCTACTCATTATCCGCTTCAAAAACTATTGGATAATGTAATTGACATTGGAATAGTCAGTGACCAAATTAAAGATGACAGAATAAAATACCTAGAACTTTTTCAGGATGAAGTGGTCATGGCAGTTTCTGAAAATCACCCTTGGGCCAATAAAAAATATGTGATTGCCGAAGATTTTGCCAATGAGCATTTAATCATTCATTCACTACCGATGGAAACAGTTACCATTCATCAAATGGTTTTGGCTCCCGCCAATATCACGCCTAAAAAAGTAACTCCATTACCTCTTACCGAGGCCTCTATCGAAATGGTTAAAGCCGATATGGGTGTGATGTCAATGGCAAAATGGGCCTTGCAGCCTTATTTAAAAAATAGCCCCATCAAAGCCATAAAAATTGGCAAAAACGGACTGAAAAGAAAACATTATATTGCTATTAGAGCTGAAAAGGAATATCCTGATTATTTTAACCATTTTATTGGCTTTTTACAAACCGAAATCAATTTGCAATGAACTATTTAATTCGAGATTGTCAACCAACAGATATAAATGACGTGGTTCAATTGTGCCAAAAACATGCTGAATATGAAAGAGCTGCTTTTAATCCGATAGGAAAAGAAGATGGACTCAAAAAGGCCTTCTTTGATAAACAACCCAAATTGTTTTGTTTGGTTGTCGAGCTTGATAATAAAATCGTTGGCTACACCAGTTATACTTTTGATTTTTCCACTTGGGATGCTGCCACTTTTATGTATATGGATTGTTTGTTTCTTGAAGAAGAAACTCGTGGTTTTGGAATTGGTGAAGCTCTAATCGAAAAATTAAAACAAATAGCAATAGAAAGAAAATGCAGTAACATACAATGGCATACGCCAAAATTCAACGGACGAGCAATTAAATTCTACCATCGCATTGGCGGAACTGGAAAAGAAAAAGTACGCTTTTTTCTTGATTTATAATGGGTATCAAAAAACAAAAAATGAGACAAATAAGCATATTGGGTTGCGGTTGGTTGGGGTTGCCTTTGGCGAAAG
Source organism: Flavobacterium taihuense (assembly GCF_019351435.1). Lineage (GTDB taxonomy): Bacteria > Bacteroidota > Bacteroidia > Flavobacteriales > Flavobacteriaceae > Flavobacterium > Flavobacterium taihuense. Next base: position 123,809 of record NZ_JAHWYN010000009.1, read on the forward strand.
CCTTATTAACAAATGGGTTTTCTGTAAAAGGTTCAACTACTACCGAAGACAAACTTCCCGTATTGAAAGCCTACGGAATTGATCCGTTTTTGATAGCGCTTGATAGCAAAAGTAGTACTCCTACAATTGAAGTTTTCCTTAACGAAAGTAAAACGTTAGTTATCAATATTCCGCCACAATTAAGACGAAAAAAACATGATTCTTCAACTGTGAATGAAAAGGTCTTTGTAGAAAAAATAAAAACACTTATTCCATATATAGAAAAATCGACAATTGAGAACGTACTTTTTGTAAGTTCCACTTCGGTCTATGGTGAAACCAACGCAACAATAACAGAAGAAACCATTGCAAAACCCGATACCGAAAGTGGTAAACAATTGTTAGAAGGAGAATCGCTTTTGCGAGACAATCCGCATTTCAAAACTACGATTCTGCGTTTTGGCGGACTCATTGGTGAAGACCGAAATCCAACCAAGTCTATGGCCGGGAAAACAAATCTGGAAAATCCGGAAACTCCCATTAACTTCATTCACCAAGAGGATTGCATTGGGATTATCCTAAAAATATTACTTACGAATTCCTGGGACGAAATCTACAATGGTGTCAGCCCTTTTCATCCCACAAGAGAAACTTATTATACACAAAAAGCAACCGAATTAGGCTTACCTTTGCCGCAATTTGACCATTGCGAGCCATCTGCTAAAAAACTAATTTTGAGCAGCAAAATAGAAAACGTTTTGGGTTATTCCTTTATTAAAACCAATTTATAAGTTGAGAACAAAAATAAAAACCGCTTTTAAGTCAAGAGTTAATGCCATTGGATTGCCCATTTTGGCCTTATGTTGGGTTAGTTTTTTTTGGGGAACCACTTGGCTGGCTTCCAAAGAAGGTGTCAAACACATGCCGGCCTTACAACTCGCAGGAATTAGACAATTTATTGGTGGCTCCTTATATCTTACCTTTTTCTTATTGAAGAGAACGCCTTGGCCAAAAGGAAAACAATGGAAAACCATTATTATCCTTAGTTTGCTCAATTTTGTTTTAAGTAACGGACTCAGCACTTGGGGTGTAAAATTCATCAGTAGCGGATTGGGTGCCATTATTGGTGCCATGGTTCCTTTGTGGATTGTGTTTATCAGTATTTTTAAGGGGGAAAGAATTACCAGATTAGCAATTTTGGGAATTGTGATTAGTTTTGGTGGAGTTTGTGTTATCTTTTACGAACACCTACTCGATTTTTTACAACCTGACTTTCAATTTGGCATCGTACTTTCGATAGCCGCGACGATTACTTGGGCATTTGGGACTTTATATACCAAGAAAAAAGCGGCTAGTTTCAATCCTTATTTTAGTTTAGGATTACAGATGTTTATTTCCAGTATTTTCCTGTTTGCCTTTGTAGGTGCCACAGGTGCAAGCATTCCACTTTCTGAAATCCCAATGAATTCTTGGTTATCAATAGCTTATTTGGTCATCATAGGATCGGTATTAACCTTTATCGCTTTTATTTATGCCCTGCAAAAACTCCCTACTGAGTTGAGTAGTTTGTATGCTTATGTCAATCCGATAGTAGCCGTTATTTTGGGTTCCTTTATTTTTGGTGAACCATTAACCGTGGCAATTGTCTTTGGCGGCAGTATCACTTTAATCGGATTGTATTTGATTAATTATGCCATGCGAAAAAAGAGAAATAGCATTGAGCCTATAACAGAGATTAATTAATTTCAGATAATGAGAACATGTTTTGAAAAAAAAGCATTGAAAGTGAATAATCTTATATCTCTTTAAATTTCATAGGGGTTGATTTTTTTATTTAATTTTGCACCAAATTAAAATTATGTTGTCTATTCTAAAAAAATACAGAATCTATATTGGTATTGTATCGCTTTTCTCCATTATAACCCTTTACTTGTTCTATGGTGCTTTAAAACCTAGTAAAACATTGCCCATCTACAATCCTGCCGATGTGAATCCAGAATTGGTCGACACTACTATACAATACATTCGCAAATACCACACCATTGCCGATTTCTCATTTGTAAACCAAAATGGCAAAACCATTACTCAAAAAGACTACAATGGAAAAGTATATGTGGCGGACTTTTTCTTTACCACTTGCGGTTCTATTTGTCCCAAAATGACCACCAACTTGATCGATGTGCAAAAGGCGATTAAGGACAATCCAAAAGTAATGTTGCTTTCCCATACCGTTTTTCCTGAAACAGACAGTGTACCAGCTTTAAAAACTTATGCAAAAAAATATGGTGTCATTGACGGAAAGTGGAATCTGGTAACTGGGGACAAAAAAGAAATATATACCATGGCCAGAAAATCCTATTTGGCTGTAAAACTAGGCAGACCTGACCAATTGTACGATATGGTGCATACTGAGAATTTTGTTTTGGTCGACCAAAAAAGACGTGTCCGTGGTTTTTATGACGGTACAAAGAAAGAGGACATAAAACGATTGATTGAAGATATTAATTGGCTTTGCACCAATGAAAAAAATGAGTAAAACTGATAATTATCACCTTTAATTATAATAAAAAATGTATTTTTGTAATCTTAATTCAATCTAAATAAGCTTTGCAAACAACGATACATTCTCTCAAAAAAGGCCAAAAAGCCATTATACTGGATTTTGATATTGATGTTATTCCATTAAAGCTATTAGAAATGGGCTGTTTGCCAGGTAATGAAGTCGAATTACTTCAAATTGCACCCCTTGGAGACCCTTTGTATTTAAATATCAACGGATCTCATCTTGCCATTCGCATTGAAACTGCCAAACTTATTAACGTGGAACTCATTAAAAACAAACAAAAATGAGTTTAAAAAACATAAACGTTGCTCTAATCGGGAATCCAAACGTAGGAAAGACTTCGGTTTTTAATCAACTTACAGGCTTGAACCAACAAGTAGGGAATTATCCCGGAATTACTGTGGAGAAAAAAATGGGTTTTTGCAAACTGCCCAACAATATCAAAGCGAATATTCTTGATTTACCTGGGACCTATAGTTTAAACGCAAGTTCTATTGACGAAAGTGTTGTTATTGAACTTTTGCTTAACAAAAATGACCGCCTCTATCCTGACGTAGCTTTGGTGGTTACCGATGTGGAGAATCTGAAACGAAATTTACTCCTTTATACCCAAATAAAAGACCTTGAAATACCGACCATTTTAGTCATCAATATGGCCGATAGAATGGAACACAAAGGTATTTCACTTGATATTCCTTATCTCGAAGAACACTTAAAAACCAAGATTGCGTTGATAAGTTCCAGAAAAGGCTACGGAATTGAAGAATTAAAAAATTTAATCGTTAGTTACAAAACCATTTCAAGTGAACCTTGCTTAAACGCTTCGATTATTGATGCCGAATATTTCAATAGCCTTCGCCAAGCATTCCCCAACCAATTGTTGTATAAATTGTGGTTGGTTATTACCCAAGACGTCAACTTTTTGAATCTGGAACGTAACGAAATTCGCAGTTCATTTACCAAATCGCATTCGGATTTGAAACGATTGCAACAAAAAGAAACCATCAAACGCTATCAGTTCATCAACGACGTATTAAAAGTTGGTTTAAAAATAGATTCAAGTGTTGCCAAAGACTTCCGCAGTAAATTAGATCGTATATTGACCCATAAAATATGGGGTTACGTTATTTTCTTCCTTATTCTGTTTGTGATTTTTCAGTCAATTTTTCAATGGTCTAAAATTCCTATGGATTTTATCGACAGTACATTTGCCACTTTAAGTACATTGGCAGGTGAACATTTGCCTCCAGGAATGCTGACCGATTTGATTTCTCAAGGAATAATTCCCGGAATTGGCGGCATTTTAATATTCATTCCACAAATTGCTTTCTTATTTCTATTCATTTCCATACTCGAAGAAAGCGGTTATATGAGCCGTGTGGTTTTCCTAATGGATAAAATCATGCGTAGATTCGGCTTATCGGGCAAAAGTGTCGTTCCTTTAATTTCAGGAACAGCCTGTGCCATTCCAGCAATTATGGCAACTCGAAACATCGAAAACTGGAAAGAACGTTTAATCACAATTCTAGTGACTCCGTTTACCACTTGCTCCGCACGACTTCCTGTTTACGCGATTATTATTGGGTTGGTTATTCCGGACACCTATGTTTTGGGAATATTAAATGTACAGGGACTGACCTTAATGCTTTTGTACGTTATTGGATTTGGTACGGCAATATTAGCTGCATATATCTTGAATATTATTCTAAAAGTGAAAGGCAAAACATTCTTTGTGGTCGAAATGCCCAATTATAAATTACCAATGTTCAAAAATGTAGCCATTAACGTAATCGAAAAAACAAAAGCGTTCGTTTTTGGGGCTGGAAAAATCATTCTGGCAATATCGGTTATATTATGGTTTTTGGCTTCTTACGGCCCTGGAAAACAGTTCAAAAATGCAGAAAAGATAATATTAGAAAACACCAAAGCGCATCCATTGTCGCCAATCGAGTTCAATAATGCTGTTGCTTCGCAAAAACTGGAAAACTCTTATATTGGCTTAATGGGAAAAACCATAGAACCTGTAATTTCTCCTTTGGGTTACGACTGGAAAATTGGCATTGCCATCATCAGTTCTTTTGCGGCGAGAGAGGTATTTGTTGGAACACTTGCAACAATTTACAGTGTCGGCGGAAGTGACAATGAAAATACCATAAAAAACAAAATGGCGGCAGAAGTAAATCCAGTAACGGGCGAAAAAATATTCAATTTTGCCTCAGGAATTTCATTATTGATGTTTTATGCTTTTGCCATGCAATGCGCCAGTACACTTGCCATTACAAAAAAGGAGACCAACTCTTGGAAGTGGCCCGCTGGACAGTTGGTTTTCATGAGTAGTTTGGCATATATAGTTGCCTTAATTGCTTTTCAAATTCTAAAATAGCACATTATGATTCAAGAAATAATTGCCTTCATTATACTTGTAATTGCCCTTGCTTTTTTGATTCGAAAGTTTTTATTCAAAAAAAAATCGGATAAAAATTGTGGAAGCGGAGACTGTGGGTGTAGTTAATTTAAGTTTTGAACTTATTCATAAAAATTCAATTCTTATCAAAATGAACTTGCCTTATTAGTAAGCAAATGACTTCTATTAAGCACTTTTAAAGCTTTACTTTTGGTTATTTTCCACCTATTATTTTTAAAACTAATCTTCTTTCTCTTCTTTTTTTGCTCAAAAAACACAAAATACTCTAAAAACTTAAAGCAAAAAGACACGAAATACTCGAATTTCTAGTACAAAAAACATTTCATTACATTTTTTTATCTTAAATTTATGTCATTAATTTTCAATTACTTAATGCCTATATTTAAAAAAAACTTACTATTATGAAAAAACCGTTTATTAAAGGATTAGTTGTATCAAGTGCATTGTTATTATTAATTGCCTGCAAAAAAGAAGAACCAGTAGCAGCTACTATTGACACTAACCAAATCAAAAAAGAAATTCAAGCCAAGGAGAATGAATTTGCTGATACTTACAATGCTGGGATTGTGAAAAATATAGGGTATCATGCTGATGATGCCATTACCTACCCGCAAAACAGCAAACCAATAGTGGGTAAAACAGCAATCGTTACATTTTTAAAAACCCATAGAGATTCTACTTCTGTAGGGCACAAAATTTCGTTTAAAACTAGCGAAGTTTTTGTATCAAATGATGGGGCACAAGTAGTTGAACTTGGCTATTACAAAGTAGTTGATTCTACAGATACTACCGTAAACTCTGGAAATTATATGAGCTTATTTGTAAAAAAAGACGGTAAATATGTTTGCCTAAGAGATATGAGCGCATCTGATCAGCCAAACAATTAAAAATAGTCCCCTTCTTTCTAAAAAGGCTATCCGAAATTAATTTTGGGTAGCCTTTTTTATATCTATTGGACTGTCAAACTTATCTCCTAACCTAGCTTAAAAAACCATTACTGAAAATTCGGAGCAAACCTTAGCACTGTATGTCATCAAGTTAAATTTTTATTTTTCTCGCCAAGGCGCAAGGACGCAAAATTTAGAACTACTTTCTTTGCTTCTTAACGACTTTGCCTTTACTTTGGATTAGTTTAAAAAAAGTAAATTTCTTCAAAGGAAAGCAGATCAAGAAATCCTTAAATTAATGATATTGTCTCTGCATTTCCAAACAAAAACCCCGACCACAAAATTTGTTGTCGGGGTTAGCTATAATGGTATGGTTGTTTTTTAAATAAATAGAAAAAAACATTAACGTCTTCTTCCGCCTCCGCCGCCTCTGAAGCCGCCGCCGCCGCCGCCTGAACGGTAACCGCCACTGCCCCCACTAAAGCTCGAGCCTGAGGAACGGGAAGAACTCATAGAATTAGAAGCAGAAGGTCTTGATGAAGTAGATGACCTTCCAGCATCACGTGTTGAAGCTGAATTTCTATTCGCATCGCGACTTGAAGACTTATTATCACGCGTTGAGGCAGAATTTCTATTTGCGTCTCTTGACGAATTATTATTTCTGTTGTTATTATTGCCGATATTAATATTATTCCTACTATTATTTATGTTGTTGTGCGATACTCGATTAGAAGTGTTTCTGCTATTATTATTGTAATTATTGTAATTATTATGATTCACATAAACATTTGTATTGTGATAACCATAGCCTCCTCCATGGTAATAATAATGATTAGAACGATAAATACCAACTGCCATCACCGTTGCGAATCCAAACCAAGGTGGATAATACCCGTAATAATACGGAGGATAATACGGCACATAAGCAGGCGAATAAACATACTGCACAATTGGGGCTTGCTCAACTACTATTGTGGTAGTCGAGGCTGGTACATTCACGGTAACTGGGTCAGCACCTGTATAGGCTGGATTGGCTGTAACTCCACCGCTACCTTTTGCACTAGGCTCAACAATATAGTCCTTTCCGTATAAATCTTTATCTCCAATAATTTGCAAGCTTATCTTTTTATTTTTGTCTTTTGACACCATAATGACAGCTACATCCTGCGTTTCAGTTTTGCTTATAGGATCTCTTAGGATAAATGTAAAATCATCACCATCCTTCTTGGTCTCTACTTTGATAAAATCAACTTTTTTATCGTCGTTTAAATCCAAATTATTTATTTTCTTCTTTTCGTCATTTAATGACTTTTCGAAGTCTTCAATCGTTTTTGATTTTTGAAAAAGATCCAATACGGCATAAAGATCCAAATTGTCTCCAGGCAAACCCAATTCACCCGCAGCCGCTTCATTTTGAGAAAAAGTGGTCAAACCAGACAAACACATTCCTATTATTATAATAGTTAAAAATCTTATTTTCATAATTATTACGATTTAAAATTGCAGTGTAAATATAGCAAACAAAACTTAATAAATTATTCTCTGAGTTGAATATATTGAATCAAAAAGTTCAAAATCATATCAATCCTAAACTACTTTCACAAACAAATTACTTGCAATTTTATTAGAAATAGACAATTCTACTTCGTTCACTATTATTTTTAAGGATAAATCAAAAGGTTCCTTTGTGACCACTACAATTTTAGTTCCCAAACCAATTTGCTGTTTGTCCAGATACTTCAAGAAATCAGAAGAATTGTCTTTCACCCCCACACAAATTCCTGATTGATTAGCCAATAACTCAGATAGCAATTGCTTTTCAATCGCAATTATTCGACCTTGCGCATCGGGAATTGGATCGCCATGTGGATCTTCAGTTGGATTTCCTAGAAAATCATCAAGCTTATTAATCAGTTTTTCAGATTTTATATGCTCCAATTGTTCGGCAATATCATGCACTTCATCCCACGAAAAATCAAGTTTCTCAACCAAAAAAACTTCCCATAAACGATGTTTTCTAACAATCATTTTGGCAGCTAGTTTTCCGTTTTCCGTCAATGAAACCCCTTGGTATTTTTTATAATTGACCAAGTCTTTTTCAGACAATTTTTTAAGCATATCGGTCACAGACGAAGCTTTGGTTTCCATCATTTCTGCAATAGCATTGGTGCTTACTTCACTGTCTAAACTAGTGGTAAGATGATAAATGGATTTAAGATAATTTTCTTCGGAGAAAGTCATGCGATTTAGATTGCAGATTTATGATTTAAGATTGCAGATTTCCAATTGAAATTGATTTTTCCAATTGCAATTAATTTTTTACAATAAACAAAGGTATTGAAATTTTATGGCGCAGTTTGTCAACTGTGGTTCCAAAAATTAGATCTTTCAAGCCTGTATGCCCATGCGTTCCCATGACCAAAATATCAAAACTGCCATTATTAATTATTGTTGGTATAATCTTCGTTGGATTTCCAAATCCTAATTCTGTTTCGATTTTAAAGCCTTTTTGCGAAAGCATTTCCTTATATTCCAGCAATAGCGTTTCATCTATTGTGGTTTCATGATCATCAGCTTCATTGCCATACATCATAGCGCCAACGGTTTCAACCACATGCATCAAGGTGTATTTTGCATCCATTCCTCCCAATTCAAAAGCATGGTTTAAAGCGGCTTCATCTGCAGTGGAAAAGTCAACCGAAACAGCAATGTTTTTATAAGAATAGGTTCCCGTTGAAGAAAACTTCAAAGCCAAAAGATGCGGAGAATGGTTTTGAATATCCGGTTTTGATTTCGTCACAAAAGGTTTAATTACGATATAAAGCAATAAAATCAAGAAACTGATTGCCAAAGGCACAACTGTTAACCAAAGAATTAATGGATTTTCTGAAGTTTCCAACCATCCTTGAATTTCAGAATAAACTAATTTGGCGTTAAGCGAAACAATAATCAAAGCCACAATCCATGAGGCTATTTGAGTGGTTTTGCTAATATGAAAACCTTTCATTTTTCGTTTATCACTCACGAAATGAATAAGCGGAATGATGGCGAACCCTAACTGTAAACTTAGAATTACCTGACTCAAAATCAGCATTTTTCCGGTTACGCTTTCACCAAAAATCAAAATGACAATTATGGCCGGTACAATCGCAATTAAACGTGTAATGATTCGGCGAACCCAAGGCTGAATTCGCAAATTCAAATAGCCTTCCATCACAATTTGTCCTGCTAACGTTCCTGTAACCGTCGAGCTTTGACCTGCAGCAATTAATGCTACTGCAAACAAAATAGGTGCCCATTTCGTTCCTAATATCGGTTGCAGAAAACGATAAGCATCTTGAATTTCGGCCACTTCAAACATTCCGTTTTTATAGAAAGTGGCTGCCGCCAAAATTAAAATAGCAGCATTAACAAAGAAAGCCAAGTTTAAAGCAATTGTTGAATCTATAAAATTATATTTTATAGCTTGCTTGATTCCTGCAGGACTTCGGTCAAATTTTCTGGTTTGTACCAGAGAGGAATGAAGGTATAAATTGTGAGGCATTACAGTGGCCCCAATGATTCCAATAGCAATATAAAGTGCCGATTCATTAGGTAAAGAAGGGATCAAACCGTAAAGCACTTTCCCCATTTCGGGTTGGGCAAATATCATTTCAAATATAAATGACAATCCAATAATCATTACTAATACAATGATAAAAGCTTCCATTTTGCGTATCCCTTTATTGATTAGAAAAAGTAATAAAAAGGTATCCAAAACAGTAATCATTACTGCTTCTACCAATGGAATTCCAAACAATAAATTGATACCAATAGCCATTCCTAGGACCTCAGCAAGATCACAGGCTGCGATAGCAATTTCGGCAAGAAAATAAAGAATATAATTAATGAATTTCGAATAGGTTTCTCGTGACGCTTGCGCCAAATCACGTTGTGTAACAATTCCTAATCGGGCACTTAAACTTTGTAACAGCAACGCCATTAAGTTACTCATTAACAAAACCCACAATAAAGCATACCCAAACTGACTACCTCCGGCGATGTCTGTCGCCCAATTTCCAGGATCCATGTAGCCTACACTAACCAAATAGGCTGGACCAAAAAAGGCCAATATTTTTTTAAGTACTGTTTTTTTATTTTGTGTAGAGACCGATTGGTTTACTTCTTCAAGTGATTTGGACATTTTTAATAGTTTAAAAAACAAATATATAAAATAACTTTACATTAATGAAATTATTTTTTTAGCTTTGTCTAAAATTTAATTTAATAAAATGAAAAAATTATTTTCGTTTATAATAATACTCGCAATTCAATTAATATACTGTCAAGAAAACAAAACTATAGAAGGAATAGTTATGCACAAATCAACCCCAATTGAAAATGCAACCGTAGAGATAATAGGAACCAATTACAACACTCAAACAGATTCCAAAGGCATCTACGCCTTTCAAAAAATTCCAAAAGGCAACTATAAAATACTAGTAACTGCTGTAGGATATAAAACCCAGCGAAAAAACCTCACAAAACAAGACGAAATAACAATTAAATTGAATTTTGAATTACAAATAGAAGACAATGAACTCAACGAGGTTGTAGTTTCCGGAACTTTAAAAGCTGTAAAACGACTTGAAAGTGCCGTTCCTGTTGAAGTCTACACCCCAGTTTTTTTCAAGAAAAACCCAACACCCAGCATCTATGAAGCGTTGCAAAATGTAAACGGAGTAAGACCGCAACTCAACTGCGGCATTTGCAATACAGGAGACATTCACATCAATGGTCTCGAAGGTCCGTACACTTCGGTGATGATTGACGGAATGCCGATAGTGAGCAGTTTATCTACTGTTTATGGATTGTCAGGGATTCCAAATTCATTGGTGGAACGCATCGAAATTGTAAAAGGCCCCGCATCTTCTTTGTACGGAAGTGAAGCCGTAGGGGGTTTAATCAACATTATAACCAAAAACCCAACTAATGCTCCCCTTTTTTCTTTTGATGTATTTACTACTTCTTGGCTAGAAACCAATGCTGATTTGGGAATTAAATTTAACATTACTAAAAAGGCAACTTCTCTATTGGGACTAAATTATTACAATTACAACCAAACCATAGACAATGACCATGATGGATTTACGGATGTAACGACTCAAAACAGAATTTCGCTTTTCAATAAATGGAATTTCAACAGGCCTCAAAACCAATTATTCACAATTGCCGTTCGGGGAATGTATGAAGATCGTTGGGGCGGTGATGTAAATTGGGAGAAAAAATACCGTGGGGGCGATGAAATTTATGGAGAGAGCATTTATACCAAAAGAGGCGAATTATTAGGAAGTTACCAATTGCCAACCACCGAAAAACTAATGCTTTCCTTTTCGGGAACGATACATTTTCAAGACAGTCGATATGGAACAACCTCCTATATTGCGAATCAAAAAATTGGATTTCTTCAACTGACTTGGGACAAAAAAATAGGCAAAAACGATTTACTGACTGGTATAGCCTCACGTTACACCTATTATGATGACAATACGCAATCTACCTCGCTTTTAAACGAAAACAATCCTGAAAAAACATGGCTTCCAGGAATATTTGCCCAGGATGAAATTACGTTCAGCGAGAAACACAAAGTACTGTTCGGCTTGCGATACGATTACAATTCAATTCACGGCAATATTTTCACACCTCGAATAGCCTATAAATTAAAAATTAACGAAAACAATATTCTGCGATTTAACGCTGGAACCGGTTTTAGGGTTGTCAATTTATTCACCGAAGACCATGCAGCTTTGACTGGGTCTAGAGAAGTGGTTATTGCCAGCAATCTGGATCCTGAAAAATCAATGAATGCTAATTTTAATTATATCAAGAAAATCTACTTAAATAACGGCACATTTTTTGGCATCGAAACTACCGCTTTTTATACCCAATTCAGCAATAAAATAGTATCTGATTATGCAACAGACCCAAACAAAATTATTTATAACAACATAGACGGTTATGCTTTAAGTCAGGGAATCAGTTGTAATATTGATACAAATTTCACCAACGGATTAAAACTCATACTTGGGGCCACATATATGGATGTTTCCAATATAGAAAACGGAATAAAAACAAGACCTTACCTAACCGAGAATTTCACGGCTACGTGGAGTGCTTCCTACAAAATAAAGCAAATGGATCTTGCCATTGACTACACTGGGAATGTGTATAGCCCGATGAAGTTACCATTATTGAGTGAGACAGATCCCCGCAGTCCATACTCTCCTTGGTACAGTTTGCAAAACATACAGTTTACTTACACCAGAATTAAAGGCTTTGAACTATATGCTGGTATCAAAAACCTGCTTAACTTTACTCCAAAACAAAACAATCCTTTCCTGATTTCCAGAACCGAAGATCCGTTTGACAAAAATGTGCAATACGATCCAAACGGAAAAGTACTGGTAACTCTGGACAATCCTTATGGTTTAACATTTGACACCACTTATGTTTACGGACCAAATCAAGGAATTAGGGGATTCTTCGGATTACGATATAATTTATTTTAAATGAAGAAATGGATTTACATGCTATTGATATTCTTTTGGGCAATTCCAAATGGTTTTGCACAACTGAAAACCTATTCCTTCGAACAAATTGACAGTTTACAAACCATTCAAAAAAGGAAAGTAATCATGTTTATCCATACGGATTGGTGCAAATATTGTCAAGCGATGAAAAACAGTACTTTCAAAAACAAAGAAGTCATTAAAAATCTTAACGAAAATTTTTATCTTGTATCATTAAATGCCGAAGAAAAACGTGCAATTACTTTCAAATCAAGAAAATTCATTTTCAAAACTTATGGAAATACTGCAGGAATTAACGAATTGGCTCATGAACTGGCAACGATAAACAATCAAACTTCTTATCCAACAATTTGTATTTTGAATGCCCAAAATGATATCGTTTTTCAACAAAGCAATTACCTTCCTACCAAAGATTTTTTAATTGTATTAGAAAAATTAAACGAATAATAAACTATTTTTGAGAATGATTTCATCACAAATAAAACATTTCGATTACATTTTTTCCGGTACCGGATTAGCAACTTTGATGACAGTTTATAAAATGGTTTGTTCTAAAAAATTTGAAGACAAAACCATTTTACTTTTAGATTCGAATACCAAAAAAACAAACGACAGAACTTGGTGCTTTTGGGATAAAAACAAAACTATTTGGGATTCCATAATAAGTCAAAAATGGAATTCAGCCTTGTTTGCTGATGTAAATTTTAAGCGAGTTTTAGATTTAAAACCCTATCAATACAATCAGATTCGAGGGTTGGATTTTTACAATTTCATTTTTGAAATCCTTTTGAAGCAAAAAAATATTACTTTTTTGAATGAAAAAGTCATAGACATCAATGAATTAGTCACTCACGTTTTTGTCGGAACGGACACAAATAGATACACTTGTGAATCGCTGTACAACAGTATTTACTCAAAAGAATTCGTTGAAACCCAACAAAAATATCCAGTTTTACAGCAACATTTCATAGGTTGGTTTGTCAAAACCGAAACAGATATATTCAATCCGGATCAGGCAACTTTTATGGATTTTTCGGTTCCTCAAAAAGGGAATACCCGTTTTATGTATGTGTTGCCAGCATCAAAAAAAGAAGCTTTGATAGAATACACGCTGTTTTCAAAAGATCTGCTTCCAATAGAAGAATACGAAAAAGAAATTCAGGAGTATCTCGCTAAATTAGGAGCTGAAAATTATGAAATTATTGAAAAAGAGCAAGGAAGTATCCCGATGACTTGTTTCCCTTTTTGGAAAAAAAACACCAAACGCGTACTGAATATTGGCACCGCTGGAGGATGGACAAAAGCCAGTACAGGATATACTTTTAAAAATTCGGATAAAAAATCAACTGAATTAGTTGCCTTTCTTCAAACAGAAAAAGACTTTAAATCCTTTCATAAAAAAACAAAATTCTGGTATTATGATTTATTACTATTGAACATCCTAAGCCGTAATAACGAATTAGGTTCTTTGATATTTTCTTCCCTTTTTCAAAAAGGCAACCCCACACTTATATTCAAATTCCTAGATGAAGAAACATCCTTTTTAGAAGATTTACGTGTTATTTTAAAATGTCCGAAAGCAATTTTCATAAAAGCACTGTTCCGATTCGTTTTTAAAGTAAACTAATAGCAATCAAACTATAACAAAACTTTATAATTCAAATTAAGTTCTTGCAACTAAACTTTGTAACTTTGCAATTCTAAAAGTTAAACTTAAAATAAAAAATATGTATCCAGAAGAAATGGTAAAACCAATGCAAGCTGAATTAACAGTTGCTGGTTTTCAAGAATTACATACTGCTGACGCTGTTGAAAGTGCCATAAAATCAGCAGGAACCACACTTGTAGTAGTAAACTCTGTTTGTGGTTGCGCAGCAAGAAATGCACGTCCAGGCGCAAAAATGAGCTTAGACAATGACAAAAAACCATCAAATCTAGTAACTGTTTTTGCAGGTGTAGATCGTGAAGCTGTAGAAGCTGCAAGAGGATTCATGTTCCCATTCCCTCCATCTTCTCCAAGCATTGCCTTGTTCAAAGATGGTGAATTGGTTCACATGCTAGAGCGTCACCATATCGAAGGACGCCCAGCCGAAACTATTGCAGAGAACTTAAAAGATGCTTTCAACGAGTATTGCTAAGAAATATTAATAAAGCAAAAAACCATTCGCCGCGGCGAATGGTTTTTTTATGGGTTTAAAAAATTGGATTAGTTCCAACCACCACCCAAAGCTCTGTACAATTTTATTGAAGAACTGAGTTGATTTTGTGTAAGTTCAGACAGACTTAATTCGGCCTCAAATAAAGATCTCTCGACGTCTAAAACTTCTAAAAATGAAGTGTACCCATTATAATATCTTGCACTTGATAATTCCAAATTCTTTCTAGCTGCCGTAACTTGTTTATTTCTTGCTTCCCATTCTGCCCTATACGTTTTTAAATCTTGCAACGATTGCTCTACCTCAGCAACAGCAACTATGCATGTTTTTTGATAAGTAAGTCTCGATTCCTCGGCAATTTGACGATAAATCTCAACTCTTCTTTTATTCTTTCCAAAATTAAAAATTGGACCAGTGACACCTGCACTTGCGTTTTGTATGTATGAAGAACCATCAAATAATGAACTTATCGAACTATTTGCAAATCCAGCAATTGCAGCTATATTAAACGATGGAAAACGCATTGCTTGAGCAACTCCGACTCTTTCATTTGCTGCCATATAGGTTCTTTCTGCCTGATTCACATCGGGTCTATTACGTAATAGTAGGGACGGAATTGAGACAGGTATTTCATTGGCTACTTGAAGTTCAAGATTAGATTTACCTCTTTGAATTGGACCGGGAGCTTGTCCTAATAAAATTGAAATTATATTTTCAAAATTGGTTATTTGACGCTGAATAGCTGGAATAGTAGCTTCTGCAATCGCAACTTGCTGTGCGATTTGCACCAAATCAACTTCGGAAACATAGCCTTCTTTAAACCTACTATTTATGATATCATATGCCTTTTTTCTAGATTCTAAAGTTTTTTCTGAAATGAGCAAACGATTGTCAAAATCGCGAAGCTGAAAATAGGCTACCGCAATATCACTGACCAAATTAGAAAGTATTACTTTACGGCCTTCTTCACTAGCAAATAATTCATTTTGAACCGCTCTATTTTCGTGTCGAATTTTCCCCCAAAAGTCCAATTCCCAAGATAGAGAAGCTGAAGCATTTGAAGTGGGAACCATTTTTTCATTACTATTCAAATTAGCACCGTAACCAACTGCTGGCAACAAATCGGCTTTCGTATAGCCTAATTCAGCTCTGGAGCGATCAATTCGAGCCATAGCAATTTTCATATCATAATTATTGACTAACCCTTTGTTGATTAGATCTTTTAAAACATCATCATTAAATAAGTCAAACCATTTTACATTAACAACAGAAGCCAAGGTATCAACATTTGTTGGACCATTTCGAAAAGTTTCTGCATTTTGATCTTCCGGCTTATTATATTTAGGCCCAACTAAACAACCGACAGGAAGTATAGCAAGTATAAGAATGATGACAATTATTTTTGATTTACTATTCATGATCTGGTGTTTTTGATTCAATACTATTATCATTTAAGGCTACCACATCTTTCTTTTTTCCAATATTTTCAATCATTACATAAAGACCTGGCACAATTAATACCCCAAGGATAGTGGCTATAAGCATCCCGCTGAACACAGCCATTCCCATAACTATACGAGCCTGAGAACCTGCTCCTGTAGCGGTAAGCAAGGGTACAACTCCAAGAATAAATGCAAAAGCAGTCATCAATATAGGTCGGAAACGCAATTTTGCTGATACCATTGCCGCTTCATACAGAGGCACACCTTTCTTTTCGTGTTCTTCTTTGGCAAATTCAACGATAAGAATAGCATTTTTTGCAACTAGTCCAATCAGCAGTACCAATCCAATTTGAGCAAAAACGTTATTCACATAAGCGTCGCTTGTAAATCGTGCCAAAAACAAACCTAAAAACGCTCCAAACACAGCCAATGGTGCTCCAAGCAATACACTAAAAGGTAGTTTCCAACTTTCGTATTGTGCTGCTAAAATTAAGAACACGAATACCAATGCCATTAAAAACACTGAGCTTCCTCCTGGCGAATTTTTCTCCTGATACGACAAGTTAATGTAATCGAAACTCATATCATTTGGAAGCGTTTCTTTAGCCACCTCTTCCAGAGCATCCAAGGCTTGCGCACTACTGTAACCCTCATTTGCACTACCACCAATTTCGGCTGATCTAAATAAATTTAACCTATTTGTAAAATCTGGACCCGTCACTTTGGTAGCTGTAACCAACGTAGAAATTGGCAACATAGATCCATTATTGTTTTTAATGTAAATTAAATTTAAATTTTCAGGTTTAACACGATCTGAAGCTTCCCCTTGTAAGAACACTTTATATTGACGCCCAAATCGGTTGAAATCATTTACATAAGTTCCTCCTAAAAAGGCTCCTAATGCTTCCGTAACCCTTGAAACAGGCACACCCAATTTCATCGCTTTTTCATTATCAATTTCTAATTTTATTTGAGGTGTTGCGGCATTAAATGTGGTGTAAATACGTTGAATTTCAGGTCTTTTTTGAGCAGCTGCAATAAAAGATTGCGTTTGTTGCGCCAAATATTCTGGCGTATTTCCTCCTCTATCCTGCAACATTAAACTAAAACCAGCCGAAGCTCCTAATCCTTGAATTGCAGGAGGCCCAAATGCAAAAGCCGTTCCTTTGGTTACTTGCATTGCTAGTTTAGCATTCAATTGATCCGTAAATTCCTTGGCTGTAAAAGAACGTTCTTCCCAAGGTTTTAATGCTATAAAAATAAATGCATTATTAGGAAGATTCGAACTCGTAAGTAAACTATATCCATTAATTGTGGTGTAAGAGAGAATAGCATCCTCCTTTTTCAAAATAGCATCTACTTGTTTAGAGACTTCTTCTGTGCGTTGTAAAGATGATGATGGTGGTAATTGTATATTTAACAAAACATACCCTTGATCTTCCTCTGGAATAAATCCTAACGGGATTTTTATTCCTAAAAATGTAACTGCTATTAATATAACTCCTAACATTGCAACTATACGCATCGATTTTTTAGCAAAAAAATTCACCCCTTTAAGATACCCTCCAGTAACTTTTTCAAAAATTCTATTGAATCCTGTGAAAAATTTAGCCAACCATCCTGTTTGCTCTTCGACTGGTTTTGTGGGTTTTAGGAGCATCGCACATAAGGCTGGACTTAATGACAAAGCACTAAATGCAGAGAATGCCACCGAGACGGCAATGGTTATAGCAAACTGCTGATAAAAACGTCCGGTAATTCCGGGAGTCATTGCTACAGGAATAAATACAGCACACAAAATCAACGCAATAGCAATTACAGGTCCCGAAACTTCTTTCATAGCCTGAATTGTTGCGTCCTTAGGGGATTTACCGTGTTCGATATGATGTATTACGGCTTCCACCACCACAATGGCATCATCGACCACAATACCAATGGCCAACACTAACCCTAATAAGGACAGAGTGTTTATGGAGAATCCTAATAAAGGAAAAACGGCAATTGTTCCAATTAATGAAACTGGCACAGTGATCAAAGGGATTAAGGTAGCACGCCAATTTTGAAGGAAAATAAAAACCACAAGGATAACTAATAATACTGCTTCAAAAAGCGTATGAACAATATCCTCTACACCAGCTGTAATGGCTAGGGTGGTGTCTAATGATTCTTGATACTCAATGTCTTTAGGGAATCTCTGAGACATTTCTTTCATTGCTGCTTTGGCTTCAGCAGCTACTTCCAATGCATTACTTCCTGGCATTTGGAAAATCGTAATTGCAGCAGCCGGATTACCATTTCTTCGAGCATTTGTACTATAATTTTCAGTACCTAATTCAATGCGAGAAATATCACTTAATAGCACTTCAGCTCCGTCTTCTTTACTTCTAACAACAATTTTACCAAATTGTTGTTCAGTAACCAATCGATCTTGGAGTGTAACACCATAGGTAAATTCAGTGCCAATTGGTGCAGGTTGAGACCCAAACTTTCCTCCTGGACTAATCATATTTTGGGCATTCAAAGCATTTTTAACATCTTCAACAGTAACACCTAGTCTAGACATTACATCAGCCTTCAACCAAACCCTCATCGAATAATCACTACCCCAGAGCGTAACTTCACCAACTCCTTTGATACGAGCTAATCGATCTGCGATATTAATACTCGCATAATTGTTTAAAAATTTTGCATCGTATTTAGGGTTTTTGGAAGTTAAAGTAAACAACATCAATGGGAAAGACAGCGATTTTTTTACCACTACCCCTTGTTGTTTAACACTTGCAGGCATAAATGGAGCCGATTGTGCCTGACGATTTTGAGTAAGCATATTGGCATTGTCTAAGTTGGTGCCCACGTCAAAAGTTACTTCAAGTGTTAGGGCTCCATCAGAAGTATTGATGGATTTCATATACAACATATTCTCAACACCATTAACCTTTTGTTCTATAGGTGTTGCCACAGCTTGTTCCACATTCAAAGCATTGGCTCCTGTGAAACTTGTTGTTATTTTTACAACTGGAGGAACAATATCAGGATATTGAGAAACTGGTGTTTTTTGTAATGCCAATAGCCCTAGTAACACTATAATGATACTAATAACCATAGCGACAATTGGTCTTCTAACGAAAAATTCTCCCATAATTAATATATTAGCTAAATTATTTAGTTGGCGCTGTTTCTTGCTGACCTGGTTGCCATTCGATTAGTTTTGGTGTAATAACACTACCATTTTTTAACAAAGAGGTACCACCCATTGCAATTTTATCTCCAGTTTTCAAACCATCTTCAATAACATAACCATCTTTATAGGCGGGTCCTGGTTTAACAATTTGCATATGAACTTTACTACTATCACCCAAAACATATACTTGGTATATACCTTGCATTTCAATTACTGATCGTTGAGGAATTAGAAATGTATTAGCACGAACATCAGTGACCAACCCAACTTTTACATATTGACCTGGCCGCAATAATTTATCAGGATTTGGAAATGATGCCTCAAATGTAATTGCTCCAGTTGTAGGATCAATTTGTCTGTCAGCAAAACTAATCCTTCCTGTTTGTGGATAAATTGATCCATCTGACAATTTTAGTGAAATTGATTGTCCAGCTCCTTTTAATGATGAATTTTTCTTATTGACCTCTCTATAAATACGAAGAAATTCTTGCTCACTTAAAGTAAAACGAACTCTCACATCCCCTAAATCAGAGATGGTATTTAAAACGGATGCGGCACCCGGGCGGACATAATCCCCTGCCCTAACTTTTGATATCCCTATCAATCCTGAAATTGGGGCAACAATTGAGCAATATCCTAATTCTATTTTTGCGTTTTCTAAATTCGCCGAAGCCGCTTTTATAGATGCTACAGAAGCATTGTAAGCTGCTTTTGCTGATATTAACTCCCTTTGACTAACTGCATTCATTTTGGCTAATGGAATCATCATATCATAATCTGATTTGGTTTTTGCTAATCGAGCTTCAACCTCAGCCAATGATCCTTCTGCCTCGTTTAATTTTGCTTGATAAGGCAATGGATCGATGGTATATAACAACTGTCCTTTAGTCACTAAACTTCCTTCTTTAAAATTGAGACTTTCAATCACACCATCAACTCTAGGGTTAATCTGTATATCGGATTGCCCAAAGGTTTGTCCAGTAAATTCCGACTCCAATCTCACATCCTGCTGCAGCACTTTTACAACCGATATTTCGAGTGGTTTGGCTTGCGGCGCAGCTTCCTTTTTACAAGAAATCCATAAGGATGAGAAAACCATAACACAAAAAAATATTTTAACCTTTTTCAATGCATTCATAAAATTAGTATTAAAATTAGTAGAAACAAAAATACTGATTAAACTTTATCAGTGGCAGTAAATTACAAAAAACAAGCGAATAATTCTTAATAACTAATAAAAAAATAAATAATTTATTATTAGTTTAAATTATACTTCCGAATTTCACATTTATTCTTTTCATAAATAATTCCTGCTATTATATTTTTACTAAATTAGTTCATTGGTTTCTACAATTCAAAACATCGGAAAAATATTAATTATTTTTTAATCTCAATCAACCATTTAATAACATTAAATTTTAAAATCATGTCTAAAAGCAATAAAAAAGAATTGAATGACTTCGAGGAAAAGTTAATTGATATAACTTCCTTAAGTAAAAAAGAACTTATTCAAAGAGCTAAAAAATTTTCAAAACAATATTGTGTTGGCGATGGGGATGGCTTTAAGCTTAAAGATTACGAAACCAAAGCCAGTTTCAATTTAGGTGAAGAAGGAAAACCATTGGTAAATCAAACCTTGCAAATGGGGGTTGATGCGCTTGCAGCAATGCAGGACATACTGTATGCTCAGGACAAATGGTCATTACTCCTTGTTTTTCAAGCGATGGATGCGGCAGGCAAAGATGGGGCTATCAAACATGTTATGTCTGGTGTAAATCCACAAGGCTGTCAAGTTTCTTCTTTTAAAGCACCAAGTTCCGAGGATTTAGACCACGATTTTTTATGGCGCTGCCAAAAACATTTACCAGAGCGGGGCCGCATTGGAATATTCAACCGTTCGTATTATGAGGAGGTTTTAGTAGTACGCGTACATGAACAAATTTTAAAAGGCCAAAAACTACCTGAAAAATTAGTCACTAAAGACATTTGGGAGGAACGCTTTCAAGACATCCGAAACTTTGAAAAATACCTAACCCGAAACGGAACTATTGTACTCAAGTTTTTCCTTAATGTTTCCAAAGACGAACAAAAAAAACGCTTTATCGAGCGTGTAGATGATCCAGACAAAAACTGGAAATTTAGTGCTGCAGACGCCAAAGAAAGAGGATATTGGAATGACTATATGCATGCCTATGAGGAATTGATAAAAAACACCTCGACCAAAAAATCCCCTTGGTATGTGATTCCTGCCGACAATAAATCTTATGCACGAATCGCCATTGCTTCGGCAATTATTCACGCATTGGATGAAATGGAATTAGAATATCCAAAAGTAAGTGCTGAGAAAATAGCCGAATTAAATGCTGTTAAAAAAGCATTACTAGACGAAAAAAAATAATCTCCTCTATTTAATTTCGAATTATGGCACTAAAAATTTTCCCTCCAGCTGATTGGATTGCAGCATACAATACCAAAACATTAAACAGTGATTTTATTGCCGGAATAACATTGGCTGCTTATGGAATTCCTGTTTCGCTCGCCTATGCCACACTTGCTGGATTGCCTCCTCAATACGGAATTTATGGTTATCTCATTGGTGGTTTTTTTTACACCTTATTAGGAACCAGCAAACAATTGGCTATTGGCCCCACCTCTGCAATCTCGCTTCTTATAGGCACAACAATTGCGAATCTGGCTCATGGTGACATACAACGTTGGGGAGATATTGCTTCGCTCACTGCATTGATCTTTGCAGTAATGGCAATACTTGCTTATTTTCTAAGATTGAGTGGTATTATCAATTTTATTAGTGAAACGGTTTTGGTTGGTTTCAAAGCGGGTGCCGCTATAACCATAGGTTTAACCCAATTACCCAAATTATTTGGAGTAAAAGGCGGTGGGGAAAATTTTTTAGAACGAGTTTTTTTTCTCTTTCACCAAATTCCGGACATGAATACTGCTGTTTTTATTTTCGGAATTTCTGCCATTATCATTCTAATTATTGGCGAAAAAGTAGCGCCGGGAC
Organism: Flavobacterium taihuense; assembly: GCF_019351435.1. Classification (GTDB taxonomy): domain Bacteria; phylum Bacteroidota; class Bacteroidia; order Flavobacteriales; family Flavobacteriaceae; genus Flavobacterium; species Flavobacterium taihuense. The sequence continues at coordinate 146,036 of NZ_JAHWYN010000009.1, forward strand.
GACCAGTGGCCATTATAATTGTAATAGCATCCATAGTACTTATTTCGACCACCTCATTAGGGATACAAGGATTCAAAACCGTCGGAGCTATCCCAACCGGACTGCCTGAATTTCATCTGCCTTCACTCCGCATCCGCGATGTAGACGGAGTACTTCCATTATCTTTGGCTTGTTTTTTACTCTCTTATATCGAAAGTGTATCGGCAGGAAGAACATTGGCACAAAAAAACGGATACAACATTGACCCTCGGCAAGAATTACTGGCTCTTGGCATAGCCAATGCTGCCGTAGCATTCGGACAGGGATACCCCGTAGCTGGAGGATTGTCACAATCTGCCGTAAATGATACTGCTGGCGCCAAAACACCATTATCCTTAGTGTTTGCTTCAGTAACAATTGCAATATGTTTGCTGTTTTTAACAGGATACTTACAAAATTTACCTACTGTAGTCTTGGCATCGATAGTCTTGGTAGCCATCAGAGGTCTTTTTGATCTAAAGGAAATGAAACATTTGTACAAAATCAACAAACAAGAATTTTATGTTGCCATGATAGCCCTTATCGGAGTACTCATTTGGGGGATCCTAACCGGAGTTTTACTGGCAGCCATAGTAACTTTATTGCTGTTAATCAAAGCAACCTCTACACCAAATGTCGCTTTCTTGGGCAGAATACCAGGCACCAAACGTTATACAGATATGGCACGACATCCGGATAACGAAAAAATTGAAGGAGTATTAATTGTTCGTATTGAATCGGCTATTTTATATTTTAATTGTGAATTTATAAAAGAACAATTATGGCTCAAAATCGACAGTGAAATTAGCACATTAAAAACAATAATACTGGACCTCAACTCCTCCCCTCATATTGATATTGCAGGTGCCCGCTTTTTAAAACAACTTTTTATCGATTTGAAAGCAAAGAATATATCCTTAAAAATTGCCGAAGCCCGCTCCGAAGTTCGAGACATCTTACGTTCCGAAAACCTTGAAGATCTTCTCGGACACATTAGCCGTTTTGTAGCAGTAGACGATTTAGTTGTTGAAGCAACCAAAGAATTAAAGAATGCACATTAACGATTTTTGATTTAAGATTTATTGGGTGTAATTCATGAAATTTTAATTAGAAACATAGATTTTATTTAAAAAAAGAACACAAAAAAGAAATACATTTCTTTCACATAGAAAGCTATGTGTATTTTAAATAAGTGAAACGCCTACTTTTGAGCTACCAAAATCTATGTTTCTATGTGTTAAAAATAATCCTAACTAACGGGTTAATGATTTAAAATATTTTACACCTAGTTTTCACTTCTAAAAATCAAAAAGGGTAAGTCTAAAATCAGAAATCACAATATTCCGCTAATTAGCATACAAAATCACAAAAGTTCACTAATTTTGCACCCGATTTGAGTTCTTCCATTTAGAACTCACAACATATTTTCTCACTTAAACGTTTATAGCATGCAACTGTATAACACCTTAAGCGCAGAAGAAAGAGCCGAGCTTATTGATCAAGCTGGCAAACAACGTCTTACGTTGTCTTTCTATGCGTATGCCAAAATTCTAGATCCCACACAATTTCGTAACGATTTATTTATTGCTTGGAATGCACTCGATGCATTGGGCCGAATTTACGTTGCCCATGAAGGCATCAACGCCCAAATGAATGTTCCTGCCGAAAATTTCGAAGCTTTTAGAGAAACTCTGGAAGTTTATGATTTTATGAAAGGCATTCGTTTGAATGTGGCCGTAGAACATGACGATCACGCCTTTTTGAAACTAACTATCAAAGTCCGTCACAAAATTGTTGCAGATGGCTTGAACGACGATACATTTGATGTAACTAACAAAGGAGTTCACTTAAAAGCCAAGGAATTCAACGAAATCCTGGATGATCCAAACACGATAGTAGTTGATTTTAGAAATCACTATGAAAGTGAAGTGGGTCATTTTAAAGGTGCCATAACTCCCGATGTTGAAACTTTTAGAGAAAGTCTGCCGATAATCAACGAGCAACTTCAAGATCACAAAGAAGACAAAAACCTAGTGATGTATTGCACCGGTGGAATTCGTTGTGAGAAAGCAAGTGCCTATTTCAAACACCAAGGCTTCAAAAATGTTTTCCAATTAGAAGGCGGAATCATTAATTACGCCAAACAAATTGAAGCAGAAGGTTTGGAAAGCAAATTCATTGGAAAGAATTTTGTTTTCGATAATCGCTTAGGTGAAAGAATTACAGACGATATCGTTTCGCAATGCCACCAATGTGGAAAACCTTGCGACAATCACACCAATTGTGAAAATGACGGATGCCATTTGTTGTTTATTCAATGTGACGAATGCAAAACAGCCATGGAAAACTGTTGTTCTACCGAATGTCTGGAAATTATCCATATGCCTTTGGTCGATCAAGTACGATTGAGAACAGGAAAGCAAGTTGGAAATAAAGTTTTCAGAAAAGGAAAATCGGAAAGTTTAAAATTTAAACATTCTGGAGAATTGACAGACACAGCTTTGGCAACAGCTCCAAAAACAACTGATATTCGCAAAAAGATAAAAGTTAAAAAAGCATTACTTGGCAAAGCGGAACATTATTACGTAAAAGCGCAAGTGGGCCTTTTCACCATAGAAAACCAAGAATTGAATTCGGGTGATAAAATCTTAATCGTAGGGCCAACAACCGGAAACCAAGAAATGGTTTTAGACAAAATGTTGGTTAACGGAACCGAAAGCACTCAAGCCAAAATAGGCGACAAAGTAACCTTCACAGTGCCTTTCAGAATTAGATTGTCTGATAAATTATATAAAATTCTAAATTAATTTATCATGACAACAATCAATAAAATAGAACTTATGGCTCCCGCAGGGAACTTTGAGTCGCTTCAGGCTGGATTGGATAATGGCGCCGATTCTGTATATTTTGGCGTAGAACAATTGAACATGCGCGCCCGTGCCACGGTCAATTTCACAATAGATGATTTACCTGAAATCGCCCGTCGTTGTGAAGCCAAAAACGTTAGAAGTTATTTGACGCTGAACACCATCATTTACGACCACGATTTATCAGTCGTAAAAACATTGTTGAACAAAGCCAAAGAAACCAACATCACCGCCGTAATTGCCTCCGACCAAGCCGTAATTGCGATGGCGAGAGGAATCGGGATAGAAGTTCATATTTCGACCCAATTGAACGTTACCAACATCGAAACCATCAAATTCTACAGCTTATTTGCAGATACCATGGTTTTGAGCCGTGAATTGAGTTTGCGTCAAGTAAAAAAAATCACGGAACAAATCGAAAAAGAGCAAATCAAAGGACCAAACGGCAAATTGGTGGAAATCGAAATCTTTGGTCATGGCGCATTGTGCATGGCGGTTTCGGGAAAATGCTATTTGAGTCTACATTCGAATAACTCATCGGCAAACCGTGGAGCGTGCAAACAAAATTGCCGTAAAAAATATACTGTTATCGATCAGGAAACTGGTTTTGAAATCGAATTGGACAACGAATACATGATGTCTCCAAAAGATTTATGCACGCTGGATTTTCTGGACCAAGTGATTGATTCGGGTATTCAAGTCCTGAAAATTGAAGGTCGCGGCCGAGCACCTGAATATGTGGCCACTGTAATTAAAACCTACCGAGAAGCGATAGACAGTTATTACGAAGGTACTTTTACCAAAGAAAAAGTAGCGGTTTGGATGGAAGCGCTGAATACCGTTTACAATCGTGGTTTTTGGGCGGGTTATTACCTCGGACAGGAATTGGGAGAATGGAGCGATGTTTCGGGATCTGTAGCCACCCAAAAGAAAGTGTATGTGGGGAAAGGAACCCACTTTTTCCCAAAAGCGGAAATTGGCCAATTCAAAATCGAAGCCTACGACATTAAAGTTGGGGACAGAATATTGGTGACAGGACCAAGCACCGGAGCTCAGGAAATGGTTATCGAAGAGATGTATGTGAATGATGTAACTGCAGAAAAAGCAACAAAAGGAGATGATTGCACTTTCAAATTGCCTTTCAGAATCCGTATGTCTGACAAATTATATAAAATTGTAGAAGCCTAATGGTTATTGTAACGCTACAAAGAGATAAATGCATTGGGTGCAATTATTGTGTGGAAATGGCACCCGTTCAATTTCAAATGTCCAAAAAGGATGGAAAATCGGTGTTGATTAAAAGTATAAATGCCAAAGGTTTTTATACTTTGAAATCACCCGATCACACCATTTTAGAAAGTTGTGAATTGGCTGCCAAAGCTTGTCCAGTGAAAATCATTTCGGTGAAAGAAACCTAAGTAATTTAAGTAATTCCATAAAGTTGTATCTTTGATAGTAGTAAACTGTACTAATTTAATTAGAAATATAATGAAAAGCAGTTTTAATATTACAAAAACAATCCACTCATTCGCAACTTATTTATTCTACTTGTTGACCTATAGTTCTTTTTCTCAATCTACAGATAAACAAGTGATTCGGGTTGAAAAAATGGAATACAACTACTACCCTTGGGTCAAAGAAGCCACAAATTATGGTTTAATTTCTCGCGTTGTTTTGGCAGAGGATTCCATACTGGCAAAAAAAATGAAACAAAGTATTGTTTCAGCAATAAGCAGCCGGTGGAATGCAACCGTCCTAGAGCCTCAATGGAAGTTAAAACAAATAGAACCTTCATACAAAACGCCAAAACTTAAGACAGAATTAAAAAAAGGAATTCCAGGCAATTGGCATCTATTTTTTCAGGTGACTGATAGTGGGCCGTATCCTTTGATGGATAAGAAAAAGAATATGTTGTCTTTACTATTTGATTCCAGCCCCTTTTTCGAAAACCTAGATTATGCTCCATATCATATGCGCTTCAAGGCCATAATCGTTGATGGTACTAATGGTTCTGAAATTTTTTCGAATGAGATGACTTTCGAAATGCAAAGAGAGGCCATTCCTGATGGACAAATTTTACTTCGCAAAATTCCAGCACTTACTGACTCTTTTTTGCAGGCGTTTGATAGGGCCTTGCAAAATTTCTTTTCCAGCACTCCTGAAAAAGATTTAAAACTAAAAGTAATTCCTGCCTGTTTGTTTTTGGATGTTGACAAGAAATTCCCCAATATTCAAAAGTTAAACTTCGTTACTAAAAACGACTCAATTATAGAGCAACTTCAATTAAAACAAGAATGGATTATTCAAAACAGTACAACCAAAAAAGTAAAAAGAGTCAGTAAAACAGGGGATAATATAACAAATGTTGCTGTTAATTTACTATTTGGATTACCAACAGATCAAATTACTGCAAAGATTTATAAAACAAAATTTGGGTTTTTAAACATCAACGAAAACAAACATTATTCGTGTGAAATTCCTTTTACTGAAGAAAACAGGGTAGAATCGGATTGGAAAGTAGGAAATACCATTATTCATGAAGGTGGATCAGAGCGAACCAAAAGATTTTTGGACGACTCCAAAAAGAATTACATACTCTGCGAAAAAGACACCATTGGCAGTTTTAAAATTACAATGGGAGACCGAAAAGATTCAAAAAAACACTTTTCACAATATTGGGATGGTAAAAACGAATCGACCATCAGCAAGATGCCTGAATTTTGGAATAATACATTTTCGGGGCAAAATGGACAAACAATACCATTCAGTCTTGAAGGAGAATTAAACAAAGTGCCTTTTATCATTGAAAATAGCAAAGCTGGAAACCAAATGGACATTGAAATCAGTGGTCAAGAAATCATGACATTAAAAATATACAATAACAAGCCGGTTTTTGGATTATTGTATTCCAATCCCACTGATGAAAAAATACTGTCCATTTTAATTATGCTTTCTACAGTCCCTTTTAATTCCATGCTTTAAATATCGTTTTTCAGATGTGAATTATTAAAACCTAAAAAAGAAAAGAGGCTGTCCAAATGGATAACCTCTTTTCTTTTTTAGGTTATGAATCTATATAAACTATAAAAATTCATTATTGTTTAACATAGTTATTCTTTACTACAAGCTCTCGCCGCTTCTCGTTCCAAATCAAGATATTGCTCTTTACCTGTACTCACCGTTACGAAAGAAATATTTCCACCTTCAAATTCGCCCGGTGATGAATAAAGCTTACTTACAGGATCACCACTATCATAACCTATACAAAGACCATCACCAACAAGCGTAAATTTACCTACTTGTGCTTTCATATTATTTTTGGCTACTTCTTTGTCATTTACATACAATTTGGCAGTACCAATGGATTCGTTGTATTCTCCAGCTTTCTCTTTGGTGAATTCCATTCCAACTGTATATTTCCCAACTTTAACAGGTTCAGAAGATACTAGTTGCTGTTCCGTAATTCCAAGGAAATTATAAACATAATACAATTTGTGGTCTTTGATAAACAAACTATGACCTCCAAAACGAGAACCATGAGCAAAAATCACTCCAGAAGCATTAGCATCTTTAATCTCAACATTGGCAACAATTTTATATGATTTTCCTCTAACATTAGCAGCTACGGCTTCTGGTACTGAACTGGTATGAGGATAATACGTATGGCTATCACTTTCTTTTTCTTCTGTAGGGCGCTCAATAGTTAGTATATCGGTAGCAGAACGGTCATCTAGAGGCAAGGCATTATTTTTCAACGCTTCTTCCATGTACAATTTCTTCAGTGCTTCCAGTTTTTCGGGATTTTTCTTGGCCAAGTCAACTGATTCGGAACGATCCACATCTACGTGGTATAATTCCCATCTATCCTGGTCAAATTTACCTTTACCAGTAAGTGGTGCATGAACAGCCACTGCTTTCCAACCGTCCTGCCAAATGGCACGAGTTCCCAGCATGGTGTAATATTGTACGTGTTTTTGAGTTGGAGTATCCGGTTTGGCATCAAAAGAATATCTCATAGAAACCCCTGATAAAGGATATTGCTCTACACCTTTGTACACCTTTGGCATCTCAAGCCCACAAATATCAAGAATAGTCGGAACAATATCTACCGCATGGTGGTACTGATTGCGAATTTCACCTCGGGCTTTAATTCCTTTTGGCCAAGTAATCGTTAACGGACATTCTGTTCCTCCGGCATAATTAGAATAACGTTTGAACATTTTGAAAGGAGTGGATAAGGCTGCTGCCCATCCGGTTGGATAATGCTCGTAAGTATTGGGTCCCCCCAACTCGTCAATTAATTTCATGTTTTCTGATAATTCATCAGGAAAACCATTAAAGAATTTATTCTCATTTACAGAACCACTAGGGCTTCCTTCTCCAGACGCTCCATTGTCAGAAGCATACATAATAACGGTATTATCATATTGTCCTGTTGCTTTCAAATGATCAATAAGACGGCCAATCTGAACATCGGTATATTCTGAAAAAGCAGCATACACCTCACACAAACGCGAAAACAATTTCTTCTCATCTGGATTAAGTTTATCCCACGGGCGCACAAAATCACCAGGAGCAGCCTGATCTGTTGGCATCGGATTAAACTCTGTTAATTTAGTACCAGCAGGTAAAATTCCTTTTTGAATCATACGAGGTAATACCCATTTGCGATACGAATCATAACCATCATCAAACTTTCCTTTGTATTTTGCAATATAATCTTTTGGCGCCTGGTGTGGTGCGTGATTCGCTCCTGGACAAAACCACATAAACCAAGGTTTAGAAGGATTGGCCGATTTTTGATCACTAATCATCTTAATCGCTTGATCCGCTAAATCTTTAGATAAATGGTATCCTTTTTCAGGACCATACGGTTGTTCGATCGCGTGGTTGTCTTCAGTTAAATCAGGATACCATTGGTTTGTTTCTCCACCAATAAATCCATAAAAACGATCGTAACCTTGCTGCAAAGGCCATTGACTTTTATTCGCTCCCGCAGAAAGATCGGTTTCGGGAACATTGTGGTCTTTTCCTAACCAAAAAGTACTCCATCCGTTATCATTAAGAATTTGTGCCATCGTAGCTGCCTGTGGAGGCAATTGACAACTGTAACCCGGAAATCCATTAGCTCCTTCTGTAATAGAACCCATTCCATTCAAATTATGGTTACGACCTGTATTGATGCATGAACGAGTTGGCGAACAAAGTGCTACGGTATGCCATTGGGTGTACGTCAAACCATCGGCAGCCAATTTGTCCATCGTTGGCATATTGATTCTTCCTCCATAAGGTGACCATGCCGCTAATCCTGTATCATCGTAAAGAATGATAAGAACGTTAGGCGAACCTTCTGGGGCTTTTTTGCGAATGTATGGCGTCCAGTCTGCTTTCGATTCCCGGACATCTAATTTTACATCTCCTTTAAAAGTGGGCTGTTGTGCGTAGCTGCAGTGATAAAGTAATACTGTTGTTACAAATGATAATACAATTTTCATACTCATAATTACTGAATTTTTAAATTAATAGAATTTATATAAAAAAACTGTTAGAAAAGAAAGTACTAAAGATAAAAAAAAAGCAACAACCCGTAAGAAATAATTAATTAACATTTAAAACACATATTAACAATTGTTTATACTTAAATTTAATGATTACAAAATACAAAGGCGATTGTTTTTTGGTTTCCTCAAAACTATTATTGATGTAAAAAAAATCTTCTTTTTTCGTATATATAACTTTATGCTCTTTTGGCTTTTTTACTCCTTGTAACCTAACCCAAAAATACTATCTTTACCTATCAGACGTTTCAAAATACAAAATCAATAAATTAAAATATTCATCTTAAATTGATAGTGAAACACTTGAATTATAATTCCGAATCCTATTCTCATTTTGAAATTATTTTTAAACAAAATCTTGTTTTATGCAGCGTAAGTACGTCTTATTTATTATTTTAATTCTCCTTTCATTCGTTGCATTTAGAATTTTTATAGTAGATAGTTATTCTTCAAAAGAAGAAAAATACAGTTTAATATCGAATGAAAAAAGTACTTATGTAGGTGACCAATCCTGTAAAGAATGTCACAAAGCAGAGCATAAGGAATGGAAAGAATCACATCATTTTATGTCAATGTTACCGCCATCGGAAAAAACAGTAAAGGGAAATTTTGATAACATCACTCATATAGCCGACGGAGTTACCAGCAGATTCTTTAAAAAAGGAAACAAATATTTCATCAACACAGAGGGTGAGGATGGCAAAAATCATGATTACGAAGTAAAATACATCTTCGGTTTTACTCCATTACAGCAATATCTGGTTGAATTCCCAGGAGGGAGACTACAGGTTCCAAGGGTGAGTTGGGACACCAAACAAAAAAAGTGGTTTAACCAATATGCCAAACAAACCGTCTCTTCACACGACTGGCTGCATTGGACTGGAAATTCTCAAAACTGGAATACGATGTGCGCTTCCTGCCACTCGACCAATCTCCAAAAAAAATATGATGACAAAACAAATACTTACAAAACGAGCTATAGTGTCATAAATGTGAGCTGCGAGAGCTGTCACGGAGCTGGAAAGGAGCACAGTGATTACATTAAGAACGAAGATTATAAAGACGGTAATAAAATAAAAGGCAGTTTTCTTAAATTGATTAAAAACGGAAACCAGCTTGAACAGATAAACACTTGTGCTCCTTGTCATGCCCGGGCATCTGAGATTAGCAATAATCATATTCGGAGCAATGAAATCATGGACAATTATATTCCGCAGATTCCCGATACAGAGAATTTCTTTGCAGATGGACAAATTGATGACGAAGATTATATCTACACTTCATTCCTGCAAAGCAAAATGTTCAGCAAGGGGGTAAAATGCAGTAATTGTCATAATCCGCATTCGACAAAACTAAAAAAAATAGACAATCAGACCTGCTTACAATGTCATAATCCGCAAAAATACAATTTACCTACTCATACTTTTCATCCTGTGGGAAGCCAATCTGCACTCTGTGTGAGCTGTCACATGCCAGGAAAAATATATATGGGTAACGATTTGAGACACGACCACAGTTTCAGAGTGCCAAGGCCAGACTTATCCGAAAAGTATGGAACGCCAAATGCCTGCAGCAGCTGTCATCAGGAAAAATCAAACAAGTATCTAGCTGATGCAATAGTAAAATGGTATGGGCCAAAAAGAAAATACCATTTTTCCGATGATCTTATTCCGGGAAGTCAATTGGACTCAAAAAGTGAAGCGCACCTGATAAAACTGATTGAAAACAGTCAAACACCAGACATAATTAAAGCAACTGCCGCTTTTTATCTGGGGAACATTCAAACAGAACCTAGCCTAAATATACTCTTAAAATCTTTAAAAAATAAAGATGCGCAAGTAAGATACCGCTCATTGAGAAGTCTGTCAAATTTTGAGCCAAGGAGCTGGATAAATCAAGTAGGATATTTACTCTCGGATAAAGTAAGAGCTGTGAGAATAGCGGCAGCCGATCTTTATATTACTATTCCCCAAGAACAAATACCAAGTCAGCACAAAGATGCTTTTGTGGCCGCGCACAAAGAGCTAAAAAAATATTTGCACTATCAAACCGATTTTTCTGTCGGAAACGTAATGCTGGCTGATTACTACCTTAAGCTGAAGGATTATGGCAATGCGGTAAATTATTATGAAAAAGGATTGAAAAAAGACAGCCAAATGAATTATGCTTTACTTAATTTATCTACAACTTACAATTTGCAGGGAAATAATGAACAAGCCTTAAAATCATTGGAAAGAGCCTTGAAAAACGATTCAAAAAACGCGCGTATTTATTACAATATGGCATTGCTTTATAACGAAATGAGCAACCAGCCCGAAGCAGAAAAAGCTTTTGCAAAAGCGGTCGCTCTGAAATCAGACAATCCAAGGGTTTACTATAATTACGGCTTACTTTTGATTCAAAGCAAAAAATTCAAAGAAGCTGAAGTGGTGCTAAACAAAGGAATCGCAATAAATCCATCGGCACCTGAACTTTATTATGCATTGACCTTTCTTTATATACAAACCAACGACACAACAAAAGCACAGAAAGCAGTACTTCAATTGAAGCAATTGGATCCAAACAATCCTGAATACCAAGGATTATTTAAAAATATGGGAGTATACTAATGGATCTAAAAGCAATAGCAAAAACACAACGCTAATTCATAAAAAAATGTAAAAAAAAACACATCATAAATAATTTTGTATTCGATTAAACTCGGCATAATCCATTTACAAAAAAGGGTTCAAAAGAGAATTTTTTAGGTTTAAAATATCTAATTTGGACTACAATGGTTTTTATTAAATCGCGAATTTCTATAGTTTTTCTTTAGCATAAATTTATGAATATTTGGCGTTTTCAGCTCTTGTAACATAAACCAAAAAAATACTATCTTTACCCATTAAACGTAATACGAACTTAAATTGCTTCAATAGCAATACTACATATATCATTATGGCATGTACAAGTTGTTCAACTTCAGACGGTGGTTCACCAAAGGGTTGTAAAAATAATGGGACTTGCGGCACCGATAGCTGCAATAAATTGACTGTTTTTGATTGGCTTTCGAACATGAGTTTACCCAATGGTGAAGCTCCTTTTGACTGTGTCGAAGTCCGATTTAAGAATGGTAGAAAAGAATTTTACCGCAATACCGAGAATTTGACTTTAAGCATGGGTGATATTGTGGCAACTGTCGCTTCACCTGGTCATGATATTGGAATTGTAACACTTACAGGAGAATTGGTAAAAATTCAAATGAAGAAAAAGGGGGTAAATCATTTGAGTAATGAAGTACCGAAGGTATATCGAAAAGCAACTCAAAAAGACATCGATATTTGGACAACAGCCCGAAACAAAGAAGAACCAATGAAAGTGCGTGCACGAGAATTGGCGATTGCACAAAAACTGGAAATGAAAATTTCTGATATTGAATTTCAAGGTGACGGGTCGAAAGCTACTTTCTATTATACGGCCAATGACAGAGTCGATTTTAGGCTTTTAATCAAAGATTTTGCCAAAGAATTTAGTACCAGAGTTGAGATGAAACAAGTTGGTTTCCGTCAGGAAGCAGCTCGTTTGGGCGGAATTGGTTCTTGTGGTAGAGAATTATGTTGTTCTACTTGGTTAACAGATTTCAGAAGTGTTAACACCTCTGCGGCGCGTTACCAGCAATTGTCCTTAAACCCGCAAAAACTAGCCGGTCAATGCGGTAAATTGAAGTGTTGTTTGAATTACGAATTGGACACTTACATGGATGCTTTGAAAGATTTTCCAGAATTTGACACCAAATTGATTACCGAAAAAGGGGATGCTATTTGTCAAAAGCAAGACATTTTTAAAGGTTTAATGTGGTTCGCCTACACCAATAATTTTGCTAATTGGCACATTTTAAAAATTGACCAAGTCAAAGAAATTATTGCCGAAAACAAATTAAAAAACAAAGTTTCGTCACTAGAAGATTATGCTATTGAAGAGGTTGCAGAACCAGAGCAAAATTTCAATAATGCGATGGGTCAAGAAAGTTTAACTCGTTTTGACCAACCAAAGAGAAAGAAAAAACCAGCCAAAAAACCTAGAGTAGCTGGAGAAAATGCAATCGTGCCTAATAGTACAAATAAACCAACTATTCAAAAAAATAGTCCCCCGAGCAATGTAAACGCTAACGTTCCCAACAAAGAGAATCCTGTTAAGGAAAATCCTAACGGCAACAATGGAAATAGAAATCGTAATAAAAATAATCGCAAGAAACCCAACAACAATCGTCCTCCTTCAGCTGAGAACAAAACAGAACAGCCTAGAAAACCAATAATTATTAAAAAAAATGACAATAAAGAATAGTCTTTTACTCCTTTTTGTAACAGCACTCCTTTTTTCATGTGATAAAAAAAGAGTTTTTGACGAGTATAAATCTGTGGGTAGCGCCTGGAACAAAGACAGCATAGTCACTTTTGATTTGCCTGATTTGGATTCAACAAAAAGATACAATTTATTTGTAAATTTAAGAAATAACAACAATTACAAATACAACAATCTGTTTCTAATTGTGTCCTTAGAAAGTCCAAATGGGTATACTAAAGTAGATACTTTAGAATACCAAATGGCCGAACCTGACGGGACGTTATTAGGCGATGGCTTTACTGATCTCAAAGAAAGCAAACTCTACTACAAAGAAAATGTTCGTTTTAGAGGTAAATACAAAGTACATATCAAACAAGCAGTGAGAGAAAACGGAAAAGTGCCAGGAGTTACTTTTTTAGAAGGAATCACAGAGGTAGGTTTTAGAATAGAAAATAAAGATTAGAACACGATTATGGCTATTAAAAAAAGTAACGCTCAGACAAAAGGCATCGATAAAGATGTTAAATATTATTCCAATAAATTTTGGAAAATTTACTTTTATGGATTGGGAATTGTCGCTTTATTCTTCCTGTTTGCATCTTGGGGTCTCTTTGGATCTATGCCTTCATTTGAAGATTTAGAAAACCCAGATTCCAATCTTGCCACCGAAATCATCTCTTCTGATGGAGTGGTTTTGGGGAAATATTTTAAACAAAACCGTTCTGCATTAAAATATTCTGACTTACCAAAAAACTTAGTTCAAGCCTTGATTGCTACTGAAGATGCTCGTTTTTATGAGCATTCTGGAATTGATGGAAGAGGAACCCTAAGAGCCATCGCCAGTTTGGGAACTAGTGGAGGAGCCAGTACCTTAACCCAACAATTGGCTAAACAGTTATTTCACGGTGAAGGGTCTAAGTTTTTGCCTTTTCGAATTGTACAAAAAGCCAAAGAATGGATCATCGCTATTCGTTTGGAAAGACAATACACCAAAAACGAAATCATTGCCATGTATTGTAATGTGTATGATTTTGGAAACTATTCCGTAGGGGTTAGTTCCGCCGCAAAAACCTATTTTTCAAAGGAGCCCAAAGATTTAACCATTGACGAATCCGCTATTTTAGTGGGTATGTTCAAAAACTCAGGGCTTTACAATCCAGTAAAAAATCCAGTTGGAGTAAAAAACCGAAGAAATGTAGTGCTTTTGCAAATGGAAAAAGCAAACCTTATTACCGAAGACCAAAAACTTAAATTGCAAAGCTTGCCTATCACGCTTCATTTCAAACTAGAAAGCCATAGAGAAGGAACTGCTACTTATTTTAGAGAATACCTTCGTGATTATATGAAAAAATGGGTGGAAGAAAACAAAAAACCTGATGGTTCTGATTACGACATTTACAAAGACGGACTTAAAATCTACACCACTATCGATTCCAGAATGCAAGCGTACGCCGAAGAAGCAGTTGCGGCCCACATGGCCAATATGCAGGAAGAATTTTTCGATCAAGCCAAAGGCAATAAAAACGCGCCTTTTGTAAACATTTCTGAAGCAGAAACACAACGTATCATCAATCAGGCTATGAAATCGTCTAACCGATGGACCGCATTGAAAGAACAAGATAAAAGCGACGAAGAAATCATCAAAACTTTCAGCGAAAAAACAAAAATGACCGTTTTCACTTGGAAAGGAGAAAGAGATACTATCATGACTCCTCTGGATTCCATTCGTTATTACAAACACTTTTTACAAGCAGGTGTAATGTCTATGGAACCTCAAACGGGTAATATTAAAGTTTGGGTTGGTGGTATCAACTACAAGTATTTTCAATACGACCACGTAGGGCAAGGTGCAAGACAAGTTGGTTCTACCTTCAAACCTTTTGTTTATGCAACCGCTATAGAACAATTGAATATGTCTCCCTGCGATTCGATACTTGACGGTCCATTTATCATTCGCAAAGGACGTCACCACGTAACCGAAGATTGGGAACCTAGAAACTCCGATAATAACTATCGAGGAATGGTAACTTTAAAACAAGCATTGGCTCACTCAATTAATACTGTTTCGGCCAAATTGATTGACAAAGTTGGCCCAGAAGCCGTAATTGAACTGACGCATAAATTAGGAGTGAAATCTGAAATCATCAATCAGCCGTCAATCGCTTTGGGAGCTGTGGAAATTACAGTAGAAGATATGGTGGCTGCCTTCAGTACATTTGCTAACCAAGGAGTTTATACCAAACCGCAATTCTTGTCTAAAATTGAAAATAAAAGCGGTGAAGTTATTTACGAACCTATCCCAGAATCGCATGACGTTTTGAACAAAGACATCGCATTTGCAGTAATTAAATTATTGGAAGGTGTAACCGAAACTGGTTCTGGTGCCAGATTGAGAACTCAAAATGGAGGAAACGGGGACAAACGCTGGACAGGATATCCTTATATGTTTACAAATCCAATTGCCGGAAAAACAGGAACCTCACAAAATCAATCCGATGGTTGGTTCATGGGAATGGTACCCAACCTAGTAACAGGTGTTTGGGTAGGCTGTGAAGACCGTTCTGCACATTTCAAAACGCTTACGTTTGGACAAGGAGCAGCTACATCATTACCAATTTGGGGTTATTTCATGAAAAAATGCTATGATGACAAAGGATTAAACATATCCAAGGAAGATTTTGAAAGACCTAAGAATCTTTCCATCAAAGTAGATTGTTATACCCCACGAGCAGCCGTAGTTAAAGACTCCACTGCCACTCCGGAACAAGATACCGAAGAGTTTTCATTGTAAAAAATACATAATAGAATTCAAAGAGTCATTTTAGTCAATCTAAAATGGCTTTTTTTGTTTGTCCACATTTAATAAAATTTTTGAAAACAAATAATGTGATTATTTTACTAAATTTGCTTTAAAAATTAGTTATTTTCAATTGAGGTCCTTTTTTTAATACATTAAATAGTAATACTTCACAGAAAATCGAAATGCACTAATTTTCAAAACTCATAAACGAAATCGATATAGTTATAAATAAATCATTATGATTAACAAAAAAGTAAATACCGTTCAAGAAGCACTAAAAGGAATTGAAAACGGAATGACCCTTATGCTTGGTGGCTTCGGATTATGTGGCATACCCGAAAACTCTATAGCCGAATTGGTTCAAAAAGAAACCACAAACTTGACCTGCATCTCCAATAATGCAGGTGTTGATGATTTTGGACTTGGATTGCTTCTGCAAAAAAAACAAATCAAAAAGATGATCTCTTCCTATGTAGGGGAAAATGCTGAGTTCGAACGCCAAATGCTTTCCGGTGAACTTGAAGTAGACCTCATCCCACAAGGTACTTTGGCCGAAAGATGCCGAGCGGCACAAGCGGGTATTCCTGCCTTTTTCACACCCGCCGGTTATGGAACCGAAGTTGCTGAAGGAAAAGAAGTTCGGGAATTCAATGGTAAAATGCACATTATGGAACACGCCTTCAAAGCCGATTTTGCCATAGTAAAAGCCTGGAAAGGAGATACCGCAGGAAACCTCATCTTCAAAGGAACAGCCAGAAACTTCAATCCTTGTATGTGTGGTGCCGCCAAAATTACGGTGGCCGAAGTCGAAGAATTGGTTGAAGCTGGAACATTAGATCCAAACCAAATTCATATCTCAGGAATTTTGGTGCAACGTATATTCCAAGGAAAAAAATATGAGAAACGAATTGAACAACGTACAACCAGAAAAAGAGAATAAATTTTAGTTCCGAAGGCTTTCGGGAGCAGACCCAGATTTCAGACTGCAAATATGAGAGCACAGAATATAGCCGTCGGATTTTAGAAAACAGATAATCTTAGATTTTAAAACATAAAAGCACATGGCATTAGATAAAATAGGAATTGCAAAACGAATTGCACAAGAATTAAAAGACCGCTATTTCGTTAATCTAGGGATTGGAATACCGACATTGGTTGCCAACTATATTCCGAAAGGAATTGACGTCGAATTTCAAAGCGAAAATGGCGTTCTGGGCATGGGGCCATTTCCTTTTGAGGGCGAAGAAGATGCCGACATCATCAATGCAGGAAAACAAACCATAACGACCTTACCGGGAGCTTCTTTTTTTGACTCCGCAACCAGTTTCGGAATGATTCGTGGACAACATGTCGATTTGACCATTCTTGGTGCTATGGAAGTCTCAGAAAATGGAGACATCGCCAACTGGAAAATCCCTGGGAAAATGGTAAAAGGAATGGGTGGTGCTATGGATTTAGTCGCTTCCGCCGAAAATATCATAGTTGCCATGATGCACGTCAACAAAGCGGGTGAGTCCAAAATTCTTAAAAAATGCACTTTGCCTTTAACCGGTGTGGGTTGTGTAAAAAAAGTAGTCACAGAATTAGCCGTTTTAGAGATTACCCCAAAAGGGTTTAAGTTATTGGAACGCGCACCAGGAGTTACAGTTGAACATATTATTGCATCTACTGAAGCTGACTTAATCATAGAAGGAGAAATACCAGAAATGATAATTAATTAACAAACGGTCCAATTTAGATTAAAAAAATTACTCGTAGGAATTGTTTTTAGACTTAAAACAAGATTAACCTAACTAGCCAAAATATAAACCATTTAAACAGTTTCTTTAACATATAATTTGTAATCTTTTTAATTTTTTATTTATATTTGTTAGAAACAAACAAAACAAAAAATTATGAAAAATTACAAATTAATACTAATCGCGCTTTTATTTTCAACAGGTATGATGGCTCAAGATAGAGGTTCAGTAGTGCTTGATGTTTATGGCAGCTACACGTTTTCAAATAACGTTAACTTTGATTATGGAGACCTTAAAATTGGAGATGGCCTTACATATGGTGCCGGATTTGAATTTTTTCCTCAAAAATCAACATCTGTAGAACTTAAATATTTAAGGTTTGACACTTCAATGGATGTAGATGTACCAATTGCCGCTAACGATGTTAATGGTGACGGAGCTTTCAACTATATCTTAATAGGGGGCAATCATTACTTTGATAACGGAAATAATGCGGTTCCTTATTTAGGAGGTGGACTTGGTGTTGCAATTACTGAAGGTCCATACGGAGGAAGTGATACCAACTTTGCGTGGGAAATAAAAGGAGGTGTAAAAATAAAAACTGCTTCTATTGTTTCTATAAGCCTTCAAGCTAATCTTATATCAACTGTTGCTCCTTCTGGCACGGACACCTATTGGGGATATTGGGGCCCTGTAGCAGTGCAGGATTATGCCTATTCTTATCAATTTGGGCTGGGTGCTATCTTTGGTTTCAACTTTAAATAAGAAAGAAACCTACATAAAAAAAAGCAACTCAATTGAGCTACCGTCTGGACACAACTTTTTTTATCTTTGAGATAAAAAAATGCAGACAAGACATTTTGAAGATTTAAAAGACAAGCGATTGTTGAATAGAGGAAATTCTATTCTCAATCGCTTGTTTGCTAAGAGTATTTATTCGATACGTCA